>NZ_JAFCWP010000007.1:0-275023 GCF_049897625.1 Janthinobacterium sp. PSPC1-1 | reverse complement strand
CTGATGACCATAGCAAGTTGGTCCCACCCCTTCCCATCCCGAACAGGACCGTGAAACAACTTTGCGCCGATGATAGTGCTGCAACCAGTGTGAAAGTAGGTTATCGTCAGGCTTGTTATATAAAAAAACCCCGCTAGGTGCGGGGTTTTTTTTCGTCTGCAACATTCATCGGATCAGATGCCCCAGGTGATGCTTTCACCTTCCGCCTTGGCCGAACGCAGCATCTCCATCAAGGGATAGGCGCGCTGCGAAAAATGTACTTTTTGCGCGCGCGCATGTGCGCCCGATTCGCCATCTTCCAGCGTTTCCGGCGTATGTGTATCGTGCTCGATGTCGTTTTCCGGATGTAATTTGCTTTCCGCGACTTCTTTTTCCAGCAGGGCCAGGGCATCGCCCGCTTCCGTTGGCGTGATGACGCCGCGCGTGGGGTTCTTGTGCAGGATGTCGAGGATACGCTGGGCATGTTCCTGGTACATCAGCACTTCTGGGGAGGATTTGGATTTGAATGAGATCAACATAAGCGCTTTCTGAAACTTGTTGTTAGTGTCGAAACAATATCACGACTTGAAATA
Organism: Janthinobacterium sp. PSPC1-1; assembly: GCF_049897625.1. Lineage (NCBI taxonomy): Bacteria > Pseudomonadati > Pseudomonadota > Betaproteobacteria > Burkholderiales > Oxalobacteraceae > Janthinobacterium > Janthinobacterium sp. PSPC1-1. Next base: position 274,451 of record NZ_JAFCWP010000007.1, on the reverse strand, counting down.
TCGCACAGGCTGTCCGATTGCACGGATTGCACATTTGCAAGCTGGATATCCACATCTGTTGGACAACGCACGTATTTACAAGGGCGGCTGTTCCAGGAAGCTGCCTGTTTAAGCGATCGTTAAGTCTCAATCCAGTTTCACCGAGTCCATGAAGGTGTCGATGGTGTCACGCGACAGCTTGCGCTCTTCACCGAGAATGATGATCTGGAAGATGTGCTTGTCCTGTGCCACAAAACGGCCGACCAGCACCACAGGCTTGCCTTGCTGCGTGCCGCTGGCCTCGATGCTGAGCGAACTGCGCTGATGTATTCCGGCAGCCGTGCTGCTGGCTGCCGATGCGGACTTTTCGCTGCGCACAGTGCCGTTGATATTTTTCAACAGGGCGGTTTGCATGGCGGGCAGGGCCGCTTGCGCCTGTTCCGCACTGTCGAGCACGGCACTGCCGATGGCGAAGGTATTGCCATCAACCTCGCTCGCCGTCATGGTCAGGCTGACTTTCTTGCCATCGAGATCGATCTCGCGCGTCAGCACGGCCGGCTTGCCTGGAAACAGGGCCGTGAACTGGGCGTCGGGGCTGCGATAGTCGCGCCAGTCGAATTTCGGACTGCAGGCGGACAGGATGCTGGCGGCCGCGAGCGTAGCCAGCGAGAGGGCAAGTGATGGTTTTTTCATCAGCAGATGGTAGCAGTGCCGCCAATCACGCGCAATCGCGCACGTGTGGCTTTCACAGGTCGTTTTATACTTCACGCAGTACGCGCCGGTACTGGATCGCTTCGGCGACATGCGGCTGCGTGATCGCGGGGCTGCCTGCCAGGTCGGCGATGCTGCGCGCCACGCGCAGTACCCGGTGGTAGGTGCGCGCCGACCAGTGCAGGCGCGCCATGGCGCCATGCAACAACTGTTCGCCATGTGGCTCCAGGCGACAATGCTGTTCGATTTCCGTGCTGCTCAGGTGCTGGTTCGCTTTCCCCTGGCGTGCCAGTTGCAGGACAAAGGCTGCCGCTACCCGCGTGGCGATGGCTTGCGTGCTTTCGCCGGCGCCTGCGTGCCGCCCCAGCGCCGCCGGTGGCATGGCGGCAACTTCGATTTGCAGGTCGATACGGTCGAGCAGCGGGCCGGACAGGCGACTGTGATAGCGCAGCACGGCGTCGGGCGTACAGCGGCAACGGCCGGAAGCGTGGCCCAGATAGCCGCACGGGCAGGGATTCATGGCGGCGATCAACTGAAAGCGGGCAGGAAACTCGGCCTGACGGGCCGCACGCGAAATGCTGATGACGCCCGATTCCATGGGTTGGCGCAAGACATCGAGGACCCGGCGCTGGAATTCGGCGATTTCATCGAGAAACAACACACCGCAGTGTGCCAGCGAGATTTCTCCCGGGCGCGGCACGTTGCCGCCGCCCACCAGGGCCACGCCGGACGCCGTCTGGTGCGGGGCACGATAGGGGCGGCGTTTCCAGTGTTCCACCTTGAAGTGGCCGGCCAGCGAATGCACGGCGGCCGATTCCAGCGCCTCTGCATCGCTCATGGGCGGCAGCACGCCGGGAAAGCGGCTGGCCAGCATGGTCTTGCCCGCGCCCGGCGGCCCTACCATCAAGACGTTATGACCGCCCGCAGCCGCCACCTCCAGTGCGCGTCGCGCCTGCTGCTGCCCCTGCACATCGGCAAAGTCGGGATATGCAAAAACCTGCGCTGCCAGCACGGGCTGATGGCGTTGCAGGGCCGTCTGGCTGGAGCGCGCGGCAAAATGCGCGCAGACCTCGAGCAGGCTGTGGGCGGGATAGATGCAGGCATCGCTGACCAGCGACGCTTCGTCCGCGTTCGCTTGCGGCAGGATGAAGGCGCGTGGCGTGCCCGATTGGCTGCGCTGCATGGCAAAGGTCATGGCCAGTGCGCCACGGATGGGACGTAGCTGGCCCGACAGCGACAGTTCGCCCGCGAATTCGTAGTGGTGTAATTGCTCATCTGGCAACTGGCCGGAGGCGGCCAGGATGCCCAGCGCAATGGGCAAGTCGAAGCGGCCCGATTCCTTGGGCAGGTCCGCCGGCGCCAGATTGGCCGTAATGCGCCGCGCCGGCATCTCAAAGCCGCAGTTTTGCAGCGCGGCGCGGACGCGGTCGCGCGATTCCTTCACTTCCGTATCCGGCAGGCCGACTATCGTAAACGAGGGCAAGCCATTGGCAAGGTGGACTTCGACACTTACCTCGGGTGCCTCCATGCCGGCCAGGGCGCGGCTTTTCAGGACGGCCAGACTCATCAGACTCCCCTGTGGCGCGAGCGCGGTCAGGATCAGTCTAGCGCTTGAAGCGCCGTCAGGCTTGAGATATGCCAGCAAGGCCGTGTATAACGCGACCTTGCTGGCGGTACTTTATGCCTTTGGGTCGTTCAGGCGCGTTTCCAGTTCGATCAGGCGCAATTCCAGTGCGTCCAGCTTGGCGCGGGTCTTGGCCAGCACTTGCGCCTGGATATCGAATTCCTCGCGCGTGACGAGATCGAGACGGGCGAAGCCCTGGGTCATCATCGATTTCACGTTTTTCTCGATATCCTTGGCCGGCGAGTTTTCGATGGCTTGATGGATCTTGCCTTGCAAGTCGTTAAAGAAGGTATTCATGTCCATGGTCAGTCCTTTTATGGTGCGGCCTGTGCATCGCACCATTGCGGTGCACAGCGGCGTTAATCTGGTGCGAAACTGGGCGGTCCATTGTGCTTCAGCAGCCCGTATCCGCAGTCCTGGCGGCTTGCCGGGTATGTATGGACGGAAATGCACCTATCAAGATGGCAAGAGAGCTGGCACGTATTCTGCTAAAGAAGGTATGAACGCTTTGTGATCTCCAGCCAAGATTTTAAACCTCAACCGCTTTAAAAGTTCAATAAAAGGAAATCGCCATGAAGAATCTCTCCAAGAACATGACTTTAGTAGCAGCGTTGACGCTGGCCATGACCGCCGTGTGCGGTAGCGCCATGGCCCAGGATGCAGCGGCAGCGCCTGCTGCTGCCGAAGCCGTACCTGATAACGTGGTGAGCTACAACGTGGCATTGACCACCGACTACCGCTACCGTGGCGTCTCGCAAAGCCGTCTTGACCCAGCCATCAGCGGTGGTGCCGACTATACCCACAATCCGACGGGCCTGTATGTGGGCACCTGGTTGTCGAGCATCAAATGGATCAAGGATGGCGGCGGCGATACCAATCTGGAATGGGATATCTACGGCGGCAAGCGGGGCGAGATCAGCAAGGATTTTACCTATGACGTGGGCGGCCTGTACTATTTCTATCCCTCGAATGGACTGAGCACCAATGCCAACACTTTCGAGCTGTATGGCCAACTTGGCTACGGCCCTGCCTATATCAAGTACTCGCACTCGACGACCAATCTGTTTGGTGTCGCCGACAGCAAGAACAGCGGCTACCTCGATGTGGGCGCGAATATCGATATGTACGAAGGTTATCTGCTGAACCTGCATGTGGGCCGCCAGAAGGTCGCGCACAACGATTCCCTCAGCTACACCGATTACAAGCTCGGTGTCACCAAGGATTTCGGCATGGCAACCGTTGCCCTTGCCTACGTCAAAGCCAATATCACGTCGCTGGCGCCGAATGGCAAGAACCTGGCGAAAAGCGGCCTCGTACTGACCGTGTCCAAAACCTTTTAAGCGAGAATGCCATGAAAATGATTACAGCAATCATTAAACCGTTCAAACTGGACGAAGTGCGTGAAGCCTTGTCGGCTATCAATGTGCAAGGCATTACCGTCACCGAAGTGAAAGGTTTCGGTCGCCAGAAAGGTCACACGGAACTCTACCGTGGCGCCGAGTATGTCGTCGATTTCTTGCCAAAGACCAAGATTGAAGCGGCCGTCGATGACGCCATTGTCGACCAGGCCATCGAAGCGATCGAAGGTGCTGCGCGTACCGGCAAAATCGGTGATGGCAAGATTTTCGTCTACAACCTGGAACAGGTCATCCGCATCCGTACCGGTGAAACCGGCAACGAAGCGCTCTAAGGGGAATATTGATGCATAAAAATATAACAAAATTGCTCGCCGGGATAGCCTGCCTGTGTGCGTTTGGCGTCGCCACGCCAAGCTTTGCCGATGCGCCCGCCAAGACGGAGGCGGCCACGACCACGGCCGTCGCCGCCGCCGCCGTGACGCCGGTGCCTGACGTCGCGCCCGCTGCCGCCGCTCCGGCCCCGGCCGCTGCTGCGCCAGTCGCCGCGCCCGTCGCCAACAAGGGCGATACCAGCTTCATGATGATCAGCACCTTGCTGGTGATCTTGATGACCATCCCCGGCCTGGCCCTGTTCTACGGCGGCCTGGTGCGTTCGAAGAACATGCTGTCGGTGCTGATGCAAGTGTTCATGGTGTTCGCGCTGGTCATCGTGCTGTGGTGCATCTACGGCTACTCGATCGCCTTCACGGAAAAAACCGCCTTCTTCGGTGGCTTAGACCGCCTGTTCCTGAACGGTATCTGGGATCCGGCCAAGGGCACGTTTGCCGCCGCCGCCACCTTCAGCAAGGGCGTCGTCATTCCCGAGTTCGTCTTCGTGGCTTTCCAGGGCACGTTTGCCGCCATCACCTGCGCGCTGATCGTCGGCGCCTTTGCCGAGCGCGCCAAGTTTGCCGCCGTGCTGGCCTTCGTCGTGCTGTGGTTCACGTTTGCCTACCTGCCAGCGGCCCACATGGTGTGGTTCTGGACCGGTCCTGACCTGATCACCAACGCCGCCACCTCGGCCAGCGAAGCCCTGAAGGCTGGCTGGATCTGGCAAAAAGGCGCGCTGGACTTCGCCGGCGGCACCGTGGTGCACATCAACGCCGCCGTTGCCGGCCTGGTAGGCGCCGTCATGATCGGCAAGCGCGTCGGCTACGGCCGCGAATCGATGGCGCCGCACTCGCTGACGATGACCATGATCGGTGCGTCGCTGCTGTGGGTGGGCTGGTTCGGTTTCAATGCCGGTTCCTCGCTGGAAGCGGGCGATGTGGCGGCATTGGCTTTCGTCAACACCTTGCTGGCCACTGCCGCCGCCACCCTGTCGTGGGTATTTGGCGAGTGGATCAGCAAAGGCAAGCCATCCATGCTCGGTGGCGCGTCCGGCGCCGTGGCCGGCCTGGTGGCGATCACCCCGGCAGCCGGCTTTGTCGGCCCGATGGGCGGCCTGGTCATCGGCTTGCTGGCCGGTGTCATCTGCCTGTGGGGTGTGAATGGCCTGAAACGCCTGATCGGCGCCGATGATTCGCTCGACGTGTTCGGCGTGCATGGCGTGGGCGGCATCCTGGGTGCCTTGCTGACGGGTGTGTTTGCTGCACCACAACTGGGCGGTCAAGGCATCTTCGACTATGTCACCAACAAGATGTCGGCTGACCCGTACTCGATCGGCCATCAGGTGTGGGTGCAGGCGCAAGCGGTCGGTACCACCATCATCTGGTCGGCCGTGGTCTCCGTCATCGCCTATAAACTGGTCGACATCGTCATCGGCCTGCGCGTACCGGAAGAAGAAGAGCGCGAAGGCCTCGATATCACCAGCCATGGCGAGCAGGCATATCATGGTTAAATGATGGCAATATGGCATGCCAGCGCCCCGGCGCGGCATGTCTGGCTGGAAAAGGCGCCTCGTTGAGGTGCCTTTTTTTCGTTGTGGGAATGGAAAAGGTCTTTAAAACAAGGCTTTTGCCCCGATTTGGGGTACTTACACGGTAATATAGTCGGCAGTTCTGTGTGCTTTTTTGAATACTGCACATAATTTAAGGATGTAACTATGGTTCCCCATCTCGTCACGGCCCTGACCGGACCGCTGCTCGACCTCGAAAAAAAGATTCTGGCCGCGACGCCGGCCATTGAGCGCTGGTTTCGCATGGAGTGGCAAGAACATACGCCGCCCTTTTATTGCTCGGTAGACTTGCGTAACGCGGGCTACAAGCTGGCGCCAGTCGATACCAATCTGTTCCCTGGCGGTTTTCATAACCTGGCCACGGAAATGCTGCCCTTGTCCGTGCAGGCGGCCATGGCCGCCATCGACAAATATTGTCCGGACGCCCGCAACCTGCTGATGGTGCCGGAATTGCACAATACCACGCCGCAATACCTGCAAAACGTGGCGCGCCTGATGCAGATCTTCCGCCAGACGGGCCTGCACGTGCGCCTGGGCTCATGGTCGCCCGAGATCACCCAGCCGACGCCATTGGCGTTGTCAGATGGCAACATGCTCGTCATCGAGCCCCTCGTGCGCCTGAACAACGGCCGCCGCCTGGGCTTGAAGGATTTCGACCCGTGCACGATCTTGCTGAATAACGATTTGTCGGACGGCATACCCGATATCTTGCAAAATATTCATGAGCAAAGCTTGCTGCCGCCTTTGCACGCGGGTTGGGCCTTGCGCCGCAAGAGCAACCACTACACGGCCTACGATGAAGTGGTGAAAAAATTCGGCAAGATGATCGATGTCGATCCGTGGATGCTCAATCCCTTCCACGCCAAGTGCAGCGACGTCAATTTCCAGGAAGGCGAGGGCGAAGATGCGCTGGCCGCCAGCGTCGACGTGCTGCTGGCCAAGATCCGCAAGAAATACAAGGAATACGGCATCAAGGAAAAGCCGTTTGTCATCGTCAAGCCCGATGCGGGCACGTATGGCACGGGCATCATGACGGTGCGCGACGCCAGCGAAGTGCGCGACCTGTCGCGCAAGCAGCGCGAAAAAATGTCGATCGTCAAGGATGGCCAGCTGGTAACCGACGTGATCATCCAGGAAGGCGTGCCGACCTTTGAAAGCATCAAGGATGCCGTGGCCGAGCCCGTCGTCTACATGATCGACCGCTATGTGGTGGGCGGTTTTTACCGCGTGCACGCGGAGCGGGGCGTGGACCAGAACCTGAACGCGCCCGGTTCGCAGTACGTGCCGCTGGCGTTTGCCCAGCAGCATGCGGTGCCGGACTTGAAGGCCAAGCCGGGCACTGCCGCGCCGAACCGCTTCTATGTGTACGGCGTGGTGGCGCGCCTGGCCTTGCTGGCCGCGTCGCTGGAAATGGAGCGCACGGACCCGAATCCCGAGGTGTATTGATCTACCCCTGCCGCTTGCCAAGCGCGGTGACTACCGCGCCTGGCGATCTCGGCTAGAATCAAGCATTCCTTATCCAGGCTCCCCGATTGGACGCACCATGAAAATTGCATTCCTTGCCGACCCGCTGGCAGGCTTCAAGACTTACAAAGATTCCACCTTCGCCATGATGCGCGAGGCTGCCAAGCGCGGCCACGCCGTGTACGCCTTCGAGCAGAAGGACATGGCGCTGGAAGAGGGCATCGTCACGGCACTGGTAAAGCACATCGAGCTGACCGGTGACGAACACGACTGGTACAAGGTCGTCTCCACCGAGGAAGTGCGTTTGTCGGCCCTGGACGCCATCATCGAGCGCAAGGACCCGCCGTTCGACATGGAGTACGTGTATGGCACGTATTTGCTGGAACTGGCGGAAAAACAGGGCGCCTGCGTCTTCAACAAGCCGTCCGCCATCCGCGACAACAATGAAAAGCTGGCCATTGCGCAGTTTTCCGAATTCACCTCGCCGACCCTGGTAACGTCGGATGAAGCGCGCTTGCGCGCCTTCCACGCCAAGCACCAGGACGTCATCTTCAAGCCGCTCGACGGCATGGGCGGCACGGGCATCTTCCGCGTCAAGGCCGATGGCCTGAACCTGGGCGCCATCATCGAGACCTTGAGCGAGAACGGCGCGCAGACCATCATGGCGCAGCGTTTTATCGCCGACATCGTCAAGGGCGACAAGCGTATCCTCGTCATCGGCGGCAAGCCGGTGCCGTTTTCGCTGGCGCGCATCCCGCAGGCGGGCGAAGTGCGCGGCAACCTGGCCGCCGGCGGCACGGGAGTGGCGCAGCCATTGACGGCGCGCGACCTGGAAATCGCTGAAAAACTGGGCCCGATCCTGGCCGCGCGCGGCCTGATGCTGGTAGGATTGGACGTGATCGGCGACTATCTGACGGAAGTCAATGTCACCAGCCCGACCTGCTTCCAGGAAATCATGCAGCAGACGGGTTTTGATGTGGCTGCCATGTTTGTCGATGCCGTCGAGCATGGCGTTGCGCAAGCGCAGCAGCGTCAGAAGGTGAAATGACCATGGTAGGGATTTTGCTCATGACACATGCACCGTTGGGACAGGCGTTCATCGCCGCCTGCGCACATGTGTTTCGCGGGCCAACGGAACGTTTTGAAGCCATCGACGTCGTCGCCGACCAGGACCTGGCGGAAGTGCAAAAGCTGGCATCGGACGCCATCTGCCGCCTCGACGACGGCTCCGGCGTGCTGGTGATTACCGATGTGAAGGGCGGCACGCCGTCGAACTGCTGCAACAAGCTGGCCGATGCGGGGCGGGTGGAAGTCATCGCCGGCATCAGCCTGCCGATGCTGCTGCGCGCCATCACGTATCGCCGCGACACGCTCGACGTGGTGGTGGAGATGGCGCTGGCCGGCGCGCAAAGCGGCGCCGTGCGCGTCGATAACCGCATCCGCGTGGGCGAGTAAAGAGTGACATGGCCGCCGCCCTGAAGGCGGCGGGTTTTATAGCTAGGGCTGGCAACAATGCAGTGCATTCAGGGATAGAGACCATACAAAAATGATTCAAAGAGAACTCGAAATCATCAACAAGCTGGGACTGCACGCACGCGCCTCCGCCAAATTTACCCAGCTCGCCGCCAAGTTCAAGAGCGACGTCTGGCTGACCCGCAATGCGCGCCGCATCAACGCCAAATCCATCATGGGCGTGATGATGCTGGCCGCCGGCAAGGGCGCGAAAGTGACCCTGGAAGCCGAGGGTGATGATGAGCAGGCATGTGTCGATGCGCTCACCGCCCTGATTAATGACAGGTTTGGCGAAGGCGAGTAATGCCTGCCGAACGTAGCCGCAGCCGCATTCCGACAGGTCACCCCATGGCATCTTTCACGCTCCACGGCATCCCGGTCTCCCGCGGCATCGCCATTGGCCGCGCGCATCTGCTGGCGCCGGCCGCCCTTGACGTCAAACATTACCTGGTCGCCCAGGAACAGATCGAAGCTGAAGTCCAGCGTCTGCAAAACGCCATCGCCGCCGTCCACAAGGAACTGCAAACCCTGTGGAACGAGCTGCCGAAAGACGCGCCCACCGAACTTGGCGCGTTCATCGACGTGCACGCGCTGATCCTGTCGGACCCGCTGATCGCCGAAGCGCCGCTCGACATCATCCGTTCGCGCCATTACAACGCCGAATGGGCGCTGCTGACGCAAATCGATGAATTGTCGGCGCAGTTCGACGAAATCGAAGACCCGTATTTGCGCGAACGCAAGGCCGACATCCAGCAGGTGGCCGAGCGCGTATTGAAAGTCTTGCTGGGCACGGAACAGCTGTTGCCCAAGGCGGCGGCCGAAGATGAATTGCTGGCGCAGATGATCGTGGTCGCCCACGATATTTCGCCGGCCGACATGCTGCAGTTCCGCGACCGTTCCTTCATCGGCTTCATCACCGACGTGGGCGGACAGAACTCGCACACGGCCATCGTCGCGCGCAGCCTGGATATCCCGGCCGCCGTCGGCATGTCGCAGGCGTCGATGCTGATCGAGCAGGACGACTGGCTGATCATCGACGGCGACGCCGGCGTGGTCATCGCCAACCCCAGCGCGCTGGTGCTGGAGCAGTACCGCGAGCGCCAGGTGGCCATGCAGCGCGCGCGCAAGAAGCTGGGCAAGCTGAAAAAGACACCGGCCGTCACCAAATGCGGCACCCCCATCACCCTGCTGGCGAATATCGAACTGCCCGAGGATTGTCCGTTTGCGCTGGAGTCCGGCGCCAGCGGCGTGGGCCTGTTCCGCTCCGAATTCCTGTTCATGGGCCGCGCCCACAAGATTCCCACCGAGGATGAGCAGTTCGAGGCTTACCGCAACACGGTGCAGTCGATGAAAGGGCGCGTGGTGACCATCCGCACGCTCGACATCGGCGCCGACAAGCCGCTCGACCAGTCCGACCATACGGCCTTGAATCCCGCCCTGGGCCTGCGTGCCATCCGTTACTGCCTGGCCGAGCCGCAGCTGTTCCTGACGCAGCTGCGGGCCATTCTGCGCGCCTCGGCCTTCGGCAAGGTGCGCATCCTGATCCCCATGCTGGCGCATGCGTTCGAGATCGACCAGTCGCTGGCCATGATCGCGCAAGCCAAGGCCAGCCTGCGCGAGGAGGGCGTCAAGTTCGACGACGCCGTCGAAGTGGGCGCCATGATTGAAATTCCCGCTGCCGCGCTGGCCCTGCCCATGTTCGTCAAGCGCATGGATTTCCTGTCGATCGGCACGAATGACCTGATCCAGTACACGCTGGCCATCGACCGCGTCGATTACGAAGTGGCGCATTTGTACAATCCGCTGCACCCGGCCGTGCTGCAACTGATCTCCATGACGATTGCCGCCGGCCACAAGGCGGGCATCGACGTGGCCGTGTGCGGCGAGATGGCGGGCGACGTGAAGCTCACGCGTTTGCTGCTGGGGATGGGACTGCGCGAGTTTTCCATGCATCCGGCCCAGCTGTTGGCGGTCAAGCAAGAGATCCTCAACAGCGACCTGGGCCTGATCGCACCACAAATGCGCAAAATTATGCGTTCCATGGAACCAAATGTGATCGCGGAAGCCGTACAACAGTTGCAGCTCATGTAAACTGTCGCTGTATCAGCATCAGGACACGTCGCGCGCGGCAAGAGGTGTCCTGATGCTACAGTTGCAGCACCTATCATCGCGGTGCTGCATCGACCATGGCCCGTGGGGCCACCCCCTTTTATAAACCGACACACATGTCATCCATTGGAATCGTTTCGCCGCAAACCATGTATTTTGCGCAACCCTTGCAGCTGCAAAGCGGTGCATCGCTGCGCGACTATATGTTGATGTATGAAACCTACGGCACCCTGAACGCCGACAAATCGAACGCGGTGCTGGTCTGCCACGCCCTGAATGCCTCGCACCACGTGGCCGGCGTCTACGCGGACGAGCCGAAAAGCACGGGCTGGTGGGACAATATGGTGGGACCGGGCAAGCCGCTCGACACCAATAAATTCTTCGTCATCGGCGTCAACAACCTGGGTTCCTGCTTCGGCTCGACTGGCCCCATGCACACCAATCCTGCCACCGGCAAGCCGTATGGCGCTTCCTTCCCCGTCGTCACGGTGGAAGACTGGGTCAGCGCGCAGGCGCGCCTGGCCGATGAACTGGGCATCACTCAGTTCGCCGCCGTGATGGGTGGCTCGCTGGGTGGCATGCAGGCGCTGGCGTGGAGCATCATGTTCCCCGAGCGGCTGCGCCACTGCGTGGTGATCGCCTCGACGGCCAAACTCTCGGCGCAGAACATCGCCTTCAATGACGTGGCGCGCCAGGCCATCCTGTCCGACCCCGATTACCATGGCGGCGACTTTTATGCGCATGGCGTGGTGCCGAAGAACGGCTTGCGCGTGGCGCGCATGGTGGGCCACATCACGTACCTGTCGAATGACGACATGGCCGAGAAATTCGGCCGCAAGTTGCGCGACGCGGCGCAGACGGGTGACTACAAATTCGGCTTCGGCATCGATTTCGAGATCGAATCGTATTTGCGCTACCAGGGCGACAAGTTCTCCGAATACTTCGACGCCAACACATATTTATTGATCACCAAGGCGCTCGATTACTTCGATCCGGCGCGCGCGCATGGCGGCGACCTGGCCAAGGCCCTGTCGGGTACCAAGGCGAAGTTCTTCCTCGCCTCGTTTTCCACCGACTGGCGCTTCTCGCCCGAGCGCAGCCGCGAAATCGTCGAAGCGCTGGTGTGCAACCGCCGCCAGGTGACCTACGCGGAAATCGACGCGCCGCACGGCCACGACGCCTTTTTGCTGGAAGATGCGCGCTACATGAACATGGTGCGCGCCTATTATGGCCAGGTATGGAACGACATCGGGGCGGGCTTGCCCGCTCCTGCACAGCACACCGCCGTCCGCCAGGGCGCCAAGGAGATCGCATGACTTTTGACGAATTGAGCGCACTGCGCCCCGACCTGGCCTTCATCGCCCACTGGGTTCCGAACAACGCGCATGTACTGGACGTGGGCTGCGGCGAAGGCGTGATGCTGCAGTACCTGCAAAGCGACAAGGAGTGCAGCGGCTATGGCATCGAGATCGCCGACGACAAGGTGCTGGCCAGCACCCTGCGCGGCGTCAACGTGATCCAGCAGGACATGGAAAAGGGCCTGGCCATCTTTGGCGATAACAGCTTCGATACGGTGCTGTGCCTGTCGTCGCTGCAGATGATGAAGCAGGTCGAGCCGCTGCTGCGCGACATCGTGCGCGTGGGCGCCGAGGCCATCGTCTCGTTCCCCAACTTCGCCTACTGGCCGCATCGCGTGGCGCTGCTCAAAGGCCGCATGCCCGTGTCGAAATCTCTGCCCTACCAGTGGTACGACACGCCCAACGTGCGCTGCGCCACCATCAACGACTTCCGCGAGCTGGCCGAGGAATGCGGCCTGGAAGTGATCGAATGCGTGGCCCTGGCCGAAGGCAAGATGGTCTCCGTGCTGCCGAACCTGCGCGGCGACCTGGCCGTCTTCCGCCTGCGTAAAAAAGCGGTGCATTGATGACTACAAGCCCGGCGCCTGGCTGGCGTTCCTATGCCAATGGCCGCATGCTGGCCGTGCTGGTGCTGGGCTTCAGTTCCGGCCTGCCCCTGTTCATCCTGCTGTACCTGCTGCAGGCATGGCTGGCCAAGTCGGGCTTGAACGTCAAGGCGCTGGGGCTGTTCGCCCTGGTGCAGTTTCCGTATATCTGGAAATTCCTGTGGGCGCCTTTGATGGACCGCTACCGCATCCTGGGACTGGGGCGCCGGCGCGGCTGGATGGCATTGACGCAGGTGGCGCTGTTTTTTGCCATCGGCGCCATGGGCATGCTCGACCCGCTCACGCAGATCGGCCTGATCGCCGCCGCTGCGGGCGGAGTGGCCTTTCTGTCGGCCAGCCAGGACATCGTCATCGACGCCTACCGGCGCGAAATCCTGGACGATAACGAGCAGGGCCTGGGCGCCGCCGTCATCGTCAACGCGTATAAAGTGGCAGGCATGGTGCCGGGTGCGTTGTCGCTGATCCTGGCCGACCGCATGCCGTGGCAGCCCGTCTTCTGGATCACGGCCGCCTTCATGCTGCCGGGCCTCGTGTGCACCTTGCTGATCAAGGAGCCCACCGTGTACGGTTCGCCGCCGAAGACCATGCGCGAAGCGATCATCTTGCCGTTCCAGGAATTCATCGCGCGCGATGGTTGGCGTAACGCAATGTGGATCCTCGCCTTCGTATTACTCTACAAAATCGGCGACAGCATGGCCACGGCGCTGGCGACGAAGTTTTATCTGGACCTGGGGTTCAGCATGACGCAGATCGGCCTGGCCGCCAATACCACGGGTTTCTGGGCTAGCCTGGCCGGCGGCGTGGTGGGTGGCGTGTGGATGCTCAAGCTGGGCATCAACCGGGGCCTGTGGGTGTTTGGCGCGCTGCAGGCGATCGCGATTTTGGGATTCGCCTGGCTGGCGCAGGTGGGGCCGAACACCATGTTGCTCAGCGCCGTGATCGGTTTTGAAGCCTTCGCCAGCCTGGGACTGGGTGCGGCCGCCTTTGTCGCGTTCCTGTCGCGCACCACGGACCCGCGCTACACGGCCACACAATATGCCTTGTTTTCCAGCCTCAGCGCCGTGCCGCGCACCCTGATCAATGCCTCGGTGGGCTTTCTGGTCGCGGAGCTGGGCTGGTTCTCGTTTTTCATCGTGTGCTTCTTCCTGGCCTTCCCGGCCATGATGATGCTGCCTAAAATCGCTCCATGGAGGTCTGCCAATGGCACCAATATCCCTTAAACGTTACGCCGTCCTGGCCAGCCTGTGCGCGGCCACCGCGCTGGCCCCCCTGTCCGCCCATGCCCAGCAGGCGACGGTGCAGGATGGCATCAAGGTGCGGCCTTTGTCGACCTCGCGCATCTTTGCCGGCGGCGCCGATTTCAATGCAGAATCGAAGCAGCAATATACGCAGCTGGTCAACGAAGCGAAGGAAAAAAATGCGCTGGTGCCCGATAGCGACCCGCAGGTCAGGCGTTTGCGCGCCATCGCCCAGCGCATCATCCCGTTCGCCACGCGCTGGAACGAGGCGGCGGCCAACTGGAACTGGCAGGTCAACCTGCTCAACTCGGATGAGGTCAATGCCTTTTGCATGCCTGGCGGGCAGATCGCTTTTTACAGCGGCATCATCACCAAGCTCAATTTGACCGACGATGAAGTGGCCGTCGTCATGGGACATGAAATTTCGCATGCGCTGCGCGAACACTCGCAGGCGCAGGCCGGCAAGGGCAACCTGGCCGCCGTCGGCGCCAAGCTGGCCGGCGCCGGGCTGTCAGCCTGGCTCGGCGTCGATCCAAACATCACCAGTACCGCCACGAATATGGCGGCACAGGGCGTGATGCTGAAGTTCTCGCGCGACGATGAACGCGAGGCAGATTTGATCGGCATGGACCTGGCCGCACGCGCCGGCTTTGATCCGCGTGCCGGCGTGATCCTGTGGCAGAAAATGGCCGCCGTGAGCAAGGGCGCGCCGCCGGAATTCCTCTCGACCCACCCGTCGGGCAAGGACCGTATCTCGCAGATGAACAGCCACATGGCGCAAGTGCTGCCTTTGTACGCGCGCAGCAAGGGCGTCAGCGTGGACGCCTTGCCGCCGTACCGCAGCAACGCCATCGCGCAGCGCTAGGATGGCGAAGTGTCACGCCGCCGCTCCCTTGCCCATGCGCGACGGCGTGGCGCCCAGTTATCTGTGGCTGCCGGAAGGGCAGTGGCCGGACATGCTCACCTTTCTGATCGAGCGCTATCCGCAGATCGGCGCCGCGCAATGGCTGGACCGCATGGCGCGCGGCGAAGTGCTCAATGGCGACGGCGCCGTGCTCGGCCCCGGCAGCGCATACCGGCGCGGCATGCGCATTTTTTACTACCGCGAACTGGAACGGGAAACGCCGATCCCCTTCCAGGAAGAGATCCTGTTCCAGGATGAGCATTTGATCGTCGTCGACAAGCCGCATTTTCTGCCCATGACACCGGCCGGGCGCTTCTTGCAGGAGACCTTGCTGACGCGCCTGAAGAAAAACCTGGACTGCGCCGAGCTGACGCCGATCCACCGCCTCGACCGCGAGACGGCTGGCGTGGTGATTTTTTCGCGCCAGGTAGCCAGCCGGGGTGCCTACCAGACGCTGTTCCAGCGCCGCGAAGTGCGCAAGACGTATGAGGCGCTGGCGCCGCATCTGGATGGCCGCGATTTTCCGTTCACGTATCGCAGCCGCATGGTCGAGGGCGCGCAGTTCTTCCTCATGCGCGAGGAGGCGGGCGAGCCGAACTCAGAAACCATCATCGACGTGATCGAGCGGCGCGGCGAGGTGAACCTGTACCGGCTGCAGCCGCATACGGGGCGCAAGCACCAGCTGCGCGTGCACCTGGCTGCACTCGGCATCCCCATCGTCAACGATGCGTTTTACCCGCTGGCCCAGCCGTGCAAGGAAGACGACATGTCGCACCCGCTGCAGCTGCTGGCGCGCGCCATCGATTTCACGGACCCTTTGAGCGGCGAGCCGCGCCATTTTGAGAGCCGGCGCATGCTGGCGTAACCCGACACCCCCATTGGCGTGTCAACCATGTTGTCGGATTACGGCCCTGCGGTCCTAATCCGACCTACGGCAGATCAGGCGTAGGTCGGCTTAGCGCAGCGTAAGCCGACACCACCGCCGACGTGTCAAAGATCAGCCCTTGACCGTGTAATCGATGATCAGGGGCGCATGGTCGGAGAACCGCTCGTCCTTGTAGACGCTGACCGTATGCGCCTGGGCCGCGATGCCGGGGGTGGCGACGTGGTAGTCGATGCGCCAGCCGACGTTCTTCGCGTAGGCTTGTCCGCGGTTGCTCCACCATGTGTACTGGTCTTCGCGCTTGTCCAGGCCGCGGTGCACGTCGACAAAGCCCACTTCGTCGAAGACGCGCGTCAGCCACGCGCGCTCTTCCGGCAGGAAGCCGGAATTCTTCTTGTTGCCCTTCCAGTTTTTCAGGTCGATTTCATGGTGGGCGATGTTCCAGTCGCCGCAGATGACCACTTCGCGCCCCAGTGCCTTCAATGCCAGCAGGTGCGGCAGGAACAGTTCCATGAAGCGGAACTTGGCTTCCTGGCGCTCCGGGCCGGACGAACCGGACGGGCAGTACACGGAAATGACGGACAGGTTGCCAAAATCACAGCGCACGTAGCGCCCTTCGGCATCGAATTCTGGGCTGCCGAAACCGATATGCACGGCATCCGGTTCCACCTTGCTGTACACGCCCGTGCCCGAATAACCCTTTTTCTCGGCATAGTGAAAATGGCCATGGTAGCCGTGCGGGTTGAGGAATTCCGGCGTCATGTCGGGCAGTTGCGCCTTCAATTCCTGCACGCAGATGAAATCGGCCGTTTGCGTGCCCATCCAGTTGAAAAAGCCTTTTTTGGCGGCGGAACGGATGCCGTTCAGGTTGGCGGAGATAATTTTTGGCATAGGTTGAGAGTGAAAAGGGCGTTGGACGGGGCCGGCGGGCGCGGCATGGCGATTGTCTCGCCGCTGCGCGCGGATTAAAATACAGGCACTTTTAAAAAATGAGGCTAATGTGAATAATTTACGCCAGCAGTTTATCGCGTTTTCAGTATCCAAGGGCGTCTTGCGGTTTGGCGAGTTCACCACCAAGGCCGGACGCCAGTCGCCGTACTTCTTCAATGCGGGCCTGTTCCATGACGGCGCCACCCTGGCCGAGCTGGCGCAGTTCTACGCGCAAACCCTGCTCGACTCGGGCGTCGAATTTGACATGCTGTTTGGGCCAGCCTACAAGGGCATCACCCTGGCGTCGGCCACCGCCGTGGCGCTGGCCGGCAAGGGCCGCAACACCTCGTTCGCCTTCAACCGCAAGGAAGCCAAGGACCATGGCGAAGGCGGCACCATCGTCGGCGCCAAGCTGCATGGCAAGGTCGTCATCATTGACGATGTAATCTCGGCCGGCACCTCGGTGCGCGAATCGGTGGACATGATCCGCGCCGCCGGCGCCGAGCCTTGCGCCGTGCTGATCGCCCTGGACCGCATGGAGCGTTCCGGCCCGGACGGCCAGCTGTCGCCAAATTCGGCGGTGCAGGAAGTGTCGAAACAGTATGGCATTCCCGTCATCTCGATCGGCAACCTGGACGACTTGTTCGGCTACCTGAATGGCGCGGGCGCCGATCCGGAACTGTTGAAACATAAAGAGGCTGTTTCCGCCTACCGCACCAAGTATGGTATTTAAATAGTCTTATCCAGCAGCGCCCGCAGCCGCGGGTCGCTGCAGGCGGTGGCAGCTTGCGGGTGGGATTGCAACAGCCGCCGCAGCAGCGCGCCACCGATGCCGCGCCGCCGGAACGGCGGTTTCACGAACAGCATGTTCACCGTCACCCCATCCATGTTCTTGCTGATGTCGAGCATGGCCACCTGCTGGCCGTCGATCCACGCGCACAGCGCGCTGTCCCCTTGCCAATCGATGTGCATCACGCCAGCCATGGCTTGAGCGCCGCATGCAAGCCGAGGGCGAACAGCCCGGCAAAAAAGCAGCGCTTGAACACCTGTTGCGCGATGCGCCCGCGCAGCCATTGACCGGCCAGCATGCCGGCCAGCGCCGGCAGCAGCGCATACGCGGAAGCGCCCGCCGCACCGAGGCTGAAGTCGCCGTGCAGCGCCAGGCTGGCCGCCAGCGCCACGGTCGACACGGTAAACGCCAGGCCCAGCGCCTGTATCAGCGCATCGCGCGCCAGGCCCAGTCCCTGCAGATACGGCACGGCGGGGATCACGAACACGCCCGTGGCGGCCGTCACCAGCCCCGTCGCCACGCCCGTGGCCGGTCCCAGCCAGGCTTCGTGCCGCGCCGGCACGCGCAGCTGTAGCGAGAACAATCCCGCCAGCGCATACAGCATCAGCGCCACGCCCAGCGCGACGATGGCCCAGGCGCCGCTGTCCTGCGGCAGCAGGGCGCCGCCCGCCAGGGTACCGGCCATGACGGCGGCCAGCATGGGCCACAGGCGCCGCATCAGCGCGCGCAGGCCGGGCCCGGCCGCCAGTTGCCACACATTCGTCACCATCGACGGCACGATCAGCAGCGCCGCCGCCTGCACGGGTGGCATGACGAGGCTGAGCGTGCCCATGGCCACCGTCGGCAAGCCCAGTCCGACTACGCCCTTGACGAAGCCAGCGATGAGGAAGCTGGCGCCGACGGCCAGCAGGAATGACGTCTCCATCTTTTTTATCCCACAGTGATTTTGCGTGGATTCTGCGCTTGCCCGGGACTTTCGCCAAGGTGGATTATTTTGAGTCAGCCTAAGTAAAATACGAAGGCTGATAAGATGGCGAAAAGGGGAGCTGTCATGCGCTTTGATCTGGTCGATTTGCAGCTGTTTGTCAACGTGGTGGAGGCGGGTAGCCTGACGGCGGGCGCCGCGCGCAGCCATCTCGCATTGGCCTCCAGCAGTGCGCGCGTGCGCGGCATGGAGGAGGCGCTGGGCATGCCTCTGCTGCTGCGCGGGCGGCGCGGCGTGGAGCCGACACCGGTAGGGCAGACCCTGCTGCATCACGCGCGCCTCGTGTTGCTGCAAATGGAGAAAATGCGCGGCGAGCTCGGTGAATTTGCGCGCGGCTTGAAAGGGCAGTTGCGGCTGCTGTGCAATACGGCCGCGCTCAGCGAATTTTTGCCCGAGGCACTCGGTGCTTTTCTCGACCGCCATCCGAACCTGACCATCGACCTGGAAGAGCGCCTCAGTTACGATATCGTCAAGGCCGTCTCGGAAGGGCTGGCCGACATGGGCATCGTGTCCGACTCGGTCGACATGCGCGGCTTGCAGACGTTTTTGTTCCGCCCCGACCGGCTGGTGGTCATCGCGGCGGCCGATGGCGTGCATCACCGCGCGCTCGGCCAGGATGGTGTCGTCGCGTTCTCCACGCTGCTGGATCACGATTTCATCGGCCTGGCCGACGACAGCGCGATGCAGCAGTACCTGGGCATGCATGCGGCGCGCCTGGGCCGTCCTTTGAAGGTGCGCGTGCGCCTGCGCAGCTTCGATGCCGTGTGCCGCATGGTGGCCAGCGGCGTGGGCATCAGCGTGGTGCCGCTGGCGGCGGCCAGCCGCTGCCAGCAGACGATGGCGCTGCGCTGCCTGGAATTATCCGATCCCTGGTCGGTACGCAATCTGACGATTTGCGTGCGCCAGTTCAGTGAATTACCCCTGTATGCGCGCCAGTTGATCGATCATCTGAAGGCGTGACAGGGCATGACAGGAGCTGCGATGCGTTTTTCAGAAGACAAGATGGCCAGCCTGCGGTGCAGCGACCAGGTCGAGCGTCCCATCCATATCTGGCAGCCGGAGCATCCACGTGCCGTGATCCTGGCGATCCACGGCGGCATGGCGCACGCGGGCGATTACGTCACGCCGGCGCTGACCTTTCGCCAGCACGGCATCGCCACCGTCAGCTTCGATATGGTGGGCCACGATGGCAAGCGCAAGGTGGATATCCCCTCGTTCGATGCATTCCTCGACGATGAAGAGCTGTTCCTCGCCTGGGTCAAGCAGGCGTATCCCGGCGTGCCGATTTTCGTCATGGGTCATTCCATGGGCGGCCTGATCGCCACGCACCTGGGACTGCGGCGCTTTGCGGGCGATCCGGCGATCAAAGGCTTCATCATCTCGTCGCCGTATTACGTGAATGCGATTCCCGTGCCGAAGGTGCTGCAGATGTTGTCCGGCTGGCTGGCGCAGCGCTTCCCGACGATGAAGGTACCGCTGGGGAATCTGACCATGCTGCTGACGCACGATCAGACCATCACCGCGCGCCATTTCCAGGATGAGCGTGACGGTATCCGCGCCAGTGCAGCGTCGGTGCGCTTCGCCCATGCCTTGACGTCGGCGCAAAAGGAACTGGCGGGCGGCTTGTCGGACTGGCGCTTCCCCCTGTTCGCCGTGGTGGCCGGCGACGACAAGCTGGCCGATAGCCGCGCCACGGAAAGCCTGCTGCGCAGCGTGCCCGAGGGCCTGCTCGACTATCACTACTATCCGGCCAATTACCACGAGAATTTCAATGAGGTGAACCGTGACGTGATCTTTGCCGCCATCCTGGCCTGGATCGAGAAACTGCTGGCACCCGTGCCGGCATGAGGCGCCAGTATCGTTATAATCGGCTCAATGAATTGACCGCCGGTGCATGCCGGCCCGGTCCCCGCGGCACAGGGGAATACTCAAGGAACGAACGATGCGCTTGCTGATTGCCCTGTTACTGCCGTGGCTGACCTTTTTCACCATTGGACGCCCCATTGCCGGCATCATTTGCCTGATCCTGCAAATTACCCTGATCGGCTGGCTGCCAGCGACGATCTGGGCCGTGTACTCGCTGAGCCAGTACAAGACGGACCAGAAGATCGCCGAGGCCATGCGCCGGCGCTAAGCTAAGGCTGGCCTAAGCTGCGCTTCCTATCTTGATTCAATCGACATGAGGAGAGTGAGATGGCACCAGACAGACGCGGTACCTTGAACCTGGCGGCGGCAATGCTGGCCGCCGGGCTGTTGCTGGGAAGTGCGGCGCAGGCGCAGGGCGATAGCGCTTTGCCTACCGTGCAGAAGAGCGGGACGGTGGAGTACCTGAGCGGCGGCATCGGCCTCGATGAATCGACTGCCATCAAGAGCGCCAGCCGGCAATGGCCTTTGAGCCTGGTGTTTTCCGTGCAGGCGGCGGGCAAGGCGGAATTTGCCTCCGACGTGAAGCTGACAATACGCGACGCCAAGGGCGCGCCGGTGCTGGAAACGACGGCCAGCGGACCGTTCCTGCTGGCGAAACTGCCACCGGGCAGCTACAGCCTGCGCGCCACCTTGGCCGGCAAATTGCTGGAACGCAAGGTGCAGGTCAAGGCGGGTAGTTCCGCGCGCGTGGAGCTGGTCTGGCCGGCGGGAACGAACCAGGGCCGGCCTTGATGCCGGGCGACGGCAAGGCGCCCGAACGGGGCTTGTCGGCACACATCCTGCCCACGTCGGCGACGATGGTCGGCGTATGCATGACGGTGCTGTCGATCGGGCACCTGGCGCCGCGCGGCGAGGTGCGCGTGGCCATCGACAAGCTGCTCGCCGTCGATGCCATCGTCTTTCTCGTCAGCGCCGTGCTCTCGTTCATGTCGCTGCGCCCCGGCCAGTCGCGCTTGCGCTACGAATGGTGGGGTGAACTGCTGTTTATTTGCGGCCTGGCTCTGCTGGCGCTGGGCGCCGTGGTGCTGGCCTTCGTCATCAACTGACCTCGGTCAGTTGACATCGAATCAGCTGACCGCGAGTACGCGCCCTTCGGCGGCGCTTTGCAGCGCCAGTTCGATCAGGCGTATCGTTGCCGCCGCATCTTCGGCCGCCACGGGCGCTGGTGCGCCGTGGCGGATGGCGTCGGCCATGCCCTGGTAAAAGTCCTGGTAGCGGCCTGCCTGCATCTCGAGGTGTTCACAATGGCCGTCCGGCTGCGTGCCCAGGTGCAGTGCACCGCGTACGGGGTCCACGCCCCAGCCGGGCTGGCCCGGCCTGCCGCCGGCCCTCAGGGCGTCTTCCTGCGGATCGAGGCCGAACTTCACGAAACTCCCCTTGTCGCCATGCACGGCGAAGCGCGCCGTTGGCGCCTTTACCAGGCAGCCCGCTTGCAGCACCACGCGCAGCCGGTCGTAGTATAAAACGATGTGCATATAGTCGACGGCTTGCGCGCCATCGCGCTGCAGGGCGATATCGGCGTACAGCTTTTCCGGCTGGCCGAACAGCTGCATGGCCTGGTCCAGCATGTGCGGGCCCAGGTCGTACAGCAAGCCGCCACCGGGTGCGTCGGACTCGCGCCAGCGCTGGCGGATTTCGGGGCGGAAACGGTCGAAATGCGATTCGACGCTGGCGATGCGCCCCAAGGTGCCTTGCGCCAGCAGCGCTTTCAGGGTCAGGAAGTCGCCATCCCAGCGCCGGTTGTGATACACGCTGAGCACCAGCTTGCGCTCTTGCGCCAGGGTGATCAGGGTCTGTGCTTCAACGCTGGAAATGGTGAAGGGCTTGTCGACCACCACGTGCTTGCCCGCTTGCAGGGCCGCTTGCGCCAGGCTGAAGTGTGCTTCGTTGGGTGCGGCGATGACCACCAGCTCGATGGAGGGATCGGCAAACAGCTGCGCCGCTTGCGCATACACGGTGGCGTGCGGCCAATCCTTGTGCACGAGCTCGGGCTTGCTGGAGGCGACGGCCGTCAATTCCAGGGCATCGATGGTGGACAGCACGGGAGCGTGGAAGGTGGAGCCGGCAAAGCCGTAGCCGACCAGGCCGGTTTTGATCTTGTTCATGGCGTATTCACGGGTGCGTGGAAGAATCTACGATCATACCCGCAAGCGGGCGGCGGCACAGCTGCAGCAATGTTGCAACGCCGCCGCCGCCCCTGCCTTAGTTCAGGCTCCAGACGTATTGCACCTTGACGCTGGCGCTGACGGGCTTGCCGCCAGCGAGGGCAGGCTTGAACGTACACTTGGCAATGCCGCTGCGCGCCGCCTCGTCGAGGGCCGGATGGCCGCTGCTTTTGACCACGCTCGAATTCGTTACCTTGCCGGCTGCATTGACGTCAAAGGACATGTTGACCGTGCCCTCTTCCTTCGCCTGCAGCGATGTGGCTGGGTAGACCGGTTTGCCGCAGACGCCAAAGTCGATGACGGGGCGGCGCTCCAGCACGGGTGCACTGTCGGCGGCGACGGCCTGGCCGTAGATGCCGAGGCAGGCGCCGGCGAGGGCCAGCAGCGGCACGGCCGCTTTCCAGTTCAGGGTTTGTGGTGCAGGGCGCAGCAATCGTTTGATACGTGACATAAGATCTCCTCCGTTGGCCGCCTGGGCCAGGTGGTGGGTTGAGAACTGGAGACGTTCCAGTTCCGAGAGTGCAAGAGCCAGACGCCGCGGTTCGCCCAGTTGTCTTGCTGCGAAATCATCTGCAATATGTTCGCGTTCGAGGCGCACGCCGCGAGAGATCCACCAGACGGCAGGGTGGAAGAACAGCAGCGCCTCGATGGCGTTTTGCAACAGGTTGAGCAGATAATCGTGGCGCCGGATGTGCGCCAGTTCGTGCGCCAGCAGCGCATCGAGCAGCTGCGGCGGCATGCCGGTGATCAGCGCTGCGGGCACCAGCACCATGGGGCGCCAGATGCCGGCCGTGAGCGGGCTGGCGATGTTGTCGAGTACGCGCAGGCGCACGGGCCGCGCCACGCCGGCATTCTGCGCCATGCGCGACAGCCTTGTCTGCAGTTGTTCATGTGTGGCGCCCGTCTTGCTGGCGCTGCGCTCTATCCATAGCATGCCCAGTGCCATGCGCATGGCCAGCACTGCGGCGCATAGGGCCCAGACGCCGACGACGGCGCGAAGAAGCAGGTACAGGTCAGGCAAGGTCGTGGGCATGAGCAGTGCGGCCGGCAGCAAGGTGCTGGAGAACATGGCACCCGTGGCATCGCCATCGGCCAGGCGCAAATACAAGCCCGCTGCCGGCCATGCCAGGCAGGCCAGCAGGGCACCGCAACCGACGCCGTAGCGTGCCTCGGGACGCGCATTGCGCAGGGCGGCCCACGCCAGCGCCGTGGCGCAGCCGATCAGCAAGCCTTGCCACAGGAAATGCAGCAGAGTCCAGCCCAGCGCTGGCACGAAGCCGCTCATGATTGATCGTCCTTGAGCATTTTTTCTATCTCTTCGCGCTCGGCGCGCGACACGCCCGTGCGCAGCGCCGCCAGCACCAGTGCCTTGGCCGAACCGGCAAAGGCTTTTTGCATCAATTCCTTGAGCAGATTCGTCTGCAGGCTGTCCTGTGCCTGGGCCGGCGCATACACGTGCGAACGCTGGCTTGCGTCGCGGATCAGCAAGCCCTTGGTGTGCATGATCTGCATCAAGCGCAGCACGGTGCCATACGTGATGGCCGGCTTGGTCAACGTCATCGCCTCGTGCACCTGCTTGGCCGTGGCGGCGCCCAGTGGCCACAGTGTTTGCAGCAGATCGAGCTCGGCAGCCGTTGGTTTCGGGATATCGGGAGTCTTGGCCATGCTATTTTTCCTCTTGCTGGAATTTCAATGTAGCTAAGTAGGTCGCAATAAATTATTGTGATTTCTGACTTCCATAACGGCGCTCTGCGGTGTTGCCAGCTGCTAGCAGTGCTCGCACTGCGTCGCAGCTGGCGCCTTGCAGAGCATCCGGTTCTGTTCGTCATAACTTCACAATAATTTCCCGCGACCTACTTAGATTAATCGTTGTAGACAGAAATGTATACTTTAATTTTATGTGTCGCATAAGCGCCTTCCAGGCATGGGAAAAAAACTAGACAAGCTTGTTTATGCGTGGAGCGGCCAGGCAAAAAAAAAGACGCCGCAGCGTCTTTTCCTTGGGGGGCGTGGGAATTACCCCGCCAGCTTGGCCTTCAGCAATTCCGTCAGCTGGGCCGGGTTGGCCTTGCCCTTGGACGCCTTCATGGCCTGGCCGATCAGCGCGTTGATGGCCGCTTCCTTGCCGGCGCGGTACTGCTCTACCGACTTGGCGTTCGCCGCCAGCACTTCATCGACGATGGCTTCCAGTGCGCCCGAGTCCGAGATCTGCTTCAAACCCTTGGCATCGATGACGGCGTCGACCAGGTGTTCGTCGTTTGATTTCGCTTCCCACATGCCGGCGAAGACTTCCTTGGCCGCCTTGTTCGAGATCGTGCCATCGGCGATGCGCTTGAGCATGGCGGCCAGCTGTGCGGCGGAGACGGGTGCGTCGTCCAGGTCCACGCCTTCGCGGTTCAGGGTCGACGACACGTCGCCCATCAGCCAGTTGGCGGCGGCCTTGGCGTTTTCCTTGCCGGCCTTGTCGACCACGGCGACGAAATAGGTGGCCATGGCTTTCGATTGCGTCAGCACCAGTGCATCGTAGTCGGGCAACGCGTATTCGCTGATGAAGCGCGCGCGCATGGCGGCCGGCAGTTCCGGCATCGAGGCCTTGACCGTGGCGATCCACTCTGGCGAGATGACCAGCGGCGGCAGGTCAGGGTCCGGGAAGTAGCGGTAATCCTGGGCGTCTTCCTTGCTGCGCATTTCGCGTGTTTCCTTGCGGTCCGGATCGTACAAACGTGTCGCCTGCACGACCTTGCCGCCGTCTTCGATCAGTTCGATCTGGCGGCGCACTTCGACGTGCACGGCTTCCTCGATGAAGCGGAAGGAGTTCAGGTTCTTGATTTCGCAGCGTGTGCCGAATTCCTTCTGGCCGACGGGGCGCACGGAGACGTTGACGTCGCAGCGGAACGAGCCTTCCTGCATGTTGCCGTCGCAAACGCCCAGCCACATGACCAGCGAATGCAGGGCCTTGGCATAGGCCACGGCTTCGGCGGCGCTGCGGATTTCCGGTTCCGAGACGATTTCCAGCAGCGGCGTGCCGGCGCGGTTCAAGTCGATGCCGCTCATGCCCGCATAGTCTTCATGCAGCGATTTACCCGCGTCTTCTTCCAGGTGGGCGCGCGTCAGGTTGACCGTTTTGGTGACGAATTCGCCATCCTTTTCGTAGCCGAAGGTCAGGGCGCCGCCGATGACAACGGGATCTTCGAACTGGCTGATCTGGTAGCCCTTGGGCGAATCCGGATAAAAATAGTTTTTACGGGCGAAGACCGAGTGCGGCGCCACGGTGGCACCCACGGCCAAACCAAAACGGATCGCGCGGTCGACGGCTTGCTTGTTCATCACCGGCAGCACGCCTGGCAGCGCCAGGTCGACGGGGCTTGCCTGCGTGTTGGCGTCGGCGCCGTACTTGATCGGCGAACCGCTGAAAATTTTGGATTCGGTCGTGAGCTGAACGTGGTTCTCAAGACCGATGACGACTTCCCATTGCATAGTGTTCTCGCTTTTTTCTGGTGGCGCCGGCAAAGCGGCGCAAATATATAGTTAGATGCCGGCAGGAGCGCGCGTATGCCAGTCCGTCACTTGCTGGAACTGGTGGGCCACGTTCAGCAGCTTGGCTTCGCCAAAATAGTTGCCGATGATTTGCAGGCCGACAGGGCGCTTGCTGTTTTTCTCGCCAGTGCCAAAGCCGCATGGAATCGACATGCCGGGCAAGCCAGCCAGGCTGGTCGACAGGGTGTAGATGTCGGCCAGGTAGTTTGCCACCGGGTCGTCCGTCTTGTCGCCCAGGTCCCAGGCGACAGTCGGCGCGACCGGTCCCATGATGACGTCGCAGACGGCGTTCGGGCCATTTAATACGGCATCGAAATCCTGTGCGATCAGGCGGCGGATCTTTTGCGCCTTCAGGTAGTAGGCGTCGTAGTAGCCGTGGCACAGCACATAGGTGCCGACCATGATGCGGCGCTGCACTTCCGGGCCGAAGCCCTGGGCGCGCGACTTTTTGTACATGTCCTGCAAGTCCTTGTACTCGGCGGCGCGGTGGCCATAGCGCACGCCGTCGTAGCGCGACAGGTTCGACGACGCTTCGGCCGGCGCGATCATGTAGTAGGCGGGAATCGACAGGGCCGTGTTCGGCAGCGAGATGTCGACCAGGGTGGCGCCCAGCTTTTCATACTGCGCCAGCGCGCCGCGCACGGCCGCTTCCACGTCCTTGGCCAAGCCCTCGCCGAAGTACTCGCGTGGCACGCCGATGCGCAAGCCCGTCAACGGCTGGCCCAGTTCACGTGAAAAATCTTCCGCCACGCCGCCCTGTTCCGGGGACAGGCTGGTCGAATCGCGCTCGTCGAAGCCGGCCATGGCGCTCAAGAGCAGGGCGCAGTCTTCGGCCGAGCGGGCCATCGGGCCGCCCTGGTCCAGCGACGAGGCAAAGGCGATCATGCCGAAGCGCGACACGCGGCCATACGTCGGCTTGATGCCGGTGATGCCACAAAAAGCGGCTGGCTGGCGGATCGAGCCGCCCGTATCGGTGCCGGTGGCCGCTGGCGTCAGGCCGGCGGCGACGGCGGCAGCCGAGCCGCCGGACGAGCCGCCTGGCACGGCCGTCTTGTCCCACGGGTTCTGCACGGCACCGAAGGCCGAGTTCTCATTGCCGGAACCCATGGCGAATTCATCGCAATTGACCTTGCCCAGGGTGACCATGCCGGCCGCCTGGAATTTTTCCACCACGGTGGCGTCAAACGGGCTGGCGTAGTTGGCCAGCATTTTCGAGCCGGCCGTGGTGCGCCAGCCTTTGGTCACGAACAAGTCCTTGTGCGCGATCGGCACGCCCGTCAATGGCGTGGCCGTGCCGGCGGCGATGCGCGCGTCGGCCTCGGCAGCTTGCGCCAGGGTCAGGGCACGGTCGACGTGCAGGAAGGCATTCGAAGTGTCCGCTGCGATGCGGTCGAGGAAATGCGTCGCCAGCGCAACGGCGGAAATTTCCTTGTTCTGCAAGAGCGTGGACAGCTGTTTGATGGATTTTGTATGCATGGCGTTTCTATTTTGATATTCGGCAAGAAGGCGGGAGCGGCGCAACGGCGTGTTTATTCGATAACTTTTGGCACGAGATACAGGCCATCCTGGACCTTCGGCGCCACGGCCTGATAGGCGTCGCGGTGATTCGTTTCCGTGGCGACGTCTTCGCGCAGGCGCAGGGCGATATTGTCCATGTGGGCAGCCAGCGGGTGGCTCAGGGGGGCCACGCCATCGGTATTGACGGCTTGCATTTGTTCCGCCAGGGCAAAAATCTTGTTCAATTGGGCCAAGGACGTGACGGCCTGATCGTCGGCCATTTCGAGTTGTGCCAGGTGGGCGATGCGTTTTACGTCGGAGAGTGTCAGGGACATGGCGAATGGCGCGGAGTGCCGCGCATTAGTATTAAGTTGGCGTTTCGATAAAACGCGAATATTTACTGCTTTTTTGCTCACAAAAGCCGGGGAATGCCGCGTAACTCGCGGCTGCAAGAGTCGCACTTTTCCATGGTTTTTGAGCAAATCGCATTCAAATTATAAGGTAGAATGGCGGGTTAATGCGTTGCCGGCGCTGATGGACCGCTGCCGCAGCATAGAAAAGATTGCGCAAGCGCCAAGCGAAACCCGGAAAAATCGCCTTCATGGATTTTCAGGGTGCCTGAAAGCGCCCGCTTTGAAACTCCCCATAAACAGCTTTTGCGCAGCTCGATGCGCTACAGGACACTCATGTTTGGTTTTTTACGCAGGTATATCTCCACCGATCTGGCCATTGACTTGGGCACGGCCAACACCCTTATTTATGTGCGCGGCCTCGGTATCGTCCTGGACGAACCGTCCGTCGTCGCCATCCGCCAGGAAGGCGGTCCGAATGGCAAGAAGACCATTCAGGCAGTCGGCAAGGAAGCCAAGCAGATGCTGGGCAAGGTGCCGGGCAATATCGAAGCGATCCGTCCGATGAAAGATGGCGTGATCGCCGACTTTACCGTGACCGAACAGATGCTCAAGCAGTTCATCCGCATGGTGCACGACTCGAAATTCTTCCGTCCTTCGCCGCGCATCATCATTTGCGTGCCGTGCGGTTCGACCCAGGTCGAGCGCCGCGCGATCCGCGAATCGGCGCTGGGCGCCGGCGCTTCGCAGGTGTACCTGATCGAAGAACCGATGGCAGCGGCCATTGGCGCCGGCTTGCCGGTATCGGAAGCGACCGGCTCGATGGTGGTCGACATCGGCGGCGGCACCACGGAAGTCGGCATCATTTCGCTGGGCGGCATGGTCTACAAGGGTTCCGTGCGCGTGGGCGGCGACAAGTTCGATGAAGCCATCGTCAACTACATCCGCCGCAACTACGGCATGCTGATCGGCGAACAAACGGCCGAAGCCATCAAGAAGGCCATCGGTTCGGCTTTCCCCGGTTCGGAAGTGAAGGAAATGGAAGTCAAGGGCCGCAACCTGTCCGAAGGCATCCCGCGCTCGTTCACCATCTCCAGCAACGAGATTCTCGAAGCGCTGACCGATCCGCTGAACAACATCGTCTCGGCCGTGAAGAACGCGCTGGAACAGACGCCGCCGGAACTGGGCGCCGACATCGCCGAAAAAGGCATGATGCTGACGGGCGGCGGCGCACTGCTGCGCGACCTGGACCGCTTGCTGATGGAGGAAACCGGCCTGCCGGTGCTGGTGGCCGAGGACCCGCTCACCTGCGTGGTGCGCGGTTCCGGGATGGCTCTGGAGCGTATGGACAAGCTCGGCTCGATCTTTTCCTACGAATAATCGGATCAACGGGCCGGAGAGCGGGTCTCCGGCTTTGGTTTTGGCGCCGGCGTCCGACCGGGGCCTGCACGTTGGCGCACCGCGCCTGATTATTGGATGTCATGGAATACAGTCCTCCGCCACTTTTCAAACAAGGCGCCTCCGCCCGCGTCAAGATGATGGTGTTCGCCGGCATTTCTATCGCCCTGTTGCTGGTCGATTCGCGCATGCACGCCTTGACGGCCGTGCGCCAGGCAGTCGGTACCGTGCTGTATCCGGTGCAGATGGCGGCCCTGGTGCCGCGCGATGTGGCGCTTGGCGTCGGCAACTACTTTTCTTCGCTGTCCTCCCTGGAAAAACAGGTGCGCGACCTGAAGCACGAACAAATCGCCTCGGCGCAGATCATGCAGCAGGCGCAGCTCAATATCGTTGAAAACAACCATTTGCGCAAACTGATGGAAGCGCGCGAGCGCGTTCCCGTGAAGACCATGATGGCTGAAGTCCTGTATGACACGCGCGATTCGGCCACGCGCAAGATCGTGCTGGACCGGGGCATCCAGAATGGCGTCGAACTGGGCCGCCCCGTGATCGATAACCTGGGCGTGGTGGGACAAGTCACGCGCGTGTTCCCGTTCACCTCGGAAGTGACCTTGCTGACCGATGAAGAACAGGCCATTCCCGTGCAGCTGCTGCGCAATGGCGTGCGCAGCGTGGCCATCGGCCGCGGCAAGTCCGGCACCATGGAGCTGCGCTTTACGGCGCCCACCGCCGACATCCAGATCGGCGACATCGTCATTACCTCGGGCCTCGATGGCCTGTATCCGGCCGGCCTGGCCGTGGCGCGCGTGACCCTGGTCGAGCGCAATGCGCATGGCCCGTTTGGCCGCGTCGTGTGCCAGCCGCTGGCTGGCATCGAACGCAACACCCAACTGCTCATCTTGATGACGTCGCCGGAGATCCCAGCGCGTCCGCCAGTCGAAGACGTCAAGACGGGCCGCAAGATTGCCGGCAAGATGGCGCCCATCAAGGACCCTGCCAAGGAGCCGGCCGCCGCCGGGGCAGCGACCGCGCCGGCCACCGCGCCCGCCACACCGGCCGCGAAGCCGCCCGCAAGCCCGCTTCCGAAACCGGCGACGCCGGCCGCTGCCACAATACCTGCCGCCGTGCCACCGAAGGAAGCGACACGATGAACCGCCCGCATTACATCCTGCTGCCGGTCAGCCCTCTGTTCATCGGCTTTTCCCTGCTGTGCGCTTTTCTGCTGAACCTGCTGCCATGGGGGCAGTTCGTCGGCGTGCCCGATTTCGTCGCCCTGGTGCTGGTCTTCTGGGGCATCCACCAGCCGCGCAAGGTCGGCATCGGCGTGGCGTTCTTCATGGGTTTGATGATGGACGTGCACGACTCGACCCTGCTGGGCGAGAATGCGCTGGCCTACACCTTGCTGTCCTACTTCGCCATCATGATGCACCGCCGCGTGCTGTGGTTCCCCATCCTGACGCAGGCGCTGCATGTGCTGCCGCTGCTGCTGCTGACGCAGGCGCTGCAATTGCTGACGCGCCTGATCGTCTCGGGCCGTTTCCCCGGCTGGCTCAATTTCATCGAGAGCTTCGTCGCCGTGGCCCTGTGGCCCTTCGTCACGTGGGTCTTGCTGGCGCCCCAGCGCCGCGCCGTGGACCGCGACCATAACCGGCCGATTTGACGGGCGCCTGCCATGACTGAACTGAAAAATACCGAGCGCGAGCTGCATTTTTTCCGCATGCGCCTGACCATCCTGGGCGCGCTCGTCTTCGTCTGCTTTTCGCTGCTGCTGGCGCGCTTCATCTGGCTGCAGGTGATCAAGCACGAGGACTACGCGACCAAGGCCGAAGACAACCGCATCGCCGTGGTGCCCATCGTGCCAACGCGCGGCCTGATCCTCGACCGTAACGGCGTGGTCCTGGCGCGCAATTACTCGGCCTATACGCTGGAAATCACGCCATCGAAATTGAGTGCCAGCCTCGATTCGGTGATCGACGAGCTGTCGACCCTGGTGCAGATCGACATCAAGGACCGCCGCCGCTTCAAGAAGCTGCTGGAAGAATCCAAGAACTTCGTCAGCGTGCCGCTGCGCACGCGCCTGACGGATGAAGAAGTGGCCCGTTTCACGGCGCAGCGCTTCCGCTTCCCTGGGGTGGAGGTGCAGGCGCGATTGTTCCGCCAGTATCCGATGGGCGAAATCGCCTCGCATGTGGTGGGTTTCATCGGTCGCATTAACCGCAATGAAGCCAAGGCGCTCGAAGAGGGCGAGGACGCGGCCAACTACAACGGCACCGACCATATCGGCAAGGAAGGCCTGGAAAAAAGCTATGAGAAGCAGCTGCATGGCACCACCGGCTACGAAGAAGTGGAAGTGTCGGCCGGCGGGCGCGCCATGCGCACCCTGTCGCGCACGGCGGCCACCCCTGGCAACAACCTGATCCTGTCGATCGACATCGAACTGCAAAAAGTGGTCGAGGAAGCGTTCGGCGAATGGCGTGGCGCGGCCGTGGCGATCGACCCGGCCACGGGCGATATCCTGGCCTACGTGTCCAAGCCCGGCTACGACCCGAACCTGTTCGTCGACGGCATCGACCAGCAAAGCTGGAATGAACTCAATACCTCGCTGGACCGGCCGATGGTCAACCGGCCCCTGTCCGGCACCTATGCGCCCGGCTCGACCTTCAAGCCGTTCATGGCGCTGGCCGCACTCGAACTGGGCAAGCGCACGCCGAGCCAGTCGATTTCCGATCCGGGTTTCTTCATCCTGGGCGGCCACACCTTCCGCGACGACAAGGTGGGCGGCCATGGCACGGTGGACATGCACAAGTCCATCGTCGTCTCGTGCAACACCTATTACTATCAGCTGGGCCGCGACATGGGCATCGATGCCATCCACGACTTCATGAAACCGTTCGGTTTCGGCCAGCTGACGGGCATCGACCTGAATAATGAAAAGACGGGCGTGCTGCCGTCGATGGAATGGAAGCGCAACCGCTTCAAGACGCCGCAGCAGAAAAAATGGGTGGGTGGCGACACGATTTCGGTGAGTAACGGCTCCGGCTACAACTCGTATACGCCGCTGCAGATCGCCCACGCGACGGCCAACCTGGCCAATAACGGCGTGGTGATGAAGCCGCATCTGGTGAAGATCATCGAAGACGCGGCCACGCGCGCACGCACCCTGACGGTACCGAAGGAAAGCTACCGCATCGCGCTCAAGCAGGAAAACATCGACGTCATCAAGCGCGCCATGGTGGGCGTGACCAGCGAGCAAGGCGGCACGGCCGCGCGCATTTTCGCCGGTGTGCAGTACACGGTGGGCGGCAAGACGGGGACGGCACAGGTGGTGGGCATCAAGAAAAACGAGAAGTACAATGCCAAGCTGCTGGCCGAACGCTTGCGCGACAATGCCTTGTTTACGGCCTTCGCGCCGGCCGACAAGCCGCGCATCGCCATTGCCATCGTGGTGGAAAACGCGGGCTTCGGTGCCGGCGTGGCTGCGCCGATCGCGCGCAAGGCGCTCGACTACTACCTGCTGGGCAAGCGCCCGAGCGACAAGGAAAAGGACACCACCAAGGTGCCCAAGGAAGATGTCGACGAAGTGCGCACCCTGGAAGAAATCACTGACGAGCAGGCCGCCCCGGCGCCGCCTGCCAGGCAATAAAGGAAGCACATGCCCATTAACGAGAGGCGCTCGCTGTGGCGGCGCGCCAAACCCTATCTGGCGGTGTTCGATCCGCCGCTGATGATCATCATCCTGATGCTGCTCAGCACCAGTCTGCTGACCCTGTATTCGGCCAGCATCGGCATCCCCGGCAAGATCGAGGACCACCTGCGCAACATCCTGCTGTGCTTTTTCGTCATGTGGGTGGCGGCCAACATCACGCCGCAGATGATGATGCGCATCGCCGTGCCGGCGTATACGATATCGGTGATACTGCTGATAGCCGTGGCGCTGTTCGGCACCATCAAGCTGGGCGCGCGGCGCTGGCTGCATATCGGCGTGATCGACATCCAGCCCTCCGAGTTCCTGAAGATCGCCACGCCGCTGATGCTGGCCTGGTTCTTCCAGCACAATGCGGGCGCCCTGCGCTGGAAATCGTTCCTGATGGCGGCCGTGCTGTTGCTGGCACCCGTCTACCTGATCGCACGCCAGCCCGACCTGGGCACGGCGCTGCTGGTGGTGGCGGCCGGCTTCACTGTCATCTTCCTGGCAGGCCTGTCGTGGAAGGTGCTGGCCGGTTTGCTGATCACCTTTGTTTCCTGCCTGCCGATCGCCTGGTCGCATCTGCATGATTACCAGCGCGACCGCGTGATGATGCTGATCGACCCGACCAAGGACCCGCTGGGCAAGGGCTTCCATATCATCCAGTCCATCATCGCCATCGGTTCCGGCGGCATGACGGGCAAGGGCTGGACGCACGGCACCCAGGCCCACCTGGAATTCGTCCCGGAGCGCACGACCGATTTTATTTTTGCCGTATATTCCGAGGAATTCGGACTGGTCGGTAACTTGATCCTGATGCTGATGTATTTGCTGCTGGTGGGACGGGGGATGATGATCGCCGCCAACGCCCCCAGTTTTTTCACTCGCCTGCTGGCAGGAGCGATAACAATGATTTTCTTTACGTATGCGTTTGTAAACATGGGCATGGTCAGCGGCATCGTGCCGGTGGTCGGCGTTCCCCTGCCTTTCCTCAGCTATGGCGGCACCGCGCTGCTGACCCTGGGTGTGGCCACGGGTATCCTGATGAGCATCCAGCGCCATCGCAAGCTGGTGCAGACCTGATGCGCGCGCCTTTTGACACTCTCGCCATGCGCGGACTGAGCCTGGCGGTCTTGCTGACCCTGGCCGCCTGCGGCACCACGCCGCACAAGCCCGCATCGACTAACGTGCCGCTGCCGTCAGGCGGCAAGGTCAAGTCCCCCGTGCGCCAGGACCCCACCTTGCCGGCGTTGCCGGCGGCCGGATCCGGGCGCGGCGGTTACTACAAGGATGACGGCCCGGGCGAGAATCCGCCGGCCAACCTGCGTGACGTGCCCGATGCGGAAGTGCGCAACGAGCCGTATTCGACGCGCTCGAACCGTCCTTACGTTGTGTTCGGCAAGACGTACACGCCGATCACCGACAACGAACCATTTACGCAGAAGGGCACGGGCACCTGGTATGGCAAGAAATTCCATGGCCAGCGCACTTCGTCGGGTGAGATCTACGACATGTACAAGATGACGGCGGCCCATCCTACCTTGCCGATTCCGTCGTATGCGCGCGTGACGAGCATCGACAGCGGCGAGCAGGTGATCGTGCGCATCAATGATCGTGGTCCCTTCCACGCCACGCGCGTGATCGACGTGTCCTACACGGCGGCGCTGAAACTGGGCTTCCTGGGCAAGGGCAGCCACCAAGTGGTCGTGGAACGGCTGCTGCCGGCCGATATCGACGCCATCCTGGCTGCCCGCGCGGCGCCCAAACCGGCACCGTTGACGCCTTCCGTGGTGGCCATTTCCATCG
Source organism: Janthinobacterium sp. PSPC1-1 (assembly GCF_049897625.1). Taxonomy (NCBI): domain Bacteria; kingdom Pseudomonadati; phylum Pseudomonadota; class Betaproteobacteria; order Burkholderiales; family Oxalobacteraceae; genus Janthinobacterium; species Janthinobacterium sp. PSPC1-1. Next base: position 239,701 of record NZ_JAFCWP010000007.1, on the reverse strand, counting down.
ATACGCCGCCCGAGACGGGCGCCGTGGTGCAGCCGGAAGTGTCGACGCAGATGGATGCCACGGTGGCCGCGCCGGCGCCGGCCGCTTTGAGCAGCGGCTATTATTTGCAGCTGGGTGCCTACTCGCGCGCCGACAATGCGGAAACGGGGCGGTCGCGCCTGGCGCCATACGCGGCGGCCCTGGGTACGCTTGGGGTGGTGCAAGCCGGTAACCTGTTCCGCCTGTATGGCGGACCGTTCTCCAGCCGTGCCGAAGCGGCGCGGGCGGCGGCGAATTTGCCTGAGTCGACGGGTATCAAGCCCATCGTGATTCAAAGGTAGAGCGTAGGTCGGATTAGCGCGCAAGCGCGTAATCCGACGCCATGGTTGGTGTCGCTGGCGTTGTCGGATTACGCGCAAGCGCTAATCCGACCTACCTGGCTGTATGGCGGGAAGTTTTCCAGCCGTGCCGAAGCGGCGCGGGCGGCGGCGAATTTGCCTGAGTCGACGGGTATCAAGCCCATCGTCATCGAAAGATAAGCGTAGGTCGGATTAGGCGCAAAGCGCCGTAATCCGACGCGATTGTCAGGTGTCATTTACAGGAGCGCAGTTCCTGCTCCGGGAACTGCGTTTTGATTTTCTCCAGCCGCGCGCGCGTGGCGGCGTCGAGGTCGCGGAACTGGTAAGCGAGCTGCTTGCTGGCGCTGTAGCGCGGCGCGACGCGGGCGCTGTGCACGCCCTGTTTGTTGAGCGATGCCAGCTGGCTTTGCGCGCTGGTTTCCGACTTGAATACGCCCAGTGAAATGCCCCAGCGCTGCGCGCTGCCTTCGTTGATGATGAAGTAATTCGTCACGCCCAGCTGCTTCAACTCGCCGGCCTTGCGCTCGGCGCCTTCCTTGCTGCCCTGCGGCGGGATGTACACCATGTAGCTGGAAATGTCCTGGCCGGCCACGTTGCGGCGCGACTGGCGGTCGCCCAGCTCCAGCGCTGCCACTTGCGCTTCGAAGCGGCGTCCGTCAGCCAGCAGGAAATTGCCCACTTCCGTGCAGGCATACGATGGCGGCGCCGCAGGTACGGCCGCCGCCGGCGTCGCGGCCTCTTCGGCGGCCGGCGCCGTGGCCTGCTCCTGCGTCAGCAAGGTGAGTTTATTCGCCTGCAGCTGGTTTTTCAGGCGCGCCGGTTCGCGCGTCTCCGTGCGAAAACTGCCCAGATAACCCTGGCCGATGGCCAGGACCAGCAGGTTGACGCCGGCCAGCAGCCAGAAGACGAATTTCAGCATACGTGGTTTCCTTGTGTTCCTGCCGCGTCGGCGCGTGCGGATGCCTGCAGGCCGAGCATGACGATATTGTCCACCAGATGCAGCGGTACCGGCAGTGCCAGGGCCGGTGCGATACGCAGCGCGGCGCCGCCTGACAATAAACAGGCGCTGGCGCCGTGCATGCGCACGGCCCGTTCGATGGCGCCCGCCTGGGCCGCCAGGCAGCCACTCAAAATCGCGTCGTCCGTGTTGTCGGCAAAGCCGGCCGGCAGCATGGCGTCGCCCGCGATTTGCGGCAGCTGCGCCGTGTTGCGCGCCAGCGAGCTGGCCATCAATCCCAGTCCCGGCAAGATCATCCCGCCGAGGAAAACGCCATCGGCCGTGATGGCGTCGATGGTGGTGGCGGTGCCGCAATTGGCGACGATGAGCGACTGGCCAGGCGCCAGTGCATGCGCGCCGATGGCGGCGGCAAAACGGTCGCAGCCCAGTTGCGACGGCGCGCGGTAGCCATTCGTCAGTCCGGCCAACTGCGGCAGCGAGACAAAGTCACAGGGTGCTACCGGCAGCATGGCGCGCAGGCGCATGCCGATGACGCTGCCCGCCACGTTCGATAGCAGCACTTCGCTGATGGCGAGTCTCTCCCATTGCGCCGCCAGGGTGTCGAGCTGCGCATGCGTGACGGCGCCGCTGGCCAGCCAGCCGCCGACGGCACCATCGGCGGCCACGAGTGCCCATTTGATGCGCGTATTGCCAGCGTCTATCAGCAGTAGCATGCGCTTACTCCCCGCTCAGGCGCAAGGACACGTCGCCTGACATGATTTCCTGCAGGCCGCCATCAGTGCGCAGCAGCAAACGCCCCAGATGGTCCACGCCGGCCGCCACGCCTTGCTGCAGCAGCTGGCCGTTGTCGAGGATTTTCACGTGCTGGCCCTGCCACGCGTGCAGTGCGTTCCAGCGTTCGGCAAATGGTGTAAAACCCGTGTCGTCGAATTCGGCCAGCACGCCGGCCAGGCGGCTCAGGAGCGCCGCCACCAGGGTATTGCGCTCCATCTGCGCCAACCACGGCACGGCAGATACGCTGCGGCCGATCTGCCGTTCCAGCGCATCGGGCATCAGCAAATTGATGCCGCAGCCGATCACGGCCCACACGCCGTTGCCCTCGGGCGCCTGTTGCGTCTCGACGAGGATGCCGGCCAGTTTGTGGCCATCCTTGAGCAGGTCGTTCGGCCATTTCAGTTGCACCGGCACGCCCAGCGCCGTCATGCTTTCGGCCAGCGCCACGCCGACGGCCAGCGGCAGGCCGACCAGCTGATGCAGCGGACCCTTGAAGCGCCAGGCCAGCGAAAACATCAGGCTGGCATCCGCCTGCGACACCCACGGCCGCCCGGCCCGCCCGCGGCCGGCCGTCTGCTGGCCGGCGATGCGCAGGGTGGGGCCAGCCAGGGTGGCGCAGCGCGCCAGCAGGTCGGCGTTGGTCGATCCCGTTTCGTCGACCACTTCGATGGCCACGTGGGAGGCGCCCGTGGCGCAATGGGCGGCGATGGCCGGGCTGTTCAAGTCTGAGTGCTTCGTCATGGTGATTGGTTCAGTTGCGCGCCTTGTGCGGCGCATTCGCGAAGACCCGGTCGTAGACGGCATTCGGTAGCGCGCGCAGCAGCTTGGCGACGACGCCCATCTGCCACGGGATCACGCGGTAGCTGTCGCCGTCGGCGATGGCGCGCGCGGCGCGCACGGCGAATTTTTCGGCCGGCATGAGGAAGGGCATGCGGTAGGCGTTGTGGCGCGTCATCGGCGTGTCGATGTAGCCGGGCGTGATGGTGACGACCTTGATGCCGGCCGGTTTCAATTCCAGGCGCAGCGATTCGCAGTAGCTGATGACGGCCGCCTTCGATGCGCTGTAGGCTTCGGCGCCGGGCAGGCCGCGGATGCCCGCCACGCTGCCAATGCCCACCAGGCGTCCGCTGCCCTGGGTTTTCATGGCGGCGATGAAGGGGGCAAAGGTGGCGACGGTGGCCGTGACGTTGATGGCGATAAGGCGCGCGAAGGCATCGAGGTCTTCCGCATGTTCGCTCAAGGTGCCGTACGACACGCCGGCGCTGGCGATGACGACGTCGATATGCCCGGCATGGGCGATGAAGTCCTGCGCCGCGCTCTTCAGGGCGGCATGGTCGCACACATCGACGGCGTAGGCGCGGTGGCGTTCAGGGTGGGGCAGGGAAGCGATCAGTTGCTGCAGGGTGTCGCCGCGGCGCGCCAGCAAGCCCAAATGGGCGCCCTGACGCGCGTACTGCAGCGCCAGGGCGGCACCCAATCCGCTCGACGCGCCCGTGATGAATACGCTGTAAAGCACGCTGTGCATCAGGCGATGCCCGGGCGCGCCAGGGAAGTGGCCATGCTTATTTCTTTTCCGCTTTGGCTTTCGCAAGCAGCACGTCCATCACGGTGAGCGCCTGGGCGTTCAGCTGCTCTTCGTTCTTGGCTGACTTGCTGCCCTGATCGGCTTGCGAAGGCGAGGTGATGTAGCGGCCGTCGATGGCGATCATGGGCCAGAACGTCACGTTATAGCCCTGCATCATGGCATCCGCACGGCGCACGCGGGCCGAGACACCCATCGAACGGTAGGTGTCGATGAACTTCTGGCGGTCCACGCCCTGCTTGGCGACGAAGTCGAAGACGGCGTCGTCGGTGGCCAGGCGGTTGCGCTCCACGTGCATGGCGTGGAAGACGCCGGTGTGCAGCTTGTCGAGCAGGCCCATGGCTTGCAGGGTGAAGAACAAACGCTGTTGCGGCGCCACGCTGTCATCGCGCGACACGTGCACGCGCTTGAAGACGATGTTGTCGCCCTGTTTCTTGACCCAGGCCGCCAGTTGCGGTTCGAGCACGTTGCAATGCGGGCAGTAATAGGCGAAAAATTCCGTCACTTCGATTTTCTTGCCCGACTCCGTCGCCTGTGGCGTGGCCAGGGTGTCGTATTCGACGCCATTCTTCGGCTCGGCCGGCGAGGCCGATGCGCCCAGGGCAACAGTGCACAGGGCGGCGGCGAACAGGATTTTCTTCAGAAAACGCATGCTGGTTCCTTATTTTTGGTTGCGGACGACGGCGACATCGATGCCATTTTCAGACAGCTTGGTGCGTGCGCGGTTCATCGATTCGAGCTGGTTGAACGGTCCGATGCGCACGCGGTGCAGCACGCCGGCATCGGTACTGCGGTCGCTGATGGCCGCTTCGAAGCCCAGCAGCGCCAGTTTGCCGCGCGTGCTTTCGGCGTCCGACATGTCATGGAAAGCGCCGGCCTGCAGATAATAAATCCATTTGTCGCTGGCGGCATCGGCCTTGGCTTCGGCTTTCACGTCGGCCTTGGCTTGCGGCGCTGGCGCTGCTGCTGCCGGCGTTTTCGGCACCGGCTTGTCCTTCAATGTACCGATGAGTTCCTGCAACGCGTCCGGCGGCGGTGCCTTCGGCTGCTGCGCTGGAGCGGGTGCCGGTGCGACTGGCTGCGTCGGCGTGACGATCTCGCGCGGTTCCTTGGAGAAGTCGCGCGCCGCTTCCTTGGCCGCTTCCTTGTTGCCGTACATCGGCTTGTTCGGGTCGGCGATCTGGCCGGCCGTCGGTTCGGCCGACTTGCCGGCCTTGCCCGACTTGTCGGTGAAGGGCGAGGCGCCCTTGGTGATCACCAGGGCGACCACCACGGCGATGCCCAGGCCGATGACCAGGCCGATGATGATGCCGACCAGCGTGTTACCCTGCTGGCGCCGGGTCGAAGAGAAGCGGGAGGCGTGGGGGGAAGCGTGACTCATTGACGGTTAGACCTTCGCGATTACATTTTGTTTGGCGCGGATACGCCGATCAGTGCCAGGCCGTTGCGCAGCACCTGGCGCGCGGCGATGACGAGGGCCAGGCGGGCCATCTTGACGGCGTCGTCCTCGACCAGCACTTTTTCGGCGAAGTAGAAGCTGTGCAGGTTGGCGGCCAGGTCGCGCAGGTAGAAGGCGACTTGATGCGGTCCCAGTTCCGCTTGCGCGCGCGCCAGCGTTTCCGGGTAGGCGGCCAGGGTCGCCAGCAGGGTCGCTTCGGTCGGTGCCGTCAAAGGAGACAAGTCAACGCCGGCGACCGTGCTTTCATCGCCGCCCCAGTTTTCCAGGATGCGGCAGATGCGCGCATGCGCGTACTGCACGTAATACACCGGGTTTTCATCGGTAGTTTTCAGCGCCACGTCGACGTCGAAGACGAATTCCGTGTCGGCCTTGCGCGAGATCAGGAAGAAGCGCACGGCGTCGCGGCCTTTGGCGATGTCGCCGCCGCCCGACCATTCGATCAGATCGCGCACGGTCACGTAGGAGCCGGCGCGCTTGGAAATCTTGACTTCTTCGCCGTCCTTCATGACGGTGACCATCTTGTGCAGCACGTAGTCGGGGTAGCCTTGCGGGATGCCCATGTCGACCGCCTGCAGGCCGGCGCGCACGCGCGCGATGGTGCCGTGGTGGTCGCTGCCCTGGATATTGATGGCCTGTACGAAGCCGCGCTGCCATTTCACCATGTGATATGCCACGTCCGGCACGAAATACGTGTAGGTGCCGTCCGTCTTGCGCATCACGCGGTCCTTGTCGTCACCGTAGTCGGTGGTGCGCAGCCACAGCGCGCCATCGAGTTCGTAGGTATGTCCAGCCTTGACCAGCGTTTCCACCGTGGTGTTGACCTTGCCGTCGGCGTACAGCGACGTTTCGAGGTAGTAATTGTCGAACTTCACGCCGAACGCCTGCAAGTCGATATCCTGCTCGTTGCGCAGGTAGGTGACGGCAAACGGACGGATCGAATCGATGTCGTCGATGTTGCCATTGGCCGTGGCGGGCAAGCCATCGCTGGCCGACACCGTCTTGCCGGCCTTGAAATCGTTGGCGATATCGGCGATGTAGTCACCGTTGTAGGCCGGCTCCGGCCATTCGGCGTCGCCCGGCTTGAAGCCGCGCGCGCGCGCCTGCACGGAATTGGCCAGGGTCTGGATCTGCACGCCCGCGTCGTTATAGTAAAACTCGCGCGTGACTTTGTAGCCTTGCGCATCGAACAGCGACGACAGGGCGTCACCCAGCGCCGCCTGGCGGCCGTGGCCCACGTGCAGCGGGCCGGTCGGGTTGGCCGAGACGAATTCGAGGATGACCTGCTTGCCGGCGCCTGCCGTGCTGCGGCCATAGCTGTCGGCCTCGCTCAAGATGGTTTTCACCACGGCTTGCTTGGCGGCGTTTGACACGCGCACGTTGATGAAGCCGGGACCGGCGATTTCCACTGCCTCGACCAGGCCCTTGCCGGCCGGGTTGGCCAGCACGGCTGTGACGATGGTTTGCGCCAGTTCGCGGGGATTCTGTTTCAGCTGCTTGGCCAGTTGCATGGCGATGTTGCAGGCGACGTCGCCATGCGATGCGTCGCGTGGTCGCTCGAGCACCACGGATGGCTCAAGCGTAGTGCCGGCCAGGACGGGAGCGAGGGCGGCCTGGAACAGGGCGATGATTTCTTGTTTCTGTTGGGCGAGCATGAGCAGGATGGCGGTGGAACCGCGTTAAGAATGAATAGAATGAATCAAAAAGCAAAACGGACGGCAAGTACCCAAGCCGCCCAGACTGCGTCAATTATACTGGTTTGCCGTCGGGAACAATACGCTTGCCGGCAAGGTCCCCGTGCCGGCGCATTTCACGATATTATCAGGACAACATGCTCATGTTGGTGCATGAAAACATCAGCATGGCGCATTCTGCTTGTATATATGCAGTTTTTTGCCGCAATTTACAGGTATCGCTGCAATCGCTTGGGCCAGAGGGCGCCACAAACGCTACAATCGACCCTTTATTGATGACGCGCGGCAGCGACTTTGCCACCATGCAGCCCACCGCGCGCAGCCACACCGGATAACTATGAACAAGCGCCCCACGCTGAAATTGAAAACCAAGCCGGCGCCAGGCCAGGCGCCTGCCGCACCGAAATTGCGTCCCAGCTACCATCCCGACCTGAAACCGGTCTTGCAGCCAGGCTTCCAACCCGATTTGCGCGCCGACTCGCTGGCGTTTTGCCTGCTGGGCGCCGCCAATGCCGTGGCGCAAGTGCGCACGGGCACGGCTCTGCCGCAGGCGCTGGCCAAAGTGTTTGCGCAATCGAACGCCAACCCGCAGGCGCGCGGCGCCATCCAGGATATTTCCTACCGCACCATGCGCCAGCTGGGGCGCAGCGAAACCCTGGTTGGCCTGATGACGTCGAAGGCGCCCGAGCCGCCGATGCTGGCCGCGCTGCTGTGCTGCGCGCTCTCCTTGATGTCGGCCGAGCCGGGCGAGCAGCCGTACGAAGAGTTTACCGTTGTCGACCAGGCTGTCACGGTGGCCACCTCGCACCCTGACCTGGCGCATGCCAAGGGCATGGTGAATGCCGTGTTGCGGCGTTTCTTGCGCGAGCGAAAGTCCTTGCTGGAAGCGGCCCAGCAGCAACCTTTGGCGCAATGGAATTATCCGCAATGGTGGATCGATTCGCTGCGCCTGGCTTACCCGCGCGACTGGCAAGCCATTTTGACGGCCGGCAATGCCGTGCCGCCATTGACCTTGCGCGTGAATCGCCGCAAGAGCACGGTTGAAGCGTACCTCGCCGTGTTGCAGGAAGCGGGAATCGCGGCGCGCCAGGTGGGACCGTTTGCCGTACGCCTGGACAAGCCCATCGGCGTGGCACTGATTCCCGGCTTCGAGCAGGGTGTCGTCTCCGTGCAGGATGCCGGCGCGCAATTGGCCGCACCGCTGCTGGATTTGCAAGACGGCATGCGCGTGCTGGACGCCTGCGCGGCGCCCGGCGGCAAGACCTGCCACATCCTGGAACTGGCCGACGTGCACGTGACGGCCATCGATGCGGACGCAAAGCGCTTGCCGCGCATCGCGGAAAACCTCGAACGCCTGGGCCTGGACGCCACCCTGAAGGCGCAGGATGCGCAATCGAGCGCGTGGTGGGATGGTCAGCAGTACGACCGTATCCTGGCCGACGTACCGTGCACGGCTTCGGGCATCGTGCGTCGCCATCCGGACATTCGCTGGTTGCGCCGCAAGGGCGACGCGTTCCAACTTGCAACACTTTCCTCCAAAATTCTGGACAACCTGTGGCAGATGCTGCGCCCCGATGGTAAATTGCTGTTCGTGACATGTTCATTGTGGCCGCAAGAATCCGAGGCACAGGCGGCGGCATTTGCGGTGCGCAATAATGCGACCCGATTGACAGCGCCTGGCCAGCTGTTGCCGACTGGCAGCGCGGAGCAGGACCATGACGGTTTGTTCTATGCGCTATTCCAAAAAAATGCGGCTTGAGCGATTCGTCGAACCTTTTCCTGCGGACACCACCGGCACACTTGTGACAACACGACTCTTCCGACTCCTGGCCCTGCTGCTGATGCTGGCATGTACCATGCCGCGCGCGCAAGCCGCCGACATGGTCGAGATCACCCGTGCCTACATCGAGTCGAGCGAAGAGGGCTACAAGCTGGCCGCCACCTACTCCTTTGATCTCAATCACGACCTCGATGATGCCGTGCAGCATGGCGTGCCCCTGTTTTTCACGACAGAAATCGAACTGACCCGGCCTCGCTGGTACTGGTTCGATGAAAAGGCCATCGTGGCGCGCCAGACCAGCCGGCTGTCGTACAACGTGCTCACGCGCCAGTATCATGTGTCGGGCGGGGGCTTGCAGCAAAGCTTCCCCACGCTCGACGATGCGCTGTTCCTGATCCGCCGCCCCAGCCGCTGGCTGGTGGCGCCGCGCGGCGCGCTGAAAGTGGGGCAGACGTATAACGTCACCTTGCGCATGGGCATGGACCGCGACTACCTGCCCAAGCCAATACAGGTCAATGCCTTCAATAACAGCGACTGGCGCCTGGCTTCGAATAAAAAAACCTTCTTGTATACGGCGGAGTAGTGAGTCAAGCATTACGCTATCTGCTGGTAGTGGGCGGCGGCATTGTCAGTATCCTGCTGTTCCTGCTGGCGTCGGCTTCCGACAATTCCGGCTTTTTCGACCGTTATTACACCTGGTTGCTGGGGCTGAACGCCGCCGTGGCCGTGTCGCTGCTGGCGCTGGTGGGCATTTCCCTGGGCCGTCTGTACGTGCGCTACAAGAGCGGCAAGTTCGGCTCCAAGCTGATGACACGTTTGGTGATGCTGTTCGCCGCCGTCGGGATCCTGCCGGGCCTGGTGATTTTTCTTGTCTCTGTGCAATTCGTGTCCCACTCCATCGAGTCCTGGTTCAACGTCAAGATCGAAGCGGCGCTGGAATCGGGGATTGAGCTGGGCCGCGCCGGCCTCGATGCGGCCCTGGTCGAGCTGGACCACCGGGGTCACAAGGCGGTCGCGGAACTGGGCAGCGATCCGGTGGCCGGTCCGGCCGTGCTGACCAGCCTGCTGCGCGAAGAAGGCATGCAAAATGTCATGGTTGTCAGCAGCGACGGCGTGCTGCTGGCCAGCGCCGGGCCGCACAGCGCGGCCGACTTGCCGACGCCGGCCATGCTGGTGCAGGCCGCCTCGCCGGCCGGCTATGCCTCCGCCGAAGGGGGGCTGGAGTTGCACGACGATGGCACGGAGTCGGGCGGCGGCGGTTTCCGCGCGGGCACGCCGGCATCGCTGGAAACGGCGGCCAGCCTGCGTTTGCGCGTGCTGGTGGCCGTGCCGGGGCCGTCCGTCTCACCCCGCTACCTGCAATTGCTGCAAGCGGTGCCGCCCAAGCTGGCGACGAATGGCGAGGTGCTGCGCGCCGCCTACAGCGAATACAAGGAACGTTTCGTCGCGCGCGTGGGCTTGCGCAAGATGTATATGGAAATCCTCACCTTGACCTTGCTGCTGGCCATCTTTGGCGCCATCGGCAGCGCTTTCCTGATCGCGGGCAATCTGGCCCAGCCCCTGCTGCTGCTGGCAGAAGGCACGCGCGCCGTGGCCGAGGGCGACCTGTCGCCGCGCCCCATCGTCGCCACCAAGGATGAACTGGGCACGCTGACGCAGTCGTTCAACATCATGACGCGCCAGTTGCTCGATGCGCGCACGGCCGTGGAAAGCAACCGTGCCGCGTTGCAAAACGCCAAGGCCCACCTGGAATCGGTGCTGGCGAACATGTCGGCCGGCGTGATGGTGCTCGACGGCGATTTCAAGCTGGTGACGTGCAATGAATCGGTCGAGCGCATCTTGCAGCATTCGGGCATGAGCATCGTGGGGCAGCCGCTGGCGCATATTGCTGGAATGGAAGAGTTTGGCGGCGCCATCATCAGCGCCTTCACGGCGCAAAGCGCACAATCGGCGTCGGGCCGCAACCAGCAGCGCCTGCACTGGCAGCGCCAGATCGAGATTCCGCGCCGCTTGGGCAGCAGTGCCGACGAGCATGACATCACCCTGCTGGCGCGCGGTTCGCGCTTGCCGCTGGAGTCCGGCAGCGGCTACATCGTCGTCTTCGATGATATTTCCGACGTGATTTCTGCACAGCGCTCGATCGCCTGGGGCGAGGTGGCGCGCCGCCTGGCGCATGAAATCAAGAATCCGCTCACGCCCATCCAGCTGTCGGCCGAGCGCCTGCAGATGAAGCTCGAAGGCAAGCTGGAGCAGCCCGATGCGGACTTGCTCAACCGCGCCACCACCACCATCGTCAAGCAGGTCGATGCGATGAAGCGCATGGTCGATGACTTCCGCGACTATGCGCGCACGCCGCCGGCCGTGCTCACGCCGTTGCGCCTGAACGAACTGATCGAAGAGATCCTGAACCTGTACCTGCGCGGCGATGATGGCGACATCATCCACCCGCAACTGGCGCCGAATTTGCCGATGGTGATGGGCGATCCGACCCAGTTGCGCCAGGTGATCCATAACTTGCTGCAGAACGCGCAGGACGCCATGGCCGACCTGCCGCCGGACTCGCCGCATCCGCGGATTGACGTAAGGACGGAAGCAATTCATTATCGCAGTGCGGACGGCGGCGTGAATATCGCCGTGCGGCTGGCCATCACCGACAATGGCCCTGGTTTCGCGCCAAAAATCCTGGCGCGCGCCTTCGAACCCTATGTGACCTCGAAGGCACGCGGCACGGGATTGGGCCTGGCGATGGTCAAGAAAATTATCGATGAACATGGTGGACGCATCGATATCGAGAACCGGGTCGACGGCAATGGCGCTTCGGTGGTCATTTTGCTGTTAAAGTTAGCTCCCGACACTCCTGCCCAGGATTTCCTGGCGTGAGGGTCTGGTTTAGTATTTAAAACACTAATAAAATCATAGCTGTCCGCCGTGTGCATCTTGTGCGCGAGGGCCGGCGAAATGAGGAAGGCAAGACACGAATGGCAAACATACTCGTAGTGGATGATGAAATGGGTATCCGTGAGTTGCTCTCGGAAATTCTGGGCGACGAAGGACATGCTATCCAGCTGGCCGAAAATGCGCAGCAGGCGCGTGAAGCGCGTGCCGCCGGTGCGCCGGATCTGGTATTGCTGGATATCTGGATGCCCGACACCGATGGCGTGACCCTGCTCAAGGAATGGCAGCGTGACGGCTTGCTGACCATGCCGGTGATCATGATGTCGGGCCACGCCACCATCGATACGGCGGTCGAGGCGACGCGCATCGGTGCCATGAATTTCCTGGAAAAACCGATTGCTCTGCAAAAACTGCTGAAAGCAGTCCAGCAAGGCTTGACGCGGGCACAGGAAACTGTGCGCGCGCCGAGCGTGGCGCCGCGTCCCGTGGCACCCGTGGTGGCCGAGGAAAGCAGCCATCCCGTGCCCAGTTTTGGCGGCAGTGCGCCGCAACAGCTGATGGTGCGTCCAGGCATCGCCGTACCGGCGGTGGCTGAAGGCCATGGCTATAACCTGTCGTTCGATTTGCCGTTACGCGAGGCGCGCGACGCGTTCGAGCGCATGTATTTCGAACACCACCTGGGCCGCGAAGGCGGCAGCATGACCCGCGTGGCGGAAAAAACAGGCCTGGAGCGTACCCATTTGTACCGCAAGCTGAAACAGCTGGGCGTCGAACCGGGCAAGCTGGCCAAGAAAAGCCTGTGACGGCAGCCGTGCGGCGTCCGACGCCGCTGACCCTGGTCAGCGGTGGACGCGCCGCCGGGCGCGAGGCCGCCATCGCGCAAGCCTTGGCGCCGGACGAGCCGGCCGCCGTGATCCTCGAGGGATTGGCTGACGGCAACGCCATCCTGGCCGACCTGGCCGGGCAAGTTTCCCCTTCTCCACCATTTCCATTGCAACTGTTGCGCATCGCGCCCGGTTGCCTGTGCTGCAGCGGCAATCTCGTATTGCGTGTAACATTGAATCGTCTGCTGCGCCATCCTCCCGCGCGCTTGTTCATCAGCCTGGCCGATGCCACGCACATCGAACAATTGCGCGCCTGGCTCACTGCCAGTCCCTACGACATCCTGCTGGCGCTGCAAGCCGACATAGCGGTTTCTTGACGATTTCCTGATGGAATTTCCGCACTTGCCTTTGCATCTCGTTACAACTCTGTAGCCCGCCGGGTGGCATGGCGCTTGAAATGGCGCCGTATCAGCCCCACCTCTGTTCTGAAACCGCAAGAGTTTCTCTTGCTTGAGCGAAGGATGCAAAATGAACCTGATCTATAACAGCGAACAATACAGCGTCGTGGAATTCGGCGCCGACGTCGACCTGGAAGCCCTGCGCTTTGGCGGCTATGAAATCGTCGACAAGGGCGGCAAACGCGAGACGTTTATCGCCGGCATCCTTGCGCAAAACTTCCGCCGCGACGTCACGGAATTGATCGCCAGCGAACCCAGCATGGAAGAGATCGATGAATTTTTGGGCAGCTATGATTCCCTCATGAGCCAGCCAGTCCTGTTGCACTAGGGTGGTGGCTATCGTCACCATACCAATCCGCCGGGCGGCATGGTATGGTGGCCGTGTTATTCAGCTGCAAACAGACCATGTGCCAACTTCTCGGAATGAATTGCAATGTCCCCACGGACATTGTCTTTAGCTTTACCGGCTTCGCCATGCGCGGTGGCCATACCGATACCCACCATGACGGCTGGGGCATCGCCTTTTTCGAGGGTGCCGGCGTGCGCCATTTCGTCGACCACCAGGCAGCCATCGCCTCGCCCGTGGCCGAACTGATCAAACGCTACCCCATCAAGTCGCGCAATGTCATCGCGCATATCCGCAAGGCCACGCAAGGCCAGGTGGCGCTGGAAAATTGCCACCCGTTCGTGCGCGAACTGTGGGGCCGCTACTGGGTGTTCGCCCACAATGGCGATTTGAAACAATTTCATCCCGTGCTGACGGACAGTTACCGTCCCGTCGGCTGCACGGACAGCGAACTGGCTTTCTGCTATCTGCTGCAGGAATTGCATGCGCGCTTTGGCGATGCCCCACCGGCCTTGCCGCAACTGCATGCCGCGCTGGCGCAATTGCTGCCCAGCATCGCCGCCCACGGCACTTTCAACATGATGCTGTCGAGCGGCGAGGCGCTGTTTGCCCATTGCTCGACCAGCTTGCACTATCTGGTGCGACAACATCCGTTTCCAACTGCTAAACTCTCCGATGAAGACCTGAGCGTGGACTTTTCCCAGGTGACGACGCCCCAGGACCGCGTGGCCGTGATCGTTACCCAGCCGCTGACGACGAATGAGCAGTGGACGGCGTTTGCGCCCGGCGAATTGAAATTATTTGTCGACGGGATGGTGCAAGACACGCCAGTGGCCTAATTTGTTGACGACAATACGCTTGATTGCTGCCAAAATACCCACAGCGCGGGCGAAATTCAGCTAAAGTATTGTCAATAGTGAACCTTGATGCGGGCACCGCGCGGCCGGTGTCACTCGACCTGATTGATGAAGACTTAATGATCGATATTTCCAGCAACGACATCACCCCGAAACCCTTGCGCGTGCGCGAGTTCTATCTGGGGCGACAACCTATCCTCGACCGCAATCAAGCCCTGTTTGGCTATGAGTTGCTATTCCGCAACGCTCCGGTCGGTCCCGCCAATATCACCAGCGACCTGTCCGCCACGGCGTCCGTGATCGCCCACGCTTCCCAACTGGGGATGGAAAAGGTCATCGGCGACGCGCTCGGTTTCGTCAACGTCGATGCCGATGTGATCATGAGCGACATCTTCGTTTTCCTGCCGCGTGAAAAAGTCGTGCTGGAAATCGTCGAATCGATGCCCGTCACGCCGGAAGTGCGCGCGCGCATCAGTGAACTGGTGGGCCATGGTTTTACTTTCGCGCTGGAAAACGTGGTGGCCGACACGTCGCAAGTGCAGGAACTGCTGCCGCTGGTGCAATACGTCAAGATGGACATGAGCACGGTCGACCCGAAAGTGCTGGCAGCACTGGCGCCCCGTTTCAAGCGGGAACACAAGAAACTGGTGGCGGAAAAGGTCGAGACGCGCGAAGAATTCAAGTCAAGCCTGGACCTGGGCTTCGATTATTTCCAAGGTTATTATTTCGCCAAGCCCGCCATCATGACGGGCAAGAAGCTGTCGCCATCGCAACTGGCCGTCATGGAACTGATGACCCTGGTCACCTCCGACGCCGACAACATGGATATCGAGCGCGCCATCAAACGCGACGTGTCGCTGGCCCTGAACTTGCTGCGCCTGGTCAATACACCGGCCGTGGGTGCGCGCCAGCGCATCGATTCGCTGAGCCAGGCCGTTACCGTGCTGGGCCGTCGCCAGCTGCAGCGCTGGCTGCAAATCATGCTGTACGCGGAGCCAAGCAAGCGCGGCCATAGCATGACGCCGCTGCTGATGCTGGCCACCACGCGCGGCCGTTTGCTCGAATTGCTCGCGCATAAACTGCGCCCGAACCAGTCCCATTCTGCCGATATCGCCTTTACGGTCGGCATCATGTCCCTGATGGATACCCTGTTCGGCGTGCCGATGTCGGAAATCCTCAGCCAGATCGAAGTGATCGATGAAGTGGCCGAAGCGCTGCTGTCGCGCGAAGGCTTCTACGGCGACCTGCTGCGCCTGGCCGAATGTATCGAGCGCATCGAAGACATGGAAGGCGAGATCGTACCGACCCTGCGCGACCTGGCCATGTCGCCGGACGACCTGGTGGAGCTGGAAATGGCCGCCTATGAATGGAGTGATAACGTTGTAAGGTATGCGCTGTAGGTCGGATTAGCGCGGCCGTCAGGCCACGCGTAATCCGACAACATTGTTGGCGCTGACTGTGCTGGTGTCGGATTACGCGCAAGCGCTAATCCGACCTACCCGCTGTCGTAGCATCCCTTAAAAAGCCCTGCACGGCGATGCCGTGACAGGGCTTTTTTACGCCGCTATGCGGCGGCACCGGGCCAGTGCTTGTGCAGCTCGGGGTCGGTGCGCAATTCCCACAGGGCCAGCACGACGACGGCGATGCCGACGAGCAACTCGTTCCACAGGACGACGCGCTGTTCGGCCAGCCGCAGTATCCACGGCGAGACGGCGACCCAGACGCCCACCAGCAGGTTGACGACGACGGCCCAGAAATAGGTCTTGTACAGGTCGAAGGCGGCCAGCACGGCGATCACCAGGCCTGAGGCAAAGGCGTTGAGCATCTGCGGTGAGCCTTCGGGATAGGAAAAGGCCCAGGGCGAAACGAGCAGCCACAGGCCCAGCAACAGGATCACTTGATCTTGCCAGCGTTTCAGTTTGAAATTGCTTGCCATATATCCTCCTTAGCCAGTCAGGGAACGGGCCGGAGCGGGCATGCAGCATGCCGACCGGCATACTGCGTTAGTGCGCTGCAGCGCGCGATAAGTTCCGCGCGCCTGGTGCTTATATTATGGCACTACGACAGATTCGGCGCCAGCCAGCGTTCCACGTCCTCGATGCTGGCGCCACGGCGCTTGGCCATGTCTTCCACCTGGTCCATGCCGATCTTGCCAACGACGAAGTATTTCGACTCCGGGTGGGCAAAATAGAAGCCGGAGACGGCCGCGCCGGGGAACATGGCATACGATTCCGTCAGCTGCATGCCGATGTCCTCGGCCTGCATGACCTCGAACATCTCTTTCTTGACCGTGTGCTCGGGGCAGGCGGGGTAGCCGGGCGCGGGGCGGATGCCGACATATTTTTCGCCGATCATGTCGTCATTGCTCAAGTGCTCTTCCGGCACATAACCCCACAAATCCTTGCGCACGCGCTCGTGCAGGTATTCGGAAAATGCCTCGGCCAGGCGGTCCGCCAAGGACTTCAACATGATGGACGAGTAATCGTCGTGCGCATCCTCGAAGCGCTTTTCGTATTTCTCGATACCCAGGCCGGACGTCACGGCGAACATGCCGATGTAATCCTTCACGCCCGATGCCTTCGGTGCAATGAAGTCGGCCAGGCACTGGTTCGGCCGCTGCACGCCGTCGACCACGGGTTTGACGCCCTGCTGGCGCATGCCGTAGTAGGTGAACGCCACGCTACTGCGCGTATCGTCCGTGTACACCTCGATATCGTCGTCATTGACGCTGTTGGCCGGCAGCAGGGACACGACGCCATTGGCCGTCAGCCAGCGTCCGTCGATGAGTTTTTTCAGCAGGGCCTGGCCTTCCGCATACACCTTGGTGGCCGCGTCGCCCACCACTTCATCCGTCAAAATGGCGGGGAAGGGGCCGGCCAGGTCCCAGGTCTGGAAGAACGGGCCCCAGTCGATATAGTTGGCCAGGGTGGCCAGGTCGACATTTTTAAACACGCGGCGGCCGATGAACTTTGGTTTCACGGGCGTGCAGGGGCCGTCGAAGGGCACGAGCATCTTGTTGGCACGCGCCTGCGCCAGCGGCAGGATGGGCAGCGCCTTCTTGTTGGCGTGCTGCTCGCGGATGCGCGCGTAGTCGAGTTCGATGTCTTGCACATACTTGTCGCGCTGTTCCGGCGTCAGCAGCGATTGCGCCACGGACACGGAACGCGAGGCGTCCGGCACGTAAATGACGGGGCCTTCGTAGTTGTGGGCGATTTTCACTGCCGTGTGGGCGCGGCTGGTGGTGGCGCCGCCGATCAGCAGGGGAATTTTCAGCATGCGGAAGTGTTCGTCGCGCTGCATTTCCTTGGCGACATAGGCCATTTCTTCCAGCGACGGCGTGATCAGGCCGGACAGGCCGATGATGTCCGCATTTTCCACCTTGGCGCGGGCCAGGATTTCCGAGCACGGCACCATGACGCCCATGTTGACTACTTCGAAGTTATTGCACTGCAAGACTACCGTGACGATGTTCTTGCCGATGTCATGCACGTCGCCTTTCACGGTCGCCATGATGATCTTGCCCTTCGGCTTGGCGACGATGCCCGTGCGTTTTTCTTCCAGCAGCTTTTCTTCCTCGATGTAGGGAATCAAATGGGCCACTGCCTGCTTCATCACGCGCGCCGATTTCACCACTTGCGGCAAGAACATCTTGCCTTGGCCAAACAGGTCGCCGACCACGTCCATGCCGGCCATCAGCGGGCCCTCGATCACGTGGATGGGACGCCCGCCATTGTGCAGCAGTTCCTGGCGCGCTTCTTCCGTGTCTTCCACGATGAATTGCGTGATGCCATGCACCAGCGCATGCGACAGCCGTGCCTGCACCGTGCCTTCGCGCCAGGCCAGGGTTTGCGCCTCGGCCTTGCCGCCCGCCTTCAGGGTGCCGGCGATCTCGATCATGCGCTCGGTGGAGTCTTCGCGGCGATTCAGCACCACGTCTTCCACGCGCTCGCGCAATTCCGGATCGAGGTTGTCGTACACGCCCACCATGCCCGCGTTGACGATG
This sequence comes from Janthinobacterium sp. PSPC1-1, assembly GCF_049897625.1. Lineage (NCBI taxonomy): Bacteria > Pseudomonadati > Pseudomonadota > Betaproteobacteria > Burkholderiales > Oxalobacteraceae > Janthinobacterium > Janthinobacterium sp. PSPC1-1. Next base: position 221,736 of record NZ_JAFCWP010000007.1, on the reverse strand, counting down.
CCCATGGTCATGCCGGCCTTGATGGCGTGGTACAGGAAGACGGTGTGGATGGCTTCGCGGGCTGGATCGTTGCCGCGGAAACTGAACGACACGTTCGACACGCCGCCCGAAATCTTTGCGTACGGCAGGTTTTCCTTGATCCAGCGCGTGGCGTTGATGAAGTCGACGGCGTAATTATTGTGCTCTTCGATGCCGGTGGCGACGGCAAAGATGTTCGGGTCGAAAATGATGTCTTCCGGCGGGAAATCCAGCGCATCGATCAATAAATGATATGCGCGGGCGCAAATCTCGATCTTGCGCTCGAAGGTGTCGGCTTGCCCTTTCTCATCGAAGGCCATGACGATCACGGCCGCGCCATAGCGGCGGCACAGTTTCGCCTGGCGCAGGAATTCTGCCTCGCCTTCCTTCATCGAAATCGAGTTGACGATGGCCTTGCCCTGCACGCATTTCAGGCCCGCTTCGATGACCGACCATTTCGACGAATCGACCATGATGGGCACGCGCGAAATATCGGGTTCCGAGGCGATCAGGTTCAGGAAGCGCGTCATGGCCGCCAGCGAGTCGAGCATCGCTTCATCCATGTTGATGTCGATCACTTGCGCGCCGTTTTCCACTTGCTGGCGTGCCACGGACAGCGCTTCGTCGTATTGCTCGTTGAGAATCATGCGCGCGAACGCTTTCGAGCCCGTGACGTTGGTGCGCTCGCCCACGTTGACGAACAGTGACTCGTCATTGACGACGAACGGCTCCAGGCCGGCCAGGCGCAAGTCGTGCGATGGGGCCGGCACGCTGCGCGGCGTGTTTTTCGACAGCAATTCACCGATGGCGGCGATGTGCTCGGGCGTGGTGCCGCAGCAGCCGCCCGCCATGTTCAAGAAGCCCGCGTCGGCAAATTCGCGCAGCAGGGCGGACGTGTCGGCTGGCAACTCGTCAAAGCCCGTGTCGCTCATGGGGTTGGGCAAGCCCGCGTTCGGGTAAATGCAGACGAAGGTGTCGGCGATCTTGGCCAGTTCTTCCGCGTACGGGCGCATCAGGGCGGCGCCCAGCGCGCAGTTCAGGCCGATGGTCAGCGGTTTCGCGTGGCGCACGGAATTCCAGAAGGCGGGCACGGTCTGGCCCGACAGGATGCGTCCCGAGGCGTCCGTGACGGTGCCGGAAATCATCAAGGGCAGGCGCACGACGGTCGGATTTTGCTCGTAGAACAGGTCGATGGCGAACAGGGCCGCCTTGCAGTTCAAGGTATCGAAAATGGTTTCCACCAGCAGCACATCGGCGCCGCCTTCCACCAGGCCTTGCGTCTGCTGCAGGTAGGCGGCCACCAGCTGGTCGAAACTGACGTTGCGCGCGGCCGGGTCGTTCACGTCGGGCGAGATCGATGCCGTCTTCGGCGTGGGGCCCAGGGCGCCGGCGACGAAGCGCGGCTTGTCCGGGGTGGAATACTTGTCGCAGGCGGCGCGCGCCAGCTTGGCCGCCTGCACGTTCATTTCATAGGCCAGGTGGGCCATGTGGTAATCGTCCTGCGCGATCGTCGTGGCGCCGAAGGTATTCGTTTCGATCAGGTCGGCGCCGGCCGCCAGGTAGCGCTCGTGGATTTCCTGGATGATGTGCGGCTGGGTGAGCGTGAGCAGCTCATTGTTGCCTTTAACGAATAGTTCGCGCGCACCGCTGTCGGCCGGCGCGGCGAAATCGATGAAGCGGCCGGCGGGGCCGCCACGGTACGCTTCTTCGTCGAGCTTGTATTGCTGGATGATCGTGCCCATGGCGCCGTCGAGGATCATGATCCGCTGCGCCAGAATGGCGCGCAAGGTGGCTTCGGTCGGGGACATGGCGGGGATCACGGTATCGTTCATTTCATGCTTTCAATAGGCAAACGGGCGGCGGCGCGGCGACAGGACAGGTACGGGGCGGTTGCGGGCCAGCAGGATCAGCTGACGGAGAGTGCCAGCCGGGTAGGGCAGGCAGAAGGTGGCAATCGCCTGATTTCACCGGGTCTAAAATTATACGGCATCAGGCTGCTTTGGTTTTAAGCAAAAGCGGTGGCAGGCCAGTCTGCTGTGGTTCGAGCAACACAACGGCGCCACGGCCAGCGCTGCGGTAGCAACATCGCGGCCGCACCTGAAAATGCCATTCCTGAAAATCTTACTCAAAATGTTAATTCTTCCGCCAAGGTTGGCCGGAAGGTATGCCTTCTATGCTGTGGAAAAATTTCCACATTATTTGAATCCGCTCCGATTATTTTTCATGAATGGAATGGCAATAGCTGCAAAGGAAAATAATTGTGGTGTAAGGCAATGCAGAATGAGACCTGTAATTCTGAAAATAAAGTTTGCCAGATAGATATTTTAATTATTATCAAAACCAATTAAATCAAAAGCATTAATAGTTGTCTTATGGAATCGAATTAACCGATAATGTTGGTTCCTTGAAATTAAATTCTCACCAAAAGTCACCAATATGTCACATTTCTCTCGTGTCCTCCCCGGCATCGCGCTGCATCAGCAAGGATGCCAGCCATGAAAAACCATTTGCTTGTTGCATTGTTTCTCATGCTGGGCCTGTCCGCTTGCGGCGGCGGCGGGGGCGGTGGCGATACCATAGTGGCGACCACCTCGGGCAATCCCGTCGTGATTCCCGCCGTGACGGCAGTCTCGGCGGCGAATGTCGCCGTTGGTGGCAGCCTGGTGGTCACGGGCACGAATCTGAGCCGCGTGACGGCCTTCCAGGTGGGCGGCGTGACGCTCGCCACCAGCGCCGCCAGCGACACCAGCGTGACCCTGGCCATGCCGGGCGTGCCCGTGTCGGGCGCCTTGAGCCTGGTCAGTGCCAGTGGTACGGCGGCCACCAGCTATAACGTCAATGTGTACCTGCCATTGAGCGTGGGCAGCGTCGCGCCATTGACGGGCGGCGTCGGTTCCAGCGTGACGATCGCGGGCGGTGGCATGGGCGCCGTGACGGCGGTGCAGTTCGGCAATGGCGCGGCGGCGACGCCGCAAAGCCAGACGGCCGGCAGCGTGACCGTGGTGGTGCCCTTGGGTGCGGCAACGGGGGCGCTGACGGTGCGCGGTCCTTACAACGATGTCATCAGCAGCGATACGTACAAGGTCTTGGCGAGCGTGGCAGTGACGTCGATCACGTCGGCCGTCAACGGCGCGACCTTGTCGGTGACGGTGCAGGGCAGCAATCTTGACCAGGTCAGTTCGGCTTCGGTGGGCAATACGCCAGCCGTCATCGTCAGCGCCAGTGCCAGCCAACTGGTGTTGTCTGCACCAGGCTCGGCAACGGGCGATGTGATGCTGTCAGCCGCTGCGCGCATTGCCGTGAATGCAGGCACGGTGTCGGCCTTTACCCTGGGCAGCATTGATTTCTCGCAGGTACTGAACCTGAACGCCAGCAATACGGCCTTGCGCCTGACGCGCGGCAAGTCGGCCGCCGTGCGCGTGTCCGTGCTGGCCGCGCAAGCGGGCCAGGCCAGCCCGGCAGTGACCTTGGTTGCGACCGCCGCCAATGGCAGCAACCTGGGCAGCATCAGCATGAGCGGCCCATCGGTCTTGCCGACGGCGAAAAGCGATTACAGTTTCAACGGCAATTTTAGTGCCATCCTGCCCGCTGGCTGGATCTTGCCCGGCGTGCGCGTGCGCGTGACGGCCGTGGGCAATGACGGCGTGCAAGTGAGCCAGGAAGCGGCGCCCGTGGTGGCCAGCCTGGCCCGAATCCGCCTGGTACTCGTGCCCTTGAGCACCGATGATGGCGTGGCGCAACTGCCTGACGCCGAGGTGATCCGTGCTGCGCTGCTGCGTGTGTATCCATATGCGACGGAAAATATCAGCATCACCACGCGCGCTGCGCTGAGCATGCCAGGCAGCAGCACGGCCGACAGCTGGTGGAGCAACGCCCTGGGGGCGCTGGACGACCGGCGGGTGCAGGAAGATAGCGGCGCCTATTATTATGGTTTCGTGCCGAAAATGTCTGTCACCCGCGCCGCCGGCCTGGCCTACATCAACAACCGCAGCAGCGGCAGCGACAGCACCTCGGCGATCGGCCTGGACGCCAGCTTCGGCACCAGCGCGGCGTCCGATCCCTTCGGCAATGGCTGGCCTGAATGGCTGACCACGCTCGTGCATGAGCTGGGCCACAATCACTCGCTGCAGCACGTTGCGTGCGGCGGCGCGGCCGGCGCGGTCGCCGACTACCCGTATGCGAATGGCGAACTGGGCCCGCAACCGCTATACAACAGCAACTATGCGGGCAGCATCGGCCAGCTGAGCAAGGCAGTGTATGGCGGCACGCCGATGAAGGACGTGATGAGCTATTGCCGCGGCGCCTGGTTCTCCGACTACAGCTATGCGCGGGTGCAGCAATTCCTGGAAAAACGCAGCACGCAAATGACGGGCAGCAATGTGCTGGCCGCCAGCATGTCCGTGGCCGAAAATGGCTACCTGACCATTTCCGGTCGCATCACGCCGGCCGGCGTGGGGCTGCGTCCCGCCATTGTCTCGTCCACGCGTGTGGGCGCGGCGGCCAGCGGCAGCGGCCAGGCGTACACCCTGCGGGTTCTGACGGCAGCGGGAACGACTATTGACTTGCCTTTCGATGCCGTCACCGTGGCCGACCATGGCGACATCGCCATGCGCCACTTCCGCGTCAGTTTCGCCAACCCCGGCGATATCAGCGACGTGGAAGTATTGTCAAATGGTAAGCCATTGCCCCGGTTGGAGCGTTCGGCGCGCCACAGCAAGGCCGCCAACGATGGCAGCTTCGAGGTAACGCAAAGCGCTGGCAAGCTGGCGCTGGTCTGGGATGCCCAGGCGGAGCCGTATGCGGCCGTGCTGCACGTGGCAGCCGATGGCCGCAAGACGGTGGTCGCCAGCGGCTTGACCGGTGGCAATGCCAGTGTCGACGTGAGAGCCTTGCCTGCCGGCGGACGTTTCGAGGTCAGCCTGTCGTCGTCCGTGGGCGGACGTTTGATGAAGGTGCCGCGCCGCTAGGCAAGGGTGCTGGATGCAAAAAGGGCTTGCTGCGGCAAGCCCTTTTTTATGTGCGCAGGCATTGGTGCACAAACTGCACAGATCCTGTGCCTGGCGGAGGCTGCTACTTTTCATCCAGTCTGCCTAGAATGGGTCTTCATCCACTTGCGGAGCATCCCATGCCCATCCTGAACCTGCGTTTGTCCACCGCGCCCGATGCGCGCCAGTCGGCCGCCATCGCCGCCACCCTGAGCGCCCTGACGGCGCGGCTGCTGCACAAGGCGCCCGACTTGACGTCGGTGGCGATCAGCCATGTCGATGCGGCGCACTGGTTTGTCGGCGGACCCTCGCTGCAAGCCCAGGGCAAGGCCAGTTTTTTTCTCGATATCCTGATCAGCGATGAAACGAACACGGCAGCGGAAAAAGCCGCCTATATCGCCGCCGTGTTCGCCGCCATGCAGGAGTATCTCGGCGCCTTGCATGACGTCAGCTACATCCACGTGCATGACGCGCGCCAGGCGGCCTGGGGCTATGGCGGCTTGACGCAGCAGTTTCGCGCCGTGCGCAAGGCGCTGCAGCAGTCGTGATTAATCCCAATGGCGATCTTGATAGTGCTGCACAGCAAAATCGATGAAGACCCTGACCTTCGGCGACAGCTGGCGGCTGTGGGGATACAGTGCGTACAAGGTGCGCGGGCGCAAGGTGTAGCCGGGTAATATCTCGACCAGCTGTCCGCTGTGCAGCGCGTCGCGCACGATGAAGGCGGCCGCGCCGGCAATCCCCATGCCGCCCACGGCGGCTTCGCGCAGGGCGACACTGGTATTGGCTTGCAGGCTGCCGCGCACGGCCACCTTGTGCGTGGCGCCGTCACTATCCGTGAACAACCACTCCGCTGGCTTGTCGCCCGAGGTGTACATCAAGCAATTGTACTGCGTCAGGTCTTGTGGCGTGGCCGGATGGCCATGGCGGGCCAGGTAGGCGGGCGCAGCGATGGCCAGCGTGCGGCTGCTGGCCAACTGGCGCGCCACCAGGGTGGAATCGGGCAAGCCGCGCGCCAGTCGCAGCGCCACGTCGAATCCATCGTCGATCAGGTCGACGATGCGGTCATTACAGACGAGGTCGATGTGGATGTGCGGGTATTGGCGGCTGAAGGCGGGCAGCCAGGCGGCCAGTTCCAGGGTGCCGAAAGCCATCGGCGCATTGATGCGCAGGCTGCCGGACGGCTGCGCCTGGTGCCTGGCGACGGCGCGGTCGGCCGCATCGAGCGCGTCGAGAATGTCGCGGCTGGCCAGATAGTATTCCTGGCCGGCGGCCGTCAGGGCGAAGCGGCGCGTCGTGCGATTGAGCAACTGGGCGCCCAACTGGCTTTCCAGCTGGCGGATCTGGCGCGATACGATGGAGTGCGAGATGCCCAGCGCGGCGCCGGCGGCCGTGAAACTGCCCAGTTCCACGACGCGGCGCAGGGCGCGCAGGGCGGTTAGCTGGTCCATGGGGTGCTTGCCGTAAATCTAAACGAAGCGTTTGCCTTCCAGCGGGAAACCCTTGATGAATTCGGCGGCAGGCAGACGCTTGCCTCCCGGTTTTTGCAGTTCCGTCAGGCGCAGGGAGCCATCGCCGCAGGCTACGACGATACCGTGCTGAGCGTCGGCCGCCAGTACCTGGCCCGGCGCTTCCTTGCTGTCCGCTTCGATTACCTCGGCGGCCCAGATCTTGATGGTGACGCCATCGACCTGGCCGCAGGCGCCGGGAAACGGATTGAAGGCGCGGATTTTCAGGCCCAGTTCCAGCGCAGGCTGGCTAAAATCGAGCGCCGCCTCGTCCTTGGCGATTTTTGCCGCGTAGGTGACGCCTGCTTCCGGCTGCGGCACGGCTTCGAGCGGCTGCTGCTGCATCTTGCGCAGGGTTTCGACGATCATCTTGCCGCCCAGCGTGGCCAGCTTGTCGTGCAGGCTCGCGGTGGAATCGCCCGCTTCGATGGGCGTGCGCTCGATGGCCAGCATGGGGCCTGTATCGAGGCCTTCTTCCATTTGCATGATGGTCACGCCCGTTTCATCGTCACCGGCCTCGATGGCGCGGTGGATCGGCGCCGCACCGCGCCAGCGCGGCAGCAATGAACCGTGGATATTGATGCAAGGTTTGATATCGAGCGTGCTGCGCGGCAAGATCAAGCCGTAGGCCGCCACTACCATCACGTCGTAGTCGGTGGCCAGCAGGCGCTCGTGGGCTGCCTTTGCCTCGGCGGCGCGCTGCGGATCCTTGCTGTCCATGCGCAGGGACAAGGGTTGCAGCACTTCGATGCCGTGTTCCTGCGCATATTGCTTGACGGCCGAGGCGTGCAGTTGCATGCCGCGTCCGGCCGGGCGGTCGGGCTGGGTCAGCACCAGCGGAATGTCGAAGCCCGCTTCGTGCAAGTCTTTCAGGGCCGTGGCGGCGAATTCAGGCGTGCCTGCGAAGATCACTTTCATATGGTTCCTTGACGTGAGGTGCGCAGGCCCGCGCCGGAGGCGCCAGGCTGGCATGGTGGAACGGCTACTGTTGCTGCTTAGTCTATCAGCAGTACTGCAAAAACTCCTTTAACACCTTACAAAACCGTAGCGAGCGGAAGCGAATTGTGGCTGAGAAGCGGAACTGTGCTGGGCACGGGGCCGCCGAGGCAGAGAGCATCGCAGGCCGCAAGTCGCGACGCGCAGTAGGTTTGGTCAGGTGTTAGAAGCGGCGGTTCTGAGCGCGCAGACTCGCTTCGCGCTCGAGACCACGGACTTCCTTGATCATCTTGGCCTTGATGCGGTTGCGCTTGAGCGGCGACAGGTATTCGACGAATACCTTGCCCAGCAAATGATCCATCTCATGCTGGATGCAGACGGCCAGCAAGCCATCGGCTTCCAGTTCGAACTGCTTGCCGTGACGGTCCAAGGCGCGCACCTTGATGCGGGCCGGACGCTCGACGCCATCGTACACGCCAGGCACGGACAAACAGCCTTCGTCGTAGACCTGCTTTTCTTCGCTGGCCCAGGTGATCTCCGGGTTGATGAACACTTGCAGCTGGTTTTTCTCTTCGGTGATGTCGATCACCATCATCTGGATATGCGCGTCCACTTGCGACGCGGCCAGGCCGACGCCAGGGGCGTCGTACATGGTTTCGGCCATGTCGTCGATCAGGGTTTGCAGGTGCTCGCCAAATTCGGTGACGGGCTTGGCGATCGTGTGCAGGCGAGGATCGGGGTAACGCAGGATATTTAATATGGACATACGGATTCGACTGGTTAAGGTGGGCGCCGGTGCGCCGGATTATTCATGCCTGGGCCATGCGAACGATGGCAGGGCTATTTTATTTGAGTACGCTACGGTTGGGCGCGTATGGCGCAACGGCGCGGCAGATGCGTTTGCCAGTGCGCTATTCGTTTGCTGCAAAGGGAAATTTTATCACAGACGCCCATGGCGCTGTGGATGCGGGGCCGTTTTGCGGCGCCATTGCACGCATCCTTGCGCGCGTCGGTATCGCGCGCCTGCCAGGGCGCTAGCATGGGAGGGCACAGTACACAGTGAGGTTGTCATGCATGCAATTGCAACAACGGCAGACACGGCCACGGAACTGGCGGGCTGGCTGCGCCTGCAGCATCTGCCCGGCGTGGGGCCGGTGGCGGCGCGCGCCTTGCTGGCCCGCTTCGGCTTGCCGCCGAAAATCTTTGCCGCACCGTTCGATGCCTTGCGCGAGGTGGTGCCGGCCAGCGTGGCGCGTGCCATCGTGCAACCGCCCAAACCGGTGGCCAACAGCCAGCTGGCGCTTACCCTGCAGTGGCTGCAGCGCCCCGGCAATGCCGTGCTGACCCTGGCAGACGCCGCGTATCCGCCGCTGTTGCTGGAAATCGCCGATCCGCCGCTGTTGTTATATGTACGGGGGCGGGCGGAACTGCTGTCGCGTCCTGGCGTGGCCATCATTGGCAGCCGCAATGCCAGCGCACAGGGCATGCAGAATGCGGCCGCTTTTGCGCACGCCCTCAGCGCGGCGGGCTTGACCATCATTTCCGGGCTGGCGCTGGGCATCGACACGCATGCGCACGAGGGCGGCTTGCGCGGCGCGGGCGCCACCGTGGCCGTGATCGGCACGGGCGCCGATTTGGTGTATCCGCGACGCAACCTTGATCTGGCGCAAAGAATTGCCGAACAAGGCTGCATCGTCAGCGAGTACGCGCTGGGCTTGCCGGCCATGCCAGGTAACTTTCCGCGTCGCAATCGGCTGATCAGCGGTCTGGCGCGCGGCGTGCTGGTGATCGAGGCGGCGGCGCAATCGGGTTCATTGATTACGGCGCGCCTGGCCGGCGAGCAGGGGCGCGATGTGTATGCCTTGCCCGGTTCCATCCATGCCACCCTGGCCAAGGGTTGCCATGCGCTCATCAAGCAGGGCGCCAAGCTGGTCGAGTCGGCCGATGACGTGCTGCAAGAGTTGCAGTGGCTGGGCGGCGTTCCCCTCGTGCCGCCAGCGGTGGCAGACGAGACGCCGCTGCTGGCCGCACTGGGCCACGATCCCCTCGATGCCGATACCCTGGCCGCGCGCAGCGGCCTGGCCATGGGCGTGCTGATGGGCGAGTTGCTGGCGCTGGAGCTGGCGGGGCTGCTTGAACGCTTGCCGGGAGGACTGTTTCAACGCTGCAAATGACAGCTAGGCACTTGTGTGGCGGCCTTGCCGCACGGGCGCGCTTTGTCGGTGCGCACCCTTGTGTCGCAGCGAACTTAGCTGATAGAGTAGAGCCATGTTCGATATCCTGGTGTACCTCTACGAGACTTACTATCGCCCCGACGCCTGCCCCGAGCCGGCCGTCCTGGCGCGCAAACTGTCGGCCGTCGGTTTCGACGACGTGGAGATTTCCGAAGCGCTTGTCTGGCTGACGGACTTGAACGCCATGGCCGGTGTCGAGCAAACCCTGACGGCCAGTTCCACGGGCACGCGCTTCTATGTGCAGCAGGAAAGCGACGTGCTGGGCACGGCCGCCATCGGTTTCATCCAGTTCCTGGAAAGCGCCAAGGTGCTCTCGCCGCTGCAGCGTGAAATCGTCATCGAACGGGCGCTGGCGCTCGACGAGGCGCCCGTTTCGCTGGGCAAGCTGAAAGTCATCGTGCTGATGCTGCTGTGGAGCCAGGGCAAGGAACCGGATGCCCTGATGTTCGACGATCTGTTTGTCGACGACGAAGACCTGCCTCCCCGCCTATTGCACTAATAAAAATGTCCATGGCGGCGTTACAGCGTCTTGCCGTACTGGCGTACTGTCTGCGACGCTGCGCCTTGCCCTGAACATTTTTATGCTGTCTTGCGGCTGCCACTGCAGCCGTTGGGCCCGATCCTGGCGCCGCTGCCGCGCCATCCCCTTTAAGATGCCCTGCACCGGCGCGCACGCCAGCCCATTGTGTTTGCGCTGGCGCATTCTTGCTTGCAGATAACTTGCCGAATTCTTCAATAGGCGCTTATCATTGGCCGCTTGACAAGACCACAAGTCACAAGGCCTTGCGCAGACAAAAGCGTCGGCGCCTGGCAATGCACTGTATGATGCGCATGCTGAAACTATCCTAGAGCATTTTTCGAGACCACAAAATATGACAAAAACCCTCATCATCGCCGAGAAGCCTTCTGTCGCGAACGATATCGCGAAGACGCTTGGCGGCTTCACCAAGCACGATGAGTACTTTGAATCGGATGAATACGTCCTGTCGTCGGCGGTCGGCCACTTGCTGGAGATCGCCGTACCGGAAGAATTCGACGTGAAGCGCGGCAAATGGAGTTTCGCGCACTTGCCGATGATTCCACCGTATTTCGCGCTGAACCCGATCGCCAAGACGGAAGCGCGCCTCAAAGTATTAAACAAGCTGATCAAACGTAAAGACGTTACCACCCTCATCAACGCATGCGATGCGGGGCGCGAAGGCGAGCTGATTTTCCGCCTGATCGCGCAAAACGCCAAGGCCAAACAACCGGTCAAGCGCCTGTGGCTGCAGTCGATGACGCCGGGCGCCATCCGCGACGGTTTCTCGCACCTGCGCAGCGATGAAGAAATGCTGCCGCTGGCCGACGCGGCCCGCTGCCGTTCGGAAGCCGATTGGTTGATCGGTATCAATGGCACGCGTGCCATGACGGCGTTCAATTCGAAAGAGGGCGGCTTCTATCTGACCACCGTGGGCCGCGTGCAGACGCCAACGCTCTCCATCGTCGTTGAACGCGAAGACAAGATTAAAAAATTCGTGCCGCGCGACTTCTGGGAAGTGCGCGCCGAATTCGTCTGCGCGGCCGGTATCTATGAAGGCCGCTGGCTCGACACGAAGTTCAAGAAAGACGAGAACGACCCCGAGAAGCGCGCCGAGCGCCTGTGGAGCAAGACGGCTGCCGACTCGATCGCCACCGCTTGCCGCGGCCGCCAGGGCATCGTCACGGAAGAATCGAAACCGACCACCTCGATGGCGCCGGGCCTGTTCGACCTGACCAGCCTGCAGCGCGAAGCCAACTCGCGTTTCGGCTTCTCGGCCAAGAACACCCTGGGCCTGGCCCAGGCGCTGTATGAAAAGCACAAGGTGCTGACGTATCCGCGTACCGATTCGCGCCACCTGCCGGAAGACTACATGCCGACCGTGCTGCAGGCGCTGGAAACGGTCAAGGAAAACAGCAACTACCACCAGTTCGCCAAGCAGATCATCGACAAGGGCTGGGTCAAGCCGAACAAGCGCATCTTCGACAATACCAAGATCTCGGATCACTTCGCGATCATCCCGACGACGATCGCGCCAAAGAATTTGTCCGAGCCGGAACAAAAATTGTACGACCTGGTCACGCGCCGCTTCATGGCCGTGTTCTTCCCGCCTGCGGAATTCCAGGTCACCACGCGCTACACGGAAGTGTCCGGCCATCAGTTCAAGACTGAAGGCAAGGTCATGACCAATCCGGGCTGGCTGGCCATCTACGGCAAGGAAGCGTCGACGGACGCCGACAAGGAAAGCAATGGCAACGGCAACCTGGTGCCAGTGGCCAAGGGCGAGAAAGTGCAGACGGAAAGCGTCAACGCCAACGGCCTGGTAACGAAACCGCCCGCGCGCTTCACGGAAGCGACATTGCTGTCGGCCATGGAAGGCGCCGGCAAGCTGATCGACGACGACGAGCTGCGCGATGCGATGGCTGGCAAGGGTCTTGGAACCCCGGCAACGCGCGCAGCCACCATCGAGGGCTTGCTGACAGAACGCTATCTGATCCGCGAAGGCCGGGAACTGATCCCGACGGCCAAGGCCTCGCAGCTGATGACTTTGCTCAAAGGCCTGGGCGTCAATGAATTGACGGCGCCGGAGCTGACGGGCGAGTGGGAATACAAGCTGTCGCAGATGGAAAAAGGCAAGATTTCGCGTGAAGAATTCATGCGTGAAATCGCGCAGATGACGCAAATCATCGTCAAGCGCGCCAAGGAATACGACAACGACACCATTCCCGGCGATTACGCCACCCTGGAAACGCCCTGCCCGAATTGCAGCGGCGTGGTGAAGGAAAACTACCGTCGTTTCGCCTGCACCAAGTGCGAATTCTCGATGAGCAAGACGCCGGGTTCGCGCCAGTTCGAAATCGCCGAAGTGGAGCAATTGCTGAAGGACCGCACCATCGGCCCGCTGCAAGGTTTCCGCTCGAAGATGGGCCGTCCGTTCGCCGCCATCCTGCGCATCGTGCGCGATGAAGAGATCAAGAATTTCAAGCTGGAATTCGATTTCGGCCAGAACGACGAAAGCGAAGATGGCGAAGGCGTCGATTTCACGGGCCAGACGCCCGTGGGACCTTGCCCCAAGTGCAACGCCGGCGTGTATGAAATGGGCCTGGCCTATGTGTGCGAACACAGCATGGCCAAGCCGAAGACGTGCGATTTCCGCAGCGGCCGTATCATCTTGCAGCAGGAAATCTTGCCGGAACAAATGGCGAAACTGCTCAATGATGGCAAGACGGACTTGCTGCCGGGCTTTGTATCGCAGCGTACCCGTCGCCCGTTCAAGGCTTTCCTCGTACGCGGCAAGGATGGCAAGGTGAGCTTCGAGTTTGAAGAGCGCAAGGCCAAGCCGGGCGCCAAGCCCAAGGCGGCAGCGACCGAGGTCGAAGGCGAAGAGGGCGCAGTGCCAGCGAAGAAAACGGCCGTCAAGAAGGCTGCCGTGAAGAAAGCGCCAGCGAAGAAAGCTGCGGCCGTGAAAAAGCCAGCCGCCAAAAAAGCGCCAGTGAAGAAAGCGGCAGTGGCCGAGTAATCGGGCGCCAGCCAAAAAAAAGCCAGGGATGTCCCTGGCTTTTTTACGTCCCGATTTTAGTTGGCTCTTAGTCCAGGTAATCGGAATACTCGCGCTGCGCGTAGTTTTGCAAATTCGCCCACGGCTGCGCCTTGCTGACGGTCGCTTGCAGCTTGACGTCGACCCGGCGATAGAAGGTATTTGCGCGGTCGCCGCTTTCGATGACCCGCGGAATCTGTTTTTGCTCATCCCACAGGATGCGCTGGAACACGCCATTCTTTTCCACTTCGCGCCAGCGCGCACCCGTCACGTTCGATGCCTGTTTCGACAGTGGCATGGCGGTGACCAGTTTCGGGTCCAGCAGATAAAAACTGTTTTCCCAGGAACCGTCGAAATTCACGTTTTCGTACTCGGCCTTGGGGATGGAGACGACGATCTTGTCGTGTGCATCGATGTATTCCACTCGCACTGTGTTCTTTTCCAGCATCACGTGGCGGGGTATCAGCACAGGATTGAAGTGTTTGTGTTCATGCTGCGTGGCCTTCAGCGCCACTTTGGTGTTGTCGCCATGCTTGTGGCCGGCATGCGCGTCGGTCGCTGGCGCCAGCACGCGCTCGACCCACACGTGGCCGGGGCGGCGCAGCATTTTTTCTTCGTAGCGGCTTTCGCGCGTTACGCCTTCCGGCGTCAGCACGCGGCTGTAATAGGTGATGCCCAGGTCCAGGTCGGCGGGAGCGGAAGGGGGTGCCGGAGCGGCTTGCGCGCTGGCGGCAAAGCCGGCGGCCAGGAGGACGGCGATCAGGGTCGATTTCATGGTGTTGCCTTTATCGTGCAAAGGGGGCGGAGGGCAAACTGCCATCCGCCCCGGTGGGGTTACCGTGTTGATGCAGATCAGAAGCCGAATGCCGCCTTCAGCAAGTCAAACACCTTGGTGTTATCCAGCGTGCCCTTGAAGGCCTTGGCGCCAGCGCCCGTGGCCAGCAGCTTGACGTCGCCGCCGCCGTGGGTTTCGCTGGCCAGGCGCACGCCTGTTTCTTGCAGGTAGTTGTCGGACAGGGCCGTGGCGCTGTCGACGTTGGTGCGCAGGTCAGGGCGGTTCGGGCCGTTGCCAAACACCAGGGTGGTGTAGGTATTGCCGTCTTCATCCTTGCTTGGCTGGTTATCCTTGTAGCCGCGGTTGATGTCGAGGATAGGATTGCCGCGCTTGCCGTAGCCGTTGAACGCCAGGGTGTGGTCGTGGTCGGCCGTGACGACGATCAGGGTATTTTCCAGCTTCGGATCGGTTTCCCTGACCTTGTCGATGGCCGCCTTGATGGCGTCGTCGAAGGCGATGGTGTCGACCAGCGCGCGCTTGGCATTGATGCCGTGCAAGGCGTGGTCGATGCGGCCGCCTTCGACCATCAGGAAGTAGCCAGCGCTGTTTTTCGACAGCAGGTCGATGGCTTTCAGCGTCATTTCCGACAGGCTAGGCTGGTTGGCGCCGTCGGCCGATGGCTTGGACGAGGTGCGGTCCAGTTCATAGTCGAGGTGGCTCTTCGCGCTGTACAGGCCGATGAACTTCTTGTTGCTCGGCGCGGCAGCCATTTCTGTCTTGTTGGCGGCCACGGTGTAGCCCTTGGCCGCGAATTCGGCCAGCAGGTCGCGGCCATCGGCGCGGCCGGCCTTGTTGCTGGCGGACCATGGCGTGAAGTGGTTGCGTCCGCCACCCATCAGCACGTCCACGCCGTCGCCCAGGGCCGTGTTGTAGCCGGCGCCGCCTGGCGCCGTTTGCGCGGCGATCGCGTATTGCGCATTGCGGTTGCAGATGTGCGAGAAGGTCGTTGCCGGCGTGGCGTGCGTCAATTCCGTGGTGGTGATGGCGCCCACGGCCTTGCCCTTGGCTTTTGCCAGTTCCAGGATGGTCGGCACGCTCTTGCCGCCGGCCGGGCAGTTGTCCACGCCCAGGTTGCCGTTGGCGTCGCGGCCGGGTTCCTTGGCGATGGTCTCCTGCGCCATCGAGATGACTTCATTGTTCATCTTGACGCCGGTCATGTAGGCGGCCATCGATGGGGCGCTGTCCGTCGTTTGCGCATCGTTCGAGAACGTCTTGATGCGCGCCGTGCGTTCCAGCTTGTCCATGTTCAGGCTGCCCTCTTCCTTGTACTTGAAGATGCGCGCCGCCGTCACGACGGAGGGGCCCATGCCGTCGCCCAGGAAGAAGATGACGTTCTTGGCGTCGGCGGCGTAGGCGCTGGCGACACTGGCGGCCACGAGCGTGGTCAGCAAGGAGAGTTTCAGGGCCGATTTCAGTGCGGCGGGTTTCGATGCAAGTTTCATGTGCTTGTCCAATTCTTGTCTCTTGGGGATTACAGACCGCCGGCGGTCTTGACCAGGCCGAATACTGTGGTGTTGTCGATGGTGCCCAGGAAGGTTTCCGAACCCTTGCCGATGGCGCCCAGGAAGACGTCGGTGCCGCCGTGGGTTTCATTGCCGACCGCAGTGCGGATCACCGCTTCCTGGTGGTAAGTATTGGCGCTGGTGACGGTTTCATCGAGGCTGGCCATGGCGGCGCGGCTCGATTGCGTGCGCTTTTCGCCATTGCCGAAGCCGATGATCGAGTACGGTGCGCCGTCCAGATCTTTCTCGACCGCGCCGGTGACGTAGTTCTTCACCACGCCCAGCACGCCAGCGTTGCCGGCAGCCGTCTTGCCCGTGCGCTTGGCGTAGCCGTTCAGCACCAGGGTGTGGTCATGGTCGGCCGTGACGACGATCAGGGTATTGGCCAGGGTCGGATCGGTGAGCTTGGCTTTTTCGATGGCGGCCTTGATGGCGTTGTCAAAAGCAACCGTGTCTTGCAGGGCCTTCTTGGCCGTCGTTTCGTGCAGCGCATGGTCGATGCGGCCGCCTTCGACCATCAGGAAATAACCCTTCTTGTTCTTGGCCAATACATCCATGGCCTTGGTGGTCATTTCCGCCAGGCTAGGTTCCTTGGCCGCATCGCGGTCCAGGTCGTAGCTCATGTGGCTGGAGGTAAATACGCCGAACAGGCGATCCGTCTTGGCCGCATCGACAGCCTTGAAGTCGGTGGCGTTGTTGGCGATGGTGTAGCTCTTCGCTTTCAGCTCGGCCACCAGGTCGCGATCGTCGGAACGCTTGCCGCCGTTCTTGAATGGCGTAAAGAATTGCGCGCCGCCGCCGAGCACCACTTCCAGACCGGTGGTGCCCAGGGCGCTGTTGTAGCCCGTGCCGCCTGGTACGAGGGCTGCGGCGATATCGTTTTCCAGGTCGCGGTGGCAGATGTGCGAGTAGGTCGCCGCCGGCGTGGCGTGCGTCACGCGCGCCGTGCTGACGACGCCGGCCGCGTAGCCCTTGGCCTTGGCCAGTTCCAGCAAGGTGGTGGCGGGCGTGCCGTTGCCGGTGCCGCATTTGTTGACCAGCTTGTTGCCGTTGGCATCCTTGCCCGGATCGATGGCGAGCGTGTTGGCCGACATGGAAATGACTTCATTGTTCATCTTGACGCCGGTCATGTAGGCAGCCATCGATGGCGCGCTGTCAGTGACTTGCGCGTCGTTCGAGAAGGTCTTGACGAAGGCCGTTTCCGGCAAGGTGTCCATGGTCAGTGCGCCTTCTTCGCCTACCGAGTAGATGCGCGCCGCCGTCATGGTGGTCAGGCCCATGCCATCGCCGAGGAAGAAGATGACGTTTTTCGGCGGTGCTTCGGCCACTACCTCTTCTTTTTTGGCGTCGCTGCCGCAGGCGGCCAGCATCAGGGTGATGGCGACGCTGCAGCCAGCGACGGAAATTTTTCTGCGTGTCATGTGGTTCATCCGGCTAGGTTTGAAAGAGCTAGCAAGATAACAATTCAATGTGACATCCTCATGACGCCGTGACACCTTTTGTGACGCCGCTACGTGGCAGCCTGTGGTGTGGCTTTAGCGCACGTCCTCGGTGGAAAAATACAGCGTAGCGTGCCTGCCATCGTTAGATTGCATCGAAATATGCAACAAACTATTGCATTTTATTGGGTTTTTCTACCGAATCAAGCAACGTAAGATGCATACATCCCAATCATCTTGTAAAGGCGCATCATGTTCTCCAAATCTATCAGCAGCGTTCTTGTTTCCACCCTGTTTGCCGCCGGCGCCGCCTCGGCCGCCGCCAGCGCACCCCTGACCCTGGAAGTGTTCAACCCGGGCGAAGCGGCCATCTTCCCCGTCGCTTCCGTACTGGTCGCAGGCAAGCATGACGCCGTGCTGATCGATGCACAGTTTTCGCGCGCCGAAGCGCAAAAGCTGGTGGAAAAGATCCGCGCCAGCGGCAAGAAACTGACGACGGTGTACATCAGCCACAGCGATCCCGATTTTTACTTTGGCCTCGACGTGATCAAGGCAGCTTTTCCGCAGGCAAAAATCGTCGCCACGCCGGACACCGTGGCCGAGATCCGCCGCAAGGCTGACGCCAAGGTCGCCTACTGGGGCCCGATTCTGAAAGACAACGCACCGCACGGCATCGTCATTCCCGAAGCGTTGACGGGCAAGCGCATCAGCCTGGAAGGCCAGTCGCTCGATATCGCCGGCCCGACGCCTTCGCGCACCTATGTATGGATCCCGTCGATCAAGGCCGTCGTCGGCGGCGTGGTGCTGTTTGGCAACCTGCACGTCTGGACGGCCGATACGCAAAGCCTGCAATCGCGCCAGGATTGGCTCAAGACCCTGGACGGCATTGCCGCTTTGAAACCTGTGACCGTCGTGCCCGGCCACTTCAAGGTGGGTTCGCCCCTGACGCCCGACAGCATCAGTTTTACGCGTGACTACCTGGTGACGTTTGAAGCTGAAACGGCCAAGGCCGCCAATTCTGCCGCCCTGATCGAGGCCATGAAAATGCGCTATCCGAAGCTGGGCCTCGACGGCGCCCTGGAAACGAGCGCCAAGGTGGCAAAAGGCGAAATGAAATGGTAAACAGCAACAATGAGGTCGCCATGCCCACACTGCACTACATTTTCGATCCCCTGTGCGGCTGGTGCTACGGCGCCGCGCCGCTGGTCGAGGCGGCGCGCGCCGTGCCCGGCCTGACGGTGGCCTTCCACGGCGGCGGCATGATGACGGGCAGCAATCGCCGCCAGATCACGCCCGAATGGCGCGGCTACGTCTTGCCGCATGACCGGCGCATCGAGCAACTGTCGGGCCAGCCCTTCGGCGACGCCTATGTGAATGGTTTGCTGAACGACACCACGGCCATGATGGATTCCGCACCGCCGATCACGGCCATCCTGGCGGCGGAAGTTCTGGCCGGCAAGGGCCTGGACATGCTGCAGCGCGTGCAGCGCGCCCATTACGTGGACGGCTTGCGCATCGCCGACCTGCCCGTGCTGCTGGCGCTGGCGCAAGAGCTGGGCCTGGATGGCGCTGCCTTCCAGGCCGAGTATGTGCGGCAGGCGGGTGCCGCCACGCAGCAGCACATCGATGCCAGCCGTGCCTTGCTGGCGCAGGTGGGCGGGCAGGGCTTTCCCACGTTCGTGCTCGACGATGGCAGCGGCAAGTTGTCCGTGATCGATATCGGCGATTACCTGGGCCAGCCAGCGAAGCTGCAGGCGCAATTGGGCGGCGTATGCGATGCCCACGGTTGTTCATTGTAAATATCTATTGATTCGATAAAATCAATTATCTTTTCCTTTGTTGTTGACCTCGTTACACTAGTTCCATTAGTCAACAACGAAGGAAAAGCAGCCATGCGCCAACAGCCGCCATTCAGTACCGCCTCGGGCATTCCCGTCGCCGACAACCAGAATTCCATCAGCGCCGGCCCCCGCGGCCCGCTGCTGCTGCAAGACTTCCACCTGATCGAAAAACTCCAGCATTTCAACCGCGAGCGCATTCCCGAGCGCGTGGTACATGCAAAAGGCTCGGGCGCCTACGGCACCTTTACCGTCACGCACGATATCGCGCGTTACACCAAGGCCAAATTGTTTGCCGAAGTGGGCAAGCAGACGGCCACCTTCGCGCGCTTTTCCACCGTCGGTGGCGAACGCGGCAGTGCCGATACGGAACGCGACCCGCGCGGCTTCGCCGTGCGTTTCTATACGGAAGAGGGCAACTGGGACCTCGTTGGCAACAACACGCCCATGTTCTTCATCAAGGACCCGATCAAGTTCCCCGATTTCGTCCACACGCAAAAGCGCGATCCGCAAAGCAACTTGAAATCGGCCGAAATGATGTTCGACTTCTGGAGCCATGCGCCGGAAAGCCTGCACCAGGTCACCATGCTGTTTTCGGACCGCGGCACGCCGGATGGCTATCGTCACATGGATGGCTTCGGCAGCCACACGTATAGTCTGATCAATGCCGAGGGCCAGCGCGTGTACGTGAAATGGCACTTCAAGACGCGTCAGGGCATCAAGAATCTGCCTGCGGCGGAAGCGGGCCGCCTGGCCGGTGCCGACCCCGACTACGCCCAGCGCGACTTGTTCGGCGCCATCGAACGTGGTGATTTCCCGCAGTGGGAAGTCAAGCTGCAAGTGGCGACGCAGGAGCAACTCGATGCATGGGAGCAGCGCACGGGCTGGAACCCGTTCGACCTGACGAAAGTGTGGCCGCACGCCGACTTCCCGCTGTTGCCGGTGGGTATTTTTGAGCTGAACCGCAACCCGGACAATTACCACGCGGAAGTCGAGCAGGCGGCCTTTTCGCCGGCCAATGCCGTGCCGGGCATGGGCTACTCGCCGGACAAGATGCTGCAGGGCCGGCTGTTCGCCTACCACGACGCCCAGCTGTACCGGGTCGGCACCAATCACCAGCATCTGCCCGTGAATGCGGCCCGCTGCCCCTTCCACAACCAGCAGCGCGACGGCGGCATGGCCATTAACAACGGTGGCGAGGCGCAAAACTACGCCAACGTGGCGGCGGCAGGCACGCAGCCGCAAGGGCTGGGCCATGGTGAACCAGCGCTGGTGCTCGACGGCGGCGCAGCCCGCTATGATGGACGCGGCATGGAAGACGATTACACGCAGGCAGGCAATCTGTTCCGTCTGATGTCCGTCCAGGCGCAGCAGAACCTGTTCGACAACCTGGCCGGTCCCTTGAGTCTGGTGCGGCCGGAAACCTTGCAGCGTCAGCTGGCCCACTTCGACCAGGCCGATGCCGCCTACGGCGCCGGCGTGCGGGCCGCCTTGCAGGCACGCGGCGTGGTGCTGTAATTGTGTGTTGCAGGCGGAGCTATCCTGTTCCGCCTGTTGTTGATATAGCCCAAATTGCTGGCAGATATTAAATATTGCCGTATGGACATATTTGTCTTCCATGCGTAGACTTGTCGGTCTGATGATGGTGCCGTCTTCCTGGCGGCATCCTGACTAGAAAGTCTTGCAATATGAATATGGTGAAGCTGTCGGTGCATGGGGACGATCCCACGCTCAAATCCATTCTCGAAGTCTTGCCCACCGATCCGGAACGGCAATGGCGCAAGGGCGAGGCGAAGGGCGCGGCGGGGCGCGTGCATCTCGATTCCGGCTTCGAAGTCGTCATCGCGCAGGCGTCCAAAGCGCAAGTGTTGCCCTCGCGCATACGCAGCTACCTGGCCGAATGCCGCTCGCGCGGCGTCACGTTCAGCATGCCGCGCATCGTGGCCGAGCTGCAACTGGAGTTGAACGGCGACGACACGGTCGATGCGCCGCTGGACCTGACCCTGGCCGACATGCAGCACCTGACGGAGATGGGCATCAGCCTGAGCCTGGTGACGCGCTGCGCTGCGGCCTGATTCCCGTGTGACACTGAAAAAAATGGCCACCTGTTCAGGGTGGCCATTTTTCGTCATGGTTCGTCGAGCTCGACGGTGACCATATTGTCATCGGGCTTGCGGTCGATCAGCTTGTTGTCGGGGTCGATGCCCGCCTTGCCGGGCCGGCTGCCGACGATGACGGTATAGCTCGCTTCACGCGCCGTCATGCGCAGGCGTTCGCGCAGCAGCGGATGGCCATTCGCGTCGTCGACACCGATCTCGATCCAGTCATGCAGGGGCGCATCGTGTTCCTCTCCCTGTTCGCCGGCCGTCAATTTGCTCGCCTGCACCTTGAGAGTGACGGCGTACTTGCCATCGCCGCGTTTGGTGGCCGTGGCCGACAGGGCGCGATTGTCGAACAGCACGATTTTCTCGAACAGGTCATCGATCAGGTAAGCCTGCTCGGGTGGCGTGACCTGGCGCAAGCCCTGCACCAGCGCCGTCACGCTCGCATACGGCGGTCCCTTCTGGCCGTAAGTCTTCAGCAGCTCGCGCAGCACGCCGTTGACCTTGTCTTCGCCGATCATGTCCTGCAGCAAATACATGGCCAGGCTGCCCTTGTGGTAATGGATGTAGGCCTGGTTTTCATTCTCGGCTAGCGGCAGCTCCTTCTTGCGTTCTTCGCTGCGCCCCATCAGGTATTGATTCAGGTCATAGCGCAGGAAGCGGCGCATCTTGGCTGGCCCCGCAGTTTTTTTCATCACCATCAGGGCCGAATATTCGGCCAGGGTTTCGCTGAGCACGGTGGCGCCACGTGTGTTGCCGCCCACCAATTGATGCGCCCACCACTGGTGCGCCACTTCATGCGCCGTGACGTAGAACGGATAGTCGAGGTCCTTCGGATTCTTGTCGTCCACCTTGGCGATGAAGCCCAGGCCTTCCGAGTACGGAATCGTGTTCGGGAACGACTGCGCAAACGTGGCGTAGCGGGGGAATTCCACGATGCGCAAGACCTTGTGCTGGTAGGGGCCGAAGTTTTTCGTGTAGTAATCGAGCGCTTCCTTGCTGCCACGCACGAAACGATCGAGGTTGTATTCATGGCCAGGATGGTAATACACGTCGATGGCCACATCCTGCCAGCGCTCGTGCCTGACGGCGTAGCGGGCCGACTGGAACGCGTAGAAATTCAGGATCGGCTGGTCCATCGTGTAATGGAAGTAATGGCGGCCCTTGGCGATCCAGTCGTTGTCCAGCATGCCCGGCGCGATGGCCGTCTGGCCGTCGACGGTGCTGACGGTAGCGTCAAAGTTGATGCGGTCGGCGTCCATGCTGACGTAATTGTCGGCCAGCCCCCGTGCATCGTCGCGCGGCAAGGCCCGTTCGCGCGCCGGCAAGCCGTGTTTCTTGCGGTCGCGCGGGTCCGTCAATTCCAGCTGTGGCTGGTAGCCGATGTGCGGCAGCACGGCATTCGTGAAGAAGGTGCCGTTGGCCACGACGGGCGTGTCCTGGCCCAGGCCGAAGATGCCGCGCGGCGCGTAGCGGACGTCGAAATCGAGGCCCAGGCTGGCGCCCGGCGCCAGCGGCGCGGCCAGGCGGTAGCTGTAAAAGCCCAGCTTGCCGTCATCGAGGCCAGGGTGCACGCGCGTGTCAAAGCGCAGGCGCATGGTGGCGGTGGGGTCTTGCTGCACAAAAATGTGGCTGATCGGCAGGCTGGTCTTGTTTTGCAGCATGTAGCGGCCCGTGACGGCCAGGGTGCGCTGCGCCGGGTAGATGGCCACATCGAGTTTCACGTCGGTGATTCTCGGCTGCGGCGTGCCGGCAAACTTGCGGTACTGGCGCTCGACGCTGGCGCGGTCCGCATCGCGGGCGAATTCGGACTTGTAATCGTTGGCCACGTGAAAGACGTAGAACAGCACGCCGCCGGCGCCCACGAAAATCAACAGGCCGATGGCAAAGCTGGCCAGCACGCCGTGCGTCAGGCCGTGGCGCGCCAGGCGCAAGCGGATGCGCCAGCTATCCTGCGCGCCGCGGGGCCAGAACAGCAGCGACAGCACCGTCAGCATGACGGCCGCGCCGCTCCAGTACAGCAAGTACCAGCGCTCGCGCAACACATAGTGGCCGGCGCCGTTCATGGCCGAATAGATGAAATCCGGCGTGCTGGCGTACAGCAGCAGCGGGTCGCCCAGGCCCAGCGAGGCAAAGCTGATGCTGGCGATGTGGTACAGAATCATGGCGAAATACGCCAGGTACTTGTGATTGATCACTACCTGCAAAAAGATGGCCAGCACGGCGATCAGTGCGTAGTAGGGCAGGTGCGACAGGAACAGCGATTCCAGGTACAGGCCGGGGTCGAGGCGGTAATAGCCCTTGAAGACCTGAATCGACATGCCGCACAGCATGATGACCAGGCTCAGCAATGCTTGCAGGCCGATCAGGGCGAACAGCTTTGACAGCAGCGGCAGCCAGTTCGGCACGGGCAGGGCGTCAAGCATCAACTGGATGCTGGTCTCGCGTTCGCGCCACACCAGTTCGCCCGCATAGAAGGTGGTAATGATCAGCATGAACAGCGCAAACGAGGCGCTGACCATGTCCAGCACTTTTTCCGTCACCGGATAGGTATTCGTGCCGTACATGGAACCCATGTCGAGCGCGCCCGCATACATGGTCAGCACGCCAGCGAGCACGATGACGACAAAATAGATGTTCTTGATGGTTTCGCGCAGGTTCAGCCAGCTCATCTTGACGAGCAGGGCGGCCAGGTTGCGCTGCGCAAAATCAGGCGCTTCTTGCGTGGACAGCGAAGCGCTCGACAGGCGCAGCGGCACATCGCCGTCGCTGCGGCGCTTGCTGGCGCCCGCGTCCGTCGTGGCGTGGAACTGGAAGCGCCAGTAGCCGAGCAGCAAGGCCACCAGGGCGAAGCCGGACCAGATGGCACGGTTCAGCAAATACACGCCCTCTAATGTCACCAGGCGCGTGTTGCGCTCCGCATTCGGCCAGTATTCCGTCAGGCGTATCAGCGCCGTGGTGCCGAAGGGGTCGATCAGGGCGGCCAGGGTCTTGTAGTCGAGGTCGCGCGCCAGCGAGGGCGCCACCAGGTAGCCGATCAGCATGACTACCGAGCTGATGTATACGGGCAGCATGCGCCGCGTCAGGGCGGCGATGACGAAGAAGATGGCGCCGAAGATGAACAGGTTCGGCAGCAGGGTAAATACATACGGCATCAAATAGGCCAGCGCGCGTTGCGGCCCCAGCCGTTCAGGATCGATGCCGGGCAACCAGGCGCCCAGCCAGGCACCGATGACGATGCTGGAAAACACCACGGCCAGCACCAGATAGGCGCCGAGGAAGCGGCCAAATACGTACTGATATTTTTTGATCGGCGCGCTGAAGAAGAAATGCTGCATGCCGTACTCGAAATCCTGCTGTACCGAGCGGCCCATCATGGCGGCCACCACCACGGCGCCGAAGCAGCCCAGCAGGCTGCACGTGAACGCCAGCGAGCGCGGCGCGTTGATCAGGAATTTGCCGCCGAAACTGATGCTCGCTTCCTTGAAGACGCCGCCGGCGGCGGCCATCCACAGCATGGCCAGGGCCAGGAACATGGCGAAATACACCCAGGTGGACAGCAGTTTGAGCCGCTGTCGCGCTTCAAAGCGGGCGATGGCAAACATGGCTGCCCCCTCAGTCGCACTGCGGGGCGACGCGGTGGCGCCCGGCAATGGTGGCGAAATACAGGTCTTCCAGGTCGCCGATGGCTTCCTCGAAGCCGTCGCCCGGGTCGTCGTCGCTGTAGACGTGGATCAGGGTGCGGCCCGACAGCAAGCGCGTGGAAATGACGGCGTGGCGCTGCTGGAAGCTGGCCAGTTCTTTCTTTTCGACAAAGCGCGCCCAGATCTTGCAGCTGACTTCGTCGATCAGTTCCAGGGTCTTGCCGCACAGCAGCAAATGCCCCTTGTTGATGATGGCCATGTTGGCGCACAGGTCAGCCACGTCGGACACGATGTGGGTCGACAGGATCACCGTCTTGTCTTCGCCGATATCGGACAGCAGATTATGGAAGCGCACACGCTCCTGCGGGTCGAGGCCGGCCGTCGGCTCGTCGACGATGATCAGTTTCGGGTCGCCCAGCAGGGCTTGCGCGATGCCGAAGCGCTGACGCATGCCGCCGGAAAAGCTGCCCAGGCGCTGGTGGCGCACGTCGAACAAATTGGTTTGCTGCAACAGGCCATCGACGACCTCGCGCCGGCGCGCCCGCTGCGACAGTCCTTTTAACATGGCGAAGTGGTCGAGCAGTTCATACGCCGTCACCTTCGGATACAGGCCGAAGTCTTGCGGCAAATAGCCCAGCATGCGGCGGATCTCGTCCTTGTCGTCGAGCACGTCGTAGTCGCCGAAGAAGATGGAGCCGGAATCGCACTCCTGCAGAGTGGCCAGGGTGCGCATCAGGGTCGACTTGCCGGCGCCATTCGGGCCCAGCAAGCCAAACATCCCGGGCGGTATCGTCAGCGACACGTTATCCAGCGCCACCACGCCATTCGCGTAGGTCTTCGATAATTTTCGAATCTGCAATTCCATACAACTCCTGACTCATGCGTTGCTGCCCGATGCTACAGGGCCACTCTATGCTGGCATTGTATTGAATTTAAGACGTGCTGGGCAGTTGCATGCGATACACGGCATTTTCGCGTGCCCAGAGTGCAGTTGGCGGGGGTGGACGGCGGGCCGCTTGTGGCTCTTTCGGCCCGCCATGAGAATATCAGTTACGGAACAAAACCGACTCCCGGTTGAACCACCAGCGGCACAGCATCAGCAGCGCGCCCGCGATCACCGTGGTCGAGGCCAGGATCACGCCGAACATGCGGTAATCCATAGTGCCCTTGACCAGCTCCTTCATGGCCAGCGACACGTTGGTCAGCGGCACCATGGCCCAGATCCAGTTCAGCTCGACGCCGGGCAGCATGGCCGCTACCGTGGGCAGGATGACGAACAACATCAATGGCGTGATCATGCCGGCCGCTTCCTTGTAGCTTTTCGCGTAGATCGAGATCGACAGCAGCAGCGAGGCAAAGATGGCGGCTGTCGG
This sequence comes from Janthinobacterium sp. PSPC1-1, assembly GCF_049897625.1. Classification (NCBI taxonomy): domain Bacteria; kingdom Pseudomonadati; phylum Pseudomonadota; class Betaproteobacteria; order Burkholderiales; family Oxalobacteraceae; genus Janthinobacterium; species Janthinobacterium sp. PSPC1-1. The sequence goes on along the minus strand of NZ_JAFCWP010000007.1, from coordinate 195,768 downwards.
CACCAGCATCAGGGTCACCATGGCCAGATCCGGCAAGCCGATGCTGCGCACCATGACGGCCATGTTGCCCTCGAGCGAGCTGCCGAAGATGGCCAGCAGGGCGCCCATGCTGCCCACCATCAGCACGGCCGAGGTCATGCCCACCGTAAATAGCACGAGGAACTTGGCCAGCACGATGGCGCTGCGCGGCACGGGTGCCAGCAGCAGGGTTTCCAGCGTGCCCCGCTCCTTTTCGCCGGCGCCCAGGTCGATGGCCGGGTACATGGCCGCCGTCAGGCACACCATCAGCAGCAAATAGGGCAGCATGCCGCCGACGATGGCGCCCATCTGCTCGCGTTCGTTGGCCGTCGACTGCTTGTCGAGCACGATGGGGTGCAGGGCGAAGGCCAGCTGGGCCGGACTCAGGTTCAGGGCCGACAGCGCGCTTTCGCGCAGGCTGGCGTTGTAGGCCTCGACGATCTCGCGCACCCGCTGCTGGGTCACATCGACCGTGCTGGCGCTGTTGTAATGCAGAGTGACCGTGGCTTGCTGATGTTGCTGCAGCGCCTCTTCAAAATGCGGCGGAATGACGACGGCGAACTTGATGCTGTCGTCGCCGATGGCGCGGCGAATCTCTGCCTCGCTGGCCAGCGGCACTTCGCGCAAGTTGTGCTGCTGCGCAAAACGCGCGCTCAAGCCCGGCGAATGGTCCTTGCCGAACAGCGCATAGCGCATTTCCGCCGTCTTGGCGTTCTTGAACATATTGCTTGAAACATAAGCGAAGCCGCCAAAGATCAGCGGCATGGCAAAGATGGGGATGAGGATGGTGAAAATCAGCGTCTTGCGGTCGCGCGTGAGTTCCAGCAACTCTTTCAGATAAATGGTCCACATGGCTCAGGTTCCCTGGTTGATGACGCTGACGAAGGCGTCGTACAAGTCCGCGCTGCCGCCCAGGTGGCGCAGTTCGTTGACCGTGCCGTTGAAGGCGGTGGTGCCGCGGTTGATGATGCAGACGCGGTCGCACAGCTTTTCCACCTCGTGCAGGTGGTGGGTGGAAAAGATCAGCGGCACGCGCAGCGCCTTGTAGCTGGCGATGAAGTCGAGCAGAATCTTGGCCGACATCACATCGAGGCCCGTGGTCGGCTCGTCGAGGATCACCACCTGCGGCTCATGCACGACGGTGCGGGCGATCGCGCACTTCTGTTTCATGCCCGTCGACAACTGATCGGCCCGCTTGCCGCCGTATTCCTCCATCTGCAGCAGGGCAAACAGCTCATCGCAGCGGCGTTTTAGCTTGTCGGCCGGCATGCCGTGCAGGCGGCCGAAATATTCCACGTTCTCGCGCGCCGTCAGGCGCCCATACAAGCCCGTCGAGCCGGACAGGAAACCGATGCTCTGGCGCGCTACCAGCGGTTGCCGCAGCACATCGACGCCGTTGACGAGGGCGCTGCCCGCGTCCGCTTGCAGGGCCGTCGACAGCAGGCGCAAGGTGGTGGTCTTGCCGGCGCCATTCGGGCCCAGCAGGCCCAGCACCTCGCCCGGGGCGCAGCTGAAACTGACGTCGCGCACGGCGTGAAACCAGCCCTCATGTTCGCGCGGATCGCTGACGTGCACGCCCTTGCCCTTGTGGGGCGGCATGCGGAAACGTTTTGCCAAGTGCTTGACTTCAATCATGTGCTTCATCCATTTGACGGTGAAGAACGAGAGTAGCATGCAAAAAATGTAACTTGCAAGGTGGAAATATCGTTTGGTCTATTGAAAAAAACAGCATCTTCATGCAAGCTGGCCCGGTAGGCGCCGGCGGACGGCGCGGGAGAGTGCAATGCGAACGATCGATCAGGCGATGCAGGACAAGGTACTGGCTGTGGCGCGCGCCGGCATGACCAGTGCCGAAGCCATCGGTTTCTTCCGTGTCAGCCTGGGCTTGTACTACCTGGCCGGCCTGATGACGGAAGAAGCGCTCGACTTCAAGCAGATCGACGCGAAGTACAACCGCTTTATCTACCACTCGCTAGGTGGCGGGCACAGCATTGCTAGCGTGCTGCAATTCATGAGTGGCGAGAAAGTCTTGCGCGTGCTGCAATCGGAGCGTTTTCGCGCCGCGTTTACCGAATACTGCCCGGACATTCCCGTCGACAGCATTTCCTTCCTGATTTCACTGAACCTGGGCGTGGCGAAAAGCCTGTCCGGCCTGGACGCCGTCGGCCCCGTGGTCGATTGGATCGAGCAGGAAAAAGCGCGCACAAGTCAATAAAGCCCGTTCACCCTGCGCGCGGCGTGGGTACGGCTGGCCCCGATCATCCTATAATTCATGTTTTCCCTTACATGAATAGCCCACGATGACCGCGAACCGCCATTTTGACCCCCTGGATCGTTTGATTGTTGGCGCCGACAAGGCCTTGCGCGTCATCGCGGGCGTGGCCTTGGCCTCGCGTCCCTCGCCGGCCGCGCACGCGCCCGATGCGGAACTGAGCCCGGCCGAGCAGCGCCACAGCGCCGGCTTGATGCGCGTCAACCACGTGGGCGAAGTGTGCGCGCAAGCCCTGTACAACTCGCAGGCGCGCTATGCGCACAGCCCGGCCATCCGCGCCCAGTTCGACGAAGCGGGACGCGAAGAGGAAGATCACCTGGCCTGGACGGCGCAGCGCCTGACGGAGCTGGGCTCGCGTCTGAGCCTGCTCAATCCCCTGTGGTATGCGGGTTCGTTTGCGCTGGGTACCATCGCCGCGCGCATGGGCGACGGCCGCAGCCTGGGTTTTGTGGTGGAAACGGAGCGCCAGGTGGAAGCGCACCTGGCCAGCCACTTGCAGGAATTGCCGCCGCAGGACGCCAAGTCGCGCGCCATCGTCAAGCAGATGGCCATCGATGAAGTGGAACACGGCGCCGCTGCCCAGCGATTGGGCGCCATCGATACGCCGGCGCCGGTGAAGGCGCTGATGGGTATCATGGGCAAAGTGATGACAAAAACGGCGTATTACCTGTAGGTCGGATTAGCGCGGCAATGCCGCGCGTAATCCGACACATTGTTGGCGTTACTGGTGTTGTCGGATTACGCGCTGGCGCGCTAATCCGACCTACCCGACCTACTCCTCGATGATTTCGAACGAGTGCGTAATCTCGGCGGTTTTCGCCAGCATGATCGATGCCGAGCAATATTTGTCGTGCGACAAAGTCACGGCCCGTTCCACGGCTGTCGGTTTCAGGGCCTTGCCCCGCACGGTGAAATGGAAGTGGATCTTGGTAAATACTTTCGGATCGGTGTCGGCGCGCTCGGCCTTCAGGGTCACTTCGCAGCCACTGACGGCTTCGCGCCCCCGTTTCAGGATTAGCACCACGTCATAGGCGGTGCAGCCGCCCGTGCCCAGCAAGACCATTTCCATGGGGCGTGGCGCCAGGTTGTGGCCGCCGCCATCGGGCGCGCCATCCATGGTCACCAAGTGGCCGGAGCCGGTTTCTGCCCGAAAACTCATGCCCGACGGGCCATTCCAGCTGACTTTGCATTCCATCGTACTCTCCGAAAATTGTAAGCGTTTTGTATTGTAATAGAGGAATGCCTGTCCATGTGCCGCCCGCCAGCCCGCAGCCGGTCTGCATAGCAGCTTGACGCGGCAAGGCAAAGCCGCTTATACTTGTCGGCTTTCCGTTCGCTCAGGAAAAGTAAATAAGGCAGAGTCCGCATAGCAGCATCGGCGGAACCACCATTTGAGCGTGTAATCTATTAGGAAGTCAACATGAAAACATTTTCCGCTAAAGGACATGAAGTCCAGCGCGATTGGTTCGTGGTTGACGCGACGGACAAAGTCCTCGGACGTGTTGCCAGCGAAGTGGCACTCCGACTGCGCGGCAAACACAAACCAGAATTTACTCCTCACGTCGATACCGGCGACTTTATCGTCGTCATCAACGCAGGCAAACTGCGTGTGACCGGTACCAAAGCTACTGAGAAAATTTACTACCGTCACTCTGGCTATCCAGGCGGCATCTACGAAACCAACTTCCAGAAAATGCAACAGCGTTTTCCAGGTCGCGCGCTTGAGAAAGCGGTCAAGGGCATGCTGCCTAAAGGCCCACTCGGCTACGCAATGATCAAGAAGCTGAAAGTGTACGCGGAAGGTTCCCATCCGCACGCTGCTCAGCAACCTAAAGCACTTGTTCTCTAAGGAACTGACATGATCGGTAATTACAATTATGGAACCGGCCGTCGCAAAAGTGCAGTGGCTCGGGTTTTTATCAAAGTTGGCACAGGCTTGATCGTTGTTAACGGCAAACCAGCAAACGAATACTTTTCGCGCGAAACAGGTCTGATGGTCATCCGTCAACCTCTGGAACTGACCGGCAATGTCGAGCGTTTCGACATCAAAGTCAACGTCCATGGCGGCGGTGAGTCGGGCCAGGCTGGTGCAGTTCGTCACGGCATCACCCGCGCTCTGATCGACTACGATGCAGCGTTGAAACCGGAACTGGCTAAAGCCGGCTTCGTAACACGCGATGCACGTGAAGTCGAGCGTAAAAAAGTTGGTCTGCGCAAAGCACGTCGCGCAAAGCAATTCTCGAAGCGTTAATTCTTACGCTACAGCACCTTTCGAGGTGCTGGTCGAAAAGCCGCTGGACTTCGGTCCTGCGGCTTTTTTGCATTTCAGCGGGATGCGCCGTTGCGCTGTAAAATACGCGGAAAACCCGCAAGGGTAGCGTTTCCCTTTATCTTTATGCAATCTCAATCTATACACAAGGAAAGAACATGATCAAAGTTGGCATCGTCGGCGGCACTGGATATACGGGCGTGGAATTGCTGCGCTTGCTGGCTACCCATCCAGATGTCGAGTTGACGGCGATTACCTCGCGCAAGGAAGATGGCTTGCCCGTTGCTGACATGTATCCTTCCCTGCGTGGCCACGTAAAACTGGCGTTTTCCTCGCCGGACAAGGCGAATCTGGAACAGTGCGACGTGGTCTTCTTTGCCACCCCGCATGGTGTTGCCATGGCGCAAGCTCCAGCCCTGCTGGCCGCCGGCGTGAAAGTCATCGACCTGGCCGCCGACTTCCGCCTGAAAGACCAAGCCAAGTTCGAGCAGTGGTACAAGATTCCCCACACGGCACCCGAGCTGATCGAGCAGGCCGTGTATGGCTTGCCGGAACTGAACCGCGAAGACATTAAAAAAGCCAGCCTGATCGCCAACCCCGGTTGCTACCCGACCACCATGCAGCTGGGCTTTTACCCGCTGCTCAAGGCGGGCCTGGTCAACGCAGGCGGCTTGATCGCCGACTGCAAGTCGGGCGTGTCCGGCGCCGGCCGCAAGGCGGAAATCGGCATCCTGTTCTCGGAAAGCAGCGACAGCTTCAAAGCCTACGGCGTGGCCGGTCACCGCCATCTGCCGGAAACGACGGCGCAATTGCAGCGTTTCACGGACGACAAAGTGGCGCTGACCTTTACGCCGCACCTGGTGCCGATGATTCGTGGCATGCACTCGACCCTGTACGCGCAGCTGAACAAGGATGTCAGCAATGAAGAATTGCAATCCTTGTTCGAAGAGCAATACAAGGATGAGCCATTCGTCGACGTGATGCCATTCGGCTCGCATCCGGAAACCCGCTCCACGCGCGGCTCGAACATGCTGCGCCTGGCCTTGCACCGTCCCGAAGGCGGTAATACCGTCATCGTGCTGGTGGTGCAAGACAACCTGGTCAAGGGTGCCTCCGGCCAGGCCGTGCAGTGCATGAACTTGATGTTTGGCCTGAAAGAAACAGCCGGTTTGCAACACATCGCCCTGCTGCCGTAAAAATAGGCAGGCGTGCTTGCGCAGGTCCGGCGCCTTTTTGCCGGACCTGTGATAAATTGGACTGCCACCTACCCCGACAGGATGACGTTCATGTTCGAGCGCAACGCGAAAAACCCCATCGATACCCTGATCGGCGCTTCCACGCGGATCGAGGGCGACGTGCTGTTTTGCGGCGGCTTGCGCATCGATGGCCATGTGCGTGGCAATGTCACGGGCGAGCCGGGCGAGCCTACGCATGTGGTGCTGGGCGAGGCGGGCCGCATCGATGGCGAAGTGCGCTGCTCCAGCCTGGTCGTCAGCGGCGAGATCAATGGCCCCGTGTATGTGTCCGAAATGCTTGAAATCCAGCCAAAAGCCCGCATTGTAGGAGAGGTCTATTACAAGGTGCTGGAAATGCACAGCGGCGCCCTGGTGCAAGGCAAGCTCAGCCGCCACGACAGCGCCGACCCCGTGCTGCACCTGGCCGTGTCGGAAATGTGAGCAGGAACAACACCGCCCAGCGGCATCAGCGGCGGCCGCAGCGCGAGTTGCGGCAACAGTCTATAATGAGTTAATGTTTTCTAGTAGGAGTGTCCGATATGAATGCCGTCGCTGAAATGCAAGATGTGATCCCTTCACCCATTATCTTTACCGATAGCGCCGCTGAAAAAGTCGCGCAGCTGATCGAAGAAGAAGGTAATCCAGACCTGAAATTGCGCGTTTTCGTGCAGGGTGGCGGCTGTTCCGGCTTCCAGTACGGTTTCACCTTCGACGAAATCGTCAATGAAGATGACACCACCATGGTCAAGAATGGCGTCCAGCTGTTGATCGATTCCATGAGCTACCAGTACCTGGTCGGCGCGGAAATCGATTACAAGGATGACCTGGAAGGCGCGCAGTTCGTGATTAAAAACCCTACCGCGACGTCTACCTGCGGTTGCGGTTCGTCCTTCTCCGTTTAAGTATTAAACGGGGCAAGCAAGAAAATAGCGGATCGATGATCCGCTATTTGTGTTTCTGCATCTGCTCAACGCGGATATAGCGCACCGAGCACGCGTAAGCCCGCCGCGCCCGTCACCGCCGGCAAGTTGCCTGGTTTGCGCTGCGTAAAGCGCCAGGCCAGCCAGGCAAACGCCAGCGCCTCGACCTGGCTGGGCGCCACGCCCAGCGCTTGCGTGGACTCTACCGCCATGCCCGGCAAGGCGTGCGCCAGCGCCGCCATCAGGCTGGCGTTCTGCGCGCCGCCGCCACACACATATACCGTTTCCGCCTGCGCCCCGTCGCGCGCGATGGCATGCGCCAGGCTGGCGGCCGTCAGTTGCGTCAGGGTCGCCTGCACGTCGGCAGCTTGGGCGCCAGGGTGATTCGCCAGCTTGCCTTGCAGCCAGTCGGCGTGAAAGAGGTCGCGGCCCGTGCTTTTCGGCGCTGGCAAGTCAAAATAGGCTTCATTGAGCAATTCCGCCAGCAGGGCAGGCAAGACTTTGCCCGTGGCGGCCCAGGCGCCGTTGGCGTCATATGGCTGGCCCAGGTGCTGCAGGACCCAGCCATCCATCAGCGCATTGCCGGGGCCCGTGTCGTAGCCCGTCACCGTGCCGTCCGCGTGCAGCACGCTGATATTACTGATGCCGCCGATATTGGCCAGCACGCGCGTGTGGCCGGGCAAATTGAAAATGGCCTGGTGAAAAGCGGGCACCAGCGGCGCGCCCTGGCCGCCGGCCGCCACATCGCGGCTGCGCAAGTCGGCGATGACATCGATACCCGTCAGTTCAGCCAGCAGGGCCGGGTTGTTCAACTGGCGCGTAAAGCCCAGTTCAGGGCGGTGGCGGATGGTCTGGCCGTGCGCGCCGATGGCGGCGACGGCGTCCGCGACGATGCCCGCGTTGCTCAATAGCATGGCGACGCAGTCGGCGTAATGGCGCACCAGTTGATTCGCCGCCAGCGATTCGCGTTCGATTTCATTCTGGCCGGCACTTTGCAATGCCATCAGGTCGGCGCGCAGGCTGGCGGGAAAGGCAATATACGCGTCGCCCAAACTGCGCACGCTGCCATCGTCGGAAAAATCGACCAGGGCGCCGTCGACGCCGTCCAGGCTGGTGCCCGACATCAAACCGATATACAGCATGGGTGTTTCCTTGAAGGCGTCAGTGAGGGGTACATTGTGCCGCATTTTCCTCTGCGCATAAAACAAAGGCACCGGCCATCTGCATGGGCGGTGCCTTTGACTATTGCCCGAAGGCTGTGTTGCTTAGCGCGACGCCAGTGCTGTGTCGTTCGGACGCAGCAGGGTGAAGCGGTGCATCATGTCGGCGGAGACCATGCGGAAGCGGCTCAGCTCGCCAGCCGTCAACGGCGCCTGGGCTTGTACGTTCAGCTTGCTTGGGTCTTGTGCCACGCCGCCGACGCGGAATTCATAGTGCAAATGGGCGCCCGTGGACCAGCCGGTGGTGCCAACGTAGCCGATCACATCGCCCTGGCTGACTTTTTGACCTTTTTTCAGGCCCGAAGCGAAGCGGCTCATGTGGGCATAGGCCGTGGTGTAGTTGGCCCAGTGTTTCAGGACAACAACATTGCCGTAGCCGTTTTGGCTGCCGACGGAATCGACCACGCCGTCGCCCGAGGCGCGGATGGGGGTGCCTGTCGCTGCAGCGAAATCGATGCCCTTGTGCGCTTTCCAGTTGCCGGAAATCGGATGCACGCGCATGGAGAAGCCGGACGAGATGCGGGAGAATTCGAGGGGGGATTTCAGGAAGGCTTTTTTGAGCGACTTGCCGTCAAAACTGTAGTAACCGCCGCCTTGCTTGCTGGCTGGGTCTTCGAACCAAACGGACTGGTAAGTCGTGCCGCGGTTGGTGAATTCACCGGCCAGGATACGGCCCGCTCGGACGAATTCGCCATCTTGCCAGAACGTTTCGTAGACGACATTGAATGCGTCGCCGCGTTTCAGGTCGGAGCGGAAGTCGATATTGGTGGAGAACATTTCCACGATTTGCGCGGAAATCGAGTCTGGCAGGCGGGTGCCGTCCAGGCTGGAGTCGGTGGCGGCGAACAGGGTGGAAGTAATCTTGCGCGCGTGCATTTCAACGCGGCGTTCCAGCTGGGCTGCCACTTCCGTGGCCACGAACTTGTCGCCCTTGCGGGTGATCAGGATGTTCTTGACCGATTTGTCCGTGCCATCGACGAGGGTGGCGCGCATCCAGTTGAGGTCGCCGTTTTCGGTCGTTTGCGCTTGCACGCGCTTGCCCGATTTCAGCAACATCACGCCGCGCGCGATCTTGTCGGTCTTGATGAAATTGGCAGCCGCCGGATCATCCACGCCGAGACGGGTCAGCAGGGTGGCGAGGGTATCGCCGGCGCGGACTTTTTCTTCGTGGGTGAAATTCTGGTCTACCTGTTCCATCGCGGAAATTTGCGAAGCGAGATCAGGCATTTCCAGGTTCTGGGCGATGGACGTGACCGGCAAGTCGGATGCGTCGGGTGCCATGGGAGACACAGCGACAGCGCCGAAGGCGGCAACGGCGAGCAGCACTGCCGACGCGCCAATAATGCGTGCCTTGCGTGTCGTCGTCAGCTGTGTGTACAAGCGTGAGCCTGTGATTTTATGTATAGGGTTCATGCAATCAGTTAAAATTTGCCCTTGAACGTGACCTGAACTAATGCTCTTTGTTATTGTTATTTTGGTTCGTTTTCATACGGCAAGATTGATGGGATCGAGCATTATAGCAAACTCCGCAAACCTACTACCATTTTGAGATCTACAGTCAAATTTTATGGAAATCAACACCACCGCATCGCCTACAAAGGCTAACGCCGCTCAGACCGCACTTCCGCTGTCGGACAGAGTACAAGAAGCCCTCGCGATTACCAAGCGTGGCGTCGACGAACTCTTGATCGAAAGCGAATTTGCGCAAAAATTAGCACGCTCCGAGAAAACCGGTGTTCCACTGCGCATCAAACTGGGCCTGGACCCGACTGCACCCGACTTGCATCTGGGCCACACTGTCGTGCTGAACAAGATGCGCCAGTTGCAAAACTTGGGCCATCAAGTCATTTTCCTCATCGGCGACTTCACTTCCATGATCGGCGACCCTTCGGGCCGCAACGTCACGCGTCCGCCGCTGACCAAGGAACAGATCGAGATTAACGCGATGACGTATTTCGCGCAAGCATCTTTAGTGCTGGATGCCAGCAAGACGGAAATCCGCTATAACTCCGAGTGGTGCGATCCGCTGGGTGCGCGCGGCATCATCCAGCTCGCTTCCCATTACACGGTGGCGCGCATGATCGAGCGCGACGACTTCACCAAGCGCTTCCAGGGCGGCATTCCTATTTCCGTGCATGAATTCCTGTACCCGCTGATGCAGGGTTACGACTCGGTGGCCCTGAAATCGGACCTGGAACTGGGCGGCACGGACCAGAAGTTCAACCTGCTGGTGGGCCGCGAACTGCAAAAGCAGTACGGACAGGAGCAGCAGTGTATTTTGACCATGCCGCTGCTGGAAGGTTTGGACGGCGTGGAAAAAATGTCCAAGTCGAAGAATAACTACATCGGCATCACGGAACCGGGCAACACCATGTTCGCCAAGCTGATGAGCATTTCCGACGTCATGATGTGGCGCTACTACGAGCTGCTGTCGTGGCGCTCGATCGCCGAACTGGCGCAGCTGAAGAGCGAAGTGGAAGGCGGACGCAATCCGCGTGACGCCAAGGTTGCACTGGCGCAAGAGATCGTCGCCCGTTTCCACTCGCAGCAGGCGGCCGAAGATGCGCTGGCCGACTTCGTCAACCGCTCGAAGGGTGGCATTCCCGACGATATCCCGGCAGTGACCCTGGCTGGCGCGCCGCTGGGCATTCCGCAGCTGCTGAAACAAGCGGGCCTGTGCCCATCGACGTCGGAAGCCATGCGCAAGATCGACCAGGGCGGCGTGCGCATCGACGGCACCGTCATCAGCGACAAGGGCTTGCAAGTGGCGGCGGGCGAATTTGTGTTGCAAGTTGGCAAGCGCAGCTTTGCGCGCGTCACCTTGACGGCATGATCGCGCTGCTGCAGAGAGTCACGCAGGCGAAAGTCGACGTTGCCGGCGCCACTATCGGCGCCATCGACGCCGGCCTGATGGTGCTGGTGTGCGCCGAGCGGGGCGATACGGAAAAGGAAGCGGACGCCTTGCTGACCAAGCTGCTCGGCTATCGCGTGTTTGCCGACGAAGCGGGCAAGATGAACCGCAGCGTGACGGACGTGGCCGGCGGCTTGCTGCTGGTGCCGCAGTTCACGCTGGCGGCCGATACCAAGTCCGGCACGCGCCCGTCGTTTACGCCAGCGGCCGCGCCGCAGGACGGCTTGCGCCTGTTCACGCATTTCGTGGAGCAGGCGCGCCACCGCCATGCGAGCGTGCAAACGGGGCAGTTTGGCGCCGACATGCAGGTGTCGCTGACGAATGATGGCCCCGTCACCTTCTGGCTGCAAGTGAACGCAAAACAATAACGATAAAGAGGAGCAAGCGATGAAATTGTGGAGCGAGACGTTTCGTGATGGCGGCCTGATGCCGGCCGAGTATGCCTTTGCCGAGATCGATCCGGCCAGCCGCGTGCGCCTCGCCGGCAACCGCAATCCCCATCTGGCCTGGGACGAGGTGCCGAACGGCACCGAGTCGCTGGCCCTGTTCTGCATCGACCCCGATGCGCCGCAAGACGCCAGCCTGGCCAACCGCGACGACCAAGCCTTGCCGCTGACGGCGCCGCGCGGCGATTTTTATCACTGGAGCTTGCTCGACTTGCCGCCCGCCATGCGGGTTGTTGCCGCCGGGGAGTTTTCCAGCGGCATCACGCCGCGCGGCAAGGCTGCCGGCACTGGCAATGGGCTGCGCCAAGGCTTGAATGACTACACGGGCTGGTTTGCCGGCGATCCTGACATGGCCGGCGATTATTACGGTTATGATGGTCCGTGCCCGCCGTGGAATGACGAGCGCATCCACCACTACATTTTCCGCCTGTATGCGCTCGACGTGCCAAAGTTGGCCTTGCCCGAACGTTTTACTGGGCAGCAAGCCCATGCCGCACTCTACGGCCACATCCTCGACGAAGCCCAGCTCGTCGTTGCCTACTCGCTCAACCCCGAGCTGGCACTTACCCTGAAGAAATAAAGCATGAGCACCACGATCTTACTGATACGCCATGGCGAAACGGCCTGGAATGCGGGCCGCCGCCTGCAGGGCCATATCGACATCGCCCTGAACGAGGCGGGCCTGGCGCAAGCTTGTGCGCTGGGGCAGGCGCTGGCCGATGAGCCGCTGGCCGCCATCCTCGCCAGCGATCTGCAACGCGCGCAGCAAACGGCGCAAGCCGTGGCCGATGTGAAAGGCTTGCCCGTGCAGACGGACCCCTTGCTGCGCGAGCGCTGCTACGGCGCTTTCGAAGGCTTGCTGTATGCCGACATCGCCGCGCGCTATCCGCACGAGTATGCGCAATGGCAATCGCGGCAGATCGATGCCGTGATGCCGTCCGGCGAGCGCGATGCCGAGAGCTTTCGCCAGTTCTATGCGCGCGCGAACGGCGCCATCGCCCGCTGGGCCGAACAGTATGACGGCCAGACGATCGCCATCGTGGCGCATGGCGGCGTGCTCGAATGTGCTTACCGCGAGGCGGTCGGCATGACGCTCGACAGTCCACGCGACTTCCAGGTGAAAAATGCCAGCGTCAACCGTTTTTCGTATGCTGACGGCAAGCTGCATTTAGTGCACTGGGGAAATGTCGAACATCTGAGCGCGCCCGCGATGGACGAGCTGGGCTAAGCGGCCCCATCGTCACTCTGACGCACTACTTCAAAAAAATAGTGCTTATTAAATAGGCAGGGAATCGGTTAAAATAGCAGGTTCCTCCGTCCATTCCAGGTTCTTCAGTGCAAATCGGCCCTCACATTCTGCGCAACAACGTTTTCGTCGCTCCCATGGCGGGCGTGACGGATCGGCCTTTCCGCCAGTTGTGCAAGCAGCTGGGTGCCGGCTATGCCGTGTCGGAAATGGCGGCGTCGAATCCGCGCCTGTGGGCGACGGAAAAAAGCACGCGCCGCACGGACCACGAAGGCGAAATGGAGCCGAAAGCCGTGCAAATCGCCGGTGCCGATCCGCAAGATCTGGCCGATTGCGCCAAGTTCAATGTGGACCGGGGCGCGCAGATCATCGACATCAACATGGGTTGCCCCGTGAAGAAGGTATGCAACAGCTGGTGCGGTTCGGCCCTGCTGCAAAACGAAAGCCTGGTCGAAAAGATCCTGCACGCCGTCGTGAATGCCGTCGACGTGCCCGTCACACTGAAATTTCGCACGGGCTGGAACCGCGAAAACAAGAATGCCCTGACCATCGCCCGCATCGCCGAGCAGGCCGGCATCCAGATGCTGACCTTGCACGGCCGCACGCGCGCCGATGGCTACAAGGGCGATGCCGAATATGAAACCATTGCCGCCGTGAAAGCCTCGGTGGGCATCCCCGTCGTGGCCAACGGCGACATTACCAGCCCGGAAAAGGCGCGCTTTGTGCTCGATCAAACGGGCGCCGATGCCGTCATGATCGGCCGCGCGGCGCAGGGCCGGCCGTGGATTTGCCGCGAGATCGACCATTTCCTGCGCACCGGCACCTTGCTGCCGGCGCCTTACGTGGATGAGGTGCGCAGCCTGATGGATGAGCATTTGCGTGCCCATTACGCGTTTTATGGTGAATTTCTCGGTGTGCGCACGGCGCGCAAGCACATCGGCTGGTACGTCAAGGACCTGGAAGGTGGCGAGGCATTCCGACAACAAATGAACTTGCTGGAGTCGACGGAAGCGCAATTGCTGGCCGTGGATCAATTTTTTGAGTCGCAATGGAAATTTGGCGAACGGTTACAATACCGCCTCTCCGAATCCAGTGAAAGTGGTCAGCTAGAAACGGCCACGGCAGCATGAGCAGATAGCAACAAGCAGGGTAAATCAGTTACCAGCAGTACAAGGGCGAGCGCCTATATACAGAGCGTCATGCAATATTAATTACAACACCGAGGCAAGAGGGCAGCAGGCGGACCGCATGAGCGGCGCGGCAGCGGATTGTCAGGTGTTCAGCCGGTTGAAGCATACAAATGAGCAAAGAAAGCATTCAGGAAGTCGTACAGAAAAGTCTAGAAGATTACTTCAATGACCTGGGCGAACAGCAAGCGTCGAATATCTATGACATGGTCGTGCTGACCGTGGAAAAGCCCATCCTGGAAGTCGTGATGACACGCGCCGATGGCAACCAGTCGCACGCCGCGCAGATGCTGGGCATCAACCGCAATACCCTGCGCAAGAAATTGCAGGAGCACGGTTTGCTGTAATGCCGGCATGCAAGTGACGCCAAGATTTGAATCCGCCGCCGCTTCGGTCAGACGACCGAGCGGTGCCATTCGCCAAGAACACTTAACCACCTAGCCACAGCCATGATCAAACAAGCTCTCCTCTCCGTTTCCGACAAGACCGGCGTTCTCGAATTCGCCCGTGCCCTGTCCGCCCTCGGCGTCAACCTCCTGTCCACCGGCGGCACCGCCAAATTGCTGGCAGACAACGGTGTTCCCGTCACGGAAGTTGCCGATTACACGGGTTTCCCGGAGATGCTCGATGGCCGTGTGAAGACCCTGCACCCGAAAGTGCACGGCGGTATCCTGGCGCGCCGCGATTTCCCTGAGCACATGTCGAAACTGGTCGAGCACGACATGCCGACCATCGACATGGTGGTGGTCAACCTGTACCCGTTCCAGGGCACGGTTGCCAAGGCCGATTGCACGCTGGAAGACGCGATCGAAAACATCGATATCGGCGGCCCGACCATGCTGCGTTCGGCGGCCAAGAACCACAAGGACGTGGTCGTCATCTGCGATCCGACCGACTATGACGCCGTGCTGGCGGAGTTGCGCTCGGCCGACGGTACGGCCGGCACGGTCAGCTACGACACCAAATTCATGCTGGCGAAAAAAGTCTTTGCGCACACGGCGCAATACGATGGCGCCATCACCAACTACCTGACCAGCCTGGGTCCGACGAAAGTGCACGCCGAGCGCGGCGCCTATCCGCAAGTGTTGAACGTTGCATTTGAGAAAGTGCAAGACATGCGCTACGGTGAGAATCCACACCAGAGCGCCGCCTTCTACCGTGACCTGGTAACCATCGATGGCGCGCTGGCCAACTACCGCCAACTGCAAGGCAAGGAATTGTCGTACAACAACATCGCCGATGCCGATGCGGCCTGGGAATGCGTGAAGAGCTTGGGCGGCTTCGAGCAAAGCGCCGCCTGCGTCATCGTCAAGCATGCGAACCCATGTGGCGTCGCCCTGGGCAAGAATGCGGCCGAAGCGTACGCGCGCGCCCTGCAGACGGACCCGACTTCCGCGTTTGGCGGCATCATCGCGTTTAATACCGAACTGGACGGCGCTACCGCCGGCGAAATCGCCAAGCTGTTCGTCGAAGTGCTGATCGCCCCATCCTTCTCCGCCGAAGCGAAACAGATTCTGTCGAGCAAGCAAAACGTGCGCATGCTGGAAATCCCGCTGGGCAGCGGCGTCAACGCCATGGACTTCAAGCGCGTCGGTGGCGGTCTGCTGGTGCAATCGCCGGACGCGAAAAACGTCGGTATCGGCGACTTGCGCGTGGTCAGCAAGCTGCAGCCGACGCCGCAGCAATTGTCCGACCTGATGTTTGCCTGGAAAGTGGCGAAATTCGTCAAGTCGAACGCCATCGTCTTCTGCGGCAATAACATGACCCTGGGCGTGGGCGCTGGCCAGATGAGCCGTATCGACTCGGCCCGCATCGCTTCCATCAAGGCGCAAAACGCGGGCCTGTCGCTGGCCGGTTCCGTGGTGGCGTCGGACGCCTTCTTCCCGTTCCGCGACGGCCTCGACGTCGTCGTCGACGCGGGCGCGACTTGCGTCATCCACCCGGGCGGCTCCATGCGCGACCAGGAAGTGATCGATGCGGCGGACGAGCGCGGCGTGGTCATGCTCTACACGGGAACGCGTCACTTCCGTCATTGATCGATGGAGAAAGTAGGTCGGATTAGCGGTACGCGTAATCCGACATGCGTCGCCAACTGCGCTTGTCGGATTACGCGCGGCCTTCGGCCTCGCTAATCCGACCTACGGCTTCTCGATAAAGTACTCAGCGGCAGGCACCGGTTATTCACCGGTGCCTGCCGTATTCATTATAGAATCTGGCGATGATTATTCTTGGCATCGATCCTGGCCTGCGCACCACCGGCTTTGGGGTCATTGAAAAACACGGCAACAAGCTGCGCTATATCGCGTCGGGGACCGTCAAGACGGGTTCCGAAGGGGAATTGCCGCCGCGCCTGAAGATCATCCTGCAGGGCGTGAGCGAAATCGTCGGCACCTACCAGCCCGATTGCGCCGCCATCGAAAAAGTGTTTGTCAACGTCAATCCCCAATCGACCCTGCTGCTGGGCCAGGCGCGCGGCGCGGCCATTTGCGCGCTGGTCCACGCCGACCTGTCGGTGGCCGAGTATACGGCGCTGCAAGTGAAACAGGCCGTCACGGGCCACGGCAAGGCGGCCAAGGAGCAGGTGCAAGACATGGTGTCGCGGCTGCTGTCACTGCCCGGCTTGCCCGGCACGGATGCGGCCGATGCGCTGGGTGTGGCCATTTGCCACGCCAACAGCATCGATGCGCTGGCCATGCTCGGCGCGCTGGCGCCACAACTGCAGGGTCTGCGCATGAAGCGCGGCCGTTTAGTTGGATAATCACTCTCAAATTTAACATTAGGAACACGCGATGATAGGCCGTCTCTCCGGTATTTTGCTTGAAAAGAATCCGCCACAATTGCTGGTCGATTGCCAGGGCGTCGGCTATGAAGTCGACGTGCCGATGAGCACCTTTTACAACCTGCCCCACGTGGGCGAAAAAGTCGTGCTGTTCACGCACCAGGCCATCCGCGAAGATGCGCATCT
Organism: Janthinobacterium sp. PSPC1-1; assembly: GCF_049897625.1. NCBI lineage: Bacteria > Pseudomonadati > Pseudomonadota > Betaproteobacteria > Burkholderiales > Oxalobacteraceae > Janthinobacterium > Janthinobacterium sp. PSPC1-1. The sequence goes on along the minus strand of NZ_JAFCWP010000007.1, from coordinate 179,079 downwards.
GCTGTTTGGCTTCGGCAATGCGGCCGAGCGGGCCGTGTTCCGTCAGTTGATCAAGATCACGGGCGTGGGCGCGCGCATGGCGCTGTCGATCCTGTCCGGCATGACGATTGCCGATCTGGCGCAAGCGATCACCTTGCAGGATTCGGGCCGCCTGGTCAGAGTGCCCGGCATCGGCAAGAAGACGGCCGAACGCCTGTTGCTGGAACTGAAGGGCAAGATCGGTGCGGATCTCGGTCCGCTTGGCGCACACGCTGCGCCCGATGCGCAGTCCGATATCCTCAATGCCCTGCTGGCGCTGGGCTACTCGGACAAGGAAGCAATGGCGGCCGTGAAAAACGTGCCGGCCAGCAGTGGCGTGTCGGACGGTATCAAACTGGCGCTCAAGGCGCTGTCGAAAGGCTAACGGGAACACGGCATGAGCATCCAGACCGATATCTTCACGGAGCAGCGCATCATCGACGCGGCGCCCATCTCGCACAACGAAGAGGCCATCGAACGGGCCTTGCGCCCGAAGCAACTCGACGAGTACGTGGGACAGGAAAAGATCCGCGACCAGCTGGAAATCTTCATCACGGCCGCGCGCCAGCGCAAGGAAGCGCTCGATCACACCTTACTGTTCGGCCCGCCGGGCCTGGGCAAGACGACTTTGGCGCACATCATCGCGCGCGAAATGGGCGTCAATTTGCGCCAGACCTCCGGCCCCGTGCTGGAGCGCCCGGGCGACCTGGCTGCGATCCTGACGAACCTGGAAGCGAACGACGTCCTGTTCATCGATGAAATCCACCGGCTGTCGCCTGTGGTGGAAGAGATTCTGTATCCGGCCCTTGAGGATTATCAAATCGATATCATGATCGGCGAAGGCCCGGCCGCCCGTTCCGTGAAACTCGATCTGCAACCGTTTACATTGGTCGGCGCCACCACGCGCGCCGGCATGCTGACCAACCCGCTGCGCGACCGTTTCGGCATCGTCGCGCGCCTGGAGTTCTACAACACGAGCGAATTGACGAAGATCGTCACGCGCAGCGCCGCCTTGCTGAAAGCGCCGATCGACCCGGAGGGCGCGCACGAGATCGCCCAGCGCGCGCGCGGCACGCCGCGTATCGCCAACCGCCTGCTGCGCCGCGTGCGCGATTTTGCGGAAGTCAAAAGCAATGGCGAGATCACCAAGGTGGTGGCCGACCGCGCGCTGGCCATGCTCGACGTCGACTCCGCCGGCTTCGACGTGATGGACCGCAAGCTGCTCGAAGCCGTGCTGTTCAAGTTCGGCGGCGGCCCCGTCGGCATCGGCAATTTGGCGGCGGCCATCGGCGAAGCGGCCGATACCATCGAAGACGTGCTGGAACCGTATCTGATACAGCAAGGTTTCTTGCAGCGCACACCGCGTGGCAGGGTCGCCACGCCGGCCGCCTATTTGCACTTCGGCGTCAGCGCGCCGCGCATCGGCCCGGGCGGCGAAGCGTGGGAATTGTGATGGCGGAAGCTGCTGTGCCCGGTATGCAAATCTGGATCGACGCCGATGCCTGTCCCGTGGTCATCAAGGAAATCCTGTACAGAGTCGCCGACCGCCTGGAGTTGCCGCTCACTTTGGTGGCCAACCAGGGCTTGCGCGTGCCGCCTTCGCGCTTCATCCGCACCGTGCAAGTGCCGTCCGGCGCGGACGTGGCCGATCAGGAAATCGTGCGGCTGCTCAATCCCGGCGACCTCGTCATCACGGGCGACATTCCGCTGGCGGCCGACGTGCTGACCAAGGGCGGTTTTGCGCTGAACCCGCGTGGCGAGTTTTATACGAAAGATAATATCGCCCAGCAACTGACGATGCGCGCCTTCATGGAAGAGTTGCGCAGCGGCGGTGTGGACACGGGCGGCCCGGCCGCCTTCAGCCAATCCGACCGGCAACAGTTCGCCAACAGCCTGGACCGGCATCTGAGCAAGCATCACCGCAAGCCGGCGCCAGCGCAGTAATCAGTGGACGAAAAAAAACCGGCGCAAGCCGGTTTTTTACGTGCGCATGCAACTTAACGCGCGACTTTTCTCGTGCCCACCACTTCCACCGTTACGCGGCGGTTCTTGGCGCGCCCGGCGGCAGTCGTATTGTCGGCCACGGGCTGCGTTTCTCCCTTGCCTTCCGTGTAGACGCGGTTCGTTTCCACGCCTTGCGTCACCAGATAGGCCTTGACGGCTTCGGCGCGGCGCTGCGACAGCTTCTGGTTGTAGGCGTCGGAACCGACGGCATCCGTATGGCCGACCGTGACGATGACTTCCAGGTCCATGCCCGTCAATTGACCGAGCAGCTGGTCGAGCGCCGCCTTGCCTTGCGGCTTGAGCGTCGATTGATCGAAATCAAACAGCGCTTCCGACGCAAACGACACTTTTTCCGCCACCGGTGTTGGTGCCGGTGCGGCCACGACGACGGGCGCCGGCATGGCGACGACAGGGGCGACTTCGGGCGCCGGCTGGTAGGCTGGCGTGGCGCTGGCCGGGCGGCCCAGTTTATACACGAGGCTGACGGAATACAGGTCCGCATCGCCACGGTTGCCGACGGCGTCGTTCAGGCGATAACGCTCGACTTCGCCGCGCAGGGCCAGCGCTTCGCTGAACTTGTATTCGAGGCCCAGGCCCAGCTTGGCGTTGAGCTTGCGCTCGCTGGCATGCGTATTCGTCGAGCCCAGCAGGCGGTTGCCGCTGAATTCCGTGTTGGTCTTGGTGTAATGCATGCCGACCCGGCCCAGCAAGGACAGGCGCTGCGACAGCGGCAGCTGGCCCAGCAAATCCAGGTTCACACCGCGAAAGCCCGCTTCGCCGTTGAGTACGCCATTGCCGCTGGTGGTCGACTTGAAATCGAACTTGCCCAGGTCAAAGTAACCGGCTTCCACGGCGAAATACTGGTTCAGTTGCCGGCCGACAAACAATTTATAGCCCGTGTCGCGCTGGTCCTTGGTAAAACCGGTGACCGTCTCGCCGTTGGCGGCCAGGCTGGCGCGCAGACGCGGCTCGTCGATGGTGGCGCGCGACTGGCCCACGCCCGCGCCGATGTACCAGGCGCTGTTGGCCCAGTCCGGATTGATGAAAGTGTTGTCTTGCGCCTGCGCCGCTTGCGCTGCCAGCAGCGAGGCCGTCATCACGCCCAAGGCGCCCAGTGTGTGTGCGATAGTCATCGTCATGTCCCGATTATTTGGTGATCTGGTTGTTGCGCAGGGTAACGGCGGCAGCCGTCAGCACGCGGCCATTGAGCAGGGTCGTGTTGTCGCCCACCGTGATGGCGGCCGACTGGCCCAGGATATTGCCCTTGAAGACGCTGTTCGCGGCCAGGGTGGTGGGGCCGACGGGCAACCAGGTAACGTTGTCGGCGGTGGCGCCATTGTTCAGGGCAACGATGGAGTTGACGGTCGAATCGAGCGTCAATGCCGTGCGGAAGATGTACACGCCGGGACCGTTCAAGGTCAGGGTGCCCGTGATACTGATGGCGCCCGCATAGCAGTACACGCCGGGGCCGAAGGTCTGGCCGCCCAGGTCGATGCCGCCGGCAAAGCTGACGTCGCAGGTCCGGCTATTACCGTCGGTGATCGCCGCTTGCAGATCCGTCATGGCGCCGGCCAGGATCGCGCCCGACTTGTAGTTGGTAAAGCCGGCCGCCTGGGTCGGATCGGTGGTCTGCGACGGTGCACCGACGTCGCCCGTGATCAGGGTGGTGCCGCCCGAATTGTTCGTGATCGAGGTGCCGGCCAGCACGCCGAACGGCGCCGCGCGGCCCAGGATGATCGGATTGAATACGGGCGGGATGGCGACGGCGGTGACGGTCAGCAGCGCGCTGCCCGACTGGCCGCCAGCGGTGGCGGTGATGTTGCTGGTGCCGGCGGCGATGCCGGTGGCGACGCCCGTGTTCAATACCGTGGCATTGGCGACGGTGCCCGAGGTCCAGGCGGCGCTGTTGGTGATGATGGCGTTTGAGCTGTCCGAATACGTTGCCGTGGCAACGAATTGCTGCTGGGTACCGACGGCGATGCTGGCGGTGGCTGGCGTGACGGCGATGCTGACCAGGGTGAGGGCGGGTACGGTGACGGTGGTGCTGGCCGTCTTGCCGTTGAAGCTGGCGTTCATGACGCTGCTACCAAAGGCGACGCCGGTGACGCGGCCGCTGCTGGCGACCGTGGCCGCCGCTGGCGTGACTGACACGAAGCTGCTGCCGGCCGTGACGTCAGCCGTGCTGTTGTCCGAGTAGGTGGCAATGACGGCCAGCTGGCGCGTCGCGGCCACTGGCACGATGGGGCTTTGCGGCGTGACGGCGATCGACAGCAAGGTGGCCGGGTTGACGGTCAAGACCGTGCTGGCCGTGAGTGTGCCCGTGGTGGCTGTGATCTGCGTCGTGCCGGCAACCTTGCCCAGTGCCAGTCCGTCAGCGGCGATACTGGCCGTGGCGGGAGTGGCGGAGGCAAAGGCCGACACGGCTGTGACGTCGCGCGTGGCGCCGTCGCTGAAGCTGCCGCTTACCGTGAATTGCTGCGTTGCGCCGATGGCGATGGCTGGCGTGAGCGGGGTGATGGCAATCGCCGTGAGCGTGGCGGGCGAGACGGTCAGCTGGGCCGCCGCGCTCTTGCCGCCGAACGCGGCGCTGATGTTGCTGTTGCCGGCAGCGATGCCGGTGCTCAAGCCAGTGGCGGCATTGACGGTCGCGCTGGCAGGCGTAGCCGACGTCCAGGCCGCCTTGGCGCTGACGTCTTGCGCGGAGCCGTCGCTATACGTGGCTATGGCCGTGAATTGCTGGCCGGCACCGATGGCGACCGTCGCCGTGGCTGGCGTGACAGCCAGGCTGGACAAGGTCGCAGCCGGCAAGCCGAGGATGGGATCGCGTCCCTGGTCGCCGCCGCCGCAACCGGCCAGGGCGGCCATGGCCAGCAAACCTGCCGAGACGAGCAGCGGGTTCAGATATCGTTTGAAGAGGTTCATGTGTTTCCTTTGTGCATGGCAGTCACTGCCGGGCATCTGCGGATGAGGTCATCCGGCAGAGCCATGCCGCCCGTCGCTACAGGGCGATGGCGTCACAGGCATGCACTATTTCATTTAGGAAACTGGAGGTATGTGCGCTGGCGCGCTTAGCTTGTCGGCAATTGGAAAACTGTTCAAAAAGGAACGATTCGGCCTGAAAAACAACGGCGTATGCGGGCAGAAGACGTAAAAAAGCCGACGCAAGGGTCGGCTTCATCAGGGCAGGGCGTGCGGTGATTACTCTGCGCGCACCCATGTCTGCGAGCGGCCAAACATCGGCACGCCGATATAGCCGCGTACTTGCAGCTTGGTGCCGCCTTCCGTCAGTTCTGCCTTGCTCTTGTAGGTCTTGCCATTGGCCGGGTCCGTGATTTCGCCGCCCGTCCATTCCTTGCCATCATATTTCAGGCCGGACAGGATCACCATGCCGACGATGGGCTGGTCCTTGTTGGCGCCCGTGCACTTGTCGCACTTGGGATTCTGGTCTTCGTCAGGGCCGCGGAACAGCTTGTCGATCTTGCCTTGCAAGACGCCGTTGTTTTCCGTGATGACGATGAGCGATTTCGGCTTGCCGCTGGCGTCGTCGATGGTTTTCCACGTGCCCACTGGGGTGTGATTGTCATCGCGCGCGGTGGCGCTGCCGGCGATGGCCAGGGCGGCCACCATGATGCTTGCTGTGACGCTTGCTTTGAATATTGTATGCATTGCTAGTCTCCAATGGTTTTTTTGATCGGGTCACGAACAGTTTATATACCAAGGCAAGACCAGCGGTACTGCGCGGCGTCACTGGGACGGCCGCGCAATCCTTCCAAACTTGCCTTATGCGCTGGCTAGTTTAGCAAACTGTTCGCGCAATTTTTCAATTGTGGCGGAAAAACTGAGCAAACGCTCGTTTTCTTGCGCAACGATGGCGGCCGGGGCGCGCGCGACGAAGCTTTCATTGCCTAATTTGCTATTTACTTTGGCAATTTCCGCTTCGATACGGGCGATTTCCTTGCCCAGGCGTTCGCGTTCGGCAGCCACGTCGATTTCCACTTTCAGCATCAGCTTGGTGGTGCCGACGATGGCGACGGCCGCTGGCGAGTCCGGCAGCGCATCGACGATCTGCACCTCGGCCAGCTTGCCCAGCGACTGGATGTACGGTGCGTACGAGGCCAGCGCGGCCTTTTCCGTCGCATTGCCCGCTTCAACGATCAGCGGCACGCGCACGGAAGGCGAGATCTGCATTTCGCCGCGCAGGTTGCGCGTGGCGTCCGTCAAGGCTTTCAACTGCTGCATCCACGCTTCGGCCGACTCGTCGATCTTGTCGGTGTTGGCGATTGGATACGGCTGCATCATGATCGAATCACCTTCTGCCTTCAGGGTCTTGCCGGCCAAAGGCGCTACCGTCTGCCACAGCGCTTCCGTGACGAACGGAATGATCGGATGGGCCAGGCGCAGCACCACTTCCAGCACGCGCAGCAGGGTGTGGCGGGTGGCGCGCTGCTGGCCTTCCGTGCCTTGCTGGACTTGTACCTTGGCCACTTCCAGATACCAGTCGCAATACTCGTCCCAGACGAATTTGTAGATGGTGGCGGCGATATTGTCGAAACGGAAGTCTTCAAAGCCCTTTGCCACGTCCAGTTCAGCGCGTTGCAGCAAGGAGATGATCCACTTGTCCGCTTGCGACAGGTCGGCGTCGTTCGGGGTGCAATCCTTGCCTTCCGTATTCATCATGACGAAACGGGTGGCGTTCCACATCTTGTTGCAGAAGTTGCGGTAGCCTTCGCAGCGGCCCAGGTCGAAATTGATGTTGCGGCCCAGCGAGGCATAGCTGGCCATGGTGAAGCGCACGGCGTCCGTGCCGTAGGCCGAAATGCCGTCCGGGAATTCCTTGCGTGTCGCCTTGGTGATCTTTTCCGCGTCGCGCGGGTTCATCAGGCCCGTGGTGCGCTTGACGATCAAGCCTTCCAGGTCGATGCCGTCGATCAGGTCGATCGGGTCCAGGGTATTGCCCTTCGACTTGGACATTTTTTGCCCCGTCGAATCGCGCACCAGGCCGTGTACGTAGACGGTTTCAAACGGCACCTTGCCCGTGAAGTGCGCCGTCATCATGACCATGCGCGCGACCCAGAAGAAGATGATGTCGAAACCCGTCACCAGCACGGACGAGGGCAGGAAGGCCTTCATGTCCGGCGTTTCTTCAGGCCAACCCATAGTCGAGAATGGCACCAGGGCGGACGAGAACCACGTGTCGAGCACGTCGTCGTCGCGCTTCAACGGGCCCGTGCTGCCGGCGGCCTGCGCCTTGGCGATGGCTTCCGCTTCCGTCTTGGCAACGAAGATATTGCCCGCGTCGTCGTACCACGCCGGGATTTGATGGCCCCACCACAGTTGGCGCGAGATGCACCAGTCCTGGATGTTGTTGAGCCACTGGTTGTAGGTGGTGCTCCAGTTTTCCGGCACGAACTTGATTTCGCCATTGGCGACCTTGTCCAGCGCCGTTTCCGCGATCGATTTGCCGGGGAAGAAAGTGCCTTCCGGGGCCGGTTTGCTCATGGCGACGAACCACTGGTCCGTCAGCATCGGTTCGATGACGACGCCCGTGCGGTCGCCGCGCGGCACCATCAATTTATGCGGCTTGACTTGCTCGAGCAATCCTTGCGCGTCGAGGTCGGCGACGATCTGCTTGCGCGCGGCGAAGCGGTCCATGCCGCGGTAGGCCTCGGGCGCGTCGTCGGTGATCTTCGCGTCCAGGGTCAGGATGACGATTTGCGCCAGTTTGTGGCGCTGGCCCACGGCGTAATCGTTCATGTCATGCGCTGGGGTAATCTTCACGCAACCCGTGCCGAATTCCTTGTCGACGTATTCGTCGGCGATGATGGGGATTTCGCGGTCGGTCAGCGGGAGTTTGAGCATCTTGCCCACCAGTGCTGCGTAGCGCTCGTCCGTCGGATCGACGGCCACGGCCACGTCGCCCAGCATGGTTTCAGGACGCGTGGTGGCGACCGTCAGGAAACCGCTGCCGTCGACCAGCGGGTACTTGATGTACCACATCGAGCCGTCTTCTTCCTCGGACACCACTTCCAGGTCGGAGACAGCCGTGCCCAGCACGGGGTCCCAGTTGACCAAGCGCTTGCCGCGGTAGATCAGGCCTTGCTCGAACAGGCGCACGAAGACGTCGGTGACGACTTTCGAGCGCGGCTCGTCCATCGTGAAGTATTCGCGCTGCCAGTCGGCCGAAGCGCCCAGGCGGCGCATTTGCCCGGTGATGATGGAACCGGATTTTTCTTTCCATTCCCACACTTTTTCCACGAACTTCTCGCGGCCCAGGTCATGGCGCGAAATTTTTTGCGCGTCCAGTTGGCGCTGCACGACGATTTGCGTGGCGATGCCCGCGTGGTCGGTGCCGGGAATCCAGGCCGTGTTGTGGCCCAGCATGCGGTGGTAGCGGGTCAGGCCATCCATGATGGTCTGGTTGAACGCATGGCCCATGTGCAGGGTGCCGGTGACGTTCGGCGGCGGCAACTGGATGCTGAAGGAAGGTTTTCCGGCATCGAGGGTGGCGGTAAAGTAACCGCGCTGTTCCCACTCGGTGCGCCAGAATTGTTCAATGTCGGCGGGCTCGAAAGACTTGGCTAATTCCATGATTTGGCGTGTGATTGGCAAAAGGAACCATTATAAGGGGTGCATAAAGCATGCGCAGCAAATAGCGGGCCTGGATGGCCCGAAAAGCCGCGCACGATTGCGCAATATTGCTGCATTGTATTTTTTTCAAGCTATCATCTTTGCAACATTATTTGAAAGCTCAGGCAATCATGAAAAAATTGTGGCAATTGGCCGTGTTCGGCGCTGGATGGGTTGCCGGTGGCGCATGCGCCGGCGTTCCGGAAGGGATGGCGGCTTTCCAGGATGGGCGCTGCAGCAAGGCCGTGGCGCAATTGCGCGGACCGGCGCAGGGTGGCCATGTCGAGGCGCAAAAAGTCCTCGGCGATATCTACGTGGGCGAGCAAGGATGCCGGGACGTGGAGCGCAGCGATACCGAAGCGGAGCGCTGGTATCTGCTGGCGGCCAAGGGCGGCGATCGCGCCGCGCAGGAGGCGCTGGTTTTCATGTATGCATACGCGCCGGGCCGCATGCGCAATCCATCGCGCGCGCGGCCCTGGTTGGGCGTCATGGCCGCGCACGGTGATGGCAAGCCCCTGCAGGAGCTGGCACAAATGTATGAACGGGGCGAAGGCGGACCGGTGGACCGGGTGCTGTCGTATGCGCTCAACCTGCTGGCGCTGCAAGACAAGGAGTGGAGCGGTGCGGCCGCGATGGAGAAGTCCCTGCCGGCGCAGCGTGGCAGGATGTCGCCGGACCAGGTCGATGAAGCCGTGCGCCTTGCTGCCAGCTGGAAGCGGGGCGCGCCCTTCTCGGCGACGTCGCTGACGGGACAGCGTTCGCCGCAGGACTGGTACCGCCGCGCCGCCGAGGGTGGCGACATGGAAGCCGCCTATCAGCTGGGCTTGCTGTGCTGGAAAGGCACGGGCGGCCTGGATGAAAAGCAGGCCGCCCGCTGGCTGCGCAAGGCCGCAGAAAGCGGCAGTGCCAAGGCCCAGTTACAGCTGGCCGTGCTGTATGGCGAGGAGGCGGGCGTGCCGCAGGACTATGTGCTCGCTTCCATGCTGAGCCAGCTGGCGGCGGCGGGCGGCGCGGCGGAGGCCGGCGTCACCGTGGCCCGCTGGGCAAAGAAACTGAATGCGGCGCAACAGGCCGAGGCGGAGCAGCTGGCGCGGGCATGGAAGGTGGGCATGCCGTTGCCGCTGGTCTCGGTGCATGGCATGGAACGCTTGATCAATTATGTGCGCGAGGCACGCAACAAGCTGCCGCCGACGCCAGAGGTGACGGCGCTGTTCAAGGCTGCCAGAGAGGGCGATGAAGCGGCCTTCGGCAAGCTGCTGGCCGGCGTCGCCGAGCCGGGCAACTATGCGCTCGACAGGCTTCCCTTGCTGAACTATTTGATCTTGCCCGCATCGAGCATGGTCAAAGCCGAAGCGGCATGGCTGAAGGCGCAAACCTGGCAGGACGACGATCAGCAGCGACTGGCGCAAGCATCGCTGCAGGCGCGCCGCCAGGCGCTGCGTGAGCAGCACGCCGCGCTGCTGCCCGCCAAGCTGCGCATGATGACGCTGCTGTTGCAACGCGGCGTGCCGCTCGGCGAAGGCGATACGCTGTACCACGCTGCGCCCCTGCATCTGGCTGCCCTGTACGGCAATGCCGCGATGGTGCGCCTGTTGCTGGCGCATGGCGCCGATGTGCGGCAATACGGCGGCGAAAACCACACGCAGGCGCCGCTGGAATACGCCTTGCAGCAGGAGAATGCGGACATCTTGCCGGAATTGATCGACGCGAATGAGCGTACGGCCAGCATGATCGCCATGCTCGACGCAGGCGCGGGCCGGCCATATTTGCTGGTAGATCAGTACCTGGCAGAGAAAAAAGCCGAGAAAGGCGGGGCTGCGCAGCCAGCCGAACGACCGCTGGCCGATGCGTTGCTATGGGGGCGCTTGCTGCGCTTGACGCGCGGCACCGAAGTGCTCGATAAAATGCTGGCCACCGGCACCACGCCGAATACTGATGAGCAGGAAAAGTCACTGTACGCCTATGCCGCCGAAGCGGGCAACGCCGGCGCGCTGGACTGGCTCAAGCAGCGCGTGCCCCGGCATGACGCGAAGGGAAAGGACCGCTGGCTCGACGCTGCGATGCGCGCCATGTACAACTACCAGCCGGCGTCCGAGGACGTGCTGCGCCAACTAGTGATACCCGGCATGCCATGGCAGCAAGTCGGACCCGCCGCCGAAGAGTCTTACCAGGGACAGCAGGCGGCGCTCGATTCGCGGCGTCTGGAAAAGGAGACGCTGCTGTGGCATGCGGTGCGCAGCCAGCGGCACGACTGGGTCGCCCGCCTGGCCGCGATGGGTGCGCCCATCGTCACCGGCGGTTATCTGCCGCCCTTGCTGGCGGCCGTCGAAAATAGCGACGCGGCGATGGCCAAGCTGTTGCTGAGCCTGGGCGCCGATCCGCTGGGCGGGGGATTGCCCGTGTTGAAGATGGCGCAGCAACGGGCGTCGACGCCGGAAAGTAAAGCCGTGCTGGCCTTGCTGAAGGCGGCCGCCGCAGCGCGCTAGACTCCGGCAGCCACACCGCTGCAACAGTGTTGGCCCTGGACCGCATGCGCCATCTTGCGCGGCGGCATGGCCGTTTTTTGGCGGCCTGGCGAGTCGTTTTCCTGCAACAGAACGGGGATGGCGGTGTCGCCGATGCTATAATGCCGGCCTCGGCGCCTCCTGCCTCATCCTTGCGGACGGCGCCAGCAGACGCGGTTGTATTAATTCTTCATATCCAGCACTCGTCCGCGTCTCAAGGCCAGCGCATCTGCGATGCCAGCCACCTTCAGCGCGCCCCCTTCGGGCCGGGCGCCTGAGCCACGCGCACCGCCAGCGGTGCACCATTCACGGCGGAATCAAAGCGGCGCGTCCATTGCACGCCGCTGCCGTCACAGCTTAGCCAGGATCTTTTGTCCGGCGCGTCGTCTTTTGATACGGCATCCCCCGCATGGCGCCTTGCCGCTTGTGGCCTCGCCGTGGCCGCCGCTTTCCTGGTTTCGCTTTTACAAGGAAATCATCATGAAAAAAATCGCCATCTTTGCCGGCCTTGCCACCACCCTGGGCGCCTTGCCTGCCGCACACGCCCAGTCGTCCCTCGACCTGTATGGTTTGATGGATGCGGGCCTGGTGCAGGAAGGCGGCGTCAGCAAGCTCACCAGCGGTATCTCGGCCGGTTCGCGCCTTGGTTTTCGTGGCACGGAAGCGCTGGGCAATGGCTTGCAAGCGGTGTTCACCTTGGAAGCGGGCGTGCAGGGCGACACGGGCCGCTCCGACCAGGGGGGGCAATTGTTCGGCCGTCAGGCTTTTGTCGGCCTCAATAGCCCGCTGGGCATGCTGACCATGGGCCGCCAGTACAACTTGCAAAGCCAGGCGCTGACGGACGTGGCCGATCCATTCGAAGGCGGCCTGGCCGGCGCGGCGACCAACCTGGCCGGCTATTCGGCCACGCGCATCGACAATACCGTGCGCTATACCTCGCCCGAGCTGCGCGGCGTCACCGCCACCGTGATGTACGGCTTTGGCGAACATACGGGTGTGGTGGCAGATCAGCGCTCGCTGGGCCTGGCCCTGGGCTATGTCAACGGTCCATTGACCTTGCGCCTGGCGCGCCAGAGCCGTGCCGGCGAGCCGGGCAAGGCTGCCGCCAACAACACCATTCTGGCCGGTAACTACAACTTCGGCGTGGCCACGGCGTTTGCCGGCTATGGCCGCAACACGGGCGATGGCAGCACCATGTTCTTTGCGGAAAATCCGTATGGTGCGGCGCAGGCGCCGGCCCAGTCGACGGACAGCCGCGACGCCATCGTCGGCGTGTCCGTGCCGCTCGGTGCGGCGACTTTGCTGGCCTCGTATGTGCACAAGGATGACCGCAATGCGGCCAACCGCGATGCGCAGCAGCTAGCCATCGGCGCCACGTATGCCTTGTCCAAGCGCAGCAAGATTTATGTGGCCTATGCGCACATCCGCAACCGCAACGACGCCGCCTACATGGTGGGCAATGCGACGGAAGTGGGCACGGGCAACCGCGCCTTCAACGTCGGCCTGCGCCACGCGTTTTAAGCAGCGGCCAGCATGCTGCCTTCGTGCAGCAGTGCTTCAAAGGCGGACACGGTCAGCGGGCGGCTGAACAGATAGCCCTGCATCTGGTCGCAGCCGTGCTGGCGCAAGAAGGCCAGCTGCTGCGGCGTTTCCACGCCTTCGGCGATGACTTTCAGGCGCAGGCTGTGTGCCAGCGAAATGATGGCGCGCACGATGGCTGCGTCGTCGTCGTGCGTGATGTCGCTGACGAAGGTCTTGTCGATTTTCAGTACGTCGATGGGAAAGTGGCGCAGGTAGGCCAGGCTGGAATAGCCGGTGCCGAAGTCGTCGATCGACAGTTGCACGCCCAGCGCCTTCAGGTTGGCCATGATGGCCGTCGCTTGTTCCACGTCATGCATGACCATGCTTTCGGTCAATTCCAATTCCAGATGGGCGGCGGCCAGCCCCGTTTCAGCCAGCGCCTGCGCCACCGCATGCAGCAGATTCCTTTGCTTGAATTGCCGCGCCGACAGGTTGACGGCCAGGCGCAGCGGGCCATGGCCGGCCAGCTGCCAGGCGCGCGCCTGGGCGCATGCGGTGCGCAGCGCCCAGTCGCCGATGGGGATGATCAAGCCCATTTCCTCGGCCAGGCCGATGAAGCTGGCAGGCGCAATGCGCCCCAGCTGCGGATGCTGCCAGCGCAGCAGCGCTTCCATGCCCACCACCTTGCCGCTGGCCAAGTCCAGCTGGGGCTGGTATTCGAGGTGGAACTGTCCCCGTTCCAGGGCATGGCGCAACTCGCTCTCCAGTCCCAGCCGCTCCAGGGTGCCCGCATTCATGCTCGAGGCATAGAATTGCCAGTGGCCCCGTCCCTGTTCCTTGGCGCGGTACATGGCGATGTCGGCGTGCTTGATCAAGGTGTCGGGGTCCAGGCCATCGTCGGGATACACGGCCACGCCCATGCAGCAGCTGAGAATAAATTCATATTCCCCCAGTTGCAGCGGCTGCGCCACGGCGTCCTGGATGCGCTGCAGGATGGCCGCGCCCGGTTCGCCATTGCCATGCTGGGGCAGCAGCAGCACGAATTCGTCGCCACCGAGGCGCGCCACCGTGTCGACTTCGCGCGTGGCGTCGCGCAGGCGCTCGGCGACGTTTTTCAGCACAGTGTCGCCCGCATCGTGGCCGAGGGTATCGTTGACGAATTTAAAGCGGTCGAGGTCGATGAACACTACCCACAAGGGCAGGCCGCTGCGCCGTGTCACGGCCATCGCCTGTTCCAGCCGCTCCCGCAGCAGCAGGCGGTTGGCCAGGCCCGTCAGAATATCGTGCCGCGACTGGAATTCCAGCTCCTGTTCGAAGCGCATGACGGTGCTGATGTCGTATTGCGCCACGACAAAGTGGCTGACGGGGCCATCGCCATCATCGCGCACGGGCGCGACGAACAGCTCGCTCCAGTAGCAGCTGCCATCCTTGCGGAAATTACGTACGATGGCCTTGCCTTCGCGCTGTTCGCGCAGGGCCGCTGTAATCTCATGCATGTCTTGCCGCCCCTGCTCGGGACCCTGCAAATCTTCCAGGCGCTGGCCGATGACTTCGCCAGCCGCATAGCCGGTGATGCGCTCGAAAGCGGGATTGACGTATTCGATCAGGTAGCCCGGCGCGTCGGCGCTGCACAGGATGATGGCATTGGCCTACACTTCGATGATGCGTTCGCGCAAACGCAGCGACTTCTCAGTGTGCATGCGCGCAGCGATGTCTTCGGACAGGCGCAAATTGGCAAACTGCAGCGCCGCCGTGCGTTCACCCGTGATGCGGGCAATCACGGAATTGCGCGTGACCAGTTGAAAGACATATGCCGTTGCCAGCAGGCTCGACAGCAGTCCGCCCAGCAGCACATACAGGGAGCCGCGATGGTTGGCGTCCAGGCTCATGCCGCTGGCAGGCAGCATGGCGGCGCGCAGCGTGTGACCGCTGGTGTGGTACTGCAGCAGCAGCCGGGTGCTTTCCGACTCGATCTGGCGTGCCGAGGCGTAGCACAGGGCCGTCAGGCTCAGCCCGACCGCCAGGGTGATCAGGGCCGAGGTGGAGACGGAAATGGAGATGCGTTTGAAAAATGATTGCATGATGGCGTCCGGTAAGCAGCGCCGGCGCCGATCCGTGATCCGGCAGCCCTGGCAGTGACTGACTGTAGAGCGCGGGGCACGTGGCGGTCCGTTCGCTGCCGAACAGACGGCGATGCCAGCAAGAAATATAGTGGCGGCACTGTGCAGGCGCTGTGTTACGCTCCGGCATATGGCGCCCCTCGTTCGGACGTTTTTTACCTATCCCCTAGCTGACGACTGGAAATCAGGAAAACTGCCCATGTCGAGTCCGCATGCCCAGCTGCACAACCCGAATCAAAACCATTTGCTCGCCGCCATGCTCGACGCCGATTTCGCGCGCCTGGCCCCCCATCTGGAGCAAGTCTCCATGTTGCTCGGTGACGTGATCTACGATTCGGGCGACAAGCTGCAGCATGTGCACTTTCCCACCACCGCCATCGTTTCCATCCACTACCTGCTGGAAAACGGCGGCTCGTCGGAAATTGCCGGCGTCGGCAATGAAGGCGTGGTGGGCGTGTCGCTGTTTATGGGCGGCAACTCTACCCCCAGCCGCGCCGTGGTGCAGACGGGCGGCGTCGGCTATCGGCTGAAGGCGCATTTGCTGATGGAAGAATTCGACCGCGCCGGCCCCGTCATGCGCTTGCTGCTGCGCTATACGCAAGCCCTGATCACGCAAATGTCACAGACGGCCGTGTGCAACCGCCACCATACGGTGGAGCAGCAGCTGTGCCGCTGGCTGCTGCTGACCATGGACCGCCTGCCGAACCGCGAGCTGACGATGACGCAGGAGTTGATTGCCAACATGCTGGGCGTGCGCCGCGAAGGCGTGACGGAAGCGGCCGGGCGCTTGCAGCAGCGCGGCTTCATCAGTTACCGGCGCGGCCATATCTCCGTGCTGGACCGCGCCGGCCTCGAAGGCCATGTGTGCGAATGCTATGGCGTGGTCAAGAAGGAATTCACGCGCCTGCTGTCGGACGTGCGCCAGCGCCAAGGTTCCTGATCACCGCATCCACTCTCTTATCGTTGTTACAGCCCAGGCTACCTCATGCAATCTGTTGAAAACATTCCTCCGCGCGCACCGTCGCGCTGGCCCATGGCACTGGCGTTTTCATTCAGCGCCATCGTGCTGCTGGCCATCGGCGTGCTGGCCTGGCGCGCGCCGTTCGAGACGGCCTGCGTCATCGATGCGCTGGTCTTCCTGTTGCTGATGCTGCTCGTGGCGCTGTACCGGCGCACGGTGTCGGCCAGCCTGCCGCGCCAGTTGCTCAAGGCGGGCGCCTTGCAGGACGCGATTTTCAATAGCGCCAATTTCTCGTGCATCGCCACCGATGCGCAGGGCGTGATCCAGATTTTCAACGTGGGCGCCGAACGCATGCTCGGCTACGAAGCCAGCGACGTGGTCGACAAGCTGACCCCGGCCGGTATTTCCGACGCGCAAGAAATCATCGCACGCGCCGCCGCCCTCAGTGCCGAACTCGACACGGTCATCACGCCCGGCGTCGAAGCGCTGGTGTTCAAGGCCACGCGCGGCATCGAAGACATCTACGAATTGACGTATATCCGCAAGGATGGCAGCCGCTTCCCCGCCATGGTCTCCGTGACGGCCTTGCGCGACGCGCAGAGCAAGGTTATCGGTTACTTGCTGATCGGCACCGACAACACGGCGCGCAAGCAGGTCGAGGCGGAACAGGCGCTGCTGGACCAGCGCTTGCGCGAACAGCAGTTCTATACGCGCTCGCTGATCGAATCGAATATCGATGCCCTGATGACGACGGATCCGCGCGGCATCATCAGCGACGTCAACCAGCAAATGGAAGCGTTGACGGGCTGCACGCGCGACGAATTGATCGGCGCGCCGTTCAAGAATTACTTTACGGAACCGGAACGGGCCGAGGAAGCCATCGCGCGCGTCTTGCGTGAAGGAAAACTGACCAATTACGAGCTGACGGCCCTGGCGCGCGACGGCAAGCAGACTTTTGTTTCCTACAACGCCTCGACCTTCCACGACCGCAACCGCAAGCTGCAAGGCGTGTTTGCCGCCGCCCGCGACGTGACGGAACGCAGGCAGTTTGAACAAGCACTGCAAGACACGAATATCGAAATGGAAAAGGCCCGCCAGGCGGCGGAGAAAGCGAATCTGGCCAAGTCCGAGTTTCTGTCGAGCATGAGCCATGAATTGCGCACGCCCCTGAACGCCGTGCTGGGTTTTGCCCAACTGATGGCGTCCGAGACGCCGGCACCGAGCGTGCCGCAGCAGCGCTCGATCGACCAGATCCTCAAGGGCGGCTGGTATCTTTTGCGTTTGATCAATGAAATCCTCGACCTGGCCATGATCGAGTCGGGCAAGGTCACCATGTCGGAAGAGGCGATGTCCTTGCTCGACGTGTTGCAGGATTGCCAGGCGATGATCGCGCCGCAGGCGGAAAAACGCGGCATCAGCATGCATTTTCCCCGCTGCGGCAAGGCCTTTTATGTGCATGCCGACCGCACGCGCGTGAAACAGGTGATGATCAATCTGCTGTCGAATGCCATCAAGTACAACCAGAGCGGTGGCAGCGTGAAAGTCGATTGCCGCCAGCACGGCGACAAGGTGCGCACCAGCGTCACCGACAGCGGCGCCGGCCTGAATGCCGAACAGATGAGTCAGTTGTTCCAGCCCTTCAACCGCCTGGGCCAGGAAAGCAGCACGGAAGAGGGCACGGGCATCGGCCTGGTCGTCACCAAGCAGCTGGTCGAACTGATGGGTGGCACCATCGGCGTCGACAGCACGGTGGGCGTGGGCACCACCTTCTGGGTGGAATTCAAGGCCTCGCGCGCGCCCGAACTGCACCTGGAACAGGGCGTAGCCTTGCCGGTGGTGCAGGAAGACCAGGAAAGCCAGCGTACCTTGCTGTACGTGGAAGACAATCCCGCCAACCTGGCGCTGGTGGAGCAATTGATCGCCCGCCGCAGCGACTTGAAACTGCTGACGGCCATCGATGCGCACCTGGGCATCGACCTGGCGCGCACCTACCAGCCGGACGTGATCTTGATGGATATCAACCTGCCCGGCATCAGCGGCTATGGCGCCCTGAATATCTTGCATGACGATCCCCTCACCAGCCATATTCCCGTCATGGCCCTGTCCGCCAACGCCGTGCCGCGCGACATCGAGAAAGGCCTGGAAGCGGGTTTCTTCCGCTATCTGACCAAGCCCATCAAGGTCGTCGAATTCATGGATGCGCTCGACGTGGCCCTGCACCATGCGGCCGCGCACGGCCTGGCCGACGACACTCACACAGTACGCTAATTCAGCATTTAATTTTAGGAATACCGCCATGCTTCAAGCCACCGAGATCCTGAACGCCAGCATCCTCATCGTCGATGACCAGGAGGCCAACGTCATGCTGCTCGAACAGGTGCTGCGCAACGCCGGCTATACGCGCATCACCTCCACCATGGACCCGCAAGCCGTGCACGCGCTGCACCAGCAGCACCGCTACGACCTGATCCTGCTCGACTTGCAGATGCCGGAAATGGATGGCTTCGAAGTCATGGAAGGCTTGCGCGACATCGAGGCGGGCAGCTATCTGCCCGTGCTGGTGATCACGGCCCAGCCCGGCCACAAGCTGCGCGCGCTGCAAGCTGGCGCCAAGGACTTCGTCAGCAAGCCCTTCGACCTGGTGGAAGTCAAAACGCGCATCCACAACATGCTGGAAGTGCGTTTGCTGTACCAGAAGCTGGCCGAATACAACAAGTCGCTGGAACAGATGGTGGAAGAACGCACGGCGGAGCTGCGCGAAAGCGAAGCGCGCTTCCAGCGCTTCACGGAACTGTCGTCCGACTGGTACTGGGAACAGGATGCGCAGGGCAACCTGACGCGCTTTTCCGGTCCCGTGGCAGAAATGCTGGGCATCGGCAGCGAAGAGGAGCCGCAGCGCTGGAACGCGGCTGAACGCGCCTTGCTCGACGCCAAGATTGCCGCGCGCGAACCGTTCCTCGACTTCATCTACAGCCGCGCCAACCTCGACGGCAGCACGCAGTATTTGCAGGTCAGCGGCGAACCGATGTTCGACAATGGCAGCCGCTTCATCGGCTACCGCGGCATCGGTCTCGATGTCACGGAGCGCCATCGCAGCGCCTGATTTATACTTGTTGCCATCCACATCGACAAGGAAAGCATCATGGCTGACAAATCTCCCTCCTACTGGTTTCCCGCCAAGACCTATGGCTGGGGCTGGGGTTTGCCCATCACCTGGCAAGGCTGGCTGGTGTTCCTGGCCGCACTGGCGCTGTTCGCCTGCGGCGCCTTCCTGTTCCCGCCGCAAACCATGCTGGTCGGCTACATCGTGTATGAAATGGCCATCGTTGCCGCGCTCATTTTCATCTGCAAGCTGAAGGGCGAACCGACCGCCTGGCGCTGGGGCAAGAAGAAGTAACGCCGAAGCACAAAGACGACAAAGCAAGAAATCATCTGGCCACGCGGCGCGAACCGCGTATAATTGGCTCGCTGCCGCAAGGCGGCAAACGCTAGGGGTCCTGCCTTTCGCTGTGGAAACACAGTGCAAGCGCGGGTGAGAAATACCCTCCGAACCTGATCTGGATAATGCCAGCGAAGGGAAGCTTTAGGATGAACGCACCCCGCCTTTCCGCGTGCGCAATTCCGAACCTCCTTAGCTGGCTCCAGGCTTAAAAATAGTCTAGCCAAGGAGCCAAAATGAACGCCAACCCGAAATTCCTCTCCGCCACCGCCACGGTCGACGAAGCCGCCATCGCGCCGCTGCCCAATTCGCGCAAGATCTATGTCGAAGGCAGCCGCCCCGACATCCGCGTGCCCATGCGCAGAATCAGCCAGTCCGACACGGAAGCGTCGTTCGGCGGCGAAAAGAATCCGCCGATCTACGTGTACGACACGTCCGGCCCCTACACGGACCCGGACGTGCAGATCGACATCCGCTCGGGCCTCGACACGCCGCGCCTGCCGTGGATCATGGAGCGGGCCGACACGGAAGAATTGCCCGGCCCTACCTCCGACTACGGCATCGCCCGCCTGGCGGACCCGAAATTGGCCGAGCTGCGTTTTAACTTGCACCGCAAGCCACGCCGCGCCATTGCCGGCAAGAATGTGACGCAAATGCACTACGCGCGCCAGGGCATCATCACGCCGGAAATGGAGTTCGTCGCCATCCGCGAAAACATGCGTCGCCAGGAGTATTTGCGCGAACTGCAAGCCTCCGGTCCCATGGGCGAGCGCCTGGCCGACCTGATGGGCCGCCAGCATCCGGGCCAGTCGTTTGGTGCCAGCATCCCGGCCGAAATCACGCCGGAATTCGTGCGCGAGGAAATCGCCCGCGGCCGCGCCATCATTCCCGCCAACATCAACCACCCGGAAGTCGAGCCGATGATCATCGGCCGCAATTTCCTGGTGAAAATCAATGCCAACATCGGCAATTCGGCCGTCACGTCTTCCATCGGCGAGGAAGTGGAAAAGATGACCTGGGCCATCCGCTGGGGCGGCGACAATGTGATGGACTTGTCTACCGGCAAGCATATCCATGAAACGCGCGAATGGATCGTGCGCAACAGCCCCGTGCCCATCGGTACCGTGCCCATCTACCAGGCGCTGGAAAAGGTCAATGGCAAGGCCGAAGATTTAACTTGGGAAATTTTCCGCGATACCCTCATCGAGCAGGCCGAGCAGGGCGTCGATTACTTCACCATCCACGCGGGCGTGCTGCTGCGCTATGTGCCGATGACGGCCAAGCGCCTGACGGGCATCGTCTCGCGCGGCGGCTCCATCATGGCGAAATGGTGCCTGGCGCATCACCAGGAATCGTTCCTGTACACGCATTTCGAAGAGATCTGCGAAATCATGAAGGCGTATGACGTGTCGTTCTCGCTGGGCGACGGCTTGCGCCCCGGCTCCATCTACGATGCCAACGACGAAGCGCAACTGGGCGAACTGAAAACCTTGGGCGAGCTGACGCAAGTTGCCTGGAAGCATGACGTGCAAGTGATGATCGAAGGCCCCGGCCACGTGCCCATGCAGCTGATCAAGGAAAACATGGACTTGCAGCTGGAGCAGTGCGGCGAGGCGCCGTTCTACACGCTGGGACCGCTGACCACGGATATCGCACCTGGCTACGACCACATCACCTCGGGCATCGGCGCGGCCATGATCGGCTGGTATGGCACGGCCATGCTGTGCTACGTGACGCCGAAGGAACACCTGGGCCTGCCCAACAAGGCGGATGTGAAGGACGGCATCATCACCTACAAGATAGCGGCGCACGCGGCCGACCTGGCGAAAGGCCATCCGGGCGCGCAGATCCGCGACAACGCCCTGTCGAAAGCCCGTTTCGAATTCCGCTGGGACGACCAGTTCAACATCGGCCTGGACCCGGACAAGGCGCGCGAATTCCACGATGAAACCTTGCCCAAGGATTCGGCCAAGGTGGCGCATTTCTGCTCCATGTGCGGCCCGCATTTCTGCTCGATGAAGATCACGCAGGAAGTGCGCGAATACGCGGCCGGCATGGGCATCGCGGAAGACAAGGCGCTCCAGCAGGGCATGGAAATCAAGGCCATCGAATTCATCAAGAACGGTGCCGAGCTGTACCGCAAGGTCTGAAGGAGAGCGTGATGCCTGCATTGATATCCATCACGCTCAACGGCGCACCGCACCAGGTGCCGCCGGGGCAAACCCTGGACCAACTGATCGCCGCGCTGTCGCTGGAAAACCAGGCGCTGGCGCTGGCCGTCAACCGCAACGTCGTGCCGCGCAAGGCGTGGCCGGGCAAGACCTTGCAAAGCCAGGATCAAGTGGAAATAGTCCGCGCCATCGGCGGCGGCTGAAAACGTCCAAGCAAACCTACTACGCGTCGCGCTTTGCGGCCTGCGATGCTTACCGTGCTCTAGCACGGTTGCGCGTCTCGGCCACAAATCATCGCCGCTCGCTACGGTTTTCTTCGGACGTTTAAAAACTTAAGGAAGAACTCATGCATACCGCAACAAATAATGACCTGCTGACCATCGCAGGAAAACAGTATCAATCACGCTTGCTGGTGGGCAGTGGCAAGTACAAGGACTTGCCGCAGACGCGCGAAGCGACGGACGCGGCCGAGGCGCAAATCATCACGGTGGCCATCCGGCGCGTGAATATCGGGCAAGACCCGAATGCGCCCAGCCTGCTCGACTTCGTGCCGCCGGACCAGTACACGATTTTGCCGAACACGGCCGGCTGCTACAACGCGAAAGATGCCGTCTACACCCTGCAACTGGCGCGCGAGCTGCTGGGCGGGCGCAATCTGGTGAAGCTCGAAGTACTGGGCGACGAGAAGACCCTGTTTCCGCACATGCCGGAAACGTTGATCGCCGCCGAGGCGCTGGTCAAGGATGGTTTTGACGTGATGGTCTACTGCAGCGACGACCCGATCCAGGCGAAGATTCTGGAAGACATCGGTTGCGTGGCCGTCATGCCGCTGGCCTCTTTGATCGGCTCGGGCATGGGCATTTTGAATCCGTGGAACTTGTCGCTGATCATCGATCAGGCGAAAGTCCCCGTGCTGGTGGACGCGGGCGTGGGCACGGCGTCGGATGCGGCGATTGCCATGGAACTCGGTTGCGATGGCGTACTGATGAATACGGCGATCGCCGGCGCGCGCGACCCCGTGCGCATGGCGCATGCGATGAAGCTGGCCGTGCGGGCCGGGCGCGAAGCGTTCCTGGCGGGGCGCATGCCGCGCAAATTTGCCGCCTCGCCTTCGTCGCCGATGGCGGGCCGCCTGGCGTGATGGTGCCGATGCGCCACACTGTGCTGGTGTTTGCCGGCCTCGACCCTTCGGGCGGCGCCGGCCTGGCCGCCGATATTCTGGCCATTGCGGCGCAGGGTGCGCATGCTTTGCCCGTGATCACGGCGCTGACGGTGCAGGACAACGACCGCGTGTTTGCTGTCGAACCTGTGGCGCCGGAATTGCTGCGCCGCCAGGCGCAGGCGTTGATCGACAAGGTGGTGATCAGCGCCGTGAAAATCGGCATCCCCGGCAGTGCCGCGAATGCGGCCGTCATCGCGCAACTGATCGCGCAATTGCGGCAGGCGCGGCCCGATTTGCCCGTGGTGCTCGACCCCGTACTGGCCAGCGGCCATGGCGACGTGCTCAGCCGGGACGACGCCGTGCTGGCGCTGGCGCCCTTGCTGCCGCTGACGACCGTGATCGTGCCAAACGGGCCGGAAGCGCTGGCCCTCGGTGGCGCAGAAAACCTGCGCGCGCAAGGCTGCCAGCACGTGCTGGTGACGGGCGGGCATGGCGACGGTGAGGCAGTGCTCAACCGCTGGTTTGACGCCGCTGGCGGCGAGCGCGAGTGGCGCTGGCCCCGTTTGCCGGGCGCCTTCCACGGCAGCGGCTGCACTTTGGCCTCGGCCATCGCGGCGCGCCTGGCACTGGGCCAGGCACTGCCCGAAGCGCTGGATCTGGCGCAAAGCTATTGCCATGCGGCCCTGGCCGATGCGTATGCGATTGCGCCAGGTCAACTCATGCCGCAACGATTCATTCAATAAGGAAATCATCATGCGTGGACTGTATCTGGTCACCCCGAACTGGGACGACACCGACCGCCTGCTCGACGTGAGTGAGCAAGCCTTGCAGGAAGGCGTGGCCCTGCTGCAATACCGCCACAAGAGCGCCGAGGCGGAGCAACGGCGCGAACAGGCGGGCGCCTTGCTGGCGCTGGCCCGCAAATATGGCGTGCCCTTCATCATCAACGATTTTATCGAGCTGTGCGAAGAGCTCGACGCGGACGGCGTGCACGTGGGCGGCACGGACGCCTCCGTGGCGCAGGTGCGCGCGCGCCTGGGCAAGGACAAGATCGTGGGCGCTTCCTGTTATGGCGACATGGCCCTGGCACGGACGGCCGAGGCGGGTGGTGCCAGCTATGTGGCCTTCGGCGGCTTTTATCCGTCGCTGGTGAAAAAGTACCCGGTCACCACGCCGCTCGATATCGTGCTGCAAGCCAAACGCGAGATCAGCTTGCCGTGCGTGGTGATCGGCGGCATGACGCCGGAAAACGCGGCGCCGCTGGTGGCGCGCGGCGCCGACATGGTGGCGGCCATCACGAGCGTCTATCAAGCGGACGATATAGATATTGCAGTGCAGCAATTCAATCAATTGTTTGCGGCATGAGCACGGGAATGGAAGGCTGATTTGGGGGAATAATCGGCATATAATAAGAACATCATTCATTACCGAGGTCCCTTTACCCATGAGTCAGCCAGCCGCCGCGAAACGCCTTATCCTGATCGTTGACGATGACCAGCTCCTGTTGGAATTCCTCGGCGAAATCCTGCGCCATGCCGGCTACGAGACGGCCCTGGCCAATTCGGCCGAAGTGGCGCTGCAAATGGTCGCCCAGCGCGAGCCGGACCTGGCCTTGCTCGACATCCACATGCCGGGCATGTCCGGCCTGGAACTGGCCAAGCGCCTGCATGGCGAGACGGGCGTGCCGTTCATGTTCCTGTCCGGCAGCGGTGACAGCGAATCGGGCAAGCAGGCGGCCGCCTACGGCGCCGTCGGCTATGTGGTGAAACCCGTCGACGAAGGCCGCTTGATGCCCGCCTTCGAAGCGGGCCTGGCGCGTGCCGATGAAATCCGCCAGCTCCGGCGCACCGAGCTGAACCTGAACGCGGCCCTGGCTGCGGGACGCGAAACGAGTTTGGCCGTCGGCTTGCTGATGGGAAAGTTCCAGACGGACCGCAACACGGCGTTCGAAGTGCTGCGCGACCACGCCCGCTCCAGCCGCCGCAAGATCAATGAAATCGCCAGCCAGCTGCTGCTGGCCGAGGAAACCCTGAATGGCTTGCACGGCGCCTTTTTGAACCGGGCGAAAACCAAGTAAGCGTTTCAACCATACACAGGACATACATGAAAACCAAAGCAGCGATTGCATGGAAGGCGGGCGCGCCTTTGACCATCGAAGAAGTCGACCTGGCCGGCCCGCGCGAGGGCGAGGTACTGGTCGAGATCAAGGCCACGGGCATTTGCCACACCGATTACTACACCCTGTCGGGCGCCGACCCGGAAGGCATCTTCCCGTCCATCCTCGGCCATGAAGGCGCCGGCATCGTCGTTGACGTGGGGCCGGGCGTGAAAAGCCTGAAAAAGGATGACCACGTCATTCCTCTGTACACGCCGGAATGCCGCCAGTGCAAATTCTGCCTGTCGCAAAAAACGAACTTGTGCCAGTCGATCCGCTCGACCCAGGGCCGTGGCCTGATGCCGGACGCGACGTCGCGCTTTTCCATCGACGGTAAACCCATCTTCCACTACATGGGCACGTCCACCTTCTCGAACTACATCGTCGTGCCGGAAATCGCCCTGGCCAAGATTCGCGAAGACGCGCCTTTCGACAAGGTCTGCTATATCGGCTGTGGCGTGACGACGGGCGTGGGCGCCGTGCTGTTTACGGCCAAGGTCGAGGCGGGCGCCAACGTGGTGGTATTTGGCCTGGGCGGCATCGGCCTGAACGTGATCCAGGCGGCCAAGATGGTCGGCGCCGATAAAATCATCGGCGTTGATATCAATCCGGCGCGCCAGGCCATCGCGCGCAAGTTCGGCATGACGCATTTCGTCAACGCCAACGAAGTGGACAACGTGGTCGACACCATCGTGCAACTGACCGATGGCGGCGCCGATTACAGTTTCGAATGCATCGGCAACACCACCACCATGCGCCAGGCGCTCGAGTGCTGCCACAAGGGCTGGGGCCAGTCCATCATCATCGGCGTGGCGGCGGCCGGCCAGGAGATTTCCACGCGTCCATTCCAGCTGGTGACGGGGCGCGTATGGAAAGGTTCCGCCTTCGGTGGCGCGCGGGGACGCACGGACGTGCCGAAGATCGTCGACTGGTATATGGAAGGCAAGCTCAATATCGATGATTTGATCACGCACCGTTTGAAGCTGGACGATATCAACCAGGGTTTCGACTTGATGAAGAGCGGTGAATCGATCCGCTCCGTCGTGCTGTATTAATTACGCCGTACCACGGCGTTTTTGCGGAGGCTGCGGCCTCCGCTTTTTTTGCCGCCGCATTTACCATCCATCGGGCCTATGGGCCGCCCGATCCTTCATCCCGGCAGCTCATCGCACGGCGCTGGCAGTGCCGGCGGCCAGCGGCTATCGTGATGCTCGTCGCTGTACCACAGCGGTTTTACGGAGGCCCCTGGCCTCCTTTTTTTTGCCCACGGCCCGCCATCCGTCGCGCAAGCCTGCCGTCCAGGCCAGCTTTTGTGCAGCCTGTCGCACCATGCTGGAGCCGTGAGCCATCCGCCGCTACAGTCAACGCTCCACTACTTTTGCGACGAGGCAGCCATGTCCACTTCCCACCGTTTGATCCTCAGCCTGGCCGGTATCTTGCTTGGCGGCAGCGCGCTGGCCGTGCAGCCGCCCGAGCCGCCCGTGCCACCGGCCGCACCGGCCGCGCCCAGCAAGAAAATCAATATCTCCATGGGTAGCGGCGATGGCTATGCGCTCGTCGACAGCAGCGAGGATAGCGTCACGATGGCAGGCACCGATGTCGATGGCCAGCAGATCAAGCAGCTGCAGCGTTCGCTGAAGGGGCATTTCCTGTGGTTCCGTGACCAGGGCAAGGGCTATGTGACGCAGGATGCCGCGCTGCTGGCCCGCGTGCGCGACGCCTGGAAGCCGTCGCAGCAGCTGGGCCTGGAAATGAGTGGCCTGGGCAAGCAGATGAGCGAACATGGCAAGGCCGTGGGCGAAATGGGCCGCAAGATGGGCGCCCATGGCGCAGCGCAGGCGAATGGAGTTTCGCGCGATGCGGAGCAGCTGCAAACGCTGGGCCGCCAGCAGCAGGAACTGGGCCGCAAGATGGGCGAGGCGGCGCGCCGTCAGGCGCAAGCGACCACGGAGACAGCGCGCCGTGCGGCAGGGCGTGAGGTGGAGCGTTTGCAGCAGCAGATGGAAGATGCGCAGGATGCCATGGAAGAGGTCAACGACCGCATTGCCACCAAGCAAGAGGTCGAAGCGGCCAAGGCAGACGCGCTGTCGCGCCAGATGGATCAGCGTGGCAAGCCGATGGAAACCCTGGGCAAGCAAATGGAAGCGCTGGGACGCCAGCAGGAAACGGCATCGAAAGCAGCCGACAAGACCACGCGCCAGGTGATCGCCCAGGCGCTCAGCGAAGGCAAGGCCAGGCTGGTGCGCTAGGCAAGATTCCAGGTGGCGGCCACGGCGCGGTATTGCGCCGGCAACCGCTCCCTGGCTTCGTCCTCGCCGGCATGCACGTCATCCTGCAGCGTTTCCCAGCGAGAGTCGCAGCTGAAACGGTATACGCGCGCCTCGTCTGCGTAGCGGCACACGGCCAGGCCGTGGATGGCGACGGGGGCGGCGCCATGCTCATCGGTGACGTGGCCGAACGGCAAGTCGGACCAGGCCCAGGCCAGTACGCGGGCGCCGTCTAGGTGAGTGGGGGGTGTCATGGGATACATGCTGCTGTGTCGGGACGCCGATTGTAGCGCGCACATGGAAAACTGGCGCGACCGCTGGACAAATGCACAGTATTTTTAGCCATGCCGGTATAATCACGGCATGCAAAATCTTCTTCACAACCTCAATCCCGAACAATTGGCTGCCGTCACCTTGCCGGCCCAGCATGCGCTGATCCTGGCTGGCGCCGGTTCGGGCAAGACCCGCGTGCTGACCACCCGCATCGCCTGGCTGATCCAGACCCAGCAGGTATCGCCGCCCGGCATCCTGGCCGTGACCTTTACCAACAAGGCCGCCAAGGAAATGCTCACGCGCCTGTCGGCCATGCTGCCAATCAACACGCGCGGCATGTGGATCGGCACCTTCCACGGCCTGTGCAACCGATTGCTGCGCACGCATTACCGCGACGCGGCCTTGCCGCAAACGTTCCAGATCCTCGACTCGCAGGATCAGTTGTCCGTGATCAAGCGCTTGTTGAAGGCGAACAATATCGATGATGAAAAATTCCCGCCGAAGACGGTGATGTATTTCATCAACAACGCCAAGGACCAGGGTTTGCGCGCCACGGATGTGGAAGCGTATGACGCGCACGAGCGCAAGATGGTCGAGCTGTACCAGCTGTACGACGACCAGTGCCAGCGCGAAGGCGTCGTCGATTTTGCCGAATTGCTGCTGCGCACGTACGAATTGCTGAGCCGCAACCAGCCCTTGCGCGAACACTACCAGGCGCGTTTCCGCCACATCCTGGTGGACGAGTTCCAGGATACGAATAATCTGCAATACAACTGGTTGAAATTGCTGGCCGGCCACGGCAGCCGCGATGGCGGCGCCCTGTTTGCCGTGGGCGACGATGACCAGAGCATTTACGCGTTTCGCGGCGCGAATGTCGGCAATATGAGCGCCTTCGAGCACGAGTTCCAGGTGAAGAACTTGATCAAGCTGGAGCAGAACTACCGTTCGCACGGCCATATTCTCGACAGCGCCAACGTGTTGATCGCGAACAATAGCAAGCGCCTGGGCAAGAATTTGCGCACGGACGCGGGCCATGGCGAGCAGGTGCGCGTGTATGAAGCCAGTTCCGATTTGCAGGAAGCGCAGTGGATCATCGAAGAGGCGAAAAGCCTGATCGCCGATGGCGCCTCGCGCAGCGAAATCGCGATTCTGTACCGCTCGAATGCGCAATCGCGCGTGATCGAACATGCGCTGTTTTCAGCCAGCATTCCGTACCACGTGTACGGTGGCCAGCGCTACTTCCAGCGCGCCGAGGTCAAGCACGCGATTGCCTATTTGCAATTGATGGACAATCCGCACAATGACTCCGCTTTCTTGCGCGTGGTCAATTTCCCCACGCGGGGCATCGGCATGCGCTCGATCGAGCAATTGCAGGCCGCGTCGGAACAGTACGGCATCTCGCTGTACGCCTCCGTGCCCTACGTGGCGGGCAAGGCGGGCAGCGTGCTGGCCGGCTTCGTGAAATTGATCGAAGGCGTGCGTTTCGAAACGCAGCAACTATCCTTGCCGGAAATGGTCAGAGTGGTGCTGGAAGCGAGTACCTTGCTGCAGCATTATCAGAATGAAAAAGAAGGCGCCGACCGCATCGAGAATCTGGAGCAGATGGTCAGCGCGGCCAGCCAGTTCGTTTCCGAGGAAGGTTTCGGCCAGGCAGCACCGGCCCATCTGGGGCCAGCCGCCCAGGCGCAGTCGGGCGCGCCCGTCGTCAACCAGGATGGCATCGAAATTCTGGATGCCGATGCGCCGTTGCCGGCCGTGATGTCGCCGCTCTCCGCGTTTTTATCGCACGCGTCGCTGGAAGCGGGCGACAACCAGGCGCAGGCGGGTCAGGATGCGCTGCAGATGATGACGGTGCACTCGGCCAAGGGCCTGGAATTCGACAACGTGTTCATTACCGGCCTGGAAGAGGGCCTGTTCCCGCACGAAAGCAGCTCGAAGGAAGACAATGGCGTGGAAGAGGAACGCCGGCTGATGTACGTGGCCATCACGCGCGCGCGCAAGCGGCTGTACATGAGCTTTGCGCAGACGCGCATGCTGCACGGCCAGACGCGCTACAACATGAAGTCGCGCTTCTTCGATGAATTGCCGGAAGAAGCGCTGAAGTGGCTGTCGCCGAAGGTGCAGGCGAACTGGTTCGGCAATCGCAAGTCGGCCTGGGACGAAGCGCCCAAGGTGGCCAGCCTGGGGTCGGACAATGCGATTGCACAAAAGATCGCGCAAAAAGCCACGGGCGGCGGCTGGCGCATCGGTGAATCGGTGGCGCACGCCAAGTTCGGCGAAGGCGTGATCGTCAATATCGAAGGCGGCGGCGGCAATGCGCGCGCGCAAATCAACTTCGGACAGCATGGCATGAAGGTGCTGGACCTGGGAATTGCCAAGCTGGAACGATTGGGACGGTGATCCGACACCAACGCGGGCGCCAACAATGTTGTCGGATTACGCATGGCCTTCGGCCCCGCTAATCCGACCTACTGGAAGAAACATTGCCGGTCGCGTAGGTCGGATTAGCGGCGGAACGCCGCGTAATCCGACGCTGCGAGGCCAACAATGGTGTCGGATTACGCCTTCGGCTAATCCGACCTACGTGTGGCATTGCAAGGCATTCGGCAAAAAGGGCAGCCTGCGCAGGCTGCCCTTTTTTACATCTGGCCGGCGATCACTCGCCGGTCTTGTCCAGCGACACCGTTTTGCTCTCATCGACGGGCACGCCGAAGATCTGGCGGTAGGCGGCGTAAAACGAGCAATGCATGATGATGGTGAGTATCATCGACAGCGGCATCATCAGCTGCATCATCAGCGGCGTACGGCCAAAGATGACGGCCAGCAACTGGCTGGTGACGACGCTGATGGCGAACCAGGTGGCGGCGAAGACGATGAAGGCCGACAGCGAACGCCAGACGGCGAAAAAGCTGAAGAACAGCGACTTGCCCAGGCCGGTTTGTTTCCAGTAAATCAGCGGTGCGGCAAAGCAGAAGGCCATGGCGGCGGGCACGTACAGCATGATGGCCAGCAGGATGCCCAGGCCCATACGCGATTCGGGGATGGCGGCGCGCGCCGCTTCTTCCGTCAATTGCCCCGTGACCAGTTGCCACAGCAAGCCGTCGTCCACCAGGGTCGAGGCGCCGATGGCAACGATGGCCATCAGGATGTACAGCACGCCCAGGCCCAGCAGGGAAGGAAACGCCGGCTTGCGGAAGCCCGAGATCAACAGGCTGGGCAAGACGCGCTTGCCCTGGTCGATATTCAGGCAGCCCTGCACGAAGGCGATGGAAAACACGGGGACCAGGATGACGGGCAGCATTTGTCCCAGCAGGGGCACGATGCTGACGGCCAGCATGCAGAACATATAGCCGAGAAACAGCATCGACATGCCGCCAGGTTGCTTGCGAAACAGGGAGAAGCCCTGTTTCACCCATTGCCAACCTGTACTTGCAGGTAATTTTTCCATGTTTAAAACAGTTCCGGAGCAGGTGTGGCGATACGTTCGCGCAGAATGCGTTCGAAATGCGTGGGATCGTGCGGGGTCAGCATTTCCGCTTCGCGCGGCTGGTAAAAATCGTACAGGCGTGACAGCCAGAAGCGCAGCGCGGCAGCGCGCAGCATTGCTTGCCATGCCGTTTGTTCTTCGTGCGTGAACGGGCGCACGGCCCGGTAGGCGTCCAGCAGGGCGCGCACTCTCGCCGTGTCGAGCACGCCCGTGGCCAGGTCCAGGCACCAGTCGTTGACGGTGACGGCCACGTCGAACAACCAGGTATCGCAGCCGGCAAAGTAAAAGTCGAAAAAGCCCGTCAGTTGCTCGCCGTCAAACATGACGTTGTTGCGGAACAAGTCGGCATGCACGGGACCGCGCGGGATGGCTTTATACGTATCGCAGGCAGCAAAGGCGTCCTGGAAATGGATTTCCGCGCGCAGCAAATGCGCCTTGGCATCATCGAGATGGTGCAAGACCAGCGGCGTGGTGGCGTTCCACCACTGCAGTCCCCGCAAATTCGGCTGTTGCAGGGGGAAGTCCTGCGCTGCCAGGTGCATCTTCGCCAGCATGGCGCCGACAGCCGCGCAATGCACGGCTTGCGGCGCCATCTGCGAGCTGCCGTCGAGTTTGCTGACGATGGCGGCCGGCTTGCCTTGCAGGGCCGTCACCAGTTCGCCGTCCGCATTGGCGATCGGTGCGGGCACCAGTACGCCCCGGTCCGCCAAATGGCGCATCAGTTGCAGATAAAACGGCAATTGCTCGAAGCTGAGGTTTTCAAAGATCGTCAGCACGTACTCGCCGCGCTCCGTGCTCAGGAAGAAATTGCTGTTTTCGATGCCGGACGCGATGCCCTTGAGCGCCAGAGGTTTGCCGAGTGGAAACTGCGTGAGCCACTGGCCGATATCGTCCAGGTGTAGCGCGGTAAAAACTGCCATGGGAAAGAGGGGAATGGTCTAAAAGGTCAAAAAAAGCCGGCTGCCCCGCAAGTGGCCGGGGCAGGGCAGAAGAGAGTGGCTGCTTACTTCGCTGCTGCGGGCGGCGCTGGGGCGTCCGCTGCCTCTTCATCGCGTTGTTTCTGTTTCTTCTTGCCCAGATCAAATTCCAGTACTTTCCATTGCGGGCCGCGCAGGGCGTTGCCATTGGCCTGGTCGGCGCCGGCGGCCGGCTTCATGTAATAGGTGCTGCCGCCCGTGGTGACTTTCACTTCGCTGGTGACGCCCGCTTCGCGTTTTTCGGTAATCTGTTGTTTGGCGGCGGCCGGCGCCACGGTGATGGGCGCTTCACCCATTTCCTCGATACGTTCGAGCTGTGGCGGCGCTTCGCTCGGTTTGGCCGGCGTCTGGGCGCTGGCGATGGCCGAACATGCCAGCAGGGGCAGGGCGAGGAATGTCCAGAGTGTCGATGTACGCATCATGATGGGTTCGCTTCCATGTGTGGGACTGCAGCGCGTGCAGTGCTGTATTGCCGTCAATTTATCTATAAGGCATTGTAACAAACTGGTAGACAATGCTGCTTAATACGGCTGATTAAATGCGCGGAAATAGGCCCTGTTCACCCGCCGGGCGGCCAGGCGAGGGTTCAGCCATGGCAAATTACGCAAAAAACGCGGGCCCTGTCCCCGGTGGCACGGACCTAAACTCTGCGATAATTGGGCGATATTCCACCCGCCCGCCGCTGTTTTCTTCCCGGCTGGCGCGGCTCACCTTATTTTATTGGCATTATGCAAAACACCCTGCTGTTAGTCGACGGTTCCAGTTACCTTTATCGCGCCTTCCATGCGCTGCCTGACCTGCGCAGCCCGGACGGTTATCCCACGGGCGCCATGCACGGCATGGTCAACATGCTGCGCCGCCTGCGCGCCGATTACCCGGCTGCCTACATCGCTTGCGTGTTCGATGCCAAGGGCAAGACATTCCGCGACGACATGTATCCCGAGTACAAGGCTACGCGCGCCTCGATGCCGGACGACCTGCGCCTGCAGATCGAACCGATCCACGAAGCCGTGCGCGCCATGGGCTGGCCCATCTTGATGGTCGACGGCGTGGAAGCCGATGACGTGATTGGCACTTTGGCCGTGCAGGCCGCTAGCGCCGGCATGAACGTGGTGGTCTCCACGGGCGACAAGGACCTGGCGCAGCTGGTCAACAGCCAGGTGACCTTGATCAATACCATGAGCAATGAAAAGCTCGACGAAGCGGCCGTGCTGGCCAAGTTCGGCGTGCCGCCGAACCGCATCATCGATTATCTGTCGCTGATCGGCGATACGGTCGACAACGTGCCGGGCGTATCGAAATGCGGCCCGAAAACGGCCGTCAAATGGCTGACCCTGTATGACAGCCTGGAAGGCGTCATGGAAAACGCGGCCAAGGTGGGCGGCGCCGTGGGTGAACATCTGCGCACGGCTCTGCCGTGGCTACCGCAGGCGCGTGCCTTGATCACCGTCAAGACCGATTGCGATCTGTCCGGCCACATGACGACGATCGCCGACTCGCTGGTGGCGAAACACGAAGACAAGGAAGCCTTGCTGGCCTTCTTCAACCGCTACGGCTTCAAGGCCCTGCTGCGCGAACTGGGCGCGGCGCCGCCACCGATGTCGCCTGTGGGTGCGCCGGTTACCGGTGCCTCCGCCGCCAACACGACAGGCGATATGTTTGCCGATGCCGCGCCTAAGGTGGAAGCCGTGTATGAAACCGTGTTGACCGATGAGCAGCTGGACAAATGGATCGCCCTGATCGATGCGGCGCCTTTGAGCGCTGTCGATACAGAAACCACCTCGCTGGAACCGATGACGGCGCAAATGGTCGGCATTTCCCTCTCCGTGGCCGAACACGCCGCCTGCTACATCCCGCTGGCGCACGACTACGCGGGCGCGCCGGATCAGTTGACCCGCGAGCACGTGCTGGCGAAACTGCGCCCATGGTTGGAAGATGCGAACAAGCCCAAGCTGGGCCAGAACCTGAAATATGACAGCCATATCTTCGCCAACCATGGTGTGACGTTGCGCGGCATCGCCCACGATACCTTGCTCGAATCGTATGTGTTCGAGTCGCACAAGAAGCACGACATGGACAGCCTGGCCCTGCGCCACCTGAACTACACGACGATCCCGTTCGAGGATGTGTGCGGCAAGGGCGTCAAGCAGATCACGTTTAATCAGGTGGAAGTGGAACAGGCGGCCAGGTATGCGGCCGAGGATGCCGACGTGACCTTGCGCTTGCACAATGCCATGTGGGGCAATGTGGCGAATGATGAAAAACTCACCTTCATCTATGAAAAGATCGAGATGCCGACGGCCGTGGTCTTGCAAAAGATCGAGCGCAACGGCGTGCTGATCGACGATGAATTACTCAACATCCAGTCGGCCGAGCTGGCCGTGAAGATTTTGGAGCTGGAAAAGAAGGCGTATGAACTGGCCGAGCAGCCGTTTAATTTAGGCTCGCCCAAGCAGATCGGCGAAATCTTCTTTGAAAAGTTGAAGTTGCCGGTAATTAAAAAAACCCCGACGGGAGCGCCCTCGACGGATGAAGAAGTGCTGCAAAAGCTGGCCGAGGATTATCCGCTGCCCAAAGTGCTGCTCGAATACCGTGGCATGGCCAAGCTGAAGTCGACCTACACGGACAAATTGCCGAAGATGATCAACGTCACGACGGGCAGGGTGCACACGAACTATGCGCAAGCCGTGGCCGTGACGGGGCGCTTGGCGTCGAACGACCCGAACTTGCAGAATATTCCCATCCGCAGCGCGGAAGGCCGGCGCATCCGCGAAGCGTTCATCGCGCCGCCGGGCAGCCACATCGTTTCGGCCGACTATTCGCAGATCGAATTGCGCATCATGGCGCATATTTCGGGCGATGAAGCCATGCTGCGCGCGTTTGCCGACGGCATCGACATTCACCGCGCCACGGCCGCTGAAATCTTTGGCGTGCCGGCCGCGGAAGTGCAGAGCGAACAGCGCCGCTACGCCAAGGTCATCAACTTCGGTTTGATCTACGGCATGAGCGCGTTCGGCCTGGCCGGTAACCTGGGCGTGGACCGCACGGCCGCGCAAAGTTATATCGACCGCTACTTTGCGCGTTTCTCGGGCGTGAAACAGTATATGGAAGACACGCGCCAGCAAGCGAAAGCGCGCGGCTACGTGGAAACCGTGTTCGGCCGCCGTCTGTGGTTGCCGGAAATCAATTCGCCGAACGGCCCGCGCCGCCAGGGCGCGGAACGGGCCGCCATCAATGCACCGATGCAAGGCACGGCGGCGGACCTGATCAAGCTGGCCATGATCGCCGTGCAAGGCTGGCTGGAAACGGACGGCTTGCAAACAAAAATGATCATGCAGGTGCACGATGAACTGGTGCTGGAAGTGCCGGACGCGGAGCTGGAACTGGTCAAGCGCAAGCTGCCGGAACTGATGGCGGGCGTGGCCGCGTTGAAGGTGCCGCTGACGGCCGAGGTAGGTATCGGTAAGAATTGGGACGAAGCGCATTAATAGTGTGAGGTAGCAGCAATGACCGTAGGTCGGCTTAGCGCGCAGCGCGTAAGCCGACATTTTTTGTCAACACACCCTTCAGGAGAAACGCATGAGCGACATGATCACCGATTGTGAAAGTTTGCTGGGCCAGAGCAGCCTGTCCGGGCCGGACGGCCGGCGTGGTTTCCTGAAGGTAGCGCTGGGCGCGGGATTTGCCGTGGCCGTGCTGCCCGTGGCGGCGCAAAACGTCATCAAGACGGATTCCGCCGGGCTCGTCACGGGCAGCATGTCGGTGATGGTCGATGGCCAGGCCGTGCCCGTGTATGCGGCCCAGCCGGAGGGCAAGACGGGTTTGCCCGTCGTGTTGGTCATTTCGGAAATCTTTGGCGTGCATGAACATATCGCCGACATGGCGCGCCGCTTCGCCAAGCAGGGGTATCTGGCGCTGGCGCCCGATCTGTTCGTGCGCCAGGGCGACCCCACCAAAGTCGCCAGCATCCCGGAGTTGATGAAAGGCATCATTGCCAAGACGCCAGACGCGCAAGTGATGGCGGACCTCGATGCTGTCGTTGCATGGGCAAAACAGAATGGCGGCGAC
Source organism: Janthinobacterium sp. PSPC1-1 (assembly GCF_049897625.1). Classification (NCBI taxonomy): domain Bacteria; kingdom Pseudomonadati; phylum Pseudomonadota; class Betaproteobacteria; order Burkholderiales; family Oxalobacteraceae; genus Janthinobacterium; species Janthinobacterium sp. PSPC1-1. The sequence goes on along the minus strand of NZ_JAFCWP010000007.1, from coordinate 143,325 downwards.
ACGAGCCGCCTGGGCATGACGGGCTTTTGCTGGGGCGGCCGTATCACGTGGCTGTACGCGGCGCACAATCCTGCCGTAAAGGCGGGCGTGGCCTGGTATGGCCGCCTGGTGGGCGAAGCGACTCCCTTGCAGCCGAGCAACCCCATCGATATCGCCCCGACCTTGAAAGTCCCCGTGCTGGGCTTGTATGGCGGCAAGGATACGGGCATCAGCCAGGAATCGATCGCGAAGATGAAAGACGCGCTGGCCAAGGGCGGCAACAAGTCGGAATTCGTCGTGTACCCCGATGCGGGCCACGCCTTCAACGCCGATTACCGCCCCAGCTACGTGGCGGCCGATGCAAAAGACGGCTATGCGCGTTGTTTAGCTTGGTTCAAGAGCCACGGTGTGGCGTGATCTGCAGCAGAAAAACACCGCATTTCCCAGAAGTTAACGCGAAAGGCGCACCGGGCTGTAAAATGCCCGCTGCGCGCCAATGCAGTACAATTGCATCTTCATCGCGCTACGCTGCCGCCAGACGCGCAAATGTAAATAATAGATAACAACGCATTCATCAGGCCAGACGCCAGCATCGCGGCGCCAGTGACCCGGCGCCATTTTGAGGTAAGAAAATCATCGATCCCGTCCTTATATCCATTTTGCTCGCGACCACGCTCGCGGGCGTGTTGAGCATTACCGCGGCGGCGATCTTTTCGTTTGCATTCCTGTCCAAGGTGGTCGAGCGCATGGTCAGCTTGTCCGTCGGCATCATGTTGTCGACGTCATTGCTGCACGCCTTGCCCGAAGCGTTCGAATCGCAGGCCGATCCGCGCAGCCTGTTCGCCACCTTGCTGGCGGGCTTGCTGGCCTTTTTCATGCTGGAAAAATTCGCCATTCTGCGCCATTCGCACCACCACGAAGGCGATGGCCACCACCATGCGCACGGCCACGACAAGCACGAGGCGGGCAAGGCCGGCTGGATGATCCTCGTCGGTGACGGCATGCACAATTTTACGGACGGCATCCTGATCGCCGCCGCCTTCCTGGCCGACCCGAAACTGGGCCTGGTCACTGGCCTGGCCATCATAGCGCATGAAATCCCGCAGGAAATCGGCGATTTTATCGTACTGCTCAATGCCGGTTTCTCGCGCCTGCGTGCCTACATCTTCAATCTGCTGTGCAGCCTGATGGCGGTGGCGGGCGGCTTGCTTGGCTATTTCACCCTGGACCGCGCCAGCAATCTGATTCCTTATGTGCTCGTGTTCGCCTCGTCCGGCTTCATTTATATTGCCCTGTCCGACCTGATGCCGCAGATGCAGCGCCGCGCCACCCTGCGCGAAACCATCCCGCAAGTGCTGCTGATCGGATTGGGCGTGTGCATCGTGCTGTTCCTGACGCATAAGCGCCACGGCGGTTGATGCGCCGTTTTACCGGCGCAGTGCCACCTATGCTATATTGCCTTTTTGACTAACTTGAACAGAAAGGAGGAAAATATGGAAATTTTTATGCTCGCCCTATGGGATGCGCGTTCTTTAAGCGCATTTGCCCGCTCTTGCCCACGTTCTATCGCGCTGCGATAACCTGGCCAGAGCAAAGTTACCCTCCTAGACGAGTCCTTTCCTGGTACTCTGTTGTCGTTAGCGCTCCTGTTAACGCGGATGCTTGCATCCCGAACAAAGACAAGAGCCATGACTACCCTTATCTCTACCCAAGCTTTACAGCTGGACACCCACGACGGTTTCCTCTTCAACGAACTCGCCTTTACCTTGCGCCAGGGCGACCGCATCGGCCTGATCGGCCACAATGGCTGCGGCAAATCCACCTTGCTGGGATTGCTCAGCGGCACGCGGGAAGCCACGTCCGGCACCATCCATGTCGCTCGTGCCTGCCGTTTGCAGCACGTGGAACAGCACTTGCCGGCCGAACTTGCCAACCTGAGCCTGTACGACGCCTTGCTGGCGCCCGTGCTGGAGCAGCCGGAATTGCATTGGCGGATCGACAGCCTGCTGGCCGAGTTAGGCTTCGAGCACGAGACGGCGCAAGTGCCCGTGCATTCCTTGTCCGGCGGCCAGCACACGCGGCTGCTGCTGGGGCGTGCCCTGCTGCAGGAACCGAACGTGCTGCTGCTCGACGAGCCGAGCAATCACCTGGACTTGCCATCGCTGCTGTGGCTGGAGCAATTCCTGCTGGCCTGGCGCGGCGCCTTCATCCTCGTCTCGCACGACCAGCGCCTGCTCGACAACGTGGCCACGCGCAGCTGGATCTTGCGCGATAGCCGGCTGTACGATTTCGACTTGCCGTGCGGCCCCGCGCTGGCGGCGCTGGCCGAAGCCGATCTTGCCGCTGCCGCCAGGCATGCGGCCGAACAGAAGGAAATCGACCGCCTGGCCGTCAGCAGCACCCGCCTGGCGCTGTGGGGCAAGATCTACGATAACGTCGGCATGGCGCGCAAGGCCAAGAGCATGCAGCGGCGCATCGACAAGCTGCAGGATGAACAGTCGTTCGTCAGCGATGGCGCACCCTGGCGCCTGATCCTGCGCGGCAAGGCGCTGGCGGCCGACCAGCTGCTGGCGCTCGATGGGCTGGCGGTGCGCGCCGTACCGGCCTCGCCGCTGCTGTTCCAGGTGGGCCAGCTGTGGCTGAAACCGGGCGACCGGGTCGCCTTGCTGGGCGCCAACGGCAGTGGCAAGTCGTCGCTGCTGCGCCTGTGCTGGCAAGCGATCCAGGCACAGGAGGAACGCAGCGACTTGCGCTACCACCACGCGGCCAACATCGGTTACTACGACCAGTCGCTCAGGCAACTGGCCGATACGGCCGACCTGTCCGACGCCCTGTACCCGTTTGCCGTGCAAAACGAGGCGGCGCGCAGCCAGGTGGCGCGCAAGCAGGCGTTGATCTCGGCCGGTTTCCCGTATGCGCGCCATGGCCAGACGGTGGCCACCCTGAGTGGCGGCGAGCGGGCGCGGCTGCTGTTCCTGGGGCTGTCGCTGGCCAGCTATCATTTATTGTTGCTCGATGAACCCAGCAACCACCTGGATATGCAGGGCAAGGCGGAACTGGGGCAAGCCTTGCGCGGCTTCGAGGGAGGCTGCCTGCTGGTATCGCACGACCGCGACCTGATCGAGACGGCGTGCAACCGTTTTTGGGTGGTGGCCGATGGCCAGCTGGAAGAGTGGCCGGACGCGGCCAGCGCTTATGCACGGCTGAGCGCCGAGGATGGGCCGGCGTTGCCGCCCGCGCCGCGCGTGGAGCATGCGTCTGCGGTGCTGACGGACATCGACGTGCAACTGGAGCGTTTGTGCGAACTGGAGCAATTGCTGGCGGAAGACCTGGCGAGAAAACCGCGCCACCAGAAGCCGGCCAGCCAGCAGGCGTGGCAGGCGGAACTGGAACAGTTGAGTCAGGCGCTGGGGATAACGTCATAGTTATCCACTGGATATGAAAAAGCGGACCGAGGTCCGCTTTTTTTAGTTACCCGTCGCCACCGGCCGCGCCGGATCGGCGCACCATTCGCTCCACGAACCCGGATACAGGGCCGCGCCGCTTAAACCGGCCACTTCCAGGGCCAGCAAGTTGTGGCAGGCCGTCACGCCGGAGCCGCATTGCATGATGGCCGCCTCGGGTTTGTCGATCAGGCCGGCGAATTCCTGTTCCAGTTCCTGGGCCGACTTGAAACGGCCGTCCGCCTGCAAGTTATCCTTGAAGAAACGGTTTTTCGCGCCGGGGATGTGGCCGCCCAAGGGGTCGATGGTTTCGTTTTCACCGCGATACCGGTCGGGGGCGCGCGCGTCGATCACCGTCAAGGCCTGGGTTTCCAGGTTGGCAATCACGTCCTGCACGCTGACCGTGCGCGTCAGGCTGGCTTTTTCCGTCAGCTTGCCGACAGGGCGTGGCGCCACGGGCGTGACCAGCGGCAAGCCTTGTGCCTGCCAGGCGGCCAGGCCGCCGTCGAGCACGGCGACGGCAGGATGGCCGAGCCAGCGCAGCAGCCACCACAAACGGGCGGCGAACATGCCGCCCTGGCCGTCATAGGCGACCACTTGCGTGTCGTCGTCGATGCCCCAACTGCGCAAGGTGGCCAGCAGGGCGTTGCGCTCGGGCAAGGGATGCCGTCCGGTAAATTTGGGTCCGCGCGCCGTCTTGGGGCCGGACAGGGCCGTGTCGATGTCGGCAAACTGCGCGTTCTGGATGTGGCCGGCGGCAAACGCGTCGCTGCCGGCCGTGGGGTTGAGCAACTCGTGGCGGCAATCGAGAATGACCCAGTCGCTGTCATTCAGGTGGCTGGCCAGTTCGCTGGCCTGGATCAAGGTGGTGTACATCAGGAACGCTCCTTTACACTTCGCTGGCAATGGGATCCGTGCGCGCGATCGCTGCGCCACGGGCCGTGTTGCGGGTATTGTAATAGGTGGCGGCGATGCCAGAAGCGAGAATGATGCCGATGCCGGCCCAGCCGTGCCAGTCGAACAGGTCGCCAAAGATCACCACGCCCCAGAAGCTGGAAAAGACGATGCCCGTGTATTGTAAATTGGCAACCACGAGGGTCTTGCCCAGGCGATAGGCACGCGTCATGGCCATCTGCGCCATGGTGGCGCACAGGCCGATGGCGGCCAGCAAGCCGATGCCATAGGCACTTGTGTGCGCATGCCAGACGACGGGGCCGCCGCCGGCGCTGGCCACGTGGCCGATCACGCCGGCGAGGAAGTTGACGACCGAGAAATAAAACACGACGCGGTATTCGGGTTCGCCCAGCAAGCCCAGTTTGCGCACCTGCAAGTAGGCAAGGGCCGACAGCATGCCGGAAATCAAGGCCGTGACGGCGCCGCCCACCTGGTCCGTCTCGAACACGGGTTGCAGCAGCAGAGTCACGCCGACAAAGCTCATGGCAATCGCCGCCACCAGCGGCCACTCGACTTGCTTCGTCGCTTTCCACCATCCGCCCGTCAGCAGGATCACGGCAATCCAGATGGGCGCCATGTAATTGAGGGTCATGGCCGTAGCCAGTGGCAGGATGGCGATGGCATAAAACCACAGCCACAGGGCGATCACGCCCACCACGCCGCGCCACAGATGCTGGCCCGGCATCGTCGTTTTAAAGCTGCCGCCCTGGTACAAAATCGTGCAGCTCATGACGCTCATGCCGATGATGCCGCGGTACATGACGATTTCGGAGGTCGAATACATATCCGACGCCAGTTTGACGCACACGCCCATGATGGCAAACATGAAACTGGCGAATAACATCCAAAGCGATTGCATGAGTAAATCCTGGTAATGAAAATGAAAAAGGCCGCACGAGGCGGCCCTTGAGGGAATTACAGTTCGATATTGTTGCGGTACCACTCGTGGAAGTGCTGCATGCCGTCTTCCATCGGTGACTGGTAAGGACCCACTTCGTTCTCGCCGCGCGCCATCAGGGCCTTGCGGCCCGCATCCATGCGCAGGGCGATTTCATCGTCCTCGACGCAGGTTTCCATGTAGGCAGCCCGTTCCGCTTCGACGAAGTCGCGCTCGAACAGCACGATTTCCTCTGGGTAATAGAACTCCACCACGTTGCGCGTCTTTTGCGGACCGTCGGGCCACAGGGTCGAGACGATCAGCACGTGCGGATACCATTCGACCATGATGTTCGGATACAAGGTCAGCCAGATGGCACCATATGGCGGCACTTCGCCGCCACGGAATTGCAGCACCTGCTCCTGCCATTTTTTATAGGCAGGCGAACCGGCCTGCTGCAGGCCGCGGTGCACGCCCACCGTTTGTACGCTGTAATCCTTGCCGAATTCCCAGCGCAGGTCGTCGCAGCTGACAAAGCTGCCCAGGCCCGGGTGGAACGGTTCCACGTGATAATCCTCGAGGTAGACTTCGATGAAGGTCTTCCAGTTGTAGTCGCACTCGTGGATTTCCACGTGGTCGAACATATAGCCGGAAAAATCGAGGTCTTTCGAGACGGACAAATCTTTCAATTTTTCCATCACGTTGTAGCCATTTTGCTCGAACAGCAAGCCATTCCAGCTTTGCAGCGGCGTTTTCGACAGGTTCAGGCACGGCGTCTCGGGGAAATGCGGCGCGCCGATCAGTTCACCCTTGAGGTCGTAGGTCCAGCGGTGCAGCGGGCAGACGATGTTATTTGCATTGCCGCGGCCATTGAACATCAGCGCCTGCCGGTGGCGGCACACGTTGGACAGCACTTCGATACCATTGGCGTTGCGCACGAGCATACGCCCTTCGTTCTCAGACGCCAGGGTCGCAAAATCGCCGGTTTCCGGCACCATCAGCGCATGCCCGACATAACGCGGGCCGGCTTGGAACAATTGCTGCATTTCACGCTGCAACAGCGTTTCGTCAAAATAGACGTGGACCGGAAGTTGCGCGTTTGAACGCGCCAGCTTGGCGTGAGTAGCCAGATCGGACATCCCAACCCCCCATAAATGTACAACGGTCAGCAGTGCCCCAGGCCATTCCCTGGGCAACCGCTACAGAGAGAAAGAATCCGCAAAGACCTGAATTCAAATTTGTTGAAACGGTATTTCGGACAGAACCGGCGATTATAGCGCGTATCGGCCTCGGCATTACCAAACCCCTTCGGCAAATAGGCTACTTTAATGATAAACATTGTCATTTAGCGTGCAATTTCCGACCGATGGGGGCGATTGCGCTAGAATTGACTGCCAAGCTGGCAACGTCTTCCCCTTTGAACACGCCGATTGCGCTTTAGTTTTCACTTAATAGTGTGGTTTGTTCTAAAATAACGCTTCTATGCTGGCCGGGAGTCCCCGGCGTCTCCCTACATACCCCTCGTGCCACGAAGAGATCTGAGTCTATGTCGAAGAAATTAACTGCCGCTGCCGCAGCGCCGGCCTCGTTTGAAGAGGCAATGGCGGAACTGGCGCAGCTGGTAACGCAAATGGAAGCGGGCCAGTTGCCGCTGGAAGCATCGGTCGCGGCGTATCAGCGCGGCTCGGAACTGGTCAAGTATTGCGCCACCCAGCTCGATAGCGTCGAGGCGCAAGTGAAAGTACTGGAAGGCGACATGTTGAAACCGTTCGTGGATGCCGGCGAGGCCGCGCAATGATGGCCAGCGTACAGCAAGACGGCGTCACCTTCGGCGACTGGATGCAAGCGACCCAGTCCGGTGTGGAAGGCCGGCTCGAGCAATTTCTGCCTGCGGCGGGCGCCGTACCGCACAAGTTGCACGCGGCCATGCGCTATGCGCTGCTGGGCGGCGGCAAGCGCGTGCGTCCGTTGCTGGTGATGGCGGCCGGTGAATTGTTTGATGCCGATCAAGATACCCTCGCGCGCGCCGCTTGCGCCTTGGAAATGATTCACGTGTATTCGCTGGTGCACGACGACATGCCGTGCATGGATGACGATGCCTTGCGCCGTGGCAAGCCCACCGTGCACATCGCCTACGATGAAGCGACGGCCCTGCTGGTCGGTGACGCGCTGCAATCGCAGGCGTTCATGCTGCTGGCCGACGGCGCGGCGATTCCTCCGGGGCGGCAAATGGCGATGATCAAGCTGCTGGCGCACGCTTCCGGGTCAAGCGGCATGTGCGGCGGCCAGGCGATCGATCTCGACAGCGTTGGCCTGGCCTTGACCCTGCCGCAGCTGGAACAGATGCATCAACTCAAAACGGGCGCCTTGCTGCGCGCGGCCGTGATTCTGGGCGCGCTGGCGGGCAAGGACCTGGCGCCGGACGAGATGACGGCGCTGAACGCGTATGCGCGCGCCGTCGGCCTGGCATTCCAGGTGGTGGACGACGTGCTCGACGCCACGGCCGATTCGGCCACCCTGGGCAAGACGGCGGGCAAGGATGCGGCCGCCAACAAGCCCACTTACGTATCGATACTGGGGCTGGAGCCATCGAGAGCCCTGGCAGAACAATTGCGGTGCGACGCCCATGCGGCGCTGGCGCCATTCGGGGACAAGGCACGCCGTCTGCGCGAGCTGGCAGACCTGGTCGTGCAGCGGAAGGCATAAATGAAACTGTTAGAAACCATCAATGAACCAGCGCAAGTGCGCAAGCTGGCCCGCTCGCAACTGGTGCCGCTGGCGCAGGAATTGCGCAGCTTCCTGCTCGACTCCGTTTCCAAGACGGGCGGCCACTTGTCGTCCAACTTGGGCACGGTCGAGCTGACCGTCGCGCTGCACTACGTGTTCAACACGCCGCACGACCGCATCGTCTGGGACGTGGGCCACCAGACCTATTCGCACAAGATTTTGACGGGCCGGCGCGAGCGCATGCACACCCTGCGCCAGAAGGATGGCATTTCCGGTTTTCCGAAGCGCGACGAGAGCGAGTACGACACCTTCGGCACGGCGCACTCGTCGACGTCCATTTCTGCCGCGCTGGGCATGGCGCAGGCCGCCAAGATCAAGGGCGACCCGCTGCACGCGATCGCCGTGATCGGCGACGGTTCGATGACGGCCGGCATGGCTTTCGAGGCGATGAACAATGCAGGCGTGCAAGAAGACATCAACCTGCTGGTGATCCTGAACGACAACGACATGTCGATCTCGCCGCCCGTGGGCGCGCTGAACCGCCACCTGGCGCGGCTGATGTCGGGCCAGTTCTATGCGGCGGCGAAAAATGTCGGCAAGTCCGTCTTGCCCGGCCCCGTACTGGAATTGGCGAAGCGCTTCGAAGAGCATGCCAAGGGCATGGTCGTGCCCGCCACCATGTTCGAGGAATTCGGTTTTAACTATATCGGTCCCATCGATGGCCACGACCTCGATTCGCTGATCCCGACCTTGCAAAATATCAAGCAATTGAAGGGTCCGCAATTCCTGCACGTGGTCACCAAGAAGGGGCAAGGCTACAAGCTGGCCGAGGCCGAACCGATCTTGTATCACGGCACGCCGAAGTTCAATCCACTGGAAGGCATCAAGCCGGCCACGGCGCCGGGCAAGATGACGTACACGGAAGTGTTCGGTAACTGGCTGTGCGACATGGCCGCGCACGACAAGCGCCTGGTGGGCATCACGCCGGCCATGCGCGAAGGCTCGGGCATGGTCAAGTTCGAACAGCAATTTCCGAACCGCTACTTTGACGTTGGTATTGCCGAACAGCATTCCGTGACCTTCGCTGCGGGCCTGGCTTGCGAGGGATTGAAACCCGTCGTGGCCATCTATTCGACTTTCCTGCAGCGCGCCTACGATCAGCTGATCCACGACGTGGCGCTGCAAAACCTGGACGTGACGTTCGCGCTGGATCGCGCCGGCCTGGTGGGTGCCGACGGCGCCACGCACGCGGGCAACTACGACATGGCGTTCTTGCGCTGCATCCCGAACATGGTCGTCATGGCCGCGTCCGACGAAAACGAATGCCGGCAAATGCTGACGACGGGCTACCACTATCCGGGCCCGGCAGCCATCCGCTATCCGCGCGGCGCCGGTGCCGGCGTGGCCATCGTGCCGGAACTGACCAGCATCGAGATCGGCAAGGGCGAGCTCAAGCGCCAGGGCAAGCGCATCGCCATCCTGGCCTTCGGTTCCATGGTGGCGCCGAGCGTGGCAGCGGGCGAGAAGCTCGACGCGACGGTTGCCAACATGCGCTTCGTCAAGCCGCTCGACGTGGCGCTGGTGAAGCAACTGGCGGCCGAGCACGATTATCTGGTGACGGTGGAAGAGGGCTGCATCATGGGCGGCGCCGGTTCGGCCGTAGCCGAGGCCCTGGCAGCGGAAGGGATCGTCAAGCCGATTTTGATGCTGGGCCTGCCGGACGTCTTCATCGACCATGGCGACCCCGTGCAACTGCTGAAAAGCGTGGGCCTGGACGCTGCCGGCATCGCCGCCTCGATCGAGCAGCGTTTTCCAGCAGTCGGGCCGCGCCTGGCGATGGTCAGCTAAGACGCTCAAGCAAGATACCAGCGGCACTGCGGTGCCGCTTTTTTTTGTCTGGCGAGATTTTACGCTGCACTGCAACATTTTTTATCCGGGAATGCTACGATGACGCTTTGATACCTTCTCAAAGTCCACCTTGCATTTCAGGAAACTTCACCGCCGTTCGCGTGCACTGGCCGGCCGCTGGCTGACGGGCATGCACGCCTACACTGATAAGCTGTCGCAGCGCCGTCCCCTGTGGATGGTCACTCTGGCCATCGACGAAACGAATCTGTCCGAGGGCTTGCGGGCCGCCTGTGCTTCCAGCGCCATGCTGCTGCTGGGCCTGCTGTTCGATCAACCCGATTTTTCCTGGGCCGCCATCGGCGCCTTCTGGACCTGCCTGGCCGACGCGGCTGGTACGCGGCGCATGCGTTTTGTCTCAATGCTGGGCTTCGGCCTGCTGTCGACGGTGGCCGGCGGCCTGACGGCGCTGGCGGCCGGCCATGGCGTGGCGACGGCCGCCATTGCCGTGCTGCTGTTTTCCTGGGCCGGCGCGCTGGCGCGCATCTGGGGCGCGGCCACGGCGCAAGTGGCCATCCTGGCGGCCACGGCTTGCGTGGTGATGGTCACGCACCCATTGGAATCGATGACGCAGACGGCGCCCTTCCTGGGTCTCTACATGTTCGGCTGCCTGTTTGCCACGGTGCTCAGTTTTACCGTCTGGCGCATCCACCCGTTCAGCCCTGCCAGGCGCGCCATCCGCGCCGCGTATTCGCGCCTGGCCGGCATCGCGCGCGACAATGCGCGCTTCCTCGAACATGACGCGCCGCAGGCGGACGCCGCTGCGCATGGCGCCAGCTACCGTTCGCAGGCGCGCGCCGCGCTGGAAGCGGCGCGCGTGGCGCTGGCCGCCGTGCCGCCCGCGCGCGCGGGCCGCAGCGCCTTGTACGACAACCTGCTGCTGGCGCTCAGCGACGCCGAGCGCATCTTCGCTTATCTGATCGCCGTCACGCATACGTGCGAGCGCGAGCAGCAGCGCCTGCGCCGGGACCCGCGCGCGCGGCGCAGCCTGGAAGTGATGGCCGTGCTGCTGCGCCGCCTGGGGCAGGCCGTGCAGCGCCAGCCGGAAACGCCGCCCCTGGAATTGCAGCGCCGCCTGGCGGGCTGCGGACGGCGCCTGGAAGCGTCGCTGGGCGCCTTGCTGCCGCTGCGCCTGAACGTGGACTTCATGGAACTGGGCTTGCCGCGCGCGGCGCAGCTGCCGTGGCGCGAGGCGGCCTTCCTGGCGCTGGGGCAGGCGTGGCAGACGGCGAAAGTCAACGCCACGCCGCAGTCGCTGAGCTGGCGCCATGCGGCGCGCGTGTCGCTGGCGACGACGGCCGGCTTCCTGCTGGTCGAGGCGCTGCATATTCCGTTCGGCTACTGGGCCACCATGGCGACCTTGCTGATACTGCAGCCGTCCGTGTCGACCACCTGGCCGCGCGGCATCGAGCGGGTCGCTGGCAGCGTGCTGGGCGCCGTGCTGGCCGTGCTGATCGGCCTGGTCATTTACACGCCGCTGGGCATCTCGCTGGTGGTGTTTCCCCTGATCGTCGCCACCATGGCCTTGCGCCGCGTCAGCTACAGCCTGCACGTGCTGTTCATGACGCCCGCCTTCGTGCTGGTGGCCGACTATGCGGCCCCGGCCAGCGAGATGGTGTATGCGGCCAGCCGCCTGGGCAACAATGTGCTCGGTTGCGTGCTGGCCCTGCTGGCCACGTTTTTCCTGTGGCCGGATCGCGAAGCGGACGACCTGGACCAGCGTCTGGCGAAAGCCGTGTCGGCCAACCTGAAATACCTGCTGGCCGTGCTGGCGGCCGGTGGGAAATGGGATAGCGCCATCGCGCACCTGCGCCGCGAGGCGGGGCTGGCCAGCAATAACGCGGAACAGGTGCTGCAGCGCCTGCGCATCGAACGCCGCCTCGACCGCAGCAGCGGCGTGGGCCTGGCGGCGCTGCGCACCTTGCCGCTGTTGCGCCGCGTGGCGGGCAGCACGGCGCGCATCAGTCTGAGTCCCCAGGCCGAGCCGGCGCCGCCCGAGCTGCAGCAGTGGATTGCCGAGGTCAGTGCTGAAATGGATGCCTTGCTGCGCGGTGTCCCTCCTGCATCCGCGCCCGGGCCCTGTGCGGCCGAGGGTTTGACTGCCTTGCAGGCCGACGCCGTGGGGCAAGTGCAGTTGTTGCGTGGCTTGCTGCGCGAGCATGTGCATGCGCAGCCGTCCAGGGTGGCGGCTCCCGCATAAGCGAGCGGCGTGGCGCAGATGCCACAGGCTGCCTGAAATTTTTACGCATGTCAAAAAAACAGCCGCGTTTTGATTTTCCTGTCTTGTAAATGAGAATAGTAATAGTTATCATTTGCAACTGGCAGCATGAGAAGACGACACTGAAGGATCGAGTGAAGGGCGGCATCATGAGACTGCCCCTTTCCCATCCGCAGTTGAAGGTTCTTCATGTCTTCCATTCTTACCCTGCGCCAGTCCGTGCTGGCCATCGGCCTGGCCTTTGGCGCCAGCGCCGCCTCGCCCCTTGTTCTTGCCGCCGAAGCGGACGCCGATGAACCTGCACCGCAGGTGCTGCCCGAAGTGCGCACGCAAGCCGAACGTGTCTCCGTGGGCGAACAGCGCCTGGACAGGCGCCAGATTGAAGCGCTGAATGGCATCGACGGCAATGTCACGAGCTTGTTGCGCATCAACCCCAGCGTGCAATTCGATAACAAGCAGCAAGCGTCCGCCACCCAGGGTGAGCTGGCCCCGGCCGACATCAGCATCAATGGCGCCAAGTTCTACGATAATCTGTACCAGATGGATGGCATGTCGCTCAACAACGATATCGGCCCCACCAACAATCCCGGCAAAGGCGTCGGCTTCACCAACAACAATACCACGCCACCGTCGGCCAGCCAGGGCTTTGCCGTCGACACCAGCCTGCTGTGCGACGTGACGGTGCTCGACTCGAACATCGGCGCCGAATATGGCCGTTTCAAGGGCGGCGTGGTGAAGGCCAACACTTGCGCGCCTACGCGCAAGCTGTCCGGCCAGGTTTCCGTGGAAAGCACGCGTTCGTCGTGGATGCAATACAAGCTCAACGACAGCCAGCGCGACAGCGCCGCCAATTCGGCCACGGCCGATTTGCAGCCAGCCTTCGAAAAATGGACGTACCGCGCCGCGCTGCAGGGCAAGGTGACGGAGAATTTCAGCCTGATCGGCAGCCTGGTCCGCAAGACTTCGGAAATCCCCCTGAACGCCTATGTCAACGGCTTGCAAAGCGCCGGCGACGCCAATCGCAAGGTACAAAAGCGCGGCAGCGACAATGCCTTCGTGCGCGGTTTCTGGACCATCCGCCCCGGCGTGCAGGCCGATTTCTCGCTCATGCATGCGCCGGCCAGCGGCGATTATTTTCTTGCCAACTCGAAAAACAGCGACTTCCACCTGCAGAGCGGCGGCAATGGCGTCAACCTGGGCTTGACGCACCCGCTGGCGCTGCTGGGCAACGCCACCGCAGAACACCGTTTGAGCTGGAACAAGATGGACAGTTCGCGCCGTGCCGATGAAAGCATCTGGAAATTATGGCGCTACTCGAATGACAAGAACTGGGGCGTGAAGACGACCGGCTCGGCATGGAATAGCGGCGAGGGCGGCTATGGCGACGTGGATCAGGAGCAGGAAAACGCCCAGTATCAGGGCAAGCTGAAGTGGGAACCCGTCGACTGGCTGGGCATGTCGCACACCTTCCAGGCGGGCCTGGAACTGGGTACGCAGCGTTCGAGCTACCGCCGCAACACCCAGTATGAACAATACACGGGGTCGTTCGATATCAATTCCTGCAACAGGGCGGGCGGCGGGGTGGATACGCAATTTTGCTCCCTGGCCACGCCCTGGGACGCGGCGCCAAACGTGCGCGGCCAGTACCTGAAGCGGCGCATCATTTTCTACGCGGGCGCCTATGAGCTGGGCAACAAGACGCGCGGCGCCTTCCTGCAGGACGACGTCAGGCTGGGCGACGTGCGCCTGCGCCTGGGTGCGCGCTACGACAGTGACGAGCTGTCGCCGAAGTCCAGTATCGCGCCGCGCCTGTCGGCTTTCTGGGATGTGGCCGGCAAGGGCACGACGCAGATCGAGGTGGGCGCCAACCGCTACTATGGCCGCAATTTCTTCGATTTCTATGCGCGCTCGAAACGCCTGGCACTGCAGGCCTCTCCGCAAGATCGTACCTTGACGGGTGGCTTGCTGAAGGATTGGGCGGCGCCCGAGATGGCCACCAACTGGGCCTGGTACAAGACGGGCGAGATGAAGGTGCCGTACACGGATGAAAAAATGCTGGGCATCAGCCAGCAATGGGGTGGCGTGAAGTGGAGCGCCAAGCGCGTGCTGCGCGAAGGCCGCGACGAGATGGTGCAGCACCTGGAATCGGCCGCGAATTACCGCTGGGACAACATCGGCCGCAGCGACAGCAAGGTGTGGACCCTGGCCGCCGAAACGGCGCGCCCGCTGCGCTGGGGCGGCAGCGCCACGCAGCTTCACTTCGGCTATGACCACACGCGTACCAGCAGCTCGCATGCCGATTACGACAACACCCTGAACGAACTGTCGGACGACCTGGGCAAATACATTTATTACCAGGGCAAGTTCATGCGCTGGGTGGACCGCCCGGCGAACAATTACAATCGTCCATGGACGGCGCGCCTGCTGCTGTCGACGGATATCCCCACCTACCGCCTGAAAGTGGACAACTTCTTGCGCGTACGGGGGCCGGAAACGGGCATGGCGGCGACGGGCGAGGCCAAGCTGTTTGACGGTGAGGTGGCGAAAGTCTACCGGGACGTTACGGTAGGCAAGTCCATCACCTGGGACCTGCGCGTGCAGTACGCGCTGCCGAAGACGGGCCCGGGCGAGGGCTTTGTGAACCTGGGGATCGAGAACGTCAGCAACCGCAGCAATCCCCTGTTACAGGCGACGACCGAAGTCGTGTATGAAAAAGGCCGCCAGTTCACGCTGGAACTCGGTTACCGTTTCTAATCAACTCATCGGCAGGCGCATGAACATGGCATCCCACCTGAAAAAAACCACTGTCGCCCTGGCCGCCTTGCTGGCGGGCGGCGCCCTGTTACTCAGCCTCGATGGCCAGGCGCGCGAGGGCGCTGCCGCAGCCGTTGAACCTTGCGCTGGCGCAAGCGGCTGGGACCTGGCCTGTCTGCGCCAGACGTATGCGCGACCGATCGCCGGCTGGCCCCGGCCGCAGGTGGCCGACGGCGTCACGCCGCTGGAAATGGCCCCGGTCTCGGCCATGCCCGTGCCGTCCTTGGCGCCGGCCGTCGTGGCGCTGGGGCAGCGTCTGTTCAACGACCCCCGTTTGTCGCGTTCGAATGCGGTGGCTTGCCTCAGCTGCCACAGTCCCGCGCACAGCTTTGCCGACAGCAAGCGCGTTTCCGTCGGACACGAAGGGCGGCTGGGCCAGCGCAATACGCCGGGCTTGCTGGGCGTGGCGCAGATCAAGCCGCTGTTCTGGGATGGCCGCGCCAGCTCCCTGGAAGAACAGGCGCTGGGGCCCTTGCAGCATCCGGACGAGATGGCCATGGACGTGCCGGCCCTGGCGGCCAAGCTGGCCGCGCTCGATGATTACACGGCGCAGTTCGATGCGGCTTTCGGCCAGGGCACCGGTGTGACCCTGCCGCGTATCCTGACGGCGCTGGCCGACTATCAGCGCACCTTGCTGCCACCCGTCACGCGTTTCGATACTTTCCTGGAAGGCGAACGCACGGCCCTGAACGACCGCGAGCTGCTGGGCCTGCATCTGTTCCGCACCAAGGCGCGCTGCATGACGTGCCACAGCGGTGCCTTGCTGACGGACCAGCAATTTCATAACCTGGGGCTGACGTATTACGGCCGCAAGAAATATGAAGACCTGGGGCGCTACCTGGTGACGGGCAAGGATGGGGACGTGGGCAAGTTCCGCACGCCGGGCTTGCGCGGCGTGGCGCAATCGGGGCCGTGGATGCACAACGGTCTGTTTCCGCAGATGGTGGGCTTGCTGAACATGTATAACGCGGGCATGTCGCGCCCCGTGCCGCAAAACGCGCAGCAGGCGGCCGATCCGAAGTTTCCCGTCACCTCGCCCCTGCTGCAGCCATTGCAGCTGACGTCCGGGGAAATCATCGCATTGAAGAGTTTTCTCGAAGCGTTGTAGCCGCTCGGCCGGTTGCGCCCGCAACCGGCCTTTCCTGCTTGCGGCGCCGATATTGTATAGACGTTTGGCGCCCCGCAATCTCTCCAAATGCCACATTTCACGGGCCTTGCCGATATATTTTCCAAAGTGGAAATTTATCGAAAGGAAACGTTAATTCTAAAATAAGTGCGGTCTATATTCGTTTTTGCAGGATGTAAATTCTATAAAGTAATAAGCATCGCACTGCAGATGGTATTCCTTTTTCCACGTCAATCGAAAGGTAGAAAATGTTTAAAAAGATCGCACTTTTCCTGTTCGCCGTTGGTGTCAGCGCATCCTATTCGGTAGGGGCGGCCGGCAATGGCTTGAGTGACTGCCAGCGCGAGTGCTATGGCGCCTTTACCGATTGCATGGATTCTGGTCATTCCAACAACACATGCAAGGCATTGTTAAATGCATGCAAGGCCGAATGCGCCTTGAATTAAGAAAACCGGGTTTGCCGGGGCGAACAATCGCCCCTGCTTAAAGGTAACGATGTCAAGGCGGCTTCATGATACAAAAGAAAATGAAAACCATCGCCATGTATGGCTTGATCCTGGCCGCCGGCCTGGGCAGCGGTTATGGTTTGTCCCTGTTGCCCGGCTTGCTCAAGTCGAATTACACCGAGGGCAATTACGCCGCGTATTTCCCGAATGCCCAGGCGAAGGTGGTGTTGTACGGCACGGACTGGTGCGGCTATTGCGCCAAGACGCGTGCGTATTTCAAGGAAAACAAGATCGAATTTGTCGATCTCGATATCGAGAAATCCCCGGCAGCAAAAAAAGCCCATGAGGAACTCGGCGGCGGCGGCGTGCCGGTGGTGTTGATCGGCAACCGCAAAATCCAGGGTTTCAATACGGGCGCGCTGGAAGCGGCGCTGAAGAGAATCTGATTACCGGATGGCGCGTAAGAAACGGCGCGCCATGGATGTCAGTGATCGTCTGTCAATTCAACAGGAGTGCTTATGTTCAAAAAACTGGGTTTCTTTTTGTTTGCCATGGGCGTCAGCGCTTCGTATGCGATTGCCGGCGGCGAGCCGGAATGCTATGCGCAATGCGATGAAGGGCTGGACCAGTGCATGACGGATCATCCGAGGTCGCCAGGCGCCTGCACCAAGATTCATCAGCTGTGCTACAACCGCTGCGCTCAAGACTAGCATTCAATACAGTTTGCCGGCTGGCCTGTACGCTGGCCAGGCCGGCGTTGGCGACGTTAGCCCCGCGTGCGGTCGTGCCGCCACAGCACGTCGCTACCGCCGGCAAAGCGGTTCAGCACGCGCGACAGCACGAACAGCAGGTCCGACAGGCGGTTCACGTACTGGCGCGGATGCTCGTGGATGGTTTCCGCATTCGCCAGCGCGACGATGCTGCGCTCGGCGCGGCGGCACACGGTGCGGCATACGTGCGCCAGCGAGGCGGCGCGCGAACCGGCCGGCAGGATGAATTCACTCAAGGCGGGCAAGTCCGCATTGTATTTCGCCAGTAAATCATCGAGGCGCAGCACATGCTCTTCCTTGATCAGCTGGTAGCCGGGGATGCAGATTTCCCCGCCCAGGTCGAACAGATCGTGCTGGATGGCCACCAGCTCTTCGCGCAAGGCGTCGGGCATGGCTTCGCACAGCAGCAAGCCGATATTGGAATTGAGTTCGTCCACGTCGCCCATGGCGTGGATGCGGGCGCTGTCCTTGCTGGTGCGGCTGCCGTCGCCCAGGCCGGTGCTGCCATTGTCGCCCGTGCGCGTGGCGATTTTCGAGAGTCGGTTGCCCATGATGCTGATCCTGTCAATGAAGAATGGGGGCAGCATACGACACTGCGCGCCGCCTGGCCGCGGATTTGGCTTCGGAATGGACAAAAAAAGCGCTGCGCGCCACTTTTGTGCTTACAATCGTTGCACGCCCATGCCCTTTCCCCCCATCTTATGCTCAATGCTGCCCCTGAACCTGGATTGACCGCCGCGCGCCAGCAAGCCGTCGTCGCGGCCTTGCTGGCCGTGCTGCCGGCCCGCTGCGTGCTGTCCGACGCCGAAGATACGCGCCCGTATGAATGCGACGGCCTGGCCGCCTACCGCCAGCTGCCGATGGTGGTCACCCTGCCGGATACGGAGGAACAGGTCATCGCCATCCTCGGCGTCTGCCGGGAACTGAAGGTGCCGATCGTGCCGCGCGGCGCCGGCACGGGCTTGTCGGGTGGCGCCTTGCCCATCGCCGACGGCGTGGTGCTGTCGACGGCGCGCCTGAACCGCATCGTGCGTCTGGACGCCTACGCGCGCACGGCCGTGGTGCAGCCGGGCGTGCGCAACCTGGCCATTTCCGAAGCGGCCGCGCCCCACGCGCTGTACTACGCGCCCGATCCCTCCTCGCAGATCGCCTGCAGCATCGGCGGCAACGTGGCGGAAAACTCGGGCGGCGTGCATTGCCTGAAATACGGCTTGACCGTGCACAATGTGCTGCGCGTGCGTATCGTCACCATCGATGGCGACGTGCTGGAACTGGGCGGCGAATGCCTCGACTCTCCGGGCCTCGACCTGCTGGCCATTTTCATCGGCTCCGAAGGCATGCTGGGCATCGTCACGGAAGTGACCGTGAAACTGATCCCGAAACCGGCCACGGCCAGGGTCATCATGGCGTCCTTTGACGACGTCGTCACGGGCGGCAACGCCGTGGCCAACGTGATTGCCGCCGGCATCATCCCGGCCGGGCTGGAAATGATGGACCAGACCTCCTCGCGCATGGTCGAACCGTTCGTCAAGGCCGGCTACGACATCGATGCAGCGGCCATTTTGCTGTGCGAAGCGGACGGCACGCACGAGGAAGTGGAAGAGGAAATTGCCCGCATGACGGCCGTGCTGGAAGGGGCGGGCGCCAGCGCCATCGCCGTCTCGCAGTCGGAAGCGGAACGCATGAAGTTCTGGTCCGGCCGCAAGAATGCGTTTCCCGCCGCCGGGCGCATCTCGCCCGATTACTACTGCATGGACGGCACCATCCCGAGAAAAAAACTGGCGGAAGTCCTGACGGGCATCGCCGGCATGGAAACGACGCATGGCTTGCGCTGCGCGAATGTGTTCCACGCGGGCGACGGCAATCTGCATCCGCTGATCCTGTTCGATGCCAACAAGCCCGGTGAATTCGAGCGCGCCGAAGCGTTTGGCGCCGACATCCTGGCCCTGTGCGTGGCCGTCGGCGGCACCATCACGGGCGAGCATGGCGTGGGCATGGAAAAAATCAATTCCATGTGCGTGCAGTTTACGCGCGCCGAACTCGATGCCTTCTTTGCCGTCAAGCGCGCCTTCGACCCGCATACCCTGCTGAACCCGGACAAGGCGATCCCCACCTTGAACCGCTGCGCCGAATTCGGCAAGATGCATGTGACGGCAGGGCGCCTGCCATTCGCCAACCTGCCCCGTTTTTAATTTGCCGGAGACTCCTTTGCAAGCGATAGTGGAACAATTCAGGCAGGCCATCCTGGCGGCCAGCGCGGCGGGCAAGCCGTTACGCCTGCGCGGCGGCGGCACAAAAGACTGGTATGGCCAGCAATTCGACGGCGAGGTGCTCGACACGCGCGCGTATGCTGGCATCATCGACTATGAACCGACGGAGCTGGTGATTACGGCCCGCTGCGGCACGCCGCTGGCGGAAATCGAGGCGGCGCTGGCCGCGCGCAACCAGATGCTGGCCTTCGAGCCGCCGCACTTCGGTCCTGGCGCCACGCTGGGCGGCGTCGTCGCCAGCGCGCTGTCCGGCCCGCGCCGCGCCAGCGCGGGCGCGCTGCGTGATTTCGTGCTGGGCGCCGTGCTGATGGACGGCCACGGCGAACGCCTGGCCTTCGGCGGGCAAGTCATGAAAAACGTGGCCGGCTACGATGTCTCGCGCCTGCTGGCCGGCTCGCTGGGCAGCTTGGGCCTGATCCTGGAAGTGTCGCTGAAGGTGCTGCCCCTGCCGCTGCGCGAAGCGACTTTCCGCGTGGCGTGCGCGGAAATCGCCGCCTTGCGCTTGCTCAATGAATGGGCGGGCAAACCGCTGCCGATATCGGCCAGCTGCTGGCATGACGGCGTGCTGACGGTGCGCCTGTCCGGCGCCGAGGCGGCCGTCTCGGCGGCGCTGCGCACGCTGGGTGGCAAGCTGCTGGCAGCCGATGAGGCGGCCGCCTTCTGGCTGGCCGTGCGCGAGCAGACGCACGCTTTCTTTGCGGGCGCGGGCAGCTTGTGGCGCTTGTCGCTGCCGCCGCACGCCAGCGCCGTGATTTTAAAAGGGCGCCAGCTGATCGAGTGGGGAGGCGCGCAGCGCTGGCTGAAGCTCGACGGCGACGCCGATGCGGCCAGCAGCGAGTACATCCGCCAGGCCGTGGCCGCTCTTGGGGGCCACGCCACCCTGTTCCGTGGCGGCGACAAGGCGGTGGGCGTGTTCCACCCGCTGGCGCCCGCCATCGCCACCATCCACCAGCGCCTGCGGCAGGCTTTCGACCCTGCCGGCATCTTCAACCCGCACAGAATGTATTGAGCGCGCATGCAAACCAATCTCGCCGATTTCATCAAGAATACGCCGGCAGGTGACGAAGCCGAAGCCATCTTGCGCGCCTGCGTGCATTGCGGCTTTTGCACGGCCACCTGTCCCACCTACCAGCTGCTGGGCGACGAGCTCGATGGCCCGCGCGGACGCATCTACCTGATCAAGCAAGTGCTCGAAGGCGCGCCCGTCACGGCCAAGACGCAGACGCATCTGGACCGCTGTCTGACCTGCCGCAACTGCGAGTCGACCTGTCCCTCGGGGGTGCAGTACGGGCGCCTGGTCGACATCGGCCGCAACGTCGTCGAGCAGCGCGTGCAGCGCCCCTTGCGCGAACGCGCCTTGCGCTTCGCCCTGAAGGAAGCCTTGCCGCGCCGCTGGCTGTTTACGCCCGTGTACATGGCGGGGCAGGCGCTGCGGCCCTTGCTGTCAAAAAGTTTGCAGGATAAATTGCGTCCCGGTGCCGCCGCCGGCGCATGGCCCGCGCGCCAGCACGCACGCAGCATGCTGCTGCTCGACGGCTGCGTGCAGCCGGCCATGTCGCCCAACATCAACGCGGCCACGGCGCGCGTGCTCGATGCGCTGGGCGTGCAATTGATCGTCGCGCCGAAGGCCGGTTGCTGCGGCGCGCTGCGCCATCACCTGAACGACCAGGAAGCGGCGCTGGACGACATGCGCCGCAATATCGACGCCTGGTGGCCGTATGTCGACAGCGCCGAAGCCATCGTCATGACGGCGTCCGGCTGCGGCGCCACGGTGAAGGAATACGGCCACCTGCTGGCGCACGACGCGCAGTATGCGGAGAAGGCGCGGCGCATCGCCGCACTGACGCGCGATTTGTCCGAGATCATGCCGGCGTTTGAAAACGAGCTGGTGGCGCAGCTGAAAGGGCGCATCGGCAAAAAAGTCGCATATCACCCGCCCTGCACCCTGCAGCACGGCCAGCAAATCCGCGGCAAGGTGGAGCAGGTGCTGCGCGCCGTCGGCGTCGACGTGCGCCTGTGCGCCGACAGCCATTTGTGCTGCGGTTCGGCGGGCACGTATTCGATCCTGCAGCCGGCCCTGTCGCAGCAGCTGCGCGACAACAAGGTGGCAAACCTGGAAGCGTGCGAGCCCGATGAAATTGTGTCGGCCAATATCGGCTGCCTGAGCCACCTGCAGTCGGGCACCGAGACGCCCGTGCGGCACTGGATCGAGCTGATCGACTCCGCTTTGTCCCAGGTCAAATAGACACTTCGCTATATTGCGCAGTTTTCCATTGCGGCGCCGGGATGAAATTGTTCGCCCACTCCAGCACGGCGTCGGCCGGCATGGGGCGGGCGATGCCATAGCCTTGCGCCAGGTCGCAACCCAGCTGGATCAGGCGCGCGCCATGCTCGACGCTTTCCACGCCTTCGGCGATCACCGTCAAGCTGAAGGAACGGGCCAGGCCGATGACGGCGCGCACCAGGTGCAGGTCGTCGCGGTCGTTGAGCATGTTGCGCACGAAGCTCTGGTCGATCTTGACGATGTTCGCCGGCAGGCGCTTCAAATACGACATCGACGAATAGCCGGTGCCGAAATCGTCGAGCGCGAACGTGATGCCCAGCGCCTGGCAGGCGCGGATGATGCGGCGCACGTCCTCGATGTCGTGCAGGGCTGACGATTCGAGGATTTCCAGTTCCAGCATGCTGGCGCACACGCCGGGAAATTCGCCGAGGATGGTTTTCAGGCGCGAGACGAAATCGGGTCGCTGGAAATGGCGCGCCGCGATATTCACGCTGACCACCCAGTGCTTGCCGCAAGCCACCCAGCGCTGCATCTGCCACAGGGCCTGGCGCAGCACCCATTCGCCGATGTCGATGATCAGGTCCGTCTGCTCCACCAGTGGCAGGAATTGCGCCGGTGCCAGCACGCCGCGGCGCGCATGCTGCCAGCGCAGCAGCGCTTCCATGCCCACCACCGTGCCGGCACGCATGTTCACCTTGGGCTGGTAGTACAGCCGCAGTTCGCCGTTGATCAGGGCCTGGCGCACTTCCGTGCGCTGGTTGTGGTGGGTGCGTACTTCTTCATCGAGGTTGGTATCGAAGAAGTGATACTGGTTGCGCCCCGTCAATTTCGCCTGGTAGACGGCGTGGTCGGCGTGGCGCAGCAGGCTTTCCGTATTCAAGTCCTTGCCCGCATAGACGGCGATGCCGACGCTGGCCGTCATGTGCAACGCCTGCTGGTCGCACTGGTAGGGGCGGCTCAGTTCCTGCATCAATTGCGTGACGTTCTGCTCGATGCTGGCGATATTGGCCTGGCCGCACAGCAGCATGACGAATTCATCGCCGCCCAGGCGCGCCGCGTAGTGGACCTGGCCCGTAAAACTGTGCAGGCGGCCCGCCACCTGCTTGAGGATTTCATCGCCCGCTTCGGCGCCGTAGCGGTCGTTGATGACCTGGAAGTGGTCGAGGTCGAACAGGCAGACGGCCAGCAGGCGCTGGCGTTCGCGCGCCAGGAACAGTTCCTGTTCGAAGCGGGCTGCCAGCGCGGCACGGTTGGGCAAGCCCGTCAGTACATCATTGTAGTTTTGCCATGACAGTTTTTGCAGCGCCTGCTGCATGTGCACGGTTTCGTTCAGCTGCTCGCCCAGCTGGCGCTGGCTGGTCTTCAGCGAGGAAAACAGTTCTTCGACATCGCCGGCCATGCTGTTGAACGAGTGCGATACGGCTTGCGCTTCGGGCGTGGCGCCAGCCGCCAGGCGCACGGCGAAGTTGCCTTCGCGGAAGCGGTCGGTCGCTTGCACCAGCCGCGCCAGCAAGCGGCGGTGCGTGGCCAGGATCGAGCCCAGCAGCAGGAAGACCAGCGCGATATTGATGGTGCTGAGGACGGCCTGTTCGCGCACCCGCTGCCATACCTGCGCCAGGGGCAGGCCGGGCGTGTAGTGCAGGTCGAGGATGCCGTCGCCGCCGTCCGGCAGCGCCACCGTCAGGCGGCTGCGGATGGCATTGATACCGGCCAGGCGCGCGAACCACGCCGGCACCGTGGCCGCCATGCTGTCGGCCAGCGGTTTGTCGGCCAGCACTTCGACATGCCCGCCAGCCGTATTCCAGTGCACGGAGGCGAGGCTGCGGTTCAGCGGCAGGGCGCTGCGCAGCACCTGGCGCATGCTGTCGTGCATCGTGTGACTGTCCGTGCGCACGGCCAGCGGCAGCACGCTATTGGCCAGGAACAGGTCGAGTTGCCGGGCATCGCTCTGGTAGCGCGCATTGGCCAGCGCGCTTTCCGTACCGAGCAGGGCGTGATAACGGATCGCGGAAACGCAAAATATCAGGAAGAAAATAGGAATGAATAGGCGGGGATATATGCCCATCCGCATCCATGAAGATATTATTTTCCCAAAGACTGGCATCGTTTTTTGATCGATATCTGCGAATAATTATGTCAACATTATCACCGAAATTTGCTATTGGAAACACAATACTGATATCAAGCATGAAATAAATACGAATTGATTGATTTCAATGTTTGTTGTTTTAAATCAAAGCGTCGCGTGCTATTCCTGTATTAATTGCCGAATGTCGGCCGCCAGGCTAGCCGGTTTGCTGGCCGTCGCATAGCGGCGAAATACGCTGCCATCCTTGCGCACCAAAAACTTGGTGAAATTCCATTTGATCGACTGCGTGCCGAATATGCCGGGCGCCGCCTGTTTTAATTGCGCAAACAGGGGATGGGTATGCGGGCCATTCACATCGATCTTGGCAAACAGGGGAAAGGTGACGCCGAAGTTTTTCTCGCAAAAGGCAGCGATTTCCCCGTTCGAGCCCGGTTCCTGCTGGCGGAATTGATTGCAGGGAAAGCCAAGCACGACCAGGCCCTGGTCGTGGAATTCGCGGTACAGCGCTTCCAGGCCCTGGTATTGCGGCGTGAAACCGCAGGCGCTGGCCGTGTTGACGATCAGCAATACCTTGCCCTTGTAGCGCGCCAGGTCGACCGGCGTGCCGTCCAGCGCATCGGCCTGGCAATCGTGGATGGCGCTCATGTCAGAGCAGTCCCAGCGTGGTGGCGCCCGTTTGCGGGGCCAGTTCCGGCGCTGTTGCGCCCTTGAGCTTGATCGCCAGGCGCAGGTCGTTGACGGAGTCCGCATTGCGCAGCGCATCTTCATGGCTGATGGCGCCCGCTTCGTGCAGGTCGAACAGGGCCTGGTCGAACGTCTGCATGCCAAGCTCGCGCGATTTTTTCATCAGCTCCTTGATCTCGTGCACCTGGCCCTTGAAGATCAGGTCGCTCATCAGCGGCGAATTGAGCAGGATTTCCAGCGCCGCCTTGCGCCCGCCGCCTTCCTTGTTGGGGATCAGCCGCTGCGAAATCATGCCCTTCAAATTGAGCGACAGATCCATCAGCAGCTGCTGGCGCCGCTCTTCGGGGAAGAAATTGATGATGCGGTCCAGCGCCTGGTTGGCATTGTTCGCGTGCAGGGTCGCCAGGCACAGATGGCCCGTCTCGGCGAATGCGATGGCGTGGTCCATGGTCTCGCGGTCGCGGATTTCGCCGATCTGGATCACGTCGGGCGCCTGGCGCAGGGTGTTTTTCAGGGCCGTGGCCCAGTCGTCCGTATCGACGCCCACCTCGCGCTGGGTGACGATGCAGTTACCATGCGGATGGATGAATTCCACAGGATCTTCGATGGTGATGATGTGGCCGTGGCTGTGGGCGTTGCGGTGGCCCACCATGGCCGCCAGCGTGGTCGACTTGCCGCAGCCCGTGGCGCCCACCATGATGACGAGGCCCCGCTTGCTCATCACGATGTCTTGCAGGATGGCGGGCAGGCCCAATCCCTCCAGCGTGGGGATGGCGGTATTGATCAAGCGCAAGACCATGCCTGCCTGGCCCATCTGCACGAAGGCGGACACGCGGAAACGCCCCAGGCCGTCCGGGCTGATGGCGAAATTGGCTTCGCGGCTGGACGCGAATTCGGCCGCCTGGCGTTCATTCATGACGGCGCGCACGTAGCCGGCCGCCTGTTGCGCATCGAGCGCGGTGCCCGCCAGCGGCGTCAGCTTGCCGTCGAGCTTGATGGCGGGCGGAAAGCCGGCCGTGATGAACAGGTCCGAGCCGCCCCGTGCGCGCATCTGCGCCAGCAGCGCGTGCATGGCGCCATAGTATTCTTGCGTCGTTTGCATGATTTATCCGGGGAAGTTTTCGGGAACCTTGGCGGCCGCGCGGGCCGTCTCCGCCGTAATCGTGCCGCGCCGCACCAGGTCGGACAGGCACTGGTCCAGGGTCTGCATGCCCACGTTGCTGCCCGTCTGGATGGTCGAATACATCTGCGCCACTTTCGCTTCGCGGATCAGGTTGCGCACGGCGGGCGTGGCCAGCATGATTTCATGCGCGGCCACGCGGCCGCTGCCGTCCTTGGTTTTGAGCAAGTTCTGCGAAATGACGGCTTGCAAGGATTCGGACAGCATGGCGCGCACCATTTCCTTTTCCTCGGCGGGGAAGACGTCGATGATGCGGTCGATCGATTTCGCCGCCGACGACGTATGCAGGGTGCCGAATACCAGGTGGCCCGTCTCGGCCGCCGTCAGCGCCAGGCGGATGGTTTCCAGGTCGCGCAATTCGCCCACTAAAATCACGTCCGGGTCTTCGCGCAGGGCCGAGCGCAGCGCGTTGCTGAACGAATGCGTGTGCGACCCCACCTCGCGCTGGTTGATCAGGCATTTTTTCGGCTCATGCACGAATTCGATCGGGTCTTCGATGGTCAATATATGGTGGTTCAGGCGTTCGTTGACGTGGTTTACCATGGCCGCCAGGGTGGTCGACTTGCCGGAGCCCGTCGGACCCGTGACCAGCACGAGGCCGCGCGGACGCATGGCCAGCTCGCCGAAGATGCGCGGGGCGTTGAGTTCTTCCAGGGTCAGCACTTTCGATGGAATCGTGCGCAGCACGGCCGAGGCACCCCGTTCCTGGTTGTAGGCGTTGACGCGGAAGCGGGCCAGGCCGGGAATCTCGAACGAGAAATCGCATTCCAGCGCTTCTTCATAGGCTTTGCGCTGGCTGTCGTTCATGATGTCGTAGATCATGCTGTGCACTTCCTTGTGCTCGAGCGGCGCCACGTTCAGGCGGCGCACGTCGCCATGGACGCGTATCATCGGCGGCAGGCCGGAAGACAGGTGCAGGTCGGAAGCCTTGTTGTTGACGGAGAAAGCGAGTAGTTCGGAGATGTCCATTTATAATCCCTGTGCCTGCATTGATGGGCTGGCGCACTGTGCCGCCGCCCCTATACACTAGAAAATGATTATGTCCACAATCGAACAGAACTTGCAAGCCGTGCGCGACAGTATTGCGCAGGCCGCCGCTGACGCGCAGCGTGCGCCGGCCGACGTGGCCCTGCTGGCCGTGTCAAAAACCTTCGGTGCGGACGCCGTGCTGGCAGCCATGCGCGCGGGCCAGGCGGCGTTTGGCGAAAATTATCTGCAGGAAGCGCTCGACAAGATCGCCTTTGTGAAGGAGGCCGCACCGCAGCACGTCCCGGCATGGCACTTCATCGGCCCCATCCAGAGCAACAAGACGCGCCCCATCGCCGAACACTTCGATTGGGTGCACACGGTGGAGCGGGAAAAGATCGCCGTCCGCCTGTCCGAGCAGCGCCCGGCCGGCTTGCCCGACCTGAATATCTGCTTGCAAGTCAATATCAGCGGCGAAGCGAGCAAGAGCGGTGTGACGCCAGCGGAATTGCCGGCGCTGGCGCGCGCCGTGGCGCAATTGCCCCGCTTGCGCTTGCGCGGCCTGATGGCGATTCCCGAGCCGGAAACGGATGTCCACCTTCAGCGCGCTGCCTTTGCGCAATTGCGCGTGCTGTACCAACAATTGAAGGCCGATGGGCTGGCGCTCGACACCCTGTCGATGGGCATGTCGGCCGACTTGCGCGCCGCCGTGCTGGAAGGCGCCACCATCGTGCGCGTGGGCAGTGCCATCTTCGGTTCCCGTAATTACTCTCACTGATTGAATGAAAGAATCACCATGACGACAGAATTGAACATCGCCTTTGTGGGCGGCGGCAATATGGCCGCCGCCCTGATCGCCGGCCTGGCCGGCAAGCTGACCCTGGGCGGCAATATCCACGTGATCGACCCGCATGCGCCCGCGCTGGAAAAATTGCAGGCGCAATTCGGCGTCACGACGGCAACTTCCGCCGGCGAGGCGCTGCGCGCCGTGGACGTGATCGTGCTGGCCGTGAAACCGCAAAGCATGCGCGAAGTGGCGGCGCAGTTGCTGCCCTTCCTCGACGGGGAGCGGGCGCCATTGATCCTGTCGATCGCCGCCGGCATCCGCGCGGCCGACCTGTCGCGTTGGCTCGGTGATTATCCCGCCATCGTGCGTTGCATGCCGAACACGCCGGCCCTGATCGGCATGGGCATCACGGGCATGGTCGCCAGCAGCGGCGTCGGCGAGGAACAGAAAAAGACGGCAGACGCCATCCTGCGCGCCGTCGGCCAGACCGTCTGGCTCGACGACGAGGCGAAGATCGACCCTGTGACGGCCGTGTCGGGCAGCGGTCCCGCCTATGTGTTTTACTTCATCGAAGCGATGCAGCAGGCGGCCGCCGAACTGGGTCTCACGCCGGAGCAGGGCACGCAGCTGGCGATTGCCACCTTTACGGGCGCGGCGCAGCTGGCGGCGAACTCCAGCGAAGCCGTGTCGCTGCTGCGCGAGCGCGTTACGTCGAAGGGCGGCACGACGTATGCGGCGCTGACCAGCATGGAGGAGAGCGGCGTGAAGGCTGCCATCGTCAAGGGTATCAAGGCGGCCGCGCAACGGGGGCGCGAGATGGGTGACGAGCTGTCCAAGTAATTAGATCACCTTGACGGCGCGGCCGATGTACAGGATCGGTCCCGTTGGCCGGCCCGTGGGCGAACCCGTAGCCGGTTCCAGCGTGATTTCAAACAGTTGCTCCGGCTGCAGCGGCGGCAGCTTATCCAACGTCAGCTTGAGGCTTTGCCCTGGCTTGACCAGACCCAGCGAGACAGGCGCGTCCCAATCCTTGCCCTTGGTCCAGAATTGCAGGGCTTTTTGCTGCGGCACATTTGTTGGTCCCAGCGGGATCAGGCTCAGGTCGCGGTTCTTGCCGCCACGTCCGCCCGCCTGCACGATCCAGCCCGGCGATTTATCCTGTGGCGCCACCAGGACGACCAGGTAGCCGGGTCCGGCTGGTGCTTGCAGTTGCACGGCAACGAGCACGGCCAGCGCGGCCGTGGCCACCAGACCGCCGCCGGCCAGCAGTCTCCAGAAGGCCAGGCTGTTCCACCATGCCTGCCAGCCGCCCGCTTGCCGCACGGTGTTCGGCGTGAACAGGCTGGCGCTGATGCGCGGCCACAGTTGCGCGGACGGTGTTTCGGGCGGCACCAGGGTCGTCAAGGGCAGCAAACGCTGTTCCCAGGCATCGACGGCGTCGCGCAACGCCGGCTCGCGCAGCAAGCGCTGTTCCACTTCCGCACGCTCGGCCAGCGCCAATGTGCCCAGCACATACTCGCCGGCCAGCCGTTGCAATTGTTCGTCGCTATTCATCATCCCATGCACTCCCGCAAGGCGGCTAGGCCACGCTTGACCCAAGCCTTGACGGTGCCCAGCGGCGCTTGCAGGCGCTGCGCGATTTCACTGTGGGAACAGCCATCGACGTAGGCGTACAGGATGCTGTTGCGTTTGGGTTCGTCCAGGTGGCCCAGGCAATCGTGCAGCTTGCCCATGTTCGCCTGCAGGGCGTAGGCATCACCGGCGTCATCGCCTTGGCGTTGGTGCAGCAGGGTTTCCACGGTATCCTCGTCGGCCGATACTTCATGGGCGCGGGCGCGCGCCACGTTCAGTGCCTGGTGCCGCACCACCACATAGATCCAGCCTTTGCCGCTGCCGCGCGTGGCGTCGAAGCTGCCGGCACGGCGCCAGATATTCAGGAAGGCGTCGTGCAGCACGTCTTCGGCCAAAGCCCGCTGACGTACGATGCGCAGGGCCACGCCCAGCAGGTAGCGGCTTTCCTGCTGGTACAGGCCGTGCAATGCCTGCTGCTCGCCCCTGGCGCAGGCACGCAGGGCGGCATCGTAATCGAACGGAGTGGCTGGGGCTGGCAAGGTGGGCGCAATCGTTGAGTGAACGGTTAGCAAGTTTTCAAGGCCGAGTATAGGCCAGAAACCAGCTTGCCAACCGTCACGTCCATGGTTTTATAGTGATTTCCAGAAGATGTAGTCAGCCTGGTAGGGCACCCATTGTTTGGCGCCAACGGTGTCCATGCCGCACGGGCTGCTTGGCGCCACGCCGCCGCGGGTGACCACGCGCTGGATGTAGCTGACGCCCTGCATGGCGCCGTTGCCCATGGCCGGGTTGGCTTTTACCAGTTGATACGGGATATTGCCAGCACCGGCCGGCGCCACGGCCACTTGCGTCGCCGTCACTTTCGAGCCGTCCAGGTTGGCCCAGGTGGCAGGCGGACCCACATACGTGCCCACTTGCATGCCGCTGCGGTCGTTCAAGGCCGCATCCGGTCCCACGAAGACCCATTCGTGGCCCGTCATGTCTTTTTTCGCCTTGCATTCGTAGGCAATCTTGCCCACGCCCACTGTCTGCATGGCCACCTGGTGGCCATCGGGCACTTTGACGGCGGCGGGTAATTGTTCCTGTGAATAGCGCGCGCTCATGGGGGCGCAGGCGCTCAGCAGCAGGGCGGCGCCCAGTACAGTGAGTGCGGGGGCGGAAACGGCATGGCGTGGGGCAGTGAAGGCAAGCATGGCAAACTCCTGGTAGTTGGCTCAACCGGTTGGTTGATGTCATTACTACGCATGGGCTCGCCATTTGGATGCAGCCAGGAAAAAATATTTAAGGCGGCGTTTCTTTCTTGCTGAAACGCTGCGCCAGCGCCAGCACGACGGGCATGGCGGTGGTGGCGTGCTTGAGCAGCGCGCCGCTGGCCCGCAGCAGGGGCAGGAAGCGGCGCGGGCGCACCAGCAGCAGGCCCAGCACGCCGCCTCCTATCATCAGGGGAACCTTGAAACGTGTGGCCAGGGTGTGGCGCAGATTGCCGCCCGTCAGCGGTTCCAGCAGCTGGCGCGTTTGCACGCCCAGGGCCAGGCGCTGCAGCGCGCATTCGGCCAGCAGCGCGTCGCGCCGCTGCGCCAGGCTGGCGGCCGTGTGCACATGCGATAACTTGGTGGGATGCGTAGTCATGGCCGCTCCGATTCCCGGCGCGCCAGCAATTGCAGCTCGTCCAGGTCTTTGTTCAGTTCGGAAAGTGTGAAGGACAGCAGTTTCGGCTTGCTGCGGAAACTGGCGCGCACACCCAACAGGGTGGCGAGGGCGGCAGCGATGAAGACGGCAGCCGTGATGGCGATGGCGGCGATGCGGTGCGTGTCCCAAAATAACACGATGACGAGGAAGACCAGCAGCACCAGGCCGACAAACAGGCACAGCAGTGCCAGCATGGCCAGCGCCAGATAGGACAGGAAGCGCAGCGACTCTTCTTCCATTTCCACGGCCGCCAGGGCCAGACGGGTCTGGACGATGGCGGCGAGAGTCGCTGCGACTTGGGCGACATGGTGCACGATAGCCATATGCTGCCTTTCGCGTCAGGAGACGGCCAAGGCCGTCGGTACTGCTACTACTAGCGGCGTGACGAGGAAAGCAGCAGGCCGAACAGCACGCCCACGACGGCGCCCGCGCCCACGGCTTTCCATGGATTGTCCTGCACGTATTCGTCGGTGGCCTTGGCCGCCTTCTTGGTGCGTTCGAGTAAGTCTTCTTCCAGCTTGATCAAGTCTTTCTTGGCCGTTTCCAGGGTGGCGATGAACTTGTCCTTGACGGCTTTGACATTCTCGCCCGTCTGATCCTTGGCGCCATCGAGCCAGCCTTCCGCTTCATTGATGACGGTTTTCAGGTCGCCGACCAGTTTGTCGCGGGCCTTGTCGGCGTCGGCGAGGATGCTGTCGCTGCTGGATTTTCCGGTATGTATCGAGCTCATGTATTACCTCATGGAAGTGAAACTGCACAGTGAAATACCAGTGTAGGCAGCTGCGGTCAGGCTAGTCTTGTGCCGCCTCAAGGGCTGCTGCGGCGCAAGGATCATTGATTAACGGAAAGCAAAGTCCAGCACCACGCCCGCAAACACCGCTGCTCCTAGCCAGTTATTATGCCGGAACGCGGCAAAACACGGCATGCGCTCGCGTGCGCGGATCAGGGTGTAGTGGTAAACAGCGCAGCCGGCCGCTACCAGCAAGCCCGCCACATACCAGTAGCGCAAGCCCAGGTGCCAGCCGCAGACCAGCCACAGCAGCAGGAAAGCGGCATAGCACAGCATGATGATGGCCACGTCGTAGCGGCCAAAGGTGATGGCCGAGGTCTTGATGCCGATCTTTAAGTCGTCGTCGCGGTCGACCATCGCGTATTCCGTATCGTAGGCCACGGCCCAGAAGACATTGCCCAGCAACAGCAACCAGGCGACGACTGGCACGGAATCCGTGATGGCGGCAAAGCCCATGGGGATGCCGAAGCCGAAGGCGATGCCCAGGTAAGCTTGCGGAATCGCAAAGAAACGCTTGAAGTAGGGATAGGTGCCGGCGATGATGACGGCGGCCACCGACAATTGCTTGGTAAGCGCATTCAAGGGCAGGATCAGGCAGAAGGCCAGCACGGTCAGCACGCCGGCCACGGCCAGCGCTTCCTTGCCGCTGATGCGCCCGCTGGTGATGGGACGGTCCACCGTGCGCTTGACGAATTTGTCGATATCCTGGTCGGCGTAGTCGTTGATGGCGCAGCCAGCCGAGCGCATCAGGAAAGTGCCAAGAATGAAAATGAGCAGCAGCCGCCAGTCCGGCACGCCCTGCTGCGCCAGCCACAGCGCGCACAGGGTAGGCCACAGCAGCAATACGGTACCGATAGGCTTGTCCAGCCGTATCAGGCGAAAATACAGCGCCAGCTTATTCATGGAAGACTCGATCTTGTTGAAGAGAAAGGTCGATTATCGCAAATAGTATGCAAATGTACTATTTTGACGCCTGGCCGCTAGGCTGCGTCTTTGCACAAGGGGGTAATGCCGGGCAAGTCGCAGCTGGCGATGGCCGCGCACAAGGCATCGATGGCCGCCTTGCGCGTAAAACTCTTGCGCCACAACATCACCACCCTGCGCGATGGCACCGGGGCGGCGAAGGGCCGGTATTCGAGCATGCCCTCGGTGGCGTGCATATTGGCGACGGAGGCGCGCGGCAGGACCGTCAGGCCGATGCCGCTGGCCACCATGTGGCGAATGGTTTCCAGCGAGGAACCCTCAAACGTGCGCTGCATGCCGTTGCCGGGCGAGGAAAAACGCGCCATTTCGGGGCACACTTCCAGCACCTGGTCGCGGAAACAGTGGCCATTACCCAGCAGCAGCATGGTTTCCGATTTCAAGTCTTGCGCGGCGATTTTTTCACGCGCTGTCCACGGATGCTGGCGCGGCATGGCCACGACGAACGGTTCGTCATACAGTTCTTGCATGGCCATGCCGTGGTCGGGCAGGGGCAGGGCCATGATGGCCACGTCCAGTTCGCCCTGGCGCAGCAATTCGAGCAGGCGAACCGTGAAGTTTTCCTGCAAGATCAAAGGCATCTGCGGCACCTGGTCTATCATGGCCTTGACCAGGGGTGGCAGCAGGTAGGGGCCGATCGTGTAGATCACGCCCAGGCGCAGGGGGCCAGCCAGCGGGTCCTTGTTTTGCTTGGCGAGTTCCTTGATGGCGGCTGTCTGTTCCAGCACGCGTTCGGCTTGCGCAATGATCTGCGCGCCCAGGGGCGTGACGGAGATTTCCGCGCCGCCCCGTTCGAACAGGACCACGCCCAGTTCGTCTTCGAGTTTCTTGATGGCCACTGACAGGGTGGGTTGGGCAACGAAGCAGGCTTCGGCGGCATGGCCGAAGTGCTTCGCTCGCGCGACTGCAACGATATATTTCAGTTCAGTCAGTGTCATAGTTTGATTGAAACACAGGAAGTACTTACTTGCAATGAATGAAAGGTGGCGCGCACGTGAAACTGTGGCGCCGATGGCGTATTGTAGCGGATCGCCCCCTATAATGCGGGAGCGGGCAGCGAAGGGAGATGGCTGCAGGCGCTGGCATGCAAGGCGATAGCCACGCCTGAGCGTGACCCTATTTAACCCAACAAGAGATATCCATGCCTGATTTTGAAAACAAACTGTGCGACCGTGACGAACTGCGCGCCCGCGCCGCAGCCCTGCCGAAACCGGTGGTGGTGACGAATGGCGTGTTCGACATTCTGCACCGCGGCCACGTGACCTATCTGGCGCAGGCACGCGCGCTGGGCGCCTCGCTGGTGGTGGCCGTGAATACCGATGCCTCGGTGAAACGCCTGGGCAAGGGCGACGACCGTCCCCTGAACAGCTGCGAAGACCGCATGGCCGTGCTGGCCGCGCTGGAAGCGGTGAGCCTGGTGGTGCCGTTCTCGGAAGACAGCGCCCTGGAAGTGGTGCAGGAAATCGAACCGGAAATCTATGCCAAGGGCGGCGACTACGACATGGCGGCCATCCCCGAAGGCAAGGCCGTGCTGGCGTATGGCGGCCAGGCCGTGGCCATCGATTTCGCGCATGACCGCTCGACCACCAAGCTGCTGACGAAAGTGCGGACGCAGCAGGGCTGAGGAACGCCGTCAATGTTTTCATACTGATAAAAAGACGTTACTATGAGAACTGCCAGGGTTGCGACCTCGTTGCGTCAGCCCCAGCACCCGTTACACCGTCTGATATGCATTGCTAGTCATAGAAAATACATGGATCTTAAAACTTCTGGGGATTGGGCCGTGCCCTCCGGCGTCTGGTACGTCGATGACGATGGCGCGTGGAGCATGCAGCGCAGCGCGGACGGCCAGAACGTCTCGCCCTTGCTGAGCCCTGCCGATATCGGCCTGCTGATGCATGCGCGGCGCCTGCCGGCTGCCGTCGGCGCGCCCGTGCGGCAGTTTCCGCCTGAATTCTCGTTCGACCCCGCCACCGGCGCGGCCTTGCAGGTGCCGCCTGGTACGGCGCTTACACCGCCCTGGGTTCCGCCTTTCGGCGCGCAGCCCGTCAGCGACGTGCCACCGGCCGGCGCGGCCGGCTTGCGCCAGGCCAGCGTGCCCCTGAAGCTGGCGGACCAGCGCGTGCGCGAAGAGCATGCGCAAGCCGACGCCTCGTTGCCCATGCCGCCGCCCGGCGAATACGAATTCTTTTCCGCCCAGTTCGGCACCAGCGCGCCCGCGCTGCTGGCGCTGGACCCACGCAAGGCCGTCTTGCACGCCTGGCTACCCGCCTCGAAACGCTGGCTGGCGCTGGACCCCGACTATGGCAGCCTGCTGGCCGAATCGGACCTGGCCCACGGCGCCTGGCGCGCCGAGCTGGTGCCGGAGTTCAACAGCGTGCTGGTCTTGCCGACCAGCCATGGCCTCGCCTGCATCCGTCCCGACGTGCCTTCGCTCACTTACGTGGTCGAGCATGTGGGCGGCGCGCCGTGTGTGGCCGCGCCTGTCTGGTTCCAGAATCGTTTGTGGGCGCCTTTGCGCGACGACGATGGCCGCATCCGCTTCGTCAATCTTGACGCGCAACAAAAGTCGGGCAGCGACGTGCTGCTCGACGGCATGATGGATCTGGGCGCCGTCGGCGCGCCCGTCGCCTACAATCGCATGGCCGTGTGGCCGTGCGCCAACGGCCAGTTGCGCTTGCAGTTGCAGCCGGATGGCAACGTGGCCGCGTCGTTGACGCCCTGGCCCGAAGGGCTGGTGCCGCACTTCGAATTCGGCAGCCCTTACCTGTCGCGCGACGGTGGCCTGTGGCAACTGTGCTTTGAAAGCCGCCGCGGCACGTATGTCTATGTGAAGCTGGGTGGCCAGGTCGAGAAGGCCGACGCGCTGGCGCCGCGCCTGTGTTCGGGCAGCTTCAATTACCGCTTCGCCACCAAGCTGAAAACGGCGCCTTGGGAAGAGCCGGAACACGGCGACGATGGCGGCAAGAACCAGGCTGTCATGCCGCTGCTCGAATCGAGTGCTGGCAACAGCGTCTTTGGCGTGAAGTTTGCCACCAGCGCCGGCCTGTCCAGCGTGCTGCGCTCGAACGAGCGCCTGGCGGCCCAGCTGGTGCAGGACGATGAATTGCGCGAAACCGCGTTTCATACCTTTGCCGTCAGCGAGCCGTGGCGCGTGCGCTTGTTTGTGCATGAAGGCACCTTGTGGGCCTACCACCCGCTGCTGTCGCGCATCGATGGCTGGGCCTTGCAGGCATGAACGCGCGCTTACTGACGGTGGCCTGCGCCGCGTTGTTCAGCGCTGCCGCCGCGCATGCGGCCGGCATCCAGCAAGCGTTTCTGGTGCAAAACTCGGGCTGGATGGAGCCGTTTTATACGGATGAACATTCGCAACTGAAAGCCCTGGTGGGCGCCGTGGCGCAGGCCGCCACGAGCCCGTCCGATAAAGTCTACACGCTGGCGTTCAGCCAGAGCAGCGGCAGCAATGTCTCGCCCGCACTGATCGGGCAGGGGCAGGGTGGCGCCGGCGTGGCGGGCCAGCTGGCCCGCCTGGGCCTGGCGCGCAAGAGCGCCGGCGGCGCGCTGGCCGACACGGATTTCCAGGAAGCCGTGACCAAAACCATCACGGGGCCGTTCCAGTCCGCGTCCGGCATCGTGTGGATTTTTACGAATAACAAGAACAGCCCGAACAACGACAGCCAGACGGCCGAGCGCAACCGCGACTTTTACCGCTTGCTGCACCTGGAGCCGTCGATCAGCAAGACCTTGGTGTTTCCACTGCGCATGCCTGTACAGGGCAAGCTGTACAGCGCCAAGGGCTTGATGGTGTATGCGCTCGCGTATGGCCAGCCGGCGTCCGAGGCGTTGACCCGCATCCTGGCTGAAGGGCGGCTGTCGCAAGTGCTGACGCGCCCGCCCGCGCGATTAAAACCGGTGGACCAGGATGCCGTGCGCATCGTGCCCCAGTCCGTCAAGAACAGTCCCAACGTGCACGCCAGCCTGGGCCGCGACGGGCGCACCATCGTGCTCGACGTCGATGCGGCGAATCTGGTGCCGCAAGTGGTGCTGCAGGCGTCCTTGCAAAACATGTTTTTCCCGTACGTGATCGACAGCGCCAGGGTGCACGCCAGCCTGGCGGGCCAGAACGCGCCCCTGCACGTTGCGCCAGATCAAATCCGCCAGTTGCAGCCGGGCGCCAGCCAGGCCGTGCAGGTACAGTTTGCCTTGCCGATGGCGCAGATTCCCTCGCCGTGGTCGGCGCAGGCGATCGCCGCCATGGGCAAGCAAGTGATGCTGCCCATGCAGGCGCAGGTGGGCTTGTCGGAACAGCGGCTGGCGCTGGCGCCCAGTTTTGGCAAAGATTTGCAGGAACTGTTCCCCGGCGACCCGATCTCGGACATGTTCACGCCGCCCGACAGCGTGCGTGCGTCGCAGGCGACGATCCCGCTGCTGGTGCGCATCCAGTATCCGCTGCTGCCCGTGCTGGTACTACTGGGCGGCGTGCTGGCGCTCGTGCTGGGTCTGCTGGCGCTGGGTTTGCTGGGCACGCGCGCCACGCGCTACAAGGTGATGGCTGACGGCGTGCAGCGCCAAGTGCTGCTCAAACCATTCAAAAGCGTGCAGATCCGCGATGATAACGGCCGCGATATCGGCGAACTCAAGCGTGGCCTGGGCAAGCCGGCCGTCGTGCGCGTGGCCGAAGGGCATACCCTGAGCCTGGCCTGAGCAACCATTTTTTAAAAAACCTTCTATTCAACTGAGGCATACCATGGCGCAAGAGACTCCAAAAGACAACAGCGGTTTTACCCTGCCGGCCCCCGCATCCGCGCCGCCGGCAGCCGATGCATCCGCTGCGGCCAGCGCCACCACGGCCACCACCGAAGCTGCGCCCGGGTTGGACCCTGCCAGCACCACCGATACCTCGTCGCGCGACACCCTGGTCGGCGGCGTGGTGCTGTTGCTGCTGTTCATCGCCTTTTTCTTTGCCAAGAATGCCTATGCGAATGGCCTGGTGGCCAAGCGCGTGCCGCCGAACAAGGCCAATGCCTCGGGCTGGTGGCTGTTCATCTTCCTGGCCAGCCTGGCGACCGGCGTCGTGCTGGCCGCCGTGAACGCGCATAAATTTCTTGCGCCACTGTTCATGGGGCCGCTGGTGCTGGTGGGCCTGGTCGCGTTACTGTTGACCTTTACATCGAGCCGCCGCTAAGCCGCGCGCCGTCGTACGCATCATCGAAGGAATCACCATGGCAGAGAACCTGAACCAAACCATCCCCGGCGGCGCCAGCGAGCGCAAGCAGGACAAGATCATCGAACTGCGCCCGACCCTGTTCATCGGCATCGGCGGCACGGGCATGCAGGTGCTGATGCGCGTGCGCCGGCGCATCCTCAACACCCTGTGGGGCGGCGCGGGCAAGCGCACGCGCATTGAGGGCTTGGCCGACTTTCCCATCGCGCAATTCATCCATTTCGACCTGGACAATGGCGCCGTGATCGAAAGCGGCGAGTCGCAGGCGAAGGACTTGCAGTTCGACCAGGTGAAGTTCACGGATGACGACAAGGTGGTCGAATCGTTCGACATGGACAAGTACAGCCGTGATGAAGATTCCCTGGAAAAATATCCGCACATCAAGGAATGGCTGCCCCTGACGCCGCAGCGCATCCGCGAATTGCGTTTCGACATGAGCAGCGGCGCCGGCCAGATCCGCGCCGTGTCGCGCCTGTATTTCTTCGACAAGTACGCGAAGATCCGCGACAAGATCCGCTTGAAGTTGAAAGCCCTGAAGGCGGGCCTGTCGCACGAGCGCCAGCTGGCCGAACTGGGTTTGCGCATGGAAACGAACCGTTTCCGCATCGTCATCGTCGGCTCCGTGGCCGGCGGCACGGGTTCCGGTTCCTTCCTCGACATGGGCTTGCTGGCGCGCTGGCTGGCGCGCAGCGAAGTGGGCGCGGCCGACGTCGAGCTGATGCTGTTCTTGCCGACCGGCTACACCAAGGCCAACAAGGACCGGGTCGAGGCCAACGGCTATGCGGCGTTGATGGAGCTGGAATCGGCGATGATGGGCAACAAGGGCTACGTGGGCCGCTGGGATGCCTACGACCGCCCGGAATTGACGCGCGAGCCGTACAGCGAGGTGTACCTGATCGACTCGGGTAATCTTGCGCAGCAGCACACCAAGGATGTCAGCGACGTCTACCACATGGTGGCCGACTCGCTGTTCGAGGATTTCGCCTCGGCCGACTTCGCGCGCGCCAAGCGCTCGATCGCCGTCAACCAGGCGCAGCACAAGAATTCGCTGTACAACGCGCCCGTGCCGCAAGACCGCTTCGGCGACATGCGCCTGTATTTCTCGAAGCGTTTTTCCTCGTTCGGTATGGCCGTGCTCGATACGCGCCAGGAAGCGGCGCGCGACGAGCGGGCCCACCGCTGGGCCGGCGCCATGCTGCAAGCGTTCTTTGGCGTGGGCGGCACGGATGCGGGCGCCAACCGCGCCACGGATACGCAGCGCGATAATTTTCTTGCTGCCAATATGTTCCTGAAGGGCACGCCGTTCAGCGATTTCCCCGAGTTTTCCGACAAGAGCATCGAATTGAAGCGCTCCAGCGGCGATTTCATCGATTTCCGCATCGTCGACGAATTGCTGGAAGACCGCCACGGCCACTTGCTGGCCGGCGTGGAAAACCGGGTCAACACGCGCATCAACGATATCCGCACGGGTTTCGACCGCAGCGAATGGCCGGCGCAAGTGCGCGACGCCATGAAACACCTGGAACGCGACGCCGTGCGCGACCAGGATTCCACGGCCGACACGACGGAAGACCGCATCAGCAAGCGCCGCCGCGAAGTGCTGGAAGACGTCAAGAAAGTCGTGCGCGACCAGCTGTATGGCTACCTGGACAACAAGGAATTCGGCGGCCTGGAATACGTGCTGTCGCTGGTGGAACAGATCAAGGACCGCATCGAGGCGCCGGGCAGCGGCTTGACGGCGCAGATCGGCAACAATGCCGAGCGCTACCGCGAGATCAAGGAAGCCGTGCGTTCACGCGAATACGAGCGCTTGCTGAACAACCTGGAACAGACGCGCAGCACCTTCGGTTTCCTGAGCAATGGCGAAAAGCAGGCGGGCGTGGTGATGGACCATTTGCGCACGGAAATGGCGAATGCGCTGAAATTCCATCTGCGCGCCAAGGCGGCGGACGAGTCCGTCATCCTGCTGGGCGAACTGTCGCGCTGGCTGGGCAACCGTGTCGGCGTCGATGCGCAAGGCCGCGCGCAGTGGAATGGCCTGGTGGGCGAGCTGCAAACGGGCCGCGAAGGCGTGCTGGCGA
The DNA here is from genome assembly GCF_049897625.1 of Janthinobacterium sp. PSPC1-1. Taxonomy (NCBI): domain Bacteria; kingdom Pseudomonadati; phylum Pseudomonadota; class Betaproteobacteria; order Burkholderiales; family Oxalobacteraceae; genus Janthinobacterium; species Janthinobacterium sp. PSPC1-1. Next base: position 103,469 of record NZ_JAFCWP010000007.1, on the reverse strand, counting down.
TGCTGGCGGAACTCAAAACGGCCAATACCATCCTGCAAAAGGACCTGGACAAGGAACACGCGACGCTGATCGTCATTCCCGTCACGGAAAAAGACATTGCGCTGCCATCGGCAGCCACCTTGCGCCAGTGGGCCGATGAAGCGTTCAAGGACATGGGCGGCTCGAAAGCGCTGTTCCCCATGCTGGCCGAACCGGCGCAACGGGGCTTGATCCTGGCCAAAGTCACGCGCATGGCCGAGAACATGATCGCCACGGCGGGCCTGGCGGAAGGGGCGACGAGCACGCCCGACCCCCTGTTCGAAGCGCTGGAACAGATGGATGTGTCCGAACGCCTGGACCGTTTCCGCAAGTTGCTGGCCTGCTCCATGCCGTGGATCGACGCCAACATGGCGGGCGACTTCACGGTCGTGTCGGACCAGTTCAAGTGCGTGATCGGCGTGGCCAGCGCGGCCGCCTTCAAGGCGAAGTTCGGCGCCGAGCTCGAATCGTGCGTGCCGACCCAGGTGGGCATCACGGTGAGCCAGCTGGAAATCGTCGAAACGGGCATCCGCGGGCGCGCCGTCTGCTATTGCGAACTGGCCGGCGTGCCGATGACGGTGCTGCGCGGCCTGGAAGGCTGGCGCACCAGTTACCGCAAGGAAGGCGACAACGACAAGGCGCCGACCCACACGCACATCGATCCGACGCAATTTACGCACCCGATCGCGCCGAACACGGACGAGATGAAACGCCTGGCAGAAGACTTCGGCGAATTCCTGCAAGCGATCATGCTGGGCATACTGACGCGCCACACGGGCAGAGTTGTGCCGCCGGGCCAGTACCAGTTTGCCGTCGAACCGGGCGATTTACGCCGCATCGGCAATGAACGGGCCATCCGCCAGAACGGCATGCCCGCCTCGTACGAGAAAAATATCGCCTTGCGCATCGAGGAAAAACTCGCGGCGCTTGATGCCGTGCAGACGGCGGCCCTGGCGGCGCTGGCAAAATACTATGAACGGGGCGTGTATGCACCGAAGCTGGTGGCGCAGGCCGATGGCTCGCAGCTGCCGTATATCGGCTTTGGCAGCGCCATTTCCGCGGAAGTGGGCACGCGCTTGCGCGATTCTGCACGCCGCAAGGGCATGGCCAGCGATGAGCTCGACCGCACGGTACAAACCTTGCTGGGACGCCTGAAGGAATGGGCGAATGTCATCGGCGACTCCGACAGCGATGCCTATGACTGGGAAGTGCGCGAGCCGGAAGCGGATGGCCAGCCCCGTCTGAAATACGCGATCAAGGGGGAAATGCTGGAAGCGGGGCGCCTGGAGCAATTGTTGCGTCCGGTCAGTGCCGCCGCCGCTCCCGTGGCGCCGGTGTTCGGCATGGCGCCGCCACCGCTGGGCGGCATGCCGCCGCCTTTGCTGGAATACCAGTATTTCCTGGGCATAAACGGCCAGCAGCAGGGACCGTTTACGGGCCAGCAGATCGTGCAGTACGTGCAGGCGGGGCAAGTCGTGCCCGCCACCACCAAGGTGTGGCGCGCCGGCTTGCCGGCCTGGGTCGACCTGGCCCAGTTCGCCGAACTGGCGCCTTTGTTCCTCAGCGCGCCGCCACCGTTGATGCCGCCGCCCCTGTGAACGCTGGAATGACGTTGGAATGAAGGATTAGTTTTGGATATCTGCATCAAATGCAAGGGCGGCCTGTTCAGTGCTGTCAGCCATTGCCCCTACTGCGGTCACGCCGTGGCTGGCGCGGCCAAGCCAGCGGCGGCCGCGCCGCCACCGCTGCCGCCCGTGCCCGCGCCTATGCCAGTAGCGCCCAAGCCGCCGCCTGTGCCGGTGACACCGGCGCCTGTGCCGAAACCACCGCCGAAACCGGCGCAGCCGCAGCCGCAAGCTGCGCCGAAGCCTGTACCAGCCCCGGCGCCAGCCCCGGCAGCACCGGTGCCGCCGTCACCGCCGCGCAAGTGGCTGCGCTGGCTGGGCGGCCTTGCCGTGCTGGCGGTCGTCATCGTCTACATGAACGGCAAGCCGGGCGGCAAGAACGATGCGGCTTGCAATGACGCTATCGACAGCGGCTTGAAATTGGTGGCGAATGGCAGCCTGGACGGCGCCCGCCAGAAGCTGGCGACGGCGAAAAATGTGTGCACGGGCAAGTCCAGCGCCAAGGCGGACGATTTGCAGGCGGCGATCGGCAAGGCGGGCGCCGCATCAGGCAGTTGCCAGCGCGGCGTGCGCGCCATCGAGCGTGCCATCGATGGCCATCAATTGCAAAGCGCGGCCAGCGGCATCGCCGCGCTCGACGCCGACTGCGCGGGCGCATCCAGCGTGGATTCCTTGCGCAAGCAGTTGGCGCGCCAGCAGGCGGCAGCCGCGTCCGTGCTGGTGGGAGTGCGCCAGGCGCTCGATGGCAAGGATGCCACGGCGGCAAGGAATGGCATCGCCCGGCTGGAAGCGATCGACCGCGAAGCGCTGGAATTGCCGCAGTTGAAGGCCGATGTGCAAGCGCTGTCGGCGGCCCCGGCCCCGGCGCCTGCGCCCGTTTCAGCACCGGCACCGGTGGAAACGGCACCGGCCCGCAGCGTGCCAACGGAACCGGCGCCCGCGCGCGTGGTCGAACGTTCAGCGGTGGCCGAACGCCGTCCGCTGGAAACGTCGCCCGTCGATAGCGGCGCTGCCATGCGCAGCGAGATGGCGCAATCGTTCCTGCGCGACGCCGAGCGTTCTTTGTTGGAAGGCAAGTTCGATGCGGCCAAGACGTATCTGGAAAGCGCGCGCCGCGTCGATCCCGGCAATGCGCGCATCGACAACCTGTCGCGCCGCATCCGCGAACGCGAGCGGCAAGTGCTGCAGACGGAAACAACGATCAATTAGTTATCAGGGGGCACCATGCTCAATCACACCACCTTGCGCGCCACCGCCGCACTGACCATCGCCGCCATACTGGCCGGCTGCGCCACGGCACCGATGAATCCGAACGGCGTGCGCCAGGACGGTTCCTATCCGCAAGGCGCTACCCAGGCGGCCACGGATGAAGACCCGTGCAGCGTGGGCACGTCGGCGGCGGCCGGCGCGGCCGTGGGGGCGCTGCTGGGCGCGCTGGCGGGCGGCAAGAATGGCGCGCTGAAGGGCGCGGCCATCGGCGGCGGCCTGGCGGCGGCCGGTTGCCTGGCCATCAATGTCAATTCACGCCAGACCAAGACGGCGGCGCAGGCGGACCGCGACTACATCCGCGCACGCGGCGCGCTGCCGCGCGAGCCGCAAGTGGTGTCGTACACGCCGCAGCTGAGCGCGTCGACCGTCAAGCGCGGCCAGCCGTTCAAGGTTCATTCGGTGGTGGAGCTGGTCAACGGCAGCGCGCAAAGCATCAACGACGTGCGCGAAGAACTGGTAGTGCTCGATCCGCAGGGTCAGCCATTCAAGTCCGGCTCGAAGGCCTTGGCCAGCAGCAACAAATCGGGCGGGCGCTTTGAAAACTCGTTCGAGCTGACCTTGCCGGCCGGCGTGTCGCAGGGCGTGTATGGCGTCAAGACGAATTTATATGTCAACGGCAAACTGGCCGCCACGCGCGACCTGCGCACGCAGCTGGTGATGCTGGATGTGGATACCGGCGTTGACGCGCAGCTGGCGCTGCGCTGATTGCCGTATGCAAACGCGTAGGTCGGATTAGCGGGGTAAAGCCCCGCGTAATCCGACAACACCACCAACGCCAACAATGTTGTCGGATTACGGCCCCTTGGGCCTAATCCGACCTACGCGCCGCCCTGGTACCCGTGCTGGCGCCAGGCCTCGTAGACGACGACGGCCACCGTATTCGATAAATTCAAACTGCGGTTATCCGGGCGCATCGGCAGGCGGATGCGCTGCTCTGCCGGAAAGCCGTCGCGCAGGGCAGGATCCAGGCCCTTTGTCTCGGAACCGAACACGAACACGTCGCCTGGCAAGAAGGCCACGTCGCCGAACGGGCGCGAGCCGCGCGTGGTCATGGCGAACATGCGGGCCGGGTCGGGCTGGGTGTCGGCCAGGAACGCTGCCCAATTCTTGTGCACCTTCATCTTGGCGTAGTCGTGGTAATCGAGGCCGGCGCGTTTCATCTTGGCATCGTCGAGCGGAAAGCCCAGCGGTTCGACCAGGTGCAGTTGCGCACCCGTGTTGGCGCACAGGCGGATGACGTTGCCCGTATTGGGCGGGATTTCAGGTTCTACCAAAACAACGTGAAACAAAATGCTCTCCTTGGGTCTATCTGTATCTAATATATAGCTAAATTAATGCGGCGGCGTGCGCGCCACCACCAATATGCTGACCTTCACCGCCCCTGCGCTCTTGCAGGCGGCCGCCAGGGCGTTAACGGTATGGCCGCTGCTCATCACGTCGTCGACGATGCCCACGTGACACCCTTGCAATAACGCCCCGTGTTCGGGCGCGATGGAGAACGCGTGCGCCAGGTTGGCTCGCCGTTCCTGCGGCGCCACGCTGCTTTGCGCCCGCGTGTCGCGCACGCGCAGCGCCAGGCGGGGCTGCAAAGGGACGTCCAGCCGGCGCGCCAGCGGGCGCGCGATTTCCAGCGCCTGGTTGAAGCCCCGCTGGGCCAGCCGGGCAGGGCCCAGCGGCACCGGGCACAGCAGTTGCGGCGCGTCCCACGCCTGTTGTTGCTGAATGGCAACATGCAGCAGTTCTGCCAACAGGGGCGCCAGCGCCAGGCGCGCGCCGAATTTCAGCTGCAGCAGCAACTGGTCGACGGGCGCCGCATAATCAAACGCCGTGACGGTAGCGTCATACGCGGGCCGCTGGCGCAGGCAGCGCCCGCACAGCAGCGCCACCTCGATGTCCGCGAGCGGATTGGCGCACTGGCGGCAGCGGGGCCGTGCTTGTCCCCGCCCTTGCCCAAGATACTGCGCGCGGCAGGGCGAACACAGCACCTCCGCGCAGCCGATGCCGCACAGTGCGCATTGCGCCGGCAGCAAGGTGGCGCCCAGCCACTGGCGCAGCGCCTGCCAGGCGGCATCAAGGCGGGGCTGGGTGGCGGTCCGCATCGCGATGGTGTCGTTCCATGTACACTGCCGACATTATCTCACCTCACCGGTTTCAACATGCCAGTTCCCGCCAATCCACCCAAAATGAGTGCGCCCATCGATGCGGTGCAAGTACGCGATTTCTTTTCCCGTCCCGCGCGCGTCGCGCCGTCGGATTTTCTGCGCCGCGAAGTGTCGGCCCGCATGCACGAGCGCCTGGAGCTGGTGAAAATCACGCCCTTGCGCGTGCTCGACGCCGGCTGCGGCCCGGGCGCGGACCTGGCGCAGTTGCATAAGGATTATCCCGCCGCGCAGATTATCGGTCTCGATGCAGCGCAAGCGATGATGCAGGCGGCGCGCGCGCCCGCGTCGAAACTGGCCAGCCTGAACCAGTTCCTCAGCAAACTCTTGCCGGCCAAGGCGGGCGTGGATCTGCTGTGCGGCGACCTCGGCGACTTGCCACTGGCGCAGGGCAGCATCGACCTGGTGTGGTCCAACCTGGCGCTGCACTGGCATGCCCAGCCCGACCGCGTGTTTGCCGAATGGCGGCGCGCGCTGCGCCTCGATGGTTTGCTGATGTTTTCCTGTTTCGGTCCCGACACCTTCCGCGAAGTGCGCGACGCGTTTGCCGAGGCGGATTTATATCCGCACGCCTTGCCTTTTGTCGACATGCACGACTTTGGTGACATGCTGGTCGAGACGGGTTTTTCCACGCCCGTGCTGGACATGGAAATCATTACGGTGACCTACGACACGGCGGAAAAACTGCTGGCGGACGTGCGCGCCTTTGGCGGCAACCCGCTCACCACGCGCCGGCGCGGCCTGATGGGCAAGGCGGCCTGGCAGCGCATGCTGGCCGCGCTGGAAAAGATGCGCCGTCCCGACGGCAAGCTGGGCCTGAGTTTCGAGGTCATCTATGGTCACGCCTTCCGTCCCGCGCCGCGCGTGACGCGCAATGGCGAAGCCATCATCCGCTTCGATTTGCCGCGCAAACCCAAATAAAACGGCAAAGAAACCGACACTTGGTCGCCATCCGCGCATGGATGTTGCCGCAACCGTTGCAAAGCGTGCGGCGGCCAGCAGAAGGGCACGCACAAAGCCGATTATTGCTTGATGGATTCAAGTTTACTTGACTATAATCGTTGACTGTTTGTCAGCTTGCTAAGTAACCCCCAAGAAATTATTGTGATTTCTGACTTTCATAACCGGCGCTCTGCGGCGTTGCCCACTGCTAGCAGTGCTCGCACTGCGTCGCAGTGGGCGCCTTGCATAGCATCCGGTTCTGTTCGTCATAACTTCACAAGAATTTCCTGAGGATTACTAAGTCAAAAAACAAGGGCTGCATACAAAATAAAAAAAACAAAGCAAGACTTATTCGAAGTTACTGCATTAGTATAGTAACCATCTTCCACACGAGGCCATTTCAAGGTGGGGAAGAAAAACAGGGTTCCAGCATGGTTGTCCGTCAGCGTTTTGGCTGCCGCAGCCAGCATGGAATTCGCTGGTGCTTGACGCACATGGCCGTATTCTGGCCGTGTTGCTTTCATGGAGGAGCGGCAGCGGTCCAGTACGGAGAAATCCGCAGCCGTTTAAAATATCATTATTTTTGGGTGGTTGGGGAAAACATGACACATGCAAAGCGACTTCAATCGTTGCTGCTCGGGCTGTCTTTGACAGCGTTTGGCATCGGGCGATGGGCCACGGCGGCACCGGCTGCCAGCACCTATCCCGGCACCGGCGGTCCCGTGCCGTTCGAAATGAATCTGCAGCCGCCGGCGACGCAGATCGCCCATGAAATCTACGATTTGCACACCCTGATGATGATCATCTGCCTGGTGATCTTCGTGGCCGTGTTCGGCGTCATGTTCTATTCCATCTTCAAGCACCGCAAGTCCCTGGGCCACAAACCTGCCACCTTCCACGAAAGCACCACCGTCGAGATCGCCTGGACCGTCGTGCCTTTCCTGATCGTCATCGGCATGGCCCTGCCTGCCACGCGCACCGTGGTGGGCATGAAGGACACCTCGAACGCCGACATCACCATCAAGGCCACCGGCATGCAGTGGAAGTGGGGCTATGACTACCTGAAAGGCGAGGGCGAAGGCATTTCCTTCCTCTCCAACCTGGCCACGCCGCGCTCGCAAGTGGGCGCACCTGGCGTGCCGCCGACGGAAAAGCGCGGTGAAAACTACCTGATCGAAGTCGACAACGAAGTTGTCGTGCCGGTCAACAAGAAGATCCGCGTGGTGCTGACGGCCAACGACGTCATCCACGCCTGGTCCGTGCCCGCCTTCGGCGTGAAGCAGGATGCGATTCCCGGTTTCGTGCGCGACACCTGGTTCAAGGCCGACCATATCGGCACCTTCCGCGGCAATTGCGCCGAGTTGTGCGGCAAGGAACACGCCTTCATGCCCATCGTCGTCAAGGTTGTCTCGGCAGATGACTACAAGGCCTGGGTTGATGTAAAACAAAAGGAAATGGCGGCATTGGCTGATGATCCAAACAAGGTGTGGACCATCGATGAATTGAAGGTCAAGGGCGAGAAAGTGTATGCGGCCAACTGCGTGGTCTGCCACCAGGCAACCGGCAAGGGCGTGCCCGGTGCATTTGCGCCGCTGGACGGCTCGGCCGTCGTGAACGGTCCGAAAGCGGAACAGATGCATGTCTTGCTGAACGGGCAAAAGAGCGGCAAGTATCCCGCTGAAATGCCAGCATGGAAACAGCTGTCCGACACGGAAATTGCCGCAGTGATCACTTACACGCGCAATTCCTGGTCGAACAAGGCCGCAGAGAACATCGTTCAACCAGCCGAAGTCGTGGCTGCACGCAAGTAATTAGGAGCCGTACATGAGCACTAGCACCTTGGACCACGCCGGTCACGATCACGACCATGCCCACGATCATCCCACTGGCTACCGCCGCTGGCTGTTTGCCACCAACCACAAGGATATCGGTACCCTGTACCTGTGGTTCTCGTTCATCATGCTGCTGTCGGGCGGCGTGCTGGCCCTGATGATACGCACGGAACTGTTTCACCCGGGCTTGCAATTCTTCCACCCTGAATTTTTTAATCAACTGACCACCATGCATGGCCTGGTGATGGTGTTTGGCGCCATCATGCCGGCCTTCGTCGGCTACGCCAACTGGATGATCCCGCTGCAAGTGGGCGCATCCGACATGGCGTTTGCCCGCATGAACAACTTCTCGTTCTGGCTGCTGCCGCCGGCCGCGCTGCTGCTGGCCACATCCTTCCTCGTGCCGGGCGGCGCCACGGCTGCCGGCTGGACCCTGTATGCACCGCTGTCGACGCAGATGGGCCCCGGCATGGACATGGCCATTTTCGCCATGCACCTGATGGGCGCCTCGTCCATCATGGGCTCGATCAACATCATCGTCACCATTTTGAACATGCGCGCCCCTGGCATGACCCTGATGAAAATGCCGATGTTCTGCTGGACCTGGCTGATTACCGCGTATCTGTTGATCGCCGTCATGCCCGTGCTGGCCGGCGCCATCACCATGACCCTGACGGACCGCCATTTCGGCACGTCCTTCTTTAACGCGGCTGGCGGCGGCGACCCCGTCATGTACCAGCACATCTTCTGGTTCTTCGGCCACCCCGAGGTCTACATCATGATCTTGCCGGCCTTCGGCATCGTCTCGCAGATCCTGCCCGCGTTTGCCCGCAAGCCCCTGTTCGGCTATGCCTCGATGGTCTACGCCACGGCCTCGATCGCGATTCTGTCCTTCATCGTCTGGGCGCACCACATGTTTACCACCGGTATGCCGGTGACCAGCCAGCTGTTCTTCATGTATGCGACCATGCTGATCGCCGTGCCCACGGGCGTGAAAGTGTTCAACTGGATCGCCACCATGTGGAAGGGTTCCATGACGTTCGAAACGCCGATGCTGTTCTCGGTGGGCTTCATCTTCGTCTTCACCATGGGCGGTTTCACGGGCCTGATCCTCGCCGTCACGCCGATCGACATCCAGCTGCAAGACACCTATTATGTGGTGGCGCATTTCCACTACGTGCTGGTGGCCGGTTCGCTGTTCGCCCTGTTCGCCGGCTTCTACTACTGGTCGCCGAAATGGACGGGCCATATGTACAACGAGACGCGCGGCAAGATCCACTTCTGGCTGTCCTTGATCACGTTCAACGTGACCTTCTTCCCGATGCACTTCCTGGGCCTGGCCGGCATGCCGCGCCGCTACGCCGACTATCCGGCGCAGTTCACGGACTTTAATATGATCGCCTCGATCGGCGGCTTCGGCTTTGGCCTGATGCAGGTGTACTTCCTGTTCTTCGTGGTCTTGCCGACCATCCGCGGCGGCAAGGCTGCGCCAGCGAAACCATGGGAAGGCGCGGAAGGCCTGGAATGGACCGTGCCGAGCCCGGCGCCTTTCCACACGTTTGAAACGCCGCCGACAGTGAAGTGAGGTATCCCGGGCCGGCGTGTTGCGCGGCCCGTCTTGAATAAAGTGCCTGTCATGACCGAAGTGAAAACTGAGCGTAAAAAACCGAACAACCTGCGTACCGGGCTGATCCTGGCCGCCCTGGCGGCCTTCTTCTTCCTGTCCGTGTTCATCAAGCGCATGTGGCTCTGACGTGACGACACCCCACCAACAGGAAACACGCGGCCTGAACCGCAAGATGCTGGGCAAGCTGATCGTCATTGCCGTGCTGATGTTTGGCTTTGGCTATGCCCTGATTCCCGTCTACAAGCAGATTTGCGAAGTGATGGGCATCAACGTGCTGACGCAAAAAGATGGCACGGTGGCCTACGACAACAATACGCAGGTCGACACGACGCGCAGCATCACCGTCGAGTTCGACGGCAATGCGCAGGGGCCATGGCGCTTCCGCCCGACCGTCTCGAGCATGCAGGTGCATCCGGGCGAACTGGTGACCGTCATGTATGAAGTGGTCAACACGCAAAACCGCGTCGTCAACGCGCAAGCCATTCCCAGCTACGCGCCGCAGAGCGCCACGCCGCATTTCAAGAAGGTCGAGTGCTTCTGCTTCAAGCAGCAGACCTTGAAACCGCACGAAGCGCGGCAGATGCCGGTGGTGTTCTTCCTCGATCCGGCCCTGCCGAAAGAGGTAAAGACCATCACCCTGTCGTACACGTTTTTCGAGATTGCCGGTCTGAGCCAGGCTCAGACGCCGGCCGTCCAATAGGAGAGTGCCATGGCCAAGCCAGACCAGCCGGAAAAAGCATCGTTCCTGTATTCGCTGCGCGCCGTCGTGTGGTCATTCACGGGCCTGCGCCGCAAGAGCGATTTCGACACGGATTCGGCCAAGCTCAATCCCGTGCACATCGTCATCGCCGGCTTCCTGGTAGTCGCCTGCCTGATCGGCATCCTGATTTCGATTGTTAAATTCGTCGTTTTATAAATTATAAAAAACCACCCTATAAGTTTTTGAGGAGATGATGATGAGTTCCAACCACGCCGCCGTACCTTATTATTTCGTGCCCGGCCCGTCGCGCTGGCCCATGCTGGGCGGCGCCAGCCTGCTGCTGACCATGATCGGCGCCTCGGCCTGGGTCAACGACGTCTCCTGGGGCCCGTACGTGAATTACCTGGGCATCGCCGGTATCCTGCTGGTGCTGTACTTCTGGTTCGGCGACGCCATCAGCGAATCGGAGCAGGGCCTGTACAGCGAGCGCATCGACCACTCCTTCCGTTGGAGCATGAGCTGGTTCATCTTTTCGGAAGTCATGTTCTTCGCCGCCTTCTTCGGCGCGCTGTTCTATGCGCGCAGCATTTCCATGCCGTGGCTGGCCGACCTTGACCACAAGGTGATCTGGCCCGATTTCGCCGCCCAGTGGGGCAATACGGGCCCGGCCGGCACGGTGCAGGAATTTACCACCATGACGCCGTTCTGGATTCCGACCATCAATACGGCCTTGCTGCTGACATCGGGCGTCACCCTGACGATTTCCCACCACGCGCTGCGCGCCGGCCACCGCGCCATGACGGCCCTGTTCCTGTTCGCCACGATCGTGCTGGGCGCCATCTTCATGGGCTTCCAGGTGTACGAGTACATGCACGCGTACAGCGAACTGAACTTGAAACTGACGTCCGGTATCTACGGCGCCACCTTCTTCATGCTGACGGGCTTCCACGGTTTCCACGTGACCCTGGGCGCCATCATGCTGTCCGTCATCCTGTACCGCGTGCTGAAAGGCCACTTTACGCCCGAGCACCACTTCGGCTTCGAAGGCGCAGCCTGGTACTGGCACTTTGTCGACGTCGTCTGGCTGGGCCTGTACGTGGTCGTGTATTGGTTATAATGGCGGGGCAGGGCGCGCGCCGTTGAAGGGTGCGCCTGCACCATAAAAAAAAGCCGTACCGGGAGATCCTGTGTACGGCTTTTTTCTTAGCGTGAAGAATTTGCTAATCAGGCAAGAAGAAGCTTAATGTATGCCCGTCGGCTGGATGTAGCCCAGGTGATGCGCCAGCAGGATCAGTAAAAACAGGGTGATTGACAAGCCCACGCGCAAGGCCAGCGCCTGCACGGTGCGGTTGCTCTTGCCCTTGTCGCGCATGAGGAAGAACAGGGCCGAGCCCAGGCTGCCCAGGATCAGGATGAAGGCGATGGCAACGAGGATTTTCATGGATGGTAGCGCCAGGCTTGAGGAGGTTTCATTGTAATGCGTATCCGCTTCCATTTTAGATGGATTCCATTTGTTGTAATGCTGCTACTGGTGGCCCTGGGGGGCTCTCTGGCGCAATGGCAGCAGCGCCGTGGCGACGAGAAACTCGCCCGCGCCGCCAAACTCGAAGCGGGCAACCAGGCCGCGCCGCTGGCATTGACGGCCGCGCCCCTGCTGCCGGCCGATGCGCAAGCGATCGAATACCGCCGCGTCACCGTCACGGGGAATTTTGTACCCGCCTGGACGGTCTACCTGGACAATCGCCCCTACAAGGGGCAGGCCGGTTTCCACGTGCTCACGCCATTTCAAATTGACGGTTCCGCCATGCACGTGCTGGTGGCGCAGGGCTGGCTGCCGCGCAACAATGCCGAGCGCGCGCGCATCCCCGATTACGCCACGCCAGCCGGCACCGTTACCATTAGCGGTATCGCGCGCCTGAACGCGGGCCATGTTATGGAGCTGGGCACGGCGCCGGCCCTGGCGCCGCACGCCATCGTGCAAAATGCCGATATCGGGCAGCTGGCCGGGGCCAGCGGCCTGGCCTTGCAACCCTTCATTCTTGAACAAACAGCTGATCCGACAGCGCCAGCGGCCAGCGCGCTTCCCGTGCGCGACTGGCCGGCGCCCGACCTGGGCGCCGACAAGCACCGCGGCTATGCCTTCCAGTGGTACGCACTGGCACTGATGGCTTTTTTATTTTTTGTCTTTACAGGATTTCGACGTGCAAACAAACAACCCTGAAGCAACGCAAGACAACAGCAACAAGCAGGCACAGAACACCGGACGCTGGAAACTGCTGGCCGTGGTGGCCGTGTGCGCCTTTCCCATCATCGCCTCGTATTTCACGTATTACATCATCAAGCCCACGGGCCGCAATAACTATGGCGCCTTGATCGACCCCCGTTTGCACCCGATACCCGAAGCCCAGCTGCATGTGACGGAACTCAATGGCAAGGCGGCGCCATTGGCGCAATTCAAGGGCAAGTGGGTGCTGCTGCAAACGGGGCCATCCGATTGCCAGGAAGCGTGCAAGAAGCAATTGTTTGACATGCAACAACTGCGCCTCATGCAGGGCAAGGAACGCGAACGCCTGGAAAGAGTCTGGCTGGTGACGGATGCGCAGCCGCTCGACACCCTCGTGATGCGCGAATTCGACGGCACCAGCATGCTGCGCGTGAATAACGACGCCCTGAAAGCGTGGCTGCCCGTGGAGGCGGGCGGCCAGACCAGCGACCATTTGTATTTGATCGATCCGCTGGGCAATCTGATGATGCGCTTCCCGAAAGACGCGGACCCGAACAAGATCAAGAAAGACATCGCCAAGCTGCTCAAAGCTTCGGCGATCGGTTGAGGAGTCTGCATGCCGACGATGCATCTCTCCGCGCTGGCCCAGCTGGGCTTGACAGGTTTGCTGGTGGCGTTGCTGCCCTTGACCATGGTATGGGTGTCTGCGGACGCCAATAAATACCGCAAGCTGGTGTGGATCGCCGTCTTTTTGACGGTCGACCTGATCATGTTTGGCGGCTTTACGCGCCTGTCCGATTCCGGCCTCGGTTGCCCGGACTGGCCCGGCTGCTATGGCTCGGCCAATCCTTTCCTGGCGCACGAGCATATCGTGGCGGCGGAAACCCTGATGCCGACGGGGCCCGTGACGGTGGTGAAAGCGTGGATCGAAATGACGCACCGCTACCTGGCCATGGCCATCGGCGTCTTGATCGTGGCGATGATGGTGCAAGCGTGGCGCCAGTGGAAGAAAAGCAAACGGCAGGAATTCGCCCCGGCGCTGCCGACGGCGCTGTTCCTGTTCGTCTGCCTGCAGGGCGCGTTCGGTGCCTGGACGGTGACCTTGAAACTGCAGCCGGTGATCGTCACCATCCACTTGCTGCTGGGCATGGGGCTGCTGGGCATGCTGACGTGGCTGGGCGGGCGCCAGGATCATGCCGTCCAACCCTTGCTGCGCGCCGATGCGGATGCGTCCGTGCTGCGCCCCGTGCGCGCGCTGGCCGTCATGTCGCTGATGCTCTTGACCGTGCAGATCGCGCTGGGCGGCTGGGTGAGCACCAACTACGCCACCCTGGCCTGCACGGATTTCCCCCTGTGCGGCGGCAAAGTCATTCCGGAGATGGATTTTGAACACGGTTTCCATTTGTGGCGCGAGCTGGGCAAGACGGCAGCCGGCCATTACTTGCCGTTTTCCGCGCTGACAGCCATCCACTGGGTGCACCGCAATTTCGCCTTCATCGTGGCAGCTGGCATCGGCTACACCGTGTTTCGCGCATGGAAACTGCCATCCCTGCGCGGCACGGCGCGCTGGGTCGCGCTGGTGCTGGCCTTGCAGGTAGCCACGGGCCTGGCGACGATTTACCTGAGCTGGCCATTGTCGATTGCCGTGCTGCATAACGGCGGGGCGGCGTTGCTCGTGTTGTTGCTGACCATGTTAAACTACAAGGCTAAATTCCAACTCGATGTTGCGCGCAATGTTCAGCGCGCTTGCGCCTCCGCGCCAGTGCCCACGGCACCAGCCAGTCCTTCCCGTACCGCATAAATGACTACTCAGACCATCAGCCGTAAACCATCCCCCCGCATCGCCCAGTACTGGGCGCTGACCAAGCCGCGCGTGACGCAACTGGCCGTGTTTTGCGCCGTCATCGGCATGTTCCTGGCCAGCGAGGAGTTGCCGGACTGGCGCGCGGTGGTGTTCGGCACCATCGGCATCTGGTTGCTGGCTGGCGCCGCGTTTGCCGTCAATTGCCTGGCCGAGCGCGAAATCGATGCGCGCATGGCCCGCACGGCGCGCCGCCCCATGGCCATGGGCGACATTACCGTCAAGCAGACGGTGGTGTTCGCGCTGGTGATTGGCGGCCTGGGCATGGCGATTCTGTATAACCTCGTCAATCCGCTGACCATGTGGCTGACCTTTGTCACCTTTGTCGGCTATGCCCTGATCTACACCATGGTGCTCAAACCCGCCACGCCGCAAAACATCGTCATCGGCGGCCTGTCCGGCGCCATGCCGCCCGCGCTGGGCTGGGCCGCCGTCGCCAACGACGTGCCGATGCAGGCGTGGCTGCTGGTTCTGATCATCTTTGTCTGGACGCCGCCGCATTTCTGGGCGCTGGCCATGTATCGCCGCGACGACTACGCGCGCTCGGGCTTGCCCATGCTGCCCGTCACGCACGGCATGCAATTCACGCAATTTCACGTCTGGCTGTACTCGATCGCGCTGGCCGCCACCACCTTGCTGCCGTTTGCCGTGCGCATGAGCGGCCTGATCTACCTGGCATCGGCCGTGGTGCTGAACGCCGGCTTCCTGTATTACGCGTGGAAGATGTACCGCCACTACACGGACTTGATCGCGCGCAAAGCGTTTACGTATTCCATCATTTACCTGGCATTGCTGTTCGCGGCCCTGCTGGTCGACCACTATATTCCCCTCGGCATATGAAAAAAACCCTGACCCTGTTGTTGGCGGCCGCCCTGGTCGCCGTCCTCGCCGGCTGCGGCAAGCCTGCCGCACCGAAGCTGGAATTCAAGAATACGGACGTGACGGGCCTCGGCTACGCGCGCGAGTTCGCGCTGACGGATCACACGGGCCACCCGCGCACCCTGGCCGACTACAAGGGCAAGCTGGTGCTGATGTTCTTCGGCTACACGCAATGCCCGGACGTCTGTCCCACGACCATGGCCGACATGGCGCAGGTGATGCAGGCAATGGGCCCGCAAGCGGAGCAGGTGCAAGTGCTGTTCGTCACCGTCGACCCCGAGCGCGACACGCAAGCCTTGCTGGCGCAGTACGTGCCCGCCTTCGACAAGCGCTTCGTCGGCCTGTATGGCGATGCGGCCGCGACGGCCAGGGTGGCCAAGGAATTCAAGGTGTATTACGCCAAGGTCGAGGGCGAAACGGATAGCAGCTACACGGTCGACCACACGGCCGGCACCTATGTGTTCGACCGTGAAGGCAAGATCCGCCTGTTCGTGCGCCACGGCGAAAAACCTGCCGCCATCGCGCATGATCTTAAACTTCTGCTATCCTGATCCGGTCGCGCCCCCAGGCGCCATCTTCAGGATTTGCAGTACATGGACAAACGTTTCGAGCCCCACGCCCGCCTGGCAGCCATCATCTTCTTGCTGATCGGCTGCTTTTTCGTCTTGCGGCCTTTCCTGGCCGCCATGCTGTTTGCCGCCTGCGTGGGCATTTCCAGCTGGCCCCTGTATCTGCTGCTGCTCGAGCGCCTGAAAGGCCGGCGCAACTGGGCGGCCGCCATCATGACCTTGTCCCTGGTGCTGGTCATCGTGCTGCCGCTGGCCCTCGTCACCTACAACCTGGCCGACAATGTCTCGCGCGTGTACGAGCAGATCCGCGTCGCGCTGGAATCGGGCGGCCTGCATCCGCCGGCCTGGCTGGCCAGCATCCCCGTGGTGGGCGAAACCATCGATGGCTACGTGCGGCGCTTGCTGGAAGACCGCGATGAACTATTGAATTTGGGTAAGACCATGCTGGAGCCGGCGCGCCATTTCCTCGCTTCCGGTGGCATCTTGCTGGGTACGGGCCTGGCGCAGACCAGCCTGGCCGTGTTCGTCAGCTTCTTCCTCTACCGCGATGGCCAGCTACTGAGCCGTGCCTTGATGACGGGCGCCGGCCGCATCATCGGCGACAGCGCGCCGGGTGTGGGCCTGACCATCAGCCGCACCGTGCGCGGCGTCATGTATGGCTTGTTGGGTACGGCGTTGGCGCAGGCGCTGGTAGCCGTGGTGGGTTTTTTGATCGCTGGCGTGCCCGCCGTAGCGTTGCTGGGCGTGGCCACCTTCATCTTTTCGCTGATCCCCGTGGGCCCGCCCCTGATCTGGGGCGGCGCCGCCATCTGGCTGTTCAATGACGGCCAGACGGGCTGGGGCATCTTCATGCTGGTGTGGGGCGGTTTGCTGATCAGCGGCGTGGATAACGTGGTGAAACCCATGCTGATCAGCCGCGGCAGCAGCCTGCCGTTTTTGCTGGTGCTGCTGGGCGTGCTGGGCGGCGTGCTGGCCTTCGGCTTCGTCGGCATTTTTATTGGACCGACCCTGCTGGCGGTGCTGTACAGCTTGCTGCAAACGTGGACGGTAGGCGAGACCACCGTGCCGCAGGGAAAAGACACCCTGACGAGCAAGAAGTAATCAGTCGCGCAAGTCTGCGCGCCTTGTATAACCCAACGGCAAGGACTGGGGTCGGACCCTCAGGGTCCGACCCCGGCCTTTCGCCGTTGGGGTACGTCTTGCTTAATCCCTTAAATCGGCATCCAGATCCCGCTCCTGCTTGGGGATCACCTTGATCAGTACGATGCGGGGCCCGTTCATCTTCTTGACGACGATATCGAAGTCGACAAAGGTGATGCGCTGGCCCTGCTTCGGGATGTCCCCCAGCTTGACCATGATCAAGCCGCCCACCGATTCCACGTCGTCCAGCCCCAGTTCCTCGTTCTCGATATCGATGCCGAGGATGCGTTCGAGCGAGAAGATGGGCAGGCTGGCCTTGCCGATCAGGGTACCGTCGCTTTGCTTGAGCCAGTCGTTTTCATTGCGGCGGAATTCATCGCGGATTTCGCCCACCATGGCGCCGAGCAAGTTATCCAATGTGATGAAACCCAGTGGGCGCTTGCCCTTCTCTCCGATCAGGGCGAAGTGGGGCGCGCCGTCGCGGAAACGGCGGAACAGTTCCAGCGCTGGCGTGCGCGCGGAAATGATGTCGACGGGACGCAAAAACGGCGTGAGCGAGGTGATCGGTTTGCCCGCCTGCTGGGCAAAGAACAGGTCTTTCAAGTGCACCACGCCCAGCACGTCGTCTTCATTCGTGTCGAAATACGGATAGCGGCTGAAGCGGTTGCGCAGCACCGTGTCGAGGTTTTCTTCCACGGTGTTTGACGCGTACAGGGCGATCACTTCATTGATCGGGCGCATCAGGTCCGACACCGTCATCTGTTCGAAATCGAGCGACTGGGCCAGGATGTTGCGCTCGTCGCGCGTAAATTTTTCGCCGGGCTGGCTGGTGCGCAAGATCAGTTTGAGTTCTTCGGACGAGTAATGGGCATCGTGGCCGCCCTTGCCGGACAGGCCCGCCATGCGCAGCACCCAGTTGGCGCTGGCGTTGAGCAGGTAAATGGCCGGATACATGGCCCAATAGAAACCATACAGGGGAATCGCGCTCCACAGGCCGACGGCTTCCGGGTTGCGGATGGCCATCGATTTGGGCGCCAGTTCGCCCACCACAATGTGCAGGAAGGAAATCACGCTGAAGGCGACGACGAACGAGACGCCGTGGATCAGTTCTTGCGAGGTGACGCCGATGGCGCCGAAGAGCGGCTCGAGCAAGCCGGCAAACGCCGGTTCGCCGACCCAGCCCAGTCCCAGCGATGCCAGCGTGATACCCAGCTGGCAGGCGGACAGGTAGGCGTCCAGCTGGCCATGCACCTTGGCCAGGATGCGGCCCCGTAGTCCCTGCGTCTTGGCGATGGCGCGGATGCGCGTGCGCCTTAAGGTGACGATGCCAAATTCGGCGGCAACAAAAAAACCGTTCAGCGCGACCAGGAAGAGGGCGAGCAGGACTAGCAAGACATTGTGCATGAGGGCGCGGAAGATGGGCTGTCAAAACGTCATCTTAAACGACGAAGGGCGCCATAGCCTAATTTTTGCCGCGCACGCCGCCCGTGCAGGCGTGCGCGCGCGGTGGTTTTTCCACGCTTTTTCAGCTTTTGGCCGCCGTTTGCGGTCCGCCGCGCATGGCAAAGACCATGACGGCCGAAACGATGGCGGGGATGGCAACGACGAGGAAAATCGTGCTGTTCGGCCAGTTCAGGCGGATCAGCTCACCACCGAGCACGGGGCCGATGATGGAGCCGATGCGCCCGATGCCCAGGCTCCAGCCGATGCCCGTCGAGCGCAGGGTGGTCGGGTAGTAGCTGGCCGCCAGGGCATTGACGGCAGGCTGGCCGCCCACCACGCAAAAGCCGGCGATGAAGATGGTAATGAAGAGGAAGGCCAGCGACACGTCGGGACGGCCGATCAGGGCAATGGCGACTGCGGCAACGAGGAAGCATGGCAGCAGGATGCGGCGGAAGCTGGAGCGGTCGATCAGCTGGCCCATGACGAGGGTGCCGATGGTGCCGCCCACTTGCAGGGCCGTGCCTGCCAGCACGGCGTTGGCCGTGGACAGGCCCGCTTCCTTGGCGATCGTCGGTAGCCAGTTGGACAGGAAATATAAATTAAGCAAGTTCATGAAGTTGATGACCCACAGCAAGATCGTCATCTTCGCGCGGCCGTCCGTAAATAGTTGCAGCACGGGCGCGCCCTTGTGTTCCTTCTCATGCACGACGTATTGCGTGTCGGCCGTGATGCTCACCGTCGGGTCGATGCGTTTCAACCACTGCGCCACCTTGTCCAGCTTGCGTTTCTTCAATACCAGGAATTGCATCGATTCCGGCAGCAGGAAGAACATCAGCACGCCGATCACCAGCGGTACCACGCCGCCCACGTAAAACACGGATTGCCAGCCGAATGCGGGAATCAGCGCGGCAGACAGCAGCCCACCCAGCACGGCGCCCAGCGTAAAGCCGCACGAGACCAGCATCATCAGGGTGACTTTCTTGCGCAGCGGGCTGTATTCGCCGGCCAGCGCCATGGCGTTCGGCATCACGGCGCCCAGGCCCAGGCCCGTGATGAAACGGATCAGCTGCAATTGCTCGATGTTCGTCGCCAGCGGCGTGACCAGCATGCACAGCGAAAAGAAGATGGTCGAGCCGATCAGCACGGGACGGCGGCCGAACTTGTCGGCCGTGATGCTGAAGACGAGCGAGCCGACCAGCATGCCCAGCAAGCCCGCGCCAAACACGGGGCCCAGGTTGGCCTTGCTGACGTGCCAATCGGCAATGATGGCGGGCGCCACATAGCCCATCGCCTGTACATCGAAGCCATCCATGATGACGCACAGCCCGCACAGGATCAGCATGCCGATCTGGAAGGAGCCGATCTTGTTGTTATTGATGAGATCGGGAATATCGATCGTCTTGCCTGCCGTGGACATGGTGCCGCTCCTGTTTTTTATGGTGGTCGCGCCCTTCCGGCGAGGGACAGGCGCGTGTTTGTCTCAGGCTTCATTACAATCGCTTTTGATTGATTATTCAAACGTTATTTTCGAATGGATTTATCAGGTTTCCTTGTGAATCTTCGGGTGACTCTGGATGGCGGCCAGGATCACGTCCAGCGCCGGATGCATGATTTTCCGCTCGTTCGAAATCACATAAAACTGTTCGCGCAGGGACGAGGCGTCGCCCACCAGCACGGCGCCGAATTGCTCCTCGATCTCGCCGGCCAGGCTGGCCGGGGCGAAGAACAGGCCCAGGCCCTTGCGGCCAAACGCGTTGAGCATGGCGTTATCCTCGAATTCACCGACCACGTCGGGGCGTACGCCTTGCTGCACCATCCATTCGTCGATGCGCCCGCGCAGGGCGTTATTGCGCGCAGGCAGCAGAAATGGCGCGCCGTGCAGGCTGTGCGGGAAATTGTCGCGGTATTGCTCGGCCAGCGCGGGGATGGCGAACAGCTTCATGGCGCTCTCTCCCCACAGGTGGCTGGAGACACGCAGGCTGGCGCCGGCCGGCACGGCGCGGTCCGTCAACACCAGGTCCAGCTTGTGCAGGGCCAGGTCGGCCAGCAGGGACTCGAATTCATCTTCCAGGCAGACGAGCTTGACGGGCTTGTCCAGGCTGCGGGTGGCGTCGAGCATGCGATAGGCCATCAGTTTCGGCAAGGAATCGGAAATGCCCACCGTCAGGCGCATCTTTTCCGCATCCGTGTCGGCCAGCGCTTCCTGCATCTGTTCGCCCAGCAAAAAAATCTGGTCCGCGTAGCCGAGCGCCAGCCGGCCCGCTTCCGTCGGCACCAAACGCCGTCCCTGCGGCTGCAGCAGGGACTTGCCCAGCTCCTTTTCCAGCAAGGCCAGCTGGGTGCTGATGGTTTGCACGGCCAGGCCCAGGCGCTCGGCCGCGCGCGTCACGCCGCCTTCCTTGGCGACCACCCAAAAGAAGTACAAATGGCGGTAATTGAAACCGGTAGTTTTCATCGTGTGGGCCTATCTTCTGTTTTTACGAAGTAATACTTCCATTATCTTCTATTTTTAAATGTGTCACATGTCCATATACTACGTTCCATTGAATTTGGATAAAAGGGAACTATCGATGAAACATTTCAGAGTGTCATTTCTAGTGACATTTATCTGCCTGGGCATTTCCGCCTGGTGGGGTTACACGCACGGTGGCGTGTCGACCATGCTGTCGGCATTGGGCATTGCGGTGATCCTGGGCGTGATGGAAGTCTCGCTGTCGTTCGACAACGCGGTGGTCAACGCTTCGGTGCTGAAGAACTGGGACAAGTTCTGGCAGAACCTGTTCCTGGGCGTGGGTATCATCATCGCCGTGTTCGGCATGCGTCTGCTGTTCCCGCTGGTCATCGTGGCGCAAGCGGCGGACCTGGGCTTGCTGGAAGTATGGAATCTGGCCCTGAGCAATCCGGAACAGTATTCGATGCACCTGACGAATCACCACGCGGAAGTGGCGGCTTTCGGCGGTATTTTCCTGCTGCTGGTGTTCCTGAACTTCCTGCTGGACTCGGAGAAAGAAACGCACTGGCTGGGCCGTATTGAAGAAAAACTGGGCGCGCTGGGCAAGATCTCGTCGATTTCCGTGATGATCGCGCTGGGTACCCTGATGGCCAGCCTGTCGATGATCGAAGAAGGCCAGAAACTGGTGGTATTGACGGCCGGCCTGTGGGGTATTTTGACCTACGTGGGTGTCGATGTGATCAGTGGCTTGCTGGAAGGCGATAACGGCGACGGCAACATGGGCGACATCATCAAGCGCGGCGGTATCGGCGGCTTCCTGTACCTGGAAGTGCTCGACGCCTCGTTCAGCTTTGACGGCGTGATCGGCGCGTTTGCCATCACCAAGGATGTCGTGATCATCATGCTGGGCCTGGCAATCGGCGCGATGTTCGTGCGTTCGATGACGGTGTTCCTGGTGCGCAAGGGCACGCTCGACGAGTTCGTTTATCTGGAGCACGGCGCGCACTATGCGATCGGTATCCTGGCCGTGATCATGTTGGTCAGCATGAAGTTCCACATTCCCGAGATCTTCACGGGTCTGATTGGGGTGGCCTTCATTCTCGCCTCGCTGTGGTCATCGATCCGCTACAAGCGCAGGATGGCCCTCGAAGAAGGCCAGACGCAAGCGCTGGAGCCGGTCAAGGCAGTGTAAAGAATGCGCGACAAACGACTACACCCGTTTGTCGGCAAGTTGTAGCAAGCGTCGCCGCCGGCCTGGGGAGTCAGGCCGGTGGAGGGCGCCAGGTGTTTGGTCATACACAACCCACATAGGAGAAATACATCATGGCAATCAGTCTGCAAAAAGGCGGCAACGTCAACCTGAGCAAAGAAGCCCCCGGCATTTCGAAGATGATCATCGGCCTGGGCTGGGATGCCCGCGCCACCGACGGCGCCGCATTCGACATCGACGGTTCGATCTTCCTGCTGAAGGCCGACGGCAAGGTTCGCGCCGACGTCGACATGATTTTTTACAACAACCTGAAATCGAGCGACGGTTCCGTCACCCACTCGGGCGACAACACCACCGGCGCTGGCGATGGCGATGATGAAACCGTTATCGTTGACCTGGCCACGGTGCCAGCCGAGATCGACAAGATCGCCGTCTGCGTCACGATTCACGATGCCGAAGCGCGCAAGCAAAACTTTGGTATGGTGTCGAAGGCGTACGTGCGTTGCGTCAATGCCAACGGCAACACGGAAATCGCCCGCTTCGACCTGTCGGAAGACGGTTCGGCGGAAACGGCCATGGTCTTCGGTGAAATCTACCGCAATGGCGCCGATTGGAAATTCAAGGCCATCGGCCAGGGATATAAAGGCGGCCTGGGCCCACTGGCAGCCTCGTTCGGCGTCGGCGTGTAAGGTAGCCACACCAAACCTACTGCGCGGTGCGCTTTGCGGCCGGCGATGCTCACCGTACTAAAGTACGGTTGCGCTTCTCGGCCACAAATCACATCCGCTCGCTACGGTTTTGTGCGGCACCGTTATTCTGTAGTAAGGGCGGCGGTTTAGCCCGACACCATCATCATCGTTAAGGAAGGAACAGTTGTATGCCAGTTTTCAATATTACCGGGGATGTCGACCCGTTCCTGCATGTGTCGCTTGCCAAGGGCGAGAAGATTTATTGCGAATCCAACGCGATGGTGATGATGGAAACCAATCTTGAGCTGAAAGGCAAGATGACTGGCGGCATAGGCGCTGCGCTGATGCGTACCTTTGCCAACGGGGAATCGTTCTTTCAGCAGCATATCGAGGCCATGCGGGGCGACGGCGATTGTCTGCTGTCACCCACCTTGCCCGGCGCGATGCGGGTGCTGGAGGTCGGCGCCCAGCAATACATGATCAGCGACGGCGCCTTCGTGGCGGCCAGTGCTGGCGTGGAATTGAAGGTGCGCACGCAAAGCCTTGGCAATGCGCTGTTTGCCCAGAGCGGTGGTTTTTTCATCACCGAGACGGCAGGCAGCGGCCAGTTGGCGGTCTCCGGTTTTGGCGCGATGTCGATACTGGAAGTGACGCCTGGCAAGGACGTAGTGATCGATAACTCGCACGTCGTGTGCTGGGATAACCGCCTGCAATACGAAATTTCCATGACGACCGGCAGCAGCGGCGGCTTTCTGGGTAACCTGATCAATAGCCAGACCAGCGGCGAGGGCGTAGTACTGAAATTTTCAGGCACGGGAAAAATCCTCGTGTGCTCGCGCAACCGCGCAGCCTTCCTCGCCTGGACGCAAAGCAAGCCGGCGTAACACGTAGTTGATGCAACTAACCCAACAGGAGCAATGCGTATGTCTGTCAATTTGAGCAAAGGCCAGAAGATTTCTCTGGACAAAGAAGCTGGTACCACCCTGACCCGTATCACCATGGGCCTGGGCTGGGATGCGGCCAAGACCAAGGGTTTCCTCGGTTTCGGTTCGAAGAGCGAAGCCGTCGACCTGGACGCGTCGTGCGTCATGTTCGATGAAAACAAGAGCACGTCCGACATCGTCTGGTTCCGCCAGCTGAAAAGCAAGGACGGCAGCATCGTTCACACGGGCGACAACCGTACGGGCGCGGGCGATGGCGACGACGAACAGATCAATGTCGATCTGTCGAAAGTGCCGGCGAACGTGAAAAGCCTGGTCTTCACCGTCAACAGCTTTACTGGCCAGAACTTCTCGCAGGTGGAAAACGCCTATTGCCGCATCTTGAATGCCAGCAATAACCAGGAAGTCGCGCGTTTCAACCTGTCTGTGCAAGGTTCCCACACCGCACAGATCATGGCCAGGCTGTACCGCCATAATGGCGAATGGAAGATGCACGCCATCGGTGAAAACGGCAACGGTCGCACGTTTGACGACTTAATGCCGCAGATTACCGTGCATCTATAAGGAGCAGTACGCAGCGGGCGGGGGACGGACCGGATACCGGCCCTTGTCCGCTGCTCTAAGTTTAGGAGAGTATGTCGTGATGCGATTGCTGATAGCCTTGCTACTTCCGTGTCTCACGTTTTTCATGCTGGGGCGCCCGCTGGCCGGTGCCGCCGCCTTGATCTTGCAGTGCACTGTGATCGGCTGGGCGCCGGCGGCCCTGTGGGCCCTGTACACGGTGAACCAGCATAAAACGGAGCAGGAACTGGAAGGTGCATTAAGCCGCAGCTACATGCGCAGGCGTAGTCGCTTGATTTAAGGTCGATTGATTTAAATCAACCGGGCGCCAGGAATCCTTGCGCTAAAGCCCGCACGAGCGATCATGCGGGCTTTTTTGTGCGCGCTCACTTCTTGCAGCGTATCGGCACGTTCACCGAATTGCCGTCCGAACTTAAGTTGCGGTACTGCAAATCTTCACTTTCGATGGCGAAACGGGGCACGGCGTGCACATAGCGCTGCTTGCAGACGGTATCGTCATTGATCAGCTGGCTCGCCAGCATGTAGTCGCACAGGGCAAAGCGCGATTCTTCGTCGTCGAGGATCAGCACGCGCGCGGCGCTGTACAGGGCCGCTTGCAGGACGTCCGGGCTGCAGTTTTCCGGGCCCGTCAGCTTCAGATGGGTTTTCGTTTGCGTGGCCAGGCGTTGCAGCTTGACGAGGGCGGCGCGCTCTTCCTTGCGCGCAATATCGACTTGCGCATCGCCGCTGGACAGGCGTAGCGCCAGCGAGGCGATCTGGTCGATGGAAATATGCCAGGCAAAGCCTTCCAGCCGCGTGCGGATCTGGCCCGGCAAGGGATCGGCCGCATCGACTTCACAGCGGTACTGGCCCAGATGGGGCCGGCACAACACGGGAATGGCAAAGGCCGAGGTGCGCTTGCCCTTGACGAATTTCTGGCTCAGGTCGCCAAAGTTTTCATGCGTGATGGTATCGAAGCGGGCTTGCCCAAAGCCCATCTTGACGAGGTTTTCCTTGCGCTGGCGCGAAAACAGGGCGTCGACGGCATCGTAAATATTCTTGTTGAAGATGCGGTCCAGCGGCTGGCGTTCGTCCGACATCTTTTCAAAGACGGCGCTGGAATTGGGCGCGTTGGCATCGATGGCAATGAGGATGAAGGGCTTGCTGTTCAGACGCGGCGGCACGACAGCCATGTCGTTGCCGTACAGCTGCGTCAGGGCCACGTCCCACAGGGTTTCCACGCCCAGGTTATCGGCCGCGCCACCGTCGAACAGGTGCACGTAGGACGGCGATTCGCGCGATTCGGAACCGAGTTCCGGCACGAAACTGTTTTTCGGGCGGAAACGCTCGAAAGTGACGGAATCGAACACGCCGGGAAAGGCGGCCGAGGTGGCCACGGCCGTGGCCAGGCGGATATCCTGGATCGGTGAATGCAGGGTGCCGTAAAAATACTCATAAGAAAACACCACGCGCTTGCCGCCATCGGTGGCGTCCGTCGCGTTGGCCAGGAAGATGGGGCCGTCGTGCGGCAAGTCCTGGTAGGTTTTCTTGTCGTACAGCACATCGTCCAGCACATCGGACAGGAACGAGGTACGTGTCTTGTTCGTCAGCAACATCGTCGTCAGGTTGGCGGGTTTCAAAATGGTCTGGCCGAAGAAATCCGTTTTGAGTTTGCTGCGCAGCAAGGGCCAGTCCGTTTGCTTGCCATGCAGCGCATAGTAGCCGCCCGCGATGGCGCCGCCCGAGACGCCGGAGATGGCCGAGGCGCCGCTGACGAGGCCGAACTCTTCCAGCTGCTCCAGCGAGGCGGCCGAGAAATTGGCGGCGCGGCTGCCGCCGCCGGACAGGGCGATGCCGATGAAGTGGTCGTTGGGCATCGGATTCTGGATGCGTGCCTTGGGCGCATCGATGCGCAGGCGTGGGGTTTCCTGCACGGCAAACGTGCGGTTTTCGACGCCGCTGTTGGGGCGCAGGGCGAGTACCGTGCAGCCGCTCAGCAGTGCTACGAGGACAAAGGGTGCGAACAAGCGTGGATGCATGCGTGATCTGTGCGTAGTCAGGGGTTGGGATACGGACGGAAACGTGTGCGATTCTAACAAACTTGCCTATGCTCATGCATAGAGTTGCACCGCGAGGATGGCCGCGTTGTAGCCGGCGTGCGCCAGCATGGGCGCCAGCAGCGAACGGCTGCGTTCATAGGCGGCGCCCGCGCACAGGCCCAGCACGAAGACGGGCAGCATGGAGACAGGCGGATGCACGATGGCAAAGATGGCCGCGCTGATGCCGATCGCCTGCCAGGCGGGCAGCGAGCGGCGCAGGCCGCCCTGGATCAGGCCACGGAAAATGAATTCCTCGCACAGGGGCGCGGCCAGCAGCGTCAATCCTGCCAGCCAGATTCCGTCCCAACCCGCCCCTGTCGCCAGCGGCGCGCGCGCAGCTGACCAGCCGTTGGCTTGCACGATGGCCAGGTAGCCGATGCCGAAGAGGGCCGCCAGCAGCGCGCCTGCCACACCCCGGCGCCACGCTTGCCGGCCTGGCCCGATGCGCGGCACGTCTGCCGTCTTGCTGCGCCAGTAGACGAGGCGCACCAGGATATAGGTGAGCGCGCCCGCGCTGCCGAAGGCGATGGCCACGTGCGCCAGCGTTGCGCCGGCCGCGTCCTTGAGCAGGAGCAAGGCCAGTGTCTGCAGGATAAAAAACAGCATGGCGGCGATCAAGCCATCCGAGGCCGACACCCTGGCCGGCGGCGAGGCGGCCGGATCGAGCAGGTACGGCAGCTCGTCGCGCGCCTTTTGCCACAGTGCCAGGGCCAGCGCCAGCGTCAGCACGACAAACACCAGTTGCTGCACCACGCTGCCGGCCGCCAGCGCGGCGAGGTACAAGCCGGTGAGCAGCAAATACAGGTACATATAGGTGGGGCGTATCTTCGCCGTCGCTTCGGTGGCCAGCGGGTCGCTGGCAAACACCCCCAGCGCCACGGCGATCATCGAATACAGGGGAATGCCGGCCAGGGCCAGCAGCATCAGTCTCGCCATGTCCCAGCGCCATGCGGGCAGCCAGGCCAGCGCCGCGCCAAACAGGATGAGGGGATACAGCAGGGCCAGCACGGCCCACAATTGCGCCTTTTGCCGCAGCGCCTGCTCAACGGAAACGGGAAACGTGTACAGCAGCCACAGCGCGCCGCCTTCCTTGTTCAGGGTCTGGAAGGCCGACATCATCAGCACATAGCTGCCGAGGAAAAAGCCGGTCGATGCCAGCAGGGCGGGGCTGGCCAGCAGCGTGTGCAGGTCGCGCGCCTGGCCCGAAAAAAGAGCCTGGCCGCCGAGGATCAGCAGCGGCATCAGCAGCGTTTGCACCATGAAATTACGGTCGCGCATCAGCAGGGTCAATTCGCGGCGCTGGATCACCGTGCCGATGCGGGCGCGCCACCGGCCAGCGGGCAGCGCCGCCGGGGAACGCTTGCGGCTGGCTTCGCGCTGGCCCGCGCCCACCACGCCGTGGCGCAACTGGCGGCGCAGTATCGCCATGCCCAGCCACATCAACAGCAGCACTTGCGCCAGCAGCAGGCAGGCCGGCAGCAGCGCGGCCGCCAGGCTGGCGGCATTGAGCACGCGCACCAGCAGGCCGGGCGGCGTCCAGCTGCTCCAGGCGGGCATGGCCGCGGCCCAGCCATGGGCAAAGCCGCCCGCGCCCATGCCAAAGGACATGCCCATATACATGGGAAATACCCCGGCCACCGACAGCAGCGCCTGCAGGTTGCCCAGCCGTGCCGGACTGAGCGACAGGCGCAGGCCCGTATCGACCAGGGTGCGCAGCATGGCCGCCAGGGCCAGCAGCAGCAGGCTGGCCGCCAGTCCGGACAGCGGAGAAAACCAGCCCTGGCCCGAATACCAGGCGATCATGGTGGTGCTGGGCCACAAGGCCAGCAGGCCGGCCGGATTGACGAGCGTGCGTTCGAGCACGCGCGCCCACAGCAGCGTGGTTTTGTCGACCGGCAAGGTGACCAGCCATTCCAGGTCCCAGTCCGGTTTCGACAGCTCGCCCATGCCTAGCGGCAACAACACGCTGACCAGCCACAACAGCATCAATTGCAGGGCCAGGCCGCCTGCCAGCGCCGTACTGAACGGGTGCCCGATGAATTCGGCGATGACGGGTGCCAGCAGGCGTTCTCCCGCCTGCATGCTGCCTTGCGCCTGGCAGGCGGCCACCTGGTCGAGCAGGCAATGCATGTTGAGTACGCCATGGCGCGCGATAGTGCCGAAGGAAAACAGCATGGGCAGGAACAGCAGCACGCCCAGCAGCCAGCGGCCCCGTTTCTTGCCCGGCGTGGCGGGGCGGCCCTGCGGGGGCTTCTTGAAGGCGAGTCCGCGGCCGCTGACGTTGAGCAGGCGCTGCAGGCGCAAGCGGGTCAGCAGCCAGATGGCGCGCCAGGCGGTGAGCGGCGCCGGCGTCATGCGGCGCCCGTTTCATCGGTAAGCTGCAGGAAGAGTTCTTCCAGGCTGCCGTCGCTGGACAGTTGCCGGCGAATTTCGTCCAGGCTGCCCGTGGCCGCCAGCGCGCCGCGGTGGATGATGGCCACGCGGCTGCACAGCTTTTCCGCCATGTCGAGCAAATGCGTGGAAACGAAGATGGTGGTGCCGGCGGCGGCGATGCGCAGCAGCCGTTCCTGTACTTCGCGCGAGGCGCGCGGGTCCAGGCCGTTGATCGGTTCATCGAGGATCAGCACGGCCGGATCGTGGATCAGCGCGCAGGCCAGGCCCAGTTTTTTCTTCATGCCCAGCGAATAATTGACGGCGAAATCCTCGCCCGCTTCGTCCAGGCCGAATTCCGTCAACAGACGCGTCGCGCGTTCGGCCGCATCCGCGCGTGAAAAACCATGCATTTCGGCGACGAATTGCAGGATTTCACGGCCCCGCAAATAATCGTAAAAGATCGGGGTGTCGGGCAGGTAGCCCACCTTGCGCTTCACGGCGGCACCCTCGCGGTGGCAATCGAGGCCATCGACCAGCACGCGGCCGCTGCTGGGCACCAGGATGCCCATCAGCATGCGGATGGTGGTGGTCTTGCCGGCGCCATTCGGTCCCAGGAAGCCGAAGACTTCTCCCTTCCCCACCTGCAAGGTGAGCGGGTGGACGGCGTCGAAGGTACCGTAGCGTTTGGACAAACCCTGGAATGCGATCATCGTGTGCCCTGCAAGAATGTTAACAATGGCAAGATGATAGCGTGCTATCCAGACGTGGTCGATTTATGGGCGTTCCAGCGCGCCCTGCGTGATTTTTACCTTGACCCGATACGCGGGTTCGGCCGCGTTGAGGGCGGGCGGCGTGGCCGGGTCGACGTCGAGCAAGGTGAACGTCAGGTGGTTGACGCTGACGGAGCTGGCGGCGCCGGGCATGGACTCGGACAGCACGATGTCGGTGGCGCCTGCGCTGTTGAGCAAACTGAAACTGTAGCTGACGTAGCCTTTCCACACGCACACGGCGCCCTTGCGGCAGCGGCTGTCGTTGACACGCTCGAGTTTCAGGGTATCGGTGGCCGTGATGGCCACTTGCTGGCCCGGCGAGAGCACGTGGGTGACGCTGCGCGGCGTGTTTTCCGCGTCGCCGGCGCTGCCGGCCGCGCCGCAGCCAGCCAGCACGGTCAGGCAGGCGATGAGCAGGGGCAGCAGCAAGGTACGATAAGAGCGGCTCAGGTAAGGCATGTTTTTCCTTTCAGGTAGAACGTCCCGGGTGTGCTTGTTCACACGTGGGATAAAATAATGGTAACAAAATGATATTTTCTCGGCGCACTATTGGCGTGCTGCCGATGAATTGATGCGCCGGCCACGCGGCGCGCCGATTACTGCGTAGAATGGCTGTTTTGAAAATCAGGAAACAACCATGAAAAAAACTGCCCTGGCGAAAAGCGATGCCAAGAAACTGATGGGAAAGATGAATGTTCCCGGCGCCGGTGCATTCGGTAAGGAAGCGGTGGTCGTCGACCGCCGCGAGCAGCGCAAGCGCGATCAGGCCCTGGGCCTGGTGCCATTCGCCGTCAAGCTGAACAGCGATCTGGTGTTGCAATTGCAGACCCTGGCCAAGGAGCGCGATGCGGATCTGAATGAATTGGTCGCCGAGCTGATCACCAAGGGCTTGGCTGCAGCATAAGGGCTGACAATGTTTATCTGTTGATAAATATCATTTGTAAAACTAAAAGGCGCCTTGCGGCGCCTTTTGCATTGCGGCATTGCTTGTACTTACACCCAGGCGGCCAGCGCGCCCTTCATTTTTTTCAGCGCCGCCACTTCGATCTGGCGGATGCGTTCGGCCGATACGCCGAACTCTTCTGCCAAAGCGTGCAGGGTGGCGCCGGAACCGTCGTCGTTGGCCAGCCAGCGCGCTTCGATGATGCGGCGCGAACGGGCGTCCAGCTTGGACAGTGCTGTTTCCAGGCCTTCCGATTGCAGACGTGTCACTTGTTCCGCTTCCAGCACCTTGGTCGGCTCGCTTTGCTCCGACGACAGGTAGGCGATCGGCGAAAACTTGTCGTCTTCATCGTCGGTCGGCGATTCCAGTGCAATGTCGCGGCCGCTCAAGCGCGTTTCCATTTCGATCACTTCTTCGCGTTTCACGTCGAGCAGCTTGGCCAGCGCATCGATCTGCTTCGGCGTCATCGCATCGAGGCCCGTCTTGTGGCTGCGCAGGTTGAAGAACAGCTTGCGCTGTGCCTTCGTCGTCGCGACCTTGACCAGGCGCCAGTTTTTCAGGATGTACTCGTGCATCTCGGCTTTCACCCAGTGCATGGCGTACGATACCAGGCGCACGCCCTGGTCCGGATCGAAGCGTTTCACGGCTTTCATCAAGCCGATATTGCCTTCCTGAATCAGGTCGGCGTGCGGCAAGCCATAGCCCAGGTAGCCGCGGGCAATCGAGACCACCAGGCGCAGGTGCGACAGCACCAGTTCTTGCGCGGCGGCCAGGTCATTTTTTTCGCGCAGGCGTGTTGCCAGCGAAATTTCTTCATCGTGGGTCAACATGGGCAGGCGGTTCACGGCCGAGATATAGGCGTCAATATTGCCCAGATTGCCAGTGAACCCGAGGCCCAGCGCATTACTTTTGGTCGGAACCAATGCGGATGTTGCGGACATCATAGTCATGTTTTCTCCCTCGTAGTCTTGCTTTGTTCCAGTTGGCCATGTCACGCGACGTGGCCCGATTGTCTGTTCGTTTTGCGTATGCGGTCTTGCACTTGCAGATCGCGGCACCATCTTCATTTGGCGTCCATGGCGGTTCTGCTGTTGGTATGTCCCTATATTAGCACTCTCTGCTTGAGAGTGCCAATCAGCACATTTAATCGTCCTGATAGCCTAAATGCTATGGCGAATGAATGCTTGATAAATGTGTATGAACGGTGATCTGAACAGCGCTGCAGGCCGCTTCACGACAACGTAGCCAGTCTACGGCCTCTGGCTGAAGCGAACCTTAAGAATACTTGCTAAATATCAAGATAACAGCATTGTGGTGACGCATGGCGGCACCTGGGGCGCCGCCATGGGAGGGAGGAAAGGTCAGTTCAGGCGCGCCAGGTGGCGCTGCACGCAGAGGAAGGCGCCGATCAGGCCCAGGCCGGCGCTGACGGCCAGCAAGCCGGCCATTGGCAGCGGCGCCAGCGGCACCAGCTGGAATTCGGACGCGTACAGGCGGGCAAACTCGGCAATCGCGGTATTCAGTGGTTGCAAGGCCAGCGCCACGGCGCCCAGGGCCAGCGCACCGGCGCACAGGCCCAGCAGGGCGCCCGTGTAATAGAAGGGGCGGTGGATGAAGGTGTCGGTGGCGCCGATCAATTTCGAGATGCTGATTTCATCGCGCTGCTGCATCACCTGCAGGCGGATGGTATTGAAGACCACGGCGATCACGGCCACGCCCAGGGTGATGGCCAGCAGCAGCAGCACCAGGCGCAGCACGCCCAGCAGGGCCGCCAGGCGCTTGACCCAGGCCGAATCGACTTGCGCCGATTCCACGAATGGCAGGTGGCGCAGCTGCTCCGCCACCGCATCGACATCCTGCGCTTCGCTGGCGCTGCTGAACGCATCGAGTTTCAGTACATAGCTGTCGGGCAGGGGATTGTCGCCCAGGGTGCTGAGCACGTCGGCCAGGCCGTTCTTGTTTTTCAGGGTGTCGAGCGCCTGTTCGCGCGGGATGAAGACGATCTTCGCCTTTTGCGCGCCGACGACCTTGCGCATGGCGCCCGCCAGGGCCACGGCTTGCTCGCGCGGCGTGTCGATCTTCAGGAAAACGCTGATTTCCGGGTCGACCGACATCTGTTCCGACATGGGGCGCACATTGTCGAGCATGGTCAAGCCGGCGAACGGCAGCGACAGGGCGATGGCGACGACGAGCACGTTCAACAGGAAGCCGCCTGGCGACTTGCGCAAATGGATCAGCGCCGAACCGAGCGCGAAGCGGTGTTGACGGAACCAGCCTCTCATGCCTGTTCTCCCTGCACATCGTCGGGGCC
Organism: Janthinobacterium sp. PSPC1-1; assembly: GCF_049897625.1. Lineage (NCBI taxonomy): Bacteria > Pseudomonadati > Pseudomonadota > Betaproteobacteria > Burkholderiales > Oxalobacteraceae > Janthinobacterium > Janthinobacterium sp. PSPC1-1. Next base: position 70,832 of record NZ_JAFCWP010000007.1, on the reverse strand, counting down.
GGGGGAGGGCGCAAAATCGGGATCGGGCGGCGCGAAGACGGGCGCCTGCGTGGCCTTGTCGATGGCGACTAATTGGCCGTTTTTCAGGTGGATCACGCGGGCGGCGGCGTCGAGCATCTGTTCGTCATGGCTGGAAATGAGGCAGGTCACGCCCACCGAATGAAACGCTTTCAGGGCGTCGAGCACCTTGTTGGCGCTGGCGCGGTCCAGGTTGGCCGTCGGTTCATCGGCCAGGATGATCTGCGGCCGGTTGACGATGGCGCGTGCGATCGATACGCGCTGCTGTTCCCCACCCGACAGCGACAGGGGACGCGCCATGGCGCGGTCCAGCAATCCCACTTTGTCGAGGGCGGCGCGCGCGCGCTGCTCGGCGGCAACTTTATGCGCACCGACGACGAGCAGCGGCAGCATGACGTTGGCCAGGATGGAGCGGTCGTTCAGTAATTTTTGCTGCTGGAAGATCAGGCCCATGTTGCGGCGCAAAAAGGGCACGCCGGCCGGCTTGATCTTCGCCATGTCCTGGCCATTGACGATCAGCTTGCCCGACGTGGGGCGTTCCATGGCGGCGATCATTTTCAGCAGGGTGGACTTGCCGGCGCCGGACGGGCCGGCCAGAAAGACCAGCTCGCCTTTGGCAATGCTCAGCGAAATGTCGCTGAGGGCCACGGCATCGGAGGAGTATTGCTTGGAGACGTGCTGAAATTCAATCATGTATAGGCTTATCCGAGCAGCGCTTCGACAAATTCGGCAGCCACGAAAGGCTGCAAGTCTTCAATTTTCTCACCGATGCCGATGAAATACACGGGGACGGGGCGTACGCGGGCAATCGCCGCCAGCACGCCGCCCTTGGCGGTACCATCGAGCTTGGTAATCACCAGGCCGCTCAACTGCAGTGCATCGTCAAAGGCTTTCACTTGCGTCAAGGCGTTCTGGCCCGTGTTGCCGTCGATGACGAGCAGGGTTTCATGCGGCGCGCCTTCCATGCCCTTGCCGATCACGCGCTTGATTTTCTTCAATTCTTCCATCAGGTGCAACTGCGTCGGCAAGCGGCCCGCCGTGTCGACCATGACCACGTCGATACCGCGCGCTTTTGCCGATTGCACGGAATCGTAGGCCACGGCGGCCGGGTCGCCCGATTCCTGCGAGATGACGGTGACGTTGTTGCGCTCGCCCCAGACCATCAGCTGCTCGCGCGCGGCGGCGCGGAAGGTGTCGCCCGCAGCCAGCAGCACGGACTGGTTATTCGACTGCATGTGCTTGGCCAGCTTGCCGATGGTGGTGGTCTTGCCGGCGCCATTCACGCCCGAAATCATCATCACCAGCGGCTTGTGGCGGCCCAGCTCGAAGCGCTTTTCCAGCGGCGAGAGCAGGTCGATCAGCAGCACTTTCAGCGCGGCCTTGACGGCGGCGGCGTCGAGCAGCTTGTCTTCCTTGACCTTTTTCTTCAATTCCGTGAGCAGGAATTCGGTGGCGTCGATGCCCGCGTCGGACATCAGCAGCGCCGCCTCCAGCTCTTCGTACAGGGCGTCGTCGATCTTCGCGCCGACGAACAGCACGGACAAGGTGTTCGAGGTTTTCGACAGGCCGGCCTTCAGGCGCGTCATCCACGATTTTTTCTCGGGTTCGGCAGCGACGATCACGGGCACGAGCTCGGCCGGCGCGCCGCTCAGGGGCTTAGCGGCAGGCTGCGGGGCAGGCGACGTGGCGGCAGGAAGGACGAGGGGCTCGGCTGGCGCAGCCTCGGGAGCGATGGGTTTTTTCTTGAAGAAACTAAACATGGATGTGTGGTGGCGGGTGCTGACCTAAGGCCCGGCGGCGCCGGACACTGTGTTACAGGCTATTCTACCAGAGCGCGCCCGGCCCTTCATGCTTTACTGTTCGATTGGCAACATTGCGCGGCTATCCACGGAGATCGCCGCAGTTGCCGCGCTTTCCAGCCGGTTCAGTGGGTTTGCAGGGCCAGCGCCTGATGGCGGCGGCGCCAGTCAGCGATGCTTTCCTCGACTTGCCGCAAGTCCAGCACATGCAGGAACGCCGGCGGCTGCTTGGTCAGCACGGGACTGCGTCCGCCAGCCCACAATTCCATGTCTGGCGGCAAGCTCGCATGCAACTGCTGCAGGCTGTCGCGCGTCTGCCGTTGCTTGCTGGCGCTGGAAAACGACAGCGCCACGATGTCGGCACGCTGCGCGCGGGCCGCCGCGACGATGTCCGCCAGCGGCGTTTCCACCCCCAGCGACATGCAATGGGCGCCGGCCGCCGCGCACAGCGCCTCGGCCATCAGCAGCCCCAGGCCATGCCGCTCCTGCGGCAAGGTACTGAGGACGATACGCGGCGTGCGCGTCGACGGGCTGCTTGCCTGCGGCAGGGAAAAAATGGCATGGCGCATCACCGTTTGCAAGGTTTCGCTATACAGATGCTCTTCATACACGGCCAGGTCGCCGCAAGCCCACGCTTCGCCCACCATGCCCGTCAGGGGCGCGATGACGTCGATGGTGAACGCTTTCAAGCCCAGCACGGCCAGCGCCTGGCGCAGGGCGTCGCCCAATTCCGCCATCTGGTGGCCACGGCACAGGGCCAGGTAGTGTTCGAGCTGGGGGGGACGGGTTGACGGCGCCACGCTGCCGGCGCTGGCCAGCTGCTGCAGTTGCAAGGTGCTGTGTTGCATGATTTTGCCCGGACGAAATCCGAGGTCCAGCAGGCGCTTGACCATACGCAACTTCTGCACTTGCTCGGCCGGGTAGCTGCGCTCGCCAAAGGCGTCGCGCTGGGGCTGGGGAAAGGCGTAGCGGCGCTCCCAGACACGCAAGGTTTCCTTGGCCAGCCCCGTATCGCGCTCGACATCGCTGATGCTGAAGGCGGAAGGGGGGTGCAGCGGTTGCAAATCAGTATCCATACAGGGGGCTTGCTCGCATGCCAAAAGAACGTGGGATGCATTTTACGCCTTCCATCGCCCCGGACCAAATAGCTGAATCCGATTGAAACTTGCCTGCGTATAAGTTTGTGAGCGGCTCGCGCCCTCATTGACATAGATCAATATTTGACTGACTATGCAGAAAACTTAATTTGTCCAGGACAAACATGAAACGGATACAGTCATGAAGATCGCCGTCGTCGGAGCAGGAATTGCCGGTTTGTCGTGTGCCTATCGCCTGGCGCAAGCGGGCCAGGACGTCACCTTGTACGAGGCGGGTGACTATTTCGGCGGTCACAGCCATACGGTGGACGTCACGCTCGATGGTGTTACGCATGGCGTCGACACGGGTTTTCTCGTGTTCAACCACGCCACCTACCCGAACCTGGTGCAACTGTTTGATGAACTCGGTGTCGGGGCGGCCGACAGCGATATGTCGTTTTCCGTGAAAATGCCGCTCGGCACTGCGTCCGATGCCCGCGTGCTGGAATGGGCTGGCGCCAATTTCGATACCGTGTTTACCCAGCGCAGCAATCTGCTGCGCCCCGCCTTCCTGCGCATGCTGCGCGATATCGTGCGCTTCAACCGTCAGGCCAGCGCCCTGGCCACGGCCAGCGTGCCGGCGCCGGCCCTGTCGCTGGGTGAGTTTCTCGAGCTGCACGGCTATGGCGATGAATTCCGCCACTGGTATCTGCTGCCGATGGCCGCCTGCATCTGGTCGTGCCCGGCGCGCCAGATGCTGGCCTTTCCCTTGGCCACGTTTATCCGTTTCTGCCATAACCATGGCTTGCTGCAAGTGAGCGACCGGCCGCAATGGCGTACGGTGCGCGGTGGTTCGCGCGTGTACGTGGAAAAACTGCTGGCGGGCATTCCGCAGCAGCGCCTGGCTTGCCCCGTGCTGGCCGTGCGCCGCCAGGCTCATGGTGGCGCGCGCATGGTCGAGCTGCACACGGCCGCCGGTGTCGAGCATGCCGATCATGTCGTGCTCGCTTGCCACAGCGACCAGTCGCTGGCCCTGCTGGGAGATATCCGTGACGACGAGCGCTGCGTGCTCGAAGCCGTACGCTACCAGCCGAACCGGGCTGTGCTGCATACGGATGCGTCCTGCCTGCCGCAGCGCCGCAAGGCTTGGTCGGCCTGGAATTACCAGGGACGGCCGGCAGTGGCGGAAGGCGAGGCGCCGCAGGTATGCGTACATTATTTGTTGAACCAGTTGCAGCCGCTGCCGTTCACCACTCCCGTCATCGTTTCGCTCAATCCCCTCGATGAACCGGACCCGGCGTCCATCCTCGACGAGTTTTCGTATGCCCATCCCGTGTTCGATGGCGCGGCCATTGCCGCCCAGGCGCGCCTGGCCGGCTTCCAGGGCGCGCAGCACACGTGGTTCGCGGGTGCCTGGACGGGCTATGGCTTCCATGAAGACGGCTTGAAGTCGGGCCTGGCCGTGGCGCAAGCGCTGAACGGCATGGCGTCGGCGGAGCTCGGCCATGCCGCGTGATTTCTCGCCGCCCGTGCCGCCGCAGCCCCTGCTGTGCCTGGGACGGGTGCGCCATGCGCGGCTGCGCCCGCGCGCGCATGCTTTCAGTTATGGCATGTTTTATCTGCGCCTGCCCTTGCGCAGCATGGGCGCGCAGGATTTCCCCGCTCGCCTGATGTCGCGCAACGGCGCCAATCTGCTGGCCTTCCGCGACAGCGACCACGGCGATGGCACGACACCGTTGCTGGAGTGGATCGATGGCCTCTTGCACCAGCATGGCGTGTTGGACGCGGGTGGCGAAATCTGGCTGCAAACCATGCCACGCATGTTTGGCTATGTCTTCAATCCCATCAGCTTCTGGTTTTGCCACCGCCCGGATGGCGTGCTGCGCGCCGTGCTCTGCGATGTGCGCAATACCTTTGGCGAGCGCCATCTGTACTTGCTCGAGCAGGGCGGCGCCATCGCGTATGGCAGCGAGTTGCGTGCCAAGAAGATTTTCCATGTGTCGCCGTTTTGCAAGGTGGAAGGACAGTACCGTTTCCGTTTCCTGCGCAACCACGACAAGGATGGCGAGCGCCACCTGGCCCGCGTCGATTATGACGACCTCGACGGTCCGATTCTGGAGACGAGCTTGTCCGGCACGGCGCAGCCGCTGCGCGATGGCGCCATCGCCTGGGCCTTGCTGCGCTACCCCCTGATGACGTTTGGCGTGATGGCACGCATCCATTGGCAAGCCTTGCGCCTGTGGCTGCGCCGCGTGCCGTTTTTCAGCAAACCCCACCCCCCACAAAAAAAGGTGTCCCGATGAGCTCCGATTCCCTGCCGACCGGCCTGCATGCGCGCAGCGGCCCGTCCCCGAACCCTGTGCATGAACATCTGGACTTGCCCGCTGCTGCGCGCATGATTCTGCGCCTGCTGGAAAAACTGCAATATGGCGCCCTGCGCCTGCGCACGCCGGATGGCCGTATCTTGCTGTACGGCGACGCCAGTCACCCCGTCACCCTGGACTTGCATAACTGGCGCCTGTGTGCGGCCGTGTTGCGTTCGGGTGACATCGGCTTTGCGGAAACATTCATCGCCGGCGACTGGCGCACGGACAATTTGCCGGGCTTGATCGAATTGATGATACGCAACCGCGCGCAGGTCGAAACCTTGATCTACGGCAACTGGTGGGGCAGCCTGCTGTACAAGGTGCGGCATTTGCTCAATCGCAATTCGCGCGCCGGCAGCAAGAAAAATATTCACGCCCATTACGACATCGGCAATGCCTTTTATCAGCTGTGGCTGGACCCGTCGATGACGTATTCGAGCGCCCTGTTTACCGCAGGCGCCAGCCTGGAGCAGGCGCAAGGTGCCAAATACCGCCGTATTGCGGACCAGTTGCAGCTGCAGCCGGGCCAGCGCGTGCTGGAAATCGGTTGCGGCTGGGGCGGCTTTGCGGAAACGGCGGCACGCGATTACGGCGCCCACGTCACGGGGCTGACCCTGTCGACCGAGCAGCTCGCCTATGCGCGCCAGCGCCTGCAGGATGTGGGGCTGGCAGGGCAGGCTGATTTGCAACTGTGCGACTACCGCGACAGCCACGGCCAGTACGACGCCATCGCCTCAATCGAGATGTTCGAAGCCGTGGGGCAAAGCTACTGGCCCGGCTATTTCGCTTGCGTGGCGCGCAACCTGAAGCGGGGCGGACGCGCCTGCATCCAGACCATCGTCATCGCCGACGAACTGTTCCAGCGCTACAGCAAGAGCACGGATTTCATTCAACAGTATATTTTCCCGGGCGGCATGCTGCCCTCGCCGATGGAATTTCGCCGCGCTGCCGAGGCGCAGGGCTTGCGCGTGGTGGACGCCTTCAGCTTTGGCCTCGATTATGCGGAAACCCTGCGCCAGTGGCGCGCCAGCTTTCTGGCCCAGCGCACGGCGCTGGAAAAGCAGGGTTTCGATGGCCGTTTCCTGCTGACCTGGGAGTTTTACCTCGCGTATTGCGAGGCCGCCTTCCAGGCGCACAACACGGATGTGATGCAATTTACCCTGATCAAGGACTGACCATGCGCCGCCTGCTTGCCACTGTTGTGCTGTCCCTGACCATGTTCGCTGCCGTCGCCGCGCCGCCGGCCTTTATTGCTGCCGATGTGCCCGAAGCCCGCCTGGCGGGTGAGGGCGAATACACGTGGTTCGGCATGCGTATTTATCGGGCGCAACTGTGGGTGGGCGCGAACGGTTACCAGGGCGCGGCGTCGGCAACGGCGCCTTTCGTGCTGGAATTGCGCTACGCGCGCGCGCTCGATGGCAAGAAGATCGCCGAGGCCAGCCATGAGCAGATGCAAAAGTTGGGCCTCGGCACGGAACAGCAGCGCCTGGCGTGGCTGGCCACCATGCAGCGTATCTTTCCTGACGTCAAGGAAGACCAGCGCATCGCGGGCGCCTACCGGGCCGGTATCGCGCCCGGCGTGCGCTTTTATCTCGATGGCAAGGTGCTGGCCGACGTAAGCGATGGCGACTTTGCGCGCGCCTTCTTCGCCATCTGGCTGTCGCCCGAGTCGACGGCGCCGACACTGCGCGCGGCCCTGCTGCAGAGTGCGGCGCCACTGCCATGAGTAGCGGGGCCGGCGCTTTGACCTTGCCTGCCTTGTTCAGTTATGGCCTGTTCGGCTTGCCGCTGGCCATGCTGGCACTGCCCATCTATATATATGTGGCGCCATTTTATGCGCAGCGCAGCAGCCTTGACCTGGCGCAAATCGGGGCCGTGCTGCTGGCGGCCCGCATCGCCGCCGCCTTCATCGATCCGGCCCTCGGTGCCTGGATGGCGCGCGGCGGGCGCAGCTATGCCATCTATGTCGCTGCGTCGCTACCGTTGCTGCTGCTGGGCTTTGGCGCCCTGTTCCATCCGCCGTCCCTGTCGCATGGGGCGACCCTGGCCTGGTTCCTGGCTGCCTTGCTGCTCGTGTATGCCGCCTATGGCCTGGCCGGCATCGCGCACCAGAGCTGGGGCGCGGCCTTGAGCCATGCGCCCACGCAGCGGGCGCGCGTGACGGCCGTGCGCGAAGGCTGCGGCTTGCTCGGCGTGATCCTGGCGGCAGGATTGACTTCCGTGCTCGGCTATGACGGCTTGTCGCTGGCCTTTGCCGTGTGCTTGCTGGCGACGGGTGCGCTGTTGCTGGCGCGCGCGCCGCGTCCGCTTTTGCGCCAAGGCACGGAGGCGCTGCCCGCTGGCGCCTGGCGCCTGCCATTGCGCCAGCGCGCGTTCCGCTGGCTGTTCGCCGTCCTGCTCGTCAATGGCGTGGCCGCCGCCATTCCCGCCACCCTGTTCCTGTTCTTTGCCGGCGATTATCTGCGCCTGGGGCATTACGCCGGTCCGTTCCTGATCGTGTATTTTTGCGCGGCGGCCGCCTCGATGCCCGCGTGGGTGGCGCTGGCGCGCCGCTTTGGCGAAGCGCGTGCCTGGGGCGGCGCCATGCTGCTGGCCGCCAGTGTGTTTGTCTGGGCATATGGCCTGGACGCGGGCGCCGCCTGGGGTTTTGCCACTATCTGCCTGCTGTCGGGCCTGGCGCTGGGCGCCGACCTGGCCTTGCCGCCGGCCCTGCTGGCAGGGCTGATCGGCGCGGCCGGCCATGCCGGGCGGCACGAAGCGGCATATTTTGGCTGGTGGAACTGGGGCGTGCAAATGAGCCTGGCGCTGGCGGCCGGCATCGCCTTGCCCCTGCTGGCCTGGCTCGGCTATGTGCCGGGCAGCAGCACCGGCTTGCCGGCCCTGTCGGCCGCTTACGCCTTGCTGCCCTGTGCCCTGAAACTGCTGGCCGCGCTGCTGCTGTGGCGCGCGCCCTTACAACATATATATAGCGATCACCTGGAGATTCGACCATGCACCTCATGAAATGCTGCCGGCGCGGCATGGCGGCGGCTGTGCTGCTGGCGCTGGCCGCCTGCTCCACGCCGCCCACCCCCGCCACGTACGCGCAGGAACTGCCCGTACTGGATCTGCAACAGTACTTCAACGGCACGCTCGATGCCCACGGCATCTTCCAGGACCGCTCGGGCAAGGTGGTCAAGCGCTTCACGGTGGTGATGCGGGCCAGCTGGGCGGGCGAGACGGGCACCCTGGACGAGGATTTCACGTATTCGGACGGCAGCAAACAACGCCGCGTGTGGACCCTGCGCAAGACGGCGCCCGGGCGCTTCATCGGCACGGCGCCCGACGTGGTCGGCGAGGCCATTGGCGAAGTGGCCGGCAATGCGCTGCGCTGGCAATACGTGCTGGCGCTGCCCGTCGATGGCACGGTCTATCACGTCGATTTCGAGGATTGGATGTTCCTGATGGATGACAAAGTCATGCTCAACCGCGCCGCCATGAGCAAATTCGGCTTCAGCCTGGGCGCCGTCACTTTATCGTTCAGCAAGCGTCCACAGGCGGCCCCATGAATCGCAAGATCAGCAACTGGGCCGGCAAGCGCGTCTGGATCATCGGCGCCTCCAGCGGCATCGGCGCCGCGTGCGCCACCTTGCTGCTGCAGCAGGGCGCGTGCGTGGCCTTGTCGGCCCGCCATCGCGCCAGCCTGGAACTGCTGTGCCAGGGGCAGCCGCTGGCGCAGGCCTTGCCGCTCGATATCACCCAGCCCGCGCAGTTGCGGGCCGTCTGCGCGCAATTGCAGCAGCAGTGGGCGCATATCGACCTGATACTGGTGGTGGCAGGCGGCTATCAGGCCATGCGTGCCGATAGCTTTGACCTTGAGGCAGCGCAGGGCTTGTTGGCCCTGAATGTGGGCGGCGTCTTCAATTGCCTGGAGCAGGCCTTGCCGTGGCTGTTGCGCCAGGGCAGCGGCGGCATCGGCATTGTCGCCTCGGTGGCCGGTTATGGCGGCTTGCCCAAGGCGCTCGCGTATGGTGCCAGCAAGGCGGCACTGATCAACCTGACGGAATCGTTGTATCTGGATTTGCATGGGCGTGGCATTGATGTGTATCAAATCAATCCCGGCTTCGTCGCCACGCCCCTGACGGCGGACAATGATTTCAAGATGCCTGCCCTGATGACGGCGCACGATGCGGCCGCCGCCATGCTCGACGGCATTGAGCGGGGCCAGTTTCACATCCACTTTCCCAAACGCTTCACGAATACCCTGCGCCTGGCGCGGCTGTTGCCGTACCGCGCCTATTTCTGGCTGATCAGCAAGGTGACTGGCCTATGAACGCAAGCATGGACGACCCGTTGGCGCGCCTGGTGGCGTTTTACGAGCACCTGAGCATCGAAAGCCTGACGCAACTGGGCACCGTGTACGCGCCGGACGCCCATTTCAAGGACCCGTTCAACGAGGTGCAGGGGCATGCCGCCATCCTGGCCATCTTCGAGCACATGTTCGTGCAAGTCGATGCGCCGCGGTTTGTCGTGCTGGAAAGCCTGGGGCAGGGGACGCAAGCCTTCCTGACGTGGGAGTTTCGTTTCCGCATGAAACGTCTGGTATCGGGCGAACAATGTATTCGTGGCGCCACACATGTGCGCTTCGATGCGCAGGGACGGGTGGTCTTGCACCGCGATTATTGGGACGCGGCGGAAGAATTGTATGAAAAATTGCCTCTGCTGGGCGGTTTCATGCGCATGCTCCGGCGCGCAAGCCAGCGTTAAGCTTGTTTCTTGATGCTTCTAAGCAAAAAATCAAAAAAAGAAAAAGTAATTTGTGTGAAATTGGGCAGAGAAAAACTTGATTTCGATCAACGTGTCGTTTTTTAGACACAAATTTGTCAAAATATTGAGAAGGCAACATTGTAAGAAATTGTTTCAATTAGTGCGCAATTTGCAAGCAAGAGTCGTCCTCATGCGTTCCTGGCAGGTAGCTGGGGCATGCGCTGGTAAACATGGAAAACATTTATATGTGAGCAATTTAAATTACCGGAAAGTCAGTAATTTAATTGTCACTCTGGCTATTTTTTGGACGCGTACGCCGACGCGCAAATTGGCGCCTACGCCCCTGAATAATGCGGCAACGCACCAAAATAGCGCGCATTATTTCCCGTTTTTGGGCATCCGGCAGCAAACATTGGCGATGCCGTGTATGCTTCGTTCCGTTTATCCATTATCGCCTGACAAATTGTGCGCTTTGTCGCGTAAGTCTTGGAGGGTAAATGATGGGTAAAGCATGTTGACGTTTTAATCACTCGCCTGATACTGTTGCACTAATACAACGGGTGCCAGCAAACCATGCGCTATGATGGAATGGTCAATCAGGCCCATGCATTGGTTGGCAAGGGGCACTGGCTCTGTCGCGTAGTACGGTTGGCGATGGTCGGGATGCCTGAAAAAGCCCCCGGCCTGGTACTGGAAGTAACATGTTGGAACTTGATGGAATGTGAAACGGTCGTTATAGTGCCGCTTCCGGTGCCCTTTGAGCACCGAACCGGCGCACGAATGACGGTCGTTATGCAGCCTTCAAGCTTATCGGTGCAATAGCGTGCCGATACCGATATGAATGTTCCCCTGACCGGAACAGCAATGTGGCAGGTGGAGACCTTGCCCTCACTCATAAAAAGCGCTCTGCTAGAGCGCAGCTCGAGATGCATAGGCTGTATTACTTTTTGCTTCAAAAATTAAAGGAAATCGCAATGAAAAAAACTCTGATCACCCTGGCAGTCCTGGCAGCAGCCACTGGCGTAGCCCAAGCTCAATCGAGCGTTGTTATCTACGGTACCGTTGACGCTGGTTTCGTCAGCGAGCGCGGCGGCAAAGCCGGCACCACCAACAAAATCGATAGCGGCGTTGCTTCGGCTTCCCGTCTGGGCTTCAAAGGCACCGAAGATCTGGGCAGCGGCCTGTCGGCACTGTTCGTTCTGGAATCGGGTTTCAACGTTGACAACGGTCAGCAAGACGCTGCAGGTACCTTGTTCAATCGTCAAGCTTACGTTGGTCTGAGCAGCAAAACGGCTGGTACCGTAACCCTGGGTCGTCAATACACCCCTTGGTACAACACCCTGTCGAAAGTTGCTGATCCATTCGCAGCTGGCTACGCTGGTTCCGCCAAGAACTTGTTCCCAGCGAACACCACCCGTACCAGCAACACCGTGCTGTACACCTCGCCTAATTTCAACGGCTTCGATGCTGACGTTGCTTACAGCACCGCCAACAAAGACCAAGAGAGCGTCGTTTCCAGCAAAATCGGTCGTCAAATGGGCGCATCGGTTGGCTACGCTAACGGTCCTTTGAACGCACGTGTTGCTTACAACACCACCAGCAACGAAACCGCCACCAGCGATGTTGGCAGCGCACGTAACTGGCTGGTAGCTGCTAACTACGACTTCGCAGTAGCGAAAGCGTATGTTGCATACGGCGTCAACAAAGGCCTGAACAGCTCGACCCGTAACAACGCCAGCGCTGGTAACTTGTTCAACACCGTATCGACCGGTGGTCTGACCACCGACGGCACCACGGCCCTGATCGGCGCAACCGTACCAGTTGGTCCAGCTGGCACCGTGATGGCTTCGATCATCCACGTCAACGACAAAAACAACTCGAACGCCGATGCGAACCAGTTCGCACTGGGCTACTCGTACGCTCTGTCGAAGCGCACCAGCACCTACGCTTCGTACGCCAAGATCTCGAACAAAAACAACGCTGGTTACACCGTTGGTAACAACAGCAATGTTGGTTCGGGCGACCAAGCGTTCAACGTTGGTGTTCGTCACTCGTTCTAATATTCGCGCAAGCGAAGCTTAGTACCGCTGTCAGCATCCCTTCGGGGATGCTGATAAGCAAGGAAACGCGTCTCCAGGCTAGTCCTGGCGGCGCGTTTTTGCATGTGCGGCGCCAGTTATAATGGCGCCGTTACTCAAGTAAAGGAATGCCATGTATTCATACACCTCGCCACGCCTGGCCGCTTTGCTGGCCGCGCTGCTGCTTGCTGGCGCCACGGGCACCGCTGTCGCGGCCGTCAAGGGCAAGAAGCCGGCCGGACTGGAGCGCTACGGCGTGGCCGTCTATTCCGACCTGTGCCTGCAAAAGGATAGCGGCGAAATCGGTGGCCAGCGCGTGACCCTGCACCGCTTTGCCGAGGCCGACTCCGTCATCTATGAATTTACGGCAGGCGCACTGAGCTGGCCCATCGTCGCCAACGACGTCAACCTGGACGCCGCCACGGGCGCCTTCGACTTCACCATCGCCGGCGCCGACAGCGAAGAACGCACCATCGTCGGCAAGTTTTCGAAGGATGGGCAGACCCTGACCCTGGAAGGCGATTATTGCGGCGGCAACGTGCGCATGCCCATGAAATTGAGCCGCGTGCGCGATTTCGGCCGTCCCCTGAAAAACTGCACGCCATGCCCGCCGGTGCCGGAAGTGCCCGCCGAGGCCGTGCCTGCCGAGGAAAGCACCCCAGTACCCGCTGCCTGAGCGATTGCCGCTGTCAAAAAGAAAAAAGCCCGGTATCGACCGGGCCTTTGTTGTTTTTAGCGCTGAAACGGGCTTATTTGGCCGCCTGCGCCTTTTCCGCCGTGGCGCGGATGGTGGCAAGCGTCGCGTTCGGCGTGATCAGGTTGCCGTCATAGCGCAGCTCGATCAGGGCCGGCAAGTTGTGCGCCCTGGCATGCGCCAGCGCCCGCTGCAGGGCAGGGGCGAACTCTTCTGTCGTAGTCACCACTTCGCCATGCGCGCCATACGCCTGCGCCAGCGCGGCAAAATCCGGGTTGTGCAGGGTCGTGCCCGAGACGCGGCCCGGGTAATCGCGTTCCTGGTGCATGCGGATGGTGCCGAACATCTGGTTATTGAAGACGATGATGACCACGCCCGCCTGGTATTGCACGGCGGTGGCCAGTTCCTGACCATTCATCATGTATTCGCCATCGCCGGCAAAGGTGATCACGGTGCGCTCTGGATGCACGATCTTCGCCGCCACGCCGGACGGCACGCCGTAGCCCATGGCGCCGTTGGTTGGCGCCAGCTGCGTGCGCATGCCTCCGTAGCGGTAGAAGCGGTGCGCCCACGAGGCGTAATTGCCGGCGCCGTTCGTCACGATGGTGTCAAGAGGGGCCTGGGCCATGATCTCCTGCGTCACTTGCCATAGGTCCAGCGGCGCCTGGCCATCCTGGAAGATGGGTGGGCGCTCCTGGTAGGCGGCCAGCTCGGCCTTGGCTTCGCCTGGCGTATGTTTCCATGCGGAAGCGTCGACGGGGGCCATGGCGGCCAGCATGGTGCAGACCTGCGGCATGCCGCTGTTGATCATCAGCTCGGCCTGATAAACGCTGCCCAGTTCCTCGGCATCCGTATGGATGTGCACCAGGCGCTGGCGCGGCACGGGCGAGTCGAACAGCGTGTAGCCGCCCGTCGTCATTTCACCCAGGCGCGGGCCGATGGCGATGACCAGGTCGGCATTTTTCACGCGCGCGGCCAGTTTCGGGTTGATGCCGATGCCGACGTCGCCGATGTAGTTGGGGTGGGCATTGTCGAGCAAGTCCTGGAAGCGGAAGGCGCAGGCGACGGGCAAGTGATTCGCTTCGGCGAACTGTTGCAGGTTGGCACACGCCTGCGGTGTCCAGGTGGTGCCGCCCAGCAAGACCAGCGGACGCTGTGCATCGGCCAGCATGGCGCGCAATTGCAGCAGTTGCTGTTCTGATGGCGATGCCTGCACGCTCTGGTAGGCGCGCGTATCGGCCACCGTGGCCAGTGAAATGAGCATGTCTTCCGGCAGGGCCAGCACGACAGGGCCGGGGCGGCCGCTGGTGGCGACCTGGAAGGCGCGCGCCAGGTATTCGGGGATGCGCTCGGCGCGGTCGATCTGCGCCACCCACTTGGCCATCTGGCCGTACATGCGGCGGTAGTCGATTTCCTGGAACGCTTCCCGGTCGACGAAATCATTGCCCACCTGGCCGATGAACAGGATCATCGGCGTGGAATCCTGGTACGCCGTGTGCACGCCGATCGAGGCGTTGGTGGCGCCCGGTCCGCGCGTGACGAAGCAGATGCCTGGCTTGCCCGTCAGCTTGCCGTAGGCTTCGGCCATGAAGGCGGCGCCGCCTTCCTGGCGGTTGATGATGAAGCGGATGCCCGAATCGTGCAGGGCATCGAGCACGTCCAGGTAGCTTTCGCCAGGCACGCCAAAGGCGGTGTCGACACCATGGATCTGCAGGGCATCGACCAGGATCTGGCCGCCGGTACGGGATTGTTGCGTCATGTTCGGCTCTTTATATTCTAGTGGGTGGCAAAGAAGTGGGGCAAGCGATGCGCATGCGCTCGCATGCAAGCAGCTTGTCTCATTCTATGTGAGCCGATTTGGCCCGGCTTTTGAAATGGCGACACCGAATTACACAATCCCTCGGGCCGGGGCCCGACGAGTGGCCCGGCGAGCGGTGTCGTTCCTGCACAGGCCTTTTTGCAGAAACATGCTGCGGCGCGGTACAATGGCGGGTGAAGCAGGCCAGACAGTCGCTGGCCGGTGCAGCAATGCGCTGGCGGGAGGAAGGTCCGGACTCCATAGAGCGGGGTGACGGTTAACGGCCGTCCGCTGAAAGCCGACCTGGTGTACTTGTATGCCGGGGGAGTATAAGGCGAGGAATAGGGCCACAGAGACGAGCGTATTAAGTTACGGTGAAACGCGGTAACCTCCACCTGGTGCAATTTCAAATAGGCACGCGATGATGCTGCTCGCGGAGCGTGCGGGTAGAAAGCTTGAGCGCCCGAGTAATCTGGCGCCTAGAGGAATGACTGTCATAGCGCCAACCTGCAAGGGAAGGCGCCGTAACAAAATCCGGCCTACCGGCCTGCTTCACTTGAATTCCAGCTCCCTGGTCTGCCGGGGAGTGTATCGGCCGCAGCGGTTTGCTTGCTGCGCGCCGCCAAAAAGCCCCCGCAAAGGGGCTTTTTTTGTTTCTAAAAATAGTGCAGTCAAGATAAAGTTGTATATACAACTAAAATGAACAATTGGTTAAAGTTTCTTCGTTTCAAGTAATTGCTGCATTGCAAAAATAGTTGACCCGCATCAGGCCAGCCCCGGAAAACAGGGCCGGTACGCGCCAAGAGCGCAATTTTTTTGCCTTAAACCAAGTCTTTTGCTGTGGCTGCTTACTGTTGTGCCTGGATGGCAAAAGTATTGCCATGTGTCAACTAACTGTAAAAAATTCAATTTTTACATTTCGTCTTTTTCGATGTTTACGGTAGGAAAACACATGTGTGCAGATGAGGTAGCACATTCACTATCTTTCATAAGTATCTAATTTATCGATATATTTTTATTTGAGACTGCTTCAACGATATGCGCTAAGTCCTTAATTTCATTAATAAAATTCCTGTTTTGCCAATCGGAAACCGCTTGACCACTATCTTTGCTTACTCTAAAGTGGGCAACTGTGTGAAAAAGTGTGTTTTTGTGGGAAATTTCCCCTTTTCATCATGATGCGCAAGCGTCGCAACCCAAGCTCAAAAAAGGTCTTCCGTGTTTCAAGGCGCGTCCGCAATCAATCTCGATGCCAAAGGCAGGATGTCTATCCCTGCCAAGCACCGTGACGCGCTGGCGATTCAATGCGAAGGCCGTCTGACCCTGACCAAGCATCCCGATGGCTGCCTGCTGTTTTTCCCCCGTCCCGTGTGGGAAAACCACCGCCAGCAAATCGCCGCCTGGCCCATGTCGGCGCGCGCCTGGCAGCGCATCTTCCTCGGCAACGCCGTCGACGTCGAACTGGACTCGGCCGGCCGCGTGCTGATCTCGCCCGAATTGCGCAACGCCGTGGGGCTGTCGCGCGAAGTCATGATGATCGGCATGGGCAGCCACTTTGAAATATGGGATGCCGCCAAGTTGGCCGACAAAGAACAGCAGGCGATCGATGCCGGCACCCCCGATGTACTTTCCAATTTTTCTTTCTAAGGCTCCGTAATGACACAACTCACGGTGCCGGAATTTCAGCATCGCACGGTGCTGCTCGATGAAGCGGTCGATGCGCTCGACCTGACGGGCGACCGCGCGCACGGCATTTACGTCGATGGCACGTTTGGCCGCGGCGGGCATAGCCGACTGATCCTGTCGCGCCTGGCCGCTGATGCGCGCCTGATCGGCTTCGACAAGGATTTGCAAGCCATCGCCACGGCCGAACAGATCGGCGACCCCCGCTTTGAAATTGTCCATGACAGCTTTGCCACCATGACGGCCAGCCTGGCCGCGCGTGGCGTGCAGCGTGTGGACGGCATCTTGCTCGACCTGGGCATCTCGTCGCCGCAGGTCGACGACGCGGCGCGCGGTTTCAGCTTCCGCAACGACGGACCGCTGGACATGCGCATGGATACGACGCGCGGCATCTCCGCGGCCGAATGGCTGGCGGTGGAAACCGAGCAGAAATTAGAGAAAGTGATACGCGATTATGGGGAAGAACGGTTTGCTTTTCAGATTGCAAAGGCGATTGTTGCTGGCCGGGCAGTCCAGCCAATTTCAAGCACACGACAGCTTGCCGGCATCGTGGCAGGCGCCGTCAAGACCCGCGAGAAGGGTAAGGACCCCGCTACCCGCACCTTTCAGGCAATCCGCATTTTCATTAACAAAGAGCTCGAGGATCTCGAGATCGGTCTGAACCAGGCGTATGCCTGCCTGGCGCCCGGCGCGCGCATGGCCGTGATCAGTTTTCATTCGCTGGAAGACCGCATGGTCAAGCGCTTCTTCGCCTCGAAGGCGAACGTGGAACAGCCTGACCGCCGCCTGCCGATCCGCGCGGTCGATTTGCCGCAGCCGGAAATGAAGCTGATATTGAAGATGAAGCCGTCCGATGCCGAGATCGAGGGTAATCCCCGTTCGCGTTCGGCCGTGATGCGCGTGGCGCAGCGTTTGCCCATTCCAGTTAGTGGCGGCGCCCGATGACTGGCAAGCTGTGTGTCGTGCTGTCGGCCCTGCTGGTGTGCTGCGGCCTGTCGCTGGTGAACGCGCAGTACCAGTCGCGCCACCTGCTGATCGACCTGGAGCGCGCGCAAGCGCTGTCGCGCCAGCTCGACATCGACTGGGCGCAGCTGCAGCTGGACCAGTCCACTTTGGGCAAGCATGAACGCATTGAATCGATCGCACGGCGCGACCTGAGCATGACGCCATTGACGGCGGCACGTACGCAATACCTGACGGAGGGCGAGTAATGAAGTTGGGCGGTAATAGCAACGGCCGGGTGGCGGCATCGAAAGGCGTGCCATTCTCGAAGAACCCCGTACTGGCAGTGCGTCTGCCCGTCTGGCGTTCGCGCGTCGTGCTGTTCCTGCTGTTCTTCGCTTTCGCCGGCCTGGGCGCGCGCGCCTTGTGGCTGCAGGGCGTGTCGACGCAGTTTTTGCAAAAGCAGGGCAAGGCGCGCTACGAGCGCACGCTGGAACTGCCGGCCACGCGCGGCAAGATCACCGACCGCAACGGCCAGGTGCTGGCCTCGTCCGTGCCCGTGAAAGCCATCTGGGCCATTCCCGACGACGTGCTGCAGGCGTCGCCCGAGAAAATCAATGCGCTGGCCGGCCTGCTGGAAATGAACGTCAATGAATTGCGCAAGAAGCTCGATTCGGACCGCAGCTTCGTTTACCTGAAACGCCAGGTCGAGATGGACGTGGCCGACAAGATCTCCAAGCTGGGCATCGACGGCATCGACGAGCGCAAGGAATACAAGCGCTTTTACCCACAGGGCGAAGTGATGACCCACGTGGTGGGCTTTACCAACGTGGAAGACGTGGGCCAGGAAAGCATGGAACTGGCGCAGCAGAAAACCCTCGTCGGCACCACCGGCAGCCGCCGCGTGATCAAGGACCGCCTGGGCCACATCGTCGAAGACATTGGCTTCATCCACGAACCGCATGACGGCAAAGACCTGACCCTGTCCGTCGACAGCAAGATCCAGTACATCGCCTTCACGCAGTTGAAGGAAGCGGTGGAAAAATTCAATGCCAAGGCAGGTGGCGCCGTGGTGCTTGACGTGCACACGGGTGAAGTACTGGCCCTGGCCAATTACCCCAGCTACGACCCGAACGACCGCCGCAAGCTCACGGGCCAGCAGCTGCGCAACCGCGTCATGACCGACACCTTTGAACCCGGTTCGACCCTGAAACCGATCACGGTCTCGCTGGCGCTCGACACGGGCAGAGTCAAGCCGGGCACGCTGATCGACACGGGTCCGGGCCGCTACACCATCGCCGACCGCACCATTACCGACACCAAGCCGCACGGCGTGATCAGTGTTTCCGAAATCATCGAGATGTCGTCGAACATCGGCACTTCGAAGATCGCGCTGGGCATGCCGTCGCAGGAAATGTGGGAAATGTTTACCAAGGTGGGCTTCGGTCAGCAGCCGAAATGGGGCTTCCCCGGCGCCGTGGCCGGCCGCGTGCGTCCGTATAAGTCGTGGCGCCCGGTGGAACAGGCCACCATGAGCTACGGTAACGGCATTTCCGTCTCGCTGATCCAGCTGGCGCGCTCCTACATGATGTTCGCGCGCGACGGCGACACGATCCCCCTGTCATTCCAGAAGGTCAATGAGCTGCCCGTGGGCCAGCAGGTGATCAAGCCGAAGACGGCCGCCGAAATGCGCGCCATGCTGGAACTGGTGGTCTCCGGCGCGCACGGCTCGGCCAAGCGCGCGCAGGTCGCCGGCTACCGCGTGGGCGGCAAGACGGGTACCGCCTACAAGGTGGAAAACGGCCGCTATGCGATGCCGCGCAAATACATCGGCTCGTTCGTGGGCATGGTGCCGATGTCGGCGCCGCGCTTCATCATTGCCGTGATGATCGATGAACCGACCGGCGCCGCCCACTATGGTGGACAGGTTGCCGCTCCCGCTTTCGCGGCGATTGCGACCAACGCGCTGCGCGCGATGAACGTACCGCCCGATTCCTCCGTTACCGAAATCGTGGTCCCGGCCAATGCCGGCCCGGAGGCCATGTGAAGTCACTCATGACCATACAAGACATCAGTTTGTGGATCAAAGCGGCTGCCCCGTCCGGGCAGCTGACGTCCGATTCGCGCCGCGTGCAGCGCGGCGACGTGTTTTTCGCCTACGCGGGCGCCACGCATTTCATCGACGCCGCCATTGAGCAGGGCGCCGCCGCCATCGTGCATGACGCCGTGGAGTGGAGCGCCGCATGGAGCGTGCCGCATCTGCTGGTCAGCGACCTGAAACGCCTGGCCGGCCCCGTGGCACATGCTTTCTACGACATGCCCGACAGCGCCATGTTCAGCGCCGGCGTGACGGGCACGAATGGCAAGACCTCGTGCGCGCTGTGGCTGGCGCAAGCCCTGGCGCGCCTGGGTGTAACCTCGTCCGTCATCGGTACCCTGGGCGTGGGCCTGTGCAAGCCACGCGGCGCCATCGAATTCGACGTCACCGGCTACACCACGCCCGACGCCGTGCTGCTGGCGCGCAAACTGGCCGCCATGCGCGACGCCGGCGCGCAAGCCGTTGCCATCGAAGTGTCGTCGATCGGCCTGGACCAGGAACGCGCGGCCGGCATGCATTTCGATGTCGCCATGTTCACCAATCTGACGCGCGACCACCTCGACTACCATGGCGACATGGCCACCTACGAGGCGGCCAAAGTCAAGCTGTTCGACTGGCCCGGTCTGAAAACGGCCGTCATCAACCTCGATGACCCCATGGGGCTGCGCCTGGCGCGCCACGTGGATGGCAAGCTGACGGGCGAATATCCCGTCATCGGCTATACCTTGCAGGATGCGACCAGCCAGCCTGACTTGCCGGGCGTGCTGATGCTGCGCGCCAGCCAGTTCCGCAGCCGCAATGCCGGCACCGACTTCCACCTGGAATGCGCGCTGGGCGTGGCGCTGGTCAAGACGCAGCTGGTGGGCCACTTCAATATCAGCAACGCGCTGGCCGTGCTGGGCGCCTTGCTGGCGCATGGCACCGGCCTGCGCGCCGCCATCGATGGCATCGAATCGCTGCAGCCGGCTCCCGGCCGCATGCAACAGGTGGGTGGCCAGGAAGCGCCGATGGTCGTCATCGATTACGCGCATACGCCGGACGCGCTGGAAAAAACCCTGGCCGCCTTGCGCCAGGTGGCGCAGGAGCGGGGTGGCCAGCTATGGTGCGTGTTCGGTTGCGGCGGCGACCGCGATCCGGGCAAGCGTCCGCAGATGGGCGCCATCGCGCAGTTGGCCGATCACGTGCTGGTCACCAGCGACAATCCGCGCAGCGAAGACCCGCACGCCATCATCGCGCAGATCGTCGCCGGCATGCGTGCAGACGGCCCGCAGCCGCAGGCCATCGAAGACCGCGCCGCGGCCATCCTGTCGGCCATCAAGCATGCCGCCAAGCCGGACGTGATCCTGCTGGCGGGCAAGGGCCATGAGCCGTACCAGGAAATCAAGGGCAAGAAACTGCCGTTCTCCGATGCCGATCATGCGCAGCTGGCCCTGTCCGCGCGCCTGACCATGATGAGGACGAACTGATGGACCGCCTCATGCACGCAAGCCTGGCAGAGTTGATGCCGTCGCTGGACGGCGCACAGCTGACGGGCGATGCCGTTTTTGACGGCGTCTCCACCGACAGCCGCAGCGCCCAAGCCGGCTCGCTGTTCGTCGCCTTGCGCGGCGAGAGTTTCGACGCCCACGATTTCCTCGACCAGGTGGCCGCGCGCGGCGTTGCTGCCGTGGTGGTCGAGCGCCTGCCAGCAGGCTGGGACAGCGGCAAGGTGCCGGCCATCGTGGTGGCCGATACATTGGTCGCGCTGGGCCGCATTGCCCATCACTGGCGCCGCCGTTTCAATTTGCCCGTCATCGGCGTCACCGGCAGCAATGGCAAGACCACCGTCAAGGAGATGATTTCATCCATCCTGGCGGCGGCCTTCGGCGAAGAAGCGCGCCTGGCCACGCGCGGCAACCTGAATAACGAGATCGGCGTGCCGCTGACCCTGTTCCGCCTAAATGAAGAACACAAGGCGGCTGTCATCGAGATGGGCATGAACCATCCGGGCGAGATCGGCCGCCTGGCCGCGATTGCCGCGCCGACCCTGGCGATGGTCAACAACGCGCAGCGCGAGCACCAGGAATTCATGCATACGGTGCTAGCGGTGGCGCGCGAGAACGGCGCGGCGCTGGCGGCATTGGCCGACGACGGCGTGGCCGTCTTCCCGCATGGCGATGAGTTCACGCCCGTGTGGCGCGAGCTGGCCGGCGCGCGTGCCGTCATCACGTTTGGCCTGTCGAAGGATGCTGATGTGAGCTGCACGCATCGCGCGGCCGAGGATTTTGGCAGCGACATGTTCGTCAGCGTGCGCGCGCAGGACGGCAGCTTGCGCCAGTTCTTCGTCGGCTTGCAGGCGGCGGGCGAGCATAATGTGCGCAATGCGCTGGCGGCCGTGGCATGCGCCGTTGGCGCCGGCATCGCCATCGAACATATCAAGCAGGGCCTGGAGGCGTTCGCGCCAGTGAACGGCCGCCTGCAGAAAAAACGTGCCGCCAACGGCGCCACCATCATCGACGACACGTATAACGCCAATCCGGATTCGGCGCGCGCGGCCATCGATGTGCTGGCGCAGGCTGCGGCACCACGCATCCTGGTGCTGGGCGAGATGGGCGAAGTCGGCACGCAGGGGCAGCAGTTCCACGAAGAGATCGGCGCCTACGCCGCCATCAAAGGCATCGAACACGTGCTGGCGACGGGCGGCCTGGCGCGCCATCTGGTGAATCCGGCGCAGGCTGCCGCCAGCCAGGAATCGGGCACGGTCGTGGAGTATTTCGAACAGTTCGACGGCTTGCTGGCGGCGCTCGATGCGCATCTGTCCGGCCGTTCGGATGCAACAGTATTAATCAAGGGCTCCCGCTTCATGAAAATGGAACGGGCCGTGCAGCATTTGATTGGTTCAAACAACAATAACAAGGAAGCTCACTAATCATGCTGCTCTGGCTCGCTCATTATTTCCAGGACGACATTGGCCCACTGCGGGTCTTTAACTTCATCACTTTCCGCGCCGTCTTTGCTACCCTGACGGCGATTCTGATCGGGCTGTGCGCCGGTCCTGCCGTGATTCGCATGCTCACGCGCATGAAGGTCGGCCAGGCCGTGCGCACGGACGGTCCGCAGACGCATCTGAAAAAACACGGCACGCCCACCATGGGTGGCGTGCTGATCCTGATCGCCATCGGCATTTCCACCCTGCTGTGGGCCGACTTGTCGAACCGCTTCATCTGGCCAGTGCTGATTGTCACGCTGGGCTTTGGCGCCGTCGGCTGGGCTGACGACTATCGCAAGGTGGTGCACCAGGACCCGGAAGGCATGCGCTCGCGCGAAAAATACTTCTGGCAGTCGTTGATCGGTATCGCCGCCGCCTTTTACCTGGCGTTTTCAGTGTCCGTGTCGGAACCCGATGCGGGCCAGGTGTGGAATTTGATCTACGCCTGGGTGCAGTCCGGCTTCGCCATGGACCTGCCGCCGAAGGCCGATCTGATCGTGCCCTTCTTTAAAACCATCAGCTATCCGCTGGGCGTGTGGGGCTTCATCGCGCTGACCTACTGCGTCATCGTCGGTACCAGCAATGCCGTCAACTTTACGGACGGTCTGGATGGCCTGGCCATCATGCCGACCGTGATGGTGGGCACGGCCCTGGGCCTGTTCGCCTACCTGACAGGTAACGCCACCTATGCGCGCTACCTGTTCATCCCGCACATCCCGGGCGCCGGCGAACTGGTGATCTTCTGCGGCGCGCTGGCCGGTTCCGGCCTGGCCTTCCTCTGGTATAACACGCATCCCGCGAAAGTGTTCATGGGCGACGTGGGCGCGCTGGCCCTGGGCGGCGCGCTGGGCACCGTGGCTGTCATCGTGCGCCAGGAAATCGTCCTGTTCATCATGGGCGGCATCTTCGTCGTCGAAACGCTGTCCGTGATTATCCAGGTCATCTGGTTCAAGTACACCAAGAAGCGCTATGGCGCTGGCCGCCGCGTTTTCCTGATGGCGCCGTTGCATCACCATTTTGAACAAAAAGGCTGGAAAGAGACGCAGGTTGTCGTGCGTTTCTGGATCATCACCATGATGCTGGTGCTGCTCGGCCTGACCACCTTGAAGCTGCGCTGATGATGTACGACGCTAAAACCGCACTGGTACTGGGCCTTGGGGAGTCAGGCCTGGCCATGGCCCTGTGGCTGGCCCGCAGCGGTGCTCTAGTCCGCGTGGCCGATACAAGGGAAACCCCTGAGCGCCTGGCCGCGCTGCAGGCCGCCGTGCCGCAGGCGCAGTTCATCGCTGGCGCCTTCACGGCCGAGCTGCTCGATGGCGTCGATTTTGTCGCCGTCAGCCCCGGCCTGGCGCCGGGCCGCGAACTGGCGCAGATTGCACCGGCCGCCCTGGAAAAAAATATCCCCGTATGGGGCGAGATCGAACTGTTCGCCCAAGCCTTGGCCGCACTCAAGGCGGAACGCGGCTATGCGCCGAAAGTGATCGCCATCACGGGCACCAACGGCAAGACGACGGTGACCAGCCTGGTGGGCCTGCTGTGCGAACGCGCCGGCCTGGCCACGCGCGTGGCCGGCAATATCAGCCCGGCCGCGCTGGACGTGCTGCGCGAGGTACTCGATGCGGAACCTGCGCCGCTGCCGGTCGATGCAGAAGCTGAAGCGGAGGAACCGGTCGCCAGCAGCTTGCCGCAGGCGTGGATACTGGAGCTGTCCAGCTTCCAGCTGCACACGACGTTCAGCCTGCAGGCCGATGCGGCCACGGTCTTGAATCTGTCGCAGGATCACCTGGACTGGCACGGCGACATGGCCTCTTATGCGAGCGACAAGGCGCGCATCTTCGGCGGCCAGACCGTGCGCGTCCTGAACCGCGACGATGCTGCCGTCATGCACATGGCCGATCCGCTGGCCGCGACGATCACCTTCGGCACGAGCGAGCCGCTTGACGTGGACAGCTTTGGCCTGGTCAATGAACGGGGCATCTTCTGGCTGGCGCAAGCCGTGCCCAGCGAAGAAGTCATCGAGAAAAAACGCAGGAAGAACGATCCGGCACCCGAACCGGTGCCGACGATGGCGAAGAAACTGATGCCGGCCGATGCGCTGAAAATCCGTGGCCAGCACAATGCCTCGAATGCGCTGGCGGCGCTGGCCCTGTGCCGCGCCATCGGCTTGCCATTCGCGCCATTGCTGCACGGCTTGCGCGAGTACCAGGGCGAGCCGCACCGCGTGGAACTGATCACGGCCGTGAATGAAGTCGAATACTACGACGACAGCAAGGGCACCAATGTGGGCGCGACCGTGGCTGCGTTGTTCGGCCTGGGCAAGGCGTTTGGCGGCGCGGAACAGCGTTTGGTGCTGATCGCCGGCGGTGACGGCAAGGGGCAGGATTTCTCGCCGCTGGCTGAACCCGTGTCGCGCTACGTGCGTGCCGTGGTGCTGATCGGCCGCGATGCGCCAGCGCTGCGCGCTGCTCTGGAGCCGGCTGGCGTGGACGTCATCGACTGCGCCACCTTGCCGGAAGCGGTCAAGCGCGCCAGCAGCCTTGCCTTAGCCGGCGATGCCGTGCTGCTGTCGCCCGCCTGCGCCAGCCTGGACATGTTCAAGAACTATGCGCACCGCGCGCAGGTGTTTGTCGATGTCGTGCGCGATATCGCGCTGGAAAACGGACAGGATATCTGATGGCCTTCCAACTGCCCTTCAGCTTTGGTTCCGGCTCGGCTGCCAAGCCGCTGGATAGCCGCGCGCGGCAATCGAAGATGATGGACTATGACAAGCCGCTGGTGTGGGTCGTCCTGCTGCTCATGTTGCTGGGCATGGTGATGGTGTATTCGGCCTCGATCTCGCTGTCGGACGCGCGCAAGTTCGCCGCCTACACGAACAATTATTTCGTCGTGCGCCAGGCATTGTTCATCGGTATATCGATCATCGTCGGCGCGCTGGTGTTCCGCATCCCTGTGGCCACCTGGCAAAAGATGGCGCCGTGGCTGTTCATCGGCACCCTGGTGCTGCTGGTGATGGTGCTGATACCTGGTCTGGGCGTGTCGGTCAACGGCGGGCGCCGCTGGCTGAACCTGCCGGGCCTGCGGCCGCAGCCGTCCGAGCTGATGAAGGTGGTGATGGTGCTGTACGCTGCCGATTACACGGTGCGCAAGCAGGAATACATGCACAAGCTGACCAAGGGCTTCATGCCGATGGCGCTGGCCGTCAGCTTCGTCGGCCTGCTGCTGCTGATGGAGCCCGACCTGGGCGCTTTCGGCGTGATCGTCTGCATCGCCATGGGCATTCTGTTCCTGGGCGGCGTCAACGCCATCTGGTTTGGCGGCATCGGCGCCATGCTGACGGCGATTTTCGTCACCATCATCGCCTTGTCGAAATTCCGCCGCGAGCGGTTTTTTGCGTATCTCGATCCTTGGCAGGAAGACAATGCGCTGAACAAGGCTTACCAGCTGACGCACTCCCTGATCGCTTTCGGGCGCGGCGAACTGTTTGGCGTGGGCCTGGGCGGCAGCGTGGAAAAGCTGCATTACCTGCCCGAAGCGCATACGGACTTTTTGCTGGCCGTGATCGGCGAGGAGCTGGGCCTGGTGGGCGTGCTGATCGTGATCGGCATGTTCTACTGGATTATCAAGCGCGCCTTCGACATCGGCCGCCAGGCGATCGCCATCGACCAGACCTTCGCGGGCCTGACGGCGAAAGGCATCGCCATCTGGATCGGCGTGCAGACCTTCATCAACATGGGCGTGAACCTGGGCCTGCTGCCGACCAAGGGCCTGACTTTGCCTTTGATGAGTTATGGTGGCACGGGCGTACTGATTAACTGTATCGGCCTGGCCATCTTGCTGCGCATCGATTACGAAAACCGGATCCTGATGCGCGGAGGCCGGCTATGAACAACGTGACGAACTTGAAAACGACGAAAAGACTGATGATCATGGCGGCCGGCACCGGCGGCCATATTTTCCCGGGCCTGGCGATTGCGCAGACGATGCGCGCGCGCGGCTGGGAAGTGAGCTGGCTGGGCACGACCCATGGCATGGAACAGGAACTGGTGCCGAAGAGCGGCATTCCCATGGATGCCATCGAATTTTCCGGCATGCGCGGCAAGGGCCTGGCGCACACGGTCAAAGGCGGCTTCAGGATGCTGGCGAGCTTTTTTGCCATCCGCCGTTTCATCGCCAGCCGCAAGCCGGACGTGGTGATGGGCATGGGCGGCTACGTTACCGTGCCGGGCGGCCTGATGGCGCGCCTGAAGGGCGTGCCGCTGGTGCTGGTCAATGCCGACGCGGCGCTGCTGCTGTCGAACAAGACGCTGGTGCCGCTGGCGCAAAAGGTTTGCTTCGGTTTTCCCGCCGATTTCGGCAGCGCCGCCGGCAAGGCCGTCGTCACGGGCAATCCCGTGCGCGCCGAGATCCTCGCCATGGCGCCGCCGCCATCCCGCTTTGCGGGCCGCAGCGGGCCGCTGCGCATCCTGGTGGTGGGCGGCAGCCTGGGCGCGAAAGCGCTGAACGACAATCTGCCCGCCGCGCTGGCCCTGATGCCGGAGGGCGAACGTCCGCTGGTGACGCACCAGTCGGGCAAGAAGAATATCGACGCCCTGCATGCCGCGTATGCGCAGGCGGGCGTGCAAGCCAATGTGGTCGACTTCATCGACGACATGGCCAGGGCGTATACCGAGGCCGACCTGGTGATTTGCCGCGCTGGCGCCATCACCCTGTCGGAATTGACGGCGGCCGGCGTGGCCAGCGTGCTCGTGCCGCTGGTGGCGTCGACCACCAGCCACCAGCGCGATAACGCGCAATGGATGGCAAAACAAGGTGCGGCGATTCATCTGCCGCAGACGGAAATGAGTGCGGCGTCGCTGAGCACCCTGCTGGCGTCAGTGACGCGCGATACCTGCCAGCACATGGCGCAAGCGGCACTGGCAGCAGGCAAGCGCGACGCCAATGAGGCGATCGCAAACGTATTGGAAAAACTGGCATGAGGTTAGCTCTGTGAAGCATAAAGTAAACAATATCCACTTTGTCGGCATCGGCGGCAGCGGCATGAGCGGCATCGCCGAAGTGCTGGTCAACCTGGGCTACAAGGTGTCGGGCTCCGACCTGGGCAGCAATGCGGCGACGCAGCGCCTGGCGAGCCTGGGCGCGACTGTCATGCTCGGCCACGCGGCCGAGAATATCGGCGACGCCGATGCGGTCGTGACGTCGGGCGCCGTCCCGCAAGACAATCCGGAAGTGGTGGCCGCGCGTGCGCGCAAGATCCCGCTGGTGCCGCGCGCCGTGATGCTGGGTGAATTGATGCGTTTGAAACGCGGCATCGCCATCGCCGGCACGCACGGCAAGACGACGACCACCAGCCTGGTCGCGTCCGTGCTGGCGCAGGGCGGCCTCGATCCTACTTTTGTGATCGGTGGACGCTTGACCAGCGCCGGTGCTAACGCCAAGCTCGGTTCGGGCGACTACCTGGTGGCCGAAGCCGATGAGTCGGACGCTTCGTTCCTGAACCTGACGCCGATGATCGAAGTGATCACGAATATCGACGCCGATCACATGGACACCTACGAGCACGATTTCGAAAAGCTCAAGCAGGCGTTCGTGCAGTTCACGCACCGTCTGCCTTTCTATGGCCGTGCCATGCTGTGCATCGACGATCCGCACGTACGCGCCATCATCCCGTTCGTGACCAAGCCGGTCACCACCTACGGCTTCGCGGAGGACGCCGAAGTGCGCGCCATCAACGCGCGCGCCGTGGGCCTGGAAATGCATTTCACGGTGCTGCAGGACGGCTATCCTGATCTCGACGTGGTGCTGAACCAGCCTGGCATGCACAATGTGCAAAATGCCTGTTCGGCGATCGCCATCGCGCGCGAAATCGGCATCGCCGACAGCGCCACCCAGCAAGGCCTGGCCGAGTTTTCCGGCGTGGGCCGGCGCTTCACGCGCTATGGCGACGTGGCGCTGCCGAATGGTGGCACCTTCGCCCTGGTCGACGATTTCGGCCACCATCCGGTGGAAACGGAAGTGACCCTGGCCGCTGCGCGCGCCGCCTATCCTGGCCGCCGCCTGGTGCTGGCTTTCCAGCCGCACCGCTACAGCCGCACGCGCGACCTGTTCGAGGATTTCGTCAAGGTGCTCGGTGCACCCGACGTGCTGCTGCTGTCCGAAGTGTATGCAGCCGGCGAAGCGCCTATCGTCGCCGCCGACGGCCGTGCCCTGGCGCATGCGCTGCGCGCGCGCGGCAAGATCGAACCGATTTTCGTCGAGTCCATGACGGAAATGGCCGACACCATCATGAGCGTGGCGCGCGACGGTGACGTCGTGCTGACCATGGGGGCCGGCTCGATCAGCGGCATCCCGCAACAACTGACAACGTATCAATCTCACACTGTAAAGGCCTGACGTGAACCAAGCTTCAGCTATCGACGTTAAACAATTGGGCAAGGTCGGCGTCCTGTTCGGCGGCAGCTCGGCCGAGCGCGAAGTGTCGCTGATGTCCGGCACGGGCGTGCTGGCCGCTCTGAAAAGCCGTGGCGTGGACGCGCATGCGTTCGACACGGGCGAACGCAGCCTGGCCGAACTGGCCGCCGAGCAGTTTGACCGCGTCTTCATCGCGCTGCACGGCCGCTTCGGCGAAGACGGCAGCCTGCAGGGCGCGCTGGAGCAGCTGGGCATTCCCTACACGGGTAGCGGCGTGATGGCGTGCGCGGTGGGCATGGACAAGGTCTATACCAAGATGATCTGGCTGATGCACCAGTTGCCGACGCCACAGTACGCGGTGCTCAATGACAGCTCCGACCTGGCCAAGGTGGCAGCTGAACTGGGCTTGCCGCTGATCGTCAAGCCGCCGCATGAGGGTTCGAGCATCGGCATCACCACCGTCAACGAAGCATCGGCCTTCCAGGCGGCCTACGATATCGCCGCCGGCCTCGATGATTCGGTGCTGGCCGAGGAATTCATCAAGGGCCGCGAATTCACCGTGGCGATTTTGGGTCAGGGCGCCACGGCGCGCGCGCTGCCGCCGATTGAAATCGTCGCGCCGCAAGGCAATTACGATTACCAGAACAAGTACTTCACGGACGACACGCAGTATTTTTGTCCGCCGCAGCTGGACCAGGCAATCGTGGCGGAAATGGAGCGCATCGCCGTGGCTGCCTACCGTGCCCTCGGCTGCGAAGGCTGGGGACGTGTGGACGTGCTGATGCGCGCGGCCGACAGCAAGCTGTTCCTGCTGGAAGTCAATACCTCGCCCGGCATGACGGGTCACTCGCTGGTGCCGATGGCGGCGCGCGCGGTGGGCATCAGCTATGAAGACCTGTGTCTGGAAATCGTCGCCGGCGCGCGTCTGAAAATGCACAAGGGACAGCACTGATATGTGGCATGACGCTAAAAGCCTCAATACGACTGCCAACGGCTTGCTGGCCGCGGTTCTGGTCGTGTGCGTGGCCGCCGGCGTCTGGTGGGTGTCGCAGCGTCCCATGTTCGACCTGCGCACCATCAAGGTGGAAAGCGCGGACGACAAGGGCTTGCGCCACGTGAATTACCTGACCCTGCGCAGCGGCACTTTGGGCCGCATCAAGGGCAATTTTTTCACGACCAATCTGGAAAGCGTGCGCGGCGTGTTCGAATCGGTGCCCTGGGTGCGCCGCGCCAGCGTGCGGCGCGAGTGGCCGAACCAGCTGATCGTGGCGCTGGAAGAACACGAAGCGCTGGGCACCTGGGGCGAGGACGGGCGTTTGCTGTCGGTCAAGGGCGACGTGTTTACGGCCAATGTGGCCGAAGCCGAAGATGACCATGAGTTGCCTGCCTTCGCCGGCCCCGATGGCAGCGAGAAGGAAGTGCTGGCCACCTATGTGCAGCTGGCAAAGTGGTTTTCACCTTTGAAGATGGTGCCCGAATCGCTGTCGCTGTCGAGCCGCTATGCGTGGACCGTGAAACTGGATAACGGCATGAGCGTGGCGCTGGGGCGCGAGCAGAATCATACGACCCTGAAGGCGCGGGTCGACCGGCTGGTGGGTATCTACCCGCAGCTGGCGAGCCGTCTGGAGAATATCGACACGATCGATATGCGCTACCAGAATGGCCTGGCGCTCAGTTCAGCCGGCCTGGTGATACCGGCCGAAGGCAAGGACGGCAAGCCGGCAGCGCCGATCAAGAAGAAAAATGGCAGTCCGATTAAAAAAACGACTTAACTTAATAATCAATTTAGCAATAGCCCAAAAAATTAGGCGACAGAAATGACAAAAGACGCGAAAAACCTGATCGTCGGCCTCGACATCGGCACCTCGAAAGTGGTGGCGGTGGTAGCCGAAGTGATGTCCGATGGACGCCACGAAGTGATCGGGCTGGGCCAGCACGAATCGAAGGGCCTGAAAAAGGGCGTGGTGGTCAATATCGAGGCCACGGTGGAATCCATCCAGCGCGCGCTGGAAGAGGCCGAGCTGATGGCTGACTGCAAGATCCGCAATGTGTACGCGGGCATTGCGGGCAGCCATATCCGCAGCTTCAATTCCAGCGGCATGGTGGCCATCAAGGACAAGGAAGTGACGGCGACCGACGTGGCGCGCGTCATCGAGACGGCAAAAGCGGTTAACATTCCGACCGATCAGCAATTGCTGCACACGGTGCCGCAAGAGTTCATCGTCGACAGCCAGGAAGATGTGCGCGAGCCTATCGGCATGAGCGGCATCCGCCTGGAGGTGAAGGTGCATATCGTCACCGGTGCCGTGTCGGCAGTGCAGAACATCGTCAAGTGCGTGCGCCGCTGCGGCCTGGAAGTGTCGGACCTGATCCTGCAGCCGATGGCGTCTGCCGATGCGGTGCTCACGCCCGACGAGAAGGAACTGGGCGTGGTGCTGATCGACATCGGCGGCGGCACGACCGATGTGGCGGTATTCTCCGATGGCGCGATCCGCCATACGGCAGTCATTCCCATCGCCGGCGACCAGATCACCAACGACATCGCCATGGCCTTGCGTACCCCGACCGCGGAAGCGGAAGAGATCAAGATCCGCTATGGCGTGGCCAAGCAGGTCCTGGCCGACCCTGGCGAATCGCTGGAGGTGCCAGGCCTGGGTGACCGCGGCCCGCGCAACCTGTCGCGCCAGGCGCTGGCGGCAGTGATCGAGCCGCGCGTCGAGGAGCTGTTCGCGATGGTGCACCAGGTGGTGCGCGAATCCGGTTACGAAGGCGTGCTGTCGTCGGGCATCGTGCTCACGGGCGGCACCTCCATCATGCCCGGCATGGTGGAAATGGCAGAAGACATTTTCCTGAAACCGGCGCGCCTGGGCACGCCCGAGTATCGGGGCCAGCTGGCCGACGTGGTGCGCAGTCCGCGCTATGCCACGGTATTGGGCCTGCTGCTGGAAGCGAAGAAGCAATACCTGCGCGGCCACATTGTGACGCGTCAGGACGGCTCGGTGAAGGCAGTCTGGCAGCGCATGAAGGAATGGTTTTTAGGTAATTTTTAAGGGCGTACTTCAAGCCCGGCAGCACAGGTTTTTTGGCAGCATCGCAGGTACACACACATAACTTTATTTTATATTTAACCGCAGTTTTCAATCTCCAGTTCTCCTACCAATATGAGGCCTGGCGCTTGGAAACCGCATCTGATAGGAGCACATCATGGAGTTCGATATGGTCGATAACACAGCTATAGGTACCGTCATCAAGGTCGTCGGCGTCGGCGGTGCGGGTGGCAATGCAGTCCAACACATGATCAACAAAGGCATGTCGGGTGTGGAGTTCATTGCCGCCAACACCGACGCACAGGCCCTGTCGACATCGAAGGCGCACAACATCATCCAGATCGGCGATACCGGTCTGGGCGCCGGCATGAAGCCTGCCGTCGGTCGCCAGCTGGCCGAGGAATCGCGTGCGCGCATCGCCGACGCGCTGCGCGGCGCGCACATGGTCTTCATCGCTGCCGGCATGGGCGGCGGCACGGGTACGGGCGCCGCTCCTATCGTGGCCGAAGTGGCCAAGGAAATGGGCGCGCTGACGGTCGCCGTGGTCTCGAAGCCCTTCTCGTACGAAGGCCAGAAGTGCATGGACATCGCCGACGAAGGCCTGGAGCAGCTGTCGCTGCACGTCGATTCGCTGATCATCATCCTGAATGAAAAACTGGAAGAGATCTACGAAGACGAAAGCATGCTGGAATGGATGCAGCATGCCGATGATGTGCTCAACAACGCGGTGGCGGGTATTGCCGAGATCATCAACGTGCCGGGCCATATCAACGTCGACTTCAACGACGTGAAAACCATTATGGGCGAGCAGGGCAAGGCCATGATGGGTACGGCGACGGCTTCCGGCGTCGACCGCGCGCGCATCGCCGCCGAACAGGCTGTCGCTTCGCCGCTGTTGGATGGCATCGACCTGTCCGGCGCGCGCGGCGTGCTGGTCAACGTCACGGCCAGCCGTGGCCTGAAAGGTAAAGAGATCAAGGAAGTCATGGCTGCCGTGCGCGCGTTTGCCGCGCCGGACGCCTCGATCGCGCAAGGTATCGCCTACGACGACGCCATGGGCGACGACATCCGCGTTACCGTGGTGGCCACGGGCCTGGGCCGTGCGAAGAAAAACATCCAGCTGGTACCGCAGCAAGTGCTGCGTACCGGCACCCACAACAGCCCGCTGACCCCGTCGGCGGCGATGGGCGGCGCGCAGGCAGCGACGACCAGCGTGGGCGTGGCCACGCCGGCTGCCGGTTTCGACGGCATGAAGGCGCCGGCAGTATGGCGCCGCGAATCGGCTTCCGAGCAAGTGCGCGCGATGGAAAAGAATGGCATGGAAACCTATGACATTCCCGCCTTCCTGCGCAAACAAGCCGATTAAGGTGGTTTGATGCAAGCAAGCATGACGGCGGCCTGAGGGCCGCCGTTTTTTTTGCCGTTTTTTGACTTTTGCCTTTGCCTTTCCGGCCACTTTCTGCACAAATACGGCAAGTCAGGCATACTATCGCGCAGTGTCGGCATCATGCCGGCAGCATCCTCAACCGACAGTACACAAGGAGTCAACATGACCATCAAGATCGGCGACACCCTGCCAGAAGGCACCCTGGCCGAATTCATCGAAAGCGAAACCGAAGGTTGCGCACTGGGCCCGAACACGTTCAACGTGCAAGACCTGGTCAAGGGCAAGAAGATCGCCATCTTCGGCTTGCCAGGCGCCTACACCCCGACCTGCTCCGCACAACACGTGCCAGGCTACGTGCAGCACGCTGCCGACCTGAAAGCCAAAGGCGTCGATGAAATCTGGTGCATCTCCGTCAACGACGCGTTCGTGATGGGTGCCTGGGGCCGCGACCAGAAAGCCACCGGCGTGGTACGCATGATGGCTGACGGCAATGCCGCCTACAGCAAGGCCCTGGGCCTGGACGCCGATTTTTCCAAGCACGGCATGGGCACGCGCTCGCAGCGCTACTCGATGCTGGTCGACAATGGCGTCGTGACGCAATTGAACGTCGAGCAGGGCGGCAAGTTTGAAGTGTCGAATGCGGAAACCTTGCTGGGCCAGCTGGCCTAAGCAGAGTGTGGCTTGGGTGGGCCTGTGCAGGTCGGCGTAGGTCGGCGTAGGTCGGCTTAGCGCAGCGTAAGCCGACGAGCGGAATTGGCATCACGTTTGCTCTGGCATTGTTGGATTACGCGCTGCGCGCTAATCCAACCTACGCAATAAAAAACGGCGCCATCGGCGCCGTTTTTTTATTGCACCGACGGTTTCGTCGCCTCGAACATGGCCGCATCGATGCTGAACGAATAATCGTCCTGCAGCGCGAAATACTTGCGTGCTTCTTCGGGTGCGCCATCGAACAGGTTGCGGATGGCCGAGACTCTTTCGGCGGGCGTGCGCATGCGCGCCACCCACTCGTCGAACTGCATCGTCAGCTTCCACACGCTGCGCAAGCTGTGCGTGAATCCCGCGTTATCGAATTTGGCGCCCCATTCGCAGGTGCGGTAATCGCGCACGTGCGACGCGTCGCGCAGCATTTCCACCGCTTGCAGAGTGCTGTCGTACAGGGCCGTTTTCGGCGCGACAATATCGACCACCAATAAAGTGCCATTTGGGCGCAGCACACGCCAGGCTTCCGCCAGGGCAGCGGCGACGTCGTTCCAGTGGTGCGCGGAAAAGCGCGTGACGACCATGTCGAAGCTGGCGTCGGCAAACGGCAAACGGGCCACATCGCC
This sequence comes from Janthinobacterium sp. PSPC1-1, assembly GCF_049897625.1. Taxonomy (NCBI): domain Bacteria; kingdom Pseudomonadati; phylum Pseudomonadota; class Betaproteobacteria; order Burkholderiales; family Oxalobacteraceae; genus Janthinobacterium; species Janthinobacterium sp. PSPC1-1. Next base: position 36,396 of record NZ_JAFCWP010000007.1, on the reverse strand, counting down.
CTGTTGCGTGCGGATGTTGTGCAAGCCGCGCTGCACCCTGGCGCAGTCGACCACGTCGAGCATGGGCTGCGCCAGGTCGTAGGCGACGACCGATTGCGCCACGGGGGCGACGGCGAAGCTGGCGTGGCCGGCGCCGCAGCCCAGGTCCAGGACATGAGGTTTTCCCTGCTTGCCATGGCGGCGCGCGCATTCCTGCATCAGCACCAGGTCGGCGCCTTGCGCGTGTACCGCGCTGCTGAGGTAGGCATTCGCCGTCTTGCCAAACTGTTCGGTAACGACATCGTGCTGCTGCATGGTTTTCTCCTGTTGATGGGTGAGTTCCTGCAGAATAGGGATAAAATTATCCTGTAACAAGACCATAACTTATACTGGTATATCTACTACCATGCATCCCCGCCATGTCGAGCAAACTCGCTGAATTCATCCGCGCCCGGCGCGAAGCCGTCACCCCCGCCATGGCTGGCTTGCCTGGAGGTGGGCGCCGCCGCACGCCAGGCTTGCGGCGCGAAGAGCTGGCGCAGCTGTGCGATGTCAGTCCCACCTGGCTGACGTGGCTGGAGCAGGGGCGGCCCGTGTCGGCGTCGGCCAAGATGCTGGCCCGCCTGGCGCAGGTGCTGCAGCTGAGCGCGGCCGAGCGCGCCTATCTGTTCGAGGTGGCCGACAAGCATGATCCCAGTCATGGCACAGGCGAGGGCGGAGGGCCGGCCGCCGCCGAGCTGGCCGCCATCGTCGCCGCCATCGACGCGCCTGCATATATCCTCGACCGCGAATGGAATGCCGTGGCGTGGAACGGGGCGGCGTCCGCGTTGTTTGCCGGCTGGCTGCATGACGCCGGGGACACACCGAACCAGCTGCGCTTCATGTTCCTGGAGGCGGGGGCGCGCGAGCTGGTCGTCGGCTGGCCCGAACGGGCGCAGCGCCTGGTGGCGGAATTCCGCGCCGATATCGGCCGCCAGGCGGACCAGGCGCCGCTGGCCGGCCTGATCGCGGAACTGGCCGGCGCCAGCCTTGAATTTCGCCAGTGGTGGGGCGCGCAACAGGTGCAGGGCCGCGATGGGGGATTGCGCCGCTTCCAGCATGCGCAGCAGGGGCTGCTGGAGTTCAATCAGGTGACCTTGCACCTGGCGCGCCAGCACGACTTGAAACTGGTGATGCTGTTGCCGGTGTCATAAGGTAAACGGCCGCGCTTGCTATAATCGGGCCGACGGTATGGCCTTGCCAACCGGTCCTGGCTCCGGCCGTCGCCATGATGACGGTCCCGCTCTTTTGCCCGGAGTCTGTCCTGCTACCCCGCAACCAAAACCTGCGCAGCATCTATGTGATGCTGATCGCCGTCGCCATGTTTTCCCTGATGGACACGGCCATGAAGCTGCTGTCCGCCCATTATCCGGCCATGCAGGTGACGGCCTTGCGCGCCCTGTCGTCCTTGCCGCTCGTGTGTCTGTACCTGCTGTACCGCGGCGCTTTCAAGAATGTGCTGAAGGTGCGCTGGCCGCTGCACTTGCTGCGCGGCGCGCTGGGCGTGCTGATGATCACCTTGTTCGCCTACGGCTTGAAGCGCATGTCGCTGGCCGAGACGTATGCGCTGTTCTTCGTCGCCCCCTTGCTGATCACGGTCCTGTCGGTGTTTATCCTCAAGGAAAAAGTCGACTTTGCGCGCTGGTGCGCCGTCGCCGTGGGGCTGCTGGGCGTGCTGGTGGCGCTGCGCCCGGACGGCTCGGGATTTTTCTCGCTGGCCGGCCTGGCCGTGCTGGGCTCGGCCGCCTGCTACGCCATTTCGGCCGTCACGGGACGCATCCTGAGCCGCACGGACGCCAGCGAAAGCATGGTCTTCTGGCTGATGGTGATGATGGCCATCGGCGGCGTGGCCCTGTCGGCGCATGAGTGGGTGAGCATCCGCCGCGAAGACTGGTGGCTGCTGGCGGGCCTGTCCGTCAGCGGCTTCCTGGGGCAGCTGGCCATCACGGAGGCATTCCGCTTTGGCAAGGCGTCCAGCGTGGCGCCGTTCGAATACTCGGCCCTGGCCTGGGGCATGGCCCTGGACTGGCTGCTGTGGCGCGCCTTGCCCGACGAATACACCCTGATCGGCGCGGCCATCATCATCGGCAGCGGGATTTACCTGGTGCGCCGCGAAGCCGTGCACGCCGAGAGCGAGCATCCTTAATGAGTGGTTGTGGTATTTCTGGCGTCAGCCATGCCGCACCGCAACGAAAATCCGGCAAATAGATATAATCGACAGATGTTAAAACAACGCACTATCAAACAACAGGTCCGCACCATCGGTGTCGGTTTGCACTCTGGCACCAAGGTCGAGCTGACCTTGCGTCCCGCCGCGATCGACACGGGCATCGTGTTTCGCCGCATCGACCTCGATCCCATCGTCGAGTTTCCCGCCAGCGCCATGGCCGTGGGCGATACACGCATGGCTTCCGTGCTGATCAAGGATGGCGCCAGGGTTTCTACCGTGGAACATCTGATGTCGGCCGCGGCCGGCCTGGGCGTCGATAATATGTATATCGACGTGAATGCGGAAGAAATTCCCATCATGGACGGTTCCGCCTCGTCCTTCGTCTACCTGCTGCAGCAGGCTGGCGTGGAAGAGCAGCAGGCGCCGAAGAAATTCATCAAGGTCATCAAACCGGTGGAAGTACGTCACGGCAAGGGTGACGCGGAGAAATGGGCGCGCTTGTCGCCGTACGACGGCTTCAAGCTCGATTTCTTCATCGAATTCAATCATCCGGCCGTCGATGGCACGATGCAGCGCGCCTCCGTCGACTTCGGCGACGTGTCGTATGTGCATGACGTGGCGCGCGCGCGCACCTTTGGTTTCATGCAGGACGTGGAAAGCTTGCGCGGCATGGGCCTGGCGCGTGGCGGTTCGCTGGAAAACGCCATCGTCATGGATGAATACCGCATCCTCAACGCCGATGGCTTGCGCTATGAAGACGAGTTCGTGCGCCACAAGATCCTCGACGCCATCGGCGACCTGTACCTGGTGGGCCACCCCTTGCTGGCGTATTACACGGCGCACAAGTCCGGCCACGCACTGAACAACCAGCTGCTGCTGGCGCTGCTGGAACAGCCGGAAGCGTATGAAATCGTCTCGTTCGATACCAACGAGGCGGCGCCGCAATCCTACTTACGCCAGATGGAGCGTGAGTGGTCGTTGACGTAGGTCGGATTAGGCCGTAGGCCGCAGGCCGTAATCCGACAACCCCGCAGGCGCCAACAATGTTGTCGGATTACGGCCCGAAGGGCCTAATCCGACCTACGTGCTGCCGCCTGGCGTTGCTAATCTTTAGGTTCGCGGTGGTGGCGCAGCATATTGCGCAGCGCCGCGATCAATTGCTCGTTCTGCTTCGACGCGGGCAGGGCCGTGCTCAGCTCTTCCAGGGCCGTCATGGCCTTTTCCGGCAAGACCAGCGCCCGCGTATGCACGATGGGCGCGATGCTCCTGATGACCTGCACTTTCAGCTTGATGCCTGAAATCTGCCAGCCCTTTCTTTCCAGTTCCCCTTGCAGTTTCGGCAATTGCTGCTTGAGCTTGGCCGCCAGCGCCGCGTTCGGCGTGGCCAGCACCAGCTGGCCGCCCTCGAATTGCAGGATGTCGCAATGCTCGAACATCGCCGGCAAGGCCCTGGCGCAATCTTTTTGCAGGGCGGCCAGGCGCGTGACGGTGGGCATCAGGGAGGCCATCGTCGCATTGCCGCGCAGAAAGTCGGTCGCGCCCGTGACGGCCGGGCCTGAACGGGCAAAGCCGTAGCCGCGGCGCGGTGCCGGAGAGTAAGTGGGAGTTCGCATGGCCGAAACATAGCACACTCGCCCGCGCATGACGAGTGCGGCGGCGGGTGCGGCGCAGGCTGGCCGGCCGTATTGCCTTACAGTATGGAAAATGTCCGCAATTTCTGCCATTTGTTTGTCATTAAGCTATTGTTATATGGTGCATTAGCCCAACCTTGGCGGGAACGCATGATAAAATCATCGTCTTTTGCCATAGTCGAACTCCGTGCGGTCACGCGATTGTTACCTCGTTGTCACCTACCGAGCTTTTTTTAACGGCGTTTTTTCAAGAATTCAAGCATGTCATTACTGACCCAGATTTTCGGTAGCCGCAACCAGCGGCTGCTCAAGCAATACCAAAAAACGGTACGCGAGATCAATGCGCTCGAGCCGGCAATCGAAAAGCTGTCGGATGCCGAGCTGCAAGCGAAGACGCCTGCCTTCAAGGAACGCATCGCCGCTGGCGAAGCGCTCGATGCCTTGTTGCCGGAAGCATTTGCCGTCTGCCGCGAGGCCAGCAAGCGCGTCCTGCGCATGCGCCACTTCGATGTGCAGATGATCGGCGGCATGGTCTTGCATTTCGGTAAGATCGCGGAGATGGGCACGGGCGAGGGCAAGACCCTGATGGCCACCTTGCCAGCGTACCTGAATGCCTTGTCGGGCAAGGGCGTACATATCGTCACCGTCAATGATTACCTGGCGCAGCGCGATGCCGAGACCATGGGCCGCCTGTATGCGTGGCTGGGTCTGTCGACGGGCGTGAACATGTCGCAGATGGAGCACAGTGCCAAGCAGCAGGCGTACAACTCCGACATCACGTATGGCACGAATAATGAATTCGGTTTCGACTTCTTGCGCGACAACATGGTCTACGAAGCGCGCGAGCGCGTGCAGCGCAGCCTGAACTTCGGCATCGTCGATGAAGTCGACTCGATCCTGATCGATGAAGCGCGTACGCCGTTGATCATTTCGGGCCAGGCCGAGAACCACACGGACCTGTATTACAAGATCAATGAAGTGCCTGCGCTGCTGACTTTGCAGATCGGCGAAGAAACGCCGGACGGCAAGGGCAAGGTTGACGTGCCGGGCGACTATACCAAGGATGAAAAGGCGCACCAGGTGCTGCTGACGGAAGCGGGCCATGAAAAGGCCGAGCGCATCCTGATGGAAATGGGCCTGCTGCCGGAAGGCGCTTCGCTGTACGATTCGGCCAACATCACCCTCGTGCATCACCTGTATGCGGCCCTGCGCGCGCACGCGCTGTACTTCAAGGATCAGCACTACGTGGTACAGAACAGTGAAGTCGTCATCGTCGATGAATTCACGGGCCGTCTGATGACGGGCCGCCGCTGGTCCGATGGCTTGCACCAGGCCGTCGAAGCGAAAGAAGGCGTCAAGATCCAGAACGAGAACCAGACCCTGGCCTCGATCACCTTCCAGAACTACTTCCGCATGTACGCCAAGCTGGCCGGCATGACGGGTACGGCCGATACCGAAGCATACGAGTTCCAGGAAATCTACGGCCTGGAAACGGTCGTGATCCCGCAAAACCGTCCGCTGCAGCGCAAGGACCGCCAGGATCAGGTCTACAAATCGTCGGCGGAAAAATACAACGCGATGTTGAACGACATCCGCGACTGCTATGAGCGCGGCCAGCCCGTGCTGGTCGGTACGACCTCGATTGAAAACTCGGAATTGCTGTCGGGCATCCTGACCAAGGCCGACTTGCCGCACAACGTGCTGAACGCGAAGCAGCATGCCCGCGAAGCGGAAATCATCGCCCAGGCAGGCCGTCCGAAAGCCATCACCATCGCCACCAACATGGCCGGTCGCGGTACGGACATCGTCTTGGGCGGCAACGTCGAGAATCAGATCAAGTTCATCGAAGCCAATCCTGAACTGAGCGATGCCGACAAGGCTGCCCAGTCGCAGACCTTGCGCGATGAATGGCAATCCTTGCATGACCATGTGGTCAATGCGGGCGGTTTGCACATCATCGGCACCGAACGCCACGAATCGCGTCGCGTCGACAATCAGCTGCGTGGCCGTGCCGGCCGCCAGGGCGATCCGGGTTCGTCGCGCTTCTACCTGTCGCTCGACGATGCGCTGCTGCGCATCTTCGCCGGCGACCGCGTGCGCGCCGTGATGGATCGTCTGAAAATGCCGGAAGGCGAACCGATCGAGGCGGGCATCGTCTCGCGTTCGATCGAGTCGGCCCAGCGCAAGGTCGAAGCGCGTAACTTCGACATCCGCAAGCAATTGCTGGAATACGATGACGTCGCCAACGACCAGCGCAAGGTGATTTATCAGCAGCGTAACGAATTGCTGGAAACGACCGACATTTCGGACATGATCGGCTCGCTGCGCCATGGCGTGTTCACCGACCTGGTACACGAGTATGTGCCGCACGAATCGGTGGAAGAGCAGTGGGATATCAAGGGCCTGGAAAATACCCTGTCCAGCGAATGGCAGCTCGACTTGCCGTTGCAGCAAATGCTGGAAGCCGATTCGACCCTGACGGACGAAGAGATCCTGGAAAAAGTGCTGGTCGCGGCCGATGCCGTGTACCAGTCGAAGATCGATATCGTCGGCAAGGAATCGTTTGGCGGCTTCGAGCGCAATGTCATGCTGCAAAGCGTCGACAGCCACTGGCGTGAACACCTGGCGGCACTCGATCACCTGCGCCAGGGTATTCACCTGCGCGGTTATGCGCAGAAGAACCCGAAACAGGAATACAAGCGCGAAGCGTTTGAACTGTTTGGCCAGATGCTCGACATGATCAAGAACGACGTCACGAAACACGTGATGACGGTGCGTATCCAGTCGCGCGAAGAAGTCGATGCGGCCGAACAGGCGATGCAGCAGTCGCACGTGGAAAACGTGCACTACCAGCACGCCGAGTTCGATCCGAACGCGGCGCCGGAAGAACTGCTGGCACCTGCGGCAGGCGGCAACATGGACAACGTCGACGACATGAGTGTGAGCATGGGCGTCAAAGTGGGCCGCAACGACCCATGCCCTTGCGGCAGCGGCAAGAAGTACAAAGCCTGTCATGGAAAATTGGCGTAAAGCCGGTTTGACAGCTTGAACAAGAACGGAGACTGCGGTCTCCGTTTTTTTATGTCCGCGATGGCATGAGCTGCGTGTTCATGTGTTCAGGGAAAAGCCCAGTATTGCGGCGCCTGCGACGGAATGCCTTTCAAGCCGCCACGGTTCCTTGCCCGTTGCCCCGTCTTGATCATGGTGGCGATATCGGTCAGCAAGACGCGGTTGCTGGCGAAGTAATCGTGTCCCATGAAGTTCATGATGACGGTCGAGGCATCGACGAGTTCCATGCCGGGGATGCCGACGACGGGGCCGCGGATGTCGCCTATCCTGTCCCAGTCGGCAAAGGTGTAGGAAGCGCGCATGGCCTTGTCGTTCGCGGACGCGTACAGGGTGGTGGGGAGCTTGAGGCTGGCAAAACGGGGGGCGATCTGGTCGCGGAAGACATCGGCATTGATGTCCGGCGCCGCCAGCACCACCTGCTTGAACAGGGGCAGCAGGTCGGGGCGTTTTTCCAGCAGGTTGGCCAGGGCCACGGTCATCGGGCGGTTGCCCATGCTGTGGGCGATCAGGTAGATATCCGTGGCGGAAGAATGTTCCGCGAAGTCGGCCAGGAAGGCCTGCAGGTGCGCCTGCGTCCATTCGGCCGAATTCTGGTCGTATTCATAGCCAGCCAAGGTGCCTTTCGACGGCCAGCTGTAGAACACGGGCAGGGCGCCGATATCGAGGTCGACCGCCATCTGCGCCGTGCGCCGGGCGGCGTCGTCAAAGGAGTTGCTGTAGCCATGGATGTAGATGAAGGCGGCGTGCCGTTCCGGGGCAGCCTGTATCCTGGCCTTGACTGTAGCGAGAAAATCCGTGCGCGACAGGCGCGTGGCTTCCTTGATCAGTACATATTTTTGTGCATTATCGCTGGAAAGGATGGCGTACCAGGGCGGCAACGGCAGTTCGCCCGGCGCTCTTTTTTCAGGGATGCTCACCACGACGCTGCCATAGCTGAGGTAGGGCGCCGCGCGGTTGGGTTGCCAGCCATAATTATGGCTGCGGGCCTGGTATTGCCTGTCGGTGGCGTAATACACGGTGACGTGCATGGCGCCGGCTGGCGCAGTCTCGTTGCCGGACGCCAGCGTGCCGCCACTGCCTGTGCTGCCGACCAGATTGCCGAGGTTGCCCAGCAAGCCACCCATGCCCGACCATGCGCTGCCCGACGGCCTGATCGTCGATGGCTGCGCTACCTCGGCAGGCGGCGCTTCAGATGCCAGTTCGGCAGAGTCGCCGTCCAGACGGTACGCCACGCCATCCTGCACCGTACAGGCCGTCAACCAGGCCAGCAGGCAAAACAGGCATAACAGACGCAACAGGCATGACAGACCCGTATCGCTGTGCTGCATTCGGTTTGACTGAGCATGCGCCATGACATCCTCTCTGGCCGGTGCGATGGCATGACTCACCATCGTCCATTCCCCTACCTTAGCGCCGCCAGGTGGCATGGTTCTGATAAATCGCAAACCTGGCCACGCTGCCGACCCGCTGCGGCGCAGCCGGGGCCGTTGCGACTATTCATTTGCCGTATGTTCAACGGCGCCGCGAAGGCGCTACAATAGCGCTTCCCTTTTCCCTCGCAGAAGAAATCACCATGGCCGTCAATTCTCCCAAGCCCGTCGCCGCCGACTTGAAAGCCGTCGCCGGCATTGAAATCGGTGTTGCCGAAGCCGGCATCAAGAAACCCAACCGCAAGGATTTGCTGGTATTGAAACTGGCGCCGACGGCCACCGTGGCTGGCGTGTTCACCCTGAACCGCTTCTGCGCCGCGCCCGTGCAAATTGCGAAAGCCAACCTGGCGGCCGTGACGGCCGGCGCCGCGCCGATCCGCGCGCTGCTGGTCAATACAGGCAACGCGAATGCGGGCACGGGCGAATCGGGCCTGGCCGATGCGCAGGCCAGCTGCGCCGCGCTGGCCGACCTGCTGGGCTGCACGCCGCAACAAATCCTGCCGTTTTCTACCGGCGTGATCCTCGAACCGCTGCCCGTGCAGCGCCTGGTGGCCGGCTTGCCGCAAGCCGTATCGGCATTGACATCGGATAACTGGTTCTCGGCCGCCGAAGCCATCATGACCACCGACACGCAGCCGAAAGCCGGCTCGCGCACGCTCACCATCGGTGGCCACACGGTGACCCTGACGGGCATCAGCAAGGGCGCCGGCATGATCAAGCCGAACATGGCCACCATGCTGGGTTTCCTTGCGTTTGACGCCACCGTGGCGCAGCCGGTGCTGGACCAGCTGGTGAAGCAGGCGGCCGACAAATCGTTCAACTGCATCACCATCGACGGCGACACGTCCACCAATGACTCGTTCATGCTGGTGGCCACGGGCGCGGGAAGCCTGGTCATCGATTCCATCGACTCGCCGCACTATGCGGAACTGGCTGCCGCCGTGACCGAATTGTCGACCTTCCTGGCACAAGCCATCGTGCGCGACGGCGAAGGCGCGACCAAGTTCATGACCGTGACCGTGGAAGATGGCCGCAACGTGGAAGAGTGCCGCAAGATCGCCTATTCCATCGCCCATTCACCGCTGGTGAAAACGGCCTTCTTCGCCTCCGATCCGAACCTGGGCCGCATCCTGGCCGCCATCGGCTACGCGGGCGTGGACGACCTGGACGTGGGTCAATTGAATTTGTACCTGGACGACGTGTGGGTCGCCAAGAATGGTGGCCGCAACCCGGACTACCAGGAACAGGATGGCCAGCGCGTGATGCAGCAAAGCGAAATCACCATCCGCGTGAAACTGGCGCGCGGCGATGCCACGGCCACCCTGTGGACGTGCGACCTGTCGCATGACTACGTGTCGATCAACGCCGACTACCGCTCATGACCGGTCTCGATCAATTCCTGCTGCGCGCGGAAAGCTTGCTGGCGCGCGTGGAGGCGATCCTGCCGCAGGCGACGCCAGCGCCGGACTGGACCAGCTTTGCCTTCCGCTGGCGCCGGCGCCAGGGCGCCGCCAGCCATTTGCAGGCGGTGGCCCACGTGTCGAACATCGCGTTGGACGACTTGCACAATATCGGCACGCAAAAAGCGCAAATTGAACAGAACACGCGCCAGTTCGTCGGTGGCCGTCCGGCCAACAACGTGCTGCTGACGGGTGCGCGCGGCACGGGCAAGTCTTCTCTGATCAAGGCATGCCTGAACCAGTTTGCCGGCCAGGGCCTGCGCCTGATCGAAGTCGACAAGGCGGATCTTGCCGACCTGCCCGACATCGTCGACCTGGTGGCGGCGCGCCCCGAGCGCTTCATCATCTTTTGCGACGACCTGTCGTTCGAAGAGGGCGAGAGCGGCTACAAGGCGCTGAAGGTGGCGCTCGATGGCAGCATCGCCGCGCAATCGGACAATGTGCTGATCTATGCCACCTCGAACCGCCGTCATCTGATGCCGGAACGCATGTCGGACAATACCAGCTACAAGACGGACGACGACGGCGATCTGCATCCGGGCGAGACGGTGGAAGAGAAAATCTCGCTGTCCGAGCGCTTCGGCCTGTGGCTGTCGTTCTACCCGTTCAAGCAGGATGATTACCTCGATATCGCGGCCCATTGGCTCGCTTCCTTCGGCTGCACGCCGGAGCAGATCGCGGCAGCGCGCGGCGACGCCCTGCGCTGGGCCTTGCAGCGCGGTTCGCGTTCGGGCCGGGTAGCCTGGCAATTCGCGCGCGATTATGCTGGGAAACTACCTGCGGGAGAGTTGCCGCAATGAGCGATGTGAAAGTGAAACCGGTGGACGTCGCCGTTGGCATCCTGATGAAGCCGAATGGCGACGTGCTGCTGGGCCAGCGCCCGGCCGGCAAGCCGTATGACGGCTATTGGGAGTTTCCTGGCGGCAAAGTCGAACCGGGCGAAGCCATTTTTGATGCCTTGAAACGCGAGTTTGTCGAGGAACTGGGGCTGTATATCGACAGCGCCGAAGCCTGGTGCGGCGTCGAATATGTGTATCCGCACGCCCATGTGCGCCTGCATTTCTATATCAGCCGCGAATGGCGGGGCGAGCCGCAAAGCCTGGAAGGGCAGGCGTTCGCCTGGCAGGGCACGGTCGGCGTGGAACCTTTGCTGCCTGCCACCATTCCCCTGCTGGAATGGCTCGATGAGGTACGCCGGGAATCCCTGGCGTTGGCCTGATGTTCAATCGTGCCAGCGGGCAGCGCCATGCTGCGCGCTGGCGCAAGCTTTCCTGTGACTTTCCTTGTATCGTGCGCGCTTTGCGCTACAGTGCTTGCATCACGCACGGGGGAGTTTCGCATGCCGCTGACACTGACCTTTACCGATACCGATGAATTGCTGATCGCCGCGCTGTACAAGCGTGCCCGCGCGCATGGGCGCAGCATCGAAGAGGAGCACCGCGACATCCTGCGTAGCGCCTTGCGGCCGCTGCCGAAGCGTCCGCTCGAGGATATTTTGCGCAGCATGCCCGAGGTGGGGCTGGACGCGGATTTCGAGCGCCGCTCCTGACCCGCCATGCCTATGCCCGGCTATCTGCTCGATGCCGATGTGATCGTTGCGGCGCGCAAGGGCAACGCTGCGCCGGCAGGCGTGCTCGCATTTTTCGAACGGGTAGCACCTGAAGCGCGCTATGTGCCGGTGCAGGTGATCGCGCAGTTGCGTGCGGGCATACAGCGCAGCTGGCGGCGCGAAGCGGCGCTGGAAGCTCTGGCGCTGGAAGGCTGGCTGGAAGCCGTGCTGGCAGAGTATGCGCCGCGGCTGCTGGAATTTGACCTCGATTGCGCACTCGTGTGCGCACGCCTGCATGGCTGCGGCCACGCGCGCGGCGTCGATGGACAGATCGCGGCGATGGGCATCGCCTATGGCTTGACGGTGGTCAGCGGCAGGCTCGACAGTTTCGTGACGCAGGGACTGCGTCTGGAAAATCCTTTTGGTTGAGGCTAATTGCCGCTTACTGCGGCTTGTTGTCTTCGTCTGCGAGGGGATCTTCAAACGGATCGGCGGCGGGGATCGTGTATTTCTCTTCGGCCCAGGCACCCAGGTCGATCTGCTTGCAGCGTTCCGAGCAGAAGGGGCGGAATTTGTTGGCTTCAGTCCATTCGACTTTGGCGGCACAGGTAGGGCAATTAACGACGGTCATGATGGGGCAAATAAGTAACAGTTAAAAATTACAGAGCGTGAGCTCGAACGGAACATCTTCTTCCAGCGGCTTGGGTTTCAAGTCGCCACCCTGGGTAGTGAAGCGTACCCACAGCATATATTTGTTGGCGGAAATTTCAGGGATGGCACCGATGTTTTCATCCAGGCTCAGGCGTAGCATCTGGTACACCTTGCCTTGCAGCATTTGCTGGTAGCTGCCGCCATTGGCGATCAGTTTAACGGGGCCGCCGGAATCGCGCAGCAGGCGCAAGACCAGGGCCAGCGCATCGAACAGGGGCGCCAGCGGTGCGAACCAGGCGTGGATATCGGTCAGGCGCTGCTCGGAGCTGCGTTTTTGCCAGGCAAAGTAGGAAGGTAAGTCAAATTCGCAGGCGCCACCGGGGATGATGGTGCGGCCGCGAATACTCATCAGCCATTCATTGTCGCGGATATTCTGCCCCGTCTTGCCTTGCGCCGCCACCAGGGCGCCGCTGACACTGTCGAGTTCACCGAGGATGGCGTCCAGGGTTTCCGGTTCCACGTTCGGATTGCTGCGGTAGCCCAGCAGGCTCTGGCGCTGGCGCTCGAGTTCCTGCAGCAGGTCGGACTTCAGGTCGGCGCGGCCGGCCACTTCGAGCATGTCAAAAATAGTTGCCAAGGCAACATGGTGCTGCATTGCATGCTCTTGCTGGATGAAGAACTTGAATTTGTCGTACAGGTCTTCCAGCCGCAACAAGGTACGTATGCGTTCGTTGAAAGGGTATTCGTAGACAATCAAAATAATTCCCTTAAGTAAGGACCTGCAAACAATCCCGTGATTTTGAACCAAGCGTCGACAAATTACAAACGTTGCGGCCCGATTCCGGCCATTCTTTTTGAAAATGCCAGATATAAATCGTGCAACTGGGCAATCTGCGGCGCCAGGGCGGCCAAATCGCCATTATTGTCGATCACATCGTCCGCCGCCGCCAGGCGCATGGCGCGCGTGGCTTGCGTGGCCATGATGGCTTTGACTTGTTCTTCCGATAAGCCATTGCGTGCCATCACGCGCGACACTTGCAGGCTTTCCAGGCAATCGATGACCAGCACGCGGTTGACTCTTTCCACCCATCCGCCGGACTCGACGAGCAGGGGGACGGCAAAGATCACATAGCTGCCCGTCGCTTCGGCGGCGGCCGCCAGGGTGGCCTGGCGGATGCGCGGATGCAGGATGGCTTCCAGTTTCGCCTTGGCGGCGGCGTCGGAAAACACCAGCTTGCGCATTTTTGTGCGGTCGAGGGCGCCGCGCGCATCGGCGTAGTCGGGGCCAAATTCCGCCACCAGGGCCGGCATGGCGGCGCCGTTCGGTGCCGTCAGGCTGTGGGCGATCTGGTCGGTATCGACGATGGTGGCGCCGTGCGCGGCGAACAGGTCGGCCACCGTGCTCTTGCCGCAACCGATGCCGCCGGTGAGGCCGACGCTGAAATAAGGGACGTTTTGTCGTTGCATGTATTTATCCATAGGGGCGCAGTGCTGTACCGGTCAACCGGTCAGACCCAGCGTGAGGCGCGACAGGGGCGCGCCGTACAGCAGCGCGATCAGGCCCGCCGCCGCCAGGTAGGGGCCGAACGGAATCGGTTTGTCGCGTCCCCGCCTGGCGAAGACGATCAGGCCGATGCCGACCACGGCGCCGACCAGCGACGACAACAATATAATCGTCGGCAACATGGTCCAGCCCAGCCAGGCACCGAGCGCCGCCAGCAATTTGAAGTCACCATAGCCCATTCCCTCCTTGCCTGTCGCCAGCTTGAAGGCCCAGTACACGGCCCACAGGGCCAGGTAGCCAGCGGCCGCGCCGATGACGGCGTCCTGCAGGGGCACGAAGGTGCCATTGATGTTGACCAGCAGTCCCGCCCACAGCAGGGGGAAGGTCAGGTCGTCGGGCAGCATTTGCGTGTCGGCATCGATGAAGGTCATGGCGATCAGCAGCCAGGCAAACACGAGCGTGGCCAGGCCCGTCCAGCCGCTGCCGAAGTGCCAGATCAGGAGCGCCGACAGCGCGCCCGTCAGCAGTTCCACCAGCGGATAGCGCACGGAGATGGGGGCCTTGCAGGCGCTGCACTTGCCGCGCAGCAGCAGGTAGCTGATGACGGGGATGTTTTCCATGGCCGTGATGCGGTGGCCGCAAGCGGTGCAGTGCGAATGCGGCAGCATCAGGTTGTAGCGGTCCGTATACGGCAAGGGCAAGCCGCTTTCTTCCGCCACATAATTATCGGATTCGCGCTGCATCATTTTCGGCACGCGGTGGATCACCACGTTGAGGAAACTGCCGACGATCAGGCCGAACAGGGCGGCGACGAGGGCGATGGGCAGATTGCCGGGCGCGGCGAACAGCAGGGTATCTTGCAGCATGGTGGATTGGTCTGAGGTGATGATGTTGCCGCGCAAACATTGCCTGGCACTGCCGCAGTGTAAAACATCTGCCAGCACATGGGGATGTTTTGCGCAGGGTGCTGGAAACGCCTGCGCTGCCTTTAGATGGTCAATATTCGGATAGGGGCAACAATGAGGTCACCTTTATGGCTTGCGGTGCACCTTGTCGCGCCGGTTGACCGCGCGCTCCAACAGCGAGCGAGTCAGCAGCTTATGAAACGGCATGATGATAAACAAATAAACTCTTCCAAAGAGATTGTTTATTTTAACCAAGGTTGAAACCGTCACTTCCGATCCCTTCAGACTCGGTTGAATGCTTATCCAGATCCGAAAATCCAGATGCTTGTCGTCACCACCGACGACGACTTCAGTGCCCGTACTTGAAATAATCGGAAACATGCCGATCTTCCCCAGTCCGCGATCGCTAAAGCTGATACTTTTCTTTAGTCCCAACGGTGCGACGATTCCGTTGCGCAGAATAATGAGCCAGGTGAGCATGCGATGCGGTTCAGCGAACACGGCGCGCCCCGCTTGTTCGGCGTCCACGTAGGTTCGATCCCCCTGGCCGGAATAGCCGTCGGAGAAATCAATGCGCGTCAATCCTGACGCCGACATGGCTGCTGCCGGTGCGGCAATGAAGAAGACTTTGTTTGCTTCGTTTGTCATGAATAAAACTCTCTCTCTGTAAAGTGAGTGACGGTCGGACTGCGGTTGTTTTGATTGGCGCGCATTCCAAGTTTGCAAACGTGCTCTGGCGGACGGAATGCTTGCATCGTGGTCACATGGGCCCGCATGCTCTATCTAATATTGCGCCAACGCCTGCTTTCGGGGCAATGGCGTCTCGGATACTCGTATCAATGAGTCGTTCATAGATTGCGCTTTGGCCGGCCGGAATAAGTTCTCTGAGTGTTTCTTTACGTTTGTCCCGGCCGAACAAGGCTTCAACAGCCCAACCGATCAGATACACGGCAGACAAACAGCCACCTGCGGTCGCCACATTCCCTTTGCATACCAAGGGCAAATCGAGAACCTCAATTCCCAGCGCTTGCAGTTCCTCTTTGGCATCGGGATGAGTCGTGGCTGGCCCCAATGCCAGCAGACCCAACTTGGCAAGAATGAACGAGCCGGCACAGATCGATCCAATGAGCTGCGTATCTGGATTCAGGGAAAATGCACGCATGAAATCCTGGTTGGCGATAGCGCCTTTCACGCCAACTTTACCGCTGGAAAACAATACAACGTCTGCGTCATTCGCTTCGCTGATGCACCCGTGGGTCTTGATAAGCAGACCGTTTGCGGATTGATGTGCTTCCTTTGTTCCCAATATCTTCACTTGCCAGTCCGTTTTATTCCTCCCGAGGATGTCCCACATCAAGAACAAATCCAAATCGGTGAAATGATCAAAAATCACGATGACTATTTTCTTCATGTTGCGCTCCGCCGCTTGCATCGATTCAAAATGAGACCACGGACGAGCACCACATTTTTTGCGTCCGCAGTTGTGAATAAGTCCGTCAAATATCTGTTTGTGAGGAACTTCTTTTCCTGATTGGACGGGACTCAGTGCTGGCCCGCTAAGTAATCCTCAGGAAATTATTGTGAATTTATGACGAACAGAACCGGATGCTATGCAAGGCGCCCACTGCGACGCAGTGCGAGCACTGTTAGCAGCGGGCAACGCCGCAGAGCGCCGGTTATGGAAGTCAGAAATCACAATAATTTATTGGGGGTTACTTAGGACAGTTCTTGCCGACTGCGCGTCGGCTTTCAGTGCGAAGTAGGTCCACATTCCTCCAAGCAGATCTGCGACGCCGAAAAAAACGATCATTGGGCTGGCAAGGCCTATGGCAGCGAAGGTCGTGAAGGCCGCGAACACGAAGAGGCGCGTGTATACCGACGCTACCAGAAACGGCTTGTTTTCGTGCTTGGCCGCGACCCACGCATAGACGCCAAGCATGGATACGACAACGCCAAGCAAATGAATCCAGACCTCGGAGGTTGGCGGAATTTGTAAGATGAACAGCAAGAAGTTTGGCGCGACGACTAACACGGGCCCAACGACGAACAAGTAGATGGCGAATACTTTGGCGCTATACGCAGACTTGGACATGTTTTTTCTTTTCGAGAGAGTTGCCGACAGGTTTGGGGGTTACTTAGGATCAAGTGCAGCACTGGGTGATTGAACTGTGGTGCTCGGATATCACGCAAGCGCGGCGTGGCTGCTGCCAGGCATGATGAAGACTGCGCATCGCGGAAGCAGAAACGTCGTATGCATTTAACGAATCCAGGGGTTGGCGGTGCGCACACGTGCACCGAGGGTTTTGAGAAGCTGGAGCAGACCTAAATAGGCCCGGTCTACGTAGGGCAGTTCCTCCGGCAAGGACTGCAGGTGCCGAAGTGCCTGGCGCTGATGCTCGGCGGATGGACGTGGGTATGGCGGGTGTTGCGCAAAGTCATACACCGCCACGGTGAACGGCAACTTCTGCCAGGCATGCCGCTCGGCCATTGCCGGCAGCAGTTGCTGGCAAAAGTCCTGTTCATTCAGATTCGGCCCAATCAGGCCCAAGTCCCGATAGGCCTGATGCATGGCACTGTGGTCCGCCGGGTCGCGCAACTGTGCCGACCAAAGCGCGCTGAGCGCTTGGCAAAAGTCAGCGTCCAGCGCGTGGGTGCAGCCAAAGTCCAGCAGGCCCAGTCGGCCGTCCGGCATGAACAGATAGTTGCCCGGATGCGGGTCGGCTTGCAAGCGGTGCAGCACAAAGGTGCAATGAAAGAAGGCGTCAAACAGCAACTGACCAGCCTGGTCACGTGCGGCTTGATCGGGTTCGGTCAGCAACCATTCGTTCAGATGCAGTCCCGGCAGGCGTTGCATGGTCAGCACGCGGCGTGTGGTGCGGCCCATTACCGGCTGGGGGATCACCAGGCCCGGCAGCGTGAGATGCTGTGCAAACCATTGCATGGTCTGTGCCTCGTGCAAATAGTCCAGCTCCTCGGCCAGTTTCTGCTCGATGTCATCCATCATGCGCGCGATGATATCGGCTTTGGGCATCATCTCCGAGCGTTCCCCCAAGGCTTGCAGCAGGCTGCGCAGCATACGCATGTCGCTGCCTATGGAGTCCGCCATTCCGGGGTATTGTAGTTTGACGGCCACGGCCAGACCATCGGTCATGATGGCGGCGTGGACCTGACCCAGACTGGCGGCAGCAAAGGCGATCGGATCGAATTGCTGGAACAGGGCTTGCGGATCCTGGCCAAACTCCTGGCGCATCACTTTGATCACCAACGCGCGGTTCAGCGGCGTGACCTGGTAGTGGGCGCGGGCCAGTTCCTGGCGCATGCCCTCGGGTAGAAAGCCTAGTTCCATGCTGAGCAGCTGCGAGGCTTTGAGTGCCGTGCCCTTGAGCTGGTTCAACGCGGCAAACAGGATGCGCCCGAGTTCCGCCCCATGTTCCACGCGGGCCTGTTCCGTTTTCGCATCGTCGCGCGTCATCGACTTGGCCTTATGGCCCAGGTGGCTCAGCCCGGCTCGCGCCACTGCCATGCCGACAATCGCGCCACGCGAAAGACGCCCGGTACGCGGCAATTGCGCAACTTTGTTCGTCTTGGTCGTGGGCCTCATGAGCGTACCCCGCCCAAGCCGCGGCGGGCCAATTGCAGCAGATCCAGCAAGCCATTACCGTCTTGCATCAGGCGCGCCAGCTGGCTGCGCACCATGAAACCGCCCAGCTCCAGCAGCTTGTCCACCAGGCCGCTGCGCAAGGCTAACACGAGCACGCCCAAACTTAAATCGACCATTTGTGTGGTGTTGGAAAACTGGTCGGAGGTGTCGCGCAGCCAGTACGCAATGACGCCGTACATATAGTCGGCCAACAGTCCGGCCAGGCTAGGCTTGAAGCCGCAAGACACGATTTCACCGGTCGTCTCGGCCTGCTCCAGCATCTGGAGGAAGGTTTGCTGGAGCAAAGGCTTGCCGGGGAGTTGCTCACCCAACAGCAGCGTGGGCGCGCGCTCCACCATGCCGCGCGCCAGACCCACAAATTCACGGTCGGCCAGCAAGCCTTCCAGCAGACTCTCGACCACCAGTTGCAGGCGCTCCTGCAGCGAAAATTCGTTCTGTCCCTGCGTCTTGTCGGCCTGCGCCACTGCGTCTGCAATTGCTTGCTGAAAGTAGGCGGTTACCAGTTTCTCCTTGGTCGGGAAGTATTTGTAGATGGTGGCATCACCCACGTCGGCGGCACGCGCGATCTGCTTCATCGTGGTGCCCTCAAACCCATGCTGGGTCATCAGGTCCACTGCGGTCTGAATGATCAGCCGATGGTTTTTGGCTTGTTGGGCTTTGGAAGTACGCATGATCGAAATTTGAAGAAGAGTGGAATGTCGGGGCGGGGCAAAACAATCAAGTCTGGCCCTACCATGTAAGCAGTGCGACGGCGAGCGGGTAGCCCCCGGGATTACCTCATGCGCTGCATTGCGATATGAATATACGATACTTACTATCTATTAATTAAATATATTGTACATCTATTGGATAGTCAATGGCTATTATTTGATAGGAAGGTAGATGTATTACATGCATGGGTGTATGCATGGGTGCATGCCGGGTGTCGGTGGCAACCTGCAGGCGCGCAGTCAAATCACGGCGCCCAGCTTGAAAATCGGCAGATACAAGGCGATCACGAGCGAACCGACCAGCACGCCGAGCACCACCATCAGCGCCGGTTCCAGCAGCGTGGACAGGGTGGCCACCGTGGCGTCGATGTCGGCCTCGATGATGTCGGCCGCGCGCGACAGCATGGCGTCGAGTGCGCCCGACTCCTCGCCGATCAGGGCCAGTTGCGTCAGCAGCGGGGGAAACACGCCGCTGTGCTCCATGGCCAGGGCCAGACTGCCGCCGGCGCGGATTTCACGCTCGATGCGTGTCGTCGCTTCCTGGTACTGCGCGTGGCCGGCGGCGGCGCCCACCAGGCCGAGCGAGTCGAGCAGTGGCACGCCGGCGGCGAACATGGCGGCCAGGGTGCGCGTCCAGCGGGCAATCGCCGCCTTGCGCAACAGTGGGCCGAACACGGGCAGGCGCAATGCCCGCAACTGCGTGTTGCGCCGCAAGGCGGGCCAGCGGCGCCAGGCCAGGTGCAGCAGCAGGCAAGCGAGCACGAGCGCCGCCAACAGAGCCAGCCAGTAGCGGACAACAAAAGCGGATAAGTCCATGACGAGCAGGGTGGGCAGCGGCAAGGGCGCGCCGAAGCTGTCGAAGACCTGGCGGAAGGCGGGCACGACCACGCTCATGATGATGGCCGTGACAGCGATGGCGACGAGCACGATGATCAGCGGATACATCAGCGCGCCGCGCACTTGCCGCCGCAGGGCGATGGCCTTTTCCTGGTGCGTGGCCAGGCGCGCCAGCAAGTCCTGCACGATGCCCGCCTGTTCGCCGGCCGCCAGCAGCTTGCAGTACAGCTCGTCGAACAGCAGCGGGAACTGGCGAAAGGCCTGCTGCAGGCTGCTGCCCGCTTCGATGGCGTGGCGCAAGTCGCGCATCAGCTCGGTGACGGCGGGTTTGGCGTGTCCCTTGCCGGCGATGTCGAAGGCGTGCAGCAGCGGCACGCCGGCCGCCATCATGGTCGACAGCTGGCGCGTGAACAGCGCGATATCCTTGCGCGTGATGGCCTTGCCGGGCGCGGCGCGCACAGCCTGCACACGGGTGGCGAGGATGCCCTGGCGTCGTAGCGCGAGCGTGGCCGCGCTGGCGTCGGCGGCGCGCAAGATGCCATCGACCGCCTGGCCATGACGGTCCGTGCCCTTCCATGCAAAGCGCCGCTCGGCCGCCATGTGCACCTCCTGCCGTCACGGTAGCAGCGTCAGGAAAAAGCGCCAGCGGCGCCGGCGGCAAGCTTGAGGTGGCTCAGCCTTTTGTGGTTTGTACTTCCGTCTGCACAAGGGCCTGGGCTTTCACGTCGGCCGCCTCTTCCTCGTCGCTGTCGGTGCCCTTGCTGATGCTTTCTCCATCGTCGCGGCGCAAGGTCCAGAAGGTCAGCGAGGACAGTACCGTCAGGGCCGCCAGGGTCAGGAAGGTGTGGTGCAGGGCTGTGCTGAGCATGGCGCGGTCCGACTGCGGCATGTCGCCCAGGTACCAGCCCGTGATCAGCGAACCGAAGGCCAGGCCAAAGCTCATCGACAGTTGCTGCATCGAGCTGGCGATGGTGCTGGCCATGCTGGAGTCGGTCTTGTCGACATCGGCATACGCGATGGTGTTCATGCTGGAAAATTGCAGCGAATTGAAAAAGCCCAGGCACAGGCTGATGCCGACGATCACGTACAGGGGCGTGCCCGCGCCGACCTGCGAAAACATGGCGATGGTGATGCCGATCAGCACGGTATTGACGATCAACACCTGGCGGTAGCCGAAGCGGGCCAACACGCGCGCGGAAATGAATTTCATGCCCATGGCCGCCGCCGCCGACGGCATCATCAGCAAGCCGGACTGCCAGGCGGGCAAGCCCAGGCCCAGCTGGTACAAGAGCGGCAAGAGAAAGGGCAGGCCGCCCACGCCCAGGCGCGTGACGAAGCCGCCCACCACAGAGACGCGGAAGGTGCGGATCTTGAACAGGGTCAGGCGCAGCAGCGGGTGCAGTACTTCGCTCGAATGCCAGGCATACGCGGCCAGCAGGCTGATGGAAATGAACAGCAGCACCGCAAACGAGGTGGCATCGATGCGATGTTCGCCGAAAATTTCCAGCAGCCACGACAGCAGCGCGATGCCCGTGCCAAACAGCACCAGGCCAATCAGGTCCAGCGGACGGGGCTTGTCGCCGTAGTAATCGGGCATGTAGCGGTGCGCCAGGTACAGCGCCGCCAGTCCGACTGGCACGTTGACAAAGAAAATCTCGCGCCACGACAGCCAGTGCACGATCAGCCCGCCCACCGTGGGCCCCAGCAGTGGGCCGATCAGGGCGGGGATGATGACGAAATTCATGGCTGCCAGCAATTGTGACTTGGGAAAGGTGCGGATGATGGTGAGTCTGCCCACCGGCATCATCATGGCCGCGCCCACCCCTTGCAGCAGGCGCGCGGCCACCAGCATGGGGGCATTCACGGACAGGCCGCACAGGATGGAGGCGAGGGTGAAGATGGCAACGGCGGCGGAAAATACGCGCCGCGTGCCGAAGCGGTCGGCCATCCAGCCGCTGATGGGAATGCACACGGCCAGGCTCAGGATGTAGCTGGTGACGACGGCTTTCAGGCTCAGCGGCGTCACATGCAGGCTGGCGGCCATGGCGGGAATGGCGGTGTTGACGATGGTGGAGTCGAGTTGCTCCATGAACAGGGCGGTGGCGACCACCCAGGGAAGGTAGCTTTTAATCGGGGAACTGGTCATGGGTGCGAGCCTGAGGAGGAAGAACGGAGCCGACAGTACGATGAATTGTCACATAAATGGCGCCTGCGTGCCGCCCGCGCCCGTCATTCTGGCAGCGTGCGGGGGGCGGCGTCCATGGAACATTTGTTCCATGGCAATAGATTGCGGGCAAGGCTAGCATGTGTTTCTGGCAGCTCCGGCCTCATCTTTCCCGAAAGTCACACCACATGAAAAATGCATTTACGTTCCTTGTCCTGGGCGCAGCCCTGTCCGCATGCGGTGGCGGCAGCGATGGCGGTACGCCGGAAGCACCGGTCACGCCACCCGTCGTGGTGACGCCTCCCGTCGTCCCCGCCGACAGCGTGACGGTAGCATCGGAGGCCGTGGCGAAAGAGGCTGGCCTGACTGTCATTGCCGGTGCCAGTGCTGACGAAAGCGTGTATGACGTGGCCGCCGATATCGGCGACACCTGGCGCATCACGTTTGACAGCGTCAAGAAAACCTATGCCATCCGTGTCCTGTCGACGCAGTTCGGCTTGAGCGACCGCAGCGGCACGTTCAGCGCTACTACCACCGGTAATCTGACCACCTACACGGCAACGGATTTCAGCGTTACCGTCGATGCGCGCACGCGTCTGCTGTCGGGCAATATCAAATTGGGTAACATGGTCTCGACCGTCAGCGGCAGCGGCTATGCGGTGGGTGACGTGGCCAAGCTGGCCGGCAACTATATTTTCCTGGGTGCCATGCGCAATGCATCGAACGGCGCTGACCGCTTCAATCCGAAAGGCAGTCTCAAGATCGCAGCCGACGGAGCGGCCCAACTGTGCAATGGCGGCGTGTTCAACGCGCAAGGCGTGTGCTCTGCGGTATCGCCGCAGCTGGAAGCGGAAAACGCCAGCCTGACCCTGGTCAAGGATGCGAAGACCGGCTTGCTCGTCGCCCGCCAGGGTGGCCAGGACTTCGGCATCGTGCACGTGCACGCGGGGGACCGGGGGCTGGCGCTGTTCATCGACCGCTACAGCCGCAACCAGCAGAACGTGTTGCGCGTGGGCACCATCGTGGCGGCCAAACAACTGAAGATCGGCACCGAAATCGCCGGCAGTTACGCCTGCGCGGCGTCGGGCATCAGCGCAAACATCGTCGTTGCCGGCAGCACTGCCACTCTGACGAATAACACGACCGGCAAGACGCATGCGGAAACCATCACCGTCAACAAGCTGGGCCTGGGCGCGCAAGCCGTCGATTTCGATGGTATCGCCGTGTTCAAGGACCCGGCCGATGTGCCAGCCGACTATTCGATGTTCATGCCCGTGTCGTCGAGCATGGCAGTCGAGTTTTCGACCGACCGTTCGTACATGGGCATGTGCCTGAAAAAATAGCCGCTAGCGTTTGATCTGATCCAGCAAGTAGGTCGGGTTAGCCGGTACGGCGTAACCCGACATCCCCATCAGCGTGGCAATCGTTCCAGTGCATCCAGCAACGGCAGCGCCGCGTCGGCAATGCGCTCCAGGCTGGCCTCGCGCAGGGCGGCGGTGTCCACCGTGTGGCCGGAGTCCAGCCCCGCCCAGCGCAGCAGCGCCGAACATGCGGCGGGCGTGTCGAACATGCCGTGCAAATAGCTGCCCAGGATTTGCCCGTCGCCCGATACGGCCCCCTCGGGCCGTCCATCGATCATGAACGCCGGCTGCCGCAGGGCGGCGCCCTGCGAGACGCCCATGTGGATTTCATAGCCTGCCACGCGCGCATCGTCCGCGCCGGCAAACGCACATTGGCCGCGCACCTGTTGCAGCCGCTTGTCGTTTGTCAGCTCCGTCACCATGTCGAGCAGGCCCAGTGCCGTTGACTCTCCCGCCGCACCTTCCACGCCCAGCGGGTCGCACACGCTTTGCCCCAGCATCTGGAAGCCGCCGCAAATGCCGATGACCTTGCCGCCGTAGCGCAGGTGCTTCGCCAGATAGGCGGGCCAGCCCTGCTGCTGCAGCCAGGCCAGGTCGCCGCGCGTGTTCTTGCTGCCGGGCAGGATCACCAGGTCGGCCGGCGGAATCGGCTGTCCTTGCTGGATGAATTGCAGGTCGATGCCGGGATGGGCGCGCAGCGCATCGACATCCGTGTGGTTGCTGATGCGTGGCAGTTGCGGCACCAGCACCTTGAAGGCGCCGCGTTCTGTCTGCATCGCTTCGACGGCGTCTTCCGCGTCGAGGAACAAGCCTTGCAGGTAGGGCAGCACGGCCAGTACGGGCTTGCCAGTTTGCTGCTCCAGCCAGTCGATGCCGGGTTGTAGCAGCGAGATGTCGCCGCGGAAGCGGTTGATGACAAAGCCGAGGATGCGCGCGCGCTCGCTGTCGGACAAACATGCCAGGGTGCCGATGATGTGCGCGAAGACGCCGCCACGGTCGATGTCGGCCACCAGAATCACGGGACAGTCGACGGCTTCCGCAAAGCCCATGTTGGCGATGTCGCGTGCACGCAGATTGACTTCGGCGGGGCTGCCGGCGCCTTCGACGATGACGGCGTCGTACTGCTGGCGCAGGCGCGCGAACGATTCGAGCACGGCGCCCATGGCGATGGTTTTATATTGCTGGTAGTCGCGCGCATCCATTTCGGCGCGCACCTTGCCATGGATGATCACCTGCGCGCCCGTGTTCGACGACGGTTTCAAGAGTACCGGGTTCATGTCCGTGTGCGGCGCGATGCCGCAGGCCAGTGCCTGCAAGGCTTGCGCGCGGCCGATTTCTCCGCCGTCCGCCGTGACGGCGCTATTCAATGCCATGTTTTGCGGCTTGAACGGCGCTACCGTCACGCCACGGCGCATCAACAATCGGCACAGGGCTGCAACGACGGTGCTTTTGCCCGCGTCGGACGTCGTGCCTTGCACCATCAGGAAGGGGACGGGGGTGTTCATGGCTGGCGCTCCTGCCATTGCGCGATGATGTCGCTGATCTGGCGTAACCCCTCTGTAATGGCGGCCGGACCGGGCGACAGGATATCGGGCGACTTGATCTCGAACAGCATCTGGTTTTTCACGGCGGGAATCGCATCCCAGCCCGGGCGTGCAGCCAGTTGCGCGGGCTGGAACTTCTTGCCGCACCAGCTGGCGATGATGATGTCGGGCGCGCGCCGCACCACGGCCAAGGGATCGGCGATGATGCGCTCTTTCGCGCCCGGGTGCGCGGACAATTCCGGGAAGGCGTCCGTGCCGCCGGCGATGCCGATCAATTCCGCCGCCCAGCCGATGCCGCTCATCAGGGGATCATTCCACTCTTCAAAGTAAATCACGGGCTTGCACGTCCAGGCGGCGGCGCGGGCCCCAGCGGCGGCGATGTCCGCGCGCAGGCTGGCGATCAGTGCGCGTCCCGCTTCTTCGCGCTGCACCAGCGCGGCCAGCACGGCGATCATGCGCAGGATGCCGTCCACCGTGCGCTGGTTGAACTGGTGCACTTCGATGCCGGCCTTGACCAGGTCGCGGCAGATATCGGCCTGCATGTCGCAAAAGCCGATCACGAGATCCGGTTTCACTGCCAGGATGCGTTCCAGGTTCGTGGACGAAAAGCCGCTGATCTTGGTTTTTTCCTCGCGCGCCCGTGGCGGACGCACGGTAAAGCCGGAAATGCCTGCGATGACGTCTTGCGCACCCAGCGCATACAGCGTTTCCACGGCTTCCGTCGACAGGCAGGCGATGCGCTGGTAGTGACTCATGGCGCCGTCTTGGCGGCGGGAGCGCTGCGGCGCTGGCGGGCCACCTCCAGCTGTTCGCACATGGCGGCCGTGCCTTCGATCATGCGCGGGCCGGCGCGGTTCAGCAGGTCGCCATTCAGGCGGAACAGATTATTCCTGCGCACGGCCGTCATCGAGGGGAAGGCGCGCCACATGGCCAGGCCGCCTTCGCTGCGTGGATCGCTTTTTTCGCTGGTGCCGAAAATGACTTCCGGGTCTTCCTGCAGCACGCCTTCCGGTGTGACGACGGGCGCCACCACCTTCATCGCGGCAAAGATATTCTGCGCGCCGCACACGCGCATGGAGTCGCTGATGATGCTCGCGCCGCTCAAGGTGTACAGGGGCTTGTCCCACACCTGGTAAAACACGCGCACGGGCGGGCGTTGCGCATACTGGGCCGTCAGGCTGGCCAGTTTGGCGCGCAGCTGCGCGGCGGCCGGTTTGGCGACTTTTTCCGTGCCCATCAACTGTCCCAGGCGCTCCATGCTGTCCGGGATGTCGGCCAGCTTGCGCGGCTCACTGTGATAAATCGGCACCTTTAGATGGCGCAGCATGGCGATCTGGCGCTCGGCGCTGCCATGCATCCACACGACGATCAGGTCCGGTTTCATGGCGATGATACGTTCCATGTCGTACTGGCGGTTGTCGCCTACCTGCGGCAGTTTTTTCGCCGCTTCCGGATAGTCGCTATAGCTGACGACGCCGGCGATTTTCTCGCCGCCACCAGCTGCGAACAGCAGCTCCGTGACGTGCGGCGCCAGCGCCAGGATGCGCTGCGCGGGCCTGGCCAGGGTGACGGTATTGCCATCGTCATCGCGCACGGTGATGGCGGCGTGCGCCTGGGTCGAGATCAGTGCTGCCAGTAGCAGTGCTGTTTTCAAGTGGTTCATAGCTTCTTCCATGTGGTGAGTGCCTGTTCCAGCTGGAGCCAGGCGTCTTCGTTCGGCGGCAAGCCCAGGCGGATGCCGTAGGCGGCGTGGCGGAACAGGCGCACCCAGATGCCCTGCTGCGCCATGTGGCGCCAGAAGGCTTCGGCGTCTTCTTCCGGCCACCATTGAAACAGCGCGCAGCCGCCGCTGTCGATGCCGTGGCTGGCGAGCAGCTGGCGCAGGCGCTCGCCTTCATCGCGCAGGCGCAGGCGCATCGCATCCTGCCAGGGCGCGTCGGTCAGCGCGGCCAGGGCCACTTGCTGCGCCGGGCCGCTGACGGTCCATGGCCCCAGCATGTCGGCCAGCTTGCTGAGTAGTTCGGGATGGGCGGCGACAAAGCCCAGGCGCAGTCCCGCCAGGCCGAAGAATTTGCCGACCGAGCGCAGCACGATGAGTCCCGGCTGGCCCGCATGCGGCCCCAGGCCGGCTTGCGCTTGCGTGTCGCCAAACGCTTCATCGACCACCAGCCAGCCGCCGCGCAGGGCCAGCCTGTTTGCCCAGTCCAGCAGCACCTCGGGCGCGATGTGCGCGCCGGTGGGGTTGTTCGGGTTGCAGACAACCATCACGTCGCAGCTGTCCACCGCATTGGCCAGCTGCGCATACGGTACATGGCGCAAGCTGTGACCGTGCTGGCCCCAGTGGTGCGCGTGCTCCGCGTACGAGGGCGCGGCGACCACCACACAGGATGGCGCGCGCAGCCGGGGCAAGGCCTGAATGGCCGCCTGCGTGCCGGCCACCGGCAGCATGGCTGGCGCGTGATAGTAGGCACAGGCGGCGGCGGTCAGCGCCGGGTTGCTTTCCGGCAGACGGTGCCAGGCGCTGGCGCTGCTGGCGGGCACGGGATAGCCGTGCGGATTGATGCCGGTCGACAGGTCGATCCAGTCGGCCAGTGGTCGTCCATATTCGCGCGCGGCGTCGCGCAGGTTGCCGCCATGTTCAAGCAAGGTATTTCCCCCGCAGGTAATACAGCCCGGCCAGCAGCGCCACCCAGATCAGCCACAGCACGGCCGTTTCGGCCACCAGGCGCCAGGCGCGGTCGATGTCGCGCGCTTCGGCCGGACGGCCGGCGCCCAGCGGCGGGCGGCGTTCCAGCTCGCCGTCGTAGATGGCGTCGCCACCCAGGGCCAGGCCGAGGGCACCGGCGCCGCTGGCCATCACGGGCCCCGCGTTCGGGCTGCCCCAGCTGGGGGCCTGACTGCGCCAGCAGTGCCAGGCGCGCTGCTTGTCCGCCATGGTCTTGCCTAGCAAGACATAAGACAGGGCCGTCAGGCGCGCCGGCAGGTAATTCAATATGTCGTCGATGCGCGCGGCGCAGCAGCCGAACCAGTCGTAGCGTTCGTTGCGGTAGCCCCACATCGCGTCGAGGGTATTGGCCAGCCTGAACAGCACGGCGCCGGGGCCGCCTGCCACGGCAAACCAGAACAGGGTGCCGAAGACGGCGTCGTTGCCGTTTTCCAGCAGGGATTCCGTGCTGGCCTTGGCCAGGCTGGCCGCATCGGCGTTGGCCGTGTCGCGGCTGACGATGCGCGCCGTCAGCAGGCGCGCGTTGTCCAGGTCGTCCATGGCCAGGGCGTCGGCGATCGGTTGATTGTGGTCGCGCAGGCTGCGCAAGCCCAGGCACAGATACAGCAGGAAGACGTGCAGGGCCGCACCGGCCAGGCCGCACAACCAGTAGGCGGCATAGCTGCTCGGCAGTACGGCCAATACCCACGCCAGCGCGCCGCGCAGAAAATGCCCACGGCCCCGGTTCAGCAGGCGTTCGAGCGCGCTGGCGATGCGGCCAAAGCCCACCAGCGGATGCCAGCGGCGCGTCTCGCCCAGGATCAGATCGAGCAGCACGCCGGCCGTCATCAGGCCTGCCAGCATGGGCAGCGACAAGCCGCTCAGCATGGGGCGCCTTTCAGGTGCAGGGGCAGGCCGGCGGCGACAAACACGGCCCTGTCGCAGATGGCCGCCACGGCCTGGTTCAGACGGCCCGCCTCATCGGTGAAGCAGCGCGAGATGGCGCCATACGGCACGATGCCCATGCCCACTTCGTTCGATACCAGAACAAGGTCGCAGCCGGTATCGCCAAGTTCGGCCAGCGCGTACAGCAGGTGTGCGCGCTCGCTGTGGAACAGTTCGGGCAGGGCGATGTCGCCCACGTCGGGATAGGTTTCGCCACTGGAAAACATCAGGTTCGTCAGCCACAAGGTCAGGCAGTCGACCAGCAGCAGGCGTCCGGGCAATGCTTCCCGCAGGATGGCGTCGCCCAGACGCAGCGGTTCTTCCAGTGTCGCCCACTCGGCCGGGCGCTGCGCACGGTGGTGCCTGACGCGCGTGGCCATCTCCTCATCGCCCGCCTGCGCGGTGGCGATATAGACGATTTCCTTGCCCGACTCGCGGGCCAGCTTTTCCGCATAGGCGCTCTTGCCGGAACGGGCGCCGCCGAAGACCAGGGTGCGCGTCATGGCGCTGTTACCACTCGGTGCCGATTTGTGCGCCGATGCCGGCCGCATACGCATGCTTGACGACGGCCATTTCGGTGACGGTGTCGGCGATGGCGATCAATTCGTCCGGCGCGCCGCGGCCCGTGATGACCACGTGCTGCATGGCCGGGCGTTCCAGCAGGTCGGCGATGACCTTGTGCACGTCGAGGTAGTTGTATTTGAGGGCGATATTGAGTTCGTCGAACAGCACCAGACCGTAGCTGGGGTCGGCCAGGAAGGTCTTCGCCTGCTCCCATGCCAGTTCGGCTTTTTCGATGTCGCGTTCGCGGTTCTGCGTTTCCCAGGTATAGCCTTCGCCCATCGCATGAAAGCTGATTTCGTCGGGGAAGCGGCGCAGGAATTTTTCTTCGCCCGTCGACATGGCCCCCTTGATGAACTGCACCACGCCCACCTTCATGCCGTGGCCCATGGCGCGGATGGCCATGCCGAAGCCGCTCGAACTCTTGCCTTTGCCATTGCCCGTGTTGACGATGATGATGCCGATTTCCTTGTCGGCCTTGGCGATGGCCGCGTCGATGATGGCTTTTTTGCGTTCCATGCGCACGCGGTGGCGTTCGTTGATAGCGGCGGTGTCCGCGTTGATGTTGTCGCTCATTGTTGATCCTCTTTGGGTATGAATATCTTGCGTTTGCCGTGGGCGATGATCTCGATCGGGTGGCCCAGGTAGTCGCCCAGGATGGATGCCTGCATCACTTCGGCCACGGAGCCGGCCAGCCAGCCACCGTCGCCCATCAGCAGCAGCGCATGGGTCGAGACGCTGTGTGCCAGGTTCAGGTCATGTCCCACCATCACCACGGTTTTATTCTGTTCGCGGCACAGCTTCGACAGCAGGCCCATGACGCTGACCTGGTGCGCCAGGTCCAGCGCATTGGCCGGTTCGTCCAGCAGCAGCAAGGGCGTGTCCTGCGCCAGCATGGCGGCGATCGCCACGCGCTGGCGTTCGCCGCCGGACAGGCTGCGCACGTCGCGCTCGGCCAGGTGCTCCACTTCCATCGATGCCAGTGCCGCCAGGGCGATACGCTGGTCGTCGCTGCCTTCCCAGTAATGGTTGTCGTGATAAGGGTGGCGCGCCGACAGCACGGTTTCGATGACGCGGTACGAGAACGCATCGTGGCGCGCTTGCGCCAGGAAGGCCCGTTCACGCGCCAGCTCCTCCAGCGGCCAGTCGACCAGGGCGCGGCCCTGTATCGTCACGTGGCCCGCATCCGGTTCGCGCAAACCGGCCAGCGCGCGCAGCAAGGTGCTCTTGCCAGCACCATTGCGGCCGATCACGCTCCAGCATTCGCCATCCCTGATGTGCCAGGTGAGGTTTTCCACCAGGCAGCGCGTGCCTGCCTTCAGGCCGAGTTGGTAGGTGCGGATCATGCTTTTTTCATCCCCTGCGCAGCCGGTGCAATTGGTACAGGAAGACGGGTGCGCCTATCATGGCCGTGACCACGCCGACGGGCAGCTGCAAGGGCGCCAGCACGGTACGCGCCAACGTGTCCGCCAGTACCAGGAAAGTGCCGCCGGCCAGTGCGGCGGCCGGTATCAGCAGGCGATGATCGGGGCCGCAGGCAAAGCGCAGCGCGTGCGGCACGATCAGGCCGACAAAACCCACGCTGCCGGCGCTGGTGACGGCGCTGGCCGTGAGCAGGCCGGAACAGAAGAACAGTCCCTTGCGCAGGGCGCCTACGCGCACGCCCAGCGTGCTGGCCGCTTCCGCGTGCAGGGCCATGACGTTCAGCGAGCGCGCGCTGCGCAAGGCGAAGACCATGGCACCGGCCAAGACCAGCCATGGCATCAGCCGCGCGGGCGCGCCGGCCAGGTCGCCGATCATCCAGAACACCATGCTGCGCAAGCGGCTTTCCGGAGCAATCGAGAGCATCAGGGTGACGATGGCCATGCAGGCCGAGGCCAGGATCACGCCTGTCAGCAGCAAGAGCGAGGCGCCGCCTTCGGCAGCCGTGCCGCCGCGCAGGTCGCGGCGGGCAAATAAATACAGCAGCATGGACACGCCGACGGCGCCGGCAAAGGCGGCCGCGTCGACCACCCACAGCGCGCACATGAACAGCAGGGCGGCCAGCGCGCCGACGGAAGCGCCAGCAGAAATGCCCAACACGTACGGGTCGGCCAACGGGTTGCGCAGCAGCGCCTGCATCATGACGCCGGCCAGCGACAGCGCTGCGCCGGTGACAAAGGCGGTCAGCGCGCGGCCCAGGCGCAGGTCGAGCAGGGTGGCGGCGAGGGTCTCGGTCTTGCCCTGCACGACATGGAACAAGGCGGAAGGCAGGTCGGCGAGCGGAATCGCGATCGAACCGATCATGCCGGAGAAAATCAGGCTGGCAATTGCGCACACGATCAGCACCGTGAGGATCACGGTGGCGCGGTGGCGCATGTTGCGGAAAAATGGGTGCATGTACTGCCTTAAAAACGGGGACTGCAGAACTGCATCTGCGGGCGACGGCGGCATGCCATCGCCCGCAGCTTACATCATTACAACATGGTTATTTCGAGCCGTAACGCAGGCCGACGAAGAAGTTGGAGCCAGCGGTATTGTAGTTACGTGCCAGTTCATACTTCTTGTCAGTGATATTGTTCCAGCGTGCCAGCACTGACCAGTCACGTGCCACTTGATAGGTCGCGAACAGGTTGACCAGGCCATAACCGCCCAGGCTGGTCGTGTTGGCAGGATTTTCAAAGCGTTTGCCCGACAATTGCCATTCGGCGCCTGTGTTCAGTTGACCGATGTTGTAGTCGGCTGCAAAGTTGGCGTGACGCTTGGCGCGGCGCACCAGCGATTTGTCCAGGGTTTGATCGCGTGGATCTTGCAGGTCGATATTGCCGCTGAGGCCAAAGTCGCCAAACTTGCGGCGGCCGGTCAGGGTGATGCCTTCCAGTAATGCCTTGTTGACATTGTAGGCGCAGCCGAACGGATGCGTGGCCACTTCAACCGGACAGGTATCCGCATAAATCAGCAAATCGGTTACACGATTGTGATAGTACACGGCGCTCAGTTGCGTCTTGCCATCATCGTAGCGCAGGCCAACTTCCGCATTGCGGCCTTTTTCAGGACGGTTGCTGGTAATGCCGTAACCTGGGTAATACAGTTCATTGTAGGTGGGCTGGCGGAAGCTGGTGCCATAGCTGGCGGTAGCGCGCAAGGCATTGTTGATCTGGTAGCCGTAACCAAGGCTGCCAGTGGTGGTCGAACCGGTTTCCGACATCTTGTCGCGACGCAGGCTGGCGCTGAGCAGGTGCTGGTCGCGCTTCATGGTGTAGGACGCTGCCAGCGACTTGGTGTCGCGGGCACGATTCAAGATTGGCTTGGCGCTGGAGACGACTTCTTCCTTGCGGTAGCTGGCCAGCAATTGCAGCGTGTCGATGCCGATGGCGATGTCATTTTGCCAGTCGAAAGTCGATTGCTTGGTTTCCAGAGAGCTCTTGCCGGCCGCGCCCGCAGAGGTGTCCTCGTTGGCCTTGTCGCGTGCTTCGGCAACTTGTACCTTGCTGTGCCAGCCTGGAACGAATTCATTGTTCATGAATACGCCGATGTTTTCCAGTTTTTGATTGCTGCGCGTATCGTAGCCAGGGCCGCTATCGTACTGGGCTTCCAGTTTGCTGTTCATGAACACCAGGCCCAGGTCGTGCCCCTTGGCCAACTGGAAGCCAAGCTGGCCCGTGACGCTTTTCTTGTCGTAGCCGTCTTTGTCGGCGTTGTAAGAGAAATTACCTGGTTTGGTGGCCGAAAAGCCGTCGCTTTTTTCCTTGCTGACGTTCAGCGAGTAGCTCAGGCTATTGTAGCCACCGGTTGCACCCGAAACGCTGGCGTCATATTGACGCGTGGCATCGCTGCCAAAGCCGACCGATGCGCCAACCACGGGCGTGCCGCTGCCTTTTTTGGTGAAAATCTGGATGACGCCGCCGATGGCGTCGGCACCGTACAGGGTGCTCAATGGGCCGTAGACGATCTCGATACGGTCGATATTGGCCAGTGGAACCGGGCTCCAGTTGGCGGTGCCCAGGGTCGAGGAACCGATGCGGACGCCGTCCACCAGAACAATATTCTGGGTGCCATTCGCGCCACGGATGTACACCGACGCCGCCGTGCCCGCGCCGCCACTGCGGACGACTTCGATGCCACGCTGTTTTTGCAGCAACTCGGTCACGGAACCAGCGCCCGAACGTGCGATGTCGTCGCTGGTGATGATGGCCGTATTGGCCAGCAGTTCGCTGGTTTTTTGCGGTGTGCGGGTTGCGGTAACGATCACCGGATCGAAGGTATCTGGCGTGGCTTGGGCGAAAGCGGCAGGCGCGGCAATGGCTAGCGCGAGCGACGTGAGGGCCGCGTGGCGGGAAACAGCATGGGTCATGATAATTTTCAGTAAGTAATATGCAACCAGCCGACGTCCCCGTAGGCCAGATTGAACAGAAGTGGGAACTGAAGATGACGATCGAAGATGGCCATGGGCCATTCGGATCGCGAACATCCCCGTTCGCACACTTCCACCTGTCCTGGCCGGTATCCGGGCTGGCAAGTACCGCTATCCCACCTTCCCATGCTCGATGATTGCAAGCACAGTGGTTGTCAGAGATAGCTTGTCGTCCGCTTCCTGTCTGGAGGGGCGACACTTGCTTACCGTTGCGGGGGCAGCACACGCTCGCCGCGGGAGCGGCATCGTGTTTCCCGTTTAACTGCGCTCATGGACATGAGCGCGGGCACCAAAACCCCGCCATTATACGTGCAGCAGGCGTGGACTGAAATGCCTGGCTGGACGATTCGATATCAGAAATCGACGACGACCGTCGCGCCGTAGGCGATTTTATGGGCGGAACGGGCGGCCAGCAGGGCGGTTTCTTCCAATGGCAGCCGGGCTTGCAGTGCCGACAGCAGGCGGATGGTGCCCGCGTGACAGATGATGACTGCCGTTTCGTGTTGTTCACGCAACAGATCGCCTAAAAACGCATCGACGCGGGCGGCCATCGCCAGCACATTCTCACCCCCGCCGGGGCGGTACCAGGCCAGATCGGCGGCCCAGGCATCGATGTCCGCGCGTGCAATCGCGTGCCAGGGCTGCATTTCCCACGCGCCGAAATCCATCTCGGCCAGCCGCGCGTCGAAGTGCAAGCAGCTGGAAGGCAGGTCTTGCGCCAAGGCTGTCGCCAGGCCGGCGCAGCGGCGCAACGGGCTGGCATACAGCGGCACGCCGGCCGGCAGCGTTGCTTGCAGGCTGGCGCGCACCGTGGCCATTTCGTGCTGCGCCACCGCCACGTCGCTGCGGCCATAGCAGGTGCCGCTGGTCACCTGCGGCGCGGGGTGGCGCACTAAAATCAGTCGCATGTTAATACAAGCGTATGGGCGGCTGGAAGCTGGACAGGATGGCCAGGTAAATCGCCACTTCCGCCACTTGCTGTACTGCGCCCAGGCAGTCGCCTGTGTAGCCTTGCAGGCGGCGCTGGCATTTGCGGCCCAGCCAGAATGCGGCAGCTGTCGCCGCCACGATGGCAAAGACCAGCGTGGCCCAGTTAAATATGCCCAGCACGCCGCAGGCAATGGCGGGCAACAGGGCGCAGACGGCGGCGATGATGAACTCTCCGGTAGTCATTTCTTGCGCCATCGGCTTGGCCTTGCCTTCGTCGCGCGCATAGTCCATGACCCAGATCAGCGAGACGGCGGCCAGGCGAGACAAAGGATGGGCGATGAATAATGTCGCCACCAGCGTGGCAGGGGGCAGCGAAGCGAGCGCCGCGCATTTGATGGCCAGCAGGCAGATGATGCCGATGGCGCCATATGCGCCGATGCGCGAATCCTTCATGATTTCCAGTACCCGCTCGCGCGTCAGCCCACCGCCAAAGCCATCGCACATGTCGGCGAAGCCGTCTTCATGGAAGGCGCCCGTCAGATAAATGCCGGCGGCGACGGCCAGCAGCACGGCCACCGCCGAAGGCAGGAGCCAGCTGGCCAGCAGATACACTACGCCGGAAATGGCCGCCACCACCACGCCGACCAGCGGAAAGTAGCGCGAGGCGTGTTGCAGCCAGGCCGGCTCGAAACCCACCCAGCGCGGGATCGGCAGGCGCGTGAAGAACTGCAGCGCAATGAAGAAGAGGCGGCACTGATGGACTGCGGCGGAAACGGGATGGGTCATGGTCTTAATCTGGCGTGGACTTTTCGCTGACCTGGGCCGAGGCGAAGGTCGCCATCTCGCGCATGAAGTTGACGGCCGCGTGCAGCAGCGGCAAGGCCAGCGCCGAACCCGTGCCTTCGCCGAGGCGCAAGTCGAGGTGCAGCAGCGGACGCGCGTCCAGGCTGGCCAGCAAATGGCGGTGGCCGTTTTCATCGGAGCAGTGCGAAAACACGCAGTAATCGAGGATGGCCGGCTGCAAACGGGCCGCCACCAGCAGGGCGCTGCTGACGATGAAGCCATCGATCAGCAAAATCATGCGCCGTTCGGCCGCTTTGAGCATGGCGCCTGCCATCATGGCGATCTCGAAACCGCCGAAGGTAGCCAGTACGTCGAGCGGAGCATTGACTGTCGCATGATGGGCGACGGCCGCTTCGATCACATGCTGTTTGTGCAATATGCCTTCTTTTGACAGGCCGGTGCCGGCGCCCACGCAATCGGCGACCGGTGTTTGCGTCAGCTTGTGCATCAGCGCGGCGGCGGCGGTGGTGTTGCCGATGCCCATTTCGCCAAAGCCCAGTACATTGCCATCGAGTGTGGCGACCAGGTCCATCCCCGCCTGCATGGCGGCGATGCACTGTTCCTTGCTCATGGCGGCTTGGTTGGCAAAGTTGCGCGTGCCCGGGCCTTGCTTGCGGTCGAGCAAGCCGTCGCGCGGGCCGAAGTCGTGGTTGACGCCCGCATCTACTATATAGAGCGCGCAATTGTTCTGACGGGCAAAGACATTGATCGCGGCGCCGTTGGCCAGGAAGTTTTCCACCATTTGCCACGTCACACTTTGTGGATAAGCAGAAATGCCTTCGGCGACGACGCCATGGTCGGCCGCAAAAACGATGATGGCAGGCTGCTGCAATGCCAGTTGCGTGCTTTGCTGGATCAGGCCGATCTGATGGGCCAGGGTTTCCAGTAGTCCCAGGCTGCCCAGCGGCTTGGTCTTGCTATTGATGGCATGTTCGAGTGCGCTGGACAGTGCGGGATTGGCGGTGGGGGTGATGTGTGGGATAGGCATGGGAGTCAAGGTGGGTGAGGCAGGGGATTGTTGGCGCTACGATATCACACAGCAATATTTGCTCAGCTGCAAAATAGCCCTTGCGGCGCGCGCAGCCCAAGGCTATAATTCGCCCCCTCGCTGAACGATGCATGCAAATGCTGAGTGAGGCGGGTAAAAAAGAAGGTTGACGAAATGCTGAAAAAGCTTCATACTCTTCCTTCTTCGCAGCTGACAAACACAACGCTTTGTCGATAGCGCGAAAGTAGCACCGAATACCGTTCTTTAACAATTAACAGTCGATAAGTGTGGGCATTTGATGTAAGTGCAGCGTCAATCTTCGGATTGGCGTCTAACTTAAAATATCAAATGTTCACAAGAAATAATGA
>NZ_JAFCWP010000006.1:233644-448922 GCF_049897625.1 Janthinobacterium sp. PSPC1-1 | reverse complement strand
CATAGACCAGCGCCACCTGCGCTGGCGTGCGCGCCACCTGCGCTTCGAACAGCTCATGGATGCAATGCTCCTGCGGATAGTCCGCCTGCGTCGCGTTCAGCGTCTGCAACAGGTACTGCTGCTCTGCACCTGCAATCTCCAGCAATCTTGAGTACCGGACCTGTGGCCGCGCAACGAGTGCCGACAGCAATATAGAAAAGTTGGCAGCCATCCGGCTGATCAGCATTGAATCGAACAAGTCCGAATTGTATTGCCACCGCAATTCGAATCCCCCGTCAGAGGGCGTCACACTCAACGCGAGCTCATATTTCGCATACAAATCGATTTCTTCAACGGCGGAGACTTCAAGGTCATCCAGGTTTACCGTTGGCACATCGTAATTTTGAAGCGCGAGCAGCACTTGAAACAACGGTGACACTGACATATCGCGTACCGGTTTCAATGCCTCAACAACCTTATCAAACGGAAAATCTTGATGTTGGTATGCCTCGACTGCTGTAGTCCGTGCCTGAGCAAGCACATCCAGGAAGCAAGGATCGCCAGACATGTCACCACGCAATACCACGACATTGACGAAAAAACCGATCAGATCGGCTACTTCCGCATGACGCCGATTGGCAATGGGCGTGCCGATCACGATATCAATGTCGCCGCTATAGCGCGCCAACAGCAGGGAAAATACCGCGTACAGGCCCATAAACAAAGTGGCATCCTGTTGATTGCACAGATCCAGCAAAGCGCGGGCCGCATCAGGCGCTATGTGTGACTTGAAGGAAGCACCGGCAACACTCATGCGGGAAGGGCGAACACTTGCCAGTGGTAAATTATGAACCACAGGTGCCCCATGCAGCCGCCGCGTCCAATACGCCTCGTCCTCGCTGCACACACCGCTTGCCAGCGTTTGGCGTTGCCAACGCGCATAGTCGACGTACTGCGCTGGCAGCGCCGGTAAAGCATTGCATGAGCCGTGGAAATGCGCGTTATAAAGGGCAGATATTTCCTTGAGCAACACGCCCATCGACCAGCCATCGGACGCAATATGATGCACCGTAACTTGAAGTATCTGTACATTCGGGCCGGTCCGTATAAGCGACACGCGCATCAGCAGATCCGCAGCCAGGTCAAATTGCTTAGCCGCCTCGGCATGCAAGTGTGCCCGGAGTGCAGCTGCTTCGTCCATAGCATCAGCACAATCATGTTCTGCGATGCGGAACCCCTTCGCCTGGCGCATCGCCTGCAAAGGCTCTCCATCCATGCCTGCGTAAAAAATCGTACGCAAACTATGGTGACGCTCAAAGATATCCAGGCATGCAAGATGCAGCGCATTCTTATCCAGCAACCCCGTAATGCACATCGTCACGCAAATATTATGCTGAGCGTCCGCCGCCTTATCTAACTGTGCCAGAAACCACAATCTGCGCTGCGCATAGGAGAGTGCAGCAGGCTC
This sequence comes from Janthinobacterium sp. PSPC1-1, assembly GCF_049897625.1. Taxonomy (NCBI): domain Bacteria; kingdom Pseudomonadati; phylum Pseudomonadota; class Betaproteobacteria; order Burkholderiales; family Oxalobacteraceae; genus Janthinobacterium; species Janthinobacterium sp. PSPC1-1. The sequence goes on along the minus strand of NZ_JAFCWP010000006.1, from coordinate 447,475 downwards.
GGCAGCGAGTTCGGGCCGGACTACCATGGCGGAGACTTGCACATTGCTAGCTTGGTCAATTAATACTGCTAATACGGACAGTACAGGACTAGTAAATATCATTACCAGCGACAAATCGACATGCCATTGCTTACGGATTTCTACCAGCAGTCGCGTGACTGCCAGCGAATTGCCTCCAAGGTGGAGAAAGTTGGAATTGGCATGCACACCGGGACAATCAAGAATCTCGTGCCAGAGCCTTGCAAGCTGGTGTTCAGTCTCCGTAAGCAGCGGAGCATAATCATGCTCTGAGAAATCCAGAGCACTGATATGTAGAGGGGGCAGCAGTCCGTCGGAATACGCCGACTTGATCTGCGAGCGCATCACCTTGCCGCTGGTGGTTTTCAGGACCGCCCCAACGGCCGTAAAGACGATCTCGCGTATCAACACGTTAGTGGCGGAAAAAACACTATCCCGTATCGTGGCGGCAAGAACATCGAAACTGCAACTCAAAAAGCGCGGGCGCACCTCCTGAACATACACGACATCTTCCGTACCATCGCCTGGCACGCCGAATGCCACGCAGTCGCCTGCGGCCTCATACGGAAGTGAGCGTCGGCCGCTATCTTCAATATCGTGAGGGTAAATATTACGCCCCTGGACAATCAAAATATCCTTGAGTCTACCAAGTATGTAAAGCTCGCCATCGGCAAAAAAACCCAGATCGCCAGTCCGGAGATAGGGTCCGCTGCCATCTTCGGTAAAGGCGTCAAAACTCACCTGGGAAAGCTCCGGCTTTCCCCAATAACCCCGAGAAATACTTTTACCGCTTGCCCAAACTTCACCTACCAGATAGTCGGGCAGCTTTTTCAACTGATCGACAATTACAATTTCATGATTTTCTGCCGCAAAACCACAGGCAACGATATGCATGGCCCCCGGCTCCGTGCCAGCTACCGGCAAGGCCCGGCCACCTTGCAATACAGCGCCATCCACGGCCATGATGCGCGGTGGTTCAAGCAGCTCACCTGCGGACAGGAAAACCGTCGCCTCGGCCATGCCATAGGCAGGCATGAATGTGCTTTCCCGGAATCCTGCAGGTGCGTACACCGCTGCAAAATTCAGCAAGGTTTCGCTGCGAACGGGTTCGGCCGCATTCAAGGCCACGCGCCAGCTTCGTAAATCCAGGCCATCCATGACGCTAGCGGAATATTTCCGCACGCATTGATCATAGGCAAAATTAGGCCCTCCGGAAAAGGTCGCTCGATATTTGCTTATTACTTGAAACCAGAAAAGGGGATTTCTGAAAAACTTGAGCGGAGAAAAGATAATAGAGCGCGCGCCCGCATAGAAAGGGAGCAAGATGGACGTAACCATGCCCATGTCGTGGAATAATGGCAACCAGTTCACAAAGACATCGCCATCATTCGTTTCAGTGGCAGTCCCGAGAGCCTGTACGTTGACGACGATATTCTCGTGGGAGATCATCACGCCTTTCGGCGATCCCGTCGATCCGGAACTGTATTGCAAAAATGATAAATCCTCAGCAACTGGAAGAGAAAGCTCCATTGCAGCCACGACATTTGTCCGGATATCGGAAAACAGTAAAAACAGCAAATTTTCTGCTGCAAATTCTGCTTCCTGCCCTTGACTCAGCCGGTCCCCTAGAATAGCGAGGCGCGGACTGCAGTCAGCAATGACATTTTTCACCTTGCCGCCCCGGTCGTTGGTCTTCGGCGGATACAAGGGAACAGCCACCAACCCCGCATACAGGCATGCCCAATAAAGTTGGATATATTCAAGCCCTGACGGCATCAACAGTAAAACCCGATCACCTTTTTCTGCAAGTTGCAACAGACCATGTGCCAATCGTTCGGCCGATTCATGTAGCTGTCGATAACTTAAATTTGACTCCGCGTCCAGGTCTTCCAGATACGTGTAGCAAATTTCATCGGGGTGCAAAAGCGCGCGTTGCTTCAGCATTTCTACTATTGTGAGCATCTATTGCCTTTAAATCACTTAAAATTGAACGAGAATTTTAGCAAGCAAAAAACTTCCGAAAATAAGAAACAGTTAGACTCCTAGCATTCGACAGCCACCTCCGCAACTCCGATATCCTTCAGTTCGACGTTTCCGACACCACCATTTTCCATCGTGACAATCTGATCTGCATATTTATAATAGCGATCATCGTGCGATATAACGATGATTACCTTATTTTTTCTTTTCAAATCAGGCAATATTTTCGTATAAAAAATCTCTTTAAACCTGGGGTCTTGATCTGCAGCCCATTCATCAAAAATACATATATCCCGGTCTTCCACCAACATGACCAATAACGCCAAGCGTTTTTTTTGACCATCAGATAAATTCGTAGTCGTAAAGCAATCCCCTACCATGGAAACTTTTTTATCCAACTCAAGGTACTTCAAATATTTTTCTATTTCACCAATACGTATTTCCCCCTGATCAATATATAGTCTCTTGAAAAGGTAATAATCAGAAAATATCGCAGAAACAAACCTCCTGCCAGATTCAATATTCGCGCCATCGATGATGGTTTTCCCAAGCAAAATCTTTCCACTTGATGGATAGTAGTGAAAAGAAAGACATTTGCTCAAGGTCGACTTTCCAGATCCATTACCTCCAACAATAAAACTAATCTGACCTCGCAGGAATCTCAAATTAACGTTCCTCAGTCCGAAGTCACTTTCATTTTCGCTATATGAATAGCTCACATCGCGAACCTCCATCCACTCCCATGCCGGGACGTCGACGGAGACATTATCAGAAACACCAACAGTTATCTCCTGATAGAATTCATGTAATTTTTGTAGTGAAATTTGACCGCGCCTGACAGTTCCCATGGCACTCAGTATCAAGCCAACCGGTCCTACCAGATATAACAATGCCATCGCAATCCCCAATAACTCATTGGACGTCATCGCAAAGATATACCTGAAATAAAATACGACAATTCCAATAACTAAAAATGAAATTACCTCACCATAGCTTTGCAGAAAAATAACAAACAAATTTCCCTTAAGGTTATCGCGCAAAGAATTATTTTCAGGAAACAACAACTCCTGTTCGAAATAAGCTTCATATTTTTTACGATTCAATTTTAATTCTTTTGCACCATAAACTAAGCCACTCACCCCTTGCTGCACAAAATCATAGCTCTCCCGAGAGTTTTGAAATAGCCGCGTCACAATCATCAGTGGTATCTGATACGTCAGGATTGCAATCACCAAGGCCGCCATGACAAACCAAAAAACTCGCATATTCAAATGTACTAGGTATCCCATCACCCCCATCACCGTGACGATGCTGATCCATATTTGTGGCAATCCTACGGCCCCGGCAGTGATTGTTGGAATATCTATATTTAATATATTAATGAGCCTAGAATGGCCTATTCTTTCCAAGTCGATCAACTTCAACATGCCGATGCGCCGATACAACCAAAGCCTGTGCTGCACCGAGGCCTGATTCGCCACATACATGGACAGAACAGTGAATAGTCCCTTCATAATCACGATGAACAAGCACGTCGCAAAAAATGCGATCGCCAAGGTCGAAGTAGGCGTCTCAGAAAAAGATGGAGCCACCAAGGTTCTTGTTTCAGCTACATCCACATCGGTGGAAACCGAATACATCAAGAATGGAACCAACAACGAATATAAAACCCCGGTTATCGCTCCTAGTACAATGGAAATGAAAAATATATTTGGCGATGACTTCCAAAAAAGATCGCTAAGACGCTTGAGCTCCATGAGGGATTACCTATTTTCTTTAGTCAACGGCAAGATAAATAACTGCTTTTCTGACATGCTACGATTGACTCCAGGCAAGCTTCCCGGCTGCTCCGAGCGGATTTGGAAACGCGATGGAAGCGCTCCAGTAGTGGATACATTAGGTTGTGGCCTCGGGCCATCTTCAGTACCAAGATCAACGAGCCAACGATCCCCTGCCGCATCGGCACGCACGCCAGAAAACTGCCTGAAAACCCCATCTATGGATTGGTCTTGGCGTATACATGTCCAGGTAAAGTCATGCGCGCGAGCATCCGAGGCTGAGCCGAGCCTATTTAGAAAACGATTGGCCGCGGGCAATTCTCCAATGCTTCCCTCGCCGCGATGGCGACCCGCCCTGCAAAGTGAGGCAAGATTCCAATCACCCTCATTTGCTCCAATCAACGTAGTCAAATCCGCCAGTGCAGCCGTCAGAGTCTTCTCCAGCAAACCATCGCAGCTCGCCTGCGATAAGCGTTTGTCCACGTTGCACCATTGCTCGCCGCGTGCCGTCATCAGATGTTCGGCAAGATCACCAGCGACAAGATAAGCATCCGAAGGCTCTTGTGCGGGACCGTTAACGGGTAGACCACCCAGGATGACCTGGCGTAAACGTGAACGCCATGCTACATAGATGGCAGGCAACATCCCTTCTTCAAGCAAACGCCCATCCCACTTTTTCAACGCTTGCAATACGCCTTGTTGCTGCGCAGAGGAAGGCTTGACGGCTCGCATCCGCATCAACGCCGCTTCGGAAGCCAAGCCAGGTGCATAATATTCCTGCAGGGCAAGTATTCCCGTGGATGAGATATGCTTGCCGGCACCGCCTGCAACGAATGGACTGGACGGTAAACCTACGCGTGCAGCAATGGCAGCGGGGCTGGAACTCCATGATTGCAGTTGAGAAAGTGTGTTTTTCTCAATGGCTAAAAAACCTTCCGGGGGATTGATTGCCCTAGGGATAGCGGAATAGTCCATAAAACCTTGCCACACCGGCCGAATGCCGCCGCCACGGATGGGTACCTTGCCATTGCCGGACGATCTGATCGGATAACGACCAGGAGCAAGGTAAGCAATATTTCCATCGATATCTGAGTAGAGGAAACTGTAGACGGGGGTTACATACGTCGACAGGGCCGAATCGAAATCGCTCCAATTAGCGGCATGATTCATCCCCATCAGGCCTGAAAATGTCCCCCCCATATCATCATCCCCAGTCCATCGCAAGGTGAGCACCTTGTTTTCCGAAATACCTGGAACGTCGCTGATCACCACGCCGTTACGGGTGCGTCGCACAAGAATTTCTTGTGGCCTGGAGGCTGGACGCAAAAATTCCTTTTTTAACTGAATCGTATCAAGACCCAGCTTCATTTCCTCGTATACGTCACCCACTTTATATTGATTCCTGTTCAGTGGATTAATTTCTTCGAGGATTAGATCCTGCGTATCAGCAGTGGCTCCGGTGAGTGTCCATGCAACTCTTGCATTCCGCCCGAAGAAAAAAATGGGCAGGCCCGGCAGGGTGGCTCCAGAAATAACCAACCTGTCACTTTTCATTTCAGAGAAATACCAAGAGACAGGAAGTGACGTGGGAGGGAAAGTATCACTTCCCAGGATAGGGAAACCATGCGCACCCCATGCACTCGCGAAAACCCAACCACGATAAGCAATGCTATTACGCGGTGCGTCTTCCGGCAAGCCGATAATTTTTGAATTGATATACTCTTTACTGAGCGCCGTTCCATTCGGACGGAATGCATCGGCCATATCACTGGGTATTCCTGGCAGCAATTCACCAGCCACATCAATTCCATACTTATTAGTCAGTAATAGGCGGCGAAGTTCATCACTTGCATTACCAGAAAAATTCCAAGCCATCAACTGAAGAAGAACTAGAGAATCGGCTGGAGCCCAAGGCTCTGGCTGAAAACCATTTATATAATAATCAAGTGGCAAGACCCTGGTCTCATGAATTCCGGAATTTACGCCATCGACATACGATTGCAGTAACACCTTGTTCTTGGCGTCCAAATTTAGCCAGATTTTTTTTGCGTTCGCATACAGCCTCAAATGCTTCATGAGCAGATCGGAGGCATATGCTCCCTTACCAAAGACCTCACTCAAGCGCCCCGCTCCCGTTCGACGAAGCATTTCCATTTCCCACAGCCGCTCTTGGGCATGCAACAGCCCCAGTGCAAAATACGCATCATGTTCAGTGATTGCCTCAATGCGCGGCATGGCCCCTTCAGCGCGATAAATACTGACAGAGGCATTCAATCCGGCAAGACGCAATTCGCCACTTCTAGTTGGACCGCCGCGCAATATAAATATAGCCAGGATCAACAGAAATAAAAGAACAGGCATTGCAACAAACAAAACAAACCGGTTCAAAAACGGAAATCTTTCCCAAAAACTCGAACTCCGCAACATCAAATGCAGTCCTTTTCTTTTGAAATACTATAAATTCCCGACACCAAAATGCATAAGTGCAACAGGATACACTATCAAGAATGACAGTCCATTGAAACGGAATTAATTACCGTTTCTTCCTTTGACAACCCACCCAATGGCAATGCGTAACGTTCCAGATTTCTCCACTCATGCTTGCAGCATGCGCCACTCGTCACCAGGTTTTTTGCATGCCTTGCTTCTGATCCAACAAACGCTATTGTCTTTTCTTAATTTTAATGTTATACATTAAATATCCTAATCTGGCAATAATTTATTTCAATCGAACGATGCCACCGTTTTGGGCGAATTTTCGTGAACCGCAGAGAGCAAGTGAGCGGGCGAGTGAGCGATAGTTGGTCAACCAATGAACGCGTTCTCAGGAACACAGAAATTTGTAATACTATTTGCAATTTCATATCGTGCAACAGAACAGGCTACCGCCCTCCCACCCTATATCGACGGTAACCACTACGAAAATAATTATATTTTAAGAAATTGGAAGAATATGACCAGCAAGAAGACCAAAAAAGAATTAACCTATATTTCCAAGGAACTCTGCCCTTGGGATTTGTCCAAAACACCTAATTACAAAAATGCCTTATCAATTCCTGTAATATCTGCTGCCGATCTGAATCCGCAGGAGTTCTATCGCAATTACGTTGCATTAAACAAACCCTGCCTGCTGCAAGGTGCCGTAAAACACTGGCCAGCGTACAAGAACTGGTGTTCGCTTGAGTACCTGAAACGCGAAACAGAGAACCCGGCCATGAAAGCACGCGTTGCGCCCGCATCGGAATATGCGCATATGGCTGAGAAGGACATAGTGCCCACCCTACAGCAACACAATATCGACATTTTCCAAGAGCTGACGTTTCATGAATTTCTGGATCGTGCCCATACCAAATCTGAACAACTGGTGTTGCATAGCATCCCTTTACTTCCTGGTCATGCATTGGGGGAGCTCTGCAAGGATCTCAGCTGGTATAGTTTCCTGACGGAATGGAAGGGCTCCCGGATGTATCCTCGATTTCGTGCCTTCTTTTATCGCAATTCCTACACAGATTGGCATTTCCACCCCACGGATGAAGCCTTGATGTCGCAGGTCGTAGGCAGCAAAGAAGTATTGTTATTACCTCCAGACAGCAAGACATGGGATGCGCTCTATCCGCCAGCCACGAAAACTGGATATTTATACAATGTCGATACGGAAAAGTTTCCGAAAATTCAGGCCGTCATGCCATATCGTGTCACAGTCCACGCAGGCGATGCCCTCTACATTCCGGTTTACTGGTGGCATGCAGTCGCATCTGTCGATGACCATTTTGGAATTACCGTCGCATCCACGTTCAAGTCGCCCGTTCATGTAAACGGCGACCTACGTTATCCCGGTGCACGCTACATCATGCGACGGTTCCTGTTTACACGCTTCGCCCCAATGATGCTAACTGGCGTCGCCTATGCCTATGCACATCGCTTATACAATATATTTGGCAAAAAACGGCTCGCTTGAGCAAGGGTGACATTCAGCAAGAACTGGCCCTCCCCTGCGGCCCCGAGCTCTTCCGTTTTACTCAACAGCATGCTACGGCCACAACATCGTTCTGAATCACCACGACCATCGTAGACACTCCTGAGCCATAATTTAGGCAAAGAAGAAATCATGAGTGGTAAGCGTTACACGGAAGAATTCAAGGTGGCAGCGGTCAAGCAGGTTGTTAAGCACGGGCACCCGGCGGCCGAGGTCGCTGAACGGCTTGCTGTCAGTATCCACAGCATCTATGCGTGGACAAAGCGGCACGGCGTACCCGAAGCCGAGCGCAAGGTCCAGGACGCCCCGTCCGACGAGATGCGGCGACTGAAGGCCGAATTGAAGCGCGTCACCGAGGAGCGCGATATCTTGAAAAAGGCTGCGGTGTACTTTGCCAAGACGTCCGGGTCAGGTACGCCTTCATTCAGGAAGTACAGGACGAATTTCCGGTGCGGCGCTTGTGCAAGATGATGGGAGTTCATCCCAGCGGTTTTTATGCGTGGTGCCTTCAGCCGGAAAGCAAGCGGGCCAATGAAGACCAGCGCCTGCTCGTTCACATTCAGCAGTCATGGCTGGAAAGCGGCACAGTCTATGGCTACCGCAAGGTCGCCGACGATCTGCGCGACCTGCGAGAGGGATGACGCCAGGCAGGACATCTTCGACTACATCGAGATGTTCTACAATCCGAAACGCCGTCACGGATTTAATAACAGGCTTTCGCCAGTAGAGTTTGAGCGAAGGCATTTTGAACGGCTCGCGGGTGTCTAGTGAACTTGTAGCGATTCAGGAGATGACCTTGTACGGTGTGCAGTCATCGTGGCGCCGCGCGCGCGTGAAGGCGGGCATGCCTCATGTGAATTTCCATGGCCTGCGCCGTTCTTGCGCGAGCATCATGTTGGGCTTGGGCGTGGACCTCTACACCATCAGCAAGATTCTCGGGCATGCCAATGTGCAAACAACCCAGCGCTATGCCCACCTGCAGGTGGATGCTCAGCGCATGGCGCTGGATAAACTTTCGGCACTGGTGGTGGCGAAGTAAATTACACCCGAAATTTACACTCATAAAAAAATCCCTCTATTTTACTAGATGGCTTTCATGTAACCACTTGATTTTATTACGAATTATGGTAGAAGTGCAAGTTTCGAATTGGAAACAAAGTAACCATAGATCACAATAGCCTACAACAGCGAAGTGTAAAAACAAGCAACTTCCAGTATCTTTGGCGCTAAAGTGATCTGACGCGATCTTCCATTGCTCAAAATTTCACCAAAAGTATCACAAGCATATGAAGCTAAAAAATAAAATAACAGAGGTGTTTTGGCAATGTTCAGCATTTCCATTTCAGGCATATTGATCGCCATCCCAGGCTGAAACATGATGCCCAGTTTCTTGTCAGCATCCCTGGTGTTGGCATGGCCACAGCCGCAAGAATCCTGGGACAGTTAGGCGACATTCGTCGGTTTTGCAACGCCAAGGCATTTGCTGCCTTTCTTGGCGTCACTCCTCGTCAGCGCAATTCCGGCACTTCAGTGAAGGGGCGCACGATAATCAGTCGTACCGGCAATACCTCGCTGCGCGCCGCGCTTTACATGCCCAGCTTGGTCGCACGCCGCCACAATCCCATTCTCTGCCGTTTTGCCGAACGCTTGCCTGCAACGTCCACGAAACGCCATGCCGAACGACATCCTGGCCGCCAGCCTGCCTGTCAGCGGCCCGGATGCGCGGGCGCAGCAAGCACACCGGCAGCGGCGCCCGCATCGAGCTTGAACACCCCCACTTCCCGCACCAGACTGGCCGCCTGCTCTTCCAGGCTGCCGGCGGCGGCGGCCGCCTCTTCGACCAGGGCGGCGTTCTGCTGCGTGACCTCATCCATCTGCGTGATGGCCTGGTTGACCTGTTCGATGCCCAGGTTCTGCTCCTGGCTGGCGGCGGCGATCTCGCTCATCAGGTCGACCACTTGCTTGACGGATATCACGATCTTGTCCATCGTGGCGCCCGCCTCGTCCACCAGCTTGCTGCCCGCGTCGACGCGCTCGGCCGAGTCGCCGATCATGGCCTTGATTTCGCGGGCGGCGTTGGCCGAACGTTGCAGCGGGCCTTTGATATCTTCATTCGCTGCCACGGGGTGGCCCAAGTTTCGTTCTCAAGGTCGACTTCAGCCCAGGGCGTTTCTATCATTTTGCAAGTCCGGACAGGCACCAGCATCTTCAAGCGGATCAGAATCCGGGGGCGGGCGCACATCACGGCGTCGTTTTTCCCCAGCGCCACCAGGACAGCAGGCAAGTCATCGGTGCCGACGGCTGCCTGTTAAAGCGCTCCGTGGGCTTGTGCTCTGGCGCTGCGGCGCTGGCAGTGGCCCGTGACATGGGAGGGATAGGGGAAAGAATTTATTTGGGGAGGCAGAGGTCGGCGCATGCGCTGGCCGCTACTGCCTGAGATGAGGGGACGGCGTTGGCCGCTGCGCGGCCAACGGGGCCGCGCGGGGCGCGGCAGATGGGCGATTCGGAGAGCCTGCGCGCCCTTCAGGGCGCTCCGTCTTCGCATCCCACCGTTCCGTCCAGACAAATAAAAAAGCCTCCCGCAGGGGAGGCTTTTTTATTTGATTCTGGCGGAGACGGTGGGATTCGAACCCACGATACAGGTATAAGCCGTATGCATCCTTAGCAGGGATGTGCCTTCGGCCACTCGGCCACGTCTCCTAGCTGATTACTCAACTATGTCTCTGTAGCTAACTGCGCTGCAGCGACGAACGTCATAATATCGACTGCCCCCCCTTTGGTCAAGGGCGTGGGGCAATATTTTTTGATATTTACGCTTTTTCCAGCTCGAACGCTTTATGCAGCGCGCGCACGGCCAGTTCCATGTACTTTTCATCGATCAGCACGGAGATCTTGATTTCGGAAGTGGAGATCATCATGATGTTGATGCCCTCTTCCGACAGGGTACGGAACATTTGCGACGCCACGCCAACGTGGCTGCGCATGCCCACGCCGACGACGGACAGTTTCGACACTTTCGCGTCGCCCGTGATGCTGGCCGCGCCCAGCGATTCGCGGTTCGCTTCCAGCACGGCCAGCGCGCGCGTATATTCGCCGCGCGAGACGGTGAAGGTGAAGTCCGTTTTACCGTCGACCGACTGATTCTGTATGATCATGTCGACTTCGATGTTCGCATCCGCCACCGGTCCCAGGATGTGGTACGCCACGCCTGGACGGTCGGGCACGCCGAGCACGGTGATTTTGGCTTCATCGCGGTTGAAGGCGATGCCGGAGATGACTGCTTGTTCCATGTTTGTATCTTCCTCAAACGAAATCAGGGTGCCTGAATTGGCTTCTATTTCCAGCGGCAACATCGGGTCGGTCAGCGACGACAGCACGCGCGTGGGCACGCGGTAGTTGCCGGCAAATTCCACCGAACGCGTTTGCAGCACTTTGGAACCCAGCGAAGCCAGTTCCAGCATTTCTTCAAAGGTGATGGTCTTCAGGCGGCGCGCCTCGGAGACCACGCGCGGGTCGGTCGTGTAGACGCCGTCGACGTCCGTGAAGATCAGGCACTCGGCCGCCTTCATGGCAGCGGCAATCGCCACGGCCGACGTGTCGGAACCGCCGCGGCCCAGGGTCGCGATGTTGTCGTTCTCGTCGACGCCCTGGAAACCGGTAATGATGACAATCTTGCCTGCATCGAGGTCGCGTTTGACTTTTTCGTCATCGATCGACTGGATGCGTGCCTTGGTAAAGGCGGAATCGGTCTTGATCGCGACTTGCCAGCCAGCATAGGATACGGCTTGTTTGCCGATCGCCAGCAGTGCCATCGACAATAGGCCGACGGACACCTGTTCGCCTGTCGAGGCGATCATGTCAAGTTCACGGGGATCGGGTTGATCCATGATTTCCCTGGCCAGTCCAATCAGGCGGTTGGTTTCGCCCGACATGGCCGATGGCACCACCACGATTTGATGCCCAGCGTCGTGCCACTTGGCAACGCGCTTGGCGACATTCTTGATACGGTCAGTCGAGCCCATCGACGTACCGCCATATTTGTGGACGATTAAAGCCATAAGAGTGAAGTTTCCGCTCAAGAAGAATAAAAAAGGAGGGCTTTACTCTACATGCCGCAATGCAAAATAACAAGCTAAAAAGCGCATTAGCTCATACCGATTGCGCATATGGAAATAACCAATCCATGCAGTCGGGAGCGCATGGGCAGCCACTTGCCGGCCACCCCGAGAGTGGCCGTGGCGGCTGTCCTTACGCTCAGCAGGAGAGCCAGCGCAGGGTCACGCGAGGACGCTCCAGCAGGCTCAGGCAATGACAATCGAGGCCAATACCCGCCGCATACAGCAATTGTTGCGCCGCACAGACAAGTGGCAGGCGTTCGCGCTCCCAGGCGGGCACGTCAAACGCCTGATAATGGTATTTCAAGCTCTTGGTGGGACGATTCAGGGCCAGCTTCAGGCGCTCGCCACCCTGCCGGAAATCGATCGTCAAGGTTTGAGATTGCAACCAGGCAACATCAATCCCCTGCCCTTCGCCCTCGACCGCATCGAAATGCAGCACGCCGCCATACGCGGGAAAGGCCAGGCTCGCCTCGCCTTTCCACACAAATTGCTGGCCAGCCTTTTCCAGGCCGGGAATGCCCGCGTCGTCACGCTCGCGCATGCCGGCCAGGTCATCGAGCTTCGGTGTCAGGTACAGCCGGTCGCGGTGGCGCCGCACATGGCATTCGGGATGCGTCACCAGCAATTGCGCATCGGGCCGTGCCTCCAGCAATTGCGCCAGCATTTCCGCCAGCCACGCCGTCGATGGCATGCGCAAGCCGCGCGTGCCGAACCAGTGGCGCAGCAGGTTGTAGCAGCGGTCCACGCTCAGCTCGCGCAACTTCGCCAGTTCGATGCAATCGCCATCGAGGCAATTTAGCAAATCCTGCGTCGCCAGTTCCGTCAACAGGCGCTGTGCCGACTGGGCATGCTGGGCGCTGCGGGCGAAGCGCTCCTGAAAACCGGGAAACGCCTGCGCCAGCACGGGCATCACCTGATGCCGCAGAGCATTGCGGGCAAAGCGGGGGTCGTCGTTCGACTCGTCGTGGATGTGTGTGATCGCATGTTGCGCCACATATGCTTCGAGCTGTTTGCGCGACACCGACAGCAGCGGGCGCGCCATCACCAGATCCGGGTTACCCAGCAGCTCGGGCGCGCTGTTGGCGCCATCCATGCCGGACAACCCGGCTGTACCGGAACCGCGCAGCAGTTGCAGCAGCACCGTCTCGGCCTGGTCGTCCTGGTGGTGGGCTGTCAGCAGCAGGCGCACGCCGTGCGCCGCGCACAGCTCGCCCAGGGCCGCATAGCGGCGCTTGCGGGCCGCCTCTTCCGTGCCCGTCTTCGCATTCTTTTCCAGGGTGACACGGCGCGCCTCGAAGGCGATGCCCATGCCGGCGCACAATTGTTCGCAATGGGCCAGCCAGGCATCCGCATTCGGGCTCAGGCCGTGGTGCACGTGAAACGCGTGCAGGGTCACGCCGTGCTCCTGCGCCCAGGCATGCGCCAGGTGCAGCAGGGCCGCGGAATCGAGGCCGCCGCTGAGGGCGATGCCGACAGGGATGCCGGCTGGCGGCACGCAGGCGTCCAGCGCGCGGGCGAAGATGTCGGGCACGGTGGCGGTTTGTTGCTTTTTCAATGTGAACTCCGGGAATGCAAAGAGGGACAGGCTGCTAAACGGATGGTGTCGTTTAGCGGACTGTCCCTGGTGTGTTCTACTGTCTTGTCGGCTTACGTCACGTCGGCTTACGCTGCGCTAAGCCGACCTACACCGACCTACGCCGACCTGCACTGGCCGGCGACGGCTTACTCGCTCGGCGTGGTTTCCTTGAACTTGCCGTAGCTCAGCAGTTTTTCATGGCGCGCGGCCAGCAGGTCTTTGGTTTTCATGCCGTGGAACTGGCGCAGGGTGTCGGCCAGTGCGCGTTTCAGCAAGGTGGCCATCTGTTTCGGATCGCGGTGGGCGCCGCCCAGCGGTTCGTTGATGATCTTGTCGATCAGACCCATGGCTTTCAGGCGGTGGGCAGTCAAGCCCAGCGCTTCGGCCGCGTCGGAAGCGCGCTCGGCGCTCTTCCACAGGATCGAGGCGCAGCCTTCCGGCGAAATCACGGCGTAGGTCGAGTACTGCAGCATCAGCACGGCATCGCCCACGGCGATGGCCAGCGCGCCGCCAGAACCACCTTCACCGATGATGGTGGCGATCAGCGGCACTTTCAGTTCGGCCATCACGTACAGATTGTGACCGATCGCTTCCGACTGACCGCGCTCTTCCGCGTCGATGCCGGGGAAGGCGCCTGGCGTGTCGACGAAGGTGAAGATGGGCAAGTTGAATTTTTCAGCCACTTTCATCAGGCGCATGGCCTTGCGGTAGCCTTCCGGCTTCGGCATGCCGAAATTGCGCAGGGCGCGCTCTTTCGTGTCACGGCCCTTCTGGTGGCCGATGACCATGCACGGCTGGCCGTTGAAGCGGGCCAGGCCGCCAACGACGGACAGATCGTCCGCGTAGCTGCGGTCGCCATGCAATTCGTGGAAATCGGTAAAGATTTCATTCACGTAATCCATGGTGTAGGGGCGCTGCGGGTGGCGCGCGATCTGCGCCACTTGCCACGGCGTCAGCTTGGCGTAGATATCTTTGGTCAGCTGCTGGCTCTTCTTGGCCAGGCGGTCGATCTCTTCCGAGATGTCGACGGCCGAATCGTCTTGCACGAAGCGCAACTCTTCGATCTTGGAATCGAGTTCCGCGATCGGCTGTTCAAAATTGAGGAAAGTCGTTTTAGTCATTGTACCTCCAGGTTTTACCGGCCACGGCGCCAGGGCGCGCGGCGTCATCTATGTTTATTTTACCGTACCGGCTGCTGCGCCGGGGGCTGCATCGGGTGCGGCAGGGGCGGCTGCAGGGTCGAGACTGCGCCACAAATACCACGTCGCCACGGTGCGCCACGGTTCCCAATTGGCGGAAACTTCGCGCGCATCGCTGCGGGAAACTGGTTCACCGGAGAAATAATTGACGCTGATGCCCTGGATCAAACCGGGGTCGTCGAGCGGCAAGACATTCGGCCGTAACAGATTAAATATCAAAAACATCTCGGCTGTCCAGCGGCCGATGCCGCGGATCTGCACCAGTTCGGCGATGACGGCTTCGTCATCCATCTGGTCCCACTGGCTCGCGTGCACGCGCTTGGCCTTGAAATGGTCGGCCAAGTCGAGGATGTATTCGGTCTTGCGTTTGGACAAGCCGCAGGCGGACAGTTGCTCGGCGCCCGCCTTCAGCACTTGCGAAGGCGTGCATTTCGGGCAAGCAGCCAACAGCTTTTTCCAGGCGGCATCCGCCGCCTTGGGCGTGATCTGCTGCCCCACCAGCGAACGGGCCAGGGTAGTAAACGGGTCGCTATGGCCGACCAGGTGCAGGTCGCCAAATTGCGGGATGAGCTTTTTCATGATGCGGTCGCGCTTCATCAGCTCGATCTTCGCCTCTTCCCAGTAGTGCGGCACCTGGATCACTTGCGCCAAGTCCGTCACCTTGGGGGCTTCCCCGTTTTCCCTGGACGTTGGCATCATGCGCGGCGCCAGTTGGTCGAGCCGTCAGGCTTGTCTTCAAGAATGATGCCCGCCGCCAACAGTTCGGCGCGGATCTTGTCCGATGCGGCAAAATCGCGCGCCTTTTTCGCCGCGCTGCGCGCCGCGATGGCCGCCTCGATGCCGGCAGCCTCGTCCTGCCCACCGGCG
This sequence comes from Janthinobacterium sp. PSPC1-1, assembly GCF_049897625.1. Taxonomy (NCBI): domain Bacteria; kingdom Pseudomonadati; phylum Pseudomonadota; class Betaproteobacteria; order Burkholderiales; family Oxalobacteraceae; genus Janthinobacterium; species Janthinobacterium sp. PSPC1-1. The sequence continues at coordinate 431,963 of NZ_JAFCWP010000006.1, read as the reverse complement.
GCAGCGCCGACGGTCGCTTGCAAGAATTGCTGCGGCGTACGCTCCAGCAAGCCGAATACGCCAGCCAAACCCTTCAATTGACGCGCCAGGGCCGGCGATTTGTACTTGTTGACTTCGGTCGCCAGGTCGAACAGGGCGGCCACGGCCAGCGGCGTGTTGAAATCGTCATCCATGGCGTCGCGCACGCGCACGGCATGGACCTCGCTCCAGTCGATGGCGCCCTCTTCCACCGCCACGTCGGCCAGCGCCGTGTACAAGCGCGTCAGGGACAGGCGCGCATCATCGAGGTGCACGTCCGAGTAATTCAGCGGGCTGCGGTAGTGTGCGCGCAGGATGAAGAAGCGGATCACTTCGGCATCGAATTTTTGCAGCACTTCGCGGATGGTGAAGAAGTTCCCGAGCGACTTGGACATTTTTTCATTGTCCAGACGCACGAAACCATTATGTATCCAGTAATTCACGCTGGTATGGCCGAATGCGCCTTCGGATTGGGCGATCTCGTTTTCGTGGTGCGGGAATTGCAAGTCCGCGCCGCCGCCATGGATGTCGAACTGTTCGCCCAGCAAGGCGCAGGACATGGCCGAGCACTCGATATGCCAGCCCGGGCGACCCTTGCCCCACTTCGAATCCCATTTGACTTCTTCCGGCTCGGACTCTTTCGACGACTTCCACAGCACGAAGTCGAGCGGATCGCGCTTGCCCGTATTCACGTCGACTCGCTCGCCCGCGCGCAGGTCGTCGAGCGACTTGCCCGACAGCTTGCCGTAGTGGGGGAAGTTGCGCACAGCGTAATTGACATCGCCATCCGAACCCTGGTAAGCCAGGTCTTTCGCTTCCAGCTGTTCGATCAGGCGCAGCATCTGCGGCACGTACTCGGTGGCGCGCGGCGTGTGGTCGGGCGTCAAAATGCCCAGCGCGGCCGTGTCTTCATCCATGTACTGGGTGAAACGCGTCGTCAGCTGGGAAATCGTCTCGCCGTTTTCCACGGCGCGGCGGATGATCTTGTCGTCGATGTCCGTAATGTTGCGCACGTAGGTGACGTCGAAACCGGAGGCTTTCAGCCAGCGGTAGATGACGTCGAACGCCATCATCATGCGCGCATGGCCGATATGGCAATAATCGTAGATGGTCATGCCGCAGACGTACATGCGTACCTTGCCAGCTTCCATCGGGACGAATACCTGCTTCTCGCGAGCCAGGGTGTTGTAAATCTTTAGATTGCTCATCGTACTTTGCAAGTGGAGCGGCCACCAGCCTGGCAAAACGACAGACAGGCGCGGACACCGGGGGTGCCGCGCCACTGAACTGCCGTGTGCGCCAAGACTGGTCGAGCCGCTATAGTGTTGTTCTTGTTTGTTAGAATCAGGGCGTTAGCGGTCAAGTATAACATTGATAAAAACCATACTGGCCCGATATGGATCAGGTTTTTACGCTGCTCAAGCAAATTTTCATTTCTTTACAATTAAAGCAAGTTTAGAGAAAAATAACGATCAAGGACACCTTCATGCAAGAAATCAAATCGAAACGCCTGTCTTTCCTGGCGCGTTTTTGCACCCTGTTTGCCGGCCTCACTCTGGGCGGCGCCGTCGTCGCAGCTGCCCCCGCCCCCCCTTCGGCTACCCTCGCCCCCACGCCGCACGTAGCCCTGAAAACCAGCATGGGCGAGATCGTGCTGGAACTGGACCAGGAAAAAGCGCCGCAAAGCGTGGCCAATTTCTTGCAGTATGTCAAAAGCGGTTACTACAAGGGCACCGTATTTCACCGCGTCATCGACGGCTTCATGATACAGGGCGGCGGCTTCGACAAGAACATGAAGCAGAAAGCCACCAAGGCCCCGATCAAAAATGAAGCGCAAAACGGCTTGCAAAACGTCACCTACAGCATCGCCATGGCGCGCACTGGCGACCCGCATTCGGCCACCGCGCAATTCTTCATCAACGTGAACAATAACGGTGCGCTCGACTACCCTGGCCGCGACGGCTTCGGCTACACGGTGTTCGGCAAAGTCGTCAGTGGCATGGAAGTGGTCGACAAGATCAAGGCCGTGCCCGTGGCGGACAAGGGACCGCACCAGAACGTGCCCGTCACCCCCGTGGTGATCGAATCGGTGACTTTACTCAAATCAGCGCCCGCAAAACTGTAAAATAGCGTTTTTGCGGCCCTGAACCACGGGGGCCGTCGAATCATTCTTCATCTAATTTATTAAGGATCATCATGACCTCCGTCATCATCACCACCAATCTGGGCAAGATCACCGCTGAACTGGACGCCGAAAAAGCACCGAAAACGGTTGCCAACTTCCTGGCCTACATGCAAGCCGGTCACTATGACAACACGATTTTCCACCGCGTCATCGACGGCTTCATGATCCAGGGCGGCGGTTTCGAGCCAGGCATGAAACAAAAGCCTGCCGACACCACCGTGGAAAACGAAGCCAAGAACGGCTTGAAAAACGATACCTACACCTTGGCCATGGCCCGCACGTCGGATCCGCACTCGGCATCGGCCCAGTTCTTCATCAACATCAAGAACAACAGCTTCCTCGACTATCCAGGCCAGGACGGCTGGGGCTACGCCGTGTTCGGTAAAGTCACGGAAGGCAAGGAAGTCGTCGACGCCATCCGCGCCGTGAAAACCTCGCGCACCGGCATGTTCGCCGATGTGCCAGTGACGGACGTCATCATCGAGAAGGTAGAAGCCGCGTAATCAGGCTTCAGCATCATGAATAACAGGCATTGCAGCGTTTTCGCCTCTCCATGCACATCACTTTTTGGGAGCGTTGAACGATGACAATGCCTGCCGCACTCTTTATTTCCGACCTGCATCTGCAGAGCTCGCACCCGCGCACCAGCGTGGCGTTTCTTTCTTTCCTGGAACACCATGCGCAATATGCGCAAGCGCTGTATCTATTAGGCGACCTGTTCGAATACTGGGCCGGCGACGATGACCTGGAAGACCCGTTCAATGCGCGCATGACGGCCGCCATCCGCGCCGTCAGCGATGCCGGCGTGCACGTCTACTGGATCGCCGGCAACCGCGACTTTCTTGTCGGCTCCGGCTTTGCCGCCGCCGCCGGCGCCACCCTGCTCAGCGAACCGCATGTGGTCACGATTGCCGGCCGGCGCATCGTCTTGCTGCATGGCGACGCCGAATGCACGAAAGACGTGCAATACATGGAGTTTCGCGCCATGGTGCGCCAACCTGCCTGGCAACAACAGTTCCTGTCCATGCCGCTGGCGCAGCGCAAGGCCATCATCGACGGTTTGCGCCAGAGCAGCCGCGCGCACAATGGCGAAAAATCCATGGATATCATGGATGTCACCCCCGATGCTGTCGCGCAAGTGTTTGCCGAACATGCCAGTACCATCATGATCCACGGCCACACGCACCGCCCTGCCGTGCACCAGGTTGACCATACCTTGCGCTATGTCTTGCCCGACTGGGAATGCGACGTGACGGCGCCGCAACAGCCACGCGGCGGCTGGATCGCCATCGATGCGCGCGGCAACATCACGCGCCATGACCTGAGCGGCGAGATCATCGACTAGGCTTGCGCCGACCGCCGCACGGGCGTTTGTCCGATAGCCGCGCCCGCCTGGCCTTGCTGTAATGGCGCCATGCACACTATTTACATCGGCACGGCTGGCTGGAGTCTTTCCAGCGCCGCCGCCAGCCACTTCCCCCTCGATGGCAGCCATCTGCAGCGCTATGCCAGTGTCTTGCCCTGCGTGGAAATCAACAGCTCCTTCTACCGCCCACACCAGCCCGCCACCTACGCGCGCTGGGCCGCCAGCGTGCCCGAGCACTTCCGCTTCAGCGTGAAAATGCCACGCAGCATCACGCACGAACGGCGCTTGCGTGACTGTACGGCCGAACTGGAGCGCTTTGCGGGAGAAGTCATGCAATTGGGGAGTAAACTGGGCTGCGTGCTGGTGCAGTTGCCGCCCAGCCTGCGCTTTGATGGGGACGTGGCCGGCGCATTTTTCCATGCGCTGCGCCAGCGCTTCGACGGCATGCTCGCTTGCGAAGCGCGCCACTCCAGCTGGTTCGCGGCGGACGCCACCGCCATGCTGCAGGAACATGCGATCACGCGCGTGCGCGCCGATCCGCCAGCCGGCCAGCCAGGCCCGCATGTGCCGACCACGGATACTGCCTACCTGCGCCTGCATGGCAACCCGAGAATCTATTACTCTGACTACCCGCCCGACTATCTGGCAAGCCTGGCCACCGCCCTGCGCGCACAAGTGCAGGCCGGCAGCTGGTGCATCTTCGACAATACGGCAGCCGGCGCCGCCCTGTTCAATGCGCTGGACCTGCAGGCGCGGCTGCAACTGCGTCAGCCGCGCATGAATGCCACGACTTAGGGTAACGGTGTCTGCAGCATTGCCTGCGTCGTGAAGCCAAACAAGGTACCATTACCGTAAGCAAGGATGCCGACGTTCGGATAACCCCACGGCAACACTGGCGTGGAAATGACGCCGGCGGCATCGATCTTGCGCAGCCGGCCCTGGCCGCTCATGTACAGATTGTCGCTGGCATCAATGGCCAGGCTGGTGGCACCTGAAAACGGCAAGCCCCCCACCCCGGGCGGCCCATCGCCGCCGCTGCCCTTCTTCAGGGTGCCGGCAAAAACGCTGGCCTTGCCGGCACGGTCCACCTTGAAGACAACTTGATGCACGACATCATCAAAGTACAGATTGCCCTTGCTGTCAAAAACCATGCTGGCCGGAAGCATGTCCTGCCATTCATACTCCGTATCGCCCAGCGAGCGTGCCAAGGCTTCAAATGAGACCAGCGAGGTGAACGCGCCGCCAGGAGCGCGCCGGTGAATGCTATCGAGCCCCCAGCCCTGCCAGAAGACATAGCCATCCTTGTCGACGCCCAGCAGGTATTCCGCTGTGGTAATGCCTGGAATGCTGGGTAACGCTCCGTCGGTGGAAACCACCCCGTCCTTGCTGATCTTGCGCAGATTATACGCAGCGCCAGCAGGGGCCCGGTCGGCAAGATAGACCCCACCCTCCTGGTCGCAGGCGATCGCGACAGGCGCAAGCAAGGTCGCGCTGGCGCGTGGTCCGTCATCGCTGCCCGCGCGTCCGGCAATACCGGCGTAGATGCTGTAACTACCGTCTGGCGTAAGACGGCGCAGCACCTTGTTCGCCCGGTCGAGCATGTAGACGTTACCCGCCGGATCGCTGCACATGCGCGCGGCGCTCACGTACCCCAGGCGAGCCGCAGCACCCACACCGTCCTTGGGCCCGATACTGCCCGGCAGAAAGGACAGGGGGGACAATACCTTTGCCGCGCTGACGCTGATCAAGCGATGCATGTTGGCATCGTTGACGATAATGGCGCCCGAACTGTCTTGCAGCAAGGTGCCCAGGTAGGAGAAGCCGGCGGCGGCACCGGCAGCATCCGTCACTGTCCGGCCGATTACCGTGCTCACATCGCCACCCGGGGTCACGCGGCGAATGGCATCACGGTCGGACAGCAGCAGATTGCCATCGCGGCCGAGCGCCATGCCACGGATGGAAAGGAAGTTGGCGGCCGTGCCCTTGCCATCATTGCCCGTCCGGCCGAATCCTCCTGCCACCAGGACGGCCACGCCCTGCTGCCACCGAAAGAGCCGGCCGCCAAACAACTCCCCCAAGTAGATCGTGCCGCCAGCATCGACAACCACGTCGCCGGCCCGTATCGAAAACCCGTTCACATCCAGCACTTTTTCAGAACTGACCAATCCTCCCGGCGTTACCCGACGGATCATCTGCTGGTCCGGATCGGTCAGCAGGACATCCCCATTGATGTCCATGGCGACGCTGTCGATGCGCCCGAGTTGCGCCTGCGTCCCTTGCCCATCGGCAAAGCTCGGCGCCGTGTTGGACCAGTCGCACGCCGCGCGGCGCTGTCCCGCCACCGTGCTGACCACGCCAGCCGGGGTGATCTTGCGCAGCTGCGCATTGCAACTGTCGGCGAGGTACAGGTTTGCCGCGCGATCGATTGCCATGACGGCAACGCCGCCCGCCATGTGGAAAGTGGCGCTGGCAGCGGCGCCATCGTCGGCGCCCGGCTTGCCAGGGATGCCCGCATACACGCTCACGTTGCCGGCCGGCGTGACTTTATGGATGACCTGCAGAACGGCGTCGGCAATGTAATAATTGCCGGCCGTATCCTGCACCATTCCGGAAATACTCTGGATTTTTTCCTGCACGCCGGCCAGCACGACAGGCAGGCAGCGCACGGCGAGCGTGTTGACATCCGCATTACCCACCGTCGCCGCGCCCTTGACGATGCTGCAGCCAAGGCCTTCGGAGGTACTCTCGATTCTGCCTTCATAGCTGGCGCCCGCCGCCAGCTTGCCGGCGAAATGGAAGGCGCCATTCGCCGTGACGGTCAATTTTTCGGCACCGTTGGCCAGCACCACCTGGGCACCCGGCACCAGGCCGCTGACCGTGCCGCCCACCAGGTAGCGCGGCGCCTCGGCCGTCGGCACGGTGGGCGCGCCAGGCGTGCCACCATCGCCGGAACCGCCGCCACAGGCGCTCAGCGCCGTCAGCAAGGCGCCGCCGCAAGCGGCGCGCCGGAACAACATTTGCAACTCGCCATATCGATTTATCATTTCCGCTTTCATGGTGACTGGCGACGAGTTTCGCCATAAGTTATCAAGTAAAATTCTCAAATCAACAATATTATAGTTGCCTGATGGATATAAATACATCGTTTGTTGACATGTGATTTTTTAGTGCTATAGTTCACTACAACACCATATCAATAACTCACCAAGGAAAGCCGATGCCTACAGCATTTTTCACGCGCCGCGCCGCCCCACCCTTGTCGGAGCGCATCCCATGAGCGCGGCATGGAACGACAATAGCCCCATCTACCGCCAGCTCAAGGCCCGGGTGGTGGGCATGATGCTCGATGGCGTGCTGCAGTCTGGCGACGCCCTGCCGTCGGTGCGCCAGGTGGCGGCCGATTATCAATTGAATCCCATCACGGTTTCGCGCGCCTATCAGGAACTGGTCGACGATGCCCTGGTGGAAAAACGCAGAGGACTCGGTATGTATGTCTTGGATGGCGCCCGCGATAAATTGCTGGCCAGTGAACGCGAGCGCTTCATGCGCGAAGAGTGGCCGGCAATGCTGGAACGCATCACGCAACTGGGCCTGGACCTCGATCAACTACTGCAAGCGAGCCGCGACAGCGGCGCGCAGGGAGAGAGCGCATGAATGCATTGAACAACGATAGCGTCATCAGCGCACGCGGCCTGCGCAAGCAATATGGCAAGCAGGTGGCCATCGATGGCATCAGCTTTGATATCGCGCCAGGGCGCATCGTCGGCTTGATCGGGCCTAACGGCTCCGGCAAGACCACCACCCTGAAAGCCATCCTGGGCCTGACGGGCTTCGAGGGCGAGCTGTCCGTGCTGGGACGCGACCCGCGCGTGCAGCGCGACGCGCTGATGGAGGACGTGTGTTTCATCGCCGATGTGGCCATCCTGCCGGGCTGGCTGCGCGTGCGCGACGCGATCGATTTTGTCGCCGGCGTGCATCCGCGCTTCGACCGCAGCAAGGCCGAGCGCTACCTGGCCCACACCAAGCTGGCGCCGAAGATGCGGGTCAAGAGCATGTCAAAAGGCATGATCGTGCAATTGCACCTGGCGCTGGTGATGGCCATCGACGCCAAGCTGCTGGTCCTGGATGAACCCACCCTTGGCCTGGACATCCTGTACCGCAAACAGTTTTACCAGAACCTGCTGGAAGACTATTTCGATGAAAACAAGACCATCATCATCACCACGCACCAGATCGAAGAAGTCGAGCACATCCTCAGCGACCTGATGTTCATTCGGGACGGCAAGATCGTGCTGGCCTCGTCGATGGAAGAAGTGGGCGAACGCTACATTGAAGTGATGGTGGGACCGCAGCACGTGAATCCGGCGCGCGCGCTGCAGCCGATCAGCGAACGCAGCGTATTCGGCAAGTCGGTGATGCTGTTCGATGGCGTCGCCCGCACCCAACTGGCTGCCCTGGGCGAAGTACGCACGCCCAGCCTGGCTGACCTGTTTGTCGCGACCATGAAAGGATCGTACCAATGAGTATTTCCCCTGTAAACAAGATGCAATGGCTGCTCCGGCGCGAGTTGTGGGAACACAAGGGCATGCTGGTGTGGACGCCTGCCCTGATCGGCGTCGTCATGACGGTGCTGGGTGCCCTGATGGCGGCCGCGACCGTCGCAAGGAGCAAAATGCACACGGCGCTCATCGTCAATGGCGAGGAAATTTCCTGGAGCACCATCTTCAATACGCGCACCTTCGGTCCGCGCCGCACGGAAATCATTGATGCCGTCGCCAACAACTACACGTACGCGGCTGCACCGCTGTTCCTGGCACTGGGCTTCCTCGTGTTTTTCTATTGCCTGAGCGCCCTGCATGACGACCGCCGCGACCGCAGCGTGCTGTTCTGGAAATCGCTGCCCATCTCGGATGCGCAGACGGTGCTGTCGAAAGCGGCCATCGCCCTGCTGGTCGCGCCGCTGATCGTGGCCGCTGCCGCCAGTCTGACTTCGCTGGCCCTGATCCTGATTCTGAGCGGCGTGCTGGCGGCCAACGGCATCCACGTGTTTGCCGAACTGCTAGGCTCATCCGGCCTGTACCTGGGACCACTGCGCGTGTTCGGCTTGCTGCCCGTGTATTGCCTGTGGGCCTTGCCGACGGTGGGCTGGCTGCTGATGGTATCGAGCTGGGCCAAGTCGAAAGTCTTCCTGTGGGCTATCGGCGTGCCGCTGCTGCTGCTCATCCTGACAGTCTGGGCCGGCAAGCTGACGCAGACGGAAAGCGATGTCAGCTGGATACAGATGAATGTCATCGGGCGCGCCCTGCTGGGCACCCTCCCCGGCAGCTGGTATCTGTTCGAACCGGAATTGCTGCCGCAAATGCACGCCCTGGCAGAGGGAGGATCGCACATGACGCGCATCGATGTGTTCAGCAATTCCTGGTCCAGCCTGGCATTGCCAGCCGTCTGGCTGGGTGCGGCGGCAGGCGCGGCGCTGATTTACGCCGCCATCCGCCTGCGAAGCTGGCGCGAGGAAGGCTGACAGCGCACCATCGCTTCCCCGTAACAAAACGCCCCGCCCGCCGGGGCGTTTTCCATTTTTACCTCATCCAGCTACCGGAAATAATAACTACTTTTTTGATAGTGATTATCAAACCATCGCCTCGCCGGATAAAGACTATGCATTTGATAGCGTGGATTCGATATGACAATTAAAAATAATTATTTCTATCGTATTTTATTTCCAATCAGATTCGATAATAAACATACCAAAAAGCAACAACTACCAATTCGATAGCGATATGTTTTTTTAATAAAAAACGCAGAAACACCCGGGCATGTAAGCAGATTCAGCAGGAAATCCCCATTTCGTGACAATCCGTGATTATTTACCTGAGCAGAACTTGACAGAATAGCTTCATGGAAAATGATCAAAATGAAATTGAAAGTTTCAAAATTGAAACTACCATCATAGGGAGAACAGCTGCGAATCGCATGCAAATAACGCTTCCGGTCCGTGAGCACCGCCTGGCAAACGAGTTGCCAGTTAAGAAAATACAAAAATGGAGCCATGCGAAATAAATACAAAAATGATATTTTTTTATATTTCCAAATAAGTGTTCTGTTGAGTCAGCGGTTTTTTTCCAGTTATGTTTTACTTGCCACTATCAACATCAGTAACACCCAAGTTCGACCACGGCCCAAGCCTCGCCGGAGTAATAAAAGGAAACGAATCATATTATTGATTTTTTAATATCTCAAGAAATTGAACGAACATACAACCTATTCCGGAGACTTTCAAATGGCCACCACCCCAAATCCAGCCCAAGTTCCCGTCAATGCCGAAGGCGCTGCCGCCAAGATCACGACGCCTGCAAAAAAAGTCGTCAATCCAAAAGACGGTGACCGCAAGCAGTATGACGAAGACGAACTGATAAAAGGGGCCGATGCCAGCGCGACCATGCCGCCTGAAAACGTCGTGGAAGTCACGGGAAGCGCCGATAACGGCAATGCCGCCGCCTTGGGCACGGCCGCGGCGGTGGCTGCAGCAGCCTTGGCAGCCGGTGGCAGTGGCGCGGCCGCAGGCCAGGCGGGCAACGGCGCTGCCGATTCCGGCACGCCACAAAGCGATAACAACGGTGGTGCCGCTGGCGCGGGTGCCGGGGCTGCTGGCATCCCCAGCGGCAGTGTCGTGGATGTCGCCGGGGCATCGGCTGGTGCGGGTGCGGGTGCCGGGGCGGCCGGTGGGCTGGGCGGGCTGGGCGGGCTTGGCGTGCTGGGCGCGCTCGGCGGCCTTGGCCTGGTTGCCGCCGCAGCAGGCGGTGGCGGCGGAGGCGGCGCGGCGGCTGGCGGCTCCGGTACGGGTGGCACGGGGACAGGAGGCACCGGCACTGGCGGTACAGGCACCGGTGGCACCGGCACGGGCGGCACGGGCACGGGCGGTACGGGCACCGGTGGTACAGGTGGCACAGGTACCGGTGGCACGGGAACTGGCGGCACGGGCGGCACCGGAGGAACGGGCGGCTCGACCGGCGGCCAGGGTGGCACGGGAAATCAATCCACCACCACCGTCGTGACCGACGCAGCCGTGCTGGCCGCCGCCGCGGCTGTCGCCGCCGCCAACAACGCCCTGGCCGATGACGCCGCCGCCGCTGCGGCCGCGGCAGCGGCAGCAGCTTCGCTGGCAGCGGCGAATGCCGCCATCCTGGCCGACCAGCAGGCGGCGCAGGCCGCCGCTGCAGCGGCAGCAGCCTTACTCGCCGCCAATACCGCCACCAGTGACGATGCGCTGGCGGCCAGCACGGCTGCCGTCGTCCCCGGCGCGCAAGCCGCCGCTACCGCCGCCACGAATGACGACAGCGCGGCGGCCACCGCTGCCGCTGCCGCTGCCATCTCCCAGGCCGCCACCACAGCGGCCCAAAATGCTGATGCGGCCGCCACCACAGCGGCCGCCAACGCCGCCGCCGCGCACGCCGCTGCCGATGCGGCACAAACGCAAGCAGACCAGAGCAACGCTCCGGCGCTGCAGGCCATCGCCGATGCAGCCGATGTGGTCGCAGCAGCAGCCAACACCCAGGCAGCGCTGACCGATGCGGCGGCGCTTGGCGTCATCTCGGCCAATGATGCTGCCGCTGCCGCCGCCGCCACGGCCTTGGCCAATGCCACGGACGCCGCCGCGCTGGACCTGGCGGCCACCGCCGCCGCCAATGCCGCCGTCGCCGCAGGTATCCAGGCCAGCCTGACGGATGCCGCCGCCCTGGCGTTGATCTCCGATGCCGATGCCGCCAACGCAGCCGCAGCCGCCAGCGCGGCCGCCGCCACCGACGCCGCCGCCCTTGCTGCCGCCTCGAACGCGGCCGCCACCGCGGCAGCGAATGCGGCCACAGCCGCCAATGCCAGCGATGCCGCGGCACTCGGTATCGCTGCCACCGCTGCCACGAATGCGGCCACCGCGGCCGGCACGCAAGCGGGCTTGACCGATGCCGTCGCCTTGACCATGGCAGCGGACGCCGCTGCCGGCGTCGCCGCCCAGGACGCTGCCATCGCCAATGCCACCGACGCCGTCGCCCTGCAGGCTGCCGCCGATGCTGCCGCGACGAACGCCGCCAATGCACAGACGCAAGCGAACATGACGGACGCGCCCACCCTGGGCCTGATCGCCGATGCCGCCACCGCGGCGTCGGACGCAGCACAACTCCAGGCCGGCCTCACCGATGCAGCCGCACTGGCCCTGATTTCCGATGCCGACGCTGCCGCGGCGGCTGCCGCCGCATTGGCTGCCAGTAGCGATGCCGCCGCGCTCGACGCCGCCGCAGCCCTGGCCGCCACCGTGGCGGCGAATGCCGTCGTCACCGCCAGCCTGAGCGACGCGGCGGCCCTGCAAATCACGGCCGATGCAGCAGCCAGCACGGCCGCCGGCGCCGCCACGCAAGCGGCATTGACGGACGCCGCCGCCCTGCAAGTGATTTCCGACGCCGATGCCGCCGCAGCGCTGGCAGCGCAAACGACGGCCAACCAGACGGATGCGGCCGCCCTGGCCGCTGCCGACGCAGCCGCCGCCAGCGATGCCGCCAATGCGCAAACAGTGGCCGACCAGACCGATGTCGTCGCCCTGCAGCAAGCAGCCGACCAGGCCGATGCCGATGCCGCCGCCGCCAATGCGCAAGCCACCCTGCTGGACGTCAACGTCGCCCTGAATGCCTTCAATCTGGCCAACCTCGCCGCCCTGGCTGCCAACGTCACGGCTGGCCAAACCAGCGTGCTCGATCTGACGGCCACGGTCAATACCTTGCAGCTCGGTGCCGATAATGCCGATATCACTGCCGCCCTGTTCGATGCCACCATCCTTGCCGGCATCTCCACCGCCGATGCGCTGACGGCAGCCAGCCTGCAAACCATCGCCGGCCTGACCAATGCCGATGCACTCATCGCCACGGCGGCCGCTGCCGTCTCGGCGGCGGAAACGGCCGCCCTGCTGGGCGGGATCGATATCTCGGCCGTCAGCGCAGCTGCCGCGGCACAGGCCGCCGCTGCGGCTGCCGCCTCCACGGCCTTGCTGACCGATGCCGGCACGCTGGGCATAGTCTCCACTGCCGACGCTGCCGCTGAACTTGCCGCCCAGACTGCCGTCACCACCTTGACGGCCGCCAATACGCTGACGCAAAACGCGCTGACGACGGCACAATTTGTTGCCAATCAGACCGATGCCGTGGCTCTGGGCCTGGTCTCTTCCGCAGCCGACGCGGCCGCAGCCTTGGCCGTCACGACGGCCGGCCAGACGGACGCCATCACGCTGAGCCTCATCTCGAACGCCGATGCGCTGGTAGCCACCTCCGCCGCCAACCTGGCGGCGCTGACGGATGCCACGGCGCTGGGCTTGATCTCGACCGCCGATGCCACCGTGGCCGCCACCCTGCAGGCGACGGCCAACCTGACGGACGCCGCCGGCCTGGGCCTGCTCGCCACGGCCGCTGCTGCCGCCGCGAATACGGCAACGAATGTTGCCAACCTGACCGATGCAGTGGCCCTGGGCACGCTCTCGACAGCGGCCACCACCGCCGCCAATACGGCAGCCGCCACCGCCGCGCTGACCGACGCCACGGCATTGGGCCTGGTCGCCACGGCCGACGCGGCTGCCGCTTCCGCCCTGCAAACGACGGCCAACCTCACCGACGCCGTGGCGCTGGGCCTCGTGTCGACGGTCGCCAACACGGCCGCCAGCACCGCCGCCGCCGTTGCCAACCTGACCGATGCCGTGGCCCTGGGCACCGTCTCGACAGCCGCAACGGCCGCCGCCAATACGGCAGCGGCCACGGCCGCCCTGACCGACGCCGTCGCCCTGGGCTTGACGGCCACCGTCGATGCGGCCGCCGCCACCGCCGCACAAACGACGGCCAACCTGACGGATGCCGTCGCCCTGGGCCTGGTAGCGACCGTCAATGCCACCGCCTCCACGGCGGCCGCCACCGTCGCTGGCCTCGCCGATGCCGTCCTGCTGGGTACCGCCCACACGCTCGACGTCACGGCCGCCACCGTGGCGGCCACCAAGGCCGCCTTGACGGATGCCGCCGCCCTCACCACCGTCGCCAACAACGACGCCGCGAATGCCGCTGCCCTGGCCGCCTATTCGGCCGCCCATCCGTTCGACCTGGTGGCGGCACTGGCCTCCACTGTCGCCGCCACCACGGCCGGCTTGTCGCTCGCCGCCGCGCAATCGGCGCAGGCCGATGATGCGGCCGCCGCTTCGACAGCAGCCACGGCGGCAGCGTCCCTGACCGCCCTGAACAATGCAATCGCGGCCGACAATGCCGCCACCGCCGCCGCCACCCTGGCACTGACTTCCCAGGCGGCAGCCACGGCGGCACAGCTGGACGACACGCTCGCGGCCACCGCCGCCGGCGTGGCTGCCACCTCGCTGGCAGCGGCCCAGGCGGCGCAGGCGGCCGATACCGCCGCCGCCGCGACGGCAGCGACGGCGGCCAATGCCCTGGCCGCCCTGAATGCGGCCTTGCAGGCGGACGCGAATGCGGCCGCCACGGCCGCTGCCGCCGTGACGGCAAGCGCAGCCACCGCCGCCGCCGTCGCCGACGATCTGGCCGCTGCGACGGCCGCCACGGTCGCCAACGTCTCGCAAGCGGCCGCACAAGCGGCGCAACTGGCCGACAATGCCGCCGCCAGCGCCGCCACCATCGCCGCCAACGCGCTGGCTTCGCTGAATGCGGCCCTGGCCGACGATGCGGCAGCCGCCGCGGCTGTGCTGAACTCCACCAACGCCACGGCCGCCGCCGTTGCCGCTACCGCCGCCGACACGGCTGCCGCGGCGGCAGCCGCCGTGGCCGCCATCTCGGCCGCAGCCACACAGCATGCGCAAGCGGACGATATCGCCGCTGCCGCCGCCGCCCTGACGGCATCCGTCTCCCTGGCAGCCACCCAGGCCGCGCAAGCCGCCGATCTCGCCGTCGGCACGGCTGCGACGGCGGCGGCGAACGCGCTGGCCGCGCTGAACCAGGCCCTGGCTGACGACAGCCTCGCCGCCGCGGCAGCCACGGCGGCTGCCAACGCCCAGGCAGCCCTGACTGCGGCCACGACCACACTCAACGCGGCGATATTGACGGCCAGTGCCTCGCTCGCCGCCACCAATGCCGCCCTGGCCGACGACGCCACGGCGGCCAGCACGGCGGCTGCGGCAGCAGCCGCACAGGTCCTTGCCGATGCCGCACTGCTGGCAGATGCAGGGCTGGCCGCGCTCGCGACGGCAGCCAACAATGCACTGGCAGCAGCCAGCGCAGCGCTGGCCGCCGACGATGCCGCCGCCAATGCCGCGCACACGGCGGCGCTCTCGGCGGCCGCCACACTGGCGGCGCAACTGGCCGATACGGCGGCCCTCAATGCCCACGCCGCGCTCAACGCGGCCATCGCCAACCTGAACGCCGCCGTGACGGCCGATGTCAACGCCACGGATGCCGACAATGACAGGACGCTGAAACTGAACCTCCTCCTCACCGCCCAGGGTGCGGCCGACGACGCGGCCCAGGCCAATGCCAATGCGGCGGCCGCCCATGCGGCGCTGGCGGCGGCCCAGGCCGACGATGCGGCGGCGGCCACCGCTGCCGCCAATGCGATTGCCGCGCATGCGGCGGCGGTCGCGGCGCAAAACGCCGATGCCGCCGCGGCAGCGGCAGCGGCACAAGCGGCCATTTCCCTGGCCGCCACTCTCAATGCCCAGGCCGATGACGCCACCGCGGCAGCGGCCGCCACGGCCGCCGCCAATGCGCAACTGGCCCTGGACGCAGCCCTGGCGGCAGACGCCAACGTCGCCGCCACCGCCGCCGCGGCAGCGGCCGCCCAGCTGGCGGCGCAAAACGCGCATGACGCCGATGCTGCGGCAGCGGCAGCGGCCGTCGCGGCAGCCATCACCCTGGCAGCCACGCAAGCGGCGCAGGCCGATGACGCGGCAGCCGCGCTGGCAGCGGCCAATGCCGCCAACGCCCAGGCAGCGCACGACGCCGCCGTCGCCGACGACCAGGCCGCTGCGGATGCCGCCGCAACGGCAGCGCTGGCACAAACGGCTGCCACGGCAGCGGCAGCAGCCGATGCCGCCGCCACCGCCAGCGCCGCCGCAGCGGCAGCATCACTGCTGGCCGCCCAGGCGGCGCAGGCCGACGACACGGCCGCCAATCAGGCAGCGGCCAATGCCGCCGCCGCAACCGCCGCGCACACGGCCGCCATCGCCGCCGACGCCCTCGCTGTCAGCACGGCGGCAACGGCGGCCAGCGCACTGGCAGCGGCCACCGCAGCGCAGAACGACGACAACGCGGCCGCGGCAGCTGCCGCGCAAGCCGCCGCCTCGCTGGCCCTGACCCAAGCGGCACAGGCCGACGATGCGGCAGCAGCGACCGCCACGGTCAACGCCAACAACGCGGCGGCAGCGGCGCTGGCCGCCCATGCGGCCGATGCCGCCGCGCCGCTGGCGCAGGCGCAGGCCGCCGCTTCCCTGCTGGCCCTGCAAGCGGCGCAAGCCGACGATGCCGCCGCCGCCAGTGCGGCAGCGGCAGCGGCGCAAGCGCACGCCAATGCGAGTGCCGCGTATGCGGATGACGCGGCAGCGGCCCAGGCCAATGCCGACGCGCAGGCTGCCGACGTGGCCCTGGCACAAGCGAACGCCATCGCCGCGCAGACCGACGCCAGCGCCCTGGCTGCCGTGGCGGCTACGGACGCGGCCCACGCCGCGGCCGTGCAAGCCATCGCCGGCCAGACCGATGCCGTGGCCCTCACCCAGGCTGCCGATGCGGCGGCAGCAGCGGCGCTGGCAGCGGCGCAGACAGCCAACCTGACGGACGCCAACGCCCTGCACCTGGCTGCCGACGCGGCAGCGGCCGCCGCCCTGCAAGCGCAGGCGCAGGCGGACCTGACGGACGCCGGCTCGCTGACGGTGGCGGCGAATGCCGATGCCGCGGCAGCGGCGGCGGCCCAGGCCCATGCCGACCTGACGGACGCGAGCCAGCTCTTCGTGCTGAGCCAGAATGCCCTGCACAACCCGCTGACGGTGGCCGACTTCAGCACCGGCCTGCCGGCCGCGGGCGGCGACGTGATCGACATGTCGGCCATCGCCGACCTGACGGCAGCGGTGGCCGTGGGCGTCAATCTGAGCACGGACTTTGGCAACGACAACCTGTTCATCTTCGACGGCACGTCCGTGTCGATCGGCGCGGCGGCCAGCGCCATCGCGGCCGACAGCAGCGTCTTGTCGGGCCAGGGCTACATCGTCATCGCCGATGCGCAAAACAGCGGCGCCGTGACGGTGTATCACTCGAGTGACCTGAGCAACGCCAACGCCATCGACACGGCGCTGGTGCTGCTCAGCGGCGTGAACATCACGCAGCTGACGGCGGCCAACTTCATCGTCTGAGGTAGGGCACCCACGCCAGGCGCCGCGCCTGGCACGGCAGCGGGAGCGCAAGACAGCGCGCTCCCGCCACACCTTGAAATGCGTCAGGCCTCGGGCCGGAAAAATACGGGATGAGATTACGCGGTTTCTCAGCATTGTCCTCACTGCCACGCATCGCGGCCTTGCTGGCAGCCGTGTCCATGGCATCGGTATCCTCTTTCGCCGGCGCTCAGGGCGCCACCGCCTGGAGCTTCGACCAGGTCTTGCAGCAAGCGCTGCAAAGCCATCCCGCCGTGCAGGGCAAACGCTCGGCGCAGGCGGCCGCGCGCGCCGAGCTCGATGGCGCGCAGTGGCAGCGCTTTCCCAGCCTCTCGGCCGAAGTCCCCACCGGTTCGCAGGAAACGGGCGGCGTGGTGCGCATCGAGCAGCCGCTGTGGAGCGGCGGGCGCATCGACGCCGGCATCGATGCGGCCGGCAGCCGGGTCGATGCGGCCGGCGCCGCCATCGAGGAAGAACGCCTGACCCTCTCCCTGCGCGTGATCGCCGCCTACACGGAAGCGCTGCGCCAGACGGCGCGCGTGCGCTCGGCGGAGGCGGGCCTGGCCGAGCACCAGCGCCTGCTGGACATGATCAAGCGCCGCGTGGTGCAGTCGGTCAGTTCGCAGACGGACCAGCGCCTGGCCGAATCGCGCGCCTACCAGGCGGCCAACGACGTATCGAATGCGCGCCAGGCGCTGGAAAACGCGCTGGCGCAGCTGTCGCAGCTGGCCGGCAAACCGGTGCGCCTTGTCAGCGCCACGGGCATCGGCGTGGGCGAACCGCTACCCGACGCCAGCCTGGAACGGGTCATGCGCCAGGCCATCGCCTACTCCCCCACCCTGCACCGCCTCGATTTCGAAGCGCAGGCGGCCGACTCGGAAATCACCATGCAGCGATCGGCCTACATGCCGAAGGTGGTGCTGCGCATGGAAAAGCCCACGGGCGGCATCAATGCCGACAACCGCACGCGCGCCATGCTGGTGCTGCAGGCGCAGCCGGGCGCCGGCTTGTCGGCCAAGGCCGGCGTGGACGCCGCCGTGGCCCGGCGCGAAGGCGCGCGCGCCGCGCACGACGTGGCCGAACGCGAGGTGCGCGAGCGTTTCACGCTGGACTGGAACGAGGCTGAAGCGAGCCGCCAGCGCCTGGGCAACGCGGGCGAGGCCAGCACCACCTCGACGCAGGTATTCGAATCGTATGCGCGCCAGTACGTGATCGGCCGCAAGAGCTGGAACGACGTGCTCAATGCCGTGCGCGAGGCAACCCAGGCGCAGTTTTCGCTGGAAGACACGCGCGCGCAAGCCATCGCCGCCAGCCTGCGCCTGGCAGCGCAAACGGGCACCCTGGCCGGGCGCACGGCGCCGGCAGCCATGGCGCGAGCGAATTGACACCGACATGATGCAGACAGGAGACAGCGTGGACACCTCCATCAAACATGGCTTGCTGACACTTATCGAGCGCGCCGCCCGCCTGACGGGCCAGCACGTGCCCGCCGCGCGCCTGGCCGACCTGCAACGCCAGCTCGATGACATCGACGACAACGGCGCCCCCGCCATGGTCCTGACCACCATCTGGCAGGCGGCCGGGCTGGAAGGCGCGGCGCGCCCGCTACGCGAGCCGACGCCGGGGGAGCTGCCATTCGCCGTCCACAGCGCCAGCACGGGCTGGGGCTTGCTGCAGTCGCGCGGCGCCAACGGCGCCTGGCGCGGCGAAGGCATCGATGGACGCGCCTTGCAACTGGCGTCGCTGGCCGGCCTGGCTTGCGTGGGCCTGCCGCGCCGCAGCGAAAAAAGCGGCGCCCGTCCCGGCGCCCTGGGCCTGGTGCGCAACGCCCTGTGGCTGAAGAAAAGCGTATTTGTCGACGCCGTGCTGGCTACCGCGCTGGTGACCCTGCTGACCATGGCCACCTCGCTGTTTTCCATGCAGGTGTACGACCGCGTGATCCCGAACCAGAGCTTCAGCACACTGTGGGTGCTGGTGGTGGGCGTGGCCCTGTCGATCGGCCTGGAATTCATCCTCAAGCAGGTGCGCAGCCGCATCGTCGACCACTCTTGCAATGACGTCGACCATGAATTGTCCGAATGGTTTTTCCAGCGCATGCTGGGCATCCGCATGGAGGCGCGCCCCGCTTCCGTCGGCACCCTGGCGGCGCAAGTGAAAGGCTTTGAAATGGTGCGCGGCGTGCTCACGTCCACGTCCCTATTCGTGCTGACGGACGTGCCCTTCGCCGTGATTTTTCTCGCCATGATCACCGTCATCGGCGGCTGGCTGGTAGTGGTGCCGCTGGTGGCCCTGCCACTGGCCCTCGTATGCGGCCTGATGTTCCAGCGCGCCATCGAAAATCACACTCGCAAGAACCTCAACGCCAGCAACCGCAAGGCGGGCTTGCTGGTGGAAGCTGTCGATGGCGTCGAAACGCTCAAGGGCAGCAGCGCCGAATGGATGATGCAGGCGCGCTGGGCGGAACTGGTGGCCGAGAGCAGCCACGCGGAGCAGAATATCCGCGACTATGCGGCCCTGTCGCAAAACATCACGGCCACCTTCCAGCAGCTGACCAACGTGGCGCTGATCTCCATGGGCGCGTGGTTCGTGGCGGAAAACCAGATGACCATGGGCGCCCTGATGGCCTGCACCATCATCAGCAACCGCGCCCTGATGCCCATCGTGCAGCTGCCCGCCGTGATGGTGCAGTGGGCGCATGCGCGCGCCTCGATCGACGGCCTGGAACAGGTCATCAGCCTGCCCAACGAGGCCGACAACGCGCAGTTCGCGCTGACGCCGCGCAGCCTCGATACGGGACTGCGCTTCGAACGCATCCGCTTTACGTATGGCGGCGCGCAAAAGGTGGCGCTGGAAATGGAAAACCTCGCCATCCGCCCCGGCGAGCGCGTCGGCCTGGTAGGCGCCATCGGTTCGGGCAAGAGCACCCTGCTGAAACTGGCCTCGGGTCTGTACCAGCCGGCCGAAGGCAAGGTATATCTGGGCGACGTCGACATGGCCCTGCTGGCGCCGGCCGTGGTGCGCGAGATGATCGGCTACCTGCCGCAGGAAACGCGGCTGTTCAGCGGCAGCCTGCGCGACAATCTGTTATTGGGACTGGCCGATCCGGGCGAGGAAGCGATCCTGGCGGCAGCCAAACGCACGGGCTTGATCGAGCTGATACTGGGCCAGCCACGGGGACTGGCCCTGTCCATCACGGAAGGAGGACGGGGCGTCTCGGGCGGCCAGCGGCAATTGATCGCCGTCACGCGCCTGCTGCTGGCCAAGCCGCGCATCTGGCTGCTCGACGAACCGACGGGCGCCATGGATGCGAAGACGGAATCGCGCATCGTGGGGCTCCTGGGCGAACTGGCGGCCGAAGGCGTGACCATGGTCGCCACCACGCACAAGAACGCCCTCTTGCCCCTGCTCGATCGCCTGGTAGTGCTGCAAACGGGACGGGTGCTGCTCGACGGCCCGCGCGACTTTGTCCTGGCCAAGCTGTCGGGCAAGCCGCAGGCCGTACCCAGTCCCGCAACTGCGCCGGTGGCGCAAGGAGCCGTCGCATGAAACTGGCCAAGGTCGAAACGCGGGAAGAAGCAAAACGGGGCCGGCTGCTGATCTGGAGCTGCACGGCGGCGCTGGCTGGCGTCATCGCCTGGGCTTCGTGGGCGGAGCTGGACCAGGTAACGCGCGCCAACGGCCAGGTGATCGCCAGTTCGCGCAACCAGATCATCCAGGTGGCCGATGGCGGCGTGCTGGCCGAACTGCGCGTGCACGAAGGCAGCGTGGTGAAAAAGGGAGAATTGCTGGCCCGCTTCGACCGCACGCGGGCCGAGACGAGCTACCTGGAAAGCACGGCCAAGGCGGCCGGACTGAAGGCGGCCGTGGCGCGCCTGCAGGCGGAAGTGTTTGGCGGCGCACCGAAATTCCCGCCCGAACTGCAGGCGTTTCCGGAATTTCGCGCCAACCAGCTGGCCCTGTTCAGCAAGCGCCAGGGTGCCGTGCAAGCGGAGGTAAGCTCGCTGGAAAGCGCCATGAAGCTGATCAGGGAAGAGCTGGAAATGAACTTGCCGCTGCTGGAAACGGGGGATGTGAGCCGCGCCGAAGTGCTGAAACTGCGGCGCCAGGTGGTCGACATCCAGGCGCAGATCACCAACCGGCGCAACAAATACCTGCAAGACAGCCAGACGGACCTGGTAAAAGCCCAGGAAGACCTGGCCGGCGTGCTGCAGACGGTGACGCAGCGCAAGGAGCAACTGGGTTCGACGGACATTTACGCGCCCACCGACGGCATCGTGCGCAATGTGCGGCTCACCACCCTGGGCGGCGTGGCCAAGCCCGGCGAAGAAATCCTGCAAATCGTGCCCACGGACGATGACCTGATCATCGAAGCGAAAGTCAAGCCGGCCGACATCGCCTTCATCAAGCCCGGCCTGCCCACGGCCGTGAAACTGGACGCCTACGACTATGGCATCTACGGGCGCCTGCGCGGCACCGTCAGCTACATCAGCGCGGACACCTTAAGTGAAGACAACAAGGGTAACGAGCAGCCCTACTACCGCGTGCAGATCAAGACCAGCGGGCGCAAACTGGTGGGCAAGAATGGCCAGCCGATCCTGATCCAGCCCGGCATGACGGCCACCGCGGAAATCAACACGGGCCGCAAAACGGTCTTGCGCTACCTGACGAAACCGATCACCAAGACATTTTCAGAGTCGATGGGGGAGCGGTAATGTAGCGGGCTATGTCAGCCGGCCGGCTTCAATTGGCCGATGACGCTCGCCACCTTGGCGGTAATCATGTCGACCGCGGGGCCATTCGCGCCATGCGGCAAAATGACATCGGCATTGCGCTTGGTCGGTTCGATGAATTGCTTGTGCATGGGGCGCACGGTTTCCAGATACTGCTCGATGACGCTTTCCACCGAGCGGCCGCGTTCCGTGATATCGCGTTGCATGCGGCGGATGAAGCGCACGTCGGAGGCGGTGTCGACAAAGATCTTCAGCGACATCATGTCGCGCAAGTCTTCGTCATACAAGGCAAACAGGCCTTCGATGACGATCACCGGCGCAGGTTTGACGGGAATGGTCCTGCTGGAGCGGTTGTGCAGCGTGAAGTCGTACTCGGGCATCTCGATCGCTTCGCCATTGCGCAAGGCCTGGATGTGCTGCACCAGCAAAGACCATTCGAACGCCTGCGGATGGTCGTAATTCTGCTGGCGCCGCACTTCAGGGGAGAGATGGGTCTGGTCGCGGTAGTAATCGTCCTGCATCACGACGGAGACCATGTCGGCGCCAAAGGACGCCAGAACCTGCTGTGATACGGTGGATTTGCCGCTGCCGCTGCCGCCAGCGACACCAATAACAAACGGTTGGAAGGAAATATTATTCATGCCGAATGATACCGGAACTGCGGCCAAACTGACAGGGAGCGGCCGCAGCAACATGGCGCATGCGGCAATTCCGCGGCGCCTGCCGCTCGGCCGCCCTGCGCCCTCGCCCCGCTAATCGACGCGCGGCACTGCTTCGGCAAGCCGCGTACCCTTGCGCGGCCGGCCATCGACAAAGGTGAGTGTCTGGATCCTGCCGTCGCCACTGTTATCGAAATGCAATGTGGCATCCTTTTCACGCATGAAGTAATCGTAGTCCCCTGCCGGGATCAATTCCACTGGCACCGGACCGACCGGCGGACCGGCGACATACAGATGACCATTCTCGTGGCTGACGCGCAGCGTCGTGTTGGACACGGCAAAATCACCGGCAAACCGGGCCAATAGGGCGGCATTCGGCTGGGCGGCGACGCGTTCCCTCGGGCGATAGTCTTCCCATCCATACTCGGCAGCAATGCTGCGCGCGATTTCTTCTATCAGCATCCAGCCGTTATCCCCATTGGCGAGAATGACCGCGCCCTGCCCCGTACGCTCATACGCAAACAGCAGCGCCTTGTAGCCGGCATTCGAGCCGCTGTGATGGAATGCCGGTTCAGCTGCCGCATGATCGAGTTCGAAACCGAGGCCATAACTGCCGCGCACGGGCGTCAGCATCGCCCTTGCCTGCTGCTGCGTGATCAGCTGCCCATCCTGTCCCGATGCGGCACGCTGGACGGCGAGCGCAAACAGCGCCAGGTCATGGGCCGTGCTCCATAGCCCCGCTGCGGCCAGTTCCGGATAGGCGCGCCAGTTTCCGGCTACAACGCTGCCGTCCGCCGCATGGCCAGATGCGGCGCGCGTGGCGAGCGCTGGCGGCAGCGACTGCGCATAGAGCGTATCGCGCATGCCGAGCGGGGCAAATACCGTTTCACCGGCCAGGACGCCGAACGGCCGGCCAGTCGCGTCATTCAGATATTGCTCAAGCACAACATAGCCGAGGCTGGAATACGCGTAGCGGCCACCCACGGGGGTGTCCACCGTGACGGGCGGATTCGTCGCCGGGCGGGAGCCGGCCAATACCTGCAGCAGCGTCGGCTGCGGTGCATCGCTGCCGTAGCCCGGCAGGCCGAATGTTGGCATGCCAGCGGTATGGCTGAGCAGCGCCCGGGCCGTCACGACCGGCTGCGCACCGGGCACCTGCCACTGGCGCAGCCGCCGGTTGACGTCTTCATCAAGATCGATCTTTCCCTCGGCCGCGAGCCGCACCGCCACCAGGGCGGCCACCGGCTTGCCGATCGAGGCTACCTGAAACAGCGTGCCGGAGGTGACGGGGCGGCCCGTCCGCACATCCGCAACGCCGTAGGAGCCGCTCCATTCCACCGCGCCGGCATTGATGACGGCGATGCTCACGCCCGGCACGTTCAGGGCCTGCATCCGCTCGGCCAGCCGCATGGCATGGACAGGCGCCCCGCGCACGGCAACGGGCTGCAGCAAGCCGTTCTCAACCCGCGCCTTGCGGGCCGTCACTGCGCCGCTGTCGCCATGCGCATGCGCGTCAAACACCCCTACCGCCAGCAGCAAGGTCAAGACATATCGCATCATCATCTGGCATCCAATTCGTTGCCGAGGGCGGCTTGCATGCCGTCGGAAGAACCTACTTTCCATACTGCAAGGCAGACTGGCCCGCAGTTCAGCGCTTTTCCTTGTTGATCGCTTGCAGCAGCTTGAACGCTTCGTGCTCGATCGCCGGTTCAGCCTCCGCAAGCTCCTTGCTCGCCTGCACGTACGCGGCCCGCTTGCGCTCCTTCTTTTCTTCCGGCGCAACGGCTGCCGTCATGCCCGGCATGATGAGCTGGGCAGCGGAGTTGTACTTCTTGTGGATGACCTGCTTGCCGTAGGGAGTGGTATAGAAGCGGTACATCTCGGTGGCCGTATCGGCGGAAATGGCGCGCGTGAGCGCAGGCGCCAGGCGCTGGTAAATCTCTGCGGGTGGAATCTTGTCGAGCTTGGTCAGCACGGCCTGCTTCTGGCTTTCGCCAGCGTAGCGGCTGCGGGCGGCGACGCCTTTCAGCACTTTTTCAATCTGCATCGCGCCTAGCAGATCCTGCACGGCCTTGAGGTGTGCCGGCGCGGGTGCAACGGACTGCGTTGCCGGCGCGGCGGCAGCGGCACATGCGGGGCCTGCGCAGACCAGCGACAGGCCCAGTACGACTTGAATTGCAAACTTCATGAATTCCCTTTGGATGAGGAGGTAAATGCCCGATGCGCGTGCAGGCAACGCCACGGCAGGCGGGGCCAATACGCCAGAACGACTACGATGAAGGCAATGCCGCAGTAAGGAGTGGCACAGGAAGGAAAACGTCACGCGCCGATGCCGCTTTACTCGAACTGTTTGCGGAACGCTTCGAATTGCGCCGCCAGGCCATCGAAGTCGCTGCGCAATTGCAGCACTTCCTGTTCCAGCTGGGCCACCCTGCTGCCCTGCTGCGGCGCGCTGACGGCGCCGGCGAAACCGGCCGCCGTTTCGATCTGCGCCAGCGCTTCTTCGCCGCCCAGCAGATGGCCGTAGCGCGGCTCCTTGGCGCCGGGAGCGACCGCCAGCTTGGCCACCAGCGGTGGGTATTTGTCGATCAGGAACTGCAAGCCGGATTCCACTTCCGCCACGGACTTGAATTCATGCACCCTGCCGCTGCGGCTGCGGATCTCGCCCGCCGTCTGCAAGCCGCGCAGCATCAGGATCGTCAGGATGGCCAGTTTATCTTGCTCCAGCGACCACTTGATGCGCATGCGGTGTTCATACTTGGCGACCCTGGCACCGGCCTGCGTGATGCCGTTGACGAATTTGCGCTGCATCAGGCGCTGCAGCACGTCGTACACGGTTTCCTCGGACAGGGCCATGACGGGGTCGCGGCTGGAGAGCTGGTTGCAGCCGTTCGTCAGCGCGTTGAGCGAGAGCGGATAGCTGTCCGGCGTCAGCGCTTCCTTTTCGGCCAGCACGGCCAGCACGCGGATCTCGAAGGGGTCGAGCAGATTCGGATTGTCACTGCCCTTTTCTGCTGCGTTTTCAGCTATGTTTACGTCTGTAGTCATGCCTGTATCCTTAATCAACCAGCTTGTTCATTTGCTCAGAATCAAATTTATCACACTCAGGCACAGCCTGGCAGCAAATGCCCGCCGCCTTCAGGGTGACGAGGATGGTTTCGATGCGCTGTTCCTGCGCCACGGCATGCGTGATCAAGCCCTGCAGGGCTTTCGACAGCGGATCGTCGCCGTTCGGCGTGACGCCATACGCGGCGAACAGGTGCGCCGTGCTGCCCTCGCGCAGGGCGCTGACATCCTTTTGCACGATGTGCGCGGGGTTACCGACAGCCGTGGCGCCGGACGGCACGGGTTTGAGCAGCACCGCGTTCGAGCCCACCTTGGCGTACTCGCCCACGGTAAAACTGCCCAGCACCTGGGCGCCAGCGCCGACGATGACGCCGCGCTCCAGGGTCGGATGGCGCTTGGCGCCGCTGTGCAGCGAGGTGCCGCCCAAAGTGACGCCCTGGTAGATGGTGCAGTCGTCGCCGACGACGGCCGTCTCGCCGATCACCACGCCGAAGCCATGGTCGATGAAGACGCGCCGGCCGATAACGGCGCCCGGATGGATCTCGATGCCCGTGATGATGCGGGCGATATAGGAAATGAAGCGCCCCACCCACTTCATGTGCCGCGTCCAGCACCAGTGCGCCCAACCGTGCATGACGATGGCGTGCAAGCCAGGATAACAGGTCAGCACCTCCCATCCATTGCGGGCGGCGGGGTCACGTTCAATGATGCTGTTGATATCTTCGCGCAGGTGGTGGAACATAATGACAATGGATAAGGTGGAACGCAAATGGTAGCGTATTCGGCGGCGTGCTGCCGGAGAGGCAGATAAACAACCGCCGCCTCAAGGGCGGCGGTATATAAAGAAGCGCTACAAAACGTTCAGGGCAAGGCGCATTGCCGAAGACAGTACGAATAGTACGGCGAGGCAATGCAACGCCGCCCTGGACGTTTTTTAGCCTTCTTTCGCGATGCGCTGGCGGCGGGCTTCGTACAAGCACACGCCGGAAGCGACCGACACGTTCAAACTCTCGACGGAGCCGAACATCGGGATGCTGACGAGGATATCGCAAGTGTCGCGCGTCAAACGGCGCATGCCTTCGCCTTCGGAACCCATGACGAGGGCCGTCGGGCCCGTGAAATCGGCTTCGTACAAGCCTTTTTCGCCATCGTCGGTGGTGCCGATCAGCCAGATGCCACGCTCTTTCAATTCACGCATGGTGCGCGCCAGATTCGTCACGGTGATGTACGGGACGGTTTCGGCGGCGCCGCTGGCGACCTTGGCGGCCGTGGTATTCAAACCCACGGCGCGGTCCTTCGGCACGATGACGGCATGTGCGCCGACGCCGTCGGCCACGCGCAGACAGGCGCCCAGGTTGTGCGGGTCCGTGATGCCGTCGAGAATCAACAGCAGTGGCGGGCCATCGATGGCGTCCAGCAGCTCATCGAGATTGCGCGCCAGCGACAGCTGCGACGCAAAGGCGATCACGCCCTGGTGGCGGCGCGTGCCGACGATTTTATCGAGACGCGACGAATCGACGGGCATGACGCGCACGTTGGCAGCCTTGGCGGCGGCGATCATGTCTTTCATGCGGCCATCGACGCGGCTGGCATCGACGAAAATTTCTTCCACGGACGACGCTTCGTGACGCAGGCGCGAGGTGACGGCATGGAAGCCGAAAATCATTTTATTCTTCATGTGTTATCGCTTCTTTTAACGCTTGCTTTTGCTTGTTTTTGATACAGTTTTTACTGCACGTGGTGCCGCTACGGCAGGTGCCGCAGCAGGTTTCTTGCTGCGCTTGGGCGCGGCGGCCTTGGGGGCTGCCGCCTTCGGGGCTTCCTTCACGGCTGCCTTGGCTGCCGGCTTGGCTTGCGCCTTGGCGCCGTTGGAACGCCCGCCGGAACCATTACCCGGCTTGCCGCCGTTGTTGACGCTAGCTTTGATCTCGTGGCGCTGCTCGGTCGCTGGACCTGGCTTGAGCATGGATTTCTTTTCGCCCTTGCGCTTGCCGCCGCCGTTCGACTTGGCCGGCGCTTCTTCGCCCGCCAGTTCCGCATCGGTGACCAGGCGCAGGTCGATCTTGCGCGTTTCCAGGTCAACTCTTGCCACTTGCACCGTCAGACGGTCGGTCAGCTGGTAGCGCTTGCCCGTGCGTTCGCCGCGCAATTCATGGCGCGCATCGTCGTACTGGAAGTAGTCGGTGCCCAGCTCGGTGACGTGCACCAGGCCTTCGACAAACAAAGTGTCCAGTTGCACGAACACGCCGAAGGTGGTCACGCCGGTGATGGTGCCGGTAAATTCCTCGCCCAGCTTGTCCTGCATGAAGTAGCACTTCAGCCAGGCTTCCACGTCGCGCGACGCTTCGTCGGCCCGGCGCTCGTTGGCCGAGCAATGCACACCCAGCGCGTCCCAGATCGTCAGGTCCGTCTTCTTCGGCTTGCCGTCGGCCTTGTCCTTCGCCTGCTGCTTGCGCGTGGCGTTCGACACGTTGGTGTTCAACACGACTTTATCGGACAGCTTCGGCTCGTATTTCTTGCCTTGCAAAATAGCCTTGATGGCGCGGTGCGTCAGCAGGTCGGGATAGCGGCGGATCGGGCTGGTGAAGTGGGCATACGCCTCGTACGCCAGGCCGAAGTGGCCGATATTGTCCGGGCTGTAGACGGCTTGCTGCATCGAGCGCAGCAGCATCGTTTGCAGCAGGGCCGCGTCGGGACGCAGCTTGATCTGCTGCATCAAGGTCTGGTAATCCGATGCCGATGGCGTGTCGCCGCCCGTCAGGTTCAGGCCCACCTGCTTGAGGAAGGTGCGCACTTGCGTGAGCTTTTCCTTGGTCGGGCTGGCGTGGATGCGGTAAGTGCCTGGATGCTTGTTACGCAGCAACAAATCGGCCGCGCAGACGTTGGCCGCCAGCATGCACTCTTCGATGATCTTGTGCGCTTCGTTGCGCGTGCGGGGGATGATCTTTTCGATCTTGCCCGCGCTATTGCAGACGATATACGTTTCCGTCGTCTCGAAATCGATGGCGCCCCGCTCCGTGCGTGCCTTCAGCAAGGCGCGGTAGACGGCTTCCAGGTTTTGCAGGTGCGGCAGGATGTCCGCGCGGCGTGCCGCTTCGGGTCCCTTGGTGTTGCCCAGCACGGCAGCGACTTCGTCATACGTGAGGCGCGCGGCCGAATGGATCACGGCCGGGTAGAACTGGTACGCCTTCAGTTCGCCCTTGTCGCTGACGACGGCGTCGCAGACGAGGGTCAGACGGTCGACGGCCGGGTTCAGCGAGCACAGGCCATTCGAGAGTTTTTCCGGCAGCATCGGGATCACGCGGCGCGGGAAGTACACGGACGTGCTGCGTTCGAGCGCGTCGATATCGAGCGCGTCGTTCGGCTTCACGTAATGGCTGACGTCGGCAATCGCCACGATCAGGCGGAAGCAGTTGGCGCGGCCGATCTTGACGGGTTCGCAATACACGGCATCGTCGAAATCGCGCGCGTCTTCGCCGTCGATGGTGACGAGCGGCACGTCGCGCAGGTCGACACGCTCTTTCAGGTCGGCGTCGCGCACTTCGAACGGCAGTTTTTCTGCCTGTTTCAGGGCGGCGGCGGAGAAGATGTGCGGCACGTTGAATTTACGTACGGCGATCTCGATTTCCATGCCGGGGTCATCCAGGGCGCCCAGCACTTCGACGATCTTGCCGACCGGCTGCTTGAAGCGCATCGGTTGCTCGGTCAGCTCGACGCTGACGATCTGGCCGGCTTTCGCCTTGCCCACCGAACCGGTGACTAAAATGTCCTGGCCGATGCGCTGGTCTTCCGGCGCCACGACCCAGGTGCCGTTTTCCTGGATCAGACGGCCGATGACGTGGCTATTGGCGCGGTAAGTGACTTCGACGATCGTGCCTTCCGGGCGGCCGCGGCGGTCCGTGCCGACGATGCGGGCCATGACCTTGTCGCCATGCAGTACTTTCTGCATTTCTTTCTCAGGCAGGAACAGGTCGGCGCTGGCGTCGTCGGGAATGACGAAGCCGAAGCCATCGCGGTGGCTGGTGACGCGACCGGCGACAAGCGCGCTCTGGTCGGCCAGGCTGAAAACACCGCTGGCGTCAGACTTGAGCTGGCCGTCGCGCTCCATCGCCTTCAGGCGACGGACCAGGACATCCATGGAATCGGCATGCACTTGCAGCGTTTTCCCCAGAGACTGCGGGTCGAGAGGCGCGTTGACGCTGCGGAATATGCCGAGAATGTCCTCCCGGCTGGGGATGGTGTGGGTATTTTGGCTCAAAAGTATTTCTATAGTTGTTATTGACAGTGATCAAACGGAAGACAAAGACCGATGACATCACCGTCAATATTGACACGGTGATGTGCGGTAGTGTACCGGAGGACGCCTTGGTTTGCCTAACGGACAGCGTGTCGGAAACAGTACAAGACGACCTCCGATGAAAAAAAGGAGAAAAGCTGCGCAATGCATTTGACTTCGGCAAATATTGCTCTATAATTCTTGTCTCTTGCAGCGACAAACCTTCACGGGAATGCAGTTGCAGGAAAGCGGTACAGGGTTGATGTGCAGTATGGAGCGAAAGCTCATCTGGCGCAAAACTCTTCAAGTCGCTATAATAGCAGAATTGCTGTAAAGTTATTTTGCAACAAGTAATACAGCAGCATCAGTGCCCACGTGGCGGAATTGGTAGACGCGCATGGTTCAGGTCCATGTGCCTTCGGGTGTAGGGGTTCGAGTCCCTTCGTGGGCACCATTACCTAATTCGCAAAAAGGCCGCAAACTTTCACGAGTTTGCGGCTTTTTTCATTTCCACAGCGAAAAGCCCTCCCCTCCCGACAAGCAAGTCACCAGACATGCCCGCGAACAGAAACCCGCAAGAAAACGCTGAAAAAATAGGCAGATTCAGCCTTTTTTCATAGGGAGCAGCCCTTTTCAGGCGAAAAAACATGTTTCTTGAAGAAAAGTGCAAAATGTTGATTGACCGAATGCGCGCCAGCCCTTATGATTTTGTCCTCGCTGCAGAACACGCAGCGACAAGCAGCAAGCAGTAACAATGCCCACGTGGCGGAATTGGTAGACGCGCATGGTTCAGGTCCATGTGCCTTCGGGTGTAGGGGTTCGAGTCCCTTCGTGGGCACCACCAGCAACATGTTGTTGATTGTTGTGATCCGCAGTACAGTAGCAAGATAGTAGTAACAAGTAGTAGTAACAAGCAGCACAATGCCCACGTGGCGGAATTGGTAGACGCGCATGGTTCAGGTCCATGTGCCTTCGGGTGTAGGGGTTCGAGTCCCTTCGTGGGCACCACCAGCAACGAGCTGTTTTCGTTGTAGTCCGCAGTACAGTAGTGAGATATAGTAATAGTAGTAGCAACATCAGTGCCCACGTGGCGGAATTGGTAGACGCGCATGGTTCAGGTCCATGTGCCTTCGGGTGTAGGGGTTCGAGTCCCTTCGTGGGCACCATTACCTAATTCGCAAAAAAGCCGCAAACTTTCACGAGTTTGCGGCTTTTTTCATTCCAGAATGCCGCGCAGTCTTCCCGACCTGCGGCACCCTCGCCCCCCCCCCCTTTATTTGGCCAGCGCCGCCTTCACGGCGTCAAGCAGGCGCGTCGTCGGACGTTTGATCAGCGCGCTCAATTGCTTGCCATGGTCTTCCAGGCCGCCCTTGGCCGCGCCCGCATCGGAATCGGCCAACAGGTCGGCGAAGCCTTCCGGCACGCCCACGCTCACCAGCGCCGCCTTGAAGTCCGCCTGCGGCAAATCTTTATACACAATCGCCTTGCCCGACTGGCGCGCCACTTCGTCCGCATACTCGGCCAAGGTAAAGCCCTGGTCGCCAGCGAGTTCATAGATGGCTTGCGGTTTGTCGGCCGTCAGGACGGCGGCGGCGGCGGCAGCGTAATCAGCGCGCGCGGCGGACGAAAAACGCCCATTTTGCGCCGCGCCCAGCACCACACCATGCTCGAGCACGGGCGCCAGGTGTTCCGTATGGTTTTCCAGGTACCAGCCGTTGCGCAGAAAAGTGTACGGCAGGCCGGACGCGCGGATGGCCGCTTCCGTGATCACGTGCTCGGTAGCCAGGCCCAGCGGCGACGTATCGGCGCGCAACACGCTGGTGTAGGCCAGCAGGGCCACGCTGGCCCGCTTGGCCGCATCGATGACATTCTGGTGCTGCTGCGCACGCTGGCCCACTTCGCTCGACGAGATCAGCAAAATCTTCGTTGCACCCTTGAACGCCGCATCGAGGCTGGCGCCATCGTTGTAGTCAGCCTGGCGCACTTGCACGCCCAGTGCCGCCAGGTTGGCGGCCTTGGCCGGATTGCGCACGGCGGCGATGATATTGGCTGCGGGGACGGATGTGAGCAGGCTGGCGATGACGTGCTCGCCCAGGTTGCCTGTGGCGCCGGTGATGACAATCATGATTTCTCCTTGGTACGTGGGTGGTAAAACCCTATAATAGGAGTATTACTTACTTATTGTAAGTACGTACCTTTTGGTAAGTATGAATTAAAACGACAATTGTTAAGGCCAACTATCATGTCCACAGACACCCCCGGCGCCAGCCTGCGCGCCGCCCTCGCCCGGCAAAACCAGGGAGCGCAACTGCTGGCGGCCGCCTGCCCGTCACGCGCCGTGCTCAGCCACCTGACCAGCCGCTGGGCCGTGCTGGTACTGGTATTGCTGCTGAGCGGCACGCGGCGCTTCAGCGAACTGCGCCGCGAAGTGGGCGGGGTCAGCGAAAAAATGCTGGCGCAAACCCTGGAAGCGCTGGCGGGCGACGGCTTCGTGCTGCGGCAGGCCTATCTGGTGATACCGCCCAAGGTGGAATACAGCCTCACGCCGCTGGGGCGCGAAGCGGCCGAACGCCTGGCCGTGCTGGTCGACTGGATCGAGGATAATTTCCCGCGCATCGAACAGGCGCGCGCCGAACTCGCACTGCCGTACGCACAAAACGCAGCGTAACACGGCGCGCAAACGCATTGCTTTTGACCATCAAGAATTATCGTTTACTCCTCCTTGCCTTGATGTAATACTAGCCTCACACTACGCGTAAGGACGCGACACCATGAATCAGTTGATTTCTTCCATCGCCGACCGGGCCAACGTGCTACTGGTCAGCAATTCGCCGAACGATGTGCGCGAACTGCTGTATGTGCTGGACCGGCATAACCTGGGTACGGGACTGGCGGGCGATATCGACGAAGGCGTGGAACTGGCGGCTGGCGGCACGGACCTGATCCTGCTCGACGCAGCCCTGGCGGGCACGAATATCGGCGCCACCTGCATGCGCCTGCGCAATGCGGGCGGACGTCATGGCGTGCCCCTGCTGCTGATGTCAGCCACCCCCAGCGCCGAAGAACAGGGCCGCAGCGTGGGCGCCGGTGCTTCCGACTACATCAAGATGCCCTTCAATGCGCGCGACGTGGCGGAAAAAATCCTCATGGAACTGGCGCTGCACAAGGCCGAGGCATCCGCCGCCCGCCCTTCCGCCCCCCTTGCCACGCCGCCGCGGCCCCTGCATCCGCAAACGCTGGAAGTCAATTACCACTCCATCCTGGCCGGCTCGCCCGACGCCGTGCTGCTGTTCGACATCGACAACCGCCTGCTGATCGACGCCAACCACCTGGCCGAAGAATTGTTCGGCATGCCGCTGGCCGAGCTGCTGCAAGGCGGCATGGAACCGCTGTTCCCCAAGCATCAGGACGATGGCCACGCCTCGCCGCAACTGCTGGAAGAAAAGATCCGCGATACCTTGCAAGGCAAGATCGTCGTCTTCCGCGCCAGCTGCTGCCACCGCGACAGCCACCCGATCGCCTGCGAAATCCGTTTGATGCGCCTGTCCGTGCCGGGCCGCCAGTTGGTGCATGCGCGCATCATCGACTTGACCGAACGCAACCTCGCCGAAGCGATGCGCGCGGGCCAGAGCGCCTTACTGGAAATGGTCGCCAAGGGCGCGCCCCTGATCCCCACCCTGAACCAGTTGCTGCTGCTGATCGAGGGCCAGTCGCGCGGCGTGCTGTGCTCCATCATGCTGCTCGACGACGACGGCATCCACATGCACAGCGCGGCCGGCCCCAGCCTGCCGCCCGAATACATGGCCCTGCTCGAAGGCATGGCCATCGGCCCGGGCGTAGGTTCCTGCGGTACGGCCATGTTCCTGCGCGAACCGGTGGTGGTCAGCGACATCATGCACGATCCGCTATGGGCCCCCTACCGCGAACTGATCGCGCCGTTCGGCTTGCGCGCCTGCTGGTCGCGCCCCATCTTCGGCCAGGATGGCAGCGTGCTCGGCTCTTTCGCCATGTACTACCGCGAAGTGCACCAGCCCGATGCGCGCGACCTGGAACTGATCGACACGGCAAGCGACCTGGCCGGCATCGCGATTGGCCGCATGCGCCACGAACGCGAGCTGCAGCGCCACCGCACCCACCTGGAAGAGCTGGTGGCCGTACGCACGGCGGCCCTGACGCAGGCCAAGGAACAATCGGAGCAAACCAACCTGGAATTGGCCGCGGCACTGGAAAACCTGTCCATCACGCAAGCAGAACTGGTGCGCCGCGACAAGCTGGCCGCGCTCGGTGCGCTGGTGGCCGGCATCGCGCATGAACTCAATACGCCGATCGGCAACGGCCTGGTGGTGGCCACCACCATGGCCGAGCGCACGCGCGAAATCCAGGCCAGCTTCCTCGATGGCTTGCGCCGCTCCGAACTGGGCGCCTACCTGACCCAGGCCAGCGAGGCCGACGCCATCATGCTGCGCAACCTGCAGCGCGCCGCCGACCTGGTCTCGAGCTTCAAGCAGATCGCCGTCGACCGCGCCAGCTCGCAGCGCCGCCACTTCCTGCTGCGCCAGTTCGTCGCCGAACTGATGCTGCCCATGTCCACGCCCCTCAAGGCCGCCGGCCTGAGCCTGACGCAAGACATGCCGGACGGCCTGGCCATGGACAGCTATCCCGGCCCCCTGGGCCAGGTGCTGAGCAACCTGCTGGAGAACTGCCTGCGGCATGCCTTCGAGGGCCGCAGCGGCGGCAATATCGCCATCACCGCGTGCAGCAGCGACGACGGGCAGACGATCAACCTGTCCATCAGCGATACGGGCGTGGGCATCGCCGCCGACGACCTGGCGCATGTCTACGACCCCTTCTTCACAACCAAGCTCGGTTCCGGTGGTTCGGGCCTGGGCCTGCATGTGGCGCACAACATCGTCACGGGCGTGCTGGGCGGCCATATCGACGCCATCAGCAGCACCGGCGCCGGCAGCGGCACCACCTTCACCCTGCAGCTGCCCGCCGCCGCGCCGCAATCGCCCGCCCCCTGAATGGCAGGCACGCTACAATGCCCGCAGGCTTTTCTTTCGGAGCACCTATGAAATACCTGATCGCCACAGCCCTGCTGGCCGCTTGCGCTTGCGCAATGGCCGGACCGGCGCCCTGGTACCAGTGGCGCAGCAAGGTCGACGGCACCCTGTCGTGCGCCCAATCGACCTTGGGATTTGGCTGGGAACTGGCCTCTGGCCCCTACAAAGATAGCCGTTGCGAAAAACCGGCGCTTGTTAAATAATGGGGGCATGACCACACGGGGCACCGGCTTGAGATCAAGCGATGGCATTGCGGCGTCGAAAGAGTATGGAACGATAAGAACGTATCTATTCAAACCGAGGAGACCACATGTTTACGAATCCCGAACAATTCGCATCGGCCACCAAGGCCCTGTTTGAATTCCAGCTGATGACCTTCAACACCCTCACCTCCAAGGCCGTGCAAGGCGTGGAACAGGTGCTGGCGCTGAACATGGCCACCGCCAAGTCCGGCATCGAGGATGGCCTTGCCGCCGGCAAGGAAATCAGCCAGGCCAAGGATCCGAAGGCCGCCATGGCCGCCGCCGCCGCCCAGCTGCAACCAGGCGTGGCCGGCGCAAAAGCATATAAACAGCAACTCGACGACATCATCAAGGAAATCCACACGGAATTCACCACGGCCGCCGAAGCCCATGTGGCCGAAGCGAAAAGCAATTTGAGCGCCCTGATCTACGACGTCACGAAAAACGTGCCGCCAGGCTCGGAAAACGCCGTGGCCATCGTCAAGGCCGCCATCGACAATGCCTTCCTCGGCTACGAGCAAGTCACCAAGGCCACCAAACAAGCCGTGAAAACCGTGGAAGATCAAATTGCCAAGGCCAGCGCGCAAGTGGCGCAGGCCACGGCGGGCGCACAAGCTGCGGCTGAAAAGGCGGCGCCGGCGGCCAAGCCGAAGGCTGCCAAGAAGTAAGCCGTAGGTCGGATTAGCGCGGCAACGCCGCGCGTAATCCGACACATTGTTGGCGCTTATGGTGATGTCGGATTACGCGCTTGCGCGCTAATCCGACCTACCCGACCTACAACGAATCCACCGGCACGATCCAGTACCCGCACCGCCCCCTTCAGCAGATATTCGCCGCCCCCCAATACCCGTCGAAAGATAAGCAGCTCCTAAGTAGGTCGCAATAAATTATTGTGATTTCTGACTTCCATAACCGGCGCTCTGCGGTGTTGCCCGCTGCTAGCAGTGCTCGCACTGCGTCGCAGCGAGCGCCTTGCAGAGCATCCGGTTCTGTTCGTCATAACTTCACAATAATTTCCCACGACCTACTTAGCTGCATAAATCCTCGCATGCCTTCGCGTCAACGGCGCCGTCCAGCTGCCGGCGCCAGGCTACCATGCGCCACGCGGCCCAGGCGGCGGACACGGCGCCCGCGACGAGGATCAGGCGCGTGTCGATCAGGGTCAGCACGGAGCCGCTGAGGGCGACGATGATGTTGGCGATGCAAAAGGTGGTGGCCAGCAAGCCCATCACGGCGCCCTGCCCGTGCGCGCTGAAGCGCTCGGCGCACCAGCCCTGGATCACCGTGTTGTACAGCGCATTCGGTATGCCGAACAGCACGATGGCGGCGATGCCCACCCAGATGTTGCCCAGCGCCAGGATCCCTACGGCCAGCGCCACGCCGCACGCATACCAGCTGGCGCGCAGCAGCGGCGCGTGGCGGCTGGGCCCGCCCGCCAGCAAGGAGGTGATGGTCATCGTGCCGCACAGGCCCACATTCACCCAGGCAATCTCCTGCGCATGGTAAGCGGCCGTCTCGACCAGCCACAGCGGGTAAAACTCGTAGAAGCTGGCCACGCCGCAAGTGAACGCCAGTTGCACGATGAACAGGGTGCGCAGCTCTTCATGGCGCAGCAGGTTCAGCGAATGCCGGTCGCGCGCCACTTGCCACCACGACGTCGTCAATAGCGACGGCGTTTCGCGCGGCAAGCCGGCCGCCACCAGCACGGCGACGAGCATCAGCGCGGCGGCGGCGATCCAGAACGGTACCGTCACGCCCCAATGCAGGGTCGCGCCCGCCAGGATCGGGCCCACCAGCCAGCCCAGGTAAAAGGCGCCATTCAGCCACGACATGGCGCGCAGGCGCAGCGGTCCAGTCAGCTGGTCGGCCAGCATGGCGCGCGCCACGGCACCGTTTCCCTCCAGCAAACCCGTGATGAAACGGGCGACAATAAACAGCGGGTAGGACTGGATCACCAGCGCCCAGGCCGTGATGGCGTGGCCGATGGCGGCGCCCACGGCCGTGCGCATCAGCAAGGGGCGGCGGCCATAGCGGTCGGACAAGGGGCCCAGCAAGGCCGAGCCGATCAGCAAGCCCAGCGGGTTGATGGTCAGCGCCAGGCCGAACAGCAATTTGGACGGCAAGCCGAGAAAATTATTGAAGGCATTCGGCGCCTCGGCGGCGAACAGCGGCGGCAGGATGGGGTATGGCAGCGAGGCGCCGATGGTCGACAGCAGCGCCAGCAGACAGGCGGC
The DNA here is from genome assembly GCF_049897625.1 of Janthinobacterium sp. PSPC1-1. Taxonomy (NCBI): domain Bacteria; kingdom Pseudomonadati; phylum Pseudomonadota; class Betaproteobacteria; order Burkholderiales; family Oxalobacteraceae; genus Janthinobacterium; species Janthinobacterium sp. PSPC1-1. The sequence continues at coordinate 394,719 of NZ_JAFCWP010000006.1, read as the reverse complement.
GGAAATCAGGATGATGTTTTTCATGCAGGCTCGATGGATAGTGTCTGGCAAGACTACGTGCCCATGCCACATTAGTAAACTAAATGTCTATTAATTACATCCCGCATGACTGCCGTGCACGCCGTCGCCTCGGCTATCATTGCCGCATGAATCACGTTGAACAGGGCAAACATGACACTGTCAGAAATTGAGCAGCAACACGGCTTTACTTATCCTTCGCTGTACCGCCAGCTGGAGCGCGACGGCATGCTGGCCGTGGGCGAATATCGCCCCGACTGGTACAAGCTGGTCTATCCCACATTAAAGGATAAACCCACCCTGCTGCTGCATGCCGATGATTTCGAATTGCTCAATATCGAGGCCGTTGCCGAAGCAGCGGACACCTTGCGCGACGCGGACGATTACCGGCAGATCGACCCCGCCTTCCGCTTCATCCCCTTCGCGCAAACGGGCGCGGGCGACCATTACTGCTTTTTCGCTTCCAGCCAGCAGGATGGCGAGACGCCCATCGTGCTGCTGTGGCATGACCAGAATGAAGCTCAATACCTGGCGAAAAACCTGCAAGACTTCCTGTTTCACATGTTGTTGAACAGCATGGCCGACCAGGATACCTACAACGAGGTCAGCGACGAGACATTCAAGGAGCAACTGGCAAAAACCCTGGGCACGCATGCGCGCTACCTGACGCCGGAACAGGCGCAGGTCCTGTCCGCGCTGCTGGCCAGGGATATCGTCGATTACGAGGTCATGCTACCCAAAGGAAGAAAAGAGGCACACCGGGGCTTACTGACCGATATAGAACTGGCCAGCCTGCGTGAGGAATGCATTCCTTACGAAAAGTTCGACAGCTGTTTCGCCTACAGCACGGCTGGCTGAAGATAATTCGCTGGGCAAGCGGCGGCGGAAGGTTTAAACTGTATATAAACACAGTAAAAGTCATCGCCTTGCCACTTGCCCTATTACCATCCCCATGCTGAGAGTCCTGGAAAATCCCCTGTACTATCTGGACAATTTCCAGGACGTGCTGAACTGGATAGGCGCCCGTTATGCCGATCTGCTGAGCGCTGAAGAAACGCAGTTCATCGCCGCATTCGGCGCATTGCCGCAGCCGTCGCGCGCGCTGTTCGTGCGCCTCGTCATGCGCAAGGGCTGTCTGTTTCGCGCCAGCAAGCTCAATTACCCGGAAATCGGCGACACGCGCGCCGCCGCCCTGCCCTTGCTCGCCACGGGCTGGGTCGAGGCCGATCCCGTCATTGCGCTCGATGAGCTGTTCGAGCAACTGCTGAAAGGGGAAATCGCCCAGGCCTTCCACCTCGCCACGCCCCTGAAGGCGGCGCGCAAGGCCGAGCAGCTGGAAGCCTTGCGCGAGCAGCATGCGGACAATAAAGCGTTTTCCGCATGGCATCCGGCCTCCGGCGACGTGCTGTACCGCATCGGCCTGCAAGCGCTGTGCGACCGCCTGCGCCTGATTTACTTTGGCAACTATCACCAGGACTGGTCGGAATTCGTGCTGTCCGACCTCGGTGTGTACCAATACGAAAAGGTGGAATTCTCGCCGCAATCGCGCGGCTTTCGCACGCGCCAGGATATCGAACACTATGAAGTGCTGCACCAGTGCCGCGAACGCTACAACGACAGCGCGCCGGCGGACGAGGTGCTGCAGGAACTGGCCGCGTTGCCCTTGTCCGAGAACAATACCTGGCTGGCCAGCCGGCGCGACAAGCTGCGTTTCCAGATCGCCCAGCATCTGGAGAAATGCCAGGACTGGCCCGCCGCCTACCGCGCCTACGCCGATTGCCGCTATCCGGGCGCGCGGGGCCGCGCCATCCGCGTGATGGAAAAAGATGAGCAGCCGCAAGCGGCCTACGAACGCCTGATGATCGCGCTGGCCGCGCCGGAAAGCGAAGCGGAACAGCAATTGCTGCTGCGCATGGCACCCCGTTTGCGGCGCAAGCTGGGCCATGAAAAACAGGCGGCCAACGTGGCGGCCAGCGTCGAGCGTATCGACCTGCTGCTACCGTATCCAGGCGAAGCGTACTACGTGGAAAGCGTGGTGCAGCAACATCTGATGCAGGACGACGCACCCGTGTATTACGTGGAAAACACCCTGATCAACTCGCTGTTCGGACTGCTGTGCTGGCCCGCCATCTTCAAAGCCATGCCGGGCGCCTTCTTCCACCCGTTCCACCGTGGCCCGGCCGACTTGCACAGCGCCGATTTTCACCAGCGCCGCAGCCTGGACTTCGCCGCCTGCCTGGCGCAGCTGGACGACGGCACCTATCCAGCGACGATACGCGCCACGCTTGCCGCCAAGCACGGCGTCGTCTCGCCCTTCGTCAGCTGGGACGTGCTCAAGGATGGCTTGCTGGACCTGGCGCTGGCCTGCATCCCGGCCAAGCACCTGAAGAAGGCGTTCGAGCGCATCTTGCTCGACATCAAAAGCAACCGCAGCGGCTTTCCCGACCTGATCCAGTTCTGGCCGGCAGAGCAGCGCTATCGCATGATCGAAGTCAAGGGTCCGGGCGACCGCCTGCAAGACAACCAGCTGCGCTGGATCGCGTATTGCGCCGAGCACGCCATGCCCGTCAGCGTGTGCTACCTGCAGTGGCAGGTGGCCACATGAGCGCCAGCAGGTACACGATCGCCGTGCGCGCCCTGTGCGAATTCACGGCCAAGGTGGGCGACCTGGACTTGCGTTTCACACCATCGCCCACGGCGCAGGAAGGCATGGCCGGCCACGCCACCGTCACGAGCCGGCGCGACGACGATTACCAGCGCGAAATCAGCCTGTCCGGCGACTTTGGTCCCCTGCATGTACGGGGCCGCGCCGATGGCTACGATCCGGCCCGGCGCCAGCTGGAAGAAATCAAGACCTACCGCGGCGAGCTGGACGCCATGCCCGCCAACCACCGCCAGTTGCACTGGGCGCAGGCGCGCATCTATGGCCATTTGCTGTGCCGGCAGCTGAACCTGCCCATGCTGCGCGTGGCGCTCGTGTACTTCGACATCGTGAGCCAGAAAGAAACCGTCATGCACGAGGAATGCACGGCCGAGGCGCTGCGTCTGTTCTTCGAACAGCATTGCGCCCTCTTCCTCGACTGGGCCGAGCAGGAAATGGCGCACCGCGCCAGCCGCGACGCGCAGCTCACCAGCATGGCCTTTCCCCATGCGGACTTTCGTCCGGGCCAGCGCCAGCTGGCAGAAGCCATGTACAAGGCCAGCAGCCGTGGCTGCGGCTTGCTGGCGCAGGCGCCCACGGGCATCGGCAAGACGGTGGGTAGCCTGTTCCCCATGTTGAAAGCGACAGCCGCGCATGGCCTCGATAAACTGTTTTTCCTGGCCGCCAAGGTGCCGGGCCGGCAAATGGCGCTCGACGCCTGCGCCATCCTCAAGGATAGCGCGCCGCTGCTGCCCTTGAGGGTGCTGGAATTGAGCGCCAAGGCCAGCGCCTGCGAACATCCGGACAAAGCCTGTCACGGCGAATCGTGTCCGCTGGCCAAGGGTTTTTATGACCGCTTGCCGCTGGCGCGCGAAGTGGCGCTGGCCAGCGGTTTAATTTTGGACAAGGAAGCCGTGCGCGCCATCGCCTTGCAGCAGGGTATCTGCCCCTACTATCTGGGCATGGAATTGGCGCGCTGGAGCGATGTCGTCATCGGCGACTACAATTATTACTTCGACCTCAGCGCCATGCTGTACGGCATGACCCTGGCCCACGACTGGAAAGTCAACGTGCTGGTCGACGAAGCGCACAATATGGTGTCGCGCGCGCGCAGCATGTATTCGGCCGAGCTGGAACAGATCAATCTGAAGCTGCTGCGCAAGTTCGCGCCCGAAGGGCTGAAAAAGCCGCTGGACCGCCTCTCGCGCCAGTGGACGGCTTTATTAAAAGAACAGGATGGCGATTACCACGTGCATCCCGCCTTGCCCGAGAAATTCTTTGGCGCCCTGCAAGGGGTGGCCACGGCCATCGGCGACTACCTGGCCGAGCATGCGGCGGCGCTGGATGAAGACTTGCAGCGCTTTTATTTCGACGTGCTGCTGATCAACCGCCTGGCAGAGAGCTTTGGCGCGCATTCGCTGTTCGATGTCAGCAAGACTGACACGGGTAGCACTGTGTGCATCCGCAATATCGTCCCTGCCCCATTCCTCAAGGAACGCTTTGCGGCCAGCCACTGCACGGCCCTGTTTTCCGCCACCCTGAGTCCCTGGAATTACTACAGCGACACCCTGGGCATGCCGGCCGACACGGCCTGGGTCGACGTGGAATCGCCGTTCCAGGCGGAGCAATTGTCCGTGCGCGTGGCCGACAGCATTTCCACGCGCTACCAGCACCGCGCCGCGTCCTTGCTGCCCATCGCCCAGCTGATGGCGCGCCAGTACGCAGAAACGCCGGGCAACTACCTGGCCTTCTTCAGCAGCTTCGACTACATGGAAAAGACGGCCACCCTGTTTGCCCAGCACTATCCCGACGTGCCCATCTGGCAGCAGCCGCGCCGCATGGATGACGCTGCCCGCGCGCAATTTTTGGGCCGTTTCGGCCTGGAGACGCGCGGCATCGGCTTTGCCGTGCTCGGTGGCGCCTTTGGCGAAGGCATCGACTTGCCCGGTGCGCGCCTGATCGGCGCCTTCATCGCCACCCTGGGTTTGCCGCAGATCAACCCCGTCAACGAGCAGATCCGCCAGCGCATGGGCGATCTCTTCGGCGCCGGCTACGACTACACCTATCTGTATCCTGGCATGCAAAAAGTGGTGCAGGCGGCCGGCAGGGTCATCCGCACGCAGTCGGACAAGGGCGTCGTGTACCTGATCGACGACCGTTTTTCGCGCCCGGAAATCCGCCAGCTCTTGCCCACCTGGTGGGATGTGCAGCTGGCCAGCTAGCCAACCAGCAATTTGAGCTTCTGGTAGCCCGCCTTGCTCACGGGGATCCGCGTATCATCGCGCAAGATGGCCACGTGGCTGTCTTTGGTAGCCGCCTCGATGCGGCGGATACCGTCGATATTGAGCAGATACGACCTGTGCACGCGCAGGAACTTGGCGGGATCGAGCTGGGCTTCCAGCTCCGCCAAGGTCTGGCTTTTCAGGTAGGACTTGCCCTCGGAACGGATGCTGATGTAATCGTCCTGCGCCTCGATGTAGTCGATGCGGGCGCTGGCGATCACATGGACCTTGGCGCCGTCGCGTATCAGCACGCGGTCCAGCGGCGCGGCGCGCATGGCCGCCTCGCGCGCCAGCGTTTGCACAGCCTCGGGCGTGCTGCGGTGGGCGCGCGCATGGGCCAGCGCCTGGTCGAAGCGCTGTTCGCTGAACGGTTTCAACAGGTAGTCCAGGGCATGGCATTCGAACGCCTTCAGCGCATACTGGTCGTAGGCCGTGACAAAGATCAGCTTTGTCTTCGCGCCGATCAGCTCGGCCACTTCAAAGCCGTCCAGGCGCGGCATCTGGATGTCGAGAAACACCAGCTCCGGTTCCAGTTCCGCGATGGCCTTGACGGCATCAAAACCGTTGGCGCACTCGGCCACGATGTCGATATCGTCATGGCGCGCCAGGTATTCGCGCAACACGCTGCGTGCCAGCAATTCGTCATCGACGATGGCCACCCGCATTCTTGCCTGCATCATGCTTCCTCCGTGTCGCCGGTCTGCGCCGGCATGGAAATCATCACTTCGAAATACCCGTCGCGCCGGCCCCAATGCACGCTGGCCTCGTGGCCATACGCGCCGGCCAGGCGCTGGCGCACGTTCTGCAGCCCTACGCCATTGCCGCGAGCTGGCCCTTGATCCGCATCCACCGGGTTGCGCACGGCAATCTGCAACAGGCTGCCCGCGCGCCGCACCTCGATATCGATCAAGCCGCCCTCCGTCAAGCCGCAGATACCATGCTTGACGGCATTTTCCACCAGCGGCTGTATCAGCATGGGCGGCAGCAGGCACGCCAGCGCGGCGGCGTCGATGGCTTCCGCCACTTGCAGGCGTGCGCCGAAACGCACTTGCTCGATGGCGAGAAAATGGCGGATCAGTACCAGTTCCTGTTTCACGGTAATGTGCTTGTGCGCTTCCAGGCTCAGGCTCTGGCGGAAGAAACTGGCCAGCTGCACCGTCATCTGGCGCGCGCCCGCCGCATTGATGGACGTCAGGGCGCTAATGGAGTTCAGGCTGTTGAACAGGAAATGCGGATCGATCTGCGTGCGCAGCATGCGCAATTGCGCTTCCTGCGCCATCAGCTGCGCTTCCAGGCCCCGCTGTTCGGCCATCCTGGCGCGCACGAATTCCAGCAACAGATAATGCACGGCGGCGGCCAGGCAATACAGCAGCGCGCCCAGGCCGAAGAACAGGGCCAGCAGCGACTGCGTCAGGTCCACGCCCAGCCAGCGCAGCTCCAGCAACAGGCTGACGCTGTTCAGAAATTGCAGCAAGGTGGCCCACAGCAAGCCCGCAAACAGGGCCGCCACGCCCATCACGCCGGCAATGGCGAGTGGATGGCGCGCGTGCAAGGGATAGGCGCGGCACAGGTAAAACGCGGAAAAACCCGAACCGATCGCATACACGAGCGTGGCGGGCACCACCAGCAGCACGGCGTTAAGCCAGGGCGCACGGGCCACCCTGGCCAGGATGAACGCCAGCGCCAGGCCCAGCGCGATGCACACCAGGAACACCACCACGGCGCCGCGCCGCTTCGACAAGGGCCCGGACATGCGCGCCTAGTTGCGGATTTCCAGGCCGCCCATGATGGCGTAGCCCGTCACGTACAAACGCTTGTTCTGGTTCGGTGGCACGATGGTCTTTTCTTCGAAGCCACCGAGGATGGGCGTGCCCTGCAACACCACGCTCCAGTCGGGCGGAATCTTGATGGTGACGCCGCCACACAAGGCGAACACGTTGAGCACGGCTTCGCCTTCGATCGATGCCTGGCGCAAGTCAATTTCGCAGCCGGCCATGATGACATTGATATCGCCGCCCCTGAAGCGCTGCGACGACACGCGCCGCACATAGCCACCGAGGATGGCCGTCACTTCGATGATGCTGTCGTCGTCCGCCTGGCCGCTGGCGCCGGGCGCTGCACTGGTATCGGCGGCGTCCTTGTCCAGCGACACGGCGCCATTCCTGGCCTGGCCGAAAGAGTCAGGCGCTGCCGTGCTGTCTTGCTGCGAGGCAAAGCGCCGGCGGCGCTGCCGCTGCTGTGCGCCGGGCAAGGACTTCGACACCACGGCCACGCCCAGGCCGATGATCAGCAAGGGCCACAGCAAGTCCCAGTTCATGTAAAAGATACCCATGTGCTTGAGGGTCCAGACCACGCCCAGCAGCACCAGCATGCCACCCAACAAATAGCCGTTCGCGCTGCGGCTTTGCGACAGTTTCAGCAAGCCAAACACGATCAGCGCCGTGGGCCAGAAGCGAAAGGTGTAGCGCACATTGATAAAACCGAGGTTATCGAGCAGGAACAACAGCCCCAGGCCGATGACGATGACGCCCAGCACGATCTGCGATGGCGAGTGCAGCGGCGGTTTATTTTTCATGCTCGGACTCCCGGTAGGCAATAAAATGTTTGTTCAGCAGCGGTTCCAGCACCAGGCCCACGCCCCAGGCGATCAGCAAGGCTGGCCAGCTATTGTAGAAATTTAAATTCCACAGTTCTTCGTACGACACATACCACCAGGCAGCAAAAAAGATCAGCCACAGGCCGCTCAGTACCTGCTTGGCGGACACGGGCGTGAGCAGCTTGTTGAGGCCGAAGACGACCAGTATCAGCGGCCAATAATGCCATAGAGCATAGTAATCGTGGAGATAGATCACATCGAGCCGGTCCAGCAGGATGATGGCGCCGATGGCGATCAGCAGCACGCCCCACAGCAGCTGGGTACGGCGGCAATAAGCTGGTTCAGGTTTCACGGTCGCCCCTTGAAGTTGGTTGATCGTAAAGATACGCGGATTTCGGCCGCGCGAGAACTGCGTTTCGGCGAATGGCGGACAGGCGACGGTGAATGGCGCAGGGGCCGGAACGACAGGCAAAAAAAGACCGGCTAGGGCCGGCCTTGAAGGGGTTCGCAGTACACACCACGACCTGGAGTTGCAGTGCACAGCCGCATGGCCGCATGGCGCAAACGCGAACAGAAATCTGGTGCCGATCCTTGAGGCGACCGGCTGACCTGCTGGAAGATCGAACATGCCGCCAACTTCACGGCAGTGCGTCTCAACCAAGCAAAGCCATCATACTCCTGATCGCAAAACAGCACCGTTCGCTAGCGCACACAGATGTCGCTTTGCTGAGCTGCATCAAACGGCGATGGCGTGCGGCGGCTGGAGCATGTCGTGCTTGATCCACTCCAGCACCGATGGCCCCTGCGGCTGCCAGCCCAGCAGGGTGCGCGCCCGTGCGCCGCGCACGCGGCTGTTGGAACCGAGGCCGTAGGACGCCATCTCATAGCCCCATTCGGCGATCGCCTCGGGCAACGGCCAATCCTGCGCGGGACCCAGGTCCAGTGCCTTGGCGATGGCGGCCGTCATGTCGCGGAAGGCCGCTTCGCCCGACTCGACAAAGTAAAACGTGCCGGCCGGAGACTTTTCCAGCGCCAGCAAATACAGGCTGACGACGTCGTCGATATGCACGTTCGACCAGATGTTGCGGCCCGGCCCCACGTGGCGCACGATGCCACTCTTGCGCGCCTGTTTCAGCAGGCGTGGCAACTGCACGCTGTCGCGCGGCAAGGCGCCGTGGCCGTAGATCAGGGTGTTGCACAGCACGCTGGCGCGCACGCCCTTGTTTGCACTGGCCAGCACCAGCTCATCGATGGCGACCCGGGCCACCTTGTCCGCCGTGGGCGCCGGCAACTTGTCTTCAAAGTAAATCTGCTCTGTGCCCTCGCCGCCCGAGGCATCGCCCACGATGGACGAGCCGCTCGTGTGGAGGAAAGGCTTGTTGCTGCCAGCCAGCGCTTCAATGATGGCTTCGACGGCGGCCCGGTGGTCGCTGCTGGCCGCATTGATGACGGCATCGGCCGCCTTCGCCTGCTCGATGAGCAGTTCGCGATCATTGAGCGTGCCGACGATGCCTTGTACGCCGATGGTAGCCAGCTCGGCCACCTGTTCCGGCTTGCGCACGAGGCCCGTGACCTGATGGCCGGCGCGCACGAGGCCCGCCGCGATGGAACTGCCGATGAAACCTGCTGCACCTGTCAAAAATACTTTCATACCGTGGACGCCAAACAAAACCTACTGCGCGTCGCGCTTTGCGGCCTGCGATGCTCACCGTGCTGTAGCACGGTTGCGCTTCTTAGCCACAAATCATCGCCGCTCGCTACGGTTTTGTTAGGCGTCGTTCCTCCTTGGTTAGCTTTGTTAATTCAGATCAAAAGCGATCACATGAACAAAGTATGCCCGCTTTCGTCTTTCACAAAAAGCGGCCGCACGGCAAAAGATTTATGCTTTCGGCGCAACAATCTTGTTTTTCAGCTGCAGGGCGGCGATGTAGCGGCTTCGCCAGGCGGGGTCCTCCGGCGTCAGCAAGGTGAGCCTGTCGCGCGCGCGCGTGGCGGCCACATAAAAACGGTTTTCCTCTTCCAGCGGGTCGGTCTTGCTGCGCGGGAATTCATCGACGGCCAGGTAAGGCAAGATGACATGGTTGTATTCGAGGCCCTTGATCTGGTCGATGCAGGCGATCACCAGTTTGGCCTTGCCGGTCGAGACCGTCACGGCTTCTTCCATCTCGCCCAGCCAGCCGGCAAAGCCACCGAGCGCCACGCCCGCTTCGCGGCACACGGCAATGAAACCGTGCAGGGAACGGGCGACAACCCGCGCCTGGGCCGGGTCGACATAGATGCGGCGCGCCGTCTGTTCCAGCTGCATCAGGCCAAAAATGTGCTGCAGGGCGTCGCCCGCCAGAGCATCGGGAGGCAGCGCGCGCAGGTAATCGACGGCGGCCAGGGTCAGCGCCGCCTTGTCCTGGTTGTGCGACTTGGCCAGCTGGTTGGTCAAAAAGCCTTCCAGCAAATCCGGATAGTTGGCCACGTCGGCCTTGGCTTGCTGGAGCTCACCGCGCGTAAACGGGATTTCCGCGAAGGCCACCAGCGCTTCGAGAATCTCGCCACGGCGCGGGCCGCTCTTGATCGCATGTAAATCCTTGCGGGCGATGGCGACCATGCCGCGCAGCATCAGCACTTCCAGGCTCAACAGATAGCTGTTCATGTCCACCAGGCTATACGCGATGCCGCTCTGGAACAGGGCCGTTTCCACGCGGATGGCCTGGTCGCGGTCGCGCAGCAAGATGGCCGTGGTGCCCGCATGCGCGTGTTCGAGGGCGGCGATCAGCTGCGCGCTGCACGCCTGCGGCTGCGTATGGTCGTACTCGAGCACGTCGATATGCGTGGCGCGCGACAGGGCCGACACGCTGGCCTTGTTTTTCAGCACGCCCACGGCCTGCGCCAGCTGGGGGCCGTAGCGGTAAGATGCCGTCAGTGGCAGGCGCTGCAAGGCGGGAAATTCCTGCTCGAAGCGCTGGCGCAAGAAGCGGTGATCGGCGCCCGACCAGGTATAGATGACTTGATCCTTGTCGCCGGCGCCGCAGAAAAACGCGTTGCCACGGCGTATCAGCATGGTCAGCAGGCGGAACGACGCTTCGTTCAAATCGTGCAATTCATCGGCCACGATGATCTGGAAGGCCGGCAATTGCTGGCGCAGGGGTTCGTCGCCATCGAGCATGCGCACCAGGTCGTAGGTGGCGTCGAACGGCGCGCGGAACTGGATATCGCCCGTGTCGGCGCCGCGCAAGGCTTCGTATTCGCGCAGCCACAGATAATGCGTGCGCGACATGCCCAGCAGCTCCAGGTTGTCATCGAGGGAATTGCTCTCGAAGTCAGGATTTTGAAAATCCAGGCGCGCCTTGGTGCGCAACTGCAACTTCAGGAATTCGGCAATCGCCCCGTTGGTCGTGTTGATTTCCAGCGGATAGCGGTGAGCATACTTCTCAGACACCACTTCCAGTGCTTCCCACGCCACGGGGCGCAGCTCTTCATCGCTGCGCATGGATGCCACTTGCATGTTTTCCAGCTGCAGCAGCACCTTGGCGGCAAAGGCGTCGAAGGTGTCGATGACGAGGCGCTTGACGACACCGAGCGGCACGCCCACTTCCAGCAGGCGCTGGCGCAGGGCCACGCGCGCCGCTTCCGTGAAGACGAGGGCCAGCATGCGTTCGGGCGCGCGGCCCCGGTGCAAGGCCTCGGCCAGGCGCAGGGCCAGGGTCGTCGTCTTGGCCGCGCCGGCATTGGCGTCGATCAAGACCACTTTCTTTTGCGCCGTCTGGATGGCGACCTGCTCCGGCGTGGGCGTGATGCGTTTTGGAATGAACTGCGGGGCGTTATCTGTACTCAAGGGTATCCTGAAATGATGTCTGTTCTCGGCGCGCTACCAGGCGCAGGTGCGCAGGCCGGCAAAGATGTCGCCCCGTTCGGGCGCGTGGAAGGCGCGCATGCGGGGCGAATGCAGGCGCGGCGGCGTGGCGAAGGCGGCGCCGCGCAGCACCTGGTGCTGCATGAAATACGGCGCCGAATACTCGCGCCAGGCATCGGGCGCAAAGCCCGGATACGGCTCGAATGGCGTCGCCGTCCACTCCCATACCTGGCCCCAGTGAAAGCGCGGGTGGCCGGACAGCGCAGCATACTCCCATTCCGCCTCCGTCGCCAGGCGGCGCCCCGCCCAGGCGCAGTACGCTTGCGCTTCATACAGATTGATGTGGCGCACGGCTTCATTCGGCGGTAAGGTGGTGCGCTGTCCGAAACGCATGGTGCGCCACTGCGTCGCTTCGCGCAGCCAGTACATGGGCGACGAACGCTCCTGCCGCATCAGCCAGGCGCTGCCGGCCGCGCTCCAGAACTGGCGGTTCTGGTAGCCGCCATCGGCGACAAAATCGGCAAACTGGGCGTTGGATACGGCGCAAGCATCGATGGAAAACGGCGCCACATAGCAGGCATGGGGCGGCGATTCATTGTCGAAGGCAAAACCGGCCCCGCGCGGCGAGCCCAGTACGATGGAGCCGCCTGGAAAGGCGATCTCGCCCGCACCTGGCGGCAAAGCCGGGCTGGCAGCCAGGGATTCGGGGGCTTCCAGGCCCAGCCATTGCAAGCCGGCCAGCATTTCCTCGCCACACAAGTCTTCCTGCGCCAGCGCCAGCCGGTACGGCGCCAGGGCACTGTCGACGTTGGGTTCGCGCGAGAGTTTATCGAGCACCCGGTCGAGCACTTCGCGGCAATACGTTTTCACGGCGCCCGGACTGGGCAGTTCCAGCTTCCAGCGCGCACGCTGCTCCAGCATATTGGCGTCGAACATATCGTCGCCGCGCGTCAGCAGGGAATTGTAGATGGCGTCGGCCGGATGGCTGGAAGCGGCTTCGCGCAGGATGAACCACTCGGCGAACCAGGCGATATGCGCGAGCTGCCATAACGGTGGATTGAGGCGCGGATGGCGGGGCAGGCCAGCCACCACGTCCAGCCCGGCACTGACATAACAGTCGAACAGGGAAAGCGTGTTCTGGCGCGCAGCCTGCAGCGACTGGGCCAGTTGCTGCGCGCCGGCGTGGCGAAAAGAAGTGTTAATTAAAGTCATGGCACGATTGTAACGACTTATGCCAACATTGCACCAGTCGCCGCAGAAACAGGGAGGGAACTCCCCTCCCCGGGACTACTTGACCAGACTACTTGACCAGCAACTCGCCCTGCAGCGGCGTGACGACGGACTTCGGCATGCTGACGATGAAGCTGCTGCCCTTGTCGGCCACGGACTGGATGGCCAACGTGCCGCCGTGGCGCAGCAGCACGTGCTTGACGATGGCCAGGCCCAGGCCCGTGCCCTGGGTTTCGCGAGAACGGCTCTTATCGACGCGGTAGAAACGCTCGGTCAGGCGCGAAATATGTTCCTGGCTGATGCCGATGCCCGTGTCTTGCGCGATGAATTGAGGTCCGGCCGGACCATCCTGCCAGCGCAGGGTGATGCTGCCGCCGGCCGGCGTATAGCGCACGGCGTTCGAGGCCAGGTTGCCAAACGCGCTGTACAGCTCGTCGTAGCTGCCCAGCACGTCGGGACCGTTGCATTCCATCTTGATGTCGTGCTTGCCGGCCGACAGGCCCTTGGCGTCGCGCAAGACCTGCTGCATGAGCTTTTTGATATCCACCGGTTCGGGGCGCAGCGGGTAGTCGACCGATTCCAGGCGCGACAGGGTCAGCATGTCCTCGATCAGATGCTGCATGCGGTGGCCCTGCTCCGTCATCAGCTTGAGGTGAGCGGCGCGCGTGGCGGCATCGAGGTCCAGCTCGGCGGAAGCGATTTCCAGGAAGCCGACGATGACCGTCAGCGGCGTGCGCAGTTCGTGCGAGGCGTTGGCGATGAAGTCGCGGCGCATCATTTCGATGCGTTCCGTTTCCGTCACATCGTGCGTGACGAGGATCTGGCGGCGGTTTTCAAACGGGATGATTTGCACGATCAGCTTGCGGTTGCGGAAAGTGATCGTCAGCGGCTGGTCGTAGCGGCCCAGGATGATGTAATCCATGAACTCGGGGCTGCGGATCAGGTTGGTGACGCGCATGCCCTTGTCGCGTTCGTGCGTCAGGCCCAGGTGTTTCTCGGCGGCCGGGTTGCACCATTCAAGGAACAGCACATCGTCCATGATGACGACGCCGTCCGGCAGCAGGTGCATGGCCTGGCGGAAACGCGCCAGCCATTCCGTCAGCTCGGCCTGGTTTTTCTCGTCGTCGCGGCGCATGCGGTACAGGCGCGCGAAGATGCTGGTCCAGGCGCCCCAGCCGTCGGGCAGCTTGGCGCTTTGCGGATTGTCCAGCCAGTTACTCAGCTGGAACAGATACGACAGCTGCACGAACACCATCATGGCCATCAACACGAAGGCGATGCCCAGCGCATACGTGGCGCCAAACAGATACCAGACGATGGCCACGCCCAGCAGCGCCAGCACCATGCGCAAGGCGGCCGGTACCCAGAACAGCAATTTCGGATTCATAAGAGACAGGCTTTATTTTTCAGACAACATGTAGCCGACGCTGCGCACCGTCTTGATCAGGCTTTCCGCCTCTTTCAAGGCTTTGCGCAAGCGCAATACGTGGACATCGACCGTGCGTTCCTCGATCACCACATGGTCGCCCCACACCTTGTCGAGCAGTTGGCTGCGCGAAAACACGCGCTCCGGATGGGCCAGCAGGAATTTCAGCAGCTTGTATTCGGCATGGCCGATATCGATCTTCTGTTCATCCATCATCACGGTGCAGCTGACGGGGTCCAGCGCTACGTTGCCGGCGCGCATGGGCGCCTGCGCGTGTTCCGGACTCTTGCGTCGCAACAGCGCTTTGGCGCGCGCCAGCAGCTCGCGCGGCGAGAACGGCTTGGTGACGTAATCGTCGGCCCCGCTGTTCAGGCCGGCCAGCTTGTCTTCTTCCATGCTCTTGGCGGTGAGCATGATGACGGGGATGGCGGCGAAATTGCGGTCGGCGCGGATGCGCGACAGCAGGCGCAAGCCCGTCTGGTCCGGCAGCATCCAGTCCAGCAGGATCAGGTGCGGCGTGCGGTGCTGGATGAATTCCCAGGCATCGGCAACGTTTTGTACGGAACAGCAATTCCAGCCGGATTCGCGCAGCGAATAGGTCACCAGTTCAACGATGGCCGGCTCATCTTCAACAATCAATACCGTGGTTTTATCAGATGCCATAAAGCTTACTCAGGGAGCTCCTCGGAAATGGCGGGAGCAGCCACCTTGGTGTGGCGGATGTCCTTGCCTTCAACCACGTAAATCACGTATTCGGCGATGTTTTTCGCATGGTCGCCGATCCGTTCGATGGCCTTGGCCACCCACAAGGTATCGAGAGCCGCCGAAATCGTGCGCGGGTCTTCCATCATAAAGGTGATCAAGTTGCGCATGATAGACCGAAACTCATGGTCGATGATGGCATCTTGTGCAATTAATTGTAAGGCCTGCTTGCCATCGTTGCGGGCAAACGCGTCCAGCGCATCGTGCAGCATGTCGGTGGCCGTGTTGGCAATGCCGCGCACCATCTCGTAATGGTTGACGACGCCGTTGCCCCGCTTGTGCAGATTCTTCGCCACGCGGGCGATTTTGGTCGCCTCGTCGCCTACGCGTTCGAGGTCGGTAATCACCTTGATGGTGGCCATGATGGTGCGCAAGTCGTTGGCGGCCGGCTGGCGGCGCACGATCAAATGGCTGCAGGCGTCGTCCAGCGACACTTCCAGCTGGTTGACGACGTCGTCTTCGCGCATCACGCGGTCGGCGCGTTCCGGGTTGCCGATGCGAAAGCACGTCATCGCGTCGAGGAACTGGGTTTCAACGATGCCGCCCATCAGGAGCACTTTCGAGCGGATCGCTTCGAGTTCGTTGTCGTATTGCTTGGATGAATGTTCGCCTAACATGCTGTCTCTCCGTATTCAGTTGTCTTGTATGTCGTTATTCTGGGTGGATCAGCCGAAGCGGCCCGTGATGTAATCCTGCGTTTCCTTGCGGGCCGGATTCATGAAAATCTGGTCCGTTTCGCCGAATTCCACCAGCTCGCCCAGGTACATATAGGCAGTGTAGTCGGAGCAGCGCGCCGCCTGCTGCATATTGTGCGTCACGATGGCGATCGTGTAATCCTGTTTCAGTTCGCTGATCAGCTCTTCCACCTTCGAGGTCGAGATCGGGTCCAGCGCCGAGGTCGGCTCGTCTAACAGCAAGACATCCGGCTTCACGGCCACGCCGCGCGCGATGCACAGGCGCTGCTGCTGGCCGCCCGACAGCGACAGGCCGCTCTTGTTCAGCTTATCCTTGACTTCGCCCCACAGCGCGGCCTTTTTCAGGGCCCACTCGACGCGCTCATCCATCTCGCCCTTCGACAGGTCTTCATACAGGCGCACGCCGAAGGCGATGTTGTCGTACACGGACATGGGAAACGGTGTCGGCTTCTGGAACACCATGCCGACCTTGGCGCGCAGCATGTTGACGTCCTGGTCCGCGTCGAGCACGTTGCGGCCGCGGTACAGGATCGAGCCTTCCGCGCGCTGGCCCGGATACAGGTCATACATGCGGTTCAGGGTGCGCAGCAGGGTCGACTTGCCGCAACCGGACGGGCCGATGAAAGCCGTGACCTTCTTTTCGTGGATGTCCAGATTGACGTTATGCAAGCTTTGCGTTTTGCCGTAAAAAAAGTTCAGGCCCGAAATCTCGATGGTTTTTTTCTTTGGTGCCAGGTCTTGTGCTGGATTCATTTGCGTATTCATATGGGTTCGCTTCGCTCGGTATCTGTTTAATTAGGGACTTTTTGGCTGAACACGGTGCGCGACAGGATATTCAAGGCCAGCACGCTGAAGGTGATCAGCAGTGCGCCGCCCCAGGCCAGCGAGCGCCAGTTGTCGTACGGGCTCATCGCGAACGAGGCGATGACGGACGGCAAGTTGGCCATCGGCGCATTCATGTTGAAGCTTTGGAACTGGTTATTCAGGGCCGTGAACAGCAGCGGCGCCGTTTCGCCGGCGATGCGGGCCAAGGCCAGCAGCACACCAGTGATGACACCGGCCTTGACCGCGCGCAAGCGCACCAGGGTGGCGACTTTCCAGCGCGGCGCACCGAGGGCAAACGCGGCTTCGAGCAGGCTGTTCGGTACCAAACGCAGCATATTGTCCGTCGTGCGCACCACCACCGGCACGGCGATCAGCGACAGCGCGATGGCGCCCGCGTAACCGGAGAAGTGTTTCACGTGCGCCACGTACAGCGCATACACAAACAGGCCGATGACGATCGATGGCGCCGACAGCATGATGTCGGTGACGAAGCGCGTCACTTGCGCAAACTTGTTTTCTTCGCCGTATTCGGCCAGGTAGATGCCGGCCAGGATACCGATCGGGGTGCTGACGACAGTCGCCAGGCCCACCATCAGGGCGCTGCCGACGATGGCATTGATCAAGCCGCCGCCTTCGCTGCCGGGGGCCGGCGTGGTTTGCGTGAACATATCGATGGACAGGGCGCCGAAACCCTTGATCACCAGCGTGAACAAAATCCACACCAGCACGGCCAGGCCCAGGGCCATGGCGGCCACCGACAGGGCGATGCCGATGCGGTGCATCAAGAGGCGCTTGCGGTAGACAGGGTTCATGGCCGGCTTGGCCGGAACGTCGTGCGTGCTAACTTGGCTGAGTTGGCTCATTTCGTGCCTTCCTTGCGGGACATGCCTGCCAGCATCAGCTTGGCGGCGGATAAGACGATAAAGGTGATGACAAACAGGATCAGCGCCAGCGAGAACAGCGAAGCGACGTGCAGCTCGGACTGCGCTTCGCCGAATTCATTCGCCAGCAGCGAGGTGATGCTGTTACCGGCGGCAAACAGCGACCACGACAGCTTGTTGGCGTTACCGATGACGAAGGTCACGGCCATGGTTTCACCGAGTGCGCGGCCCAGGCCCAGCATGACGCCGCCGACGACGCCGGTCTTGGTGTATGGCAAGACGATCTTGCGCACCACTTCCCAGCGTGTGCAACCCAGGCCGTATGCGGATTCTTTCAGCACGGCAGGCACGATTTCAAACACGTCGCGCATCACGGAAGCGATGAAAGGGATGATCATGATGGCCAGCACCAGGCCGGCCGTCAGCAAGCCGATGCCCATCATGGGACCGCTGAACAGCTGGCCGATGACGGGCACGTTGCCCAAGGTGGCTTTCAGGATGGGCTGGACGTGGTCGGCAAACAGGGGCGCAAACACGAACAGGCCCCAGATGCCGTAGATGATCGATGGCACGCCGGCCAGCAGCTCGACAGCCGTGCCCAGCGGGCGGCGCAGCCAGGCCGGGCAGATTTCCGTGAGGAACAGGGCGATGCCGAAGCTGACGGGGAAGGCGATCAGCAGGGCGATGACGGACGTCACCAGGGTGCCGATGATGGGGATCAGGGCGCCGTACTGGTCATTGACGGGGTCCCATTCTGCCGACACGATGAAATGCAGGCCGAAGGTCTTGAAGGCCGGTATCGATTCCATGATCAGCGAGATGATAATGCCGACCAGGACGATCAGCACCGACAGGGCGAACAGCATCGTCACCTTGTGGAACATGAAATCCTGGAAGCGCTGCTTGCGCATGGTGGAAAGCATTTGCGCGTGACTGATGGAATCGGTCATGGTGCCGCCTGGCATGGGGATCGTGGAGGAGGTAGATTGTGCGCTCATAATGTGCCATGTGGGTGGTACTGCAGGTACTGCTATTTTTATCGTGCTCTTTTAGCCGGGAACGCCTGCAAGGGCTTGCGGGCGGTCCTGGCTAACTCCCTGCCCCGCCGTGCTGCTGGCGGGGACAAGGATGGGTACTTATCTGGTCAATCTATCGAATTAATAGATCGCTTTGCCCGATGCATCTTTCAAATTGGCTTTCCACGATTCCTGCACCAGTTTCACGACCGATGCTGGCATCGGCACGTAATCCAGTTCAACGGCAGCGGCGCCGCCGTTCTTGTAGGCCCAGTCGAAGAATTTCAGGACTTCTTTAGCCTTGGCTGCGTCAGCCTGGACTTTGTGCATCAGGATGAACGACACGCCCGTGATAGGCCAGCTGTTCTTGCCAGCCTGGTCGGTCAGGACCACGCCGAAGCCTGGGGTTTGCGTCCAAGGTGCCGAAGCGGCTGCTGCCTTGAAGTTTTCGTCGTCAGGCTGCATGAAGTTGCCGTCCTTGTTTTGCAACTGGGTGTGCGACATCTTGTTTTTCTTGGCGTAAGCCCATTCGACGTAGCCGATCGAACCCTTGATACGCTGCACGTTGGCGGCGACGCCTTCGTTACCCTTGCCGCCCACGCCCACGGCCCATTTCACAGCCGAGCCGGCGCCGATTTTCGATTTGAATTCCGGGTTGGTTTTCGACAGGAAGTCGGTGAACAGGAAGGACGTGCCCGAACCGTCGGCGCGGTGCACCACGGTGATTTCCGTATCCGGCAGCTTGACGCCACTGTTCAGCGCGGCGATTTCAGGCGCGCTCCACTTGGTGATCTTGCCCAGGTAGATGTCGCCGACGACTTTACCCGTCATTTTCAGCTGGCCTGGGGTTACGCCGTCCAGGTTGACGATGGTGACCACGCCGCCCATGATGGCTGGGAACTGCATCAGGCCAGCTTCTTCCAGCTCTTCTGCCTTCAAAGGCATGTCCGAGGCGCCGAATTCAACAGTCTTGGCCTTGATTTGCTTGATGCCAGCGCCGGAGCCGACGGACTGGTAGTTCAGGCCGTTACCGGTGTTGGCTTTGTATGTTTCAGCCCATTTGGCGTAGATCGGGTACGGGAAGGTTGCACCAGCACCTGTCATATCTGCCGCCATGACGGAAGCGGAAGAAAATGCCATCGCTGCCGAAGCACCCACGACGATAAATTTGAACATTTGCTTCATTTGCATATCAAGTCCTCAGGGTTGTTAGGGCTCAAAGTCCCGGTTGAATGCTGCGCAGTCTAGCAAGCGAATATGACAGCTTTATGACATGGGTAAAAAATCCTGAAATAATTAGCTACGCCCCGAGGAGTACCCTTTTCGTCATGAAAAATGACAGGACGGGCGGCGCTTTATGACAGCGTATGTCACGCTTACGTCATATTTCATGATTACACTCACAGCGCGTCATACATGATGAAATACGGCTAGAATTAACTATCTGCAAAGACAAAAGAATATGAAACCTGAACTGCACATGGAAGTGACCAAATCGGGCATCCTGCTTGACCGCGAACTGTCGCAACTGACTTTCAACCGGCGCGTGATGGCCCAGGCGGAAGACCCGAACATTCCGCTGCTCGAGCGCCTGCGCTACCTGTGCATCGTCAGCAGCAACATGGATGAGTTCTTCGAGGTGCGCGTGGCCAGCCTGCTGGCGGCCGGCAGCATCGGCGGTACGCTGGCGGGCCACCCTGCCCTGGCGGCCAACCTGGAGCGCATCGGCAAGGAATGCCACGCGCTGGTGGAGCGCCAGTACGAGATATTAAATAACGACGTCTTGCCGGCCCTGCGCGAAGCGGGCGTGCATTTGCTGCGCGACAGCGACCGCAACGAGGCGCAGCGCGCGTGGGTGAAGCAGTATTTCGACCGCGAAGTGCGCCCCCTGCTGACACCGATCGGCCTGGACCCGGCTCACCCGTTCCCGCAAGTGGTGAATAAAAGTCTCAATTTCATCGTTTCGCTGAGCGGCAAGGATGCGTTCGGACGCGGCACGGCGATCGCCATTGTCAAGGCACCCCGCGTCTTGCCACGCGTCATCAAGCTGCCGGACGACATTTCCGGTGACGGCGTGTCCTTCTGTTTATTGTCCTCCGTCATCCATGCGCACATCTCGGACCTGTTCGCCGGGCGTGAGGTGATTGCCTATTCGCAATTCCGCGTCACGCGCGACAGCGACCTGTGGGTCGATGAAGACGAAGTCAAGAACCTGCGCCAGGCCCTGAAGGGCGAACTGGTGGGGCGCCAGTTCGGCACCTCAGTGCGCCTGGAAGTGGCACGCAATTGTCCACCGGAACTGTCGCAGTTCCTGCTCGACCAGTTCAGCCTGGACCAAAGCCGTTTGTACAGAGTCAACGGCCCCGTGAATCTGGTGCGCCTGTCGGAAATGATCGACCACGTCAAGCAGCCCGAGCTGCGCTTCCCGCCCTTCTTCCCCGGCCTCGCGCACAAAGCCATCGGCAACGACATCTTCGCCGCGCTGAACAAGCACGACATCCTGCTGCACCATCCCTATCAGTCGTTCCAGACGGTAATCGACTTCATCCGCAGCGCCGCCTACGATCCGTCCGTCGTCGCCATCAAGCAGACGATCTACCGCACGGGCATGAATTCGGACTTGATGGAGTCACTGATCACGGCGGCGAAGATGGGCAAGGAAGTGACCGTCATCGTGGAATTGATGGCGCGTTTCGACGAAGAAGCCAATATCAACTGGGCCGACAAGCTGGAACAGGCGGGCGCGCAAGTCGTGTACGGCGTGGTGGGCCTGAAAACCCACGCCAAGGTGGCGCTCGTCATCCGCCGCGAAGACGGCGCGCTGCGCTTCTATGCCCACCTGGGTACCGGCAATTACCACCCCACCACCACCAAGCTGTACACGGATTTTGGTTTACTGACGGCCAACCAGGACCTGGCCGTGGAAGTGAACGAAGTGTTCATCCACCTGACCAGCCTGACCAAGCCGCACAACCTGAACCATTTGTGGCTGGCGCCGTTCGGCCTGCAAAGCGAAATCATCAAGGCCATCCGCAACGAGGCGAAGATCGCCCGCTCCGGCCGGCGCGGGCGCATCATCGTCAAAGTCAATGCGCTGGTCGATGAATCCGTGATCCGCGCCCTGTATGCGGCCTCGACTGATGGCGTGAAGATCGACCTGATCGTGCGCGGCGCCTGCACCCTGAAGCCGGGCGTGCCTGGCCTGTCGGAAAACATCAAGGTGCGTTCCGTGATCGGCCGTTTCCTTGAGCACAGCCGCATTTACTACTTCCGCAACGACCTGGCGCACGATGTTTACCTGGCCAGTGCCGACTGGATGAGCCGCAACCTGTTCCGCCGCGTGGAAGTGGCCTTCCCCGTGCTGGACCGTGCGCTGAAGCGGCGCGTGATCGCCGAGGGCCTCAATCCGTATTTGAAGGATAATACGAATGCATGGGAACTGGAGCCGACGGGCCACTACGCGCGCCGCAAGCCGCGCGGCAAGCAAACGCCGTTCAGCGCCCAGCAGTATTTGATGCACACACTGGGCACGCCGGGCGCGGAGGTCGGCGAATAGGCAATTCTACACACAGGAGCACAGCATGGATCTCATCTTGTGGCGACACGCAGAAGCCGAGCCGGGCCTGCCCGACCTCGAACGCGCCCTGACCATCAAAGGTCAGAAACAGGCGCGCCGCATGGGCGAATGGCTGGCCTCGCAACTACCGGAAAATTGCCGCATCCTCGTCAGCCCCGCCTTGCGCACCTTGCAAACGGCGGAAGCGCTGGGGCGCAAGTTCAAGCTGATGCCGGAACTGGCACCGGGCGCCGAGGCGGAAGACATCCTCAAGGCGGCCAACTGGCCAGCCGGCAAGGAAACCGTGCTCATCGTCGGCCACCAGCCCACCCTGGGCCAGGCGGCCGCCCTGCTGCTGACGGGCGAGGAGCAGGAATGGGAGATGCGCAAGGCCAGCGCGTGGTGGTTTTCGCAGCGCGAGCCGGGCGACCCCATCAGCGTGTATTTGAAGGCCGTGATGGCGCATGATTTGGTGGTGAAATGAGGGTGGTGAAATAAGGGTGCTGAAGCAGGAAATGCACAAAAAGTGCGCTGGGACAAATACTGGCAGGAATTGCAACTCGGCAGCCTTGTAAAGCGCTGCCGATCTGCTAGAGTTTAATTGCATCAACTACGTGCAAGAGCCCTGCTCCGGCACCTTGAGCAACCCAGCGGACGGCCGTCCAACGGCGGCTGAAAGACCATGTTAATCACCTTCCTCGTTTTTCTCTTCATCGCCATCTTCGCCGCCATCATCGGCTTCGTCGCCTTTGAACTGATCGAAGAAATGCGCGGCAGTCACCACAAGCTGATGGACCGCTACCACGAGTAGTGTTCACCTCGGCACTATCGCATGGCGCCAGTGACGGCCTACCGGCCCGTCCCTCGCGCCATCCTTGTATCTCCCGACAAAACTTACTGCGCGTCGCGATTTGCAATCTGCGATGCTCACTGTGCTAAAGCACAGTTCCGCTTCTCGATCACAACTCCCTTCCGCTCGCTACAGTTTTGTAGGGAGCTATTACCTCAAACTCCCGTCTTGAACTTCGTATAAATGCGCGTCATCAATCGGCGGATATCGGCCGTGGTCGCTTCTGGCGCCGCCATGCGCTGCTTGTCGGCATCCGACAGGAAGATGGCCTTGTTCTCGCCGATATCCTTGCGTACATATTTGATGCTGGCCGGATTCGGATTCGCGTAAAACACCTTGTTGCTCAGGCTGGCATGCACTTGCGGGCGCAAAATGTAGTTGATGAACAGGTGCGCATTGTTCGGATGCGGCGCGTCGGCGGGGATGGCCATGGTATCGAACATCAGCGCGGCCGTCTTCGGCACCAGCACCTGGATCACATTGCCGTTTTTCGCATCGATGGCGCGCTGGCGCGCGATATTGATGTCGCCCGACCAGCCCAGCGCTACGCAGACGGAACCGTTGGCCATGTCGTTGATGTAGCCTGACGAACTGAACAGGGTTACGTAGGGGCGGATCGCTTGCAGCACCTTGCCCGCTTCCTGATAGTCGCCAGCCGTTTTCGAGTACGCGGGCTTGCCCAGGTATTGCAGGGCGGCCGGCAGCACTTCCGACGGCGAGTCGAGGAAGGACACGCCGCACGATTTCAGCTTGGCCGCGTATTTCGGGTCAAAGATCAGGTCCCAGGCATTGTCGGGCATGGGCATGCCGCCCAGCGCGGCCTTGACCTTGTTGACGTTGATGCCCACCGTCGTGTAGCCCCATAGCCAGTCGACCAGGTAATCGTTGTTCGGGTCGATCTTCGACAGCTTGGCCTGCAGGTTCTGGTCCAGGTTGCCCAGGTTCGTCAGCTTGCTCTTGTCGAGTTTGCGCAACAGGCCCGCATCGATCTGCAGGCGCGCCCACTGGGCCGTTGGCACCACGATATCGTAGCCGGACTTGCCCGCCACCAGTTTCGCATTGAGGATTTCGTTATTATCGAAAACGTCGTAGCGTACCTTGATGCCCGTTTCCTTCTCAAAATTCTTGATCGTATCGTCGCCGATATAGTCGGACCAGTTATAGATGTTCAGGACCTTCTCTTCCTGAGCGTGGGCAGGCAATGCCAGCACGGCCGCCGCCAAGGTCAGTCCCACTCCAATGCGCCGTCCTGCTTGCCATGTGTGTGCCATCGTACCGCCTCCAGAAGAATCAGAAAATAGTGACGATGATAGCAAGAAGGGCGGCATCAGGTCTAGCCTGATACCGCCCTGCTTTAGATTATGCCGATGTTAGCTTGCGCCAACACTCCACAGCATAAAACTGGGGTCAGACCCGGCGGGGGAAGCTACCCCAATGGGGGAGCTTCCAATCCCGCAGGGACTGACCTGCCAACATTACACCTTGTCCAGCCCCACTTGCGCACCCGAAAACACCAGGTTGCCGTTCTGGGCGTCGATGCGGATCTCGTCTTTCGGGCCGAACTTGCCTTCCAGGATCAGCTTCGACAGCGGATTTTCGATCTGCTGCTGGATCGCCCGCTTCAGCGGACGGGCGCCATACACCGGGTCGTAGCCCGCTTCGGCGATTTGCTGCAGTGCCGCGTCCGTCAAGCTCAGCTGCATGTCCATGCGCGCCAGGCGTTCTTCGAGAATCTTCAGCTGGATCTTCGCGATCGCGCCAATGTTTTTCTCGTCGAGGCCGTGGAACACGACGATTTCGTCGATGCGGTTGACGAATTCGGGACGGAAGTGCGAGCGCACCTCGGCCATCACGGCCAGCTTCACGACACCGGGGTCATCGCTTTCCATGGCCTGGATTTTATGCGAACCCAGGTTCGAGGTCATGATGATGACGGTGTTCTTGAAGTCCACCGTGCGGCCCTGGCCATCCGTCATGCGTCCATCGTCGAGCACTTGCAGCAGCACGTTGAAGACGTCGGCATGCGCCTTTTCCACTTCGTCGAGCAAAATCACGCTGTACGGCTTGCGGCGCACGGCTTCCGTCAGGTAGCCGCCCTCGTCGTAACCCACATAGCCGGGCGGCGCGCCGATCAGACGGGCCACGGAATGCTTCTCCATGAACTCGCTCATGTCGATGCGGATCATCGATTCTTCCGTATCGAACAGGAAGGTCGCCAGCGCCTTGCTCAGCTCTGTTTTACCGACGCCCGTCGGTCCCAGGAACATGAAGGAACCATATGGACGGTTCGGGTCGGAGAGGCCGGCGCGCGAGCGGCGGATGGCGTCAGCCACGGCCGTGATCGCTTCATCCTGGCCCACGACGCGCTCATGCAGCTTTTCTTCGATATGCAGCAGCTTGTCGCGCTCGCCCTGCATCATGCGCGACACGGGGATGCCCGTCGCGCGCGACACCACTTCGGCGATTTCCTCGGCGCCCACTTCCGTGCGCAGCAATTTCGGCTGGTCGGGATCGCGTTTCGGGATGCCGCTGTCAGCCTGCTTGAGCTGGGCTTCCAGCTGCGGCAGCTTGCCATACTGCAGCTCCGATACTTTCTGCCAGTTGCTTTCGCGCGTGGCCTGCTCCATCTGCAGCTTGACTTGCTCGATCTCTTCCTTGATGTGCGTGCTGCCTTGCACCACGGCTTTTTCCGCCTTCAGGATTTCCTCGAAGTCGTTGTATTCGCGTTGCAGCTTGACGATTTCCTCGTCGATCAGGGCCAGGCGGCGCAACGACGCCTCGTCTTTTTCCTTCTTGACGGCTTCCTTCTCGATCTTCAGCTGGATCAAGCGGCGTTCCAGCTTGTCCATCACTTCCGGCTTGGAGTCGATCTCGATCTTGATCTTCGCCGCCGCTTCATCGATCAGGTCGATCGCCTTGTCGGGCAGGAAACGGTCCGTGATGTAGCGGTGCGACAGCTCGGCAGCGGCGATGATGGCCGCGTCCGTGATCTCCACCTTGTGGTGCAGCGCGTACTTGTCCTGCAAGCCGCGCAGGATGGCGATGGTCGCCTCCACGGTCGGCTCGTCGACCAGCACTTTCTGGAAACGGCGTTCCAGCGCGGCATCCTTCTCGATGTACTTGCGGTACTCGTCAAGCGTGGTGGCGCCCACGCAGTGCAGTTCGCCGCGCGCCAGCGCCGGTTTCAGCATATTGCCCGCATCCATCGCGCCGTCGGCCTTGCCCGCGCCCACCATGGTGTGCATTTCGTCGATGAAGACGATGGTTTGCCCTTCATCCATGGCCAGTTCCTTCAGCACGGACTTCAGGCGCTCTTCGAACTCGCCGCGGAACTTGGCACCGGCAACCAGGGCGGCCATGTCCAGCGCCAGCACGCGCTTGCCTTTCAGGGACTCGGGCACTTCGCCGTTGACGATGCGCTGCGCCAGGCCTTCGACGATGGCCGTCTTGCCCACGCCCGGTTCGCCGATCAGCACGGGATTGTTCTTGCTGCGGCGCTGCAGGATCTGGATGGTACGGCGGATTTCATCGTCGCGGCCGATGACAGGGTCGAGCTTGCCCTTGCGTGCCCGCTCCGTCAGGTCCAAGGTGTATTTTTTCAAGGCTTCGCGCTGGCCTTCGGCCTCTTGCGAATCGACCTTGTTGCCGCCGCGCACGGCGTCGATGGCCGCTTCCAGGGCCTTGCGGGTCAGGCCGTTTTCGCGCGCCAGTTTGCCGCAATCGGACTTGTCGTCCGTCATGGCCAGCAAGACCATTTCGCTGGACACGAACTGGTCGCCCGCCTTTTGCGATTCCTTGTCGGCCAGGTTCAGCAAGGCCACGAATTCACGGCTGACCTGCACGTCGCCACCCGTGCCCGACACCTTCGGCAAGCGTTCGATCGAGGCGCCCAGGGCCTTGGACAGGCCGCCAACATTGACGCCGGCCCGCTGCAACAGCGAACGGGCGCCGCCGTCGTCCTGGTTCAACAGGGCCGTCAGCAGGTGGACTGGTTCAATATAGGGATTGTCGTTACCCACGGCCAAGCTTTGCGCATCGGCCAGGGCTTCCTGTAATTTGGTAGTGAGTTTGTCTTGTCGCATGAAAAGCGCTCCCGGTTAATTAGTTGTTAACCAAATTGGGGTGAGGCAGTACTTTTCAAGCATACACAAAACAGAAAACTGATGCATTCTTGCAAATGCTGGTGTGCGCGGCAGAAACGCCTCAAATGGCGGGTGCTTTTGCCGTCCATTTGTCCAGCGCCGTCTCGTCGCTGTCGCGCGCATCGACCCAGCGCGCGCCTTCCGGCGTGTCTTCCTTCTTCCAGAACGGCGCTTCCGTCTTCAGGTAGTCGATGATGAATTCGCAGGCGGCGAAAGCCTCGCCCCGGTGGGCGGACGAGACGGCCACCAGCACGATCTGCTCCTGCGGCAGCAAGGGACCCACACGGTGGATCACCAGTGCGCCAGACAGGGGCCAGCGGCCCCGCGCCTGCTCGACGATGGCTTCGATGGACTTTTCCGTCATGCCCGGATAGTGCTCGAGTTCCATGGCGGCCACGTCCAGCCCTTCGTTCATGTCGCGCACCGTGCCGACAAAGCCGACGACGGCGCCCACCTTGGGGTTGCCTGCACGCAATTGTGCGATTTCTTGACTCAAGTCAAAATCGGCTTGCTGGACACGGACGGAAGTGCTCATTTGGCATGGCCTCCGATACGGCGCAGCAAGGTTTCGATACGGCTGGCCGTACGCGCATCGGTGGCGGCGGCAATCGCGCACAGTTGCATCAGCTGCGACGCTTGCGTGAGCGGCTTCTGGCCCGATTTGAGCGACGATTGCAACACCTCCACCTGCATTTTCAGGCGGTCGCGGGCAAATTCGGCGCCGCTGTCGACGCCGGCGACGATTTCCAGGCGCAACACTTCATCGCGCAAGCGCTCCTGGTTGGCCTGCAATTGCTGCACGTAGGCGGCGTTGCCCTCGCCCAATGCCGCCTGGGCGGCGGCAAAGCGCTGCTGCAGGCTGCGTTCATATTGCGTGTCCAGCGCTGGCAAGGCGCTCCAGCGCTCGCTCCACGCTTGCGCGTCGGCGCCGGCATCGCCATCCGCCAGTGCGGTTTCCAGCGATTGCACCAGGCGCAGCTTGTCGCGCAGGGCGTTGGCCTGGGCCGCACCAGCGCGCTCGGCGATGGCATCCGCTTGCGCTTGCACGCCAGCCACAGCCGCCTGGTAACGCTGCTCGATCTTCGCTTCGCTGGCGCGCGGCACGGGGCCGGTGGCGTTCCAGGCGGCACGCGTGTCGCGCAGCAAGTGCTGGATGAAGGCGCTGCGCGCCTTGTCGTCGCCCTCGGGCACGACGGCCGTTTCCAGGCTGGCGCACAGCGCTTCGCGCGCATGCAGGTGTTCGCGGCGCTCGTGGTCGGCTGCGTGGGCCGTTTCCTTGCGCCTGGAGAAGATATCATCGCAGGCGGCGCGGAAGCGCTGCCACAGCGCCTGTTCCGCGCGGCGCTCCAGCGGCAGGGCTTTCGCCAGTTCCTGCCATTTGTCCTGCAAGGCTTTCAGCATGTCGACCGTGTTGCGCTCCGATGGTTTGAGCAAGCCCACTTCGACGATCAATTGTTCGCGCCGCGCCGTCTCGATCTGGCGCTGCGTGTCCAGCGGCTTCGACAAGGCGTCCAGCGCGGCGCCGAACTCCGTATCCAGGCGTTTCTTTTCCTTGCGGTCGATGGTGCCCAGGCGCGTCCACGCCTGGCGCAAACGCTGCGATGCGGAGGCGACGTGTTTCCAGTCGGTACTCTCTTCGGCCGCCAGGGCCGCCGTTTCCGCGATCAGTTCCTGGGCCTTGGCCGCATTGCCGTGGCGCTCTTCGGCCAGTTGCTTGAAATGCTGGGCCGCCGGCGCGTATGCCAGGCTGCAGGCGGCGTCGAAACGTTCCCACAGGGATTTCGGTGCCGGGCCGGACAAGGTATCGAGCGACTTCCAGCGCTCGCGCAGGCTGCCCACTTTCTTGGCCAGCTCGGCCATTGGCAGTTCCTGTGCCGGCAATTCCTCGCCCGCCTTGACCAGCTCCTCGCGCGACACGTTGCCGCCCCAGCGCGCCCAGTCGGCCAGGCGTTTGAATTCCCCGCGCACGTGGGCCAGGCGGTCCGCTTGCGCCGGCGTCAAACGGCCGTGCTTGCTATCGCGCAAAGTCTTGTCATGCTCGGAAGCCACGTGCAGCAAACCATCCTGCAGCGCCGCTTCCATGGCGTCGAGCACCTTGAAAAACTGCTCCGTCGCTTCTTTCGAGACGGGCGCGAGCTCCTGGCGCGGCTTGCGCAGTACAGGTACAGGTCCAGGCTCGGCATGGGCCGCTGCGGCCTCTGGCGCTGCCGTCTGCACGGGCGCCGGGGCGCTGGCCAGCAGGGCCGCAAATTGCTGCTGCAGGCTATCGGACAAACTGGATTCAGGCAGGCGCGGCAAGGCTTGCCACGCGCGTTTCAGGGCATCCATGTCGAGGGTGGCGGCGTCCTGCGCCTGCCATTCTGCCAGTGCGGCCTGGCGCGCGTCGAACACGGCCTGGTGCTGCTGCAGCGCTTGCAAGACGGACTGCGCCTGCTCGCGCGCCTGGACGAAATCGCTCTCCAGGTGCTTCGGCAAGGAGGCGCGCTCGGGCGATTGTGCATGCTGCGCATGTTCCGCATCCAGGCGGGCCAGCGCCTGCGCCAGTTCTCCGGCGGACTGGCCATTGCTGGCCAGCGCGCGCGCGGCGGCGACGGCGTCGATCACGGCGCGCTGCAACACCACTTGCGCTTCCAGGCGGGCGGCCAGCGCGGCACGCGCAGCGCTAAAGGCGCTCGCCAGTTCAGGTGTGGCCTTGATGACTTGCCATTGGCGGTCCAGCTCGGCTACCTGGTTGGGACTGAGCTTGTCATCGTTCAACAGGCGCTGGGCCGTGTCGATGCTGGCCTGGGCGCGCTGGGTTTCCGCCGCCTGGTGGCGGATCAGGTCGATGCGGCCCTGCATCAGCTTGGCGACGCGGCGGTCCGTATTGCGCATGGCCTGATGGACTTTTTCCAACAGGGGCAAGGCATGCACGTGTTCGGCGGCGATCAGGCGGGCATCGGCAAATTCGCTGGACACAATAAAATCGGCAGCGGCGGCTTCGTCGCCCGCCACGGCGTGGGCACGCGCAACCTGTTCGGCGCGGCGCGATGCGCTCTGCGCCGAGGCGGCGGCCTGCTCTGCCACGACAGGGTCTGGTGCGGAAGGCTTGCTGGCAGAACGCTTGAAAAGAAATTCGAACATGACGGGTTTCGCGTGGATCAAAACCACCATCATAACAAAGCCCGGGGTATTGCATCGGACAGGTCTGTACAAGTTACCAAATGACTAACACAAGATTTCTTCCTGGCTGGCGCCAGCGCAAAATCAGAGGCGCGCAGCCGGTGCAAACGGGCGGACGGGGTGGGCGCTCGCTACCCGCTCAAGCTTGCGCGCGCAGCGGCTGCTGCATGGCAGGCAAGGCCGCCAAGGCATCGTCCGCCGAGGTGCCGGCGCTTCCCGCGGTTTCAGCGGCGCCCGCAGGCGTGCCCGGTACGGGCAAAACAAAGGGCAGCACTTGCGCCTTGCCACGGCGCGCTTCCTGCGCGCGCGCATCGTGGGCGAGGAACTGATAGGCGATGGCAAACCACGCTTCACCCACGATGACCTTGCGGGCCAGCGCGAACAGTTCGCGCTCTTCTTTTTCCAGGCGCTGCAGCAAGGCCGCGCAAAAGGCGTCGATGGCCGCGCACAGCTGCTCGGCCTGCAATTCGGAATGGTCGATGGCGGCGCCCGCGCGCTGCTGCACCAGATTGATGCTTTCCAGCGCCACGTGGTTCAAGCCATTGAGCTCATTGAGCAAACCGTCGAGCGAGCCGTCGGCAGGCGGCGCGGCCTGGCGGATGGCGGGCACCAGATACATCTCCACCTTGCGCCAGTAGCCGCCCTGGTACAGCCGGTTCAGCCAGTCGCCCGTATACTGCAGTTGGGCCAGGCTCAGCCTGCTCTGCTGGCGCAACTGCACCTGCATGTATTTTTGAAATGCCAACAAACTCATGCGGATACTCGCCTGTTCTACCGACAGGGAAACCAATATATATGTTGCCGTAAGCATGCACTCACTCCCGAAAATGCGCTGGATGTCTGATCCCGGAAGTGAAAGTGTAAAGACTACCGACAGCGGTGGGTTTGATCCTGCACAAACCCGCGGCGGGCCAGCCGCGCTTTCTTTTACGGCGCGCGCAGGCCGATATGCAGGTTGACCACGCCCGGTTCTTCCGATGGCGTGACTTCGCCGCCAAAACTTTTCACCAGCCGCTGCATGCCCTTGTTGCGCGCCATCGCCTCGCCCACCAGCGCTTCCGTGCCGCGGCTGCGGAAGTAGTCGACCAGTTTTTCAAACAGGATATGGCCCAGGCCCTTGGCTTTCAGGGCCGAGCGCACGGCGATGGCGAAATCGGCGTGGATATTGTCCGGATCGGCCACGGCGCGCACCACGCCCAGGGTTTCCGGCTTGCCGTCCGGGCCCGTGTGCGTGGCGATGAAGGCCATGGCGCGGTCATAATCGATCTGCGTCAGGCGCGCCAGCTGCGACACGGGCAGCTCGCGCATGGAGGTAAAGAAGCGCAGGCGCACGTCGTCCGGATCCAGCGCATTGAACAGGTCCATGTGCTGCGGCGCGTCTTCCGGGCGGATGGGGCGCAGCAAAATGGATTGCCCCATCCACGTCACCTGCTCTTCCAGCTCCTGCGGGTACGGGCGGATGGCCAGGCGGTCGCTCTTCTGGCCCGGTTGCAAACGGATGCGCGCGTCGAGGGCGATCACGCCGTCCGCGTCGGCCACCAGCGGGTTGATGTCGAGTTCGGCCAGCTCGCCGATATCGGCCACCAGCTCGGCCACCTGGATCAGGGTGTAGCAGATGGCGTCGATGTCGGCTGGCGGCTGGTTGCGGTAGCCGGCCAGCAGTTTCGACACGCGCGTTCGCGCCAGCATGTCGCGCGCCAGCACCATGTTCAGCGGCGGCAGGCCGATGGAATGGTCGGCCGTCACTTCCACGGCGATGCCGCCCTGCCCCACCAGGATGACGGGGCCGAAGGCGGCGTCCGTGGTGACGCCGACGATCAGTTCATGCGATTGCGGCCGGCGCGCCATCTGCTGCACCGTAAAGCCGTCGATCAGCGCGTCGGGGCGCATGCGGCGCACGCGCTTGAGCATGGCGGCAGCGGCCGCGCGCAGGATGTCGGGCGTGTCGAGGTCGAGCGCCACGCCGCCCACGTCGGATTTGTGGGCGATGTCGGGCGAATGGATTTTCAGCGCCACCGGGTAGCCGATGTCCGTCGCCACGGCCAGCGCCTCTTCCACGTCGGCCGCCATGCGCGTAATCGCCACCGGAATGCCGTAGGCGGCCAGGATTTCCTTCGAGCGGCACTCGCCCAGCACCGTCTGGCCGGCCGCCAGCGCGGCGGCGACGATTTCGCGCACGCGCGCGCGGCGCGGCGTGGCCGACATGGGCAGCTGCGCCGGCACTTGCATCAGGGTTTCCTGGTTGCGCCGGTACTGCACGATCTGCATGAAGCCATGCACGGCCTTTTCCGGCGTATCGTAGGTGGGAATGCCGGCGCGGTTGAAGACCTGGCGCGCGGGTGCCACGGTGGTGCCGCCAAGCAGGCACGACAGCACCGTGCGCGAAGTGGCCTTGATCAGCGGCGTGACGGCTTCGGCGATGTCGATCGACGAGACCATGGCCGTGGGCGCGTGCAGCAGCAGCAAGGCGTCCGCCTGCGGCTCGTCGAGCAGCGGCTTGATGGCGTCGACATAGCGCTGCACGGGCGCGTCGCCGGGCAAGCCGACGGGGTTGTCGTGCGACCAGCCGCGTGGCAGCGCCTTTTCCAGCGCGATCACGGTATCGGGCGACAGCTCGGCCAGCTTGCCGCCGCTGCCCACCAGCGCATCGGTGGCCATCACGCCCAGACCGCCGCCATTGCATAAAATCGCCAGGCGCTCGCCGCGCTGCGAACGGATATGCGTGAGCGTTTCCACGGCGTCGAACAGTTCTTCAGCCGAATACACGCGCAGCATGCCGGCGCGGCGGATGGCCGCGTCATACACGGCGTCGGAGCCGGCCAGCGCGCCCGTGTGCCAGGCCGCCACGGCGGCGCCTTCCGCCTCGCGTCCCGCCTTCAGGACGATGACGGGCTTGCTGCGCGCTGCCGCCCGCGCCGCCGACATGAATTTGCGCGCCGCCTGGATGTCTTCCATGTACAGCAGGATGGCGGCCGTGTCGATGTCGCCGGCCAGGTAGTCGAGCAGGTCGCCGAAATCGATGTCATAGCTGCCACCGAGCGAAATGAACTTGGAAAAGCCCACGCCGTGCGCGTTGGCCCAATCGAGCACGCCCGACACCAGCGCGCCCGATTGCGACACGAAGGCGATCTTGCCGCTGGTCGCACCCAGGTGGGCGAAGCTGGCGTTCAAGCCCAGTTTCGGCACCAGCAAGCCCATGCTGTTGGGGCCGAGGATGCGCAGCAGATGCGGCTTGGCCGCTTTCAGCATGGCCAGGCGCAGCGACTGCTCGCGCACCGGATCGAGGCCGGACGTCATGACGATCGCGGCGCGCGTGCCCAGCGCGCCCAGGTCGCGGATCAGCGCCGTGATGGTGGCGGGCGGCGTGCAGATGATGGCCAGGTCCGGCGCCTTGGGCAACTGGGACAGCTTGCGGTAGCATTTCAGGCCCATCAGCTCGTCGTACTTGGGATTGACGGGCCAAATGTCCCCTTGATAGCCGCCTCCCAGCAGATTGGCCAGCGCGATGGCGCCCAGCTTGTGGTCGCGCGCCGTGGCGCCGATCAGGGCCACCGAGGCCGGCTTGAACAACTTGTCGAGATTACGGATACTCATGTTCTGGCCTCATGGATTGCCGGAGCGGGATTGCCGGAGTGGCTGCGCCAGTGTATAGGATGCGCTGTCAAAAAAACTTGACCTTGTGGCGCGTTTCGCAAAAAAACCGCGCGCGCCTACCAGCGCGAGCGGTGGCTTTCCGTCACGCCCGCCAGCTGCGCCACGATGCGCTTGGGAGATTGCGCGCTGGTGCGTACCCAGCCGCTGAAAGTGCCGATGGGCTGGATGTAGCGGCTGGCGGCGATCCCCAGGTTTTTGTCTTCGCGCCGCGCCCCTTCCGGCTTGAAATGCAGGTCCAGCAGATCGTCGTCCGTCCACACGTGCCATGGCGCCAGCGGATTGTCGGGATTGAAGTCGAAATGCGCGCGGCCCAGCGCATACAGCTGGCCATCGAGCCACAGCGCGTTTTCATGCGCGCCGAAATAGCCGGCCTGCAGGTTGAAACCCAGGTCCAGGCTGTGCGCCGAGGCCCAGCGCCATTCCGTCTCGCGCGCCAGCAAGCCGTTCGAATAGTCGAAGCTGGCCACGCCGTCGTCCAAGCTGTAGCCCATGGCACCGCAGCGCACCGTGCCCCACAAGGGCAGGCCGCCCGACTTTTGCGTCGCATGCACGCTGCCGCCTTCGGCCACCGGCCCGATCGCCAGCAGGGTCGGCGCCACGGGCGGGCCGAATTCCGCATCGATGCCGAAATGGCCGCAATCGAGCCGCAAACGGTAGCGCTGCTGCGGCTGCGCCTCGATGGAGATCAGGTGCGAGAGGAAGCGGAAACGGCTGCTGGCAGCGGCGTGCGGCGCCACCGATGCGCACAGGCCGGGGATGCCATCCTGCGAAAAGCTGGCCACGATCTTGCCCTTGTGGCGGTCGAAGGCATACGCGAACGCCGTGCTGGTCCAGCCCAGATCGACGATGGCCACGCCGCAGAACAGGGTGGGCGTGGACAGGGCCACGTAATGCCAGCGCTTGTGGTGAAACAGGCGCCAGAGGGCGCCGCGCGCGTGCGGCGGCGCCAGCGCGGCCCAGTCGAAGGCGTTCAATTGCCCCGTGTAGCGGCCAAAGCATGGAACTCCATTCGCGTCGAGCAGTTCGGGTGGGGCCGGTGGCAGCATCATGCGGCCCGCCTTGCGGCAGCGCCGCCGTCGTGCAGCGCCTCAGCCAGCAGCGCACCGAAGGCTGCCGGCTGCGCTTGCGCAATATCAATCGCGGGACAGGCATGCCAGAGCGCCAGGCGCTGCACGGCGCCGACCACGTCCTGCACCAGGCGGGCACTAAGGCGCACGCCGTCTTCCAGCGCCAGCGACTTGATCTCGAAGCGCCCCTGCGCGCGGTGCGCCTTGGCGTCCAGGCGCCCCACCAGCGCGCCGCGCCGCAAAATCGGTAACGTAAAATAGCCATAGCGGCGCTTCTCGGCCGGCGTATAGCATTCGAGCCGGTAGTCAAAGCCGAACAGTTCCAGCGCACGGCGCCGGTCCCACACGACGGGATCGAACGGCGATAAAATCGTCGTCAGGGTGGGCGCCAGCTTGCCGGCGGTGGCATTGCGCGCCAGCTCCGCGTGATCCGCATGCACGTACACGGCATCATCCCAGCCGGCCACCGCGCAGCGCAGCAGCGCGCCCTCGTCCACCAGCGCCTGCAGATCGTGCGCCAGGCTGGCACGCGCTTGCTTCGTGCGGAAGTAGTCGCTGATCCAGCTGGCCCGCGCCAGGCCCAGCGCCTTCACGCTGGCCAGCAGCAGGTGGCGCCGCACCTGCTCTTCAGGCGGCAGCAAGCCATCGTGCCAGCCGGGCAGCACGCGCTCGGCGAGGTCGTAATAGCGCTGGAACTGATGGCGCTTGGCGATCATCAGCACGCCCGACGTAAACAGCACTTCGAGCGAGCGCTTTTCCGGCTTCCAGCTCCACCAGCCGCCCACCTTGCCGTCCGTGCGTTCGAAGTCCGCCGAGCGCGCGGCGCCGTTGGCGCGGATGTGCTCCAGCACGGCGGCCACAGCGTCGCCCTGCTCGGCCATCCATTTGACTGAATACTTCCAGCCCATGGCGGCCGGGTCCAGCATGCGGTGGCGGTACAAACCATAGTCTTCGATGGGCACGAAGCACGCTTCATGCGCCCAGTATTCGAACAGCGCGCCCTCGGCCAGCAATTGCTCCAGCCACGGCTGCGGATAATCGCCCAGCCGGCTCCACAGCACCAGATACGGGCTGCGCGCCACCACGTGGATGGTGTCGATCTGCAGCACGCCCATCTGCCGCACGGCGGCCAGCACGTCGGCCTTCACGGCCTTCTTGCGGCGCGCTTGCAGCAAGCCTTGCGCGGCCAGGTGCAAGGCGCGCGCGGCGGCCAGCGATAACGGGGGGAGGTCGGAAGAAATGGGCGGGTGTGGGCTAGGCATAGCTGAAAGATACCGCATTCCGCGTGACACTTGCACGTTTTATCGCTATCGGCTTGCCCGGCAATGCACGCAGCCCAGGCGCACGACGCCGCAGCCGACGACAAGCAAGCGCGGCGCATTCCCGGCCAGCTTGTTAAGAATCTCTTAAGAACTTCTGCGCATGATCCGAAACGACATATTTTTTGGGAAGCCATGCCCGTAATTGTTAATGATTCTTATTACTGTCATGATTCCCATTCCCCAAACAAACCAGACCAATAACTAATTCACCCTCCAGGAGTTTGCATGTCCAACCGCACCCGCCGCGCGCACCTGCCGCGTCCCACCACCCTGGCCCTGGCCATGGCCGCCCTGTCCTGCCTGCCGGTCTACGCCCAGACGGGCACGCCAGCCAGCATGCCCGAAGTGGTGGTCTCCGCCTCCGGTTTCGAGCAGGATATCAAGCAGGCGCCGGCTTCTATTACCGTGCTGACGCGTGAAGAACTGTCGAAGGAGCGCTTCGGCAACCTGACGCAGGCGCTGGAAAGCGTGGAGGGCATCGACGTGGGCGCGGCGGGCGACAAGACGGGCGGCATGAACATCAGCATCCGCGGCATGCCCAGCGACTACACGCTGGTGCTGATCGACGGACGGCGCCAGAATGCGGCCGGCAACGTCACGCCGAACGGCTTCGGCGGCACGCAAACGAGCTTCATGCCGCCGCTGGCCGCCATCGAGCGCATCGAGATCATCCGCGGCCCCATGTCGACCCTGTACGGCTCGGACGCCATGGGCGGCGTGATCAACATCATCACGCGCAAGGTGGGCAAGCAATGGATGGGCTCCGTCTCGGCCGACTACACCTTGCAGCAAGAATCGGACTTTGGCGACGTGAAAAACGGTCGCTTCTACCTGAGCGGCCCCATCGCCACCGACCTGCTGGGCCTGTCCCTGCGCGGTAGCAAGCAGCGCCGCGATGCGGCCGACATCCGCTACGACGGCGCGGATGGTCCGGGAACCGCGCCGAACATGGGCGCCAACCCCGTGCGTGCGGACATTGAAAACTTTGGCGCGCGCCTGGCCTACACGCCGAACCGCTACCACACCGTGACGCTGGATGCCGACGCGGGCCGCCAGACCTACGACAATTCGAACGGCCAACTGGGCACCCAATCGGTGCAGGGCGGCTACGGCCCGGAACAGAAATACAAGCGCGACCAGTGGACCCTGTCGCACACGGGCCGCTTCGGCTTCGGCACGCTCGACAGCAGCTACATGGTGAACAAGACGGAAACCCTGGGCCGCACGATTCCGCCGGGCACGCCGGGCGCCGTCGCCGGCAGCGCGCGCACCTTGGAAGTGGAAAGCCAGGTATTTGACACCAAATTGGTCATGCCATTGGGCAAACACATGGCCACCGTCGGTGCGCAATGGTGGAAAGCGGAAATGACGGATGGCGTGGCGCCAAAGAAATTCGAATTCACGCAAAAAGCCCTGTTCGTGGAAGACGAATGGCAGGTGCTGGAGCATCTTGCCCTGACCTTCGGCGCCCGCTACGACGATCACAGCATCTTCGGCGGCCAGACCAGCCCCCGCGCGTATGCCGTGTGGAACGCGACGCCGAGCTGGACCGTCAAGGGCGGCGTCAGCAAAGGCTACAAGACGCCGCGCGTGGAACAACTGTCGCCTGGCATCAACGGTTTCGGCGGCCAGGGCACGATTCCCCTCGTCGGCAGCCCGGACCTGAAGCCGGAGACGAGCACGACGACGGAAATCGGCGCCTACTTCGACAACCTGGCCGGCTGGACGGCCAGCGGCTCCCTGTTCAACAACGAATTCAAGGACAAGATCACGACGGACACGGGTCTCGTCAACTGCGATTACCGTCCCTCGCCGAACCGTCCCGGCTGCGTCAGCTTCGGCAACTGGCCCAACGTCGATGCGTTTGGCCAGTCGGTCAACGTGGATGAGGCCGTCACGCGCGGCGTCGAGCTGAACACCCGTTTCCCCCTGGGCAAGACCTTGTCGGTCAGCGCCAACTACACCTACACGGAAAGCGAACAGAAGAGCGGCAGCAACGCCGGCAAGCCGCTGAGCGACACGCCCAAGCACGCCGTCAACGCGCGCCTGTCGTGGGATATCTCGCGCGCATGGAACGGCTGGCTGCGCGCCGAGTACCGCAGCGAGCGCTTCCGCGATCCGGGCACCTCGGCTTCCACGCGCGCCGCCAAGGCCGCGCTGGGCGACTACAAGGGCTACACCATGCTGCACCTGGGCACCAGCTATCAGCTGAACCAGCGCGTGACCCTGAACGCGGCCGTGTACAACTTGCTCAACAAGGACTTCATCGACTACCAGCCGTACCGTGGTTCATCGGCGCCGAAGTTGACCTACGCCAACCGCTATGTCAACAGCCTGGACGGACGCCGTCTGTGGCTGTCGGCGACTGTCGATTTCTGATCAAGCGGGCGGCCTGCGGGCCGCCTTCGTCAATCCACCTTGGGCTTGTCGATGCAATAACCGATCGCATGCACCGTGCGTATCAAGTCCCGCCCCAGCTTCTTGCGCAGGTGGTGGATGTGTACTTGCACGGCATTGCTCTCCACTTCATCACCCCAGCTGTACAGGTTTTTCTCCAGCTGTTCCCGGCTCAGCACCCGGCCACCGTGCTCCAGCAGCAATTGCAGGATGCGGAACTCCTTGACCGTCAAGGTCACGGGCAATCCCCCTTGCGTCACCTGCCGGTCGGCGATATCGAGCACCAGCTCGCCATGCACGAGGTGCTCGCGCAGGCGGCCGGCGGCGCGGCGGCAGGCGCTGCGGATGCGCGCGGCCAGCTCGTCGAGGTCGAACGGTTTCACGATGAAGTCGTCGGCGCCCGCGTCCAGCCCGGCGATGCGCTCGCCCACCGTGTCGCGCGCCGTGACGATCAGCACGGCGCCGCTGTAGCCATTGTCGCGCAGCATGCCCAGCGCCTGCATGCCGTCCTGCCCCGGCAAGCCCAGGTCGAGCAGGATGCAGCCATAGTCGTGCAGGCGCACGGCCGTATGCGCGTGTTCAGCGCTCGTGACCCAGTCGACGGCATGGCCGCCCTGTTCCAGGCCGATCTGCGTGGCGCGGCCCAGTTGCGGGTCGTCTTCGGTCAGCAGGATACGCATGGGGAAGCGGCGCGGCCCACTCAGTCCTTCTTCTTGATCAGGCCGGCCAGCGCGGCGAAGGGATTGTGCGTGGCGGGCGCCACCTCGGCCGACAGCAGGCCTGCGCCACGGTCCGCTTCCAGGTAGCGCGAGTGCTCATTGTCGTGGCAATACAAGCACAGCAATTCCCAGTTACTGCCGTCCGGCGGATTGTTGTCGTGGTTATGGTCGCGGTGGTGCACCGTCAGTTGCTGCACATTGGCACGCGTGAATTCGCGCGTGCAGCGGCCGCATACCCATGGATACATCTTCAGCGAGCGCTCGCGGTAGCCGCTCTCGCGCTGGTCGGCGGCGCGGCGCGCTTCGGCCACGATCTTGTCCAGTCTTGCCGCGTCGGGCTTTTTACTCTGCATGACAACTTTCGATATGGGAGGATGAAGTCACCATTTTAATGACGATGTAGGTCGAATTGTACTTTTTCTGCCACTTCCCATGCCCGTGCCACCACTGCGGCGCTCTTTTTAGCATGCGCAGCGCCACGCATATTTGATTTAACGCAGAATTAACGCAGAATAGGACCAGCGACAGACTACGAACGGACGATGAGGACAGCAACAGGGCGCAGCGCAAGCAGGTCGAATCGGCTATCATGCGCGCCACGCCGCTCCTCCACGTTCCCCTTTTCCATGACTCTAGCCTGCAAGCGCCCGTGATAGCGATAACAAGACCCCTGCAACGCCTTGCCCGCCGCCTGTACCGTCTCAGCCTGGTGCCCCTGTTCGCGCTCATCTTGCTGCTGGCGCTGTGGGCGGCCGTCTTTTACCAGATGGGCCAGGAGCGCGCCAGCGCCGTGCGCGACGCCGTGGCCGTCAGTCAGTCGCTGGCGCGCACCCTGGCTGACCATACCAGTTTCACCCTGCGCCAGACCGATCACGCCACGCAATTGTTCAAGCTCAAATACGAGGAAACGGAGGGCGGCCTGCGCCTGAATGAATTCACGCGCCGCCAGGGTCTGCTCGACAGCGTGCTGCCGTCGAAGCTGGCCTTGCCGATCGCCCTCATCGACGCGCATGGCAATGTGATCGACAGCGCCAATGCGTATTGGCCGGAGAACCTGGCCAGCCAGGCATTTTTCAGGGCGCTGGCCGCCAATGCATCCGACACGGCCATGGTCGATACGCCCATGCTCGACGCGGCCAGCAAGCACTGGACCATCCGCCTGGCGCGCCGCCTGAACGATGCCCAGGGCCGCTTTGCCGGCGCCATCATCATCCACGTCGACCCGACCTATTTTGTCGACGATTACGACCGCCTGGACCTCGATGAACAGGGCGCGCTGATGCTGGTGGCGCGCGACAGCGGCCTGACGGTGGGGCGCATCGGCGAACAGCGCATCCTCAGCGACCGCATCGACTTCCGCATGCCGGGACCACCACAACACGCGCCCGAAGAACTGCTGATCGAGCCACCCGTCGACGCGACGGCGCGCATCTACAGCTACCGCGAACTGCCGCGTTACCCGCTGCTGGCCGTGGTAGGCGTCAGCCGCGCCGTCGCCCTGGCACGCTTCGAACAGCGCCGCCTGACGTATGTCGGCGCGCTGCTCGCCGCCAGCGTGCTCATTGCCGGCTTTACGGGCCTGCTGATGCGCCAGAGTGCGCGCCTGCGCCGCAGCATCCGCCAGGCCAAGGAAACGCAGGCCCTGTTGCGCGCGGCGCACCAGGGCAGCCTCGATGCCGTGCTGCTGCTGAAGGCCTGGCGCCCCGCGCCGGGCAAGCCGGTGGAAGACTTCATCTTCGCCGACGTCAACGAGCGGGCCGCCGACATGCTGGGCAAGCCACGCTCCGAACTGCTGGGCCAGCGCGTGCTGCCGCAGGTGCCGCTGCTGCGCGGCGAGCGTTTTTTCAAGCGCTTCGTGCTGGTGATGGAAACGGGCCAGCCGCTGGAAGATGAATTCGAGCTGACGCTGGCCTCGGGCGGCACGCGCTGGCTGCGCCACCAGGTGGTGCCGATCGCCGATGGCGTGGCCGTCACCTCGCGCGACATCAGCGCGCGCAAGCACGACGAACTGGCGTTGCAGGATAACCGCAGCTTCCTGCAGTCGCTGATCGACCATTTGCCGGTGCTGGTCTACGTGAAAAGCGCGCGTCCCGAAAACTTCGGCCAGATGGAAGTGTGGAACAAGGCGGCCGAGGACATCACCGGCCACCTGGCCGCCGACGTCATCGGCAAGACCGATTGCCAGGCCTTTCCGCCCGGCTTCGGCCTGCACGATGCCGAGGACGACCGCGCCATCCTGGCCGAGCGCGGCGTCATCGACCATACGGAAAAGCCCCTGCGCCTGCGCGATGGCAGCCTGCGCTACCTACGCGCCGTTTCCGTGCCCGTGTTCGACGAGCGCCAGCAGATCGAACATATCCTGTGCATCGCCGAGGATGTCTCGCAGCGCCGCCAGCAGGAACTGGAACTGCGCCAGAAACAGGCGGAGCTGGCCGCCGTCAACGACGCCTCGCCACTCGGGCTGGTGCGCCTGGACCGCCAGCGCCGCTGCACCTACGTCAACCGCACCTTCGAATCGATCACGGGCCTGCCGCGCGCCGCCGCCCTGGGCGCCGGCTGGACCAGCGCCCTGCACCCGGACGACTATCCGCTGATGCACGTGGCGCTGGAACAGCTCAAGCGCAGCCACGCGCCTTTCCAGTCCACCTTGCGCTGCCTGCAACCCGACGGCAGGCTGGTCTGGGTCTCCGTCAAAATTGCCCCCATCCTCATCGACGGCCAGATCGATGGCTACGTGGGCAGCCTGGACGACATCACCACCTTGCGCGAATCGGAAGTGGCGCTGCTGGAGAGCGAAGCGCGCCTGCGCACCATCGCCGACACCTTGCCGGCCATGATCGCCTACATCGACGCCGACCAGGTCTACCGCTTCCTGAACATCGCCTATGAGCGCGAATTCGGCCTGACGGGTCGGCAAGCGCTGGGCTGCAGCGTGCGCGAAACCGTCGGCGAGGCGCGCTACCGCACGGTGGCGCCGTATATCGAGCGCGTGCTGGCGGGTGAAACCCTGAGTTTTGAAGAGGACGATGAAAAAGAAGGCATCGAGCGCTGCCTGGAAGTGATCTACATTCCGCAGATCGGCGAAGACAAGCTGCAGGTGGCGGGTTTTCACGTGATGCGCCAGGATATCACCGTGCAAAAGCGCGAAAAACAGCGCTTGCTGCAGCTGGCCCAGGTCGATGTGCTGACCGGCTTGTCGAACCGTGCCGGCTTCCAGCAAAAACTCAGCGACGCCATGCACGCCAGTCGCCAGCAACAGCACCTGATGGCCGTCATGTACATGGATATCGACCGCTTCAAGCCCGTCAACGACACACATGGCCACGGCACCGGCGACGCCCTGCTGCGCGCCTTCGCCCAGCGCCTGACGCAGACCATGCGCGTCACCGACATCATCGCCCGCCTGGGCGGCGACGAATTCACCATCATCATGGAACAGATCGCCCGGCCCGAGGACGCGGCCGCGCTGGCGGAAAAGATCGTCACCGCCATGCAGCAACCGTTCGAACTCGATGGCATCAGCGTGCGCATTTCCGCCAGCATCGGCCTGGCCTTCTACCGCGACGAAGACATCCCCCCTGCCGTGCTGCTGCAGCGCGCCGACGTGCTGCTGTACCAGGCCAAGCAGGATGGACGTAACACGTACAGAGCCGGCGCATTGACGGCTTGATGGTTTAGGGCAAGCCCAACTGAAGGCTGGGGTCAGTCGCTTCGCGATCGGCAAGTTCCCTACCAGGAAACCTGCCCCCAACGGGTCTGACCCCGATCATTCCTGCTATATTGGCGCCTGTCTTCCCTACCCTTGCCCCACCATGCGCCTGCTGCACACTTCCGACTGGCATCTGGGCCAGACCCTGCACAACTATGAACGGGGCTACGAACACCAGCGCTTCCTCGACTGGCTGCTCGACACGCTCGTGGCCGAACGCGTCGACGTGCTGCTGGTGGCAGGCGACGTGTTTGACAATGCCAACCCGTCGGCCGCCTCGCAAAAGCAGCTGTACGTGTTCCTGCAGCAGGCGCGCGCGCGCCTGCCCGCGCTGCAGCTGATCGTCGTCGCCGGCAACCACGATTCGGCCGGACGGCTGGAAGCGCCCGGCCCCCTGCTGGCCGCGCACGGCACGCACGTCATCGGCCATTTGCTGCGCGGCGAGGATGGCGACATCGACCTGGAGCGCCTGCTGCTGCCACTGTCGGGCGCCGATGGGCAGGTGCAGGCCTGGTGCCTGGCCGTGCCCTTTTTGCGCCCCGGCGACGTGCCGAAGCTGCCCGCCGGCGACACCCAGGATGCCTACCTGGGCGGCATCGCCCTGCTGTACCGTCAATTGACGGACCTGGCGCTGGCGCGCCGCCAGCCGGGGCAAGCCATCCTTGCCATGGGCCACTGCCACATGGTGGGCGGCGAAATGTCGAACGATTCTGAACGCCGCATCGTCATCGGCGGCACCGAGATGCTGCCGTCGGGGATTTTTGATACGTCCATCGCGTATGCGGCGCTGGGCCATTTGCACAAGGCGCAGGCCGTCGGCGGCCAGGAACATATCCGCTACTGCGGCAGCCCGATCCCCCTGTCGTTTGCCGAAGTGAACTACCGCCACCAGGTGCTGTGCCTCGATATCGACGGCGAAACGCTGCAGTCGGTGCGCGCCATCGAGGTACCGCGCGCCGTGCCCCTCTTGCGCGTGCCCGCCACACCGGCGCCGATAGCCGAAGTGCTGGCGCAGCTGGCGGCCCTCGACGTGCCTGACGCACCGGCCGAAGCGCAACCGTTCCTGGAAGTGCGCGTGCGCCTCGATGCGCCCGAGCCGGGCCTGCGCACGCGCATCGAAACGGCGCTCGATGGCAAGCCGGTACGCCTGGCAAAGATCGAAACGTCGAGCGCCGCGCGTAGCAGCACTCCCGAGAACATGACGCTCGACCAATTGGGCCAGCTGCAGCCCGACGACATCTTCCGCCGCCTGTATCAGCAAAAATACGCCAAGGAAGCGCCACCCGAACTCCTCTCGGCGCTGGCCGAACTGCTGCTGCCCGGCGCCTGACTGCTCCTGAAAAACCATGAAAATCCTGAAAATCAGCGGTAAGAACCTGGCCTCGCTGGCCGGCGAATTTGAAGTCGACTTCCAGCAGGAGCCGCTGGCGTCCGCCGGCCTGTTCGCCATCAGCGGCCCCACGGGCGCGGGCAAGAGCACCCTGCTCGACGCCCTGTGCCTGGCCCTGTACGACGCCACGCCGCGCCTGCTGAAAGTGCTGGGACGGGGCAGCGCCCTGCCCGACGTGGGCAAGGAGACCGTCAACGCCCAGGATACGCGCACCCTGCTGCGCCGCGGCACGCCGGACGGCTACGCGCAAGTGGACTTTGTCGGCAACGACGGCGCCAGCTACCGCGCGCGCTGGAGCGTGCGCCGCTCGCGCACCCGGGCCGAAGGGGCGCTGCAGGCGACCGCCATGAGCTTGCACCAGCTGCCCGCGCTGCAGCCCATCGGCGGCACCAAGACGGAAGTCAAGGAAGAGATCGAAAAGCGCATCGGCCTGTCCTTCGACCAGTTTACGCGCGCCGTGCTGCTGGCGCAGAACGAGTTTTCCACCTTCCTCAAGACGGAAGACAATGAACGGGGTGAATTGCTGGAAACTCTGACGGGCAGCAGCATCTATACCGACATTTCCATGCGCGCCTTCGAGCGG
Organism: Janthinobacterium sp. PSPC1-1; assembly: GCF_049897625.1. Taxonomy (NCBI): domain Bacteria; kingdom Pseudomonadati; phylum Pseudomonadota; class Betaproteobacteria; order Burkholderiales; family Oxalobacteraceae; genus Janthinobacterium; species Janthinobacterium sp. PSPC1-1. The sequence goes on along the minus strand of NZ_JAFCWP010000006.1, from coordinate 349,952 downwards.
GCAAAGAAGGAAAAGCAGATCCTCGAACGCCTGGGCGAAAAACTGGCCGACCAGCGGCCCTTGTCGCCGCAAGAGCGCAGCGACACCGAGGCGCTGTGCGGCGCGGCCGACACCACGCTGCAACACATCGACCTGCGCAAGGCGGTGCTGGAATTGCAGCAGCGCTGGCACCAGGAGACGCACAAGCTGCAAACCCAGGTGACGGCCGCGCAAGAGGCGCTCGATAGCGCGGATGCCGAACGCGCCGCTGCGCAAGAACGCCGCGCGGCGCTGGCGCAATGGGAATTACTACAGCCGGCGCGGCCCCTGATCGACGAGGTGGCGCGCCTGGCCAGCGACATCGCCGGCAGCGGCGCCGCACTGGAAGCGTCGCGCGTGCAGGCGACGCAAGCCGTCGCCGCCGAAGCGCAACTGGCGCAGGCCGTGCAGCTGGCGACGGCGGCCTTGCTGGCCAGTGAAGCGGCGCAGCGCGATGCGGCGCCCCTGCTCGATCAAGCCAAGGCGCTCGACGCCGGCATCCTGGCGCAACTGCCCGCGCATGGCCAGGCACGGCAGGCCGCGCAGGCCGCCGACCAGGCCAACGAGGCGGCGCGCAGCACGCTGCAGGCACTGCAACAGCGCCAGCACGCCGCGCAGGCGGAACAGGAAGCGGGCCGTCTGTGGCTGGCATCGCACCAGCAGTGGCAGGCACTGGCGCAAGCCTGGCAGTTGTGGGATCAATTGTTTGCCCAGGCAGGACAAGCGGCCGCGCAAGCCGATGCGGCCGACGCCAGCATGGCCGAATCGGCGCAGCAGGTGCGCCTGGCCTTTGACGCCACGCAGGCGGCGCAAGCGGCGCTGGCCAGCGCCGCTGCCGCGCTGGCCGTGCGCGATGCGCAGCGGCGCGAGGCGCAGGCAGCCGTACAAGCCATCGATGGCCAGGCGCTGCAGGAACAGCGCGGCCAGCTGGAGGCGCACGCGCGCATCTTGACCAGCGCGGAAAAAACCTGGAGCGAACTGGCACGCCAGCAGCAGACGCTGGCGCACTGGCAAGCCAGGGCAGCCCAGCTGGCGCAGGCCGCGCAAACGGAAAGTACGGCTTTGGCGGCAGCAGCGGCGCAAACGCCGCTGCTGGAAGCGCGCCTGGCGCAGGCGGAAAAATCCTTGAAGGGCGCGGAAGCGGCATGCGCGGCCAGCGTCGAGCAGCTGCGCGCCACCTTGCAGGACGAGCAGCCCTGCCCCGTCTGCGGCGCGCTGGAACACCCGTATAGCCACGCCGATGACGCCTTGCAGGCGATGCTGGCCAGCTTGCAAGATGAGGTGCTGGCTTGCCGCTCGCAAGCGCGCGGCAATGTGGAACAACTGGCCACGCACAGGGCGGCGCTGGCAGCGACGGCGCGCGAGCAGGCGCAAACGGATGCCGAACTAGCGGCCCTGCCGCCCGCCATCGCCGCCCTAGACGCGCAGTGGCGGCCGTATGCGGACACGTTACAACTGCCGCCCTCAAATCAGCGCGCGGACTGGTTCACGCAGCAGCTGGCGGCGAATGCGGCCGGTTTGCAGGCGCTGGCGCAGCAGGAAACGGCGCTGCGCCAGTCCGGCGCGCGGCGCGAGCAGGCGCAGGCGGCGCATGAACTGGCGTCCAGCGAACACGCGCGCTGCACCAGCACCGTCGCCGATGCCCAAGCGCGGCTGGCGCAACTGCAGGCGCAGCAAGCGGGCAACGCCGACAAGGGCGAGACGGCGCGCGCCGCGCTCGATGCCTTGCTGGCGCAGCTCGATGGCGCGTTCGCCGACGCCGACGGCGCCGAGGACTGGAAAGACAGCTGGCGCGCCGGCCCGGCCGCCTTCCGCGCCGCGCGCGAAACGGAAAGCCGGCAATGGCTGAAACAGCAGGCGGACCAGGACCACCGCGGCCACGCGCTGGTCACCCTGGCCGCGCAGCTGGACGCGGCGCTGCTGGCCGCCGGCAAGGCGCAGCAAACGGCGCAGGAGACCCACGCCGCCTTTGCCGCCGCCGACAAACAGCGCACGACACTGCAAGCCGGGCGCAACGCGCTATGGCAGGGCCAAGCCGTGACCGAGGTGGAAGGCGCGCTGGCAGGCGCCATCGCGCGTGCAAAAGATCAACTGGCGCAGCAGCAAACGGCGGCGCAATCGGCCAGCCAAGCGCGCACACGCCTGGACGAAGCGTGCGCGCAGCTGTCGCAGCGCGTGACCGCCTTGCGTGAACAGGAACACGGCGCCACCGCCGCGCTGCACGACTGGCTGCGCCAGTTCCAGCTTGCCCATCCTGCTCACGCGCCCGCCGACATGGCCGGCTTGCGCGCGCACCTGGCAATCGCGCCGGACGCCATGCGCGCCGAACGCGACGCCCTGCAAGTGATCGCCGACCGCCACACGGCGGCCGTTTCCGTGCTGGCCGAACGCCGGCAGCAGCTGGCCGCGCATGTGCAGCAGCCGCCGGAAGCGATGGAAATGGACGAGGCCGCGCTGCAGGTGGCGCTCGACGCGCTGGTGCAGGAACGCCAGGCAGCCAACCAGGAAGCGACGCGGTTACGCCTGGCCATCGCGCAGGACGACGCCAGGCGCCACAGCGCGCAAGCGATGCTGGCGCAAATCGAGGCGCAAGCCGTCATCGAGCGGCGCTGGGCCAGCCTGGATGAATTGATCGGCTCGGCCGACGGCAAGAAATTTCGCAACTACGCGCAGCAATTCACGCTGGAAGTGCTGCTCGGCTATGCGAATGCGCATTTGCAGCATCTGGCGCGCCGCTATCAGCTGGAACGCATCGACAATCCGGACAAGCCGTCGCTGGGCCTGATGGTGCGCGACCAGGACATGGGCGGCGAGCTGCGCTCCGTGCACTCGCTGTCGGGCGGCGAATCGTTCCTCGTCTCGCTGGCCCTGGCGCTGGGCCTGGCCTCGCTGTCCTCGAACCGGGTGCGCGTGGAATCGCTGTTCATCGACGAAGGCTTCGGCAGCCTGGACACGGAAACCCTGCGCGTGGCCATGGATGCGCTCGACGGCCTGCAAGCGATGGGACGCAAGGTGGGCGTCATCTCGCACGTCCAGGAAATGACAGAACGCATCGCCACCCGCATCCTCGTGCAGCCGGGGTCTGGCGGTAAGAGCGTGGTGACGGTGCGCTGAGAACACCTGTCAAAACCTACTGCGCGTCGCGGGTCGCGGTTTCCGATGCTCACTGGCTCGGCGCCCCCGTACATTCGCACAGTTCCGCGTCTCAACCACAACCCACTTCCGCTCGCTACGGTTTTGTCAGGCGTTGTAAACCGCTAGCGTGGCACAGGTTCGCGGCACAGCTTGAGCATATCCCAGCCCAGCTCGCGGCGGATCTGCTCGGGGTCAGGTGGAGGCCGGCGTTGTGCCAGCTCCGCTTTCAGCCACTTCCTGACCAGCTCCTTGGCGGGCTGTACAGGCTTTTCCTTGTCATGCTTTTCCATGGTGCTACCTCTTCAACGGCGGTCAGACGACCTCCTATATACGTTCAACGTCATGGCGCGGATTCAGTTGACCTGCGCGTGGCGCAGATGCAACAACGTGTAACGATGGCCAGAGTGCGTTAAAATCGCCGCCTTCGCGCAGGCACCGCCTACGCCCCGCAACAGTTCAAGGAAACCAATGAAAGCCGCCCGCAGCCTCACCTTCAAGTGCGTAAAATGTCACAAATCCATGCAGGTCTATCTGCAAAAAGTCTCCGCCTGCTCGCATATCCAGCCGTACCAGGGCATTTGCGCATGCGGCGAACTCAAGCGTCACGCCACGGGCCAGGCCGATGCTGTCAAGTCTTACCTGGAATCGGCAGACGGTAACTGGGCGCACCACCACTAATGGTTAAAGAATGGGACACGAATGCCGTTAACTGAGTACTTGCTCATTCGGAATTTGTTCATGTCCCAGCTTCCCGCCCTCGTTTCCGGCTCCCGCCAGCCTGCCGCCACACCCCTGGCAGGGCAAGCGCCGCAAAAAGCGGGCGCCGGCGCGTCCGGCCTGGCCGGCTCGCCCCTGATGCAGCGCACGGCGCAAGATGTGGTGGCCCTGTCAAAAAACGGCCTGGACCTGTCGGCCAAGGGACTCGCGCAACGGACCGATGCGCTGGGCAACGCCACCGTCGATGTGGCGCAAGACTTTCTAGGCAACATGACGCGCCAGCTGTTCGGCGACGGCGCTACTGTCGCCTTCGATTCGGTCGACCTGCAAGCCGGTTCCAGCTTCAGCAGCGGCAGTGCCAGCGTTTCGGGCGCCGGCAGCAGCAGCCGCGCCGCCGCCTTCAGCCTCGATGAAAACGCGCATTTCATCGGCAAGGGCAAGATCACCACGGCCGATGGCCAGACCTTCGACTTCGAACTGGAAGTGCAATATCAATCGAACATCAGTGCGGGCGCGTTTGTGCAAACGCAAGATGATGCGCAGGAAGTTCCGCCATCCGATGACGCCGCCCTGCCCGCCAAAGAGTTGCCCGCCACGACCTTCGCCGGCAATCTGCACGACCTGTTCAAGCTGCTGGGCCAGCAATTGCAAAGCAATCTCTATCAGGGCACGTCCGACGGCGCCAGCGCCAGCGGCAAGGATGGCGAGCTGGCGGGCAGCCTGAGTTTGCGTTTGCTCAAGCTGGTGCAGCCGGACAATACCGCCGAGGCCGCCAAAAAAACCGTGGAAACCACGCCCGCAGACCAGGCGCGCGCCCGCGCGCTGGCACTCGCCTATGGCACGGACAGCGCTGACGGCACGGCCAGCGACGTATAATGGAAGACGGCCTGCGCAGGCGACCATGCCGCGCGCCCCCTTCTATCGATTGAATCCCATGTCCGACACCTCTTCACCTACCGTTCATCCGCAGATCCACTGGAGCGAAAACGGCGCCGAGCATTCGGCCCGCTGGCGCTCGGAAAGCGGCATGCCGCCGCCCAAGCGCGTCGTCATCGCCGATGACCGCACGACGGCCGACCAGGCTTACCGCCTGGCCTGCGAAGGCACTGCCATGCTGTGGCGCGGCGACTTCCAGAACGCGCGCCAGTTGCTGCAGGCGCTGGCGCGGCGCGCCGACCACAAGAACGACAAACCAAGCAAAAAAGCCAAGGCCGCCAAGCTGGCGCAACCCGAGCCATCCGCCACAGAAGCGTTTCACTTGCACCGCCAGGCCCAGTCGCAGCGCGCCCGCACCCTGGCCATGCTGCTGCTGCCTTTTGACGCCGACTACACGATCCCGCTGCGCCGCGCACCGGACGTGAAACTGGCGTGCAATGAGGCGTATGGCCGTGGCGAAGAAGCGTTCGTCGCCTCGCTGCGCGAGCTGCTGGGCCTGATTGGCGCGCACGAATGGCGCCGCACGGGCGTGGAACTGCCGGCCCTGGGCCAGCGCATCCACCCGCATTACGGCGTGTTCGCGCCGATTCGCGGTGAATACGTGGGCCTGGTGGCCGACGCGCCGCTGCCCGCGCGCGCCAGCCTGGCCTTCGACATCGGCACCGGCACGGGCGTGCTGGCCGCCGTGCTGGCACAGCGCGGCATCCAACGCATCGTCGCCACCGACCAGGACCCGCGTGCCCTGTCCTGCGCGCGCGAAAACCTGGCGCGCCTCGATCTGCTCGACAAGGTCGACGTGGTGCAGGCCGACCTGTTCCCTGCCGGCCGCGCGCCGCTGGTCGTGTGCAATCCGCCATGGCTGCCGGCCCGCCCCAGCTCGCCGATCGAATACGCCGTCTACGATCCGGACAGCCGCATGCTGCGCGGTTTCCTCGCCGGCCTAGCCGATCACCTGGAAGCAAACGGCGAAGGCTGGCTGATCCTGTCGGACCTGGCCGAGCACCTGGGCCTGCGCCCGCGCGCGCAATTGCTCGAATGGATAGCGCAAGCGGGTTTGAAAGTGATCGACCGCCTGGACGTGAAACCCACGCACCCGCGCACGCAAGATACGACGGACAGCCTGCACGCAGCCCGCTCGAAGGAAATCACGTCGCTGTGGCGCCTGGCGGCAGCGTAATCGAGAGTCTGAAACCAGGCCATTGCGCATTGCAGCAAACCCGGCTATAATTCGGCTGCGGGGTGGAGCAGTCTGGCAGCTCGTCGGGCTCATAACCCGAAGGTCACAGGTTCAAATCCTGTCCCCGCAACCAGATACATGAAAGCCGCTGATTCTTGCAAAGGGATCAGCGGCTTTTTCCATTGCGGCGCAGCATGTCAATGCCCCTCATGCAAAGCAAATGCCCTCGGTTGCAATCCACTCTTTCGCAATGCAACAAACTCGTATATAATTCGCCTGCGGGGTGGAGCAGTCTGGCAGCTCGTCGGGCTCATAACCCGAAGGTCACAGGTTCAAATCCTGTCCCCGCAACCAATACATAAAAACCGCTGACTCCTGCAAGGGATTCAGCGGTTTTTTCATTCCAGGCCTGGCCCACCTTTACGCAGTGACGCTGGCCCGGATCTGCCTCGCCGCCGCATGCAGGCTGGCCGCCACTCTTTCCAGCTTGTCGGCGCCCGCCGTTTCTGCCAGGGCGGCAAAGGCACTGATATGAAACGTGGCCACCATCGCCGGCGAGACATCGAGCTCCAGCGCGGTCTTGCTCAGTTCAGTCGATGCCTCGAGGTAAGGCTCGCTGCCCGCCTCGAAGGCCTGCTTGGTTTCCAGTAATTCCTGGCCACCCTGCGCCTTGGCCAGGCAAGCATCGACCTTTTGCTGGAAGGCCGGCAAGGTATCACGCACGGGGCCGGGTTCAGGCGCCGGTTCCGGCTCCGCTGCTGCGGCTGGCGCCGGCCTGTCCGGCATCGGCATATCGCGCAAAGTCAGCCAGCGTTCGACGGCGAGAAAATCGGCAAACGGCTCCTCTACCTTGGGATTCATCAACCAGACCTCGCCCGTGCGCCAGTCGATCCGGGCACCGCGCTCATTTCTCGCCAACAAAATATCCTTGCCACCATCGGCATTCGACACCCGCCCGATGTCGAGCCAGTTCATCAGTTCAGCCTGGCGCGACATCGCGTTGACCCGATGAAAAAAGGCCAACCATAAAAATCTGGCGACCAAAAGAACCAGGACACCGCCAACCATCCACATCATTTTGCGCTCCGCACCACATCGACAAGCCGCATTTTCTCACATGAAAGCTTGCGCCAAGGAAACTTTTACATCTGCCGTGCGCAAGCGCAAGTCCGTTGCCGCACGCGGCCCGGGTGCGCAGTCGCATTTCAACAACGCCGCGTTTTCCCTGATTGCCTGGCGTGCGCCGCTGCGTTATTATGAGAACAATTCTCATTTAGATTAAGCTGTACTGTGCACATGCTGTCCGCCCCTTCCCCGCCGTCCGATTTCCAGGCCCTGTATGCCGAGCACCACTCCTGGTTGCTGCACTGGCTGAAGCGTCGCCTGCACGACGCGGGGCTGGCGGGCGACCTGGCGCAGGATACCTTCCTCAAGATTTTCCTTGCACGCAGCAGTGCCGGGATCGCGCAGCCGCGCCCCTTCCTGGCTACCATCGCCAAGCGCCTGCTGGCCAATCACTGCCGGCGCGAAGAACTGGAACGGGCCTACCTCGACGCCCTGCGGCATCAGCCGCAAGCCTGCGCGCCCTCGCCGGAAACGATGTCCATCCTGCTCGAATCGCTGCAACGGATCGACCGCGCGCTGGACCAGCTCTCCGCCAAGGCCAGGGCCGCCTTCCTGCTGGCCCACCTGGACGGCATGAGCTACGCCGAGATCGCCGCTGAACTGGGCACCACCACGCATTCCGTCAAAAAATACCTGAGCAAGGCCAATTTGCTGTGCTTTTTTGCCGTGCCTGATTTTGCCGCGCCCTGACATGCGCACCGCCACCGTGTATGCGCTGGGCCAGCCCATCGACCTGGCCATTGCCATGCAGGCAGCCGAATGGCTAACCACCCTGATGAGCGGCGTCGCCACGCCGGCGGAAAAGACGGCCTGGCAAGCGTGGCGCCAGGCGCACCCCGACCATGAACGGGCGTGGAAACACATCGAAAGCGCCAGCGGCGGCTTGCGCGAACTCGATGCGCAAGCGTGCCGCACGGCGCTGGCACGGCGTCCTGCCGCGCCCATCTCGCGCCGCAACAGCCTGCAACTGCTGGCGTGGGTTTCGACCATCGGCATCACGGGCTGGTTCGGCGCGCGCTCGCCCTACGCACCCGACATGGCCCGCGCCGCGCTGGCTGACATGGCCACGGGCGTGGGCGAGCGCCGCGAGCTGAGCCTGCCCGACGGCAGCCGTCTGCACCTGAACAGCCGCAGCGCCGTGAACATCCGCTTCAGCGGCACGCAACGGCTGCTGCAACTGGTGCACGGGGAGGTATTCATCGCCACCGCCCACGAAACGGGCCGGCCCTACCGCCCCTTCCTCGTCGAGACCGCGCATGGCCACGCCCAGGCGCTGGGCACGCGCTACTCGGTGCGCCAGGCGGACGGCAATACCCTGGTCGCCGTCGAAGAAGGCGCCGTGCGCCTGACGCCGCGCCATGGCGACGGCAGCCGCGTGATCCATGCGGGCCAGGGCGGCGGCATGACGGCGCGACAGGTCTTGCCCGCGCACGCCGTCTCGCCCGACATCTGGGCCTGGCGCCAGGGCTTGCTGCTGGCCGACGCCATGCCGCTGCGCGACTTCCTGTATGAATTGAGCCGCTACCGCCACGGCTTGCTGGGCTGCGACGATGCCGTCGCCGGCCTGCGCATCTCCGGCGTCTTCCCGCTGGCCGACCTGGACGCCGTGCTGCTGTCGCTGCCCGACTCCCTGCCCGTCGATGTGCGCCTGCGCACGCGCTACTGGGTGCAGGTGGAAGCGCGCCGGCAGCGCTAAGCATTTATTTTAAGTCCGCCGCAAAAAAACCTTACCCGTTTGCGTTTCTCGCGTGACCTGTGTAGGCAACGTTCTTTTTGACGACTACACCACAAGGTAACCATGTCTCTTGCCATTCATTCCAAGCCGCGCATCAAGCGCATGGCGTATGCCATCGAACTCGTCTTTATCGGTTCGGCCCTGCTGCTGAACGCCCAGGCGCCAGCCCTGGCGCAGGAAAGCGCGGCTGCTGCCGCGGCCACTCTCGACTTCCAGGTGCCGGCCGGCGACCTGGCGGCGGCGCTGCGCCAGGTCGCCAGCCAGTCCAGGGTCATCCTCAGCTTCACGCCGGAACAGACGCGCGGCAAGACCTCCGCAGGCCTCACGGGCCGCCACGACGTGCTGGCGGCCCTGAACGGCGTGCTGCGCGGCACCGGCCTGAAGGCCGAGCGCAGCACCAATGGCAGCTACGTGCTGCGCCAGGCCGATGCCGTAGCGGGCGGCGAGGCGCTGTCGATGATGCCGGAGGTATCGGTCAAGGCGCAGCAGGATGCCACCGAAGGCTCGGGCGCGTATGTCTCCGCCCTGCCGGTTTCCACGGCCACGCCGCTGGGCCTGTCGATCAGGGAAACGCCGCAGTCGGTCAGCGTCATCACGCAGCAGCGCATGCAGGACCAGGGCCTGAACACCATCGCGCAGGTCATGGCGCAAACGCCGGGCATCACCCTGTTCTCGCTGGGCAGCGAACGCTCCGGCTTTACTTCGCGCGGCTATGCGATTACCAACTACCAGCTCGATGGTGTCAGCACGCATTCGGAAAACCTGGGCCTCAATGCGATACCGTCGCAAAGCCTGGCCGACATGGCACTGTACGACCGCATCGAAGTGCTGCGCGGCGCCTCGGGCCTGATGACGGGCGCGGGCGATGCCTCGGGCGCCATCAACATGGTGCGCAAGAAGCCGACGGCGCAGTTCCAGGCGTCCGTCGAGGGCGAGCTGGGCTCCTACGATGAGCGGCGCGCCATGGCCGACATCGCGGGTCCGCTGAACGAGGCACGCACCGTGCGCGGCCGCCTGGTGACGGTGTACGAGGAAGGCGACAGCATGATCGACGGCTACAGCCGCGACAAGAAAGTGCTGTATGGCGTGGTCGAGGCGGACCTGTCCAGCGACACTAAGCTGACAGCCGGCGTCACGCACCAGCGCAAGCGCTCGAATGGTTCGCTGTCCTACCTGGGCTTCCCCCTGTTCTACAGCAATGGCGCCATGACGGACCTGCCGCGCTCCTTCAGCCCGGCGGCCAAATCGAATCGCTTCGACACCAATTCGACCGACCTCTTCGTCACCCTGGAACACGCGCTGGCGAACGACTGGAAGCTGAAAATTTCGGCCAACCGCGTGCAGTCCTCGCAGGAAGAACGCTCCGTGTTCATGAACGTGAGTAGCGCCTTTTCCGACCAGGCCACGGGCGCTGGCCTGCGCATGAGCGCCGACTACCGCGATTACCAGCTCCAGGTCAACAGCGTGGACGTCAATGTGCGCGGCCCGTTCAGCGCGTTCGGCCGCCAGCACGAACTGGTACTGGGCATGGACTACAACGAATTTCAAAGCACGACAGATGGCCGCCGCGACAAGAACATCCAGGGCACACCCGTCAACCTGTACCGCTGGAATCGCATGGCAACGCCCGTGTTTGGCGATACCTTCGTCACTTACGACAGCACGCGCCGCCAGGCCAGCGCCTACGCGGCCAGCCGCTTTACGCTGTCCGAGCGCCTGAAAATGATCGCAGGGGCAAAAGTACTGCGCTACAGCGAAAACTACATCTCGGACGCACCCACCGTGCCATTTTATAGCGCATCGCCGGCCTCGGACAGCAGCGTCTTCACGCCGTACGGCGGCCTGGTGTACGACATCGACGCCACGCACAGCGCCTACGCCAGCTACTCCACCATCTACCAGCCGCAAGCCTCGCAAGACCGCTACGGCAAGCTGCTGGCGCCGCGCGAAGGCAAGACCTTTGAAGCGGGCGTCAAGAGCGGCTGGTTCGATGGCCGCCTGAACACGGCCGCCGCGCTGTATCTGATCCGCCAGAAAAACCTGGCCGAATCGGACCCTGGCCACACCCTGCCCGGCTCCAACGATCCGGCGTTCCGCACCATCAAGGGCGCCGATACCAAGGGCATCGACCTGGAAGCGACGGGCGCCCTCACGCCAAGCTGGAATGTGTCGGCCTCGTGGTCGTACAGCCAGACGGAAAACAATGCAGGCAAGGCGATCCAGACCACCTTCCCGCGCCATCTGGTGAAGCTGTGGACCACATATCGGCTGCCTGGCGAGCTGCATCGCCTGACGGTGGGCGGCGGCGTGAACTGGCAGAGCCGCGTGTATTCCGACATCGAGGCGTGGCAGATCAAGAGTACCCTGCACTGGGAACAGAAGGCGTACTCGGTGGCCAGCCTGATGGCGCGCTACGACGTCAACGACAAGCTGTCCGCTACCGTCAACGTGGCCAACCTGTTCGACAAGCAGTACACGGCTTCCGTGTCGGACTGGTGGTACTCGGGCATGTATGGCCCGGCGCGCAAGGTGGCGTTGACCGTGCGGTATCAGTTCTAGAGCCAGGGCAAGGGCCGGGCTGAATATTTCACATTGCCGCAGGGCCGGTGATACAATTTTCCCGCTTCACGGGCGTTGCCGGCCATTGCCGCCAGCGCCCGTGCCCATAGAGACACCCAAGGAGAATGTGTGAAGGACCTCGCCCCCGCCCTGCCAGCCGATTCGGCCGACCAACCCGCCAATCCCTCGCGCCGGCGCATTTTTCAGGCTGCTTCCGCAGTCGGTCTGGCCGCCAGCCTGCCGGCGCTGGCCGACGCCGCGCCAGCCAGAAAGACCATCGCCAAGGGTTCGCTCGACGCGAAACTCAAGGCGCACGTCAAGAACGTGGTGGTGATCTACCTGGAAAACCGCAGCTTCAACAACCTGTTCGCCAACTTCCCCGGCACCAGCGCGCCCCTGTCCGCCGTCACGGCGGAACAGGCGCGGCAGCTGGACCGTGACGGCAAGCCGCTGGCCACCCTGCCAAAGATCTGGGGCGGCCTGGTGCCGAACCAGCAAAATATCGGCGGCATCGATTACCTGATCAAGGAAGAGCAGATTTCCGGCCTGCCGAACGCGCCCTACAAATTGAGCGACGCGGCCGGCAAGCCCCTGCCCGAAAGCATCATCACGCGCGACCTGGTGCACCGCTTCTATAACAACCAGATGCAGATCAACGGCGGCAAGAACGACGGCTTTGCCGCGTGGGCCGACAGCGGCGGCCTGGTGATGGGCCATTACGGCGAGACTTCGAAAAACCTGAACCTGTGGCAGATCGCCGAACAGTACACGCTGTGCGACAACTTCTTCATGGCGGCCTTCGGCGGCTCCTACATGAACCACCAGTTCCTCGTCACGGGGCGCGCCAACGAATACTTCAATGCTGCCGAGACGGCAGCGAAGAAAAAGATCGCCGTGCTGTCCGATGGCCCGCAAGGCGTGCGCCTGGCCATTTCTCCCGACTGCCCCGCATCGGCGCTCGATGGCAAGCCGAAGTACGTCAATGACGGCGCCCTCACGCCGGACGGCTATGCCGTCAACACCATGGCGCCGCCATATCAACCGAGTTACGTCCGCCCCGCCTTCGATGGCGACCCGCTGCATGCCGACCCGGCCGACGCGAACACCCTGCCACCGCAAACCTACGACACCATCGGCGACCTGCTGTCGCGCAAGGGCGTCAGCTGGGCGTGGTATGGCGGCGGCTGGCAAGCGGCGCTGGACCAGAAGGGCGGCGGCAGCAAGCCGAACTTCCAGTTCCACCACCAGCCGCTGAACTACTTCAAGCAGTTCGCCCCAGGCACGGCTGCGCGCGCCGAACACCTGCGCGACGGCGGCACGGGCGACAGCCCGATCTCGAACAAATTCCTCGCCGCCGCCGTGGCGGGCAAGCTGCCGGCCGTAACCTTCTACAAGCCGCAGGGCAATCTGAACCTGCACGCCGGCTATTCGGATATCGAGTCGGGCGACCAGCACGTGGCCAACATCATCCAGCATCTGAAGGAATCGCCGCAGTGGAAAGACATGATCGTGGTGATCACGTTTGACGAAAACGGCGGCTGGTGGGATCACGTGGCGCCGCCAAAAGGCGACCGCTGGGGCCCGGGCACGCGCATTCCCGCCATCGTCGTCTCGCCGTACGCGAAAAAAGGCGCCGTCGACCACAATTTCTATGACACCACGTCGATCCTGCGCCTGATCACGCGCCTGCACGACTTGCCACTGCTCGAAGGCCTGAAAGTGCGCAATGATGCGTTCGCGTCACGCGGCGCGCTGCCGCCGGGCGACTTGACTGGCGCCTTGAGCTTCCGCTAAGCCTCCCACAGTGCGGCACGCCTGTGATACACTGCGTGCCGCACTTAAATCCGCAGGTCTGCTTTCCCTGCCGATGATATTCACAATGAGCCCGACTCCAGTAGCCGGGCTTTTGTTTTGTGGATGAAGTTAAAGCGTATAGACATAGGCGGGCAGCACCTTGCCCGCCCCTTGGCTTTCGCAGGCCAGGGACAGAGGTTAGTAAATGAGAGATAAAAAAGACAACGCCACCATCGACTTGCCCGGCTTCGGCCAGCTGCCAGCGCACGAGGCGCCAGAGCCGGCGCCGGAACCGCAGCGCCGCGCGCGTGCGCGCAAGGTGGCTTTGAAGCAGGTGCAGCTCGAATTGCTGGAGCCGACGGACGCCACGGGCCTGCCCGTATGGACGCGCGACGCAGGACTCGACCTGACCGGCTTGCCCATCTGGGCGCCTGACAATTAGTACCCCACGCCAGCGGCCGTTTGCCGCCGGCTTCCACACCACCGCACAAGGGCGCAAGCCTGTAGACTGTGCCCATCCACCCGCTTTTTACCGGCTCCGCCCCTATGAACCCCACTACCACCGCCACCACCAATTCTTTTTCCAGCCTGCCGCTGACGCCCGCCTTCCTGGCCAATCTGGACTCGCTCGGCTACCACGAGATGACCACCATCCAGGCGCAAAGCCTGCCGGCGGTGCTCGATGGCCGCGACCTGATCGCCCAAGCCAAGACGGGCAGCGGCAAGACCGCCGCCTTCGGCATCGGCATCCTGCACAAGCTCAATCCGGCCTGGTTTGCCGTGCAGGGCCTGGTGCTGTGCCCCACGCGCGAACTGGCCGACCAGGTAGCCAATGAGCTGCGCCGCCTGGCCCGCGCGGCCGGCAACATCAAGATCCTGACCCTGACGGGCGGCGCACCGATGCGCCCGCAAATCGCCTCGCTGGAACACGGCGCCCACATCGTCGTCGGTACGCCAGGTCGCATGCGCGACCACCTGGGCCGCGGCACCATCAACCTGAATCACGTGCAGACACTGGTGCTCGATGAAGCCGACCGCATGACGGACATGGGCTTTTACGAGGAAATCGCCGGCATCGTCAGCGCTTGCCCGGCGCGCCGCCAGACCCTGCTGTTCTCGGCCACGTATCCGGAAGATATCCGCCGCGCCACGGCATCGTTCCTCGTCAATCCCCTGGAAGTAACGGTCGAGGCACAGCACGACAACGACAAGATCGAACAGCGCTTCTATGAAATCGGCTTCGACGAGCGCAATGGCGCCGTCGGCAAGCTGCTGAAACACTTCAAGCCGGAATCGACCTTGGCCTTCTGCAACACCAAGGTGCATTGCCGCGAACTGGCCGAAGAACTGCGCCAGCAAGGCTTTTCCGCGCTGGCCCTGTATGGCGAGCTGGAACAGCGCGAGCGCGATGAAATCCTGGTGCTGTTTGCCAACCGCAGCTGCTCCGTGCTGGTGGCCACCGACGTCGCCGCGCGCGGCCTCGATATTTCCGACCTGGGCGCCGTGATCAACGTCGACGTCTCGAAAGACACGGAAGTGCACATCCACCGCATCGGCCGCACGGGCCGTGGCAGCAAGAAGGGCCTGGCCCTGTCGCTGTGCGCACCGAACGAGAAAAAATGGGTCAAGCTGATCGAGCAGTACCAGAACAGCGCCGCCGAATGGCACGACCTGAAAGAGCTGGCGGAAGATGACGGGATCGAGGCACTGCCGGCGCCGATGGTCACCCTGTGCATCATGGGCGGCAAGAAGGACAAGCTGCGCCCGGGCGACTTGCTGGGCGCGCTGACGGGCGACGCGGGCCTGACCAAGGAGCAAGTGGGCAAGATCAACGTGTTCGAGTTCATGACCTACGTGGCGCTCGACCGCAAGGTGGCCGAAGCAGCCTTCAAGCGCCTCAACGCTGGCAATACCTTGGGCCGCGACTTTGGCAACATCAAGGGCCGCAGCTTCAAGATGCGCTTTATCGAGGCGTAAGCGCCTGCAAGGCACGCAGGGTCGCCATGGCCCTGCGTCCCGGATAATCTTCCCACACGGGATAGCGCCAACGGTAGTAGCAGTTCCAGTAACTGATGCTGCGTCGCTCCAGGGTAGCCACATACGCGGGGTTTTCCCGCAGGTAGCGCGCCAGCGCCTCCCCATTCCAGGCCGGCAGCACCGCGCCAATCACCTCGACAATCTGCAGCACGTATTCGCCGCACAGGTGCACGACAAACGGCACCGTCCATACCCGCTCCTGCAGCAACAACTGTCTTAAACAGGCTTCACGCAGATGGCCGTCATGGTGGCGCGTGCCCAGACACAGGGCGATCACGCCAGCGTCGCCTGCCAACTGGGTACAGGCCAGCAGCTGCTCGCGGTCGTAGTACGTGCGCGTCGGAATCAGCAAGGCCTCGCCATTCTGATACACGGTAAATGGCCGGTGTGCCCGGCTGCTCCCCAGCACGGGCAGCAGCTGCGTCACAGTGACGGCCAATGCGGCTGGAAAGGCGTCCGCTTCAGCCATCGCGCCCCTCCCGGCAAACCTTGCGCACACCCAGCGCAGGCTTGTCCATCTTTTCAAAGATCACATTCGAATACCATGCGGCAGGATCACCTTCGGAGGGTTTGCCCAGCGAGATATAAAAGCCGCCATGCGTGAACAGGGCCGTGGTTTCCTTGCCCGGCGTGATCCCCTGCAGGAAGGCCGGCCAGGCCGCCTTGTCGACCTGGCTAAAATGCGCGGCCAGCAGCGCCAGCAAGCGCGCGTGCGAGGCGGGCGCATACGGGAACAGATACAGGTACTCGACCAGCTCACCGCCATCGGCCAGGCGTGTGATGGCGGCCGTCGCGGCATCGACCTCGCCGCCAAAACTGCACAAGGTGCCGCCGCTGTAGGCCAAGTCGATGATGGTCGCCGGCGCGCACGCCTGCCGTTCGCGGTCGATACCGACGGGTGGCAGCGCGCGCACTTGCGCCAGCAGCGCCTCGCCCGACGTGGCCAGCACGGGGAAGCCCGGACACTCGCTGGCCGCCTGCGCGGCAGAAAAAGCCAGGCAACAACTCAATAGCAGCACACGACGCTTCACGGCATCTCCAGTTTCATCAGGCGGCCATTATGCAGGACATCTTCACAAAGGACGCGCCTGTTGCCCTTGCGGCGTATCGTCGATGTCGTAGCCGGCCGCGCGCGCCAGTGTACGCAAACGGTCCGCCTCGGCCCACTGGCGCTGCGCGCGCGCGATGGCCCGTTCCGCCATCCACGCTTGCACCTGCTGCGGCACTTCCACCTGCGCCGGCTGCCAGCGCAGCAAGTCCAGGCCCAAGGCCTCGTCGAAGCGCAGCAAGGTCGCTTTTTTGGCGCTATCGGGTACATCACTTTTCAGCAGCTCCCAGGCCACGGCCAGCGCGCGCGGATAATTCAAGTCATCGTTGATGCACGCCGTAAAGCGCGCCAGCCACGCGGGATCTGCCTCGCCGCCCGCATCTCCCAGGCCATGCATGGCCACGCGCAGGCGCGCCAGGCCGCTGGCGGCGGCGCGCAAGGCGTCATCCGTGAAATTGAGGCTGCTGCGGTAATGGGCGCCCAGGCACAGGTAGCGGTAGGCGAGCGGATCGACGCCCTGCCCCAGCAGGCTTTGCAGGCGCAAAAAGTCGCCCGAGGATTTCGACATCTTCGCATCCTGCGTCTTGAGGAAAGCACCGTGCAGCCAGAAATTGGCCAGGCGCGTGCCGTGGCGCGCTTGCGTTTGCGCGATCTCGTTGCTGTGGTGGACGGCCACGTGGTCTTCGCCGCCGCAATGGATGTCGAAATACGTGCCCAGGTGCTTTTCCGCCATGGCCGAGCATTCGATGTGCCATCCTGGAAAACCCAGGCCCCAGGGGCTATCCCACTCCATTTGCCGCTGGCCCGGTACGCCGCTGAACTTCCACAGCGCGAAGTCGCAGATATCGCGCTTCTCGCCCAGCTCCACCCGCTTGCCCGCCTGCAGGCCGTCGCGCTTCAGGCGCGCCAGCTTGCCATAATCGTCCTGGCGCGTGGTATCGAAATAGATGCCGTCGTCGGTGCGGTAGGTGTAACCCTTCGTTTCCAGGTCGCCGATGAACGCGATCTGCTCCGCGATGTGGTCCGTGGCGCGGCACCAGACGGTGGGCGGCAGGATATTCAACTGGCGCAAATCGGCCTCAAACGCGCGCGTGAATGCGGCGGCGATGTCCCAGGCCGACTCGCCGCTGCGCCGGCTGCGCGCTTCGACCTTGTCGTCGCCGCTGTCCGCATCCGACGTCAAATGGCCCACGTCCGTGATGTTCATCACGTGGCGCACCTGCAAGCCATTGAATGCGAGCGCGCGGCGCAAGCCATCGACGAACAGATAGGTGCGCAGATTGCCGATATGCGCGTAATCGTAGACGGTGGGGCCGCAGGCGTACAGGCCCGCCTGGCCCGGGGCGATGGGTTCAAACGGGCGCAGGCTGCGGCTATACGTATCGTACAAATGGAGTGTCATGCGGAACTTTCATTAGCGCTGCGGAAAAAGAAAATGGCCACAGGTTTTTCAACACTGTGGCCATCGAATGAGGAGTAAAACGTTACCGGCGCGTAGCCGCATCCTCACGGGGCCAGGCGCACGGACACAGCGCAGCAGCGGCGCCGGATGCAAAAACTGGAGGGAGGATGAAAGTGTTCATGGGACAAATATCGCATGTACGCAGGCGGGCCGTCAAGCCCTCCCGCGTCGCCCGCTTATTTTTTCGCCTGCTCGATATGCGGCAGCAGCACCGTCAGGATGCCCAGCAGCGGCAGATAGGAGCAGATTTTATACACATAGGCGATGCCCGCCACGTCCGCCAGATAGCCCATGGCGGCAGCAGCGATGCCGGAGACGCCGAACATCAGGCCAAAGAAGATGCCCGCGATCATGCCCACCTTGCCCGGCACCAGTTCTTGTGCGAAGACGACGATGGCGGAAAAGGCGGAGGAAATGACGAAACCGATGATCACCGTCAAGACGGCCGTCCAGAACAGGTCCACATACGGCAGCAGCAAAGTGAACGGTGCGGCGCCCAGGATGGAAATCCAGATCACGCGCTTGCGGCCGATGCGGTCGCCGATGGGGCCGCCCATGAAGGTGCCGGCCGCCACGGCGGCGAGGAACAGGAACAGGTACAGCTGCGCCGCGCCGATGGACAGATGGAATTTATCGATCAGGTAAAAGGTGTAATAGCTCGACAGGCTGGCCATGTAGATGTACTTCGAAAACACCAGCAGGGCCAGCACCCCCAACGCTTGCAGCACCTTGTTGCGCGACAAGTTCGGCCCGTGGCCGCCCGCCTTCGGCTTGAAGCTGGCCAGGTGGCCGCTGTACCAGTGGCTGACCTTGTACAGCACGCCGATGGCCAGCACGGCCAGCAGGCTGAACCAGGCGATATTGCCCTGGCCGCGGTTCACGATGACGGCCGCCGCCAGCAGCGGTCCCAACGCGGAACCGACATTGCCACCCACCTGGAACAGCGATTGCGCAAAGCCGTAGCGCCCGCCCGATGCCATGCGCGCCACGCGCGACGCTTCCGGGTGAAAGGTCGAGGAACCGACGCCGATCAGGCCCGAAGCGATCAACAGGGTCGGAAAGGTCGAGACGATGGACAGCATCAGCACGCCGGCCAGGGTAAAACACATGCCGATGGGCAGCAGGAAGGGCAGCGGACGGCGGTCCGTGTACAAGCCGATCCAGGGCTGCAGCAACGAGGCCGTGCACTGGAACGTCAGGGTTATAAGACCGACCTGGGTAAAACTGAGTGAAAACTCGGCTTTCAGCATCGGGTAAATCGACGGCAATAATGCCTGGATCAGGTCATTGAGCAAATGCACGAAGGCGACGGCGCCCAGGATGTGCATGGCCAGGCCAGATTGTTGTTGGGAACGATGAAGCGAGGGAGTCGCCGGCACGGACTTGGCCAATGCTGGGGCAGGTGTGGTTGTGTGCATGTGTCTTCCGCAATAATCGGGCACGGCGGGCGGCCCGGCAAAGAAGCCAGTATAGTATGGTCGCTGAACTGACAACTTCCAATAATCGTCGCCCAAGTGACAACCAAGAGACAAGCCAACGCCCCACATGTACAGCCCCCCAACCGCCCAGACCCACCCCGATGGCGTGCCGTTCAGCCGCAGCACCAGCTCACACGATTACCAGCACGTGCCGCGCCCCGTGACGGCCATGTCCCGACAATATGCGCTGGGCGACTATACGGCGCCGCACAGCCATGTGCGGGCGCAACTGCTGTATGCGACGGAAGGCGTGATGCGCGTCTCCACCGAGCACGGCGTGTGGATATTGCCGCCCCGGCGCGCCCTGCTGATCCCCGTGGGGGTCGTGCATGAAGTCCATATCTTGAGCGAACTGAGCATGCGCACCGTGTATATCGATGCGCAGGTAGCGGCCCAGTATGGCGCCGATTGCAAGGTGCTGGAAGTGAGCCGGCTGCTGCGCGAGCTGATCCTGGCCTTGCTGGCCGAACCGATCGAGTATGCGCTGGCGGGGCGCGGCGACTGGCTGGCGCACCTGATCCTGTCGGAACTGGCGGCGGCCGATACGGTGCCCCTCGCCATCCCCTGGCCGCGCGACCGCCGCCTGGTGGCAGTCTGCTCGGCCATCATGAGCGCACCGGGCAGCCGGCGCAGCATCGAAGACTGGGCGCAGGATGCGGGCGCCAGTGCGCGCACCCTGATCCGTCTGTTTCCCAAGGAAACAGGCTTGCACTACCGCCAATGGCTGCAACAAGTCCACCTGGCCGAGGCATTTTGTCGCCTAGACCGGGGCGAAGGCGTGGCGGCCATCGCCTATGCGCTGGGCTACGCCAGCCCCAGCGCCTTCAGCGCCATGTTCCGCCGCATCCTGGGCCGCACGCCGCAGCATTACCTGAGCGAGTGGCGCGCTGCCGATTAAACGAAAAAAGCAACCCGTGGGCTGCTTTCGTCAAGTGGTTTGTCGGCAATTGTCGGCTTACGCCCTGCGGGCTAAGCCGACCTACCGCACCGGACAAGGCGCCAATGATGGACGCCACCGTAGGTCGGCTTAGCGTGGCGCAGCCGCGCGTAAGCCGACAAGCTACGCTATCGGCGTTGTCGGCTTCGCCCTGCGGGCTAAGCCGACCTACTCTTTTTCGCCAGCAATCAAGCGGTAGGCCAGCGCGCCCAGCAAGGCGCCGATGATGGGTGCCAGCCAGAACAGCCACAGCTGGCTGGTAGCCCAGTCGCCCACGTACAAGGCCACGCCCGTGCTGCGGGCCGGGTTGACGGAAGTGTTCGTCACGGGAATGCTGATCAGGTGGATCAGGGTCAGCGCCAGGCCGATCGGCAGCGGGGCAAAACCGGCCGGCGCGCGCTTGTCGGTGGCGCCCAGGATGACGATCAGGAAGAACATCGTCAGCACGATTTCAATCACCAGCGCCGACAGCATCGAATAACCGCCCGGCGAATGGGCGCCATAGCCGTTCGAGGCAAAGCCCTTGCTGACATCGAAGCCGGCCTGGCCGCTGGCGATCAGGTACAGCACGCCGCCGGCCACGATGGCACCCAGCACTTGCGCGATGATGTACGGCAACAGTTGCTTGGCGGGAAAGCGGCCACCGGCCCACAGACCGATCGAGACGGCAGGATTCAAATGGCAACCCGAGATGTGGCCGATGGCGTAAGCCATGGTCAGCACCGTCAGGCCAAACGCCAGCGCCACGCCGGCAAAACCGATGCCAAGGCCGGGAAAGCCAGCTGCCAGCACGGCGCTGCCGCAACCGCCCAGCACCAGCCAGAACGTGCCGAGAAACTCGGCTCCATATTGTTTCATGATGTATTCCTTTAAAGAGACGAGAAAACGTGCCAGGGATGAGCAATCGGACCGTTCACCACCTTTGCCTGCGCCCCCAGGGGGGCGACGACAAAGCACAGCATCAGCAACGCACGCTGCAGAGCGCGAATAATGACATGATGTCATTATCAATGCAACATTATTTCGTATAATAATGCCAATAGTTCTCTTGTCACTTAAAGGTTTTTTTGATAATTATTAAGGCGCGGGGCGGCGCATGTATTTTTGCGGCGCCTCCAGTGGCGCAAAACCAAAGGCCGCATACAGGCCATGCGCGTCATCGGTCCCCAGCATCCAAACGACATCGCGCAAGCGTGCATCGTCGAGCACGGCGGCCACCATCTGCTTGCCATATCCGCGTCCTTGGTATTGCGGCAACACAAACACATCGCGCAGGTAAGCAAAATCCGTGTAATCGGTGATGACCCTGGCGAACGCCACTTGCTGGCCATCGACATAGCCACCGAAACACAGCGCGTTGGTAATTCCCTTGCGCACCGTTTCAATCGCCACGCCGCGCTTCCAGTACGACTGCTCGCTCAGGTAGCGGTGGATCATGGGCACGTCCAGTTCGCCGCGTTCGCTGGAGATGCGTAGTGGCGCGTGCATCAGTTCTTGAACAGCAGGTCGGCTTCGGCGATGCTGGGCTCGCCAAAGTACACGGTGCGCAAACCGCCCTTGGCGTCGCTGCCCATGTACATGCCCGTCATGCTGCGCTCGACCGGGTCGTACAGGATGGTGTAGTGGTGGCCGCAATTATGCGGTTCGCAGACGCTGCTCAGCAGGCGCGCCTTGCCGTCGATCTCGACCGGCTTGAGCGGACTTGCCACGCCATCGGGCACCCAGCGCTGCCGCTTCAGGCCGGCTTTTTTCAAGCCCACATTGAAGGCCTTGCGAAACGCGTAGTCCGCCTTGTAGACGTCGGGGAAATACGGGCAGGTATGGCCACCGTCGCAGCTTTGCGCTTGCTCAATGAGCGACAGCCTGGGCGTGCGCGCTTGCGCCGGCATGGTGGCCAGCGCCACGGCGGCGGCCAGGAACAGGGGGGACAGCATACGTGCGGACATGACTTCTCCTAAAGGCATCGGATAATGCGGGCAGCATAGCAGAATGCCATGCTTGCACACCCGCATCAGGGAGAGCAGCGGATGCCGACGACCCCGTTGACCTTGCCTTCCGGCCAGCCCGTCTCGCGCCAGCGGTACACGCCGGGCGCGACGATAATCAACTGCCATTCCACCAGCTTGCCAGCGGCATTGAGGCGGGTTTCATTGTCATAGCGTAACGTCAGGCTGCGCTCCGTTTCCGCCACCACGGTCGCGGCAAAACGGTTGGTTTCACCGAGCTTGCTTTTCCAGGTGCGGTCGTTGAAGATCGCCAGCCGCTGGTGATCGTCAGACAGCTGCATGCGCGTAAAGTGCTGCGCTTCTTCGCAAACACTGCTCGTATTCACGCTGTCGGACCAGCTGCCAGACAGTTGCGCGGCATCAAAAGGAGTCGGGGTGGCGGCCACGGCCGCACTTAGCAGCAAGGTTGCGAGCATAGTTATCGAAAGAAAGCGAAAAATATCATCATGGTCAACGCAGCGCCTGCGTAATGCTGGACGGCAATGCCGGTGTGCGCCGGTGCAACGTCGCCTGCTCATAGGCATAGGCCATCGCGATGAGCGGTATGTCGCCGTGGGCAGGTCCGATGAAGGACAAACCGACGGGCAAGCCCTCAACCACGCCGGCAGGCACCGTAATCTGCGGCAAGGCGCACTGCGCCTGCGATACGCCATGACACGTTGGCCCTACCAGCGCATCGAGTTCATGCGAGCACAGCAACGCTGCGATGCCGCCCGGCTCGGACGCGGGCGGCGGCTCGATCAGTTCCGCGCCTTGTTCGCGCAGCACCAGCAGTGCCTGCTCGATCACGGCATCGGTTCCGGCACACTGGCCGAACAGGTGGCGCGCCACGCCGATGCGGCGCCCATGCAAGGCGGCGGCATCGAGCACCATGCCATCGGCCAGGTGCTCGCCCGTCAGGGCAGCGAGCAGCCAGGCCGCCTCGCGCACGCTGGGCGCCATCGGTCCCGCCGTGGCTGGCTCGCCGCCCTGCCCGGCGGCGGCCCTGCCCGTGGGCTTGATGGCAACCAGGCCGCACGTAGATGCGGGCGCGACAATGGAGCCGTCCGCCGCGCTGTCCACCGCCAGGATGGTCAGGCCGGCCCAGCTGGCACTGGCATGCGGCACGCTGACGGCGGCCCACTGGCGCAAATTGCTTTTGCCGATGATGACGGCGCCGGCCGCGCGCAAGCGCGCCGCGACAAAGGAATCGCAGCCGGCCTGCGTGGCCAGCTGCGCCTGGGTACGCGTCTTCATGCGGTCGCCGGTGGCAATATTGTCGCGCAAGACGATGGGGATGCCATGCAAGGGGCCGCGCACCTTGTGCCCCTGCCGCTCGCGGTCCATTTCCAGGGCAATTTTCAGCGCATCGGGATTGATTTCAATGCCGGCATAGGCACGCGCGCCGATGCTGCACAGGGAGCGGATGCGCGCCAGGTACTGCGACGTCAGCGCATGGGAACTGAGCTTGCCTGCCTGCATCATCTGCTGTTGCGGCAAGACGCCCGCATCGAGCAGGTGGGCCATGGGGCTGGCGGGCGCCGTGGCACGGGTCAGTACGGGGCGCGACACGCGCGCCGGCATGGCCGCCGCGGCAGGCGTCGCCCCCCGATATGCGCCGTTGCGCACCATATGACTACGCTGCATGCTATCTCCAGGAAACTTCAGTGTTTCTAACGCAATAATGTGCTATCCATAGCATAGCAGTCCTTGCAACTCAATTGTTATCAAAGGGGATTATTTTTAAAGCAAAAAAAACGCCGCCCGAAGGCAGCGTTTCTTGATGGTCAAGCACTGGGGCAAATCAGTTGCGTACGACACGCTTGTATTCGTTGGTACGGGTGTCGATTTCGATGACATCGTCCTGTGCCACGAACAGCGGCACTTGCACGATGTGGCGATGCGCTTCGATGGCGTTTTCGATCTTGGCTTCTTTCAGGACGTTGCCCGAAGTGTTGCCCTTGACCGCAGGCTCCGAGTACACCACTTGACGGGCGATGGTCGTAGGCAGTTCAACGGAGATAGCCTTGCCGTCGTAGAAAATGGCTTCGCATTCCATGCCATCCTTCAGGTAATGCAGTGCATCGCCCAGGTTTTCTTCTTCGATTTCATACTGGTTGTACTCGGTGTCCATGAAAACGAACAGCGGGTCGGCGAAGTACGAATACGTCACTGGCTTTTTATCCAGAACAACAACGTCAAACTTGTCGTCGCCGCGGAACACGTTTTCCATCGGGGTGTTCGTCAGAAGATTTTTCATCTTCCATTTGTAGGTGAAGCCCGTGCGGCTCGAACCGTTGACATCAGAACGCAACACGATCATTGGCTTGCTGTCGACCATGATGATATTGCCAACACGAATTTCTTTTGCGGGTTTCATAGGAATGTACGTAAAAAGTGGGTTGCATGAAGACCATCTGCCGCCTGTGCGCCATCAGCGCCGCAAGCTTGCGTTTGATCGGTTAAAAATACGTTAGAAATAACCGGGCATTTTACCTTAATTTTTGGCAAGCGCCTATCTCGTCGCGCCGGCGAATGCCAGCAAGTTACTTGCCAGATCGCCATTGGACTGTATCTGCCGCTGCCAGGCCTGCGCGCGCGCCCTGATGCGCGGCAGGTCGGCCTGCAAGGCGGGCCACAGCAGCGTCCACGGCAAGGCGTCCGCGCTGGCGCCATTCCAGGCCAGCGCCGCCTGCACCAGGCTGTCGATGGCACCGTCCGCGTCCATCGCATAGCGCTGCAGGAAGGCGCGCAATTTCACGTGATGCAAGTTCTCATCCTGCAAATAGATATGCCAGAGAAACGGCTGGCCGGCCCATTGCGCGCGCACGAAGGAATCCTCGCCGCGCACGAGATTGACGTCGCAGGCCCACAGCAAGCGGTCGTAATCGTCTTGCGGCACGAAAGGCAACACGCGCACGGTGAGCGCGCCACGCGTGCGCGCCGCACCAGCCGTCGCCGCATCGTCGGCGATAAACGCCTGAACGGCATCGAACGCGACGCCTTCCGGCACCAGGCATGTCACGGGCTCGCTGCCCGCCTGCCACACGCCAAACAACTCGGCGACGGGCGCGGACGGGTAGCAGAACAGCGATACTTTCAAGGCAGACATTTCCGCCGGACGCACGCCAAATTGCCCGAGGAATGCCGCCATGGCGCCGGCATCGGCCTGGAATGCCCGCCTTTTTTCATCGAGCGCCGCTTCGCGCAGCAAGCCGCCCGTTTTATTGGTAAAACCGGGGAAGAAGAAATGCTTGATCATGCCGTGGCGTGGCGAGGTCAGCGCATGGCAGCCCTCGACCCACTCTTCCGCCGTCAAGCCTTCCAGGTTCAGCCACACCGGCTGCGGCGCGCACTGCGCCATGGCGGCGATATAGCCGGGTGGAATGTCGCAGGCAAAAAACTCGATGACGATATCGGCGATATCGTCCGGCGCAAACACGCCCTCCTGATCGCGCCACTGGCGGATCATGACGCCGGACACTTGCTGGACTTCGGCAGTCACATCAATTTCAGGACAGATGCGCTTGAAACTGGATAAATCATCGACCCACAGAGTGACGGCCACGCCGTGCTCGCCGCGCAACTGCCGCGCCAGGCGCCAGCAAATGCCGATATCGCCGTAGTTGTCGACGACTTTGCAGAAGATGGCCAGGGATGGCGCGCGATCGCTAGGTAATGGCATGAGCAGGCAAGAGTGAAGGGGAAACGTTGGCATGCCGGCAAATAACAAAAAAGCCGCGCTGTTACCAGGCGGCTTTTTTGTTGGCTGATTCAGCCGGTCTGGCGTCCCCAAGGGGATTCGAACCCCTGTACTCACCGTGAAAGGGTGATGTCCTAGGCCTCTAGACGATGGGGACAGAAAATCTGTCCAAGATGCGCTGCTTTGCATCCCGACCTGTTACTTTACGTGCTTACTGCTTGCGAATCTGGCGTCCCCAAGGGGATTCGAACCCCTGTACTCACCGTGAAAGGGTGATGTCCTAGGCCTCTAGACGATGGGGACAGAAATCTGTCCTGAATGCATTACTTCGCATCCTGACCCGGTACTGCAGCAATATGACAGAAACAAAAAAAGCCTGACTTGTCAGGCCCGTTCAGCACTGCACTCACTTTACAACTAAATCCTGGCGTCCCCAAGGGGATTCGAACCCCTGTACTCACCGTGAAAGGGTGATGTCCTAGGCCTCTAGACGATGGGGACCTGTGCTGGCTTGACTCTCAGCGGACTCTTCGTTGAAGGCTTTGCTTAGCCCCTCAAAAAAGCGTGCGCGAAGTTTAACACGAAGCGATTCACGAAATCAACTGCTGGCCTCTTATTTTCCATCTTATTGCACTTCCCGCCCCCATGGAAACGCGATGATGGCAGGAAGACAAGGAAACGGGCGATCAGTCTTCCTGGCGCAGGATAGCGTCCGTGCCGACGATGCGCACATCATGCATCTGGTTCAAATAGGCCTCCAGGTAAGCCTTGTGCGACGCCCCCACCACCACCAGCACGCGCATGCCGGGCCGCACCATCATGACTTCGCGGATATTCGATGCCATGCGCAAATTGCGCACCTCCCAGTAGGCCACGTAATTGCGGCCGAAATGCTGTGGCGACGGCTCTTCCAGCGCCGCGCCGAAATCGCTGCGGAAGACCATCTCGGCCTGACCAGGCTCGTTATAGGCACGGTACATGGCCAGCACGCCTGCCGGCGTCGCCAATGCCGCCTCCAGCTCTGCACTGATACGCTTGCGCTGTGCCGTATGCGGGTTGTCCCACGCCTTCATGATCGCCTCGCCGGAAGCCTTTTCGTCCTGCGCATTGTCGGCGGGTGCGTCCGCAGTATGGTCGTCCATCGCATACACCTGCTCATGACCACTCTTCGCCGCCACCACGGCTGCGATCAGCACATCCTCGCCGCGCCGCTGCAGCCGATCATTGAGCATGGCCACCAGCTTTACATCAAGCCCGTCGCCCACTCGCCGCTCCGCCTCCGGCAGACGCAGCCATTGCACCAGCGCGGACGCCCGCTCGCCACCCGCCAGGAACAGCGACGCCAGGGTGCGCCGCTGCGCGGCGGATGGCACCGCCGGCCATGCGGCCAGCAAACGCTGCGCCTGCACAGTGGCCGCCACCACATCCAGGCCGGTCGCCGCCCGCGCGGGAGCGGGATCCCAGCAATAAGACTTGATCGTGTCCGCATAGCGTTGCGGGTAGCTGCGCAGGTACGCACATTGCAGACCGGACAAGGCCTCGATGGCAATGGCTTGCGGCTTCCAGCCAAGCAAACGCGCGTTCAAGGCGCTCAGCTGCGCGGGATCAAACGACTTCGGCAGCTGCGACAGGTGCGGCGTGCCCAGCACCATCACCTCATTGATACGCCCCGATTGCAACTTGTGGGCAGCAAGATCGAAGGGTGCGGCAGCTGCCACGGCAGCGAAAGCCGGAGCGGGAAAGAAAGCGGCAAACAAAATGCTGACAAATAAGCGGGACATTCCACCTCCGGAGTTAAGTAATTCCATGAAAACTGACAGGCGCAAAAACTGCCGCACGCGCAAAGCTGCCCCTCGACAACTTCAACGCCAGAAATCTTATACACCCGGCACTACAATCCACACCCAAAAGCGATGAATGGCAAAAATGGCATTCCGAAACGCAAATGATGCGGACATGCCGCGCGCAAGCAACAAGGAAAGCAGAAAGTAATGACGAAAAAAAAGCCGCGCAAGGCGACTTTGATTATCACGTGACTTCTGCGCTGCTGGTGGAGACTTGCGGGAGCTAAGCGCCGACCTCTTGCACGCCATGCAAGCGCGCTAACAGCTTAACTCTACCCCCCCGAGGGGCAAGGCGATTAATTCACAGACGTAAAAAAAGCCGCTCAAGGCGACTTTGATTTATTCACTACCCGTTTCTGCGCTGTTGGTAGAGGTTGGCGGGAGCTAACCCTGACCTCTTGCATGCCATGCAAGCGCGCTAACAGCTTAGTCATACCCTCCCCCGAGCGAAGAAATCACTGACGCAAATAAAAAAAGTCGCTCAAGGCGACTTTAATTATCATGTGAATTCTGCGCTGTTGGTGGAGGTAAGCGGGATCGAACCGCTGACCTCTTGCATGCCATGCAAGCGCTCTCCCAGCTGAGCTATACCCCCCGGGCGCAGAAACACTGCTACTTCTTCACTACCAAAACACCAGACTGAACTGGCGTCCCCAAGGGGATTCGAACCCCTGTACTCACCGTGAAAGGGTGATGTCCTAGGCCTCTAGACGATGGGGACCACGGAACTACAGTTTTGCTACCTTACTTCTGCGCTGTTGGTGGAGGTAAGCGGGATCGAACCGCTGACCTCTTGCATGCCATGCAAGCGCTCTCCCAGCTGAGCTATACCCCCCGGGCGCAGAAATAATAAAAGCCGCACTTGGCGACTTTGTTCCACTACTTGCTTTCCATCCAGAACCTGTTTTTTACGGGCCTGAACTTACAACAATCAGTACAAACAACTGCCACTACTATACCACAACTACCTGGCGTCCCCAAGGGGATTCGAACCCCTGTACTCACCGTGAAAGGGTGATGTCCTAGGCCTCTAGACGATGGGGACCGCGGAACTTCCAAACAACATCTGCACCACTTCAACGACTAACAAAACCTGACTGCGATTTTGCTGCTGGTGGAGGTAAGCGGGATCGAACCGCTGACCTCTTGCATGCCATGCAAGCGCTCTCCCAGCTGAGCTATACCCCCGTTGGTGCAGAAACAAGAGTATAGCAAAGAAGTTTCACTCTGCAAATACCCTTTTTCGTCTATGAGCAACTTTTCATAGGGGCGGTTTCCGCACACTGTTTTTACACATATTTCTACGCGTCGATTACAGCCACTTTGCCAGGCGCGCCAGCACGGTGTCGCGGCCGAAGATCACCACCACCTGGTCGATGGCCGGCGTCTGCAGCTGGCCCGTCAAAATCAGGCGCAAGGGCATGGCCAGCAGCGGCATCTTGATGGTGTTGGCCGCCAGCACTTCCTTGATCATGGCGGCCACGGCTTCCTTGCTCCACTCCACCGTGGCGATGCGCTCGGCAAACTGCGCCAGCACGGGCTTGATGGCATCCGTGATGTGCTGCGTTACCAGTTCCGCTTCCGGTTGCGGCGCGCGGAAGAACAGCATCGAAGCGGCAGCCAGTTCATTGACCGTATTGGCGCGCTCTTTCATCATGCCCAGCACTTGTGCCAGGTCCGGCGCACCTTCGAAGACGGCGCCGGCAGCGACCATTTGCGGGCGCGCCAGGTCGGCCAGGCGGGTGTTGTCGGCCTGCTTGATATAGTGATTGTTCAGCCAGGCCAGTTTTTCATTGTTGAACTGGGCCGCCGATTTCGACAGGTGGTTCAGGTTGAACCACTCGCAGAACTGCTCGGTCGAGAACACTTCATCGTCGCCATGGCTCCAGCCCAGGCGCGCCAGGTAGTTCAGCATCGCTTCCGGCAGGAAGCCCTGCGCCGGGTAATCCATCACGCTGACGGCGCCGTGGCGCTTTGACAGCTTCTCGCCGTCCGCCCCCAAAATCATCGGCAGATGGCCATACAGCGGCAGCGGTGCGCCGATGGCGCGCAGGATGTTGATCTGGCGCGGTGTGTTGTTGACATGGTCGTCGCCGCGGATCACGTGCGTGATCTGCATGTCCCAGTCATCGACGGCCACGCAGAAGTTGTATGTCGGCGTGCCGTCCGGGCGGGCGATCACCAGGTCGTCCAGCTCACGGTTGGAAATCGTGATCGTGCCCTTGACGACATCGTCCCACGTCACGTCGCCATCGAGCGGGTTCTTGAAGCGCACGACGGGCTTGCGGTCGGCAGGGATGGCCGGCAGGGTCTTGCCCGGCTCCGGACGCCAGGTGCCGTCGTAGCGCGGCTTTTCGCCGGCGGCGCGCATGCGCTCGCGCATCGCTTCGACTTCGTCCGGCGAGGAATAGCAATGGTAAGCCGTACCCTCTGCCAGCATCTGCGCCACCACTTCGCGGTAGCGGTCCATGCGTTGCATCTGGTAGAACGGGCCTTCGTCGTGGTCCAGGCCCAGCCACTTCATGCCTTCGATGATGGCTTGCACGGCTTCCGGCGTGGAGCGCTCCACGTCCGTGTCTTCGATGCGCAGCACGAAGGTGCCACCGAAGTGGCGGGCATACGCCCAGCTGTATAAAGCGGTGCGGGCGCCGCCCAGGTGCAGATAGCCGGTCGGGCTGGGAGCGAAACGGGTACGGACGGGAGTAGCGGTTGTGGTCATCGAGGTAATCAGGCTTGAATAAGTAAAACGCCATTTTACTCTGTTGACCGCCGCCGCTCCACAAGCGCCGTCACAGCTGCAGCAAGCGCCTTTTCACCTCGTCCGCCTGGGCATGCAGCGCCTGCTCGAACAGGGCGACCAGTTGCGACAGGGGGCGGTGCAAAGGTTTCACGAGATTCACCGTGAACGGCAAGGATACGGCGAAGCGGCGGATCTGCAAGCCCTGCCCCGCGTAGTCCAGCGCCGTGAGCGGATTGACGATGGCCAGCCCCACGCCTTCGCGCACCATGGCGCAGACGGAGGCGGCGCTGTGCGTGTCGAGCGCCATGCGCCGCTCCACACCGGCTTGCGCGAAGATGGCGTCGATCTGCTGGCGGTAGGGATCGACGGCGGCCAGACTGATGAAAGGCTGGCCCGCAAAGTCCGCCGGCTGCAGCACGGATTTCGCCGCCAGCGGGTGCCCATCGGGCAGCACGCACACCTCGTCGACGGACATCAGGGTATCGAGCGCGGTCCCCGGTGGCGCATTGTCTACTTCCGTCAGGCCGATGTCGTGGCGCTGCGCCGACAGCCACTCTTCCAGCAGCGGCGACTCCTGCGGCGTGATGCTGATGCTCACCTTGGGAAAGTCGGCGACGAAGCGCTTGCACGCCTGCGGCAGCAGCGACTGGGAAAACACGGGCAGGCAGGCGATCGACAGCTGCCCCTGGTCGAACTGGCGCAAGGCCGCCGCCGTGCTGACGATGCGCTCCAGGCCGAAATACGCGCGCTGCACTTCCTCGAACAGCTGCAGCGCCTGCGCCGTCGGGCGCAGCCGCCCCCGCTCGCGCTCGAACAAGGTCAAACCCGTCAAGTGTTCGAGGCGCGCCAGCTCGCGGCTGACGGTGGGCTGCGAGGTATGCAGCATGGCGGCGGCCGCCGTCACGCTGCCCGTCGTCATGATGGCGCGAAAGACCTCTATATGGCGCAGGGAGATAGTCATGCTCATATCATAAATGAATAAGGTAGGCTTAAATAGATATTTTATGTTTACAAAGAAAACCCGCATGATGCTCGGCACGTAGGTCGGATTAGCGGGCAAAGCCCGCGTAATCCGACGCCACCCATAACATGACAAAGACAACCACCATGAAACCAGTGCCAGACGCCACCCTCGCCCAACTCGCCCAGCAACACGGCACGCCCCTGTGGGTGTATGACGCGGCCACCATCCGCGCGCGCGTGGCGCAACTGGCGCAGTTCGACACCGTGCGCTTCGCGCAGAAGGCCAATTCGAACATCCATCTGCTCACCCTGATGCGCGAAGCGGGCGTGCACGTGGACGCCGTCTCGCTGGGCGAGATCGAACGCGCCCTGCAGGCAGGCTTTACGCCGGCGCAAACGAATGGCGCCGCCGGCGTGGTATTCACCTGCGACCTGTTCGACCGCGCCACCCTGGCGCGCGTGGCGGCAGCGAAGATCGAAGTCAATTGCGGCTCCGTCGACATGCTGCGCCAGCTGGGCCCCGTGTCGCCCGGCCACCGCGTCTGGCTGCGCATCAATCCCGGTTATGGCCATGGCCACAGCAACAAGACCAATACGGGCGGCGAAAACAGCAAGCACGGTATCTGGCACGCAGAACTGCCAGAGGCGCTGGCCGTCATCCGCGCGCATGGCCTGCACCTGGTGGGCCTGCACATGCACATCGGCTCGGGCGTCGACTACAGCCACCTGGAAACCGTCTGCGGCACCATGGTCGACCTGGTGAAGAACATGGGCCACGACATCGAAGCCATTTCCACGGGCGGCGGCCTGTCCGTGCCTTACCGCGAAGGCGAGCAACCGGTCGACACGGACCACTACTTCCAGCTGTGGGATGCGGCGCGCAAGCAGATCGAGGCGCACCTGGGCCACGCCGTGCACCTGGAAATCGAACCGGGCCGCTTCCTGGTGGCCGACGCGGGCTTGCTGGTGGCCGAAGTGCGCGCCACCAAGCAAATGGGCGGCAACCATTTCACCTTGCTCGACACGGGCTTCAATGAACTGATGCGCCCCGCCATGTACGGCAGCTACCATGAAATGTCGGTCATCGCGCATGACGGCCGGGCACTGGACACGCAACACGCCACAGTGGTCGGCGGCCCCCTGTGCGAATCGGGCGACGTGTTTACCCAGCGCGATGGCGGCGTGGTCGAAACCCGCTTGTTGCCCGCAGCGCAGGTGGGCGACTACGTGGTGTTCGAAGGCGCGGGCGCGTATGGCGCGTCGATGTCGTCGAACTACAACAGCCGCCCGCATGCGGCCGAATACCTGGTCGATGGGGCGCAATCCCGTTTGATCCGCCGCCGCCAGACGGTGGCCGAGCTGATCGCGCTGGAACAACTGTAAAACCGCGCCCGCGTGCGGGCATGCGCATCTGCTAACATCGGGGCAATTCGATGAAAGCCTGCCATGCCCGCCCAAGCACTTCCCTTCCGCAGCACCACCCGGCTGCTGCTGTCCCTGCTGCTGTCCGCCGTCCTTGCCGGCTGCGCTTCACTGCCTTCGCTGGAAGGCCGCAGCGCGTCAACCGTCATGGCCGACACAAAGCACACCCAGCTGGCCACGGCCATTGCGCCCATGGTGGCGCAGCATCCCGGCGTGTCCGGCATTTATCCGCTGGTCGACGGGCGCGACGCCTTTGCCGCGCGCGCGCTGCTAGCCGCCGCCGCCCAGCGCAGCCTGGACGTGCAGTACTACATCTGGCACAAGGACATCACCGGCACCCTGCTGTTCGACGCCCTGCGCCAGGCGGCCGAACGGGGCGTGCGCGTGCGCCTGCTGCTCGACGATAACAACACGGCGGGTCTGGACCAGACCCTAAGCATGCTGGGCAAGCAGCAGAATCTGGAAATCCGCCTGTTCAATCCCTTCGTGCCCCGCGCGCCGCGCGCGCTCGCCTTTGCCACCGATTTTTCCCGCCTCAACCGGCGCATGCACAATAAATCGTTTACGGCCGATAACCAGGCCACCATCGTCGGTGGACGCAATGTGGGCGATGAATATTTTGGCGCGGCCGGCGACGTGCTGTTTGCCGACCTTGACGTGCTGGCCGTCGGCCCCGTCGTCGACGAGGTCTCGCAGGATTTCGACCGCTACTGGAACAGCGCCTCGGCCTACCCGGCCAGTCTGCTGCTGACCAGCCCAGTCGAGGGCGATGCGGCCACCATCGCCGCCGAAGCGGACCGCATCGACGACACCAGGGCCGCCGAGGAATACGTGCAGGCGCTGCGCACTTCGCCCTTCGTCAGGCAGATGATGGAACGCACCCTGCCCTTCGAATGGGCGCGCACGCGCATGGTCAGCGACGACCCGGCCAAGGTGCTGGACAAGGCCCGGCCCGGCACGGGCGTGGCGGAAAACCTGCAAAACCTGCTGGGCGTGCCGGAAAAGGAAGTGGACTTGGTGTCGCCATATTTCGTGCCCGGCAAAGCCGGCACCCAGGCCTTTGCGGACCTGGCAAAAAAAGGCGTGGGCGTGCGCATCCTGACGAATGCGCTGGAAGCGACCGACGTGGCGGCCGTGCATGCGGGCTATGCGAAGTGGAGAAGGCCTCTGCTGGAAGCGGGCGTGCTGCTGTATGAATCGCGCCGCTCATGGGAACGGGGCGACGCGCGCGCGCAGCCCGGCCACCTGGGCAGCTCCGCATCGAGCCTGCATGCGAAGACCTTTGCCGTCGATGACCGGCGCATCTTTGTCGGCTCGTTCAACTTCGACCCGCGCTCGATCGAGTTGAACACGGAAATGGGCCTCGTCATCGACAGCCACGCGCTGGCCAGCCAGCTGGGCCTGGCCATGCGCACCACCATCCCGCAACGCGCCTACCAGGTGCTGCTAGGCGACGACGGCGCGCTGTACTGGATCGCCCGCGACGCCAGCGGCGCCACCACGCGCTACGACACGGAACCGGGCACCAGCGTGTGGAAGCGCATGGGCGTGGCGATTCTATCGCTGCTGCCGATTGATTGGCTGCTGTAAGCTGTTTTGCCAACACTGTTGTCGGATTACGCGGGGCTTTGCCCCGCTAATCCGACCTACGCTCTTCGCAAGGTCATCGTAGGTCGGGTTAGCGCAAAGCACGTAACCCGACAAGCACGTAGCCCCCTCTTCTACCGCACCACCTCCGTCAACACCCGCCCTTCCGACGCGGAAGGCTGGCGTATGCGCAGCAGATGGGCCAGCGTAGGCGCGATGTCGACCACTTCCGCATACTGGCCATAGGCGCCCGGCTTGATCCAGCGGGGGCCGAAGACCATCAGCGGCACGTTGGTGTCATACGTGTACGGCGTGCCATGCGAGGTGCCACCAGCGCCCTTGCCGAAGTACCAGGCCGGCTTTGTGACGAGCATCAGATCGCCCGACAACTGGCGGTTCCAGGCGCGGCGCATCAGCGTGTCCATGCGCGTGGCGACGGCGCCCGTTTCCATCTGCGTGCGCGTGTAGACCTGCGCCAGACCGTCCTGCTGCAGCAGGAAGCGGGCCGCCGCGTCTTCCAGCGCGGCGCGATGGACGCCGCTCTTTTCCGCCAGCGCGTAATCGAGGTAGATATTCGGCAGCGACGACGTCGTCACCAGTTTATCGATGCCCAGGGTCGTTGCCAGGTGCTGGTTCAAGCCATCGACCAGTTTGGCGCCGTCGATGCGCTTGGCGGAGAAGCCCCGCGTTTCAGAAAATTCCGGCACGTTGGCAAAGCCATGGTCGGCCGTCAGCACCACCAGCACGTTATCCATGCCGACTTTTTTATCCAGGTCGGCAAAGAAGCCAGCCAGCATGCGGTCCAGGCGCTGCAGGTGGTCGTGCGACATCCTGCTTTCCGGGCCGTAGGCGTGGTTCACATAATCGTGCGCGGACAGGCTCACGCCGAGGATATCGGGCACGCCGGCCGGGTTGCGGCCCAGGTTTTCGCCATCGATGGCGGCGCGCGCAAATTCCAGGGTCAGCTCATCGAGGAAGGGACCGGACTTCAAGCGGCTGTAGTACTCGCCATCGAGCTTGCCGCTGTCGCTGTAGTAGGCGAACGGGAAGGTGTTGCGCGTGCCCGGCTTGGCCGGCACGATGTCCTCGCGCGCGTCATTGGCGTAGGCGCTGTCGGCCAGCAACGGCGTCCAGCTCTTGCCATAGTAGCGATCCTGCGGCTTGGCTGTCTGGTAGCGCTGCACCCATTGCGGATGCTGCTGCATGTAATAGGTACTGCTGGCGAAGTTGCCCGTCTTTTCCATGTACATATAGGCGGTGCCCGTTTTCCCCGCCAGCAGGATGGCGCCGCGGTCCTTGCCCGACACCGTGACGACCTTGGCCTTGTCGCCCGTGGCATAGCGCAGTTCGTCGCCCAGGGTGCTGACGCGCAGCCTGGTCGGCGCGGTGCCGTCGTCGGGCTGAGTTGCTTCGCCGATGTAGTGGAAATTGCCATCCTCGGTGCAGTACACGGATTTTTTCGTGACGGGATCGATCCAGTTATTGCCGATCACGCCATGCTGGTACGGGTAAGCGCCCGACAGCACTGCCGAGTGGCCGATGGCCGTCACCGTGATGCCATGCGCCTGGTGCGCATCGCTGAACCACGCGCCCTGCTCCAGCAGGCGGCGGAAACCGCCCTGGCCGAACTGCTCGCGGTAGCGCGTCACCTGTTCCTGCGGCAAGCCGTCCACCACCAGCACCACCACCAGCTTCGGCTGCGCCGCAGCATTGGGAACTGCCTTAGCCGCATGCGCCTGGCACGCCGCCACGCTGGCCACCAGCAGCAACGCCTGCGCCAGTTGCCGGGAAAGGGAGAAATTCTTGCTCATATGCACTCATCCAAAGTTAGGCCATCGGGCAGCATACGCCGACTATATGACGCAATGATGACAAAAAGCAATAACAAGAAAAAGGCCGGGTTCCATCGCTGGAACCCGGCCTGATGCCGACATGAATCAATGTGCGCGATTACTTGACCGTCACCTTGATGCTTTTGCTCAACTCCGGCCCATACGACTGGTGCGCGCCGTTGGCGAACTGCATGGTCAAGGTGTACTGGCCCGGCGGCAAGGTGACGTCCGTTTCCGTTTGCGCTTTGCCGAAATGCAAATGTTTATCATCCATGGGTATCATCTCACCCGCCTTCATCGGCCCCATATTGATGAGCAGATGATGGTGACCCGTCTTCGCCGTCATGTCACCGGCCGGCTTGACGTCCATGCCGCTGACGGCAAATTTCACCTTGAACGGACTGGTCACCGTCGCGCCATCAACAGGCTCGACGAACGAAACGGATTGGGCAAAGGCGCTGGCGGCCAGCAGGCTGCCAACAACCACGGCTGCGGCTTGGCGCAGGAATACAGTATTCAGGTGCATGATGTCTCCTCTTGTTTAATAACAACACGGACTGCATGAAACCATATTCCTGACGAGCATGGCGCAGGATTGTTAACCCATGAAGGGCCGGGGTCGAACCCTGAGGGTTCGACCCCAGTCTCTGCCTTGGGTTAAATCAGTCGTTTTTAATAACGATGCTCGGGAACTTGCTCGTCATATCCTTCGCCTTTTCCGCCACCTTGATCGCGATGGTGCGGGCGATCTGCTTGTAGATCGCGGCGACGGGGCCATCGGGCTCGGCCACGACGGTAGGCGTACCCGAATCCGTCTGCTGGCGAATCGCCATGGTCAAGGGCAAGGCGCCGAGGAATTCCACGCCAAAGTCGGCGCACATCTTCGCGCCGCCGCCGGCACCGAAAATTTCTTCCGCATGGCCGCAGTTCGAGCAGATGTGCGTGCTCATGTTTTCCACCACACCGAGGATCGGAATGCCGACTTTCTCGAACATTTTGAGACCCTTGCGCGCGTCCAGCAGCGCGATGTCCTGCGGCGTCGTGACGATGACGGCGCCGGTGACAGGCACTTTTTGCGACAGGGTCAGCTGAATGTCACCCGTGCCTGGCGGCATGTCGACGATCAAATAGTCAAGGTCGCGCCAGTTGGTCTGGTCCAGCAGTTGCTGCAAGGCTTGCGTGACCATCGGGCCGCGCCACACCATCGGTTCGTCCGGATCGATCATGAAGCCGATCGACGACACTTGCAGGCCGTGGTTTTCCATCGGCTCCATGCTCTTGCCATCGAGGGTCTTCGGCTGGCCGCTGATGCCCAGCATCATCGGCTGCGACGGGCCATAGATATCGGCGTCGAGCATGCCGACACTGGCGCCTTCGGCCGCCAGTGCCAGGGCCAGGTTGACGGCCGTGGTCGATTTACCCACGCCGCCCTTGCCGGAAGCGACGGCAATGATGTTTTTCACGTTGCTCATCGGCTTCAAGCCGCGCTGCACCGTGTGCGAAATGATTTTCGACGACACGCCCACGCTGACGTTGCCCACGCCCGGCAGCACGCGCAGCGCGGCCAGCACGGACTTGCGGATCAGGTCGATCTGGCTTTTGGCGGGGTAGCCCAGCTCGATGTCGAGGGAAATATCATTGCCATCGACCTTCAGATTCTTGACGGTTTTGCTGGAAACGAAATCTTTATGTGTATTTGGATCAATAACCTGGGCCAGCGCGGCCTTGACGTCTTCTACTGTGATGCTCATGTAAATCTCCGTGTGTACTACATATGTGCAATACGCGCAGTCTAGCGCAAATTTGCATGGCGCGATGGCGGCAAAAGCATCACTTGCCAGCGCTGCATCTGCTCATATTGCCTTTCCGCTGTTAAAATGCCCTATTATCCATCCCAAAAGTGCATCAATCATGACTCGCAAGCTGTTCGTCACCACTGCCCTGCCTTACGCAAACGCCGCTTTTCACATTGGCCACATCATGGAATACATCCAGGCTGATATCTGGGTCCGGTTCCAGCGAATGCAACGCGATGGCGCAGCCGGCCGTGAAGTGCACTTTGTGGGCGCCGACGATACGCATGGCACGCCCATCATGATCGCCGCCGAAAAGGAAGGCATCACGCCGCAGCAATTCGTCGCCAACATCGCCGCGGGCCGCGCCCAGTACCTCGATGGCTTCCATATCGCCTTCGATAACTGGTATTCGACCGACTCGCCGGAAAACGTCGACCTGTCGCAATCGATCTACCGCAAGCTGCGCGATACGGGCCTGATCGTCACGAAAACCGTCGACCGCTTCTTCGATCCGGTCAAGGGCATGTTCCTGGCCGACCGCAACATCAAGGGCGAATGCCCGAAATGCGGCGCCAAGAACCAGTACGGCGACAATTGCGAAGTGTGCGGCGCGGCCTACCAGCCGACCGACCTGGTCAATCCGTTCTCCGTGTTTACCAATGCGACGCCCGTGATGAAGCCGTCGGAACAGTATTTCTTCAAGCTGTCCGACCCGCGCTGCTTCGAATTCCTGAAAAGCTGGCTGAATACGCCAGGCCGCTTGCAGCCTGAAATGGTCAACAAGGTCAGCGAATGGCTGGGCGAAGCGGGTGAAAAGCTGGCCGACTGGGATATTTCGCGCGACGCACCCTACTTCGGCATCCCGATTCCCGATGCGCCGGGCAAGTTCTTCTATGTGTGGATGGATGCGCCTGTCGGTTACCTGGCCAGCCTGAAAAACTATTGCGACAAGAAAGGCATCGATTTCGACGCCTTCCTGAATGACCCAGCGACGGAACAGATCCACTTCATCGGCAAGGACATCGTTTCCTTCCATTTGCTGTTCTGGCCCGCCATGCTGAAGTTCGCCAATCACCCGGTGATCGACAAACTGAAAGTCAACGTCCACGGCTTCCTGACGGTCAATAACGAAAAAATGTCGAAGTCGCGCGGCACGGGCATTTCGCCGCTGCGCTACCTGGATCTGGGCATGAACCCGGAATGGCTGCGCTATTACATCGCCTTCAAGCTGAACTCGAAAGTGGAAGACCTGGACTTCAACGGCGAAGATTTTGTCGCCCGCGTGAACAGCGACCTGATCGGCAAATACGTGAACATCGCCAGCCGCTGCGCCGGCTTCATCGCCAAGCGTTTCGACGGCAAGCTGGCGAGCACCCTGTCCGAAGGCGCGCAAAGCTGGATCAACCGCGCGCTGACGGTGGACGTGAATGGCGTCATCGTCGAGCGCCAGGCCAGCATCGCCGCGCACTTCGAGAACCGCGAATTCGGCAAGGCCTTGCGCGAAATCATGGAAATCGCCGACATCACCAACCAGTATGTCGATGAAAACAAGCCGTGGATTTTGGCCAAGGATGCGGAAAAAACAGCCGAGTTGCACGACGTGTGCACCACGGCCCTGATCCTGTTCCGCCAGCTGACGATTCTGCTGTCGCCGGTGCTGCCGGGTGTGACCAAGAACGTGGCCTCGTTCCTCAACGACGCCGAGTTCAGCTGGGCGGATACGCAAGTGTTCGGCGACGCCGTCGCGAACAGCATGCTGGGCCGCACCATCGGCGCCTACAGCCACTTGATGACGCGCATGGATGCGAAGATGATCGAAGCGCTGTTTGACGCGCCGCAAGCGGCCCCCGCCATTGCCGCACCGGCCGGCGACGCCGCCAACGACGCAGCAGTGCCTGAAGCTGCCACCGCTGCCGCCATCGAAGAACTCGCGCCCGAGATCAAGATCGACGACTTCCTCAAGGTCGACTTGCGCATCGCCAAAATCGTCAACTGCGAACTGGTCG
Source organism: Janthinobacterium sp. PSPC1-1 (assembly GCF_049897625.1). Lineage (NCBI taxonomy): Bacteria > Pseudomonadati > Pseudomonadota > Betaproteobacteria > Burkholderiales > Oxalobacteraceae > Janthinobacterium > Janthinobacterium sp. PSPC1-1. Next base: position 309,916 of record NZ_JAFCWP010000006.1, on the reverse strand, counting down.
AAGGTTCCGACAAGCTGCTGCGCCTGACGCTGGATGCGGGCGAAGGCCGCTTGCGCAATGTGTTTTCGGGTATCCGTTCGGCGTACCAGCCGGAAGAGCTGGTCGGCAAGCTGACCGTGCTGGTGGCCAACCTGGCGCCGCGCAAGATGAAGTTCGGCATTTCGGAAGGCATGGTCATGGCCGCGTCCGCCGCCGACGAGAAGGCGAATCCGGGCATCTACATCCTGAACCCGTGGCCGGGCGCCGAACCTGGCATGCGCATCCGCTAAGCCCCCACAAGGACCGATGATGAATATCGTGGTGCGCGAAGCAACAAATGCCGATGCACAACTGATGGCCGAACTGACCCGCGCTGCGTGGGCCGGCAAGGTGGCGGCCTCGTCCAGTGGACACCATGAGACGGCACAACAGGTGGAAGAGCAACTGCGCCACGGCGGCGGTTTTCTGTTGCTGATCGACGACATTCCAGCCGGTTCGCTGCGCTGGATGCCGCTCGACAGCGACCCCGCCATCTGGAAGATTTCACGCATGGGCGTGCTGCCAGCGTACCGGGGCAGCCATGTTTCGCAACATTTGCTCGAAGCCATCATTCATCACGGCCTGTCGTGCCAGGCCGAGGAATTGCGCCTGGCAGTGCGGCGCGACCAGCGCAAGTTGATCGATTTTTATGCGGCCTTTGAATTCGATCTGGCCGAAGAACTGGAATATTCGCACGCCAACCCCGCCGAACCGGCGCCGATGGTGATGCGGCGTTTGCTGCGTTATTGATTTTTAGCAATTTCGCCCCGGACTTGCCGATACAACAACCCGCCAAGCGGTACGGCGCGGTAAAATACGGCCGGCTGACCTTACTTATAAGACACTCAGAAGAGAATATGAAACTGCCTGCAAAACACAACAACTACGTATCCGACCACACCTTGTTCATCGCCGAACTGAAGGCCAAGAATCCTGGCATGGAAGCGGGCCAGCAAGCGGGCCGCGCCCTGCTGTGGGACAAGCCGGCCGTCAGCATCGATGAGCAGGAACGCCAGCTGGCATCGGCCGTCAAGCAACAGGCTTACGTTTACCAGAACAAGAACTAAGATCTGGAACCGGCACGATGCTGCCTGAAGAGTCTGTAGTCACGCCGGAAGCCGACGCTTCCGGTGCCGGCGCAGTCATCGAGTCGCCCGAACCCGCCACTGGCGGCGACGGCAGCGGCGACCCTGCAGCATCTGCAAGCACGGACGCGGCGCCTGCCGCCGAGCCGCCAGGCATCGTCCGCCTGTATGGCGAACCGATGCTGCGCATGCCGACGGATTTGTACATCCCGCCGGACGCGCTGGAAATCTTCCTCGAAGCCTTCGAAGGCCCGCTCGACTTGCTGCTCTACCTGATCCGCAAGCAAAACTTCAACATTCTCGATATTCCGATGGCGCAGGTGACCCTGCAATATCTGAAATACGTGGACCAGATCCGCGTGAGCAACCTGGAACTGGCCGCCGAGTACCTGTTGATGGCGGCCATGCTGATCGAGATCAAGTCGCGCATGCTTTTGCCTTCGCGCAAGAGCGACGTCGAGGAAGACGGCGGCGATCCCCGTGCCGAACTGGTACGCCGCCTGCTCGAGTACGAGCAGATCAAGCTGGCCGCCTACGACCTGAACACCATTCCCCAGTTCGAGCGCGATTTCGTGCGCACGCAGATTTTCATCGAGCAAAGCCTGACGCCCACCTGGCCCGACGTGGAACCGGTGGACTTGCAGCAGGCCTGGCTCGACGTGCTGAAACGCGCCAAATTGACCCAGCACCACCGCATCAGCCGCCAGGAACTGTCCGTGCGCGAGCACATGTCGAGCATCCTGCGCCATTTGCAGTCGTCGCGCTTCGTCGAGTTCAGCGAGCTGTTCGACATTGCCGGCGGCGTGCCCGTGGTGGTGGTCAATTTCGTGGCCTTGCTGGAACTGGCCAAGGAAACCCTGATCGAAATCACGCAGGCAGAACCGTTTGCCCCCATCTACGTCCGGCTGGCGTATTCGCCCGCCTGATCCCTTCCCTTTGTCACTGACCACCGTACAACGGGGTTTTAGCGAAAGCAATCCATGAAAATTATTTCCGACATCGAAGAATTGCGCGACCAGCTCAGCGGACAGCTGCGCACGGCGTTCGTCCCCACCATGGGCAACCTGCACGAAGGCCATCTGTCGCTGATGCGTCTGGCGCGCAAGCATGGCGACCCTGTCGTCGCCTCGATCTTCGTGAACCGCCTGCAATTCGGCCCGAACGAAGACTTCGAAAAATATCCGCGCACCATGGCGGCCGACGTCGCCAAGCTGGAAAAGGAAGGCGTGTACGTGCTGTTCGCGCCGACGGAAAAGGAACTCTACCCGGAACCGCAGGAATACCGCGTGCGCCCGCCCGATGATCTGGGCAATACCCTGGAAGGGGAATTCCGCCCCGGCTTCTTCGAAGGCGTGTGCACGGTCGTCACCAAGCTGTTCTCGTGCGTGGGTCCGCGAGTGGCCGTGTTCGGCAAGAAGGATTACCAGCAACTGATGATCATCCGCAACATGGCGCGCCAGTTCGCGCTGCCGACGGAAATCATCGCCGCCGAAACGTATCGGGCCGACGATGGCCTGGCCTTATCGTCGCGCAATATGTACCTGTCGGAAAGCGAACGCGCGGAAGCGCCGGAACTGTACAAGGGACTTAATTTCGTGGCCGAGGAAGTGCGCAAGGGCAACCTGGCCGTGGGTGAACTGGAACGGGCTGCCATGCAACTGCTCGACGGCCGCGGCTGGAAATCGGACTACATCGCCGTGCGCAAGCGCGCCAACCTGCAAGCGCCAAGCGCCGCCGAACTGGCCGCCGGCGAACCGCTGGTGGTGCTGGCTGCGGCCAAGCTGGGGCAGACGCGATTAATTGATAATTTAGAAATTTAAACGCAATCACAACGGGGCCATTCGGCCCCGTTTCTTTATCGACTACTCCATCCCTACCAACTTGAGCTCGGCAAACAACGGCTTGTTGCGGCCGCGTGCCGCGTGCAACATGTCATAGCTGGCCGCATCGAGCACAATTTCCTCGCCCGCCCACAGCTTGCGCTGGTTCGCAGGCAGCCTCAGGCTGCGCAGGATGGCCCGTGCCTGGGCCGGATCGGCTGCTAGCAGGCGGATCGCGTGCGCACCGCGCTGCGCCCCTGTGCGTATCGGCAAGCCGCCCTGCGGGCCATGCTGGCTCAGGCTGACATAATCATGGCCACCCACGCGGTGCAGATAGGCATGCCGGCCATCGCCGTCGGCAGGCAACTGCACGGCCGGCTCCGGCGCCTCGACGACGGCAGGCGCGACAGGGGCAACGCTGGCTTGCTCAAGGCTCACGCCGCAAGCTGCCAGCAAGGCCGTGCTCAGGGCAAAGAATAATACGGGTGCTCGGCGCATGTGGCGCTCCTTCTTGTCGGGGTCGGGGACAGAGGTGGAATAGTGCAGCGATCATGAGCCACTTTAGTTGACGTGTAAAGTTAACTTTAGGAAATATTTAATTCTATGTAGCAACCAGCCACATGGCAGCGTTTGCCCGACGGCTGGCGCCGTGACTTATGCAGGATTGTTGATCTGGATTGCACACTAAAACCAGCAAACCAGTCTTTATCCACGCAACAATAAAGATCACAATCGCCATACCGGCTCGCAGACACACCGCGCGGGCCTCCCACACGACAGGAGAAGCAGCATGCATACCATACTCACCCCAGCCAGGGTCGCCATCGTCACGGGCGCCTCGCGCGGCATCGGCGCGGCCATCGCCCGCCGCCTGGCACGCGACGGCATGCAGCTCGTCGTCAATTACGCCAGCGGCAAGGCGGCGGCAGACGAGCTGGTGGCAAGCATTCTTGCCGACGGTGGCGCCGCCATCGCAGTCAAGGCCAACGTGGCCAATGCGGGCGACGTGCAAGCGCTGTTCGATGCGGCCGAAGCGGCCTTCGGCGGCGTCGACGTGCTGGTCAACAACGCCGGCATCATGCCGCCCGCGCTGCCGGCCCTGGCAGACACGGACGACGCCACCTTCGACAGCCTGTTCGCCATCAACGTCAAGGGCAGCTTCAACACCATGCGCCAGGCGGCGACGCGCTTGCGCCACGGCGGCAGCGTGGTCAACTTCTCGAGCAGCGTGATTGGCCTGGCCCTGCCCGGCTACAGCATCTATGGCGCCAGCAAGGCCGCCATCGAGACGATGACGACTATCTTCGCCAAGGAATTGCGCGGCAAGAACATCACCGTCAACGCCGTCGCCCCTGGCCCCACGGCCACGGCCCTGTTCTTGAACGGCAAGACGGCGGAAATGATAGAACGCGTGAGCAAGATGGCGCCCCTGGAACGCCTGGGCACGCCGGACGATATCGCCGCCGCCGTGGCATTCCTGACTGGGCCGGATGGCCGCTGGGTGAATGGCCAGACCCTGCGCGCGAATGGCGGCCTCGTGTAGCACCGGCCAAAACCTACTGCGCGTCGCGCTTTGCGGCCTGCGATGCTCACCGTACCAGAGTACGGTTGCGCTTCTCAGCCACAAATCACTGCCGCTCGCTACGGTTTTGTCCGGCGCATCAGCATCGACGATTTGCTTTCCGTCCACGCCGCAGGCTGGAGCTGAAGCAAGGGACAAAAAAACGCTGCCAGTTCGCACTGGCAGCGTTTTTTTGAAGCGGTTCAAAGCGTGATCAGGCGCCGGCTTTTTCCAGCTTCTCGAAAATCTTGTTCAGCTTTTCATCGAGGGTCGCGGCCGTGAACGGCTTGACAACATAACCGCTGGCGCCAGCTTGCGCGGCGGCGATGATGTTTTCTTTTTTCGCTTCGGCCGTCACCATCAGCACGGGCAGCTTGGCCAGTGCGGGATCGGCGCGAATATGCTGCAGCATCGTCAGGCCATCCATGTTAGGCATGTTCCAGTCCGAGACGACGAAATCGTAGGATTCCGCGCGCAGCTTGGCCAGGCCCATCACGCCGTCTTCCGCCTCATCGACGTTGGCATAACCCAGTTCCTTCAACAAATTCCGGACAATGCGGCGCATCGTCGAAAAATCGTCAACGACTAAAAATTTCATCTTTGGATCAGCCATGAATAACTCCGTTGTTTCTGTAGCGGTTTGTTAATAATATCGACATGAATGCCGACATTATGGTCGACACTACGGCAGCAAGTTATAGGATAGCATTTTCGTTGCTTTTAGGCGAACAAACTTGCCCCAGATCATACAAAACGTGGCTTACACGCGCAAAGCACGCATACCATGCGCAGCCAGGTGTCCCAACACCATGCCAGGCAGCGCCGTCAGAGCGCCGACCTCATGCGTAGCGCCGATGGCGATCGCCTCGCGCGGCATGCCGAACACCACGCAACTGGCTTCATCCTGCGCAAAATTATACGCTCCTGCGGCCTTCATCTCCAACATGCCTTGTGCGCCATCCTTGCCCATGCCGGTCAGGATCACGCCGACGGCATTTTTACCCGCCGATTGCGCGGCCGAACGGAACAGCACATCGACCGAGGGACGGTGGCGGTTAACCGGTTCACCCTGGTCGATCTTGGTCATGTAGTTGGCGCCGCTGCGCGTCAGGGTCAGGTGCGAATGGCCGGGCGCGATGTAGGCGTGGCCGGGCAGCACCCTTTCGCCGCCTGCCGCTTCCTGCACCGAGATCTTGCACAGCGAATCGAGGCGGCGCGCAAACGAACGCGTAAATCCTTCCGGCATGTGCTGCGTGATCAGGATGCCGGGGCAATCGGACGGCATCTGCATCAAAAATTCGCGGATCGCTTCCGTGCCGCCCGTGGAGGCGCCCACGATGATCAGCTTTTCGCTCGACGTCAAGGGGCTGCGCAGCGCAGGCAGCGGTGCGGCTACTCTGTCGCCCGCCGACGGCAGCGTACGCGCGCGAATGCGCGCCTTCGAGGCGGCGCGGATCTTGTCGGCGATCATGTCGGTGTACTCGCGCATGCCGCTCTGGATGGAAATCTTTGGCTTGGTGACGAAATCGACGGCGCCCAGCTCCAGCGCGCGCATGGTGATTTCCGAACCGCGCTCGGTCAGCGACGACACCATCAGCACCGGCATCGGACGCAAGCGCATCAGTTTTTCCAGGAAGTCGAGGCCATCCATCTTCGGCATCTCGACGTCGAGGGTCAGCACGTCGGGGTTGGTCTGCTTGATCATCTCGCGCGCCACCAGCGGATCAGGCGCCGCCCCCACCACTTCCATGTCGGGCTGGCTATTCACGATTTCCGTCATGACGCTGCGAATGAGCGCCGAATCATCCACGATCAATACTTTGATCTTCATAAAATATCCTTCCAAGCCTTGCGGCCCTTATTCTTAATCGGTAAAAACGCCAGACAAAACCGTAGCGAGCGGCAGTGATTTGTGGCTAAGAAGCGCAACCGTGCTGAAGCACGGTGAGCATCGCAGGCCGCAAAGCACGACGCGCAGTAGGTTTGGTCTGGTGTTACTAGAACAGCTCGATCTCGCCACCCACCGGCGCAACCTTGAGACGGCTTGCGTAATCGAGTTCGCGGCGTACCAGGGTGTCGTTGTGCGTCTGCATCAGCTTTTTCACCAGCACCTTGCCGCTACGGGGGAAAAAATACACCTTGCGCGGGTGGATGTCATTCAAGTCCTCGGCCACCACGCGCATCTTCTCCGCCTTCAGGTAATTGATGACGAAGGCCGCATTGCGTTCACCGACGTTGATCGCCGTGAAGCCACGCAGCACGGCGCCGCCGCCAAACACCTTCGCTTCCATGTTCTCGCGCCGCGCGCCCGCCTTCAGCAGATCGTTGATCAATATCTCCATGGCGTAAGTGCCATAGCGCATCGACGCTGAAATCGGGCTATTCGGATCGCTGCCACCGTCGGGCAGCATGAAATGGTTCATGCCGCCCAGGCCCGTGACACGGTCGCGGATGCAGGCCGAGACGCAGGAGCCGAGCACGGTGACGATCAGCATGTCCTTGTTGGTAAAGTAATACTCACCAGGCAAGATCTTGGCGGCGTCACAATTGAACGTCCTGTCGTAATAGACGTTAGTGGCAAATTGCTCTTTGGATTCCAGGCTCATATTTCACTCTCATGTACGGTGCGACGATGCCTTGGGCGCGGCGCCCCGAGGCTGGTCGAGCTCATAGACTGTTTTACCGCGCAGCTTCAATGAATCCGACACGTACAGGAAATTCTCCGAATGGCCCGCAAACAGCAGGGCATCGGACTTCATCAACGGCACAAAGCGCGACAGGATCTTGCGCTGCGTCGCCTTGTCAAAATAAATCATCACGTTACGGCAGAAGATGACATCGAACTGTCCCGTCAGGGGCCAGCTGTCGGCCAGCAGGTTGAGCGGCTTGAAGGTGATCATCTGGCGCAGTTCCGGGCGTACCCGCACCTGCCCCTCGCGATCGCCCTTGCCGCGCAAGAAAAAGCGCCGCGCACGGTCGGCCGGCATCTTCTCGAGCCGGTCCAGGTTATAGACGCCATTGGCGGCCGTGGCCAGCACATTCGTGTCGATATCCGTGGCGATGATGGTGACGGGCGGCGTGAGCGTATTGAACGCCTCGCACACCGTCATGGCGATCGAGTACGGCTCCTCGCCGGTGGAACTGGCCGAACACCAGATGGTGATCGGCCCGCTCAGTTTTTTCACATGCTCGGCCAGCAGCGGAAAGTGATGCGCCTCGCGGAAAAACGACGTCAGGTTGGTCGTCAGCGCATTCGTGAACGCTTCCCACTCGTCACCCATGCGGCCCGCTTCCAGGTCGTCCAGATAGCGAACGAACGAGGAAATGCCGGTCGCGCGCAGGCGCCTGGCCAGGCGGCTGTAGACCATCTCCTGCTTGCTGTCGGCCAGCGCGATGCCGGCCCGCTTGTAAATCATGGCGCGGACCCGTTCGAAGTCCTTGCCAGTGAAATCAAATTCCTTGACCGAATCCGTTTTAGTTTGCGGCATTTTGTTTTTACCTCTCTATGACTACTCTGACCAATGCCTTTGCAAGTATAACTAGCGGGACCGGGTTGGCGTCAGAACTCTTCCCAATCGTCGCCGCCGGCCGCCGCCAGCTTTTTCGCGGGCGGTGGCGTACCGGCCTGCGCCGTCTTTGCCAACCGCCGTGTAGTTACCCCAACACTCGGTGCCGGCCGTGCCGGCGCTTTCACCGGCGCGGGCGCTTGCACGGCCGCCTGCGCCGCGCTCTCGCCGTCCAGCTTGAAGATGCTGACGGCATCGGCCAGTTTCTGCGCCTGCTCCTGCATGCTTTCGGCGGCGGCCGCCGCTTCCTCGACCAGCGCCGCATTTTGCTGCGTCATCTGGTCCATCTGCGCGATGGCCTGGTTGACTTCCTCGATGCCGTGGCTCTGTTCCTGCGTTGCCGCCGTGATCTCGCCCATGATGTCGGCCACCTGCCGGATCGACGTGACGATCAGGCCCATGGTCTGTCCCGCCTCGTCCACCAGGCGGCTGCCCGCATCGACCTTGTCGACCGAGTCGCCGATCAGGCCCTTGATCTCTTTCGCTGCGCCAGCGGAGCGTTGCGCCAGATTGCGCACTTCCGACGCCACTACCGCAAAACCGCGTCCCTGTTCGCCTGCGCGCGCCGCTTCGACGGCCGCATTCAGCGCCAGGATATTCGTCTGGAACGCGATGCCGTCAATGACGCCGATAATATCGACGATCTTGCGCGAACTGTCCTTGATGGAACCCATGGTATCGACCACTTGCGCCACCACCTTGCCGCCCTGCTCCGCCACCGACGATGCCGACACGGCCAGCTGGTTGGCCTGGCGCGCGTTGTCCGCGTTCTGCTTCACGGTCGACGTCAGCTCTTCCATCGACGATGCCGTCTCTTCGAGCGAACTGGCCTGCGTTTCCGTGCGCGCCGACAGGTCCGCATTGCCGCTGGCGATCTCGCGCGACGCCACGGTGATGGTGTCCGTCCCATTGCGCACATCGCTGACCGTCTGCACCAGGCTCTCGTTCATGTCCTTGAGCGCCTGCTGCAGCGCACTCGTTTCATCCTTGCCCTCGACCACCACGCGCGACGTCAGCTCGCCCGCTGCCACCTTCTGCGCCACCGCCAGTGCGCCAGACAGCGGCACCGTGATCGAGCGCGTGATGAAAATGGCGCACCAGGCGCCGATCGCCACCGCCGCGCCGCCCAGGATGAACAGCACCGTCATCAGGCGCGCATCGGCCGCCAGCGAGTCGTCCATGAAGCTTTGCTGGGCCACATGCTGCAAGTCGAGCAGCTTGTTGATATCGGCCAGGGTCGTCTTGTTCAAGGGGTCGATGCGGGTGGCAATCACCTTCGCCGCGCCCTCGCTGTTAAACGCCAGCACCTGCCCCATCGCCTCCTTGAAGGCGGCATCGACTTCGCCGTCGACCCTGGCGATATTGGCCAGCAGCGTCTTCTCGCCATCGGACAGGCCCAAGGTGGCCAGCTTGCCGCGTGCGCCGTCGTACAGCTTGCGCTGTTCGCGCACCTTGCCCTCTTCCACCTGCATCAGGCCGACATCGCCCTGCAGGCCGATATTGCGCATGGCGATACCGGTTTCCAGCATCGCGCTTTTCATCAGCGACGCCTGCGTATTTTTTTCGCTGGCCAGTGCCAGGCCCGTGAGCAACTGGGCCTTGTTACGATAATTCAGTGCATTCGCCGAAACGATCACCACCACCAGGATGGCGAGGATGCTGCCGAAACCTATCCCCAGCCGGGTGCCTATCTTGAAATCGCGCAAACTCATTACAGTCTCCAATATTTATGTGAACGGCGCCCGTTCAACCGGACGGCGCCGTGTTGTGGCCTGGTCTCTGTCGGACCTTGCAGCCTGCCGGCGCGCCTCTAGATGCTGCTCGCGCCGGTACATGCATATCTGTAGTGATACTTTGCGTGGCAACACGGCGGCGCACCGGGCGACGCCATGCTGCCATCTGGCCGCTTACGCCGCCAGCTTGTCGATCAGGCCCATCTCGCTGCTCGACATCAGCTTGTCGATATCGACCAGGATCAGCATGCGCTCGTCGATGGTGCCCAGGCCGATCATGTAGTCGGTCGAGAAGGCGGTGCCCATTTCCGGCGCCGGTTTCACCTGTTCCGGCGTCAGGGTGGTGACGTCGGAAACGCTGTCGACCACCATGCCGACGATGCGACCGCCGATGTTCAGGATGATCACCACCGTGAACTGGTCATACACGGGCGTGCCCAGGTTGAACTTGATGCGCATGTCGACCACGGGAATGATGATGCCACGCAGGTTGATCACGCCCTTGATGAATTCAGGCGCGTTGGCGATGCGGGTGACCGCTTCGTAACCACGGATTTCCTGGACCTTCAGGATATCGATGCCGTACTCTTCGGAGCCCAGGGTGAAGGCCAGGAATTCACGTCCGGCGATGTCCTTGCCGTCGCCCGTATTGCTTCCGGATGTTTGTTGAGTATCTGACATGGTGCGTTTTCCTATCTTTTATCTATCGGTATTACGAAAAAATGGACTCGTCGGCCAGCTGGCGAGAGGAACGGATCAGGGCGGCGACATCGAGAATCAGCGACACACCGCCATCGCCCAGGATGGTGGCGCCAGAAATACCCACTACCTTGCGGTAATTCGATTCGAGGTTTTTCACCACGACCTGCTGTTGTCCCACCAGGTCGTCGACAAACAGGGCCGCCTTGCGCCCTTCCGTCTCGAGGATCACGCAGATGCCTTCCGAGGGACTGGTAAAGCGCGGCGTGATGTCGAACATCTGGTACAGCGGAATCAGCGGCAGGTATTCTCCACGCACTTTCACCACCTGCCCCTTGCCACTGATGTCCTTGATATCCTCAACGGCCGGCTGCAGCGATTCGATGACAAAGCCCAGCGGTAAAATATACACTTCGTCGCCGACGCGGATCGACATGCCATCCAGGATGGCCAGGGTCAGCGGCAGCGAGATCGAAATCGTCGTGCCGAAGCCCTTCGCCGAACGGATGTCGACCACCCCGCCCATGGCGCTGATATTGCGCTTGACGACATCCATGCCCACGCCGCGGCCCGACACGTCGGTGACCGCCTCGGCGGTGGAAAAGCCGGGCGCGAAGATCAGCTGCCACACGTCGGCGTCGCTCATCGTCTCGGACACGTCCATTCCCTGCTGCTGCGCCTTGGCCAGTATGCGCTCGCGGTTCAGTCCCGCGCCATCATCGGACACTTCGATGATGATGTTGCCACCCTGGTGGCTGGCCGAGAGGAACAAACGGCCGGCCTCGGTCTTGCCGGCGGCCACGCGAGCAGCCGGCATTTCCACGCCGTGGTCGATACTGTTGCGCACCAGGTGCGTCAGCGGATCGACGATGCGCTCGATGAGGCCCTTGTCCAGTTCCGTGGCGGCGCCATTGGTGATGAAGTCAACCTTCTTGCCCAACTTGGTCGCCAGGTCGCGCACCATGCGCGGGAAGCGCGAAAAGACGAAATCCATCGGCATCATGCGGATCGACATCACCGCTTCCTGCAAGTCGCGCGTATTGCGCGTCAGGTGGCTGACGCTGTCGAGCAGTTTCTCGTGCAGCATCGGGTCGAGCGCACTGGCGCGCTGCTCGATCATCGCCTGCGTGATCACCAGCTCACCCACCAGGTTGATCAGCTGATCGACTTTTTCAATCGAGACGCGGATCGACGACGATTCGGTACCGGCCTTCTCGCCCTCTTTTTTGGCCGGTTTCTTTTCCTGCTCCACCTCGGCCGCGGCGCTCGCCACGGCCGGCACGGCGGCAGCGCTGGTGTTGCCCGCCTTGGCCGCGTCGGCGCGAATCTGCTCGAGCGGCTGGAAGAAACCATAACCCTGTTCGGCGTCGCTCTGCACGCCAGCGGCGGCGCGGATGTCTTCGATCGGCTGGAAGAAGCCATAGCCGGGATCCGCCGCGCCAGGCGCGCCTGGCAGCGGGTCGAAGAAACCATAACCCTGGGCTTTTTCCTGCGCCGCGCGGGCCGCTTCGGCTTCGCCTGGCGCCAGTGGCGGCGCCTGCGTAATGACCATGTCGTCGGGATTGAGCACGAACGAGCAGATGGCCAGGATATCGTCCAGGCTTTCATGCGTCGTCACTTCCAGCACCTTGCGCGCGTCGGCCAGGGTGGACACGGCGACATCGCCCAGCAAGCCCAGTTCGGCCGCCAGCGCCTCGACTTCGCGCTCTTCCATTTTCGGCAGTTCCAGGCGGATGCGATGTCCGCCGGCGTGGCTGACGGCTGCTTTTTCAGCCGTATGGAACGCTGGCGCGACGGGCGTGAGCGCAGCCACGGGCACGTCCTGCGAGAACGACTGCAGCATCATGCGCACATTGGCCACGGCATCCTGGTCGACGGCGCTGCCCAGACGATGACCGTCGAGCTGCATCTTGAGGATATCCTTGGCGGCCAAAAAGGCATCGACGTGTTCCGCCGTCAGGGCCATCTGGCCCTGGCGGATGCGGTCGAGCAGCGACTCGAGGATGTGCGTCACCTCGCTCATGTCGGAGAGGCCGAACGTCGATGCCCCGCCCTTGATCGAATGGGCGGTGCGGAAAATGGCATTCAGGTCTTCGGCGTCGGGCGCCGCAATATCGACGGCCAGCAGCAGCCGTTCTTTTTCAGCCAGCAGTTCTTCGGCCTCATCGAAAAAGACCTGGAAAAACTGGCTAATATCGATGGTCATAGGGTGACTCCGTCATTTGCATCGTTGCACTGCGCGGCTGGCATCAGCCAATCACCTTCTTGACCACTTCAATCAGGCGTTGCGGATCGAAGGGCTTGACCAGCCAGCCATTGGCGCCGGCGGCACGTCCTTTCGACTTCATTTCGTCCGACGACTCCGTCGTCAGCATCAGAATCGGCACCTTCTGGTAGGTCGGCAATTCGCGCAGCAGCTTGATCAGCTCCAGGCCATCCATGCGCGGCATGTTCTGGTCCGTCAATACCAGGTCCACGGTTTGCAGCTTGGCTTTTTCCAGTCCGTCCTGGCCGTCGACGGCCTCCACCACCTGGTAACCGGCGGCTTTCAGGCTGAACGCCACCATCTGGCGCAATGAGCTGGAATCGTCCACTGCAAGTATCGTTTTGGCCATCTTTGCTCCCACTTATTCCGGGCATCCTGCCCGAGTATTTGATTAATCAATCCATGCAACCGCAAGCGTTCCACACTGACATGCTAGAACAGCTCGATGTCGCCGCTTTCCAAATGCTGTTGACTGACAGCCTTGCGCAGCACGCTGCGCAACTCCAGGCTTTGAATCGCCAGCGCCATGCTGACCCGCCCCAGCAAGGCGACAATTTCTTCATTGTCGCTCTCCGGCAACATCTCCGCGCCATGCGAGCCCAAAGTACCGAGGAACTCGCGCAAGCCCGTCACGCGCTTCAGGGTGCGCTCGATCAGCTGACTGGTCATGTCCTGGAACTGCAGGCTGGTGATGGCGGCATTCACGTAGCCCCCCACTTCGTCCTGCAATGCCAGCAGTTTTTCCCGCTGCTGCTCGGCCGGAATACCGCCTGCGAGCAGCAGGGCGATGGTATCTTGCTGCGCAGCGACGGCTGCGTGTATCGCCATGAAATTGAAGGATAGCTTCTCGATCGCCTCTTCCAGCAAGATGCCGGTCTGCACCAGGTCGGTTTCCACCTCCGTCAAGTGCTTGCGGCCATGGTCCGACACGCCAGACAGCAGGCGTTTTACATGCGAGCCAAGTATTTTCTTTCTTGTCATAAAGGTCTCATTGTTTCAATACACCACGCGTTGACAGCCTTGCGTGTTATTTTTTCGCCGCTGCCGGGCCGGGAGCTGGCGCCGCCGCAGGCGGCGCACCGGCCACCAGCCCCGAAGCGACAGCGGCGGAAGCGGCATCGGTCACCGGCAGCTCGATCGCCGACCCATCGCGCAAAACATTTTCTTCCGTACGTTTGTTCATGACGATGATGCTGATGCGCCGGTTGATCGGATTGAAGGGATCGAGCTTGTCCAGGTGGGCGGCCGAGCCCAGTCCCACCACGCGCAATACTTTTTCTTCCTTCATGCCGCCAATCACCAGTTCGCGCCGCGACGCATTCGCGCGGTCAGCCGACAATTCCCAGTTGCTGTAGCCGGCATCGCTCATGTAGGGTGTCGAATCCGTGTGCCCGGACAGGCCGATGCGGTTCGGTACTTCATTGAGCACAAAGCCGATGGCGTGCAGGATTTCCTTGGTATAGGGTTGCAGATTCGCATTGGCGAGCGCAAACATCGGACGATTCTGCTCGTCGACGATCTGGATGCGCAAGCCTTCGCTGGTGAGATCGAGCAGCAACTGGTTCTTGTATTTTTTCAGCAAGGGATCGGCATCGATAGTTGCCTCAATGCGCGCCTTGAGCGCCTGCAGGCGCTTGCCTTCCTCGCGTTCAAGCGCGGCCTTGGCGGAATTGAGGTCGAACGACTTGCGCTGCGGCTCTTCCTGCGCCTTGCGCACTTGTCCATCCTGGCGCGACAGGTCCTGGCCGCCGCCCTGGATCACGGAATTGCTCTCGCCGCTGCCGGAACCGCCCGCCATCGCCACTTTCAGCGGTGTCTTGAAGAATTCGGAAATGCCGTTCAAGTCGCCCTTCGAGGTGGAACCCAACAGCCACATCAGCAGGAAGAAGGCCATCATGGCCGTGACAAAGTCGGCGTAGGCGATTTTCCACGCCCCGCCATGGTGGCCGCCAGCCGTCTTCTTGATACGCTTGACGATAATCGGGCGCATGCCTTCATCGGCCATGGCGTCCCCCTTCCGTGTGCTGCAAATGAATCATGGTGTCCAGGCGTCTGTTCACTGCTTACTTCGTTTTCGATTTCTTGATGTGGTCTTCCAGCTCGTTGAACGTCGGGCGCTCGGTCGAGAACAGGACCTTGCGACCGAACTCCACGGCCAGCGCCGGCGCATACCCGTTCAAGCTGGCCAGCAGGGTTACTTTCACGCACTGAAACATCTTGCTCGACTCTTCCAGCTTCTGCTCCAGCAGGCTGGCCAGCGGGCCCACGAAACCATACGCCAGCAAGATGCCGAGGAAGGTGCCGACCAGCGCGTGCGCGATCAGCATGCCCAGCTCGGCTGGGGGGATGCCCACCGATTCCATCGTGTGCACCACGCCCATCACGGCGGCGACGATACCGAAAGCGGGCAAGCCGTCGCCCACCTTGGCAATCACGTGGGCCGGCACGGCGCCTTCGTGATGGTGCGTCTCGATTTCGTTGTCCATCAGGTTTTCAATCTGGAAGGCATCCATATTGCCCGATACCATCAGGCGCAGGTAATCGGTCATGAATTCGATGATGTGGTGGTCGGCCAGCACGGCCGGATACTTGGAAAACAGGGGGCTTTCTTCGGGCTTGTCGATATCGCCTTCAATCGACATCAAGCCTTCCTTGCGCACCTTGCTAAGCACTTCGAACAGCAGCGACATCAGCTCCATGTACAGCTCTTTGGTATAGCGCGAACCCTTGAACAGGCTGGGCAAGGCGGCGATCGTTGCCTTGATCGCCTTGTTATTGTTACCAACAAGGAAGGCGCCCAGGGCGGCACCGCCGATCATCAGCAACTCCAGCGGCTGGAACAGCGCCGCCAGATGGCCGCCGGCCAGCGCGAAGCCGCCAAAGACCGAGGCGCAGACGATGATGTATCCGATTATGACTAACAAGTGCCCTGACTCCCAATAATGGCCGGGGCTGTATGCCCGGCATGTTCAAACCTGTTTCTGCCTTCTGGCGGCTGCGCCGCCGACGAAGAGACAGCGACAAAAAAGCAACCGGAAGTTAATTCAAATGCGCTGCTTTTCAAGGCAAATCCGATAAAATGCCGTGTGGAACTACAATAACGTGAGATCGCCCTACGGGCAAGCAAATAACGCAGACAATTGCTTAAAAGCACCATATGTAAAGTAAAGGGCCACCCTCTGTGGCGGCGATGGTCTTATCGGGTTCGCGTGCCGCGATCTGGAATTCGTAACTAAGAAGCATACTACCGGGCAACATTTCCTTTTCCGCCTTGCGCCACAGGGCTGCCATCGCCGCCGGCGACAGGTAGGCAAAGACCGCATCGTAGCGGCTGAAGTCGAGCGCTTCGTAGTCGCCGCGCAAGAAGCGCGCGCGACTCCCCGACAGCCGCGCGCGCAGGCGGCTTGCCAGCCACGGCAGCGGCGCCAGTTCGATGCCGGAAAACTGCCCATCGGGACGCCGCCGCGCCAGGTCCAGCACCAGGCCACCCAGGCCGCTGCCGATATCGACCAGGCGCACGCCGGGACGGTCCGCGATCAGCTCGGCCACCGCCCGCCACACCTTCGGCCCGGACGGGTAAAACGGCACTTGCGTGCGAAACGTGGACCAATACAAGCTCAGCAGGAAAACAAAGGCAGCCAGGAACACGACCGGCGGCCAGTGCAGCAGGCTGGCCGCCAGCAGCGCGGGCGCGAACAGCAGGCCGATGGCGCACCACCAGCGCGCCAGACCAGCGCGCCAGGTGATGAGCGCCGCCAGCACACCCTGCAGCAAGGCCACGACCGGCAACGACATGGCCACGCCTGCGCGCGCCAGGCCATACACCAACAGCAACATCAAGGGAAAGGCCAGCACCTGGATCAGGATGGCCTTGAGCGCGGGCGCGCGCAGGATTTGTTGCAGCATGGGGTAGTCAAAGGAGGAAAACGCCAGTGTAAGCGAAAGCACCATGAAAAAACCGGAGTCCGGTCTGGCGACCAGCTCCGGCTTGAACGATGCAGAGGCAGTATCAGGCGGTCACACGCGGCGACGCGACCGCAGCCGCTTCATCGCGCGCCTTCTTGGTCTTGCCGGCACGCGAAGGCATATGGCACAGGCCGCAGACATAATCGGCATTCAGGTCGAGGCAATTGACGACAAACTTGCCGCCACACTTGCCGCAGGGCGCCATGTTCAGCATCTTGCTGCTGAAAAAGCGCACCAGGGTCCAGGCCCGCGTCAGCGACAGCAGCGGCTCTTCACCCGCTTCGGGCGGCATCTGCTCCAGATACAGTTTATACGCCTTCATCACGGCTTCGATGCCGGTGGCGCCAGCGTGGTCGACGAGGAATTTGTGGATATTGATGAATAGCGAGGAATGGATATTCGGCTGCCAGGTTAGGAACCAGTCGGTGGAAAAGGGCAGCATGCCCTTGGGCGGCGAGACGCCCTTCAATTCCTTGTACAGATTCAGCAGGCGTTCGCGCGACAGCGAGACTTCCGTCTCCAGCAGTTGCAGGCGCGCGCCCAGCTGTATCAACTCGATGGCCAGCTGGATTTCTTGCGCTTCCGATACGACACTTTTCTTGGCCATGCTGTGTACTCCGCGACTGACTGATACCGACTACTGATACTGACTAATAAGGTTGACCTTAAGCGATTTCTTCGACGCCTTGGCCGGCCATTAAAATGGCGGCATGCGACTGGGCCAGCGAGCGGTCTTTATTGTAGTTCGTCAACATGCCCAGGATGGCGCTGTCGTCGAAGCGGAAGCGGGCCAGCATCATGTTGCCGCCAGCGAGCTTCAGGATCTGCGCATTGCTCATGCCTTCGATCAATTCGGCGATGTCGGCGGCTATGCCCAAACGGAAGATGGCCGTTACCTTGTCCGCACGAATCATTTGCTGGGCCAGCATCAGGTAGCTCAGGTTAGCGTCGCGAATCTCAGCCATCATATCGTTAGCAGTCATTTCCATCTCCTCAATCCGTTGAATTCAGCTGGCGTTGTCTGTTGCCAGTGAGATACATTCTGCAGGAGCAACATCAAACGCAACAGAGGCGAAGGACTGTATTTTAGGTCGGGAAATGGCGGGCAGGACCGTAGGTGTTTGTCTGACAAACACTACTCGATCATGGTCGCACGCCAGTAAGGGCGCGGATGTTGGAGGTGGGCGTTGAAGGGGATTTACCCGGCTTCAGGCCTGTAAAAAATATCACTTTTTTACAACAACTTGATCAAAATCAAGTCTGCTTACCTAGATAACGGCTGCCTTGACAGTAACTTTAGGGTTTTTTCGAAAAATATTTAAAAACCCGCATTCTTTTTGGCGGCTTGACACCGTTCATGTAATCGTTGACGGCGGCGAATTGCAGAACTTTAGGGTGATTTGAAAATATTTTTAAAAAATCGTGATTTTTTTCGTTGACGCCCCACAAGGCGGCACTTTCCGCCCCTCATCCCAGGCGGAAATACCGCTTTTTGGCGGGGATTTGCTACACTGCCTGCTTCCGCACGATACTTTAGGTCTCAATCAATATCGTGCCATTAATGCAAGTCCCGACATGAAAGCCACCATGATTTCTCGACATGACTGCGGCGCGCGCGATCTCGACGACCCCCTGGCGCCCCTGCGCCAGCAATTCGACTTGCCGCAAGACGTGATTTACCTCGACGGCAATTCCCTGGGCGCCCGGCCGAAAGCGGCCCTGGCCCGGGCCCAGCACGTCATCACGGCCGAATGGGGCACGGACCTGATCCGCAGCTGGAATACGGCCGGCTGGTTCGACCTGCCCAAGCGCCTGGGCGACCGCCTGGCGCCGCTGCTCGGCGCGCAGACTGGCGAAGTGGTGATCACCGACACGACTTCCGTCAACCTGTTCAAGGCACTGGCCGCCGCCCTGCAGATGCAGGCCAGCGATCCCGCGCAGGCCGCGCGCAGGGTCATCGTCAGCGAACGCAGCAACTTCCCCACCGACCTGTACATGGCGCAAGGCCTGGCTGCCTGGCTCGACCGCGGCTACCAGCTGCGCCTGGTCGACAGCCCCGAGGAACTGGCGCAAGCCATCGATACCGATTGCGCCGTCGCCATGCTCACGCACGTCAACTACCGCACCGGCTACCAGCACGACATGGCCGCCATCAGCAGCCATTGCCACGCGCAAGGCGCGCTGGCACTGTGGGACCTGGCCCATTCGGCCGGCGCCGTGCCGCTGGACCTGAACGGCGCCGGCGCCGACCTGGCTGTCGGCTGCACCTATAAATATCTGAACGGTGGCCCCGGCTCGCCCGCCTTCATCTGGGTGCCGGAAAAACACCAGGCGCGCTTCCGCCAGCCGCTATCGGGCTGGTGGGGCCACGCCACGCCGTTCGCCATGGACCCGGGCTTCACGCCCGCCGACGGCATCGCGCGCGCCCTGTGCGGTACGCAGCCGATTGTCTCGCTGGCCCTGGTCGAATGCGGCCTGGAGATCTTCGCGCAAACGAGCATGGAAGCGATCCGCCGCAAGTCGCTGGCCCTGACGGATTTGTTCATCGCGCTGGTGGAACAGCGCTGCGCCAGCCATCCGCTGGGGCTCGTCACGCCGCGCGAGCATGCGCGGCGCGGCAGCCAGGTCAGCTTCACGCACCCGCACGGCTATGCCGTGATGCAGGCGCTGATCGCGCGCGGCGTGATCGGCGACTACCGCGAGCCGGCCATCATGCGCTTCGGCTTCACGCCCCTGTACACGAGCTTTGCCGACGTGTGGGATGCCGTGGAAATCTTGCGCGACATCCTCGACACACTAGCCTACGACATCGCCGCCAAGCGCGATGCCGTCACCTGAGCCTTCCCATGAGCGACGACAAGACTATGAACGAGAAAAACACCAGCGGCTGCCCCATGCATGCGGGCGCCCAGCAAGGTGCCGAATGGCATGGCGCGCAGATGGATTTCAGCGAATCGATGAGCTACGGTAACTACCTGGCGCTGGACCGCATCCTGACGGCCCAGCATCCGCTGTCGCCGAACCACAACGAAATGCTGTTCATCGTGCAGCACCAGACCAGCGAATTGTGGATGAAGCTGATGCTGCACGAAATGCACGCCGTGCGCGCCAACCTGCAAAGCGGCGACCTGGCGCCCGCCTTTAAAATGCTGGCCCGCGTGGCGCGCATCATGGACCAGCTGGTGCATGCCTGGGACGTGCTGGCCACCATGACGCCGCCCGAATACACGGCCATCCGGCCCTACCTGGGCGCCTCCTCCGGCTTCCAGTCCTTCCAGTACCGCGAGATCGAATTCATCCTGGGGAACAAGAACGCCGCCCTGCTCAACGTGCACACGACGGCACCGGAAACCTATGCGGTGCTGGATGCCGCCCTGCGCACGCCGTCCGTCTACGATGAAGCCGTCAAGCTGCTGGCGCGCAGCGGCTTGCCCATCGCGCCCGAGCGCCTGGACGCCGACTGGACCCTGCCGACCGCCGCCGACGCCTCGGTAAAAGCGGCGTGGCTGGAAGTCTACCGCGACCCGTCGAAACACTGGGCCCTGTACGAGCTGGCCGAAAAGCTGGTGGACCTGGAGACGGCCTTCCGCTTCTGGCGCTTCCGCCACGTGACGACGGTCGAGCGCATCATCGGCTTCAAGACGGGCACGGGCGGCACGGCGGGCGTCAGCTATTTGCGCAAGATGCTCGACGTGGTATTGTTTCCGGAGCTGTTCGCCCTGCGCACGGAGCTTTGATTTTACAAGGAGATTTGATGTCGCCTCTGGTCCTGACCCTGGCCGGCCTGTGGAATTCCGGGCCGCAGCACTGGCAAACCCATTGGGAAGCGCGCCACCCGCAATGGTCGCGCGTGCCGCACCGGCAATGGCAGACGCCGGACAAGGATGAATGGGTGGCGGAGCTCGACCGCGCCATCGCCGCCTGCGAGCGCCCGCCCGTGCTGGCGGCGCACAGCCTGGCCTGCACGCTGGTGGCCCACTGGGCGGCCAGCGGCTCGCCGCACAAGATCGCCGGCGCCTTCCTGGTCGCCCCCAGCGATGTGGAAGCGCCCTCCTACCCCGCCGGCACCACGGGTTTCTCTCCCATGCCGCTGCAAGCCTTGCCGTTTCCCAGCCTGGTGGTGGCCAGCGGCGATGATCCCTACGTCAGCTTCGCGCGGGCACGCGCGTTTGCCAGCGCCTGGGGCAGCGAATTCACCATGATCGGCGACGCCGGCCATATCAATGGCGACGCCGGCTACGGCCCCTGGCCGGACGGCGAACAGCTGCTGCTCGATTTTTGCGCCGCGCACCAGGCCTGAACGGGGGCGCGCACCGCACACGATAGAAGCGCGCGCATTTGCCCGCATCAGGGAACACAGGCAGAATCGTGGCCTTTCCATAGCGGCGCCCTGGCGCCAGCCCTACGATGAAACGTCTGCTTTTGCCCCTGCTTCTCTGCTCCGCGCTGGCCCACGGCGCGCCCTTCTACGAAGGCAAGAGCCTCGCCCATCCCGCCATCAGCGCCTCGCAGGACAGCGGGGCTGACGTCGCCTTTCTCAAGGAAAAAGAGGGCGTCAACGGCTATTACTGCGAGTGCAAAAGCAGCAGCTCGAAACCCATTTTGCTCGACCAGTTCGGCAACGCCGTCATCCGCTCCGTCTTCTACGCCTCGCTGGACAAGGAAACAGACGACAGCGTGCAAAGCATGCTGGTGCTGTTCCGCCAGGGAGACAAAAATGGCTTGCGCGCCTACCGCTACCACCGCAGCTCCGGCAAATACCGGCGCCTGGACGGCCTCCAGCCGGCCCTGAACCGCATCGTGGCGCAAGGCGCCGCTCCCAATGCGGGCCAGGTCAAGGCGGCGCTGGCGAAACTGGCGCCGATGGACTACAGCGTCGCGCGCGGCAAGAGCGGCAATGCGGACTTCGACGCCATCGACCATACGCAAGGCACCATCGTCGGCTACTACAGCGATGACGGCAAACCCGTGGCAGCAGGCGGCAAGGACGCCATCACCTACAAGAAAACCTTCCAGAAAAAAGGCGAGCGTTTTCTCACCGCCAGCTACACCCTGTACAGCGATGCGGGCGCCGGCATCCTGCCCAATTACCGCCTGTGGCAAGTGGCGTGGGAAACGGCGCCGCAGCAATTCACGGGCAGCCAGGACGGCCCGTCCGTCATCTACAGCCTGGCCTGGGACGACGGCTCGGTGGTCGAGCGGGGCGAGTACGTGAAAGGCAAGCGCCAGGGACTGTGGGTGCGCGAAGGCATGCATGAAGGCAGCGAAAAAGGCCATTTCGTCAACGGCCTGCAGGAAGGCCTGTGGTCCTTCAACTATCCCAAGCAGAGCGAGAGTGGCATGTACCGGGCCGGCAAGCGCGAAGGCCGCTGGACGGTCGTCAACTATGCCGATGAAGAGGAAGTGACGGGTTTCGACACCTACGCGGGCGGCCAGCTGAACGGCCCGCACGAGCGCAGCATGGGCGGCAAGTTGCAAACGCGCGGCAACTACGTCAACGGCACGCGCCATGGCGCATGGATCACGGAAGACGGCGACGGCAGCTTTGTCGACGGCTTGCGCGACGGGCCGTGGAAGCTCAAGCTCAAGGACAAAGTCACGCAAAGCGTCACTTTCGTGAAAGGCAAAAAACAGGGCGAGGCCCTCGACAAGGATGCGCAAGGCGCGCTGCGCGTACGTGACCATTACCAGGCGGGCGTGCTCGATGGCAGCCGCACGCGCCATCTGGGCCCGGCCGGCAAGGAATACGTGGTCTACACGGCCACTTACCGCAATGGCCAGCTCGATGGCCGCGAACAGGCGTTCGACGACAGCGGCAAAGTCCTGCGCCTCGATACGCTGTGGGACAAGGGCAAGAAGCAGGGCCTCGATGCGCGCTACTACCCGAACGGCAAGCCGGAACGCCTGGCCGTCATCGACCAGGGCCGCCTGCTCACGCACCTGCGCGAATACTATGAAGACGGCCAGCTGCTCAACGACATCCACCGCTGTACCTTCAAGGAGTACGGCAGCACACGCGACGACGTGTGCGAGTACCACCACATGTACTACCCGGACGGCAAGCCGCAGTATTACTACGCCTTCCAGTACGGCCAGCGCCAGGAAGGCTATTCGAACTACCCGAACGGCAAACGCAAGGACGAACTGCTGGTCGACCGCGCGGCCGACACTTCCATCGTCAACGCATATTACGAAAGCGGCCAGCTCAAATGCACGGAGCCGCGCAGCGGCCACAGCACGCGCACGGTGAATGGCGAGTCGATGATCAGTTACGCCTCGGCCGACCGCGATGGCGACAATATCTGCTACCACCCGAACGGCAAGGTGGCCAGCATTTTCACCTTCCGCAAGCGCGTGCTCGTCGATTGCGGCAAGCGCTACGACGACACGGGCAAGCAGACGTTCCCGGGACCGGAAGGCTGCCCGCCCCCCAGGAAAGTCGACTATCCGATAGGACTGTGACCATGACGCAAACAAGGCAGCCGCAGTGCATCCAGAACCCCGAGCGCATCGACGCCGGGGCGATCCGCGCCGCCATCGCCAGCGGCCAGCAGGTGCTGGTGCAGTTCAATACCCTGGGCGAGCCGGGGCCGCTGCTGGCCGACCTCGACGCCCTGGCCGCCAGCTGCGGCACGGCGCTGACCATCCGCATCTACGGTTACGATCCGAGGGTGTTCGATGCCCGCATCCTGCGCGCGCTGCCGCATGTGGCCAGCCTGTCCATCGACTGCCACCGGCAAGCCATCCATCTGGAAACGTTGGGCGAGCTGCGCCACCTGAAGCGCCTGAGCCTGGGCGTGTACGAGCTGGCGCAAGCCGACATCCTGCAGCTGGACAATTTGCGCGCCCTCGAATACCTGAACCTGGGCGAATCGGCCAGGAACAATATCGATCTGGCGCCCCTGCGCCACTACGCGCACCTGGCCAGCCTGGCCATCGAGGGCCACAGCCAGCATATCGACACCCTGGCCAGCCTGCCGGCTCTGCATGAGCTGTCGCTGTACCGCATCAAGAACAAGGTAGCGCTGGATTTTATCTCGGAGATGGCCGGCCTGGACAGGCTGCTGTTGCAGCTGGGTGGCCGCGAATCGATCGCGCACATCGACGCGCCGCTGTTGAAGAAACTGGAAGTGATACGCGTGCGCGGCCTGGAAACGCTGGGCGATATCGGCCGCTTCCCCCTGCTGCAGGCACTATGGGTGGAAGACCAGATCAAGCTGCGGCACATCGCGCTGGGTCCCAATCCCGTGCTCGAACGCCTGAACCTGCACACCTGCAAGACGCTCGACAGCCTGCCCGGCCTCGCCGCCTTGCCCGCCCTGCGCCAGCTGTCGGTATCCGAGACTATGCTCGACATCGACGCCTTGCTGGCACACGGCTTGCCCGCGTCCCTGACACATGCGCGTCTGCGCACCGGCAGGAAATCACGCGACGACGCCATCGCCGCGCAGCTGGTGCAACTGGGCTACGAAGAGGCGCGCCCAGGCTAAAATCAGCGGCCGGCCGCCAGCTTGCGCTGCCATAGCGCCACGTCGATCATCACGCCATCGACGCCCGTGTTGCGGATGTAGACGCGGTAGCTGCCCTGCCCCATGTCGCCATCGAGGTAGGCCGTGCGCTCATTGCGCTGCAGCCTGGCGCCCTTGGCCAGCTGGCGGTAGCGCTCGACCACCGCATCGAAGCTGGCATAGCTGCGCAATGCCACTTCCAGGTCGCGCGGCGGGCGGCCTTCGGCATGGTCCAGCACATTGTTCTGTTTCTTGCCCTTCAGCGTGAGCGGATAGGCAAACACGCCGGCGCCGGCCGACGTCAGCACCGTGGATTTATCGAGCAGCAGCGGCAAGAGCGCCGGCGGATAGGCGGGCGGCAGCTGGGCGCGGTTCCAGCCCGGCAGGGCCGGCTGCGCCAGCACATATTCGACGCTGGCGATCTTCTGCCCATCGGCGCCCGCTTCCTTGTCGCCCGCGATCAGCGCCAGCATGGGCGGCAATTGCCTGGCCCAGGCCAACAGGGGCGCCGCGTCGCCAACCAGCATGCCCTTGCGGTGGAACACCGTCAGCACCGCATTCGGATCGGGATTGCAGACTTTCGCCAGCGGCTGGCCCTCCAGGTGGCAATGTCCGTTGACCAGGCCAAAGGCGAGGATGGCGCCGCGCTTGTCGAGCAGCATGGCGCCCCGTTCACGGCCCTGCTTGCGGTCATTCATCGACGCCAGCAACTGGCGGCCATCGGCCAGCGCGGTGCGCGTGGCGTCGCGCTTTTCGCTGATCGCTTCGAGCGCCTGCGCCAGCAGCAGTTCATCGTCTTCCGTGTAGCTGCCGCGCGCGTAACCGAAGAAATCGAACAGCGCGGCGCGCACTTGCGGGTCTTCGCTCAGGCGCGGCAAAGGGCCGCCGGCCAGCAGGGAGGACAGGCTTTTCCCGGCCGGCGCCGAGGGTGCCGCCGTGGCGCGGGCGGGCTGGGAAAGGACGCAGGCAGCTACCAGCAAGGCGCCGCCCAGGGTGCGGTAATTCGAAAAAATGATATGCATGATTCTGTCTGTCGGGGATTTGACCGCGATTACGGCCACGCATGGCGCGCCGGCGATTCTAGCATGGCGCCAGCCCCCATGCCCTGCGGCTGGCGGACGGCATGTGCGCCGAGGCCGCTGTTATGATGGCCGCAATGACGACACCAACCCACGCCCCGACCCTGCTTGTCCTCCTGCCCGGCATGGATGGCACGGCCCGGCTATTCCAGCGTTTTGACGCCGCCTTGCGCGCGCAGACCGCCATCGAGACCCAGACCATCGCCTATCCGGCCGCACCACTCGACTATGCGGCACTGGAAGCGTTCGTGCGCGAGCGCCTGCCGCGCGACCGCCCTTTCGTGCTGCTGGCCGAATCGTTTTCGGGGCCGCTGGGGGCCGCCCTGCGCGCCGATCCGCCGCCGGGCATGCGCGCGCTGATCCTGTGCTGTTCATTCGTGCGCAATCCGCGCCCGCTGCTGACACCGCTGCGCCACCTGCTGGACTTGATCCCCTTTGGCACCCTGCCCGGCTTCGCCCTGCGCCAGGCGCTGCTGACGCCCTACGCCACGCCGCCACTGCAGGCGGAACTGGCAGCAGCGCTGGCGCAAGTGCCGCCCAGCGTGCTGCGCCAGCGCCTGCGCGCCGTGCTGGAGATACCGAAAAAAGACGCCTCGCGCAGCTTCGCGCGCGGCAGCCTGCCCGTGCTGTATCTGCGCGCCCGCCACGACCGCCTGGTGCCGCCGGCAAACGCCCAGCAGATACTGCGGCAGGCAGCGGGCACGCAGCTGGTCGATATCGACGCGCCGCACATGCTGCTGCAGGCGGCGCCGGCAGCGGCCGCCCATGCGGTCGCCGCCTTTCTCACGGGCCTGTCAGCCGCGCAGGAATTGGATTAAGCGCGCGCTGGCCAGCACGGCCAGCCAGCTCAAACCGCCCGACAGCACGCTGAAGTAAATGGCCCGCAGCGGATGCTGGGGCAGCAGATACGCAAGCACCGCCGCGCCCAGCAAGCCGCACAGCAGCGGTTTCACCCTGCCGGGCGGCAGCAGCGCCAGCAGCAGATTCGTGCCCGCATACACGTAAAACACCAGCAGCAGGGCCAGGCCACCGGCCACGCCGCGCGAGCCGAGGCTGCCGAACAGCTGCGTGTACAGGAAAAAACCCAGCCAGCTCAACACAATAAACAGCAGGCAGCCCAGCGCATGCGCGCCCAGGCCCGCCATCAGGCGCTTCTTCATTGCCATCATCCGTATCATCCCGTGCAAAGCCGCATCATAGCGATTTTGTTGGCGCTACGATCGATTGACATGCCTACCTACTAGATGGTAGACTTATTTCGAGCCCGGCATTTCACCCGGCAATCCTTCCGCGCCACGGCGCATTCGTCCCTTTGCGAGGCATCACATGCATCAACTGTTCACCCCCTATGACCTGTCGGGCACTTCCCTGGCCAACCGCGTCGTCATGGCGCCGATGACGCGCACGCGCACCCTCGAAAACAATCCCGATGTGCTCACCGCACTGTATTACGCCCAACGCGCCTCGGCCGGCCTGATCGTCACCGAGGGCTTGCCCGTCTCCGATGAAGGCCGTGGCTATCTGTACACGCCAGGCATCTACAGCACCACCCAGGGCCAGGGCTGGCGCCAGGTCACCGATGCCGTGCATGCCAAGGGCGGCAAGATCTTTGCCCAGCTGTGGCACGTGGGCCGCATGTCGCATGTGTCTATCCAGCCGGGCAACGTGGCGCCCGTCGGCCCCAGCACCGTGGCGGCGGAAAACACCACCGTCTACGCCTGGATCGAACCGGGCAAGGCCGGACCTGTGCTGCCCAGCGTGCCGCGCGCGCTGACCGTCGATGAAATCGCGCGCGTGACCGCCGACTTCGTGCATGCGGCAAAAGTGGCTATCGAAGCCGGCTTTGACGGGATCGAGGTCATGGCGGCCAACGGCTTCCTGTTCGACCAGTTCCTCAGCAGCGCCGTCAATACGCGCACCGACCAGTACGGCGGCAGCATCGCCAACCGCCAGCGCTTTTTGCTCGATACCATAGACGCCTTGTCGGCCGCCATCGGCAGCGGCAAAGTCGGCGTGCGCATTTCGCCGTTCGGCCGCCTGTACGACATGCGCGCCTATGCCGATGAAGCGCAGGTGTGGAGCAGCGTGGCCCAGGCGCTCAATACCCGGAAACTGGCCTATGTGCACCTGAACTACCAGCCGACCATCACGGCGGCGCAAGTGCCGCCCGGCTTTGGCGCGCAGTTCCGCCAGGACTACCGTGGCACCCTGATCGGCGCGGGCGGCTTCACGCAGGAACTGGCGCACAGCGAGCTGGAAAAGGGCGACCTCGATCTGATCGCCTTCGGCATGCCGTTCATCTCCAACCCGGATCTGGTGCAGCGCATGCAAAACAACTGGCCGCTGGCCGACAGCGACCGCTCGACCTACTACGGCGCCAGCGGTCCCCTGTCCCAGGGCTATACCGACTATCCGGCCTATGGCGCGGCGGCCGGTGCCAACATGCTCAATGGAATTGACGTAGCAGGCCTGCAACAATTTGCGCAAGGCGTAGCAGAGCATCCCGACAAAGGCGAGGCGCGCTTCAATGTCAAGACACGGTGGGAACACCAGACGCGCAGCGTGGCCACCGTCAGTCACTATGTCCTCGGTGGTGAAATGCATGCGCGCCATTTCGAGATCGCCTCGGACGAACCGCATGAATTGCTTGGCCAAAACACGGCGCCCAATCCGCAAGAGTTGCTGATGGCCGCCCTCAACGCCTGCCTGTCGGTCGGTTACGCCGCCAATGCGGCAGCCATGGGCATCACCGTGCACAGCCTGGAGATCGAGACGGACGGCAAGCTGGACCTGCGCGGCTTCCTCGGCCTGGACGACAGCGTCAACCCCGGCTACGACGAAGTCAGCTACGTGGTGCGGCTGCGCACGGATGCCTCGCGCGAGCGCGTCGAGGCACTGCACCAGGCCGTGACCAAGACCTCGGTCAACCTGGCCAATTTCTCGAAGGCCATCCGTATGCTGCCCACCCTGGAAATTATCGAGGCCTGATTCCCCTCCCGGGAATCGTCGCCCCCCAACCCGCGCGCAAGCGCTTACATAGATAGCGAGGAAATCATGGAAGACTGGAAACAAGCTCGGCAAGACATCAACACACGTGCGATGCAACTCAATGCACTGACGCCCGACACCATGAAAGGCATCGCCGCACTGGGCGGCGCCGGCGACAAGACGAACCATCTCGATGCGAAGACGCGGGAACTGATCTCGCTGGCCGTGGCCGTCACCACGCGCTGCGATGGCTGCATCGCCTTCCACGCTGCCGCCGCCAAGAAACTCGGCGTGACCGTGGAAGAAATTGCTGAAGCGCTCGGCGTGGCGATCAACCTCAATGCGGGCGCCGCTGTGGTGTACAGCACCCACGTACTGGACGCTTTCGACAAGGCTTGATAAGCCACGTCAGCCGGCCTGGCATGTACGCGTGCCAGGCCGGCCATTCAAGGAAAAACCATGAACAGCAACACAAAAACGCTCGTCGTCGATATCTGGTCCGATTTTGTCTGCCCCTGGTGCTGGATTGCCAAGCGCCGCTTCGACAGGGCCCTTGCCGCTTTCGAACACAAGGACGCAGTGCAAGTCAACTTGCGCGCTTACCGCCTTGCGCCGAACTATAAAGCCGAACCGATCAAGACAGCCTTGCTGAAAAAATTTCGTGATCCGCTGGCCGCCGAGGGCATGATGTATTCGGTGCAGTCGCATGGAGCGGCCGAAGGCCTGGCCTACCACTTCGACACCATGCTGTTTGGCGACACCATGGACGCGCACATGCTCGTCAAGGCAGCCGGCGACGCGGCATCGCAGCAGCGCCTGGCCGAAGTACTGTATGAGCAGAGTATTTCGCACGGCAAGTCGCTGTTCGACCGCGATTCCCTCGCCCTGCTCGCGGCCCAGGCGGGCGTGCCTGCCGAGGTGGTGCAGCGCGCGTGGTCGACACCGCAATTGCGCCAGCAGGTGCAAGACGATGAGTACCAGGCCTCGCACATCGCTTCCGGCGTGCCGCTGTTCGTTTTCGGCAATGGAGCGCACATTTCTGGCGCCCAGCCGCCAGAAGTTTTCAGGCAAGCGCTGGAGAATCTCCATGCGCAATCGCGGCAGGAGCTGGCCGCATCGGCCGGGGAGGTCTGTGGTCTGGACGGCTGCATCCTCCCTTAAGCGCTGGCGGGGGCTCCCCTGGCAGGTCCCGCCGTGTCCAGATAGCCATGGGCCGCGCGTTCCAGGCGCCGCGCAAGCGACGCCATATCCGTTTCTCCCCGCAGCGCTGCGGCGTCGATGATGCCGCGGCATAGCGCAATCACGTCGGCGGCGGCCATATCAGGATCGGCGACACCATGACGCGCCAGCAGCCCCGCGAGCTGGCCCGATAGCGCCTGCCGCAAGGCCTCGTCCTCATGCTGCAAGGATGGCGACGACGGCGCCGATTCCAGCGCGAGGGCAAGCGCGGGCCGCCTGAACTGGTACGCCAGACCGGCCATGACACATCGTTCTATCGCGAACGGCAATTCCCCCTCCAGCGCCATGGCTTGCCCCACGTCGTACAGCAGCATCGCGCGTTCGCGGCGTACCAGTTCGGCCAGCAGCGCCTCTTTCGACGGGAAGTACTGGTACAAAGAGCCGATGCTGACGCCGGACAGCTCGGCAACATGATTCGTCGTCAACGTGGCCCAACCCCGAACCTCAATAATGCGAGCAGCCGCCTCCACCATCGCCGCGACGGTGGCAGCCGATCTGGCCTGGGACGGCCGCTTGCGGGGCTCCGCATGCGCTGCAGTTTTTGCCATGAATGCGAGTAGCGAAAGTGGATGGACAATCTTATTCTAAACGTTCCGCAAACAACTGTCCTTGCCGATACGAGAGAACCATGAACACCTATACATTCCTGCTGATACTGCACATCGTCGCCGCCATGGCCTTCATCGGCCCGATGATGCTGACGCCGCGCCTGCTCAAGCTGATACGCAAGCCCGCCGGCCGCGACACCTTGCATAAGCTCCATCAGCAGATCGCCGTCGCGGGCTGGGTACTGCTTGCCGGCGGGCTGATCCTGCTATACCAGCAACAATGGGACTGGCTGCAAATGGGCTGGATGCGGCTGTCCCTCGCGCTTTTTATCGGCGCGCAAGCCATCGATCATTTCTGGGCGGACAAGGTGGAAGAGAAAATGGAACAGGGATACGCGCAAGCGGACGCCAGACTGGAAACCTGGCTGTGCATCAAGCTGGCCGTGTTTTTGACCATCTGCGCGCTCATGATCGCCAAACCCGCTCTGTTTTCCTGAGCGGGCCTGCCAGCGCTATGCCAGATTGTCGAGCATGTAATGAAACGCCGCCAGCGGATCGGTCGATGGCCCCAGGGCCCAGCCGATAAAGCTGGCGCCCTCCAAGGCGCTGAGCAGCATGAAGGCGTAATCCTTCGGTAGTTTCCGCAAGCTCCAGCCATGTACCTGCGCCGCCTGCACGAGGTTGTTTTCCATCCAGTCCAGCTGCTGCGCCATCAGCTGCCGGCCCAAGGCCTGCAGCGATTCGGGCAGCGCCGCCATTTCGGCCGCAAGCGCGCCGCACAGCGGCAGCAAATGATCGTTGGCGCTGGCCAGAAACAGCCCGCCGAATTCGCGCAGACGCTCGACCGGATCGGCATGCGCCGCATCGATGGCTTGCAGCTTCTCGGTAAACATTTCGATATATTGTGTGATCAAGGCCACGCCGAGATTTTCCTTGGTGGGGAAATGATGGTGGATACTGGCCTTGCGTATGCCTATCTCTTCCGACAAATCGGCATAACTGAAAGCGGCGTAGCCTTTCGAACGCAAGTGGATCTCTGCGCTCTTCAAAAGGGCATCCCGGGTACTCACTGACATGACAGGCTCCTGCGCCAACGGCCATGCCGGCCATCGACGGATTAAATTCAACAAGAGGCAATTATGCCTCAAGTACCTGCAGTCAGGGCTCGATGCACGCGCATGCGGCGCTAACAGCAGCCATGAAAAAAGCCGGCCCTTTCACGAGGAAAGGGCCGGCCTTGACGCATTAGCCACAGTGTCGGATTACGCTTGCGCTAATCCGACCTACACGCATCTGAATTACTTCGCCGTATTGAGCAGCAACTCGTTGAGGCGTTTGACAAAACTGGCCGGGTCGGCCAGCGAGCCGCCTTCAGCCAGCATGGCCTGGTCGAACAGGATGTTGGCCCAGTCGCCGAACTTGCCGCCTTGCGCATCTTCGTATTTCAGGCGCGTCACCAGCGGGTGGTTCGGATTGATTTCCAGAATCGGCTTCGATTCCGGCGCGCTCTGGCCAGCCGCTTTGAGCATGCGCAGCAGGTTGCCCGACAATTCATTTTCATCGGCCACCAGGCAGGCTGGCGAATCGGTCAGGCGGAACGTCACGCGCACGTCCTTGGCCTTGTCGGCCAGCACGGCCTTCATCTTGCCCACCAGGTCGGCGTACGAGGTTTCCGTTTCTTCGTGCTCTTTCTTTTCCGCCTCGTCTTCCAGCGCGCCCAGGTCCAGGCCGCCCTTGGCGACGGAAACCAGTTCCTTGCCTTCGAAGTCCTGGATAAACGACAGCATCCATTCATCGACACGGTCCGTCAGCAGCAGCACTTCGACGCCCTTCTTGCGGAAGATTTCCAGGTGCGGGCTGTTCTTGGCGGCAGCGTAATTGTCGGCCGTGACGTAATAGATCTTGTCCTGGCCTTCCTTCATGCGCGCCACGTAATCGGCGAACGAGGTGATTTGCGCGTCGCTGTCGTTGGCGGTCGAGGCAAAGCGCAGCAGCTTGGCCAGGCGTTCCTTGTTGCCCGCATCTTCGCCGATGCCTTCTTTCAGCACCTGGCCGAATTCCTTCCAGAAGACGGCGTACTTGTCCTTCTTGTCCTGCTCGTCCGCATTCGCCAGTTCTTCCAGCATGCCCAGCACGCGCTTGGTCGAGCCTTCGCGAATCACCTTGACGTCACGCGATTCCTGCAGGATTTCACGCGACACGTTCAGCGGCAGGTCGGCCGAGTCGATCACCCCGCGCACGAAGCGCAAATAGGTCGGCATCAGCTGCTCGGCATCGTCCATGATGAAGACGCGCTTGACGTACAGCTTGATGCCGCCGCGCTTGTTGCGGTCCCACATGTCGAACGGCGCCTTGGCCGGGATGTACAGCAGCTGCGTGTATTCGCTGCGCCCTTCCACGCGGTTGTGCGTGTGCGTGAGCGGCGACTGGAAGTCGTGCGACACGTGCTTGTAGAATTCGTCGTACTGTTCCGGCGTGATGTCGGCCTTGTTGCGGGCCCACAGGGCGCTGGCCTGGTTGACGGTTTCGAATTCGTCTTTCAGGACGGTTTCTTTTTTCTCTTCGTCCCACTCTTCCTTCTGCATCACGATCGGCAGCGAGATATGGTCCGAGTACTTGCGGATGATGGACTTGATCTTCCAGCTCGACAGCAATTCGTCCTCGCCTTCGCGCAGGTGCAGGATGATGTCCGTGCCACGGCCCGTTTTCTCGATGGTTTCGATGCTGTAATCGCCTTCGCCAGCCGATTCCCAGCGCACGCCCTCGGACGCGTCCGCGCCGGCGCGGCGCGTTTCGACGGTGATCTTGTCGGCGACGATGAAGCCTGAATAGAAGCCCACGCCGAACTGGCCGATCAGGGCCGCGTCCTGCTGCTGGTCACCCGACAGCTTGCCGAAGAATTCCTTGGTGCCCGACTTGGCGATGGTGCCCAGGTGCGAGATCGCCTCGTCACGGGTCATGCCGATGCCATTGTCGGAAATGGTGATGGTACGCGCATCCTTGTCGAAGCTGACCTTGATCTTCAATTCGTGATCGTTGCCGTACAGGGCGTCGTTATCGATCGCTTCGAAACGCAATTTGTCGGCCGCGTCGGACGCGTTCGAGATCAATTCGCGCAGGAAGATTTCCTTGTTCGAGTACAGGGAATGGATCATCAGATGCAGCATTTGCTTCACTTCGGTCTGAAAACCCAGGGTTTGCTTTTCGGAGACAGCCATTTTTACCTCATAGTCTTGTGGATGGGACGGATGCTACGGAGTTGGGGATTATATAAGCGATTTCAAGGCCCCCTGTTTCACGCTGTGCCTTCACGCGGTGCCTTATCCCAGTGCGCGGCCCAAAAAATCCCAGACGCGCGGGTCCTGCACCGTGGCCAGATTCAGGCGCATGCGGGTCGACGGCAGCTGGCGCGGCGAAAACAAGCTGCCCGGCGCCAGCACCAGCCCCTCGGCCAGCGCCTTTTCAGCCAGCAGATTCGTGTCGCAACCCGCGTCCACCCACACGAACATGCCGGCCGGCGCAGGATCGAAGCGCAAACCCGCCTGCTCGACCTTGCGGTAAGTACCCTCGCGCACCTTATCCAGCCGCGTGCGCAGGCGCTCCGCATGCTTGCGATACAGGCCCTGCGAGAGGATTTTATACACCACGCGCTCGCCGATGTCGCTGGTGGTCAAGGTGGCCAGCATCTTGCGGTCGGCCAGGCGCTGCGCCCGCTCCGGCGATGTGGCGATGAAGCCCACGCGCAGGTTCGCCGCCAGACTCTTGGAAAAGCCGCCCAGGTAAATCACGCGGCGCAGCTGGTCCAGCGCGGCCAGGCGCGTGGCCGGCTGCACCTCGCCGCCGGGATGCATGTCGCAATAGATATCGTCTTCGACGACGAGGAAATCGTGCTGTTCGGCCAGGCGCAACACCTGGAACGCCTTGGCCGCCGACAGCGAGGTCGAACTGGGGTTGTGCAGCACCGAGTTGATCACGTACAGCTTGGGACGGTGCAAGGCCGCCAGCTCGGCCAGCACGGCGATATCTGGGCCATCTTTCAAGCGCGGGATGCCGATGACGTGCATGCCCATGGCGGCAAAGGCGCCAAACATCAGCCAGTAGGCGGGATCGTCGACGAAAATGGTCTCGCCGGGCCGGGCAAACTCGCGCGCCACCAGGTCCAGCGCCTGCATCACGCCCACCGTGGTGACGATCTGCTCGGGCGGACAGGCGATTTCCAGCCCCGCCAGTTTCAGCTGCAACTGCTGGCGCAGCGGCAGGAAACCCTGCGGCGCGCCATAGCCCAGCAGCAAACTGCCGGGCTGGCGGCTGACGTCGCGCAGCGCGCGCGCCACCAGGTCGCCATCGAGCCACTCGGCGGGCAGCATGCCGGAGCCTGGCGCGGGGATGACCGGCGTCTGGCGGAACATGTTACGGATCAGCCAAACCACGTCCATCGGCTGCGCCGCCGCGTCCTGCGCGCCAGCGGGCGGCGCCGGCGCGTTCAGCGGCGAGCGCTCGCGCACGAAAAAGCCGGCGCCGCGCCGCGATTCGAGGTAGCCGCGCGCCACCAGCTTGTCGTAGCTGGCCACCACCGTGGCGCACGACACGCTCAGGCTGGCGGCGCACTGGCGGATCGAGGGCATGCGCGCGCCGCCGCGCAGCAGCTTGTCGTCGATGCGCACCGCCAGCGAGCGCACGATCTGGTCGATCAATGTTTCGCCCGAGGCGCGCGACAGCAAGGGTAGGGACGGAGAGGCGAGTGTATTGCTCATATGACCATTACAGTATGTGAAATTATGCGTGGAAGTGTATTTGTACTGTACTGCTATTCACGCCTAGGATAGCAGTATGGATCACACAAATCCATGCCTTCCCCTTATCGCACGCACCAGGAAACCCATGTCTTCACTCACGAGCACCGCCGCCTCTCCCCCCCATCCGCCCCGCTTCAGCGATGACCGCAAGGGGTTGCTGCTGGGCCTGATCGCCGTCGCCCTCTTCAGCCTGACCCTGCCTTTTACGCGCATGGCCGTGGCCGAACTCGATCCCACCTTTGTCGCCCTGGGCCGCGCCTTGGTGGCCGCCTGCCTGGCCAGCCTGTGGCTGTGGCAGCAGCGGGCGCCGTTGCCACGGCGCGAACAATGGCTGCCGCTGGCGCTCGTCTCGCTGGGCTGCGTGCTGGGCTTCCCCTGGCTGACGTCGATCGCCATGCGCAGCCTGCCCGCTTCGCACGGTGCCGTGCTGGTCGGCATTTTGCCGCTGGCCACGGCCGTGTTTGCCGTGCTGCGCGGCAAGGAGCGCCCTTCCCCGGGATTCTGGCTGATGGCCCTGCTCGGCACGGCGCTGGTGGTGGCGTTCGCCCTGCGCCAGGGCGGCGGCAGCTTCCACCTGGCCGACTGGCTGATGTTCGCCGCCGTGCTGCTGGGCGCCCTCGGTTATGCGGAAGGGGGACGCCTGGCGCAAACCATGCCAGGCCAGCATGTGATTTCCTGGGCGCTGCTGCTGGCCGTGCCTTTTGTCTTGCCCGTGGTGCTGTGGAACGCCTGGCCGCAGCGCGCGCTGATGGCGCAGGCCAGCGGCGCGGCCTGGCTGGGCTTTGCCTATATCTCCGTGTTTTCCATGTTTATCGGCTTCTTTTTCTGGTACCGGGGCATGGCGCTGGGCGGCGTGGCGCGCGTGGGACAGACGCAGTTGCTGCAGCCTTTCCTCACCTTGATGGGCGCGGCCGTGCTGCTGCACGAGCCCCTGACGGGAGAAAGCCTGCTGTTTGCCGGCGCCGTGATCGCCGTTGTGGCCATCGGACGCAAGCTGAAGTAAGGCTCCCTGACGCCCATTTGCAACGTCCTTGCGCGTGCGGATGGGCAGAGCGGCGTGCAAGCCGTACAATACCGCAGCACCATGGCGACGCCTATCCGGCGCCGCTTGCGCACGCACCGCCACAAGCGGGCCAACAAATCCAGCCGGCGCAGCTCGGCATCTTCTGTGAGACTCGTATGAAAATTGAAAATCCGAATCCGATCCAATGGCGCTTTGCCGAACGCGCGGAACAGCTGCAAAGCTCGTTCATCCGCGAAATCCTGAAGATCACGCAGCGTCCCGAGATCATCTCGTTTGCCGGCGGCCTGCCCTCGCCCGCCACCTTCCCCGTGGAAGAAATGAAGACCGCCTTCGACAAGGTCCTGTCGAACAATGGCAAGGTGGCCCTGCAATACGGCCCTACCGACGGCTACCTGCCGCTGCGCCAGTGGATCGCCGACTCGCTCTCCAGCAATGGCAGCACTATCCTGCCCGAGCAAGTGCTGATGACGTCCGGCTCGCAGCAGGCGCTGGACTTGCTGGGCAAGGTCCTGATCGACGAAGGCAGCAAGGTATTGGTGGAGACCCCCAGCTACCTGGGCGCACTGCAGGCGTTTTCCGTCTACCGTCCCGAATTCGTTTCCGTCGACACCGATGACGAAGGCCTGGTGCCGTCGTCGATCGACCCCGTCGCCGATGGCGCGCGCCTGTTGTACGCGCTGCCGAACTTCCAGAACCCGACGGGCCGCAGCCTGTCCGTGGCGCGCCGCGTGGAACTGGTGGAAACCTGCGCCCGCCACGGCCTGCCGCTGATCGAGGATGATCCGTACGGCGCCCTGAGCTACAGCGGCGAGCCGTATCCGAAGATGATCAACATGAATCCGGATGGCGTCATCTACATGGGTTCGTTCTCGAAAGTGCTCACGCCCGGCATCCGCCTCGGCTACGTGGTGGCCCCGCCGCCACTGGTGCGCCGCCTGGAACTGGCCAAGCAGGCGGCCGACCTGCACACGTCGCAGCTGACGCAGATGGTGGTGCATGAAGTGATCAAGGATGGCTTCCTGGAGCGGCATATCCCCAGCATCCGCAGCCTGTACGGCAACCAGTGCCAGGCCATGCTGTCGGCGCTGGAAGAGCACTTCCCGGCCGGCGTCACCTGGACGAAACCGGAAGGCGGCATGTTCATCTGGGTCACCTTGCCGAAGCACATCGACGCCATGAAACTGCTCGATGAAGCCATCGCCAACAAGGTCGCCTTCGTGCCGGGCGCGCCGTTCTATGCGAACACGCCGGAAACGCATACCTTGCGCCTGTCGTTCGTCACGGTGCCGCCGGAACGCATCCGCGAGGGCATCGCCATCCTGGGTAAACTGATCGCCGCAAAAATGTAATTGCGCTCTTCACGCCCCGCCTGCGCGGGGCGTGTCATTGCTGCCCCAGCGCCAACGGGCACGCCTCTCTCCGCCTAAAAACCGCCTTCGCGACAGCAACCGCGTATATTTATTCTTAAAATAGTATAAGAATAATATTTTCTCATCTCCCGCAGCATCGATTTTTCCACCCAAGAAATTGGCAAAGCGGTATGATTTGACCGCTGTATCCGCTTTGAACCCGGTCAGCATCACGGAAAATGCAGCAAACGCTGGCAGCGCAGAGTACATCGAGAAGGCCGGAAGCAATGAGTCCAGGCAGTGTGGAGCATTCCCAGCGGCGCGATGCCGCCATTTTGATTGTCGACGATGCGCCGGCCAACCTTGAGCTGCTGCGCAAGCTGATGAGCGAACAGGGTTATCAAACCTATGTCGCCACGTCCGGTGAGCGGGCGCTGGCGATCGCCCAGCGCGCCCATCCCGACCTGATCCTGCTCGACGTGCTGATGCCGGACATGGATGGCATCGAAACCTGCCGCCGCCTCAAGCAGCATCCGCTGACGCAGGGCATTCCCGTCATCTTCATGAGCGCCAGGACGGAGACGGAAGACGTGGTGGCCGGTTTCGACTGCGGCGCCGTCGACTACATCAGCAAACCGCTGCGCATGGCCGAAGTGTGCGCACGCGTGCGCGCCCAGCTGCACATCCGCAGCAACAATGAGAACCAGCAGGAACAGGCCGAGCGCCTGCGCACCATCGTCAACAACATGGCCGAAGGCTTGCTGATCATCGAGGCGGACGGGCGCATCCAGTACACCAATCCCGCCTGCGACCAGTATTTGGGCTACCGCGAAAACGAACTGGCCGGAGGCTCGATCGCTGAACTGCTCAGCCCGCTGGTGACGCAGGAGTACCTCGATTACTTCGCCATGTACGCGGCCAATCCGGAGACGGCGCACAACCACGGCACGCGCGAAGTGGTAGTGCGCCACCGCAACGGCGCGGCGCTGAGCATGGACCTGACCCTGACGCCCATGTATCTGCGCCAGCCCCTGTATATCGGCCTGCTGCACGACATCACGCACCACAAGCGCTCGGAAGACGCGCTGCAGCGCGCCGCCTACCTCGACCCGCTGACGAAAATCGCCAACCGCCGGCATTTCGACAGCTTTCTGGAGAAAGAGTGGCAGCGCGCCGTGCGCGGCGGCGGCGCCCTGTCGCTGGTGGTGCTCGACGTCGACCACTTCAAGCTGTACAACGACAGCCTGGGCCATCCGGCCGGCGACAGCTGCCTGCAGCAGGTGGCGCAAGCCATCGCCTCGCACGCCGCCCGCCCGGGAGACCTGGCAGCCCGCTACGGCGGTGAGGAATTCGTCATGCTGTGCTCCGACACGGATGCCGACGGCGCCCTGCATCTGGCCGAAACCATCCGCATGCACGTCGAAGCACTGCAACTGCCACACCCGCGCTCCGCCACCTCGCCGTGGATCACCGTCAGCATCGGCGTGGCGACCATCATCCCGCACCAGCTGGACGACCGCGAAGCGCTGTTCGTCGCCGCCGACCGCGCCCTGTACGTGGCCAAGGAAGGGGGCCGCAACCAGGTGCGCGTCACGCACTCGGGCAGCACGGCCTGGAAAACGGTCAAGGCATTGGTGCTACGTTGACGTTTGAAGTTGGAAGTTCAACGGAACATGCAACGGACCGGGAGTAGGCCCACGCCCCAAAAAAAGGCACCCCGGGCCAAGCGAGCCTGAAAAATGTCGAGGGCAAGGCGCAGCGACGCAGACAGTACGCCAGTACGGCAAGGAGCTGCAACGCCGCCATCGGCATTTTCTCAGGCCCGCGTCTCCGGCCCGCCATTCTTAAAATTAATCAAAACTTACGTGACACGCTCAACTTTGCATTCCGTCCCACGCCGGTAACGGCTTCGCTCAAGTAGGGCATGTAATTGCGATTGAAAACATTATCGACCGTCAACCGCACTTCCGTGCCGCGCCACACGCCCTGTTTGCCATTCCACGACGCGAACAAGGTATGCAACGCATAGCCTTTCGACGGCGGCAGGCGGTACACGCTGCCCACCGGCAGCACGCGCTCCTGCTTCGCCACGAAGCGGCCCTGCCAGCCGATGCTGGCGCCAAGGTCGGGCAAGCGCCAGCCCAGGCCCGCCATCAGTTTGTCCGGCGCAATCGTCGATACGGGTTCATCCTGGCCCCACGGGTCGCGCTGGGAACCGGTGCGCGTGCCGCGCTGCTTCGACAACGAAGCGCTGGCAAACAGGCGCGGCGAGTTGTAGTAGGATTCGACCTCCACGCCCTGCGTGTGGAAACCGGCCAGGTTGCGGTAGTCGGACAGCGCCGGCGGCACCTTGCCCGATCCCGGCTCGTAGCCTTCGATCAGCACGCCCAGGCGCGGGCCGATATTGTCGCTGACGCGATTACGGTAGACCGTCAGGCGCAGCTGCGCGTCGTCGCGCTGCATGAACACGTTCTAGCGGTGCAGCATGACGCCCGCGCGTACGGCCGTCACGCGCTCGACGGCCAAGTTGCGGCTGGTGCCCGGCGTCGATGAACCGAGGCGCGGCGACACATAATATTCATTCGAATACATCTCGTCGATGGTCGGCGCGCGCCAGGTCCGGCTCAAGTCGCCGAACAGCGCCACGCTGCTCGATGCCTTCCAGAACAGGCCCAGGCGGGGCGACCAGTCTGCATGTACTTTCTCGCTAAAATCGTGGCCGGCGGCCGGCAGCGGGCTGTTGTAGCGCGATGCCTTGTTCGGCACGCCCTCGGAAACGACTCTGTCGTGACGCAGTGCCGCCGTCAGCGTCAGGTCGCCATACGTCATCGCATCCTGCAGGTACAGGCCCGTGGTTTCCTGGCGTCCGGCCGGCATGTAGTAGGGCTGGAAGTAGCCGTAGTTATAGCTGGGGTCCTTCAGTGCCGTCGACGACGGGTAGTACATCAGGGTATCGCGCACGTTCTTGTGCCACTGCAGGCCCGTTTGCAGCACGTGCGACACGGCGCCCGTCGCAAACACGCTCTCATTGCGCACCTCAAAAATGCGGTCCACGTACGACGCCCAGCTCTCGTTGCCCAGCGAACCCAGGTAGGAGCCCAGCGAAGCCGATGGCAGCCGCTTGTCATGCTGGTCCGTGTGCGAATAGCCGGCGCTGGCCGTCAGCTTGATCCACGGATTGTCTTGCGGCGCATACTGCCACTTCACGGAGTACGTGTCGTCGTCCTGGTCGCGGTACACGGCCTTGCGCTGCCACGCTTCTTCCAGCCCGTACTTCCTGATCTCCGCCTCGGTCGGCGTGGGCACGTCTTCGCCCATGGCGGCGAACGGGCCCCAGCCCGTGCTGCCGCTCTTCATCGCCGTCAGGGTCAAGAGCTGCTCCGGCGTCAGGCGGATATTCAGCTTGGCCAGGCTCGATGGCGCGTCGATGGCGGAAAAGCGGAATGGCTTGCCATCGGGTTTGCGCAAATCGTCGGACTTGCGCTGCGTGGTAAAGGCCATCGCATCGAAGCGGCCATCTGCGCTGCGGCCATACACGGCCACGGTGGCGTCGTTTTCGCCATTGTTCGACGCGAGTACCTCAGCATGGCGCCCACTTTCTCGCCGCCTTCCAGCAAGTCTTGCGCATCCTTGGTCTCGACCGTGATGACGCCGCCGAAACCGCCATTGCCGTACAAGCTCGTATGCGCGCCCTTGTTCACCTCGATCTGCTTGATCAGTTCCGGCTCGATGAAGATGGAGCCCTGGCGGTATTTTTCAAAGCCCTTGGGCACGCCATCGAGGATGACTTTCACATCCTGTACTTTATTAAAACCCCAGATATTGAGGCTCTGGCCGCTGGGACGGGCCGTGCCGGCCAGGTCCACGCCTGGCAGGGTGTCGAGCAAGGACGCGACATT
Source organism: Janthinobacterium sp. PSPC1-1 (assembly GCF_049897625.1). NCBI lineage: Bacteria > Pseudomonadati > Pseudomonadota > Betaproteobacteria > Burkholderiales > Oxalobacteraceae > Janthinobacterium > Janthinobacterium sp. PSPC1-1. The sequence goes on along the minus strand of NZ_JAFCWP010000006.1, from coordinate 268,772 downwards.
GTCGGCCTGCTGGCGCTCGATGTCGGCGCTGTTGATGTACGAGCGCCCGGCCGTGCCGGCGCTGATGGCGTCGCCAAACACGCTGATGGCGGGCATCTGCACGACATCAGCCTTGTCAGCCTTCTCGGCCATCGCTGCCGCCCCCGCAGGGCCGTGCGCGGCGCCCAATGCCAGCGCCAGCGCGGCGGCCAGCGGGATCAATCGTTGTTTGCGGCTCTTCATCGCTATCCTTGCCGGGGTTTGCTACTTCATGCTTGTGGAATGAAAAAACGCTGAGCAGAGGATAGGCTGTGCACGATCAAGCGGCGGCGTTGACGGAAGCGTTGCGGCGGAACCCTGCCCGCGCGGACACGCCGCCGGCGCATGGCCGGCGGCGCACTGCAGTCACCGGGATAAGTTGCCTTGGTGAAATGCGGAACACATCATATATCGGATGCGAATGATTCGCAATACGATTTAATGAGTTTTATTCCGGATAGCCTGTGATGTCGGCGATCTCGCGGTACAGGGGCTGCAGCCGCGCATACATTTTCTGGTACACGCGCCGGTACAGCTGCTCGTAGATTTTGCGGTGCTCGGGATGCGGATGGAATACCTTGCCCTTGCGCGTCATGGCTTGCACGGCGGCGGGAAAATCCGCATGCCAGCCCAGGCCCACGCTAGCGGCGATGGCCGCGCCCAGGCCCGAACTCTCATACACGTGGGCGCGCGCGGCGGGCAAGCCGAAGATGTCGGCCGTCAGCTGCATGGCCGCGTCGCTTTGCGAGCCGCCGCCCGCGATGCGCAGCTCCGTAATCGCCATGCCGCTGCGCCGCTCGATGCGCTCCTTGCCTTCGCGCAGTGCATACGCGAGGCCTTCGAGGATGGCGCGGTACATATGCGCGCGCGTGTGCACGTCGCCAAAGCCGATCATGGCGCCCTTCGCTTCCGGACCAGGCACCTTGATGCCGGGACTCCAGTACGGCTGCAGCATCAAGCCCATGGAGCCGGGCGGCACGGCCTCGACCAGGCGGTCGAACAGCGCTTCGGCAGACAGGCCCGTGCCATCTTCGGCGGCCGCCGCCCGTTCGCGGTCGCCGAACTGCTCCTTGAACCAGTTGACCATCCAGTAGCCGCGAAAAATCTGCACTTCCGTGCTGTAGGCGCCCGGCATGGCGGCCGGATACGGCGGAATGAAGCGCGTCACTTCCACGTACTTGCGGTTGGTCGTGTTGATGGTGGCCGTGGTGCCGTAGCTGAGGCACGCCACGTGCGGCTCAACGCAGCCCGCGCCCAGCACCTCACACGCCTTGTCGGCGGCGGCCGCCAGCAAGGGCGTGCCCTCAAGAATGCCCGTCGCCGCCGCCGCCGCGGCCGTGATGACGCCCATGCGCGTGCCCGGCGTCACCAGTTCCGGCAGCATGGAACGCTCGATCGCCAGCGCCTGCCACTTCCAGTCGAAGCGCCCGGCCCAGGCGTGGCGCTTGTAGTCGAACGGGATGTAGGCCACTTGCGAGCCCGTCGAATCAACGTAGCGTCCGCAGAGGCGGTGATTCAAAAAACCCGACAGCAGCAGGAATTTATGCGTGCGGCGCCAGATATCGGGCTGGTGCGCGCTGATCCAGTTGATTTCGGCCTCGCGGCGGAAGTAGGCGATCGTGCCATCGAGGCGCATGGCGCGGAAGGCGGCGCGCCACCACGGCGCCAGTTGCGGAATGTCGCGCGTGCTGCGCTGGTCCAGCCAGGTGATGGCGGGGCGCAGGGGGACGCCATGTTCATCCACATTGACCACCGTGCCGCGCTGCGTGGTCACGGCCACGCCGGCCACCGAGGACTTGGCTATGTCTGTGCTGCGCCACAGCTGCTGGCATGCTTCGCACACGGCTTGCCAGTAGCCGTCGGCGTCATGCTCGGCCCAGCCGGGGTGCTCGGAGTAATACGCTTCGAGAAACACTTGCGCCTTGGCCGCCAGGTTGCCATCGCTGTCAAACAGCAGCGCGCGCACGCTTTGCGTGCCATTGTCGATGGAGAGGATATACGGGCCATTGCCCGCTACGCTGGCCATCGCTTATGCCACGCTGGCCAGCGCAGCGCGCAGCGCGGCCAGCAGCGCCTGCGGATCTTTTTCCGGCTGCGCGCTGAAGACGGGCGCTTCCCAGTCCTGCCCGCGCACGGCCACCACGCGCAAGCGTCCCTGTTCATTCCAGGCCGGATACCAGCCCACGTCGACGATGTCGCCATTCGCGCACGTAATTTGCAGCAGGTCTTCGCCAAGGTCGTCGACGAGAACCTCCACGCTCTGGCGCAGGTCCAGCGGCGACAGGCTGTCATAGGTGATACGGGCGTCGCCCAGCGCCAGGGGCTGGCCAAACAGGGTGGTGTCGATGATGCTCTCCTCTTTTATATTTTTATCGTTGTTTTTATCGTTGTTTCATTCGCCTTGCGGCACGCTGTAATGGCTGCGCCACAGGGCCAGGTAGCGTGCTTGCTCGTCGTCCCAGCGCGCATCGTCCCAGCCCAGTTCATGCTGACAGATGGCGCGCAGGCGCGGCATGATAGCAAGCGCGCCGCCGGCCAGCTGCAAACCGAGGCGCGTGCGCCGCAGCAGCAGGTCGTCCAGGTGCCGCACGTCCTCGTTGCGCGCGCCCCAGCGCAGCTGCACCCACAGGGTCTGCGTGCCGGGAATCGGCGCCAGTTCGCCCTCCTGCGCCGCATCGCACAGGGCCTGCGCGGCCGCGCCATGACGGCCCAGCAGGCGCGCGCGCTGTTCGCCGTCGAGCAGCAAGGCCTTGCCCGACAGGGGCGGTGTTGCGTCAAAGATCGGCAAGGGGCGCAGATCCGCCTGCCAGCCCGGCAACAGCGGCGCGGCCCGGCGCAGCGCGTCGAGGGCGATCACGCGGAACGTCGTCAGCTTGCCGCCCGCCACCGTCAACAAGCCATTTTCCAGCCATAGCGCATGTTCGCGCGCTTCCTTCGACGGGTCAAGCTGGCCGCTGTCGATGACGGGGCGCACGCCGGCAAACGTGGCCAGCACATCGTCTTCGCCCAGCGCCAGCTGCGGAAACTGCCAGCGCAGCGCCGTCATCAGATAATCGAGTTCGCCGCGCGTGATGGCAGGCTCCAGGTCCAGGCTGGCGCCGTGGTCGACATCGGTGGTGCCCACCAGAGTCACGCCCTCCCACGGATACGCAAACACGGGACGGCCATCCTGCGGATGCATCAGGCTGACGGCTTGCGCCAGCGGCAGGCGCCAGGCAGGCAGCAACAGATGGCTGCCGCGCAGGGGCCGCAGTTTCGGCGGCTCTCCCATCTGGCCGCGCAAGCCGTCGGCCCAGGCGCCCGTGGCGCTGATCACCAGGCGCGCGCGCACGGCAGGCGCCGTGTCATCCACCGCATCCTTGAGCATGGCGCCCACGACCTTGCCATCTTCACGGATCAGCGATGCCACGCCCAGGTAATTGACGGCCACACCGCCATGCCGGCGCGCTTCCTGCAGCACGCGCAGCACCAGGCGCGCATCGTCCGTCTTGGCGTCCTGGTACAGCATGCCGCCGCGCAGCCCTTCGCGCTGGACGTGCGGCGCCAGCATGGCAAAGTCCGCCGCGTCGACATAGCGGCGCGCGCGCCGGCCCGCCATCACGTCATAGATGGCCAGGCCCAGCATGAACTGGCGCCGCCCCGGCTTCCTGCCGACGTAGTCGCCAAAGGCAAAGCCCTGCGGCTCGACCAGCCCCGCCGCATCCGCCAGCAAGGCTTGCCGCTCATGCACCGATTCGCGCGTCAGCGCGAACTGGCCCTGCTTGAGGTAGCGCAAGCCGCCGTGCACCAGCTTCGAGGAGCGGCTCGACGTGCCCCAGGCGAAATCGCGCTGCTCCACCAGCAGCGCCTTCAAGCCGCGCCGCGCTGCTTCCAGCAAGATGCCGGCGCCCGTGATGCCGCCGCCGACGATCAAGATATCCCACTCGCGCGCCAGGACGCCAGGCAGATCCGCCCTGTTCACGATGGGTCTCCGACGTCAGGCAGCAGTTTGCCGGGGTTCATCATGCCCTGCGGGTCGACCTGGCGGAACAGTGCGCGCATGGCCGCGATGCCCAGCTCGCCCTTTTCGGCGACCAGCCACGGCGCGTGGTCCGTGCCCACGCCATGCTGGTGGCTGATGGTGCCGCCGTTGGCCACGATGGCGGCGCAGGCCGCGTCTTTCAAGGTACGCCAGCGCGCCATGTTGTCTTCATACGTGGGCGCCAGCCGGTACACATACGTGGTGTAGACGCTGGCGCCCTGCGCATACACGTGCGACAGATGCGTGTAGGCGTGCACCTGCTCGCCGTGCGCGGCCAGCGCATTGGTGCCCGCCTGCTCCAGCGCCGCCATCATGGGCGTGACGCGGGGCCAGTCGACGGCCGTTTCCACCGTGTCGATGACATAGCCGTGTTCCCAGGCGCCGTTACGCAGGTAGACGTTGCGAAAGCGCCCCTGCTTCCACTTGTCGCCCATGTGGCGTCCCACGTGCACGCCCTTGTGCCGCCGCGCCAGCGCCAGGGCGCCGCGCAGGGCCGCGCGTGCCGGTTTAACGTCTCCGCTGACGCCCAGCATCAGCATGCACTTGCCTTGCGCGCAGCCGCGCAGGGACAGGTAGCGCTCCAGCAGTCCCACCAGTTTCTTGTGACCGGCCAGGGTCAGCATGGTTTGCGTTTCCAGCGCGTTCGACAGGCGCAGCATGCACAGGGGCAGGCGTGACTGGGCCAGCGCCCGCACGGCCACCTGTGCCTGGCCCCAATCAGCGAAAAACACGGCGTGGAACGCTTCGTAGGGCGGCAACGGCGAGATGCGCACCGTGGCCTGCGTCAGGATGCCCAGCCGCCCCTCGGAACCGAGCACCATTTCGCGCAGGTCGATGCCGGCCGCCGAAGCGGGAAACGTGGGAATCGTCAGGGTGCCGGACGGCGTTTCCACCTCGCCGCCCGCGAACAGCTGCTCGATGCGGCCATAGCGCAGCGATTGCTGGCCCGACGAGCGCGTGGCGATCCAGCCGCCCAGGGTGGAGTATTCGAACGATTGCGGATAATGGCCCAGGGTATAGCCGTGTGTGCGCAGTTGCGCTTCCAGGTCGGGGCCGTAGACGCCCGCGCCAAACGTGGCCAGCTGCGCTTCTCGGTCCAGGTGGCCCAGCGCGCACAGACGCACGAGGCTCAGCGCCAGCACGGGGCGCGACCCCGCCGCCACCGTCAGGTGCCCGGCCACGCTGGTGCCGCCACCGTGCGGTATCACGGCCACGCAGGCCTGGCGCGCGTAGTCGAGCAGCTGGCGCACCTGCAGCGCGCTGTCGGGAAACGCCACCCCATCGGGAACAACACCGATGCGGCCGTGGCGCAATTTGAACCAGTCGGGCAGGCTTTGACCGAGCGCATGGCGCACGCGCGTGGCAGGCAGGGTATCGATCAGCGGATGCGGCGCCAGGCGCGAAGCGGGCACTTGCGCGCAGGCCTCGTCCAATGTGGCATCGAGCATGCCGCTGCCCGGCCCCAGGCGCTCGCCCAGGAATGCCAGCGCCTCCGCGCTCAGCGCGTATGTGACGCTCTCGTCCCCCCAGCCATTCCAGCGTTGCATCGACATCCCCTCTTATTGGTCCAGTTGCGCGCCACGGCGGCTTGCTATACTGTCCTTGCCTTATCAACAGCATATGCCGCCACAGGCCAAGGGTATTGGTTTTTCATGACAATCGCATTGTTCCATCATGACAAGTACTGACGGCCGTGTCGCCGGCGCCTATCTGCAGCCGCTGCTCGAAGCGGCCGGCGCGCACGGCATCGCAGCAGCCACCCTGGCGCAAGCGGCCGGCGTGCCGCCGCACAGCCTGGCAGCGTCAGCGGCCAGCCTGGCCGCGCGCGACTACGTGCGCCTGCTTGATGCGGCAGCAAAGCTGGCGGGCGACGCGCATTTCGGCCTGCACGTGGGCCAGCGCGTACGCATGGGCACGTACAGCGCCTACGGCTTGATTTTGCTCAGTTGCAAGAATGTGGGCCAGGCGCTGGAACAGACGGCCCGCTACGAACGGCTGGCGCATGACCTGGGCCGCTCGACGCTGCAGCGCGACGGCGCCATCGCGCATTACCGCTGGGCCAGCAATTTCCCGGGCGCCAGCCGGCACCTGGTCGACAGCGTCTTTGCCGGTGTCAAAGTGTGCGGCGACTGGCTGGCGGGCATGCCGCTGCCGCCGGCCCGGCTGGCGTTTACCCATGATGGCGGCGGCGACCTGCTGCGCCACGCCACGCACCGCGACGAATACGTGCGCGTGCTGGGCAGCCTGCCCGCCTTTGGCGCCAGCAGCAACACGGCCACCTTCGACGCGCAATTGCTGGACTGGCCCGTGCCAAACGCGGACGTCAGCCTGTATCCGGTGCTGTGCCAGCATGCGGAACAACTGCTGGCGCAGCGCCAGGCCGCAGCGGGGAACGGCGCCGGTATCGAGGCGCACGTGCACGCCGCCATCGTGGCAGGCTTGCGCCAGGGTTCGGCGCGGCTGGCCACCATTGCCGCCACCTTGGCCGTCACGCCGCGCACCCTGCAGCGCAAGCTGGCCGACGCGGGCACCAATTTCCAGGCCCTGCTGGATCAGGCCCGCTACCGCCTGGCGCGCGATTATTTGCGCGAGCCGGATCTGTCGCTGGTCGACATCGCCTTCCTGCTCGGTTACCAGGAACAAAGCGCGTTCAACCACGCGTTCCGCGTCTGGGCGGGCACCAATCCCGGCGCCTGGCGCCTGCAGCAATTACAGGAGAAGCAAGCCAGTTTGCAGGCGTGCGCGGGTCATGCCTGACGCGTTTTCTGGCTATACTGGCATAGTCTGACTTCCCACGATCACTCCAACCCGCAATGCAAAGGATTAATATGCAACTCAAAGACAAAGTCGCACTGATTACCGGCGCCGCCAGTGGTATCGGCAAGGAAATGGCCATTGAATACGCAAAACAAGGCGCCAAGGTCGTCATCGCCGACCTGGCCCTGGAAGCGGCCAGCAAGACGGCCGAGGAAATCAAGCAATCGGGCGGCCAGGCGTTTGCCGTCGCCATGGATGTCTCCAGCGAAGAACAAGTCGACAAGGGCGTGGCCGATGCCGCGGCCCATTTCGGCGGCATCGATATCCTGATCAGCAACGCCGGCATCCAGATCATCAGTCCCGTCGTCGACTACCCGTTCGATCAGTGGAAAAAGATGCTGGCCATTCACCTGGACGGCGCCTTCCTCACCACGCGCGCCTGCATGCGCGAAATGATCAAGGCCGGCCGCGGCGGCGCCATCATCTACATGGGTTCCGTGCACTCGCACGAAGGCTCGCCGTTCAAGAGCGCCTACGTGGCCGCCAAGCACGGTTTGCTGGGCCTGGCCAAGGTGGTGGCCAAGGAAGGCGCGAAGGACGGCATCCGCGCCAACGTCATCTGCCCCGGCTTCGTGCGCACGCCACTGGTCGACAAGCAAATCCCCGAACAGGCAGCCCAGCTGAACATCAGCGAAGAGGACGTGATCAAGAAAGTGATGCTGAAAGACACGATTGACGGCGAATTCACCACCACGCAAGACGTGGCGCAAACGGCCGTCTTCCTGGCGGCGTTCCCATCGACGGCCCTGAGCGGACAATCCATCGTTGTCAGCCACGGCTGGCACATGCAATAAGACGTAGCGTCTCCGGCAGGCGGCGTCGTCCGCCTGCATCACCGCACTCGAAAGACTTCCCAATTGCAAGACAACACTTATCGTCACCCGCGCGCGGGCTGGCCGGGGCGCCTGTTTGCCGCGCTCGCCAATTGCACGCGTTTCGCCAATGTGCGCCAGGCTGTCATGTCGCGCCTGCCCTTCCTGACCCTGCACAGCGACGTGCGCGACGTCGTGTACGTGAGCTGGCTGGTCGACGCCGCTGCCGCGCAGAAATTATTGCCGCCAGGTGTGGCCTTGTGGCAGCGCGACGGCAGGACGCCGTTTACCGTGCTGACCTACCGCCACGGGCATTTCGGCCCTGCCCTGCCCGCTCCCTTGCGCCGGCTGCTGCCCTCGCCCTTGCAAAGCAACTGGCGTTTATATCTGGACCACACGCCTCCGGGCGCGCCCGCCGTGCCCTGCGTGTATTTTCTGAAAAACATCATGGATAGCTTGCCCCATGCGCTGGGCACGCGGCTGTTCAGCGATATCTTGCCGACGCACCTGGCCGCCGGCATGACGCTGGAAGTTGGCGCCACGCAGGCGCACTGCAGCATTGCATCCGGCACTGGCAGCGCCCCAGCGCTCGATGTGCAGGCGAACATCACAGCGGAGCATGATCTTGATGCCGACTGGCAAACGCTGTTTGGCAACTGGCACGCTGCCGTCGCCTTCCTCGCTTGCCAGGATGCGGCCATCGCGCACGTGCCGCGCAACGGCAAGCTGGTCTTCGGTGAAATCGACTTGCCCGTTGATGTGGATCAAGTGCAAGCAATGACAGCCTGGCACGCCGACTGCGGCATGCTGAGGCAACTGCCGCCCGTATCCAGGCCGTTTGCCTTTCTCGTACCGCAAGTGGACTTCAAGGCGCTGTCAGAGCGCCTGCTGTAGCGCGCCGCTCGGGCGCGCGCAAGGGCGTGGCAGCACCTGCCTGGCCGCCGCCGCGCCGCCGTTCCAGCTTGAACAAGGACATGGCTTGCTCCAGCTGCAAGGCCTGGTCTTGCAGCGAAGCGGAGGCGGCCGCCGATTCCTCCACCAGCGCCGCGTTCTGTTGCGTCACTTCATCCATCTGCGTGACGGCCATGTTGACCTGGCCGATGCCATGGCTCTGTTCACGCGAGGCCGAGGCGATCTCCGCCATGATGCCGTGCACGCCCTGCACGGCGCCCAGCATTTCGGCGCTGCTGGCACCCGCCTGTTGCGCCAGCTTCGCACCCGCCTGCACCTGCACCAGCGATGCCGTGATCAATTGTTTGATTTCCGTGGCGGCCGACGCGCTGCGCTGGGCCAGGTTGCGCACCTCGCCCGCCACGACGGCAAAACCACGCCCCTGGTCGCCCGCGCGCGCCGCTTCCACTGCCGCGTTCAGGGCGAGGATATTGGTCTGGAAGGCAATGCCTTCGATGATGCCCGTAATGTCGCCGATCTTCTTTGACGAGGCGTTAATGTCCGCCATCATCGTCACCATCTGGCCGACGATTTCGCCGCCGCGCCCCGCCAGGCCATGCACCTTGCCCGCCATGTCGCTCGCTTGCACGGCGTTGCCGCTGTTTTGTTGCACCGTGGCCGCCAGTTGCTCCATGCTCGATGCCGTCTGCTCCAGGGCCGATGCCTGCGCTTCCGTGCGGCCCGACAAATCCATATTGCCGGCGGCGATTTCCTGGCTGGCCATGCTGATGCGCAGGAAATTGCCGCGCACATCGCCGACGATGGAGTGCAAGTTCACACGCAGCTGGCGCAGCGAGCGCAGCAGCTGCCCCATCTCGTCGCGCCGCGTGGTATCGAGCTCGCCCGTCAGGTCGCCGCCCGCCATCACGTCGCACGCCTGGCGCGCCCGCTGCAGCGGTTGCAGCACGGCGCGGTGCAAGCTGTGCCAGAAATACAGGGTCGCGCACAAGGCCAGCACGGACAGGCCCGCCAGCCAGCCGCCCGCGCTGGCCGGCAGCACGCCCGCATTCCACGCCAGTTGCAGCAGCAATATCAGGCTCAGCAAGCCCAAATTCCAGCCGATGCGTTTGCCCAGCGGCAGGTCGCGCATGCTCGCCAGCCTGGCCAGCCAGCCCGTGCGCACGGCAGCGCCCTGGCTGAGGGCAATGCCATCGGCCTGCCCCGCCTTGATGCGCGCGTACAGGGCGGACGCCTGCGCCACCTGCTGGCGCGTGGGCTTGGTGCGCACGGACATGTAGCCGACAGCCACGCCGTCTTCCACCACCGGCGTCACGTTTGCCAGCACCCAGTAGTAATCGCCATCCTTGCAGCGGTTCTTCACCATGCCGCTCCACGAGCGTCCCGAGCGGATGGTGGCCCAGAAATCGGCGAACGCTTCGACCGGCATGTCCGGATGCCGGAGGATGTTTTGCGGCGCACCGATCAATTCTTCCGCACTGTAACCGCTGACGGCGATGAAATACGGGTTCGCATACGTGATATTGCCTTGCAAGTCGGTAGTCGAGACGATGGTCTCGGTATCGCTCAGGTTGATCTCGGTATCGTTGACGGGAAGATTGATTCGCATGGTCACATCCTCAGTGGTAGCCCGTATGGTGGCGGGTGTGCGGACAAGGAACGGTCGCCAGACAGGAAAACGGACGCGGCACTGGCACCATTATTTTAATATTTTATTATTAATAAAATATACTTTATTCCCGCCGTAGCTACCGCTATGCCACCGCAGGTTCGCCGACCCAGTAACGGTCGACGTCCAGCAAGCCCCACTGAGCCGCGCTTTCCGTGGAAACAATGCGCTCCTGGCAACCCGGCGCCGCCAGGTCGATGACGCAGGGTGCGATACAAGTGCCGGCGCGGATGGAAAAAAATACGCGGACCGTGGGCGAGGTCAGCGTCTTGCCCGCCGCCTGCCCCACCACCACGGCCAGGCGCTCCGATTGCAGCCGCACCAGGGTGCCCAACGGATAAATGCCCAGGCATTTGACGAAGGCGGCAAACAGTGTCGCGTCCAGATGCCCGCCGCGCCAGGCCGCCATGCGGCGCAGCGACTCGGCCGGGCACCAGCCCTGCTTGTATGGACGGTTCGAGGTGATCGCATCGTACACGTCGCAGATGGCGCCCATGCGCGCATACAGGCTGATTTCCTCGCCGCACAAGCCCTTGGGATAACCGCTGCCGTCGAGTTTTTCATGGTGGTGCAGACACACGTCCAGCGCCACCGGATCGATATCGTCCACCTCGAGCAGCATGCGGTGGCCGGCGGCCGGATGGGCACGCACGGAGGAAAATTCCGCGTCGCTCAGGCTGCCAGGCTTGTTCAGGATGGCCGACGGCACGGCCATCTTGCCTATGTCGTGCAGCAAGCCCGCCAGGCCGGCCGAGCGCACCTGCTCCGGCGCCAGCTCCAGCTCCCTGGCCAGCGCCGTCATCAGCGCACACACGGCCACCGAGTGCATATACGTATAGTTGTCGGCCGTTTTCAGGCGTGCCAGGCCCAGCAGCACGCCGCCGCCGCGCAGCACCGACGAGGCGATGTCGTCGACCAGCTCGTAGGCCTGTCCCACGGCCAAAGCCTTGCCCATGCGCGCTTCGTCAAACATCGTCTGCACGGCCTGGCGCGTGCGCTCGATCAGGCGCCGGGCGTGCGCCATTTCCGCCTCGCGCGACAGGGCAGGCGCCACATGCGCGACGGGGACGGAGACGGCCGGCACTGCAGCTTCCGTGCCGGCTGCTGCGGCTGCAGGAACGGAAGCGGGCGGCGCGGCAACGGCAACAGGTTCAGGCGGCGCCAGCCCGCGCGCCGTGTCGATCCACACTTCATTCAGGCGGGCCGCCAGGATACGCTCCAGGTCAGCCGGCGATTCGAGCAAAAAGGAACGCTTCCAGAACGGGTTCTCCAGCCAGGAGCGGCCGAGGCGCTCGACATACATTCCCAGCATGAGTTCGCTACTCGTTATTTTTTTCAGCACGACGGTTCTCCACCCATTCAAATCGCGGCATTTACTTGCCCATTATCAATATCATACGCCGAAAATAATGATTAAACCAAATAAATTAGTTTATATGGCAAAATCGCAACAAATACAGCAATAATCACCAATTCTACCATTTACATTGGCGATAAATGATTAATCAATAAATATATCAATTAATCCATATTGGTTTTGTGGAATTGTATGCATCCTGCCGAGGATGGAGGCGCATGTCTGCCGGCGGCCTCATGGGCCGCCACATGGGCATGCTGTGCAGGAAAGGAAAGGTGTGCGCCAGCGCCAGACGTGCCGAAAAGGCGCTGGCGCTATGCAGGGAGAAGTATCAGGCTGATGCGAGAGCGGCGGGCGGCGGCCTAGCGCGGCACGTAGCGCCAGCCGGCGTTTTCCAGCATGAAGGTCAGTTCCGTCTTGATGCCTTCAGGACGGCTCGGCACGCTCAATTCCGTGTCGCACACGAGGTAGCCCGTCTTGCGCTTGACGTCGCACTCGTTGACGGCCTTGACCTGCATGGTGCTCTGCGCTTCCTGCATCTGCACGTCCTTGGCCGCGTCCGGATTGCGCGCCACTTCGTCCTTGGCCCAGGCGCGTATCATCGCTTGCGCCTCGGCCGGCGACGGTCCCGCGAACCTGGCGTTCTTGCGTTCGACGCCGACCCAGGTATCGCCCTCTTTACGCAGGGGCAATACATTAAAACCGTCGCGCATGCCGGCGCTCATGGCCACCAGGCACACCACTTCGCCTGGCACTTCCAGCGAATCCTGGCAACCCTGCAGGCTGGTGACCTTGACAGCGAACGGCATGGCTGACTGCGTCCTGGCTTGTGTCCTGGCCACGCCCGCCTGCACGGCGGCGTGGATTTGTTCGAGTGTCGGCATGGTAGCGGCATGGGCCGGCAAGGCGGCAAACAGGGCGGCGGCGGTGAGGGCAAGGGAAGTCAGGCGCATGGGTATCGAGAGTAGTGAGCTAAGGCCGGCAGTCTAGCACTTTGCATAAAAACAGCTGTTTCTCTAGAGACATTTATCCAGCGTCGGACGCAAGAAAGGCGCCGCCCGCATCCGCCTGCCCACGCAGGCGCAAGCCAATGGCGCGCAGCATCTCGACCAGCTCGCGCAGGCGCAGGCCCTCGTGCGTCAGTTGGTACTCGACCTTGACGGGCACTTCCGCGTAAATCGTGCGCGTCAGCAAGCCCGCCTCTTCCAGCGCGCGCAAATCCAGAGTCAGCATACGCTGCGAGATATTCGGCACGGCGCGGCGGATTTCGCTGAAACGCTTCGGCCCCGCCATCAGATAGCTGAGCAACACCACTCTCCAGCGCCCGCCCAGCAGTCGCATGGCTTCTTCCACGGCGCAGCCGGAGACATTGTCTTTCATGGTTCGCTTCCCACCTGGTATAAAAAATGTACCTATACCACATTATTCTGCCTTCTTCCAAATAGTAACCGTTACCCTTAGACTGCCCTTCCCTCATCCAATTGGAGCTCCAGCATGGAAACCACCCTGATCTATAGCGTGCCGTTCGGCTGCTCGTTTGCCGCCATCGCCGCCCTCGAATGGAGCGGCTTGCCGTATCGCCTGGCTCGCGTGGAAGCACGCGACCCGGCCAGCAAGCAGCATCCCGCCTTTCTCGCCATCAATCCGCTGAGCCAGACGCCGGCCCTGCTCACGCACGCGGGCGCGCCGTTGCTGGAAAGCATGGCGATCCTGCTGCACCTGGCCGCCCGCGCACCGCACAAAGGCCTCGGTTTTGCGCAGGGCACGCCCGCCTACGACCGCCTGAACAGCGTACTGTCCTTTCTGCACACGACGTTTCACGCCGCCTTCATGCCCGCCTTCCAGGCGTCGCGTGCGGCGCCGGACGATGCGCGCGCGGCTATCTGGCGCGAGATGGCCATCGAGAAGGTCAACAAAAGCCTGGCGCACCTGGAGCGCCTGCTCGCTAGCCGCGCCTGGCTCGCTTCGGAGACAGCACCGAGCATCGCCGACGCCTACCTGGCCGCCACGGCGCGCTGGGCCGAACCGCTGCAACTGGCCAGCCTGGCCGATTATCCGCACGTGGCACGCGTGCTGGCCGCGCTGGAACAAGACTCCGGCATCCGCTTTGCCCACGCCATCGAAGACGGCTTGCCGGCCACCAGCCAGGGCGGCTTCCTGGGCCACGTGGCACTCGACCAACTGGCACTGCCAGCCGGCTAACCGGCGGTCAACTACCGCAGCGGGCGCGTCTTTATTGCTATGATGTCGGGCTGCCGGCGGTACAGCCGGCCACGTCAATACCATATCAATAACGTCGTCATCAGAATCGGGAGTTTGAATGAGTTTACGTCTGCTGCTTTTGGGAGCATTCAGTGCCGCCATGGCCACCACTGCCGCCGTGCCGGCATTGGCCGCGCCGCGCGGTTTCACCGTGGAAGACATGGTCGCCATGGAACGCGTAGGCAGCCCCGTGCTGTCGCCGGACGCCACGCGCGTCGTCTACACGGTGCGCACCACCAACCTGGACAAAAACCGCGGCAACACGCAGCTGTGGATGATCGACCTGCGCGCACCAAACGCGGCGCCACGCCAGCTCACGCGCGGCGATGCCAGCGCCAGCGACCCGCAATGGTCGCCGAACGGCGACGCCATCTACTTCCTGTCCGGCCGCTCCGGCTCCTCGCAAGTGTGGCAGCTGCCCCTGACCGGCGGCGAAGCGGCCAGGGTCACCGACCTGGCGCTGGACGTCGACACCTACCGCCTGTCGCCGCAGGGCGACCGCGTGGCCTTCAGCATGGGCGTCTTCCTCGATTGCGCGGACCTCGCCTGCACGAAAAAGCGCCTCGATGAAAAAGCGAAAAACAAGGCCAGCGGCATGCTCTACGAGCAGATGTTCGTGCGCCACTGGGATACCTGGGCCGATGGCCGCCGCAACGCGCTGTACTCGGCACCGATCGACGCCAGCGGCAAGGTCAGCGCCGCACCCGTGAGCCTGAGCGGCACCCTCGATGGCGACGCGCCATCGAAGCCATTCGGCGACAACAGCGAATACCACTTCAGCCCGGACGGCAAGACGGTGGCATTCTCCGTGCGCGTGGCCGGCCGCACGGAAGCGTGGTCGACCAACTTCGACGTCTATACGATTCCTGCCGCCGGCGGGCAGGCGCCGCGCAATCTCACGGCCGACAATCCGGCCTGGGACGCGAAAGCCACGTATTCGCCCGATGGCCGCACGCTGGCCTATGTCGCCATGACCAAGCCGGGCTTCGAAGCGGACCGTTTTCATCTGGTGCTGATGGATGTCGCCACGGGCAAGAAGCGCACCCTGGCCGATGACTGGGACCGTTCTGTGGCCGACTTCCGCTGGACGCCGGATGGCAAGGCCTTCCTCGTCGCCGCCGATGACGTGGGCCAGCACCGTCTGTTCCACATCGACGCGGCCAGCGGCAAGGTCGCTGCCCTGACGGGCAAGGGCGCAGTGGGCGACTTCGACGTGCGCGGCAATACCATCGTGCTGGCGCAAGCCAACCTGGCCTCGGGCGCGCAGTTGTACACGCGCAAACTCGACGCGAAGTCAGAAACGGCACCGATGCTCCAACTGACGAAGCAGAACGCGCAAGCGCTGGCGGACGTACGTTTCGGCGAATATGAACAGTTCTCGTTCGCTGGCGCGAATGGCGAAACCGTGTATGGCCACGTGATGAAACCATGGAATGCCAAGGCCGGTGAAAAGTATCCGATCGCCTTTTTAGTCCACGGCGGCCCGCAAGGCAGCTTTGGCAACAGCTGGAGCTACCGCTGGAATCCGCAAGTGTATGCGGGCGCCGGCTACGCCACCGTCTTCATCGACTTCCACGGTTCCACCGGCTATGGCCAGAAGTTCACGGATTCCATCAGCGGCGACTGGGGCGGCAAGCCGCTGGTTGACTTGCAAAAGGGCCTGGAAGCGGCCACCAAAAAGTTCCCGTGGCTGGACCGCGAGCGCAGCTGCGCGCTGGGCGCGTCGTACGGCGGCTACATGATGAACTGGATCGCCGGTAACTGGCCGGACGGCTTCAAATGCCTGGTCAACCACGACGGCGTGTTCGACAACCGCGGCATGGCTTACGCGACGGAAGAACTGTGGTTCACCGAGTGGGAAAACGGCGGCCCGTACTACGACGCGCCGGCCAAGCACGAACAGTTCAATCCCGTCAACTTCGTGAAGAACTGGAAGACGCCGATGCTGGTGGTGCAGGGCGACCTGGATTTCCGCATCCCTACCGCGCAAGGCCTGGGCACCTTCACGGCGCTGCAGCGCCGTGGCATCCCGAGCAAGCTGCTGGTCTTCCCGGACGAAAACCACTGGGT
The DNA here is from genome assembly GCF_049897625.1 of Janthinobacterium sp. PSPC1-1. Lineage (NCBI taxonomy): Bacteria > Pseudomonadati > Pseudomonadota > Betaproteobacteria > Burkholderiales > Oxalobacteraceae > Janthinobacterium > Janthinobacterium sp. PSPC1-1. Next base: position 252,837 of record NZ_JAFCWP010000006.1, on the reverse strand, counting down.
ACTGAAGCCGGCCAATTCGCTGCTGTGGCATCACACGGTGCTGGACTGGTTGAATACCTATACCAAGAAGTAACGGGGGAGTGTCGGATTACGGCCTTCGGCCTAATCCGACCTACCCTCGATTTCCACAATAAAAAGCCGCAGGGTGCATCCAGCACCGCGCGGCTTTTTGTCATGTAGGTCGGATTAGCGGCGCGCAGCGCCGCGTAATCCGACACTGCACATCACATCAATACGTATTAAGCGCCTTGGCAAACTTCACGATCCACAAACGGCTTGGACGCTCGCGGTCGTCGCCGCGCGCCACGCGGATGGTATTGGCGGCGTTGCAGCCGGCCGCGCTGCTGGTGACGATGACGCCGCTGGCGTCAACCGTGCACTTGGTCACGTCGGCGTCCGCCACTTCCACGCCATTCGCATCAAAGATCTTGGTTTTCAGGCCGAAGTCATTGTCATTGGCCAGCGCGATGGTGGAATCGTCGATCAGGGTCAGGCCTTCGGCCTTTTCCGCCGCCCAGCCGATGGCGTTCAAGTCCAGCAGCAGGGTTTTCTTCAGCGGCGTGACAGCCGCCCAGTCGGCGCCATTGACGGCCGCGCCGCCCATGCTGCTTTTTTCCAGGTCCGAGGTCGTCGCATTGAAAGCGGCGGCCGCAATGTCCGTGGCGCCCTTCAGTTCGACCAGCATCAGCTTGTTGAAGACCTTGCCCGACGGCGCGGCGCCCTGCTCGATGACGAGGAACTTGCCGCCGCCCAGCGCCACCATGTCGCCCAGCTTGGCGTTGCCCGTGCGGCCATCCTGGTAGTCGGCCGCATTCAAGGGGTAGGCGAACATCTTGCCGCTGCTGCCCGTCGTCGGGTCGAATTCGATCCAGCGCGTGAAGCGGGCGAAGCGCTCGACCTGTTCATTCTTCTTCGTCACCGTGTATGGTGCCGTGCCGTCGGACAGAGGGCTTTGCAGGAAGGCGTACAGCTTGTCGTTGCTCGTGTCGAGCGTCATGCCTTCCATGCCGCGGTTCGCGCGGCGCTTGGCGAACAGCGCCGGCAAGCCCTTGCCCGGCTCGTACTTGGCCTGGATGACGCCTGTGGCGGCATCGATCTTGATGATGAAGGGGCCGTATTCGTCCGAGACCCACAGCGCATTGCGCTTCGCATCGACGACGATGGCTTCCGAATCGAGGCCGCCCGCGTTGAAGACGGCCTTGCCGGCGGCATCGAACTTCATCGCATCCATGACGGGAATCTCGGCCGAATTGCCCACCGCGCCCACGGGCACGGGCAAGCCCGAGCTGTTCACGCTGGCCGACACCTTGATCGGCGTGCTCGATGCCAGCACGGCGCCGTTCTTGCCCACCGTGATGACGCCGAACGAAGGCGTAAAGCTCGGTGACGGGAAGATCTTGCTGCCGATCGTACCCTTGCCCGAAGGATCGGGCACCAGCGGGCCATCGCCGTTCGGGCCACGGTCCGTCAAGCCATAGAATTCCAGGTCGCCGGCTGCATTCTTGCCCTTGTAGGCCAGGCCCGAACCGTACGACGGCAAAAAGCCGTTCGGGAATTCGCCCTTGATCTTGGCATTCGCGCCTTCGTACGGCACATAGTATTTGTCCGCCGCCTGGATCTGGTAGCGCGTCACGGTGACTTTCACTTCGCCCACCGGATTGGCCTGCGTCAGCGCTTCATTGACGGGCGCGCCCGCCTTGGAAGCGAGGGTATCTTCGAAATGCTCGCGCACGAGGGCGCGGCGCTCGGCATCGACCGTGCGGCTGGCGAATTTCCCGCCTACCGCCGCCAAATGCGCGGCCAGCGCCGTGTTGAAGACGGCCGGCGCACCTGCAAAGTCCAGCGTCTTGCCGGCCAGCGCCGCCTTCACTTCGGCCGTCAGCTTGATGCCGTTCGACGGATCGCTGTCGTCGTCAAGCAATTGCAGCGCCAGCAGGCGGTTGACGACCTTGTCGTCCGCCACATTCGTGCTGGCGGCCAGCGCCAGCGGCGTGACGACGGCACCGCATGGCGCCGAACCCAGGGCCAGGCCGCCCACGCTGAAGGCCACAGTATCGCCCGGGTTGCACATGAACTCGCCCTTGGCGTTGGTGCTGGCCTTGACCGCGCTGCCAGCCACGTAATCGAGACCTTCCACCGCACCGTCGAGGAACACGCCCGTCTGCGCCACCGGTTTGGCCGGTTCCGCCGGCGTATTATCGCTGCCGCCGCAAGCGGCCAGGGTCAGGCTGGCGGCGATGGCCAACAGGGTCAGTTTCGGGGTCGACGTTACGGCAGCGTTCATGCATTCCTCGGCTAAAGTGGGATTGAAGCCGTGGAGAGTAACTGGGCAAAGTGACAAGCCCGTGACAGCCTTCAAGCCCGTGGCGTATCCGCAACAGGCCCGCCGATGCCGCCAAAGCGCCCATCGGCCTGACGCCGGAATTCCTTCGGCGTGACGCCCTTCACCTGCAGGAAGCGGCGGTTGAAATTGGCCACGTTCTGGAAACCCACGTCGTAGCAGACGTTGGAAACGTATTGATCCGTGTCCATCAACAGCTGGCAGGCCTTGTTGATGCGCAAACGGCTGATGAAATCCGTGAAGCTGTTGCCCGTCGCCTTGCGGAAGAAGCGCGAGAATTTACTCAGCGACATGCCCACCTGCTCGGCCAGCATTTCCGCCGAAATCGGCTCGCGGTAATTGTCCGTGATGTAATTGAGGACGGAATTGACCTTGGCCAGGGTGGCATCATCATCGTACGAGCGCAGCGAGGCGCTCGACAGCAGGCGATAGTTGGCCGTGCGCGCCAGCTTGCTCATTAATTGCACGAATGCGGCGAAGCGCTCGGCGCCATGCGTGGTGCGGATGCGCGCCAGGTGCTGCTCGGCCTCATGGCCCATGTCGAAAAACTCCACGCCATAGCTGGAGCGCTCGAGCAGCGGCAGCAGCTCGCGCAGTTCGGGGATGACGCGCGCGGCGCCCGCCAGCGGCGCGTGGGCGAACTGCACGATCATGTCGCGCAGGGCCACGCCGCCTTCCGGCACCACGTTGGAAATCCAGTTGTGCGGCAGGCGCGGGCCCGTCAGCACCAGGTGGCCGGGCGAGAATTCGCCGATATAGTCGCCCACGAACAAGCGCCCGCTGGTGGCGACGATCAGGTGCAGCTCGTATTCTTCGTGGCAGTGCCAGCGCACGCGCGAGCTGGGATAGCCATGTTCCAGGTAATTGATGATGCCATCGTAGCTTTCGCGCTCCAGTTCGGGCGCCTTGCGCTCGCTGTCCTTCTGCCATACGTGTTCCATGCTCGTCTCTCCCAAGCGGTCCGCGCCCGTGCCATCGAATGTACCTCAAAAAACCTCAGGCGCCAAAACGGCCCAGCGCCTGCTGGCGAAACTCCTTCGGCGTCATGCCTTTCAATTCCAGGAAGCGCCGGTTGAAGTTGGCCACATTGTTAAAACCCGCCTCGTAGCAGATGTTGCTGACGTAGCGCTCCGTCTCCATCAGCAACTGGCACGCCTTGTTGATGCGCAGGCGGTTGACGAAGTCCGTGAAGCTGTTGCCCGTGGCACTGCGAAAGAAGCGCGAAAACGTCCGCTCAGGCATGTCCACCTGCTCGGCCAGCTGTTTCAGCGAAAACTGGCTGCTGTAATTGTGCACGATGAAGTTGATGGCTGAACTGATGCGCGCCAAGGCCACGTCGTCATCGCTCGACTGCATCGGCACCGTCGACAGCAATTGGTAGTCGCTGATCTGCGCCAGTTCGCCCAGCAGGGTCAGAAACTCGATGAAGCGCGGCAGGCCGCTGCTGTCGCGGATACGCTGAAAGCGCCGCAGCGACTGCTCGCTGACGCCGAAAAATTCCACGCCATGCAGGGCGCGCTGCAGCAGCGGAAAAATCCCTTTTAACTCAGGAATGGCGGCCGCCATCGACGCCAGCGGCGCGTGCGAAAACTGGAGCACCATGTCGCGCAGGGCCACGCCTTCGGGCGGCGTGTCGAGCGAGACCCAGTTGTGCGGCACGCGCGGCCCCGTCAGCACCAAATGACCGGGCGCGAACTGGCCGATATAGTCGCCCACGAAGACCTTGCCGCTCGTCTCGACGATCAGGTGCAGCTCGTACTCGTCATGATAATGCCAGCGCACCAGCGCATTCGGAAAGCCGTGCTCCAGGTAGCGGATGAAACCGAAACTGCCTTTCGGCTCGAAGCCGGGCGTGGCATCGCGCTGCTGTTCCAGCTCCATCTGCGGCAAGACAGCATCGGCTTTGCGTGGCATGGCGCGCCCTCCCCTCAAGCCACGCTCTGTGCCAGCGCCGCGCGCGCGCCCAGCCCATACAGGCTGGCCAGCGCTTCGCCCACTGCCTGCGTTAACGCTGGTGTGTCGCAAAGGTCGCCGAACAGCTCGCGCAAGGACAGCAACGGCGCGGCGTCCGAGCCGCCCTGCAGTGCCAGCGCGCGCAGGCGCGCCGCATACGGGTCGTTCAGGGGCATCTCGCGCCCCTGCTCGTCGTGGCCTTCCAGGTAGCGGAACCAGCACGCCACCGTGAAGGCCAGCAGCTTGATGGCGCTGCCCCGGGCCAGCGCTTCGCGCACGGATGGCAGCACGAATTTCGGGATGCGCGCCGAACCTTCCGTGCCGATGCGCGCCAGCTGGTCGCGCACGGCCGGATTCGAAAAGCGCTCGATCAGGGTAGCCTTGTACCGTTCCAGATCGATGCCTTCCACGCTATCGAGCAAGGGCGTGACCTCGTCATCCATCATGCGCCGCACCAGCAGGCGGATGCCAGGGTCAAGCATCGCTTCATGTGCAAACGTGTAACCGAGCTGCATGCCGATGTAGCACAGGGCCTGGTGGCTGGCATTCAAGAGACGCAGCTTCATCTTTTCATACGGCAGCACGTCGTGCGTCATCTGCGCACCCACCTTTTCCCAGGCCGGGCGGCCCTGCGGGAATTCGTCTTCGATGACCCACTGGCGGAATGGCTCGCACACGACGGGCCAGGCGTCGACGATGCCGAAGCTGTCACGCAGCAGCGCCCGGTGTTCATCCGTGGTGGCCGGCGTGATGCGGTCGACCATGCTGTTGGGGAAGCTGCCATGCGTGGCCAGCCAGCGCGCCAGTTCCCCGTCGCGCAGGGCGACAAAGGCCAGCAGCATCTTGCGCGTCACGTCGCCATTGTTTTGCAGGTTATCGCAGGACATGATGGTAAACGGCGCCAGGCCCCGCTGATGGCGCAGGGCCAGCGCAGCGGCCAGGTAGCCGAACGAGCAGCGCGGCGCATCGGGATGCGCCAGTTCATGCACGATATCGGCATGATCCGCGTCAAACTCGCCCGTGCCCTGGTTGACGTAGTAGCCGCCCTCGGTGATGGTCAGCGCGACGATGCGCGTGCCGGGGTCGGCCAGTTTTTCCAGCACGACCTGCGGCTCGTCGGGCGCATACAGATACTCGCCGACGCTGCCGATGATGCGCGCCGAGTCGCCGGCCGCGCTGCGTTCGACCACCGCATACAAGCCGTCCTGCGCCCGCATGGCGTCGCGCATGGCCGCGTCATGCGCCAGCAAGCCCACGCCGCAATAGCCCCATTGCGCGTGTTCCTGGCCGGGCAAGGCCAGCAAGTCGTCGAGGTACACGGCCTGGTGGGCGCGGAAAAAGCCGCCCACGCCGATATGCACGATGCTGGCCACGAGCGTCTCGCGCGCGTACGCGGGCACGGCCACGTTGGCCGGCAACTGCGCCAGGTTCACCTGGTTCAATGCGATGGCGTCCATTACAGCGCTCCTTTCGCCGCCGCATAGGTCTTGCCGGCGCGGTCAAAATAGTGGACGAAGCCCGGTTCGAACGTCAAATGCGTCTGCTGGCCCGGCTGCAGGCTGCTGCGTTCGGCGCCGCGCGAGACCACCTGCACATTGTTCGGCAAGCGCACATAGGTCAGGGTTTCCACGCCCAGGGATTCGACCAGGTCGACGGTGACGGGCACGCTGCCCGGCTGCGCCGCACCCAGGTGCACGTGTTCGGGGCGGATGCCGACAAAACCGTCGACCTGGGCCGCGCTGCCCGCCTGCGCCAGCAACTGAGGCGCCGCGTCGGCCGGTACCACGTTCATGCTGGGCGTGCCGATGAATTGCGCGACAAAGCGGTTGGCGGGATGGTCATACAGTTCCAGGGGCGTGCCATGCTGCTCGATCTGCCCGTCGCGCAACACCACCACCCTGTCAGCCAGGGTCATCGCTTCAACCTGGTCATGCGTCACATAAATCGTGGTGGCGCCCAGCTCGCGGTGCAGCTTGGCGATCTCGATGCGCGTCTGCACGCGCAGGGCCGCATCGAGGTTCGACAGCGGTTCATCGAACAAGAACACTTTCGGGTCGCGCACGATGGCGCGGCCGATCGCCACCCTCTGGCGCTGGCCGCCCGACAATTCTTTGGGCGTGCGTTCCAGGTATTTTCCCAGGTCGAGGATGGCGGCCGCCTTGTCGACTTTCTCGCGGATGATGGCGGGATCGACGCCGGCCAGTTTCAAGGCAAACGACATGTTCTGGAATACCGTCATGTGCGGGTACAGCGCGTACGACTGGAACACCATCGCCAGGTCGCGCTTGGACGACGGCACGTTGGTGATGTCGCGCCCGTCGAGCGACAGCTTGCCGCCGTCGATCGGCTCCAGGCCCGCGATCAGGCGCAGCAAGGTGGATTTCCCGCAACCTGACGGCCCCACGAAGACGACGAACTCGCCCTGCCGGATCTCCAGGTCGATGCCCTTGATGGCGCGGTGCTCGCCAAAGAATTTTTCGATATTGCTCAGTTGAAGGTAAGCCATGATGTGTGTCTCTATTCTGTAGTTTATTTGACTGCGCCAAAGGTCATACCCTGGACCAGTTGTTTTTGGCAGAACCAGCCCAGCGCCATGATGGGCGCAATGGCCATCAGCGATGCGGCCGACAATTTTGCCCAGAACAAGCCTTCCGGGCTGGAATACGAGGCAATCAGCCAGGCCAAGGTGCCCGCGTTGGACGCGCCCAGGTTCAGCGACCAGAACGATTCATTCCACGACCACACCATGCACACCAGGGCCGTGGAAGCGATGCCGCCCACGGACAGGGGCAGCACGACGTGGCGGAATTCGTCCCACACGGTGGCGCCATCCATGCGCGACGCTTCCAGAATTTCGCGCGGCAGCTCCTTCATGCTGGTGTACAGCAGCCAGATCATGATGGGCAGATTCATCAGCATGAACATGATGGTCAGGCCGATGCGCGTATCGAGCAGGCCGAAGTACTGATAGCAGATATAAATCGGCATCAGGGCACCCACGCCGGGCATGTAGCGCGAGCTGAGCATGAATTTCAGCAAACCGATGGTGCCGCCCGTGGGAAAGAAGGCCATCGAATACGCGGCCGGGATGGCGATCAAGAGGCCGATGGCGGTGGAGACCACGCTGGTAAACAGCGAGTTCCACGCGTAACCGAAGTAATTGTCGCGCGCCAGCACTTCGCGGAAGCTGTCGAGGGTCGGCGTGAAGAACAGCAGGGGCGGCGTGGAAATGGCTTGCCCTTCCGTCTTGAAAGCCATCAGGCCCAGCCAGAAGATGGGAAAGAACAACAGCAGCGCGCACAGCCAGGCGGCGGCCGTGCGGCCATACAGATTGAATTTGCTATGCATCAAGGTCTCCTTATTTCGACAGATTCTTGCCGATGACGCGCATCAGGAAGAAGGCGGCGATGTTGGCAATGAGCACGGCGAACAGGGCACCGGCCGAGGCCGCTCCCACGTCATACGACAGCAGCGCCTGCTGATAAATCATGAAGGTGATGGTGGTCGTGTCGAAACCGGGACCGCCGCCCGTGGTGGTGAAGATTTCCGCGAAGATCGACAACAGGAAAATCATCTCGATCATCAGCACCACCGAGACGGCGCGGCCCAGGTGAGGAATGTAGAGATAGCGCAACTGCTGCAGGTAGGTGGCTCCATCCATGCGCGCCGCTTCCAGCTGCTCGCGGTCCATCGATTGCAGGGCCGTCATGAAGATCAGGCAGGCGAATGGCAGCCATTGCCACGAGACCATCATGATGATGGAAAACAGCGGGTGGGCCGACAGCCAGTCGACGGGCGTGGCGCCAAAGAAGATGCTGATTTGCGCGAACAGGCCGTAGATCGGATTGAGCAGCATGTTCTTCCACATCAGGGCGTTCACGGCCGGCATGACGAGAAACGGCGAGATCAAGAGCACGCGCACGATGGCGCGCCCGGGGAATGCTTCATTGATCAGCAAGCCCAGCGCCGTGCCCAGCACTACGGTGATCAGCATGACGGAAAACAGCAAAGTAAACGTGTTCTGCAAGGCCGGCAGGAACGAGGCATCGGTAAAGAAAAAATGGAAATTGGCCAGGCCATGGAAAGGATGGCCGCTCGGATCGAGCATGGAATAGCGCACGAACGCGTAAAACAGGGTAATCAGCAGCGGAATGACGGAAATGACGGAGACGGCGACCACGGCCGGCGTCAGCAAAGTCCGGGGGATAATGCGTTTCATAATGTTCTCTTGGGACAGGTGAACCGATAACCCGCAAAGCTAAAGTGCCGGGGTCGGACCCTGAGGGGGAATGCGGCCCAATGGGACGCATTCCGATCCGAAGGACCGACCCCAGATTTATGCCGTTGGGGTACGCAAACTATGCAGCAGGCCTACTTGTAATACCCGCCCTTGCGCATCTCACGTTCCGCCGTCTGCTGCGACAATTCCAGCGCCTGGTCGACCGTCACCTTGCCCAGCAGCGCCGCCGCCATTTGCTGGCCGGCCGCCACGCCGATCACCTGGAATTCCGGGATGGAAGCGAATTGCACGCCCACGTACGGCGACGGCAGCATGGTGCTTTGCACGGCGCGCGTGGTGGCCAGGGCCTTGCCTTCGGCGGCGGCAAATTTCGCCACTTTCTGGAACTCGGGGCTGGCATACGTCGACTTGCGCGTGCCCGTCGGCACGTTGGCCCAGCTCGTTTCCCTGGCCACCAGTTTCACGTAATCGGGCGAGGTGGCCCAGTTGATGAAGCGTTGCGCTTCATTCGGGTGTTTGGAACTGGCGGGAATCGCCAGCGACCAGATCCACAACCAGTTGGCGCCCCGCTCCGTCACGCCGATGGGCGACTGGGCAAACGCCACCTTGTCGGCCACCTTGCTTTGCTTGGGATCCGTGATGAAGGAGGCGGCGATCGTCGCGTCGATCCAGATGCCGCACTTGCCCTGGTTGAACAGCGCCAGGTTTTCATTGAAACTGTTGGCGGCTGCGCCCGGCGGGCCGTATTTCTTCATCAGGTCGACATACATGGTGACCGCGTCCTTCCACGGCTTGCTGGTAAATTGCGGTTTCCACTGCATGTCGAACAGCTGGCCGCCATAGGAATTGGCCATGGTGGTGATCAGCGCCATATTGTCGCCCCAGCCCGGCTTGCCGCGCAGGCAGATGCCGTACACGCCGTTGGCCGGATCGTGCAGCTTGGCGGCCACGTCGCGCAACTGGTTCCAGGTGGGGCGGTCTTCGATCGTCACGCCGGCTTTTTTGACCAGGTCGCTGCGGTACATGATCATCGAGCTTTCGCCATAGAACGGCGACGCGTACAGCTTGCCATCGCCGGAGAGGCCTTCTCGTATAGCCGGCAGCAAGTCGTCGATATCGTATTTAGCGTCCGGCTTGATGGGGATCAACCAGTTTTTCTTGCCCCAGATGGGCGTTTCATACAAGCCGATGGTCATCACGTCGAACTGGCCGCCCTTGGTGGCGATATCGGTGGTCATGCGCTGGCGCAAGACACCCTCTTCCAGGGTCACCCATTTGAGCTTGATGTCGGGATTGGCTTGCTCGAAGAACTTGCTGAGCTTTTGCATTTCGATCATGTGGCCGTTGTTGACGGTGGCGATGACCAGGTCGGTGGCGGCAATCGCGGACGAGGCGAAGCAGAAGGCGCCGGCGCACAGCGCGGCAATGGCGGAACGTTTCATTGTGTGTCTCCAGTGTTTTTTGTCGTTGGCAATGCTCAGGTACTTAGCACCACGACCACAATGTAGCACCGGACTTTGATACTTTCTGATACTCCAAAACCGCAATTCGATACTCTTTTGCAGACCCGCTATGCACCAGAGTATCGATATTGAGTAAAAACAACACTTTGAAAGAAAGTATCGTCACTTGTACGTTTTGTATCGGCCTGGTTAAAAAAGCGCTGCTAGACTTGGTTTTCGGCATTAGACCGTATGCGCTGGCCGTCCTCTTGGGCACCAGCGCTACCACCTACATTTTTCTGGAGACCGCATGAATCGCACTGCATTGAAAACCTTACCTGCCCTGCTCCTGGCCATCGCCAGCGCTTCCGCCATCGCCGACCCCATGTACCCAAGTGATGCCGAAGGCTTCCATGGCTACCTGCGCGCCGGCGCCGGCAGCAATACGTCGGGCGACGGCGGCTCGCAAGGCTGCTTCGGCCTGGGTGGCAATACCATGAAATACCGTCTGGGCAATGAGTGCGACGCCTACACGGAATTCGGCTACACCAAGTCCGTCGCCAAGTCCGGCGGCGTGAACTACCTGGCCACCATCTGGGTCAACGCTTACGCGCCAAACTCCGATTTCGGTGACAACAAACTGGGCATCGTCAAGGCCTACGTCGAAGCGCAGGGACTCGACTTCCTCAATGGCGGCACGGCCTGGATCGGTAAACGCTTCTACTACCGTCCTGACATCCACATGCTGGATCTGCAGTACATCAACATGAACGGCACGGGCGCCGGCCTGGACCGCATTCCTGCTGGCCCGGGTAAATTCTCGTATGCCTTCTTCAAGGACAACGACATCAAGATCGCGTTGCCGAACGGCGGCGTCAACACCAAATCGGCCGTGCGCCAGAACTTCATCTTTGGCGAGATTCCCGTCAATGAAAACGGCACCCTGGACCTGGCCGCGACCTACATCATCGGCGAAGGCAAGGACGACGTCCTCACGGGCAAGCGCAATAACGGCTGGCAACTGTCGGCCTTCCACCGTCAAGGTAAAGTATTCGGCGGCGGCAACACCTTTGGCGTGCAGTACGGCGTCGGTCCTGGCACCGGCAATGGCGCGCAGTTCGGCGCTTCGGGCGACACCAATTTCGGTTCGGACGTGAAACGCACGCGCATCTTCAATGACATGGCGATCCAGCCGATGGCCAATTTCGGCATGGAATTCGTCGCCCTGTGGCAAAAAGACGAGTCGAACGCCAAAGGTTCCTCGACCTGGACCTCGGTCGGCGTGCGTCCTGTGTATGCATTCACCGACAACTTCAAGCTGGTGGGCGAACTGGGCACGGACAGAGTGACGCAAGCGGGTGGCCAGCCGGCCAAGCGCCTGACCAAGCTGACCATCGCGCCGACGATCTCTGCAGGTCCTGGCCTGTGGTCGCGTCCTGAACTGCGCGCTTTCGTGACCTACGGCAAATGGAACGATGCGGCTACCGCCTCGGTCAACGCGTCGAACAACGGCGGCCCGATCTACAACAACAATACCAGCGGTACCTCGTACGGCTTCCAGGTGGAAACCTGGTTCTAATACCAGGCTGCGGTAGAAACTAAAAAGGGCGGAACCGAGGTTCCGCCCTTTCCTGTTTACCCTACCGGATGCAACTTACGGCAGCGCCACCGGCAATTCCGGATACTCCTGCGTCAATGCATACTTGGTGCCTCCCACGGTGACCGTGTAGTTGGCCGGTCCCGAGATCGGCAGGCGGTAATTCAGGGTCAGCGCCACGGAGCCGCCCGGAGCCAGCGATTGCCAGGCGGGAATCGCAAAGCGGGCGCGGTTGTAGTTCTTCGTAAAGCCGCCGATATTGTTCGGTCCCGTGTAGCCGGCATTGATCACCGTCAAGCCGAAGCCGGACTGGTCGCTCATGTCCGATGGCGCCGAGACGGGATAGTCGAACTCCACCACGGTGCCGCCCGGCAAGGTCGACGTGGTGTTGTTCTTCACCGTCATCACGGGGTTGATGGGAAAGTTGTTGTCGCCCAGCTTCCAGCCGCCCAAAGTGATGCTGACGTTGGCCGCCGTGGCCGGCATGGCGATTTCGGCGCGCTTGTTGCCGTACACGCCAGCCGTGCGGAAGGCCTGGTACAGCACGTCCGTCAGGGTGGTGCCCATGAAGTACTCGCCCTTGCCGCCATTGCGCGTGGCATCCCAGGCATAGTCGCCCGCCAGTTCCCAGATCATTACGCCACCGATATTGTTGTTGACGATGTACTGGGCCTTGGCCGCGATCGATTGCGTGGTTTCCGTGGAAAGGAACACTTTTTTGGTCGCATTCCACAGCCACGGCGCCACCATGGTGCTGCTGTAGTACGGCACATACGTGCCCACCAGCGCCTTGTCCGTGACTTTATACGCATCGAGGTAGCTTGGCACGATGCCGTTTTGCAAGTTCAGCGCATGCCAGATGGGGTTGCCGCCACCGGGCGTGGGTTTGCCTTGCGAGTCGAGGTCGTACCACACGTTGTCGATGCCGGTGGCGCCCATGCCGCAGGTTTTCACGCCCGCGCAGGTGACGGTGGAATTGGTCAGCGCCGTCGTTCCCCACAGGCCGTTGGTGCCGCCCGTCACATCCTTCCAGCCCCGCGTGTAGAACGGCACGCCGATATTGATGCGGCCCGCCTGCATGGCGCCCCGGTAGTAACGATACGCCCAGTCCGTGTTCAGGTAGCCGATGTTCTGGTACTGGTAAGCATTGCCGGCACGCAATTCGCCATCGTTGCCATCGTCAAACAGCGCCGCGTTCGGTCCCACATACTGGTTCCACGCGCCGTGCAAGTCATACGACATCAGGCTGGCGTAATCGAGATATTTCAAGCCCGACATGTTTTCCTCGCCACGCAAGACCCAGCCCGAGGCGGAGCCGGCAATGGTGAGCAGATAGTATTTATTGTCCTGCACAGCCGCTTCGTCGAGCTTCTGGCGCAGCACTTTCAGCAGCACGTTATAGCTCGTCATCAAGCCGGCCAGGCGCGGTTTCGAGACGGCGAAATCGTTCGGATTGCCCGCTTCATTGTTGGTGGTCGGATGTTCGTAATCGACATCGACGCCATCGAAGAAATTGTATTGGCGCACGAAGGCCACCATGGAATCGGCCAGGGTATTGATGCCGGCCGTGTTGATGCTGCCGTCCGCATTCGTCGTGGCCGTGTAGAAGCCGCCGCTGCCGGCCCAGCCGCCCACGGAAATCATCAGTTTCACGCCTGGATACTTCTTCTTGTATTGCGCCAGCAGGTTGAAATGGCCCTGGTATGGCAAGGATGGGTCCATGGCCGCCGCCGGCACATTGGGCCAGGTGAGGCCCGTATCGGGATTGGCCGCGCCGCTGCCGATGGCGATTTTCGAGGTGGCCGGGTTGACGGAAGCAAACGCATAGTTCAGGTGGGTAATCTTGTCCCACGGCAGGTTGTTCACCAAGTAAGTCGGACTGCCATCGACGCCCGTGCGCCAGCTGGCGAAATAGCCGACGATGCGCCGGTTCAAGCCATTGCCCAACACTTCACGGCCATTCACATCGTACACCTTGCAATACGGCACATTCGGCACGGCCGAGATCAAGCCGTCCGGACGGCAAGCCGTGGGCGTTGGTGTCGGGGTTGGGGTTGGTGTTGGTGTTGGTGTTGGTGTTGGTGTCGGCGTTGGTGTCGGTGTCGGTGTCGGCGTCGGTGTCGGCGTCGGCGTATCCGTCACGGCCCATGGTCCCCACTGGTCGGTGGCGCTGGGGACATTGCCCTGCGTCCACCACTTGGCCTTGTAGCTGACGCCCTGGTACAGCACGCACTGTCCGCCCGTATAGACGGTGGCGGCATCCCAGACGGCGCACGCTTCCACGGTGGCGAGCAAGGTGTTTGGCGTGGCCGTCGTGCCTTCCTGGCCGCCGCCGCAAGCGACGAGCACGCCGCTGAGCAAGGCCATCAATAATGCATTCGATTTCATGAGGTGTCTGTCTCCGTTATGGTTATACATCGAGAGCTGTTGCAGGCCCCTATGGGGGCTCTTGTCAACTGTGATCCCTGGCCGGCTTTCCTGCGCTTGCTGTTACTGCAACTTCACATTCCAGTTGGCTTCCACGCATTTCACGTAGTTTCCGGCCAGCAAGGCGCTGTACGGCGTCTGATAGCTGACCAGCTGGCATTGGTTCTCGCCACCCGCGCTCCAGTTCTTTTCCCAGTAGATGTTGTAGGAAGCGGAACTGGCCGGGGTGAAGCGCTGCATGTTGGCGCACGACAATTGTTCGCCTGAATAATCCCAGCCCATGTCGGTGGCAAATTGCTTGTAGTAATCGATGCGGTTTTGTGCGGCCTGCTTTTCCGTGCCCTGCCCGCACTCGGCATTGATGATCATGATGGTGGTGGCAAAGTTATTGCCCGCACCGGCTGTCGTATCGGCCGCGTTCGGCACCCAGGTGCCGTCGAGCACGTGCAGCATCGACGGTTTCGGCGGTTGCGGATAGACAAAGAAGAACGTGGCCGAGGCCAGGTTCAGCCAGGTCGAGGCGACGAGGTCCGGGTTTTTCAGCAGTACCGTTTGATCGCCGTCATGCATGGCTTGCGAAAACGGACCGTAGTTGTAGTTGTACGACAGCTGCTTGGCGCCGCGTCCAAAGTACTTTTTGAAGCTGCCATCGGCGTTCTTGCCGCAGGTCCATACCTTGTTGAAGACGGGATCGGCGCACTCGATGTTGTAGCCGCAGCCGGCGCCCGTCTCGTCGCAGCCCAGCTCGCGCAGATACTTCAAGCCCTGGCGCCATTGCGGCAGCGGGCTGCTGGCGTTATGGTCACCCGTCTCCTGCCCGAAGTGGGCAAACATGGTGGCCAGGCTGTGGCGGCAGATGGCATCCGCATTGCGCCCGTCGCTGTAGTCGTCGCATACGGCGGGGAACTTGGCCACCGCTTGCAGGAAGCGCTGGTAGGTGTAGCTGGCGTCGCGCGCGGCAAAATAGTAATCCCACTTCGCCGCCGGCAGCAGGCGTTCGACGCGCTTGACGTTGAGCGGATTGCCGGCCAGCCCAGGCTGCACGGCTTCGACGGTCGCATTGCCCAGGGTGCGGATCGAGGCCTTGACCTTGCGGAAGAAATCATTGTTCGTCAGCGCCGCCTCGTTCGCCTCGGCCTGGGCCTTGGTGGGCACGCCTGGCGTGGGTGTCGGTGTCGGTGTCGGTGTCGGGGTGGTGGAATCCAGGCTCCACGGCCCCCACTGGTCGTTGCCCGGCGCCGTGCCCTGCACCCACCATTTGGCCCGGTACACCTTGCCGTCATACACGGCGCACTGGCCCGCCGTGTAGACGGCGCTGGCGCTCCAGGCCGCGCAACTGTCGCTGGCGATGGTCGCGGCCAGCAGGGTCGATGGGGGTTCGGTGGGGGAATTGCCGCCGCAAGCGAGCAGCGCGCTGCCCAGCAGGCCAGCCATGAATGGCGTGGCCAGCCGGCTTGATTGCCGTGTTTTCACATTGTCTCCTGAACGTTATACGAAAACTATCGAAGTAGCTTTTTATGTTGTACGTAAAGAAAGCGCAGCGCAGCATCGGCTTTCTGCACAGAGAATGCGACGCCGGAAATTGGTAGTCAAGTGGTTTTATATAACGGTGTTTTTTACAATACCAGTGACTTCAGACGGTACGGCTACGGCGCGACAAGCGAAGAGTGAAGGAGAGAGAGAAAAGCGGAGTTTGCAGCAAAACCGGCAATACCGCACCGGCAGCGGTGCCGCAAGTGGTATTAACACTGCCGCAGGTGTTTTCAGGCCGATGGCGTTGCCGCGCGCTGGTGTTGCGGATAATACAGGTCATAAAACCAGCCGTACGCCTCCTCGATTTGCGCCTGGATGCGCGGCGGTATCGCATGCGGCCTGGGCGCGCTGATCGTCGCCTGCTGGCGGTGCGTATACTTCATGCGGTAATGGCTGTCGCTTTCCTGTATCCCCACGGCCAGATTATGCGGATCGATCTGCCATGGCGCCAGGCCCAGCCACGCATACAGGTGCGACATGCATTCCACCGGCCGCGCCATCAAGTCTTCGAAACGCACGAAATACAGCTTTTTCTGCACCTCGACTGGCAGGTCCAGCACGGCGTGCAGGGAGCTCAAGGGCGCGCCTATGGTGCGATCCTTGGCAAACAGCATGTCGGCACGGCCCAGACGGTCGAAATCGGCCAGGTGGTCGACAAAGTCGAGCAGGATGGTGCGCTGGTGCTGCGCTTCGATGGAACCATATACCTGGCCCAGTTCGCGCACGCAGACGATGACTTTCGCTTCCGGCGCCAGTTGCAGCAGCATCTCCACGCAATGCAGCCAGGCGCGGTTCTTGTCCACCACGCCCTGCTTGCCGCAATCCTGGTACCAGCCGCGCAGGAAGCCCTGCATGGCTGTTTTCAGATGGCCATAGCTGGCGTCGAAACTCGTATCGAGCTGCGACAGGAAAAAAGAATCGTCGCTGACCATGCGCCGCATGCCCAGCAAGGCGTTGCACAGGGGCGAGCTATTGCCTTCGCAATGCAGGTCGGGATGCTGCGCCAGTAACTGGCACAGCAAGGTGGAGCCAGCGCGTGGCAAGCCGGCCACGCCGATGAAATGGGATGTCATGCGATGGTACTTTCTGTTCAACGCTGCTCTTCTGACGGAAAACAAGGATGGTGCAGCCATTATAAGAGTGATGCGATGAAGCGACGGCATAAAAAATGCCGCTTCGAAACACGAAGCGGCACTCCGACGCCACCATAGGGTGACGCAGCGGGCTTTACTGGCTTTCCTGGCGCGTGTTGCCGCCAGCTTCGACCGGCAAGCGCAGGCCGCTGTCGACCACGCTCAGGCGCAGGCCTGGCAGGACATTGCTGACGACATTGCCGGCCAGTTGCACCACCGGCGCGCCGCCTGCGTTACCCTTCTCTCCCTCGCGCGGCGCCTCCTGCGTGGCGGCGGGCTTGCCTGGTGCCGCCTCGCCACTGACGATCATGTCTGCCTGCACCATATTGCCCTGCGATGGTGCCACGGCAACGGCCGCGATCACGCTGGCGACTGCGCTTTGCAGCGCTTCCGTCGGCTTGACTTTCAGCACGCCGTCCACATAGTTCAAGGCGTAGTTGTTCGACGCCTGGCCCGATGCCGATACCAGATAATTGCCGGCCACGGATGCCGTCGTCGCCGGCGTGCTGAACGCCAGGTTGCCACTCACTTCGGCGGCCACCGTGTCGCCACCGAGCAGGCCGCTGTAGCCGGCGCTGAAGTCGGGGTTGACGCGTCCCTGGTCTTTTTCAGTGTTATCGACTTTGACCGTCAGCGCTGCCTGCGAGATCGTGGCCGTGGTGCTGGCGCTGGTGTTGACCACGTAATTGCCCGCATCCGTGCCGCTCAGGCTTATGCCTGCCACCGTCACCGTCTTGCCCACACCCGCATTCTTGTCGCTGAAACTGGCGCCATTGCTGGCAATACTCAGCTGGTCATTACCGATGCGGTTGTCGCGCAAGGAGACGGCGGCATTCGTGGTGGCGTCATACACTTTGTTGACGCCGCTGGCGCTGACCGTCAGGGCGGCTGGCGTGATATCGGCCGTGGTGCTGGCCTGACTGCTGGCCAGCACATAGTTGCCCGCATCGGCACCGGCCAGGCCCAAACCGCTGATGGCCACGGTCTTGCCCAGCGCCGCATTCTTGTCGCCGAATGTGCCAAGGACGGGGCCGCTGCCCAGGCTCAAGGCGTCGCCAGCCACCATGCCATTGAAGCTGGTGCCCGCCAGGTTCAGGCTGGCTACCGTGCCACCGTCATACACCTTGTTCGCAGCCACGATACCGGCAATGGCGCTGATGGACGCGGGCGTGATGCTGGCAGTCAAACCGGTCGGGTTGAGCACCGTATAGTTGCTGGCCGAGCCAGTGCCGTCGAGCAGGGTGGTGCCGCTGACCGTGACGGTTTTCGCGTTAGCCACGTTCTTGTCGCTGAAGGCCGCTGTCTGGCCAGCGATGGCCAGGGTTTCGCCGCCCACCAGGCCGAGCAAGCTGCCACCAAGCAATTGCGCTACCGCATTGCCATCGTAGACCTTGTTGCCCGCCACCTGGCCCGCCACCGTCAGGGCTTTCGGCGTGATATCCGCCGTGCCACTGGAGGCATTGCTGGCCAGGATGTAGTTGCCGGCGTCCAAGCCGCTCAAGGTGATGCCGCTGACCGTCACAACCTTGCCCGTGGCCACATTCTGGTCGCTGAACGCGCCGTTGCCGGCCAGCGTCAGGCTATCGCCGTTCACCTTGCCATTAAAGGTGGCCGCGCCGTTCAGCGTGGCCGTGGTCATGCCATCGTAGATCTTGTTGTTCACGCCCACGTCCGTCACGCCGCTGATGCTCGCCTTGCCGATATCGGCCATGCCGCTGGATGCATTGCTGACAAGATTGTAGTTACCCGCGTCCGCGCCACCGAGGGTGATACCGCTGACCGTCACCGTCTTGCCCGTGCCCGCATTCTTGTCGCTGAATGCGCCGCTGCCGTCCAGCGTCAGGCTATCGCCGTTCACCTTGCCATTGAAAGTGGCCGCACCGTTCAGCGTGGCCGTGCTCAAGCCATCGTAGGTCTTGTTGTTGACGCCCACGTTCGTCACGCTACTGATGGACGCCTTGCCGATATCGGCCCGCACCCCGCTGGCATTGCTGAAGGCGTAGTTGCTGGCCAGGCCAGTGCCGTCCGTGACCGTCGCGCCCGTGACATTGACCACCTTGTTGCTGCCCGCGTTCTTGTCGCTGAAGGCGCCTGTCTGGTTCGCCAGATTCAAGCTCAGCGTTTCCATGCCGACCAAGCCGCTCAAGGCGCCGCCCGACAGCGCAGCCTGCTGCGTGCCGTCATAGTCCCGGCTCGCCGCCGTCACTCCCGTCACCGTCAACGCTTTCGGCGTGATATCGGCCCGCACTCCGCTGGCATTGCTAAAGGCGTAATTACTGGCCAGGCCAGTGCCGTCCGTGACCGTCGCGCCCGTGACATTGACCACTTTGTTGCTGCCTGCGTTCTTGTCGCTGAAGGCGCCTGTCTGGTTCGCCAGATTCAAGTTCAGCGTTTCCATGCCGACCAGGCCGCTCAAGGCGCCGCCCGACAGCGCAGCCTGCTGCGTGCCGTCATAGTCCCGGCTCGCCGCCGTCACTCCCGTCACCGTCAACGCTTTCGGCGTGATATCGGCCCGCACTCCGCTGGC
>NZ_JAFCWP010000006.1:0-233639 GCF_049897625.1 Janthinobacterium sp. PSPC1-1 | reverse complement strand
CCAGGCCGCTCAAGGCGCCGCCCGACAGCGCAGCCTGCTGCGTGCCGTCATAGTCCCGGCTCGCCGCCGTCACTCCCGTCACCGTCAACGCTTTCGGCGTGATATCGGCCCGCACTCCGCTGGCATTGCTAAAGGCGTAATTACTGGCCAGGCCAGTGCCGTCCGTGACCGTCGCGCCCGTGACATTGACCACTTTGTTGCTGCCTGCGTTCTTGTCACTGAAAGCGCCTGTCTGGTTCGCCAGATTCAAGTTCAGCGTTTCCATGCCGACCAGGCCGCTCAAGGCGCCGCCCGACAGCGCAGCCTGCTGCGTGCCGTCATAGTCCCTGCTCGCCGCCGTCACTCCCGTCACCGTCAACGCTTTTTGCGCAATAGTGGCCGTCACGCCGGTGGCGTTGCTGACCGAATAATTGCTGGCCAGCCCAGTGCCATCGACCAGGGTCGCGCCCGTCACCGCAACGGCCTTGCCCGTGCCCGCGTTCTGGTCACTGAAACTGCCCACCTGCCCCGTCAATCCCAATGTTTCACCGCCCACCAGGCCATCCAGAGTACCGCCCGACAGGCTGGCCTTGGTATTGCCGTCGTAGGTCTTGTCGCTGGCCAGCACGCCGCTTACCGTCAAGGCTTTTTGCATGATGCCGGCCTTCACGGTGGTCGGATTGCTGACCGTGTAATTGCTGGCCAGCCCTGTGCCGTCGGCCAGGCTGCTGCCGCTGACGACGATGGTTTTGTTGCTGCCTGCGTTCTTGTCGCTGAACACGCCCGTTGCGCCGGACAACAGCAGCGTTTCACCGCTGACCAGACCCGACAGGCTTCCGCCAGACAAGGTCGCGTCGAGCAGGCCGTCATAGACTTTGTTGCTGGCCGTCATACCCGTCACCGTCAGCGCCTTGGGCGTGATGTTTGCGCTCAGTCCGGTTGGGTTGCTGATCGTATAGTTGCTGGCGAGGCCGCCATTGCCGCCATTGACCAGGGTCGAGCCGCTGGCGATGACGGTTTTGCCGGCGCCGGCATTCTTGTCGGAAAAACTTGCTGAAAGTCCCGTCACGCCCAGCGTTTCCGAACCGACCAGGCCGCTGATCGAACCGCCCGACAAGGTCGCCTTGGTGTTGCCGTCGTAGACTTTATTGACCGCCGACATGCCGGTGATCGTCAGCGCCTTCGGCGTGATATCGCCGCTGCCGCTGCCGGTGCTGAGCGTCAGGTTGTAATTGCCCGCATCCGTGCCGGCCAGGAAGATGCCGCTCACGGCGACTGTCTTGCCGCTGCCGACGTTCTTGTCGGCAAACGCGGCCGTCGTCGCGCTGAACGACAGGCTGTCGCCGCTAAACATGCCATTGAACGTGGCGCCGCCTGCATTGATGGTGGCCTTGGTGTTCGCGTCATACACCTTGCTGTTTGCCGTGATGTTCGTCACGCTGCTGATGCTTGCCTTGCTGATATCGGCCGTCAGGGCGCCCGGATTGCTGACCGTATAGTTGCTGGCCAGCCCAGTGCCATCGACCAGCGTGGCGCCGCTCACGGTCACGCTCTTGCCCGTGCCCACGTTCTTGTCGACGAACACGCCGCTCAAACCGGACAGGCCCAGGGTTTCCCCGCCGACCAGGCCGCTCAAGGCGCCGCCCGACAGGGTTGCATCGAGCGTGCCGTCATACACGCGGTTGCTCGCGCTCACGCCGCTGACGGTCAACGCCTTTTGCGCAATAGTGGCCGTCACGCCAGTGGCGTTGCTGACCGAATAATTACTGGCCAGTCCAGTGCCGTCGACCAGGGTCGCGCCCGTCACCGCGACGGCCTTGCCCGTGCCCGCGTTCTGGTCACTGAAACTGCCCACCTGCCCCGTCAATCCCAATGTTTCACCGCCCACCAGGCCATCCAAGGTACCGCCCGACAGGCTGGCCTTGGTATTGCCGTCGTAGGTCTTGTCGCTGGCCAG
The DNA here is from genome assembly GCF_049897625.1 of Janthinobacterium sp. PSPC1-1. Taxonomy (NCBI): domain Bacteria; kingdom Pseudomonadati; phylum Pseudomonadota; class Betaproteobacteria; order Burkholderiales; family Oxalobacteraceae; genus Janthinobacterium; species Janthinobacterium sp. PSPC1-1. The sequence goes on along the minus strand of NZ_JAFCWP010000006.1, from coordinate 231,703 downwards.
CACGCCGCTTACCGTCAAGGCTTTTTGCGTGATGCCGGCCTTCACGGTGGTCGGATTGCTGACCGTGTAATTGCTGGCCAGCCCCGTGCCGTCGGCCAGGCTGCTGCCGCTGACGACGATGGTTTTGTTGCTGCCTGCGTTCTTGTCGCTGAACACGCCCGTTGCGCCGGACAGCAGCAGCGTTTCACCGCTGACCAGACCCGACAGGCTTCCGCCAGACAAGGTCGCGTCGAGCAGGCCGTCATAGACTTTGTTGCTGGCCGTCATACCCGTCACCGTCAGCGCCTTGGGCGTAATGTTTGCGCTCAGTCCGCTTGGGTTGCTGATCGTATAGTTGCTGGCGAGGCCGCCATTGCCGCCATTGACCAGGGTCGAGCCGCTGGCGATGACGGTTTTGCCGGCGCCGGCATTCTTGTCGGAAAAACTTGCTGAAAGTCCCGTCACGCCCAGCGTTTCCGAACCGACCAGGCCGCTGATCGAACCGCCCGACAAGGTCGCCTTGGTGTTGCCGTCGTAGACCTTGTTGAGGGCCGACATGCCGGTAATCGTCAGGGCCTTCGGCGTGATATTGCCGGTGCCGCTGCCGGTGGTGCCGTCCAGGCTGTAGTTATTCGCATCGGCACCGCCCAGGGCGATACCGCTGACAGCCACCGTCTTGCCGTTGCCGGCATTCTTGTCAGCAAACGTGGCGCTTGTCGCGCTCAGCGACAGGCTGTCGCCGCCCATCATGCCGTTGAACGTGGCGCCGGTCGCGCTGATGGTGGCCTTTGTATTGGCGTCATAGACCTTGCTGTCGGCCACGATGTTGGAAACGCTGCTGATGAGGGCCTTGCTGATGGTGGCCGTCACGCCGGTCGGATTGCTGACCGTGTAGTTGCCAACCACGCCGCCATTGGCGCCATTGGCCAGGGTCGCGCCGCTGATGGTGACCGCTTTGCCCGTGTCGGCGTTCTTGTCGGCAAAGATACCGCTCATGCCCGTGACGTCGAAGGTTTCCGAACCGACCAGGCCGCCCAGCACCACCGCACCACCCAGGGTCGCATTGACGCCGCCGTTATACACCCGGTCGCTGGCGGACACGCCGGTAATCGTCAGCGCTTTGGGCGTGATATCGCCCGTCACGTCCGTCGGGGCGCTCAGCGAATAATTGCTGGCCAGACCAGTGCCCTCGACCAGCGTCGTACCAGTGACCGTCACAGCCTTGCCGGTGCCAGCGTTCTTGTCGGCAAACGCGCCTGTCAGGCCGGAAACGCTCATGGTTTCGCCGCCCACCAGGCCATCCAGGGTGCCGCCCGTCAGGCTGGCCTTGGTATTGCCGTCGTAGACCTTGGCGCTGGCCGCCACGCCGCTGAGCGTCAGCGCCTTTGGTGTGATATTACCGGTGATGCCAGTCAATGGCGCCAGGATGTAGTTGGCGCTGGCGCTGCCGCCCAGCGTGGCGGTGGCATTGATGGCGACGTTGCTGCCGGCATTCTTGCTGGCGTAGCTGCCGCCCAGCCCGGTAATGCTGAGATTGGCCAGGTCCGCACCGATGGCATTGGTCAAGCTGCCGCCGGATAATACTGCGTTGGTATTGCCGTCATAGACCTTGTCTGCCGTAACGCCGCCTATGCTGATCTGGCGCGCCGTAATCGACAGGCTGCCATCGACATAAGTGATCGCGTACCCACCCTGGCCGACCGCATACAAGCCGCTGGCGCTGAGGCCGTACGTGCCGACATTGACCGCGCCACCGTTCGTCGAAAAGGTCAGCGTGCCTTGCATGATGCCACTATCGACAGCGCGGGAATAACTGACGCTAACACCTGAAGCGGTGGTGGAAGTGCCATCATAGACTTTGCTGCCACTGTTGACCGTGACGACCAGCTGTTTCATGAAAGAGCGCAACATGGGCGCACTCTGTCCATCATAGACGGTCCACATATTGCTCAACTCCCAGGCGGGATTGAGCAAACCGTTGACAGCGGTGGCGCTGTTGTAGTTGGCCAGCGTCTTGAGCTGCGCCGTCGTCAGGCCGATACCACCGGCACTGGTCGCCTGGCCGCTGGTCATCGTGTCCCAGTAGCTGCCGGTGACGCTGCCGCTGTTGACACCAACCAGACCGCCGCCAAGCGCGCCGGTGCTGACCGCGCCGTTGGCATAGCTGGTGCGGATGGTGCCAGCATTGGTGCCTGCCAGACCGCCCATGGTGTTGTTGCCGCCGACGCTGCCGCTGGCGTAGCTGTCAATGATGGTGCCGACATTGTTACCGACCAGGCCGCCGCCACTGCTGTCGCCGATCACGCCAACGGTGGCATAGCTGCCGCTAATGGTGCCAAGGTTGGTGCCTGCCAGTGCGCCGACATTGAGCGAGCCGATCACCGAACCGGCAGTCAGCGCCAGGTTGGCGACGGCACCGGTGGTGCCGATGACGCCGAACAGGCCGACATCGCTGACGCCGGACTTGGCGATATTGATGCCGGCAATGGTGCGGCCCATGCCGCTCAGCTTGCCGGTGAACGGCGCTGCTGCGGTACCGACAGGAACAAAGCCGGTATTGCCCCAGACATTGCCGCTGGCGGTACCCGCAGCGTTGAGATCGTTGCCCAAGATATAGTTACCGGCAAGATTCATTGCCATCAGCTGCAGCTGGTGCGCCGAGTACAGCGTGGTAGCATATTCAGCGCTCAGCATCGGCAAGGTGCCGTTAACGCCATTGACCGCACCGTCGGCGCCGACCGCGACCCAATTGTTGCCGGTCAGGCCAGGCGTCGCGGTAAAGTTGAACGACGTGAAGCTGGCCGGGTTCATCATTTGCGTAGCGGTCAACCCGGTGGTGCCGGACAGCCCGGTACCACCCGACGAGGAGAAGCCGATACCGGCCACGCCCGCATTGGCGGTGGTATTGAAATACGCATTCGTCACGCTGCCGCCGGTGTTGTCACCAACAATGCCGCCCTTGCGGTTGGAACCTGACGTCAATTCGGTCAAGGTGCCATTCGAATACACATTGTTGACGCTACCGAAGTTGACGCCGACAATGCCGCCGACCGAGGTCCAGCCCGTAACATTGCCCAGCGCATAGCTGTTGCTGATGACGGAGGTGCTGTTGGCGCTACCAACCAGGCCGCCGAACGCGGTGCCGGTGACGCTGGTCTTGATGACGTTGCCGCTGGCGTAGCTGTTGCTGATGGTGGCCTTGTTGTTGATGCCGACCAGGCCGCCGACTGAGCCGTTGGCCATCACCGTGCCGGTGGCATAACTGTTGGTGATCGACGCGCCGGAGGTGTTGTCGGCCACCAGGCCGCCGACACCGCTGACGCCAGTCACGGCGCCGGTCGCAAAACTATTGCTGATGTTGCCCAGGTTGCTGCGCACCAGGCCACCGGCAGCGCCGCCGCCATTGACGACCGAGCTGCTGGAACTGTTCCTGATGATGCCGAGGCCGCGGTTGATCTGCACCAGGCCGCCGGCGCCATAGCCATACCCCTGCATGTAGACCACCGAACCGGCGCTACGGCTGTTGTTGATGGTGCCATAGTTGTCGCCGACCAGGCCGCCCGCGCGCACCGCGCCCTTGCTCGTCACGATGCCCTGCACGCTGATATTGTCGACCAGACCCTTGTTGCGGCCAACCGCCAGGCCCACGCCATGGCGGCCGTAACTATTGTCGAAGATGACGACCGAGGCATTCGCTAAAGAAACGTTACGCACCACGCCGGCAGTCCCGACTTCGCCGAACAGGCCACCCTGTTGATTCAGGCGGTCGATATGCAAGCCGCCAATCTCATGCCCCAGGCCATCGAACTTGCCGGTAAATGCGGTAGTGCCATTGCCGACGGGCGTAAAGCCCTGGTTGCCGTCCCAGGTCGCGGTGGCGGTCGCATCGATATTGCTGCCCAGCGCATAATTGCGCGACAGATTGCCGCGCATGCCCTGCAAATCGGTGCCGGTCAGGCTGTTGAACGCGCCGAGGCTGTTGATGACGGTGTAATTGATGGCGGTGCCGTTATTGCCCAGCTTGGTGCTGAAAGTATCGCCGCTCGGCAGGTCGATGGTCGAGCGGACATTGTAGACACTGGCGTTGCCGGTTGCGACGTTGGCCTGGCCGTATTCCAGCGCCAGGCTGGCCGTGCCGGTACCGCGCATGGCGGCATTGACATTGATATTGTTTTGCGCCGTCAGGGTCAGCTTGTTGGCCGACCAGGCAATCGCTTCGTTGACATTGACGTCGCCGGCCGTGCCGCCGCTGCCGCTGGTGCTCTGGATCTGCACCGAGCCCTTGCTCAGGCTGCTCATCAGGTCGGTGCCGGTCATGTTGCCGCCAGAGGCCGCGATGGTGAAGTCGACCGGGTCGATTAGCCAGGTGCCAGACAGGCCATTGGCGGCCTTGGTGGTCACATTGATGCCCTTGGCAATGTTTACATGCGCGGCCGAGGTATCGATGAAGCCGCCGCGGCTGCCAAGCTCGCCTGTTGGCGCGCTGGCGTCCAGCGTGCCACCCGCGTTGACCGTGCCGCTCTGCATGTCGCCCAGCAACTTGATCGTGCCGCCGCGCGTGTCGATCGTCTGCGCCTCGATCACGCCCGTGTTGTTGACCACGGTTTTCAGCAAGTCGCCGGCCGCCTGCGCCGTCAGGACGACGCTGCCGCCATCGGCGCGGATCATGCCGCCATTGTTGACCAAGGCGCCCACGGCGCCCGCGTTGACAGCAACATTGAGCAAGCCGTCGCCCGCCACGTCCAGCGTGATCGCCCTGCCTGCCGCCAGGGCCACCGAACCCAGGCGTGCCGTGATCGTGCCCTCGTTCGACACGTTGGCGCCCAGCAAGGCCACATAGCCGCCCGGCGCGCTGATCGAACCCTGGTTCAGTACCTTGCCGGTACCGTTGCCGCTAAATTGGTACTTGCCCGACATGAAGTCGGCGTTATTGATATCCAGCGTGGAGGCCACCAGGCCCGCCGTGTTCACGGACGCGCCCTGGCCGAACAGCACGCCGTTCGGGTTGACGATAAACACCTTGCCGTTGGCCGACAAGTTGCCGAGGATGGTCGTGCCATCGCTGCCCAGCACGCGGTTCAAGGCCACCGCATTGCTGTTCGGCTGCACGAATTGCACGGACTCGCCCTTGTTGATATTGAAGTTGGCCCAGTTGATCACCGCGTTCTGGCTGCCCTGATTGATCACCGTGGCGCCCGGCGCGCCATTGATCGTTGCCTGGCCCGCCACCACCGTGCCGCCCGTGGGCCCCGCCAGGGCCAGCGAGCCATAACCGAGCATCAGCGCGGCTGCCATGCTGGTCAAGGCGAAATGTGCCCCGCCCCCGCTGCATCCTGGCATCGAGCGCTTGCCGGCGGATTTGACGTTTTCGGAAACGGCGGCGTAAGCGCCGGTGGCCTGGTTCCAGATGGAGCGGTAGATGCGGTTCATGGCGGTGTCCTGAGTGTTTTAACTTGTACTAATTTAGAAATACTTGACGGCTTGCAGCCAGAAGCGGCCTGCCGCATCCGGTGCCGAGGTCGCCTTGGCATTGCCCAGCTTGTGTGCGTAATACGCTTTCAGGACGAGCGCATTGGCACCCGTCCACGTCACGCCCACGCCGGCGCCGCTCAGGGTGCGGCGGTTTTCGCCGGCGCTCCAGGCGTCGCGATTGAGCTTGACGCTGCCCGTGTCGGCAAAGGCCAGCACCTGCAGCTGGCCGGGCAAGGCCGTGAAGGCAGTGAGGTTCTGGCGCAGTTCCAGATTCAGCACGTAACCCTGGTCGCCATACGCCTCGCCGCCCGGGTAGGCGCGCACGCCGCCCACGCCGCCGATGCCCATCTTTTCCGACACATCGAGATTTTTCGACGCCGCCTGACCGCTGAGGGTGCCGAACAAACTCGTCTCGCCGCCCAGGCTTTGCACGCGCGCCGCGTTGAAAGCGAGCTTGTTGAAATGGCCGTTGCTCTTCACCGTCAACTGATCGATCCGGCGTGCCAGCGGCGTCTCGATCTCGATCTTGCCCGTGGTGTAAGTGATGGAATAGGTGCTCACGCCACCGCCGCCCCAGCCATCCTTGGCGTCGCCGTTCAGGTTCAGCATCCACACCCTGGCCGTCTTGTCGTTGACGCTACCAGTCGATTCCGTGCGGTCCTGGAAGGTCTTGTCGTCGTAGCTGACCTGCGCATACAGGTTGCTGCTGCGCGAGCGGATCAGCGGATAACTGCCATACGCGCTGGCGATCTTCGCCGTGCCCTTGGCGTCGAGCACGGCAAATTCCTTGCCCAGCTTGTAATCCATATACGTGTAGGCGCCGCCCAGGCGCAGCAACCCCGCCTGGCCCTGATACGCCAGGCGGCCGTAGTTCAAGCCGTCGGCCGAGGTAAACGCGCGCACGCTGGCCACGTCGCCGATGCCGGCCAGTTCATTGATGTTCAAGGTGGCGCCGATGCGGTTGCGGCCCGTGTAGCGGTTGCCCTGGTTATCGACGTCGATGCTGCCGTTGAAGCGCGATCCCGGCTGCACGTCGACGATGAGGTCGGACGCGCCCAGGGACGCGCCCGGCGCCAGGGTCGAGCTGACCTGCACGCCCGGCAAGTCCGACAGCAGCAACAAGCGCCGCTCCAGCGGCGGCGTGGAAATCACTTGCCCGTCGAGACCTGCCAATATCGTGCCGGCCAGGCCGTCCGACAAATTGCTCTGGTTGCGCAGCTGCACTTGCCCATACTGGCCCGGCAGCACGCTGATTTGCACCACGCCATCCTGGATGTCTTGCGCGGGCAGATACGCCTGCGCGAGGAAATAGCCACGCTGCTGGTAATAGCTGGCAATCTTACTGGCCATGACGCGCAGCTCGCCCAGGGTCAGCTCGCTGCCCGGCACGAAACCCGTGCTGGCGACCAGTTCGCTTTCAGGAAACACGGGCGGCGCCGTCACCTGCAGGCGCTGCACGGTGATGCGCGTGGTATCGCCCACCGTGGTGGCCGGCACATTGCCCTGCTGCACGCGGATGGCCGGCGGCGCTTTCGGCAACTGGGGCGCGACGGGAATCTGCTGCAGCTGGCTGCCTGCGCTGGGGGGATCGACAGCCCAGGCGGACTGGATCAGAACCAGCAGGGTCAGGGGAAGTAATTTGGTGTTCAAGGTCATCCTTTCTGGCGGCGCGCCCGCGCCAGACACGCCGCTTCCGGCTGCACCAGCGAGGGGATACAAAAGCTGAAACGGGAGTATTTTTTTGACATCAATGTTAAATTTGATGGCAACTGAAAAATCAAGTTCCGCTCAGCAACATTGATCCATTCTAGTCCCTTGCCAGACGAGAAAATGCCTATCTGATGGCCTCATTCACAGATTGATACGAGCTCAATGGCGATCGCCCTGAAATCCCCAAAACCTCATAAAAATGCGTATTTCAACTGAAAATTTGTTGTCTCATCGCAACAATATTAAAATATTGTTACTATCCTCACACTATTTCTCGCATGCACCACGTCTGGGAAATGGGCAAGACATTAGCATTACCGCAACACAAAACAATGTTATTTTTTCCATGCGCTGATACGACTTCCATGACACACTTTATTTTTGCGCCTTGGTATGTCACATACTTGCGAAAATAAATTTTCAATATGTGAATATTGATATATATCAATTATTTCTGACGATGCGGAACGGGGATGGCGGCTGGTTAAATTTCCGCGAGGAACACCGGCGTGGTGGGCATGCAACACCTCAGCCAGGGGTTGAGGTGTTGCATGCCTGTGGAGAGAAAGAAGAGCGGAAGTGCGCTACTGCACTGGTCTGGCCAGGCGCTACCTGGACAGCACGTATTTCGCCAGGGTCGCCGCATCGGCTACACTGAGCTGGCTGAATGGCGGCATGGGCACGGGTCCCCATTTGCCGGCGCCACCACTGCGGATGTTCGCCGCCACGGCAGCGACGCCATCCTTGCCCTTGTATCTGGCCGCCACCTCGGTAAAACCCGGGCCGACCACTTTCTGGTCAAGGGCGTGGCATGCCATGCAGCCATTCGCCGCCAGCAAGGTTTTGGCATCCTTGCCGCTGGCGGCCGGGACAGACGCTGCGACTGGCCTGGCCAAGGCTGCGGCAGGTGCGGCGGCGCCCCGCTCCGCTCCATAGGTTTTCACCAGGTAGTCGACCATGGCGGGCATGTCCTCATCGGCAAACTGGGCGCCGAACGGCTTTTTCATCTTCTTGACGGTGGCTTCCCAGTAGGCGCGCGGCGAGGCAGGCGGCTGGCTCGATGCATACTGGGCCGCGTGGCACGTCATGCAGTTGCGCTGCACCAGCTGGTAGCCGGGCAATTCGCTGGGTTTGTAAGTCGCCGTTTCCGGTGGCAAATGGATTTCCAGCGCGCATGCGCTGCCCGCCGCCGACAGTGCCAGCACGGCAAATAAGATCTTCATATGGTTCTCCTTACACTGCCTGGATGCGCGTGGTTTCCACCACGTTGCGCATATAACCCATGGGATTCCACAGGGCTTTCATCGGTTGGCTCTGGCCGATGCGGTTGACGGCGCGCACCATCAGCACATGCTTGCCCTTGCGCGGCGCCTTCAGGACCATGCTCCACTCCCGGAAAGAGAAGCGCCCCAGGTCCTTGCCCAGCTTTGCTTCCTGCCAGCTGTGGCCACCATCGGCTGAAATCGCCACTTCGCTGATGCCCTGGCCGCCATCAAAAGCGATGCCGCGCAAAGCCAGGTCGCGCCCGGCCTTCACTTGCGCGCCATCTTGCACGCTGGTAATAAAGGAGCGCACGTTGAGGCGGCTGATGGGGGCCGTCTTGCCCACCGGTGTACCCGGCTCAATGAAACCGGAACCGTTGTCGGGGATGCGGTAGCCCGTGCTCATCCAGAAGCCGTCGAAGGGTTTGTCCAGCACGGTGATGTCGCTCAGGTGCTTGACCCAGTAAGTGCCGTAGTAGCCAGGCACGATCAGGCGCAGCGGATAGCCGTTGAGGAAAGGAATGTCTTCGCCATTCATGGCCCAGGCCAGCAGTACGTCGCCGGCCATGATGTGCTCGACGGACAAGGCTTTCTGAAAGTCGGGGCCATCGCCCACGGGTGGCGTTTCCAGGCCATTGAAGGCCACCTGCACGGCGCCGGCGGCGATACCGGCCTTTTCCAGCACGGTTTTCAGGGGGATGCCGGTCCAGCGGGCATTGCCCATGGCGCCATTGCCCAGCTGCCCGCCATTCGCGCGCGGGGCGAAGAAGCCGCGGCTGTTACCCGAGCATTGCGTCACGGCCACCACATCGACGGGCTCGGCCAGTTTTTTCAGCTCGGCCAGCGACAGCTCCAGCGGCGTTTTCACCAGGCCGGCGATGCGCAAGCGGTAGCTGTCGCCATCGATGCTGGTAGGCAAGCCGCTCCAGTGATAGCGCACGAAAAACGCATCGTTGGGAGTAATCGCGCCTTCATTGAAGACGCTGAACGGCGTTTCCAGCTGGGGCGGACGGCTGGTCAGCAAGATCAGCGGGCGCTTTTGCGGGAAGGCCACCAGTTCGCGCTCGCCATTTTCAAACGGCAAAGTGACGGACTCCGCCAAGGCTGGGCCGGCCACGACGGCGGCGCCCAGGGTGGCCGTGGTGCGCAGAAAGCGGCGCCGGCTTGCAGGCAACAAGGTCGTGTCAGACATGTTTGAGCTCCACTTTGGTGTCGGCGGAGGCACCGCCGTTGCGGTCATCGTTGACCAGTTTCTTGATGTAGTACATGACGCTCATGATGACCACGCTCAACAGGCCGAACCAGAACGACACGCGCTGCTCCGTATCGGACGACACGCTCATGGCGCCCAGGATCACCAGCATGGCGATGATGGTGAAATACGTCAGGTAGGGGAACAGCCACATGCGCACTTTGATGCGTTCGGGACATTCGCGTTCCAGGCGGCGGCGCAGGCGCAATTGAGATATCGCAATGAGCAGGTAGACAAACAGGATCAGGATGCCGTAGGAATTGACGATGAAGGGAAAGACCAGGTCGGCCGACACATACGATACGGCAATGGCGAAGTAGGCGAACAGGGTGCTGAACAGGATGGCACGAATGGGCACGCCGTTCTTGCTCAGCTTGACCAGACCGGTCGGCGCATCGCCGCGGCGCGTCAGCGCGAAAATCATGCGCGAAGACGCATACAGGCTGGAATTGAGGGCCGACAGCACGGCCGTCAGGATGATGGCGTTCATGATGTGGGCCGCGTATGGGATGTTCATCACTTTCAGGGCGCTGACAAAGGGAGTGGCGATGGCCGGCGAATCCCAGGGCACGATGCAGACGACGACAAACATGGATCCCACATAAAACATCAGCACGCGTGTGATGACGGAATTGGTGGCGCGGGCGATGGCCTTGGCCGGGTCCGACGTTTCGGCGGCGGCGATGGTGACGATCTCGGCGCCCGAATAAAAGGCCGTGGCGGCGACGGCGCCACTGAGCACGGGACCCCAGCCGTGCGGCATGAAGCCGCCATTGCTGGTCAAAAAGCCCAGGCTTGGGATGCTGTTGGGCAAGCTGCCCGTGATGAACAAGGCGCCCACAAACAGGAAGACGACGATGGCGACCACCTTGATTGAGGCGAACCAGAATTCGAACTCACCGAACGCTTTCACCGAGAACAGGTTGAGCACCGTCATGGAAACGAGCAAGACCAGGCTGATAGCCCACGATGGCACCTCGGGCAGCCAGAAGTTGACCAGCTTGGCGCCGGCGATGGCTTCCAGGGCGACGACGACGACCCAGAAATACCAGTACATCCAGCCGCTCATGAAGCCGAGGAATTTCGATACTTTCGGCTTGTCGTCGAAGGCCAGGCGCGCATATTCGTAAAAGGAGCCGACCACGGGCAGGGACGAGGCCAGCTCGCCCAGCATGCGCATGATCAGGACGACCAGGCCGCCCGTGAGCAGGAAGGAAAGGATGGCGGCCGGGCCGGCGGCCTTGGCGATGACGCCGCTGCCGACAAAGAGGCCGGCGCCGATCACGCCGCCGATGGCGATCATGCTCATGTGGCGTTGCTTCAGCGAGTGTTGCAAGCCGGTATTATTGTGGTTGTCGCTAATCATGTGTGTCTCCTAGTAATATCTGAAGCTCGGTGCGCCCTCGCCTGCTGCGACTTGTTCCTGCCGCGCGGCTTTGTTTTATTTGAGCAACACCGTCAAGCAGCATCGATACATCATCAAATCAGTCTGGTTGGCTGCATGCCATAAGTCAATCTGGAAATGCAGCGGCCCGGCGCGGCAGCCGTAGGGCAAGCGCGCTGGAGAATACGTACGGGGTATGGCGGTTGAAAAGAGGGAGCGGCGGCAACACTTGTGGCATGCGCGCCACTCCCGGGAACGTCTTACACCTTGCCCTTCCATGGCACGAGGGTACGTTCGAGGTAGCGCATCATCAAATCAAACAGGAAAGCAAAGAAACCGATCACGATAATGCCCATGATCACCACATCGCTGGCGAGGAACTCGGAGGCGCTCAGCACCATGTAGCCGAGGCCGCGCGTGGCCGCCACCATCTCGCCCGCCACCAGCGTGGTCCAGCCCACGCCGATGCCGATGCGCATGCCGGTGAGAATTTCCGGGATGGCGGCACGCAGAATCACATGCACGATGACCTGGAAGCGCGTGGCACCCATCGAATAGGCCGCGTGGATCTGCTCCAGCGACACCGAACTGACGCCGGCGCGGGCAGCGATCGCCATCGGCGCGAAGATGGCCAGGAAGATTAGGTAAACCTTCGAGAATTCGCCGATGCCGAACCAGATGATAACCAGTGGCAAGTAAGCGAGCGGCGGCAGCGGACGGTAGAACTCGATCAAGGGATCGAAGATGCCGCGTGCCACGCGATTGACGCCCATCATCACGCCAATGGGAATGGCCAGCACGCAAGCCAGGCCGAAGGCGCCGAAGACGCGCACCAGGCTGGCGACCGTGTGTTCCCACAAAGTGGCGCCGCCGAAACCGGTCGTGGCCGCCATGATGAATTTCTCGTACACGGCTTGCGGCGACGGCAGGAACAGCGGTTTCACCATGCCGCTGGCCGTCACGCCAAACCACAGCAACAGCACGACGATGACGGTGACGCTGGCGATGCGGCTGGAATTGCCCTGCCCCGGCGCGCCGAACGCTTCGCCGGGCATGGCGCAGCGGGGAGCGAACAGGCGTCCAAAGAAACCGGCGCGCTTGGCGCGGGCGGGAGGAAATCCCACGACGGATGGGCTATGCATGGGACACCTCCAGCTCTTTGTTGACCGCGCGCTCGTCGCCATAAATGATGTTGAGCACGGTTTCGCGCATCTTGATGAAGTCCGGGCTCGATTTCACGGCACGCGCATCGCGGCATTCGAGGAAGCGCTTGTTGAAATCGAGTTCATACGTGTGCGTGATGCGGCCCGGACGGGGCGACATGACGATCAGCCGGTTCGCTAGGAACAGCGCCTCGTCGACGCTGTGGGTAATGAAGAAGAACATGGTGCTGGACTTGGCCCAGATATCGAGCAGCAATTCCTGGATGGTTTCACGGGTCAGCGCGTCGAGCGCCGCCATCGGTTCATCCATCAGCAGCATGGCGGGATTGCTGGTCAGGGCACGGGCGATGCCCACCCTTTGCTGCATGCCGCCCGACAATTGATAAATCATATTGTCGTGAAAGTCCTTCAAGCCCACCAGCGCCAGGTTCTTCGCCGCCTGTTCGCGCCGCACGGCTTTCGCCACGCCTTGCAGCTTCAGGCCGAATTCCACGTTTTCCATCACGTTCAGCCACGGCAGCAAGGCATGTTTCTGGAATACGACACCACGGTCGGCGCCCGGCCCTTCCACTTTATTCTCACCAAGCATGATTTCGCCCTTGGACGGGGCAATAAAGCCCGCCATCAGGCTCAGCAAGGTTGTCTTGCCGCAACCGGAAGCACCGAGCGCGACGACGAAGTCGCCGCTATTGATGGTCAGGTTGATGTTATTTAAGGCATGTACGCGTTCACCGGCCGTCTTGCCCGGATAAATCACGCTGACATCCTTGACGTACAGATTTTCCATGATGTCCCCGCATATGTAGTACTTCAGTTCAACGCATTCTGTTCATTCAGCGCGCCCGCAGGCGCGCCATCGCACAACGTTTACTTCAGCAGGCCGGCGGCCTGTGCATATTTGGGTGTCACATACTTGGCGTAATCGCTTGCCAGGGTGTCGATCTTGCCTTCCGTCTTCAAAAACTGTGCCGTGGCCAGCAAGGCTTGCGCCACGCCACCCTTCGCGCCGCCACCGAGCCAGGCAGGCGAGGCCTGCTCCTGCAACGATGGGTAGGCGTACAGGGCCACGGAAGCGGCCACGTCCTTGGCAGCCGCGCCGGAATGCTTGACATTGGCTTTGACTTGCGGCGAATCGACGGTCCACGCCTTCGGATTGGCGCGGTAGTCGGCATCAAAAGCGGCCATCACCTTGACGAACTTGGCCATGAAGTCGGCGTTCGCTTCGCCCCAGGCGCGCTCGACGGCCATGCCGTCAAACGTGGCCTTGCCCTTCTTGCTCAGTTCGCCGGAGGTCACCAGCACTTTGCCGTTTTGCTTGAGCTTGCTCAAGGCCGGGTCCCACACGAAGGCCGCATCGATGTCGCCCCGTTCCCAGGCGGCGGCGATCTGGTTCGGCTGCATGTTGAGCAATTTCACTTCCGTGGGCTTGATGCCCCAGGTTTCCAGCGCGAACATGGTATGGAAGTGTGTGGTGGAAACAAACGGCACGGCGATCTTCTTGCCGCGCAAGTCCGTGGGCTTGCTGATGCCGGCGCCATTGCGGGCCACCATCGCTTCGGCTTCGTTGATGTCGTCGATGATCCAGAACAGCTGCAGATCGACGCCGCGGCTGACGGCCGCCGTCAGGGGGCTGGAACCGATGACGCCGATCTGCACGTCGCCCGACGCCATACCGGTGGCCACCTTGGCGCCCGAATCGAACTTGCGCCAGTTGATTTTATAGCCGGTGGTTTTTTCCACTTCGCCGCTGGCAATCGCCACCAGGAAGGGACCGTTGATTTCCTGGTAGGCAATCGTCACTTCCTTGCCTTGCGCAAAGACCGTACCGCTGGAGGCAAGGGCCACGCCCAGCACCAGGGTGCCGAGGACGGCGCGGCGCATCGTTGAAAAAACCGTTTTGCTCGGGGTTTTGCTCGTATTTGTGTTCATGTCTCACTCCAAGTTTATTGTTATGTGTGAACGTGCGGGCATTCTCATCCCTTGCGGGAGGCGCCGCTGGTTGCTCTTTGTCAACCATCCGGCGGCTTAGTACGGCTACTGCTATTTAAAACACTTCATCCTTCAAGTGATACCAGCGATACAGAAAGCGCTGGCCCAGGCGGCGGAATGGGGCGAAGGCTTGCGACTCGACCAGTTCCATCATGTTGGGATACGGCAGTTTCGAATTGAAGATCGGCAAGCCCGTGTCGCTGGCCTTGCCCGCGATGCGCTCGGCCATGCGCCGCCCTGCCTGCGCCGAGTACATGACGCCGTTGCCGCCGTAACCGAGCGAATAGAAGATCGATTGCTTCGGGTCTGGTTGCACGATGCGCGGCATCATGTCGTGGCTGACGTCGACCCAGCCCCACCACGAGTAATCGATGGGAATACCGGTCAGCGCAGGGAACTTGCGGTGCAAATCGTTGATCAAAAACTGTTTGTATTTGTCGTCCGGCGCGTCGGCGCCTGTGATGGCGCTGCGGCTGCCGATCTGCACGCGGTTGTCCGGCATCAAGCGGTAGTAGTGGCGCAAAATACGCGTATCCGTGATCACCTGGTGGGTGCGGAAGTTGCACGCCTCGATTTCCGCCGGGGTCAACGGACGCGTGACGAGCGAATTCGACAAAATCGGCAACAAGCGGTTTTTTACTTGCGGATGCAGATGGGGCGAGGTGTAGCCGCCCGTGGCCACGGCCACGGCACGGGCACGCACCACGCCGCCCGGCGTTTGCAGATAATGCACGCCGTTGCGCGTTTCCCAGCCCATCACTGGGCTGGACGGATGCACCTTGGCGCCCAGCGCGCGCGCCTTGCGCAGGTAGCCGAAAGCCAGCTTGCCCGCGTGGATGCCGATGCCTTCCGGCTCGTGCAGCGCGCCGGCCGCTTCCTTGTCGTCAACGAATTCGCGCTTGACGGTGTCGGCGTCGAGGATGCGGGCGTCGTACTTGAAGACATCGCGCATGAGCTTTGCTTCCTTGACCAGGGCGGGCATGGCTTTCGCCTTGTGGGCGATGTACAGGTGGCCGCCCGGCTGCGGCTCGCAATCGATGTCGGCCGTGATCTTCTTGAACGTTTGCATCGCGTCGCACACTTCCGTGTGCAGTTTCAGGGCCGTGTCCAGCCCATAGCGGTCGATCCACTGCGAACGCTTCAGGCGGCCCGTCGTGCATTGTGCCTGGCCGCCGTTGCGCGTGCTGCAACCCCAGCTGACCCGGTTCGCTTCCAGCACGGTGGCCTTGATGCCGTGTTCCTGGGCCAGAAAGATGGCGCAGGAGAGACCGGTAAAACCCGAGCCGATGATGGCCACGTCGACGTCGATGTCATGCGTGATGGGGCCGTCGTCGGCGGGCGGCTCGCCGGCCGTGCCGATCCAGTAGGTGGGCGCGTAGGCATTGCCGTGGCCGGGACGCTGGGCCACCAGCGGATCGAAGGCGGGATCGTAAGGCGTGCGGGCTGCGGTGCCGTTGCCCAGTACGTCAGATGGAGTGTCGACAGGTTTGTTCATGATCATTCCCGGTGAACGTGCTGGCTCAGGCTTTGTTGCCGGTAGCGACCGGTGGGCGATCCTTGCGGAAGGCATTCTTCACGGCGATCTTGCCATCGCGGAAAGTGAAGATGTCGACCATGCGCGCCTCGATGCGCGTGCCATCCGCCTTGGTGCCGGCAAACGTCGATTCAGTCACGCCGCGCTCGCCGCTGACGAAGTGCTGGGGATTGAGCCAGGCCGCGTCGGGGAAAGTTTGCCAGGCCAGCTCGAAGCCGGCGCGCACGGCGTCGCGGCCAATGAAACTCTTGCCCAGCAAGTCAGGACCGGCTACGGCGTGAAATTCGCAATCGTCGGCCATGGCGGCCATCAGGGCCTCGATATCGTGGCGGTTCCAGGCATCGCCGAACGCTTGCAGGAAATCCGTAGTAACAGCGGTAGTGACGGCGTCGGTGTGCGGTACAGGGTGGTTCATGGTGGTCTCCGTAAATCGTTTTTGATACGCTACGTTCCGTTTTTTGTCTTTTATTGAATTTAAGCCTTAAGCATGGCCTTGTCAAATCAAATAATCCAAAAAACGGGACGCCTTGTATTCTTTAATGAAACTGTGATGTTTTGGTGACAATCTGTGAGAATTTGGTCACAGCGCTTTGTCGGATTACGCCGGGCCGAGGCCCGGCTAATCCGACCTACGCCAGCACCACGCGTAGGTTGGGTAGGTTGGGTAGGTTGGATTAGCCCAGAGGGCGTAATCCAACAACACCCGCTACATCAGACGTAGTCTTTATATTTATCCAGATGCCGCACAGGTTTACTCAGCGCATCGCGGCGGAACGGGTCGCCCAGCTCGCGCGTGCACATGATTTCGATGATGGTCGTCTTGCCTTCATTCATCTGCATGTCGATGGCCTTCTTCAAGGCCGGCCCCACGTCTTCCAGCTTGTCGACCGTGATGCCTTCGGCGCCCATGGCGCGCGCAATCTCGGCAAAGCTCTGGTTGTCGAGCTCACCGGCGACGAAGCGGCGGTTGTAGAAATCCACCTGGTTTTTCTTTTCCGCGCCCCACTGGCGGTTGTGGAACACCACGGCTGTCACGGGAATGTTGTGGCGCACGCAGGTCATGGTTTCCATCAGGCTCATGCCCCAGGCGCCGTCACCCGCATACGACACGGCCGGACGGTGCGGTGCGGCCACTTTCGCGCCGATGATGGTCGGAAATGCATAGCCGCAGTTGCCGAAGCTCATCGCCGCAAAGAAGCTGCGCGGTTTTTCAAAGCGCAGATAGCTGTTGGCCACCGAGTTGATGTTGCCGATGTCGGTCGACACCATCACGTCTTCCGGCATGGCTTTTTCCAGCTCGCGCAAGACCTGGCGAGGGTGCAAGTAATTGCCCGGCTCTTTCTTTTGCTCTTCGATCATGTCCAGGCTGTACGCATCTTTTTCGTGCGTCCAGTTGTCCAGTTCGTTTTCCCACGCGGCTTTTTCTGCTTGCACCGTGGCAAAGCGCGCGTCGCGCGTGGCGTCGCAATCGAGCGTCTTGCCATCCAGGCGTGCAAGAATCGCCTTCGCCGCCGCCTTGGCGTCGCCGCAGATGCCCACCGAAATCTTTTTCACCAGACCCAGCATCTTGTTGTCCGCGTCGATCTGGATGATCTTGGCATTCTTTGGCCAGTAATCCATGCCGTGCTGCGGCAAGGTGCCGAACGGTCCCAACCGCGAACCGAGGGCGACGACGACGTCGGCCTGGGCGATCAGTTTCATGGCCGCTTTCGAGCCTTGATAACCCAATGGGCCGCACCACAGCGGGTGGCTGGCGGGGAAGGAATCGTTGTGCAGGTAGCTGTTGACGACTGGCGCGCCGAGGCGTTCGGCCAGCGCCTTGCATTCCTCGATCGCTTCGCCCATGACCACGCCGCCGCCCGAGATGATGACGGGGAACTTGGCTTTGGCCAGCAGTTCCGCCGCCTCATTGAGGCTGTGTTCGCCGCCGGCGCCACGGTCCAGGCGGTTCGGTTTGGGGATTTCGGCCTTGATTTCGCCATAGAAATAGTCGCGCGGGATGTTCAGTTGCGTCGGGCCCATTTCCGACATGGCGCGGTCGAAGCAGCGGCCCGTAAATTCCGCCATGCGGGCCGGATTGGTCACATGACCTTGATATTTCGTAAATTCCTCGAACATGGGCAACTGGTTCGCTTCCTGGAAGCCGCCCAGGCCCATGCTCATCGTGCCCGTTTCCGGCGTAATGATGACGACGGGGGTGTGCGCCCAGTAGGCGGCGGCGATGGCGGTGACGCAATTGCTGATGCCGGGGCCGTTCTGGCCGATGACCACGCCGTGGCGGCCCGAGACGCGGGCATAGCCGTCGGCCATGTGGCCGGCGCCCTGCTCGTGCACGACGGGAATCAAACGGATGCCGGCGGGCGCAAAAATGTCCATCGGATCCATGAAGGCCGAGCCCATGATGCCGAACATGTCGGTCACGCCATTGGCGGCCAGGGTTTCCACGAACGCTTCGGACGG
Organism: Janthinobacterium sp. PSPC1-1; assembly: GCF_049897625.1. Lineage (NCBI taxonomy): Bacteria > Pseudomonadati > Pseudomonadota > Betaproteobacteria > Burkholderiales > Oxalobacteraceae > Janthinobacterium > Janthinobacterium sp. PSPC1-1. Next base: position 213,498 of record NZ_JAFCWP010000006.1, on the reverse strand, counting down.
CGTCATCTTTTGCGGGCCGGTGGGGATATCAATATGTACTTTCAGTGCGGCGGCTGCTTTTTGGTCTGTCAGGTCGTTCATGGGTGTCTCCTGGTCTGTCATTGAATGATGTGGCACTTATTTACTAAAAAACGGTATATTTTGTTCCGAAAATTGATATACAATTCAATTTAAGCGCTGAGGATTCAAAAGTCAAACAGATTTTCAAGGAAACGGTACAATTTGAGTTCGAAAATGAAATAACACGACAGACACCACACCGAGGCCACCATGGACATGATTTCATCCCCAAAACTTGAGCCGGAAAAACTGGAAGGCGACACGCCCACGATGCGTTTGTTTGCCTTGCTGGAAGTGATTGCCGAGAAAGACCAGTTGCTGTCGCTGCAAGCGCTGGTGGAAGAAACGGGGCTACCAAAACCCACCCTGCACCGCATGCTGCAACAGCTGGAAAGCGTGGGCGTGCTGCAGCGCGAAAGCGATGGCCGCCACTACAGCACGGGCGTGCGCTTGCGCCGCCTGGCGTCGAACCTCTTGATTAACAACACGTTCCATGGCGCCCGCCGCATGGTCTTGCGCCAGCTGGTCGAGGAAGTAGGCGAAAGCTGCAACCTGACGGCCTTCAGCGGCAGCGAAGTGGTGTACCTGGACCGGGTAGAAACGGCGGCGCCGCTGCGCTTCTATCTGCACCCAGGTTCGAGGGTGCCGGCCCACTGCTCGTCGAGCGGCAAGCTGTTCCTGGCGCAAATGACGCCCGTGCAACGGCGCCGCCTGCTGGGCCACATGGAATTGACGCGCTTTACGGACAAGACGGAAACGGACCCCGTCAAGCTGGAACGCGAACTGGAACTGGTGCGCCGCAACGGCTACGCGCTGGACGACGAGGAATTCCTGCCCGGCCTGCTGTGCGTGGCCGTGCTGGTGCCGAACCCGAACGGCCGCTCGAACCTGGCCGTGGCGATCCAGGCGCCCATCATCCGTTTGACGCACGACAAGGCTTTACATTTCTTGCCAGCATTACAACGCGCCGCGCAAGCCCTGGCCGCCATCGAATCGGAAACCATGCCGACGACGGGCGGGGACGACGACGCCGCATTACAAACCGGTCATTCATAACCGCCGTAGCGTCCCCGCTGCGGTTTCACAGGAGAACAAGGTGCCAGATTCACGCCAACATCCCCCCGCCGCAGCGGCTCAAACCATGCAGTCCGTGCGCAGCCTGTTCCATATCGACAGCGACCTGCTCGTGCCCGTCTTCACGGAGCGCGACGCGCACGTGCCCGACATCGATCCCGCCTACCGCTTCAACCAGGATGTGACCCTGGCGATCCTGGCCGGCTTCACGCATAACCGCCGCGTGATGGTGCAGGGCTTGCATGGCACGGGCAAGTCCACGCATATCGAGCAAGTGGCGGCGCGCCTGAACTGGCCTTGCGTGCGCGTCAATCTGGACGGACACATCAGCCGCCTGGACCTGGTCGGCAAGGACACCATCGTGCTGCGCGAACAGCAGCAAGTCACCGAATTCCAGGAAGGCATCGTGCCCTGGTCATTGCAGCGCCCTGTGGCCCTGATCTTCGACGAGTACGACGCGGGCCGCCCCGACGTGATGTTCGTCATCCAGCGCATCCTCGAGCGCGACGGCAAGTTCACTTTGCTCGACCAGAACCGGGTCATCACGCCGCACCCGCACTTCCGTTTGTTCGCCACCTCGAACACGGTGGGCCTGGGCAACCTGAACGGCATGTACCACGGCACGCAAGTGCTGAATCACGCGCAGATCGACCGCTGGAACATCGTTGCCACCTTGAACTATTTGCCGCAGGCGGAAGAAACGGAAATCGTGCTGGCCAGAGTCCCTGCCATGAACGATGCAGCGGGCCGCCAGCTGGCGGCCGCCATGGTGGCCGTGGCCAGCCTCACGCGCCACGGTTATGCGGCAGGCGACCTGGCGTGTCTGATGTCGCCGCGCACGGTGATCACCTGGGCGGAAAATTGCCAGATCTTCCGCGACCCGGCGCTGGCCTTCCGCCTGTCCTTCCTCAACAAATGCGACGAGGCCGAGCGGCCCATGGTGGCCGAGTATTACCAGCGCTGTTTTAACGAGGAATTGCTGGCGAGCCAGGCATGAGCGCCGAAGCAACTGTTCCTGCCGCCTACACGCGCGAGCAGCAGGAAACGGAGGAACTGTGCGCGGGCGCCATCCGCGCGCTCAGTGGTTCTCCCTCGATACGCTACCGGGGCCGGCGCCTGCACGACGGCCACCGCCCCCTGCCCATCCACGCCGCCCATCTGCAGCCCGATGCGGCGCTGCAGGATTTGCCCTCGCTGCGCGGCGCGGCCGACAGCGTGGCCCTGCGCCTGCTGCATACGGATGCGGCCCTGCACAAGTCGCTGTGTCCGCCCGAAGCCGTGGCGCGCCTCGTCTTCGAGCTGCTGGAACAGTTAAGGGTGGAAACGCTTGCGCCAGATCAGCACGCTGGCGTCATCGCCAACCTGCGCCACCGTTTTACGGCATGGTCGCACGCGTTTTATGATTCCGGCCTGGCCGAAGGCGCTTCGGGCTTGCTCTTGTATACAGTGTTCCAGATGAGCTGGTCACGCCTGACGGCCAGGCCCGTGCTGGAAAAGACGGAAGATTTTATCGAAGCCACGCGCTGGTCAGTCTCTTCACAATTGAGCGGCGACCTGGCGGGATTGCGCCGCCACCGCCTGGATCAAGCCGCCTTTGCGCGCCACGCGCTGGCCATCGCCCACGCCGTCGACGCCATGCTGAAAGAGGCGCAGGCGGCGCGCGACGGTAGCCAGGGCGAGGCCGGGGACGCGAAAGCGCAGGCAGCGTTCAAGCTGCTGCTCGATTTCGACAGCGACAACGACCACCTTCCCGATGCCGCCCCGCTGGGCGAGAGCCGCGCCTTCAGCGACGGCGATGGCGCCTACCACGCTTACTCCACGGCCTACGACCGCGAAGAAAAAGCGGACGAACTGGTGCGCCGCGCCCTGCTGCTCGAATACCGCGAGCGCATGGATGGTCGCATCGCCAGCCTGGGCATCAACACGGCCCGCCTGGCGCGGCGTTTCACGCAATTGCTGGCCGTGCCCCGGCGCGATGGCTGGTCGTTTGGCGAGGAAGAGGGATACATCGATGGCCGGCGCCTGGCACAGCTGATCAGCTCGCCTTCGGAGCGCAGGCTATTCCGCAAGGAACAATTCCTGCCCCAGGCCGATTGCCTGGTCACCTTTCTCGTCGACTGCTCCGGCTCCATGAAGACGCATGCGGAATCCGTGGCCGTACTGCTCGATATTCTGCTGCGCGCGCTGGACCAGGCGGGGATCACCACGGAGTTGCTGGGCTTTACGACGGGCGCGTGGAACGGGGGAAGAGTAAAACGCGACTGGATGCGCGCCCGCTCGCCGGCGAATCCGGGGCGTTTAAATGAACTCGTGCACATGGTGTTCAAGGATGGCGACACGCGCTGGCGCCGCGCGCGGCCCGATATCGCAGCCCTGCTGAAAGCGGACTTGTACCGCGAAGGCATCGATGGCGAAGCCGTGGACTGGGCCTGCACGCGCATGCTGGCGCGCCCGGAGCGGCGGCGCATCCTGCTCGTCGTCTCCGACGGTTGCCCGATGGATACGGCCACGAATCTGGCCAACGACGATTTTTACCTGGCCCAGCATTTAAAACAAGTGGTGGCGCGCCGCGAAGCGCAGGGCGCCGTGGAAATCTGCGGGCTGGGCCTGGGCCTGGACCTGGGCGCCTACTACAGCCGCAGCCTGGCCACCACCCTGCCCGCCTCGCTGAACAATGAGTTGTTCAGCGAGATCGCGCAGTTGCTCGGTGGGCGGAAAAAGTAATCGTTATGCCGGCGGAAGTGCCTGCAGGAAGGCTTGCACGGATGATGCCTGCCTGCGCGTCAACGCGCCATAGTCGTCACTGACGATGTGCATCGCATCGGTGGCCAGCCAGCGCTCGATGCCCGCCAGCATCTGCGCCATCGGCGCCGGCATGCCGCCGGCAATGAAATGGCGCACGCGCTCTTCCGCATCGAGAGCCACGACCTGGACGGACCTGCCGAATACCTGGGCGGCGATGGCGGCCAGCGCCTGCACATCGAGGGCGGCGGGACCGGTAATGTCCAGGATGCGGCTGCCAAGGTAGCCATCCGATAGCGCCGCGGCAGCCGCATGGGCGCAATCCTCGCGCGCCACGTACGACACATGGCCTTGTCCCATGGCCGTGCACAACTGGCCATCCGCGGCCGCGGTGCCGAGCACTACCAGCAGCAAGTCCTGGTAAAACGCATTGCGCAAGATCGTGTGGCCGATGCCGCCCTCTTTCAGCAACGCTTCCGTGGCCCGGTGGTCGTCGTTCAGCAGCGAGCTCTTGCCCTCTTCCGGCTGCAGGAACGAGGTGTAGACGATATGCCCGACACCGGCCTGGCGCGCCGCTTCGATGGCATGGCGGTGCTGTTCCAGCCGCCGACCCGTGCCGTCGATGGTATTCGTGCTGATCAGCAACAGACGCTCGACGCCGTGAAAGGCTGCAGCCAGATCCTGCGGCTGGTCGTAATCGCCGAAGCGCACGCAGATGCCCTGCTCCAGCCAAGCCTGGTGGCGGTCGGGTGTGCGGGTGATGGCGGTGAGCGTCATGCCGGGTCGGCTGGCGCGCAGCTCGATGAGTTCATTGACGACGAGGGAGCCCAGTTGGCCGGAGGCGCCGGCGACGGCGAGATGCATTGTTTTCATGTTCTTTTCCTTGTGGCGAGCGCAGGCAAGCCCCATGCCGGGGCGGCATCGCTCGCAGATGATGTGATGAGATCAAAGATGGCCATGCGGCGGCCCGCCCCCTGCGGGGCGGCGCTGCGGCTGGCTTACAGGAAAGAAGGGAAAACAAGTGTCATGCGCCCAGCATGGCCCGTGGCGCTCACCCGGTCAAGCGCTTTCAACGGCGCTTGAGCGCTGCGGGGCTAATCCACACAGTAACGCACGGTGTGCGCTTCCATCGGCAGCGGGATTTCCCAGTTCCACAGCATTCCCTGCAGCTTCTTGTTACTGAGCGAGGTGTCGCGCTGGCCATTGCGCCGCAGTAATTCCTTGCGCGGCTGCTCCAGGTACACCAACTCCACCTGCGCATGGTATTTATACAGCAGGTTGAGCGTCTTTTCGCGCATCAGCTTGGACAGATGCGTGGCGTTCCATACGAACGGCTCGCTCTTGCGCAACAGTTCGCGTGCCCGCTCTTCCGCATAATCGCCCACCTGCCCCTCGTTCTTGCCATGCTTCAAGCCCAGGGCCGTGCGCGCGTCGTCGAAGGACACGACGGGCAGGCGCGGATGGTGCTTGTCCACCCACGTGTTTTTACCGGAGGCGGGCAAACCCGACATGACGATCACGTGCGAACCCGGCTCCTGGAACAGGGAATAATCGGGATGCGCCTCGGCGCCGCGAAAGTATTTCACGCGCGTGTGGTCGTCGACAAAGGCGCGCCGCTGGCCATAGCAGCCCTCCTCGCGCGCCAATTCGCGGAACAGCTCGATGGCGTCAAGGATGCGCTGCGGATCGGGGCAAATCCTGCCTCGGATGTCGGCCTCGGCCAGCATGGCCAGCAGGCGGATATCGACCTGCCACGACAGTTCGCGCACGGTGAATTCCGGCGTGACGCCGCGCCGCGATTGTTCCAGCGCAAAGAACGGCACTTGGTGCACGTTAATCAGGCGGCAGATTTCCTCGCGCACGGCAAACGGCACGTCGCAATCCCACAAGGCAATGCGCGCATCGAGCGCGCCCTTGCGCGAATGGCCAGGCTGGCCGATGGCGCCCGTGACCGGGTCGATCACCGTGGTGCTGCACTTGGCCACATCGTGCAGCAAGGCGGCCAGAAAGACGATTTCCTGTTCCGCGCGCGTGGCTTGCTGGTAGTCGGGCATGCCCAGCAAGGATTCCACCACCATCATCGTATGCGTCCACACGTCGCCTTCCGCGTGATACACGGGGTTTTGCGGCGTCGTCTTGGCCAGTTCCAGCTGCGGGAAGGCGGCCAGGCAGGCATTGAAATCGGGCGACTGGCCCGCTGCCGGCACCAGTTGTTGCAGGGTTTTCCAATTCATCATTTCATACTCCTTGAGTAAGCTGCCAGTTCGTCGAGCGATCGGCAAGTGTGCAAGCCCAGGCTTTCCCACGTGACCAGCGGCTGCGGCGCGTACAAGTCCACGCCCTCGGCCAGCAGATTCGGGATCAGAGGACGCGTGCTGTGGTGCGAGCCGCTGTCGAGGATGGTTTGCGTAAAGTCATGCCGCACCAGCTTGTAGCGGGCCAGCACTTGCGCGTCGTCTTCCACTTTCAGGTACAGGCCTTCGGCGTGGTCGGACTTGTCCGTCTGCTTCCAGCACAGGTCCAGCGGCAAGCGTTCGCGCGCCACCACACCCTCGAAAGCGTCGCGCCACAGGCGGGACTTGGCCAGCGAATGGCGCAGCAGCTGCCACAGCTGCTTCGGCGACGCGGGCATGGCGCCCGCATACAGCACGGGGACCGATAACACGGGCGAGCCGGCCAGCATGGCGTGGCGGCGCGCCGTGGACAGGAACATTTGCGTACGGCGGCAGTACACGTCGAACTCGTTGAAGTAATGGGGCAGGCGGTCGTAAAACACGGAATGCTTGCTGTACGACCATTCGCCAAACAGCACATACTGGTCTTCCAGCAGATGCAGCAAGGCGTATTCATGCGCCTGCGCCCACGGTTTCAAGAGGTTGAACTGGCGTTCGCTGCCGCCGCCCGCCAGGTAGTGGCCGCGCGACTGCAGCAGCACCTCGCCCGCATCGCTGAACGACACGGCGGAGTTGGCGCCATCGATTTTTTCCTCGATGACGACGTACTGGCCGGCCAGCTTTTTCAGGGGCATCTGGTCGGAGCCGTCGTCGCCGTCCTGCAGGCGCGAGCCTTCCAGGTGCGGCGTGCGCGGGTATTTAAATAAAGGCAAAGATTGTAAAAACATAGCGTCCCACGCCGCGTTCACCGGGGCGTGTCCATACAGGGTCAGGGGTGCTGACGACGTGTTCGGGCGTGGACGATCAGGACAGTGGTCCTGGATACGTGTGCAGAAAGAGCAGTGCCGCAGCAATCGGGGGCGTCAACGCGCCGAACGATGCTGCAAGAGCATTTCGTCAGCGTTAGCAGGTGATGGCGAAGAAGCGAGGCACTTTTGGCTCCAATAAGGAAGAGGTTCGAGAAAGAACGGGGAATATAAAGGCTGTTTGCATATTTTGCAAGCGCCGCACGATTAACCCAGCAATTGCGGCACAGCCGCCGCCATCAAGGAAAGGCCAATGGCGCTCAGCACGGCAAACGCGATGCGGCGCATGCCGCGCTGGGCGATCGGTGGCGGATAGCGCTTGCCGGCCATGGTGGCCAGCACGCCGACGGGCAGGGCCAGCATGCACAAAAGTAACACTTTCGCATCGAGCTGGCCCTGGCTGCCCGCCATCAGGGAGCGCCCGCCCGCGCTGATGGCAAACAAAAAGATCAAGCTGTAGCGGATGGTCTTTAAACTCATTTCCTGGCGGTAGAACTGGTATACGAGCGGCGGGCCCGCCAGCGAAAACAGGCCCGAGAACAGGCCGCCGCACACGCCGCTGATGAAAAAGCTGCGCTTGTCCGCCGCGCCCGGTCCCGGCGGCGCCTGCAGCAAAATACTGACGCCGCCGTACACGATGGCCGCGCCCAGCAAGAGTTTCAAGACGGGTGCATACGCCTGGTCCAGGTATCCCAATAGCAATACGCCGGCCGCCATGGCCGGCAGCAAGCCGATGCTGGCCGCGCGGATGGCGCGCCAGTCCAGGTGATGCAAGGCGCCCGGCAAGGCCACCAGGCAATTGGCCAGCGACAACAAACTGACGAGGGCCGCCAGCGCGGGCACGGGCGCCAGGCCCAGTCCGCTGGCCACGCCCATGACGATCATGCCCAGGCCAAAACCCGTGACGGTCTGGAAATACGTGCCCGCCGCCACCACGCCCAGCAGCGCCAGCACGGGCAAGCTGAACAGGAAGTCAGCGTCCACCCTGGGCCTGCACGGCCGTGACCGCAATGACGTTATACACATCGTCGGCGCAGCAACCGCGCGACAAATCGTTGGCTGGCTTGTTCAAGCCTTGCAGCAGCGGGCCGATGGCGACGGCGCCGCCCATGCGCTCGGCCAGCTTGTAGCCGATATTGCCCGCATCCAGGTTCGGGAACACCAGCACGTTCGCGCGGCCGTTGACGACGGAATCCTTGACTTTTCTCTGCGAAATTTCGGCCACGATGGCCGCGTCGAGCTGCACGTCGCCATCGATGGCCAGCAGCGGACGCTGGGCCTTGACCCGGTCCGTGGCCGCATGCACCTTGTCGACGGCCGCGTGATGGGCGCTGCCACTGGTAGAAAACGACAGCATGGCCACGCGCGGCTCTTCCATCAACAACGCTTGCGCGCTGTCGGCGGCGGCCATGGCGATGTCGGCCAGCTCTTCCGCCTTCGGGTCGACCACCAGGGCGCAATCGGAAAAGATGAAGCCGCCCTTCAGGCTGTGAAACGGCTCGCACAGCATCATCAGGAAAAAGCTGGACACGAGCTTGAAGGCGGGATCGACGCCGATGATCTGGATGGCGCTGCGCACCACGTCGGCCGTCGTGTGCACGGCCCCCGCCACGCAGCCGTCCGCGTCGCCCAGGCGCACCATCAGGTTGGCGTAGCACAGCGGGTCTTGCACGGCGATACGCGCCTGCTCCACCGTCATGCCCTTGGCTTGACGCAGCACGAACAATTGCTGGGCATAGTGCTCCGACTCTTCGGAAGTGGCCGGATCGACCAGGCGCACGGCATCGAGGTCCAGCGCGTGTTCGCGCGCCAGGGCCAGGATGGCGGCCGGCTTGCCGACGAGGGTGATATGCGCCAGGCCTTCGTTTGCCGCCCGCGCGGCCGCCTGCAATACGCGCGCATCGTCGCCCTCGCACAAGACGATGTTTTTCGGCACGGCGCGGGCTTGCTCGATGATGCGGTGCAGGGCTTTCATGGGTACTCCAATTCGGTAAAAAAAGTGCCGGAACCATGGCAGCATCAGGTAGGAAATATAAAGCAATGGTTCCGGCACATAAAACCCGGCGCGATTGCCGGGGTCATACAAGGATCGGTCAGGGTGGTGTCGGATTACGCCAGCACCACGCGTAGGTTGGGTAGGTTGGGTAGGTTGGATTAGCCTGAAAGGCGTAATCCAACACTCCAGCAGCAAATCAAACGTAGTCTTTATATTTATCCAGATGCCGCACAGGTTTGCTCAGCGCATCGCGGCGGAACGGGTCGCCCAGCTCGCGCGTGCACATGATTTCGATGATGGTCGTCTTGCCTTCATTCATCTGCATGTCGATGGCCTTCTTCAAGGCCGGCCCCACGTCTTCCAGCTTGTCGACCGTGATGCCTTCGGCGCCCATGGCGCGTGCAATTTCCGCGAAGCTCTGGTTGTCGAGTTCACCGGCGACGAAGCGGCGGTTGTAGAAATCCACCTGGTTTTTCTTTTCCGCGCCCCACTGGCGGTTGTGGAACACCACGGCCGTGACGGGAATATTGTGGCGCACGCAGGTCATGGTTTCCATCAAGCTCATGCCCCAGGCGCCGTCACCCGCATACGACACGGCCGGACGGTGCGGTGCGGCCACTTTCGCGCCGATGATGGTCGGAAACGCGTAGCCGCAGTTGCCAAAGCTCATCGCCGCAAAGAAGCTGCGCGGTTTTTCAAAGCGCAGATAGCTGTTGGCCACCGAGTTGATGTTGCCGATGTCGGTCGACACCATCACGTCTTCCGGCATGGCTTTTTCCAGCTCGCGCAAGACCTGGCGCGGGTGCAAGTAATTGCCCGGCTCTTTCTTTTGCTCTTCGATCATGTCCAGGCTGTACGCATCTTTTTCGTGCGTCCAGTTGTCCAGTTCGTTTTCCCACGCGGCTTTTTCTGCTTGCACGGTGGCAAAGCGCTCCTCGCGCGTCGCGTCGCAATCGAGCGTCTTGCCATCCAGGCGCGAAAGAATCGCTTTGGCGGCCGCCTTGGCATCGCCGCAGATGCCCACCGAAATCTTTTTCACCAGGCCCAGCATCTTGTTGTCCGCATCGATCTGGATGATCTTGGCGTTTTTCGGCCAGTAATCCATGCCGTGCTGCGGCAAGGTGCCGAACGGTCCCAACCGCGAACCGAGGGCGACGACGACGTCGGCCTGGGCGATCAGTTTCATGGCCGCTTTCGAGCCTTGATAACCCAATGGGCCGCACCACAGCGGGTGGCTGGCGGGGAAGGAATCGTTGTGCAGGTAGCTGTTGACGACTGGCGCGCCGAGGCGTTCGGCCAGCGCCTTGCATTCCTCGATCGCTTCGCCCATGACCACGCCGCCGCCCGAGATGATGACGGGGAACTTGGCTTTGGCCAGCAGTTCCGCCGCCTCATTGAGGCTGTGTTCTCCGCCGGCGCCACGGTCCAGGCGGTTCGGTTTGGGGATTTCGGCCTTGATTTCGCCATAGAAATAGTCGCGCGGGATGTTCAGTTGCGTCGGACCCATTTCCGACATGGCGCGGTCGAAGCAGCGGCCCGTAAATTCCGCCATGCGGGCCGGATTGGTCACGTGGCCTTGATACTTCGTAAATTCCTCGAACATGGGCAACTGGTTCGCTTCCTGGAAGCCGCCCAGGCCCATGCTCATCGTGCCCGTTTCCGGCGTGATGATGACGACGGGGGTGTGCGCCCAGTAGGCGGCGGCAATCGCCGTGACGCAATTGCTGATGCCGGGGCCATTCTGGCCGATGACCACGCCGTGGCGGCCCGAGACGCGGGCATAGCCGTCGGCCATGTGGCCGGCGCCCTGTTCGTGCACGACAGGGATCAGGCGGATGCCGGCCGGGGCAAAGATATCCATCGGGTCCATAAAGGCCGAGCCCATGATGCCGAACATGTCGGTCACGCCATTGGCGGCCAGGGTTTCCACGAACGCTTCGGAAGGCGTCATCTTTTGCGGGCCTACCGGGGTTGCTGCGGTGGTCGCGGCTGCGGCGGCTTTTTGGTCGGACAAATCAGTCATGGCTCAGTCTCCTCACGGTTTTATAAAAAATCGGTATATTTTGTTCCGATATTTGAAATACGTGTTCAATTTAACGGTTGCGAAATGCGCTGTCAATGAAAATTCATGAAAAATCGGACTGTTTCATTCCTGAATCCGGAATTCGTGACTTTGCCCCATTTCTGAAACAACAATGGCGGACTATCCGCAACAGACAGCCCGCCATCGATACCTGCTGCGCTGCGGCTTAGAACTTCAGGCGCATGCCCGCCGTGAAGGCGCTGGAGTCATGCCCAGGCAAGGGCACGCTGCCGCCGCTGGAAGCGTCACCAACGAAGTTGGTGCCCGCGCCATCGTTGCTGATGCGCCCGTACGAGGTGTACAGATTGGTGCGCTTGGACAAGGCATACGTGTAGCCGATGGCCAGCTGGCGCCCGCCGCGGCGCGCATTCGTGCGGTCATCCTTCTTGATGTACGACGCCATCACGCTGCCCGCCGCGCTGACCGGCGCGGACACGCCCAGCATGTAGTTGCGGAAATCCGTGCCCGCATCATCCTTGTCCGTCTCATATGCGGCGTGCAGCTTGGCGGGGCCGAAGTCGTAGGTGCCGCCCAGCAAAGTCACCTTGGCTGTGTTCAGCTCGCTATCCTTGCGGTTGTCGTGCGCCAGGGTCAGCACCAGCGGGCCGTTGGCGTAGTCGATGGAAAAGTCGATGGTGCGGCCCAGGCTGGCACTGTCCGGCTTTTCACCAAGGCCAACCATGATGGCAGCCGACAAGCCCTTCACCTTGGGCGTTTCGTACATGATGGAGTTTTTCGTGCGCAGGCTGGCCACGCTCATCAGGTTGAGCGAGGCGCCCGTCAGGCCCGTCTCGAAGGGGTCAATATTGTCCAGCGCAGTGAACAGCGGGTTGTGTTGCAAGCCCAGGTTGACGGTGCCGAAGTCGCCGGACAGGCCCACATAGGCCTTGCGGCCAAACAGCGCTCCCTGGCGGTTGGCGCCCGTATCGAGGTCCAGGCCATTTTCCAGCAAGAAGTTGACCTTCAGATTGTTGCCCAGGTCTTCCGTGCCCTTGAAGCCGATGCGGCTACCCGACTGCACGCCGGTGGCCAGCTTGGTGACGGAACCTTCCGTGCCGCCGTGTTCGGACGTCAGGCCCGCGTCCAGCAAGCCGTACACGGTGACGGACGATTGGGCGCTGGCGCTGCCGGCGAAGAAGGAAGCCAGGATGGCTGCCGCTACGAGTGTGTGTTTCATGTCATCTCCAGGTATTGTGGTTTTTATAAACGATTGAAACGATAATCAACTACCTTGCTACAAATCTGGCTCAGGCGATCAGCCCGACCATCGGCGACGAGGGCGAGGCGCTCATGGCGTTCGCTCTCCGGGGCATGCGTCCGGCCAGGTAAGCCTCGCGTCCGCCCTGCACTGCCAGTTTCATGGCGCGCGCCATGCGGATCGGTTCGCGCGCCGCCGCGATGGCGGTATTCATCAGGATGCCGTCACAGCCGAGTTCCATGGCGATGGCCGCGTCCGACGCCGTGCCGACACCCGCATCGACCAGCACCGGCACGCGGGCTTGCTCGATGATCAAGGATAGATTCCACGGATTCAGAATGCCCATGCCCGAGCCGATCAGGGACGCCAGCGGCATGACGGCGATGCAGCCGAGATCTTCCAGCATGCGCGCCTGGATGGGGTCGTCACTGCAATACACCATCACCTGGAAGCCGTCGCGCACCAGCTCCCCGGCCGCTTTTAACGTTTCCGGCATGTTCGGAAACAGCGTCTTTTCGTCACCGAGCACTTCCAGCTTGCACAGCGGGTGCCCGCCCAGCAGTTCGCGCGCCAGTTGCAGGGTGTAGACGGCGTCGCGCGCGTTGTAGCAGCCGCCCGTGTTGGGCAGAATCGTGTATTTCGACGGTGGAATGAAGTCGAGCAGATTCGGCTCGCCCTTCTCCTGGCCAATGTTGACCCTGCGGATCGTGACGGTGACGATCTCGGCGCCGCTCTCTTCAATGGCGAGGCGGGTTTCTTCGAAATCCTTGTATTTGCCCGTGCCTACCAGCAGGCGCGACTGGTAGGTGGTGCCGGCCAGGGTCAGGCCGGCCGGTGGTTGGCTGGGTGGGGCGTCGTCTCTCATCTTGATCTCCTGTGCAATTCATTTATAAAGCTGGGGTCAGTCCCGTCGGGATCGAAATGTGCCCCATTGGGGGACATTTCCCCGGCGGGTCTGACCCCGGAACTCCTCTGCCGCAGACTGCGGCGCCAGGCGATCCCCGCAAAACGCAAAATCGACGTCGGGCCGCCGTCCCGACACCAGGTCGGCGATCGCCCTGCCCGCGCCGCAGCCCATGGTCCAGCCCAGGGTGCCGTGGCCCGTGTTGAGGAACAGCTGGCGGTAGCGCGTGGCACCGATATACGGCACGTTCGACGGCGTGAGCGGGCGCAGGCCGGCCCAGTAGACGGGGGCGCTGTAATCGCAGGCGTGGGGAAACAGCGCCTGCACGCGGCGCGTGATGGCGGCGCAGCGCACGGGATTGAGTTCGCGCGTGTAGCCGTTCAGCTCGCACGTACCCGCCACGCGCAGGCGCTCGCCCAGGCGCGAAAAGACCAATTTATGGCCATCGTCCGTCAGCGATACGGACGGCGCGCTGACGGGGTCGATGATCGGATAGGTAGCGGAATAACCTTTGCCCGGATACAGCATCAAGCGGATGCCCAGCGGCTGCAGCAGCGGTGCGGAAAAGCTGCCCATGGCCACCACCACGGCATCCGCGTGCTCCAGGCGGTGGCGCCCTTGCGCATCGATGCATTCCACGCCCGTGATGCGCTCGCCATCGGACAGCAAGCGCGTCACCGTCGTGCTGAACTGAAAATCCACGCCGGCCTTGGCGGCGCGCGCGGCCAAGGCCGTGGTAAACAGATGCACGTCGCCCGACTCGTCGCTGGCCGTAAAATCGCCACCGACGATGCGGCTGCGCGCGTTGCGCAGAGCCGGTTCCAGCCGTATCACTTCATCGGCGCTGACGGTGTTACGCGGGCAACCCAGCTCACGCAAGAGCGCGGCACCCGCTTGCGATTTGTCAAACTCCTGCTCGTCCGTATAGAAATGCAAGATGCCCCGCTCCAGGTGGTCGTAGGCTATGCCCGTCTCGCGCCGCAGCGCCTGCAAACTCTGCCGGCTGTACTCGGCCAGGGCGACGATCTGGCGCATATTGCGCGACACCCTGGCCGGCAGACATTCGCGCAGGTAGTGCAAGGCCCACTGCCATTGCAGCGGGTCCAGGCGGGGACGGAACAGCAGCGGCGCATCGTCCTTGCCCAGCCACGTGAGCACCTTGCGCAGGGTCGCGGGATTGGCCCACGGTTCCGCATGCGAGACGGAAATCTGCCCGCCGTTGGCAAAACTAGTTTCCTGCGCGGCGCCCGCCTGGCGTTCCAGCACGCGCACATCGTGGCCCGCCTGGCGCAAGTACCAGGCCGATGCCGTGCCGACCACGCCGGCGCCGAGGACAAGGATCTTCATGGCGGGCCCGGCTCGCTTAGCGCGTCAGCAGGACGGCGATGGCGACGAAGGCGGCGATCCACACCGTTTCCATCACCAACATGATGACGGGACGCCAGCCCAGCGAGGCCAGCGACTGGAACGAGGTTTTCACGCCCAGCGCGGCAATCGCAATGACCAGACAGGCGCGCGAGGCATTGTTGATCCAGCCATTCACTTCCTGCGGAATCAGGCCCAGGCTGTTGGTAATCACCAGCCAGACAAAGCCGATCAGGAAAAACGGCACCAGTGGCGGCGCATCCACTTCGCTCTTGCCATCCTTGCGCTTGAACATGATCGACAGGCCCAGCACGACGGGCACGAGGCAAGCCACGCGCGTCAGTTTCACGAAGGTGGCCACGTCGCCCGTATGGTTGCTCACCAGATAGCCGGCGCCCACCACTTGCGCCACGTCGTGGATGGTGCCACCGATGAACACGCCCGCTTCCGTGGGGTCAAAGCCCAGCAGCTTGACCAGCAGCGGGTAGACGATCATGGCCAGGGTCGACAGCGACGTCACGCCCACCACCGTCAGCAGCGTGAACTTTTCGTTTTCCTTGGTTTGCGGCAGCACGGCCGAGATGGCCAGCGCGGCCGAGGCGCCGCAGATGGCGACCGAGCCGCCCGACAGAATGCCTTCCGTGATGGGGCGTTTCAGCCACTTGGCCAGCAGGTAGCCGAAGCCTAAAGTCGCCACCAGGCCGCCGACGACGATCAAGAGTGGCGTTACGCCTACGGATGCGATCTGATTGAAGGTGATGCGCGCACCCAGCAGGGCCACGCCCGTACGCAGCAGCACCTTGCTGCAAAATTCGATGCCGGGCTTGCAGGTGGGATCGGATGCGAGGAAGTGGAAGGCCAGGCCGAAAAACAAGGCATACAGCAATTGCGGGCCGCCGTAATTGCTGGAAATAAAGGTGGCCGACAGGGCGATCACCAGCGCGATGGCCACGCCGGGCCAGCTGCGCAGCACGGCGCGGGGACGCCAGATGGCGACGGCGGAAGACAGGTAGGGAATGTTCTTGTCGACAACGCGTGTTATCGCTGAGGAGTTGGTTTTCATGCGGGTCCGCTCATAATGTTTTAAAAATTGGGACATTTCATCTCGTTTTTTAATAATACACGATGAGCTAGCGAAGTCCATGATTTTCCATGAAAATCGAAACCGGATGTTCCGGAAACTGACGTTTTTTTATTTTCACCCCCCGTAAACGACAAGCGGCGCGGCCCTTTGCAGGGACGCGCCGCCGTTGCTGGTGCTTGAAAGATTACTTTTTGTTCAAACGGGTAATCAGGCTGGACGTGTCGTAACGGTTGCCGCCCGCCTGCTGCACTTCGGCATAGAACTGGTCCGTTAAGGTCGTCACGGGCAAGTCGCTGCCGTTGCGCTTGGCTTCGGCGAGGCAGATGCCCAGGTCCTTGCGCATCAGGTCGACGGCAAAACCGAAATCGAACTTGCGTTCGATCATGGTCTTGCCGCGGTTTTCCAGCTGCCACGACTGCGCCGCGCCCTTGGAAATCACGTCCACCACCAGCGCCGCATCGAGGCCCGCGTTTTCCGCGAAGGCAATGCCTTCGCTCAAGGCTTGCACCAGGCCGGCGATGCAGATCTGGTTGACCATCTTCGTCAGCTGGCCGGAACCGGAAGCACCCATGTAGGTGACGGCGCGCGCAAACAGGGCGATGACAGGCTCGGCGCGTGCATACGCCTCCGCATCGCCACCCACCATCACCGTCAGCTTGCCGTTTTCCGCGCCCGCCTGGCCGCCGGACACGGGCGCGTCGAGGAAGAACACGCCCTGCTCTTGCGCCGCCGCGTGAATGGTGCGCGCCGCTTCGGCGGAAGCAGTCGTATGGTCGATCAGGACGCTGCCCGGCGCCATGGCAGACAGCAAGCCGCCCTCTTCCAGGATCACCTGGTACAGGTCGTTATCGTTGCCGATGCAGGTAAACACGAACTCGGCGCCCGCGGCAGCGGCGGCCGGCGTGGCGGCGCTGCTGCCCTTGTGCTGCTCCAGCCAGGCGGCCGCGCGGGCCGGGTTGCGGTTGTACACGGTGACGTCATGCCCGCCCGCCGCCAAGTGACCTGCCATGGGGAAACCCATGACGCCCAAACCGATGAATGCCACTTTTGCCATATTGTCCGTCCTGTCGAGGTATGAATCCGATTATTGTTGCACAAATGGCCGGGCATGACAGCAGTCAGCGGCCCGAAACTCCTAGAGCGCGTGTCGGCGCAGACGGCGCAAGCGGCTGATGGTGCGCCAGATCAGGTAGGACATGGGCACGACCAAGGCCAGCTGCACCCCCGTCAGCACCATCCGCAGCGTGTCCATCTCGCGCTCGCTGCTGCCCATCAGGTTGTACATCAACAACAAACCGGTCAGGCCGAAGTACGTCAGCAGGCGTCGCTGCCTGGCGATCTTCGATGGCGTATCCGTATAGATGTCATTCGGCTTGCCGTCTGCCGCAGGCTTGCGCCAGCAATAGCTGCCCCACCAGCAAAACACCAGCTCCCAGCCGGCATCCTGGCAAAGCTGCTCATAATCGCTGCTGCGCTTCCATGCGGGAAAAGAATCGAAGCGGTAGACTTCGTCGGCAGGCTCGCCCCGCACAAAGCTAAACCGGCAAGGCGCGAGAAAGCGCTGCAAGTGCCATCCAGCCAGGGCTTGCGCGCGCAGCCATTGCTCGATCTCGCCGTCATCGAGCTCGATGAACCATTTATAGACATGCGACCGTTGCTCACTCATCCTGTTTCACCTCAGTATTTTGATAAAAAGGGCGCACTCGCCTCGCCGACGCGCACCATCACCCGCAGGCGCCGCAATTGCGCCAGCAGCACATGGCGTCCCATGTCCGTCATGGTGTAGACCTTGCGCCGCTCGGCTTCCCTCACCATCACGATCAAGCCCTGTTTTTCCAGGTTGGCAAACGCCCCATACAGGGTGCCCGGCCCGATCTTCACGGCACCTTCGCTGATGGCCTCGACCTGCTGCATGATGGCGTAGCCATGCGCAGGCTCGTTCAAGGCCAGCAAAATGTAGTAGGTGGCTTCAGACAAGGGCAGCAGCTTGTCTATCGATGCATCCATATTCCTCCAGTAAGGCGATAGCCGATATAGCGTAGATCGGTATATCGTCAAATGATATATCGACTTGCGCTATAGTAACATGCCAATCCGGCATGTCTACACTTTTTGATAAGCTCGGGAAAAACAGCGCCACCGCCGCCTTGGGCGGTGGCCGCTCGGAGGAAGCAATTACAGCAGGGCGCGCAATGCGGCCATCAAGGCTGCACACTCGGCCGGGTTGCCGATGCTGATGCGCAAATACTGGCTGATGCGCGGTGCATTGAAATGGCGCACGATGACGCAGCGAGCGCGCAAGCCGGCCGCCAGTTGCGCCGCGTCATGCTGCGGATGGCGGGCAAAGACGAAATTGGCCACCGAAGGCAGCACCTCGAAGCCCAGCGCCGCCAGATCCGCCGTCAGCTGCTCGCGGCTGGCGATGACGGCCTGGCGCGTTTGCTGGAAATACGCTTCGTCGTGCAACGAGGCCACGGCGCCGGCCAGCGCCAGCCGGTCCAGCGGATACGAGTTGAAACTGTTCTTGACTCTTTCCAGCGCCTCGATCAGGTCCGCATGCCCGAAGGCGCAACCCACGCGCAAGCCGGCCAAGGAGCGCGATTTCGAGAACGTCTGCACCACCAGCAAGTTCGGATAGCGCTCGACCAGGGCCACGGCGCTTTCCCCGCCGAAATCCACGTACGCTTCATCGACCACCACCACGGCGTCGGGATGGGCGCGCAACATCGC
Organism: Janthinobacterium sp. PSPC1-1; assembly: GCF_049897625.1. NCBI lineage: Bacteria > Pseudomonadati > Pseudomonadota > Betaproteobacteria > Burkholderiales > Oxalobacteraceae > Janthinobacterium > Janthinobacterium sp. PSPC1-1. The sequence continues at coordinate 195,063 of NZ_JAFCWP010000006.1, read as the reverse complement.
TTCCACGCCAGCCAGCGGCAAGTCCACGCCCGTGGGCGCGTTGGGATTGGGGAAGATGATGGCGCCGCACGGCCCCTGATAGTCTTCCGGGCGGATGCGCATGGCGTCGTCGAGCGCTACCGTGCGGTAATCGATGCCATACAGTTTGCAATACACGGGATAGAAGCTGTAGCTAATGTCGGGGAACAGCAGCGGCGCATCGTGCTTGAGCAAGGCCATGAAGGCCAGCGCCAGCACTTCGTCGGAACCATTGCCGACGAACACTTGCGCGCTCTTCAAGCCGTGGTAGTCGGCCAGGGTTTGCTTCAATTCGCTGGCGGACGGGTCCGGGTACAGGCGCAGGCTGTCGTTGACTGCTTCGTGCAGCGCGGCCAGCACCTGCGGCGACGGGCCGTAGGGATTTTCGTTGGTATTGAGTTTGACCAGGTCGGGCAGTTTCGGCTGCTCGCCGGGGATGTAGGGGGTCAGCTCGCTGACGATGTTGCTCCAGAATCGGCTCATTGTTTTGCGTTGGTATGGGGGCAGGATGGGGATACGGTAGATTACCATAGGCTGAGCGGGGTCAAGGTGGGCGGAGGTGTCGAAGTCAGATATGCAACAGCGCAATAGCCGACCGTGCACGATACCCTCGGGACACGGTTTGACAGCGCTGAAAAAAGCGCGGAGCATGGAGTGGGCAACGAGGAGACGCGGTGGCGCGGCTGGTGCACTAGCTTGTTTCGTTCGTGGCGGCGCTGGCTTTCAAAGCCTGAATGGAGGAAAAAACGCCTTGCGCTGCGCGCTTTGGGCGGTTTTTCTACCTGCTTTGTTGCGCTGGTGGCTTGCATATGTGGCGGGTATAAAAAAAGCTCCCTTGCGGGAGCTTCCTTTATGTATTCTGGCGGAGAGGGTGGGATTCGAACCCACGGTACGATTTAACGTACGCTTGATTTCGAGTCAAGTACATTCGACCACTCTGCCACCTCTCCGTTTACTGCGGTCTATTCATTCAAACTGGCGTGCCGGTTTGAACGAGGCGCTATTTTAGCATGGGTGTTGTTGGGTTGGGTAGGGGTTTGTTGCTGATCCTGCTTTGGAAAAGCAAAAACCATTTGGGCGATTCGGGGAGCCTCGCGCAAGACGCGGCTCGTCTTTGTAGACGCCGCCTTGGCGCACGCGTGAAAACCAATTGGACGATTCGGGGAGCCTCGCGCGAATACGCGCTCGTCTTCGAATCCCACGCGTACGCCCCGCAGGGGGCGTACTCCTTTCCGCCGGCACAAATAAAAAAAGCTCCCTTGCGGGAGCTTTCTCTATTTGTTCTGGCGGAGAGGGTGGGATTCGAACCCACGGTACGATTTAACGTACGCTTGATTTCGAGTCAAGTACATTCGACCACTCTGCCACCTCTCCATTTACTGCGGTCTTTTCCTGCATTGCTGCGGGAAGGCAAGATTATAGCAGCCCGCAACAAAAAGAAAAGGACTATTTTTAAGCCTTCAGATGCGTCAGGCCACCCATATACGGACGCAGCACGGCCGGGATCTCGACGCTGCCGTCTGCTTGCTGGTAGTTTTCCAGAACGGCGACCAGGGTGCGGCCCACTGCCAGGCCGGAGCCGTTCAAGGTGTGCACCAGTTCGGGCTTGCCGGCGGCGTTGCGGAAACGCGCCTGCATGCGGCGGGCCTGGAAGGCTTCGCAATTCGACAGGGACGAGATTTCGCGATAGGTGTTTTGCGCCGGCAACCACACTTCCAGGTCGAAGGTCTTGGTGGCGCCGAAACCCATGTCGCCCGTGCACAGCGACATCACGCGGTATGGCAGGCCCAGGCGTTGCAAGATCGCTTCCGCATGGCCGACCATGTCATCGAGCACCTGGTACGACGTGTCCGGATGCACCACTTGCACCATTTCCACCTTGTCGAACTGGTGCTGGCGGATCATGCCGCGCGTGTCGCGGCCGTAGCTGCCCGCTTCCGAGCGGAAGCATGGCGTGTGGGCCGTCATTTTCAGTGGCAATTGATCGAGCGCCAGGATTTCATCGCGCGCGATATTGGTCAGCGTCACCTCCGAGGTAGGGATCAGGTAGAAGATCTCGCCCTCGCCTTCCGCGCCGCCTTTTTTCACCGAGAACAGATCGGCTTCGAATTTCGGCAACTGGCCCGTGCCGCGCAGCGAGTCGGCGTTGACCATGTACGGGGTATAGCATTCCGTGTAGCCATGCTCGTCCACGTGCGTGTTGAGCATGAACTGCGCCAGTGCGCGGTGCAAACGGGCGATGCCGCCCTTCATGACGGAGAAGCGCGAACCGGTCAGCTTGGTGGCCACTTCAAAGTCGAGGCCCAGCGGGGCGCCCACATCGACGTGGTCCTTGACTTCAAAATCAAACGTGCGTGGCGTGCCGACCTTGCGCACTTCCACGTTGCCCGACTCGTCCGTGCCCACAGGCGACGATTCGTGCGGCAAATTCGGCACGGCCATGATGAAGTCGCTCAGCTTGGCTTGTACCACGGTCAGCGCCGCTTCATCGGCTTTCAATTCATCGCCCAGGCCAGCCACTTGCGCCATCACGGCCGAGGTGTCTTCCCCCTTGCCTTTCAACATGCCGATTTGCTTGGACAGCGCATTGCGCTTGCCCTGCAGCTCTTCGGTGCGCGTCTGGATCGCCTTGCGTTCGGCTTCGAGGGCATTGAAACCTGCCACGTCGAGCTGGAATTTGCGCGTCGCCAGGCGTTCTGCGACGGTGGCGATGTCTTTACGGAGAAGTTGGATATCTATCATGGGTGGATGGCGGTGCCGATGTATCGAAAGCACTCATTGTACCAAGACCCGTTCAGTTCTTTATGAGTTTTGCACATGGTTGGCCATCGTCATGGCGGCATGGCTGGGCACTCGCGCCCGCTTTACAACTTGTGTTCAGATAAAGGCGGCTTTTTCGGCAGCGGTCAGGCGGCGGGCGCTGACGGTAACGACGGGCATGGTGCTGTTGGCAGCCTGGGCGATCACGGTGCTGCTGGCGCTCACTTCCACCGTATTCGCGCCGGCGCTGGCGAAGCTGGCGCCGATGGCGATGATGGCGGCGGCGACAAAGGTGATTTCCATGTTTTTCAGTGCGTTCATGATGTGACTCCTGGTTGGTTTGCGTCGTTGACTGCTGCTGGTATGGTGGTACTTTAGCCAACGGCGACAAACAACGCCACCGGCTTGCGACCAGCGGCGAAAAACAGGGAGCGAACGGTGAAAAACAGGCACTGAAACGCAAAGAATAGTTACAAGGCCTCATGCACCAGGCGGCCCAGGCGCCCAATCGCCTGCTCGATGCGCGGCGTCCACGCATTGCCGCAATTGAGGCGCAGATAATTGCTGAACTTGCCCGAGGCTGAGAACAGCTGGCCTGGCATATACGCCACGCCGTCCGCGATGGCCTGGCCATGCAGGGCCAGCGCATCGACTTGCGGCGGCATCTGCACCCACAGCACGAAACCGCCCTGCGGCTCGGACAGCATGCAGTCCGCCGGAAAGCTGGCCGCCACCGCGTCGGACATACGGGCGATGCGCTGCACCAGGGTGCGCCGCATCTTGCGCAGCTGCTGGTCGTAGCTGCTGCCTTCCAAAAAATCGGCCAGCACGGCCTGGAAGAAATGGCTGGTGGCGCCGCTCGACACGGTTTTCAGCAAGGCCACTTCCTGCGCGAAACGCCCGGCCAGCACGTAGCCCACGCGCGAGGCGGGCGTAATCGCCTTGGAAAACGAGGAGCACAGCAAGACGTTGCCGCTCGTATCGTAGGCTTTCACGGGCCAGGGACGCTGCGGCGCAAAGCACAGGTCGCCATATACATCATCTTCCACCAGCGGAATATTGAATTCCGACAGCAGGCCAGCGAGCCGCTTCTTGTTGGCTTCCGGCATGACGCAACCGAGCGGATTATTCGCGTTCGGCACGAACAGGCACGCTTGCACGAGGCCGGCGCGCAGGGCCAGCTCGAGCGCATCGAGCGACGGTCCCGTCTTCGGGTCGGTGGGGATTTCCAGCGCCTTCATGCCCAGGCTTTCGATCATCTGCAGCAGCACGAAATACGTGGCCGACTCGATGGCGATGGTGTCGCCCGGCTTGGCGACGGCGCGCAGGCACAGGCTGATCGCTTCCGTGCAGGAATTCGTCACGACGATCTCGTGCGGGTCCAGCTTGCCCCAGTCCAGCGCGCGGCGCGTCACCTGGCGCAAGAAATTGCCTTCGCTGACGTCGTAGCAGCTGACCTTGCTCAACAAAGCGGGCTCGCGCCGCGCCACCGCGCTGATGGTGCGCTGCATGCGCTTGATCGGCAATATTTCATCGGGCGGCCAGGCCGTACCCAGCTGCACGATATCGGATGTTTCGTTGTCCTTCAGCACGCGCATCAACAGATTGTTGATGCCGACAAAGGCCGGCTCCTTCAAATGCTGAGCGTCGGCACTGCACGGGCGGCGCGGCGCCCGGTGGCGCACGAAATAGCCGGACTGGGGCCGCGCATCGACCTGCCCCCGGTCTTCCATCAGGCGCAAGGCTTGCATCACCGTGCTGACGGAAATACGCTTTTGCTGCGCCAGGTGGCGGATCGACGGCAGGCGGTCGCCTGGCGCGAACACGCGCGAGTCGATCAGGGCGCCCAGCTCGTTGGCCAAGTGCTCGTACAGATTCAAATGCGCGCTCATGTTCATCCCTTCAGTATGCGGCTGCCGCGCGCGGCACGCACAGATACAGTTGCCCGATTTTTTGACAAGCACAGTCTACGACGAAATGTACTGTATGCATCACAATTTCGTTTTCCTGCATCTGTCATGGTTCACCGCAAGCGCCTAAGCTGTTCCTGTCAGCACAACAGGAGCGATGCCATGCATACCGACCACGAATTACGCAGCGAACTCCCCCTGCGCCTGGAAAAAGCGCACGCCAGGGTCATCGAATGCCTGTCCGGCATGGCGTGGATCACGGCCTACGCCCAGTTCGAGGATTGCGTGCTGCGCAGCGGCGAGCGCTACACGATACCGAATGACGGCCTGGTGCTGGTCGAAGCCGTGGGTAGCGGACGCATCCGCGTGCACGGGACCGCCGCACCGCGCCCCGCCCTGCTGCGCTGGCTGCATCGGCACCGCCCTCAAACATTAATCACAAGGAATACATGATTCAAAAACCACTGCGCGTCCTCGTCACGGGCGCCGCCGGCATCATCGGCACCGCTTTCTGGAAGCGCCGGCACGGGGAATTCTCCCTGCGCCTGGCCGACCTGCACACAGGCAAGCTGGCCGAAGCGCCCTGCCCGTCCATGCAGCTCGACGTGGGCGACTACGCCGCCTGCCTGGCCGCCTGCATGGATACCGATGTCGTGCTGCACCTGGCCGGCGTGCCGCACGCCAGCGCCGATTTCGATGCGCAATTGCTGCAGCCGAACATTGTCGGCACGCATAACATCTTCCGCGCGGCACAGGCGCAAGGTGTGAAAAGAGTGGTGTTTGCCAGCAGCGCGCAAGCCATCGAGGGCTATCCGCTGGATATGCAAGTGCATGAGCACATGCCGGCCCGGCCCGCCAATATGTATGGCGCCAGCAAGGCATTCGGTGAAGGCGTAGCTTCGGCCTTCGCGCACCAGCATGGCATGACGGCGATCGCCGTGCGCATCGCCAACGTGGCCGACTTTGCGCCAGGTCAACAGCACAGCGCGCGCGACATCGCCGCCTTCATCAGCGAGCGCGACGTGGTGCAGCTGCTGGCTTGCTGCGTGGCGGCGGACGTACCGGCCGGCTACCACGTCGTGCATGGCGTGTCGGACAACCGCTATAAACGGCTGTCGATTACGGCGACGCGCCAGCTGGTCGGCTACGCGCCGCAGGACGACGGTTTTAGCTTGCTGGGCCTGTAGCCTCAGCCCTTCCCGGCCTTGCGGTCAAGTTCGCGCAGCCAGGCCAATTTGTCGGCGATCTTGCTTTCCAGACCACGCGGCACGGGCTGGTACCAGCCCGGCTCGGCCATGCCGTCCGGGAAATAGGTTTCGCCAGCCGCATACGCATCGGGCTCGTCATGCGCATAGCGGTAGGCGTGGCCGTAACCGAGTTCCTTCATCAATTTCGTCGGCGCATTGCGCAAATGCACGGGCACTTCCTTCGACTTGTCTTTCTTGACGAACGCCATCGCCGTGTTGAATGCGTTGTAGCCGGCATTGCTTTTCGCGGCAATCGCCAGGTAAATCACGGCCTGGCCCAGCGCCAGCTCGCCTTCGGGCGAACCGAGCCGTTCATAGGTTGCCGCTGCGTCGTTGGCCATGGTCAAGGCGCGCGGGTCGGCCAGGCCGATGTCTTCCCACGCCATGCGCACGATGCGCCGCGACAAATAGCGCGGGTCGGCGCCGCCATCGATCATGCGGCAAAACCAGTACAGGGCCGCGTCCGGGTTCGAGCCGCGCACGGACTTGTGCAGGGCGGAAATCTGGTCATAGAAATTGTCGCCGCCCTTGTCGAAGCGGCGCGAATTGAGGGTCAGCGCATTGTCAACGAAGGCCGCGTCGATCTTGGTCGTGCCCGTCGAGCTGGCGGCCGTCTCGGCCTGTTCCAGCAAATTCAAAAAGCGGCGCGCATCGCCATCGGCGTAGCCGATCAGGGTGTCAGCGGCCGCCTCGTCAAACGTCAGGTGCGTCAAGGCCGAGGACTGCGCCTTGGCCAGCAGCAGCTTCATCTCGTCTTCGTTGAGCGATTTCAATACATACACTTGCGCGCGCGACAACAGCGCCGAATTGACTTCGAAGCTGGGGTTTTCCGTCGTCGCGCCGATGAACGTCACCAGGCCCGACTCGACGAAGGGCAACAAGGCATCCTGTTGCGACTTGTTGAACCTGTGGATCTCGTCGACGAACAACAAGGTGTGCTTGCCGAACTGGTCCAGGCTGTGGCGCGCCTGGTCCATGGCTGCGCGGATATCTTTCACGCCCGCAAACACGGCCGACAGGGCGATGAATTCGCTGTCGAAAGCATTCGCCATCAGGCGCGCCAGGGTGGTCTTGCCCACGCCGGGCGGCCCCCACAAGATCATCGAATGGGCCTTGCCCGCCTCGAAAGCGAGACGCAGCGGCTTGCCCACGCCCAGCAAATGCGTCTGGCCGATGACTTCGTTGAGGGTAGCAGGCCGCAAGGCTTCGGCCAAGGGCTGGCGCGGTGCGGTGGAAAAGAGATCCGCCATAATATTTACCGGGTAAGAATGCAAAGGCCCCGCATAGTGCGAGGCCGGTCAATAACAGTATGCGAAAAATTAATTATTAATCACATCCGCGCCCTTGGGCATGACAAATTTAAAGTGATTGGCAGACAAAGCCGGATTTTTCTGGAAATTCTTGAACGCCAGCACCGATGTCTGCCCGAACGAATCGCGCAATTCCATCGCTTCCGGTACGCCATTGCGCAGGCCAATGGTGATTTCATCGAAGGTCGTGTCCTTGGCTTTCGGCGTGGCCTTCAGCCATTCCAGGCCATCACGCGTGCCCGCTTCGGCCAACGTAAAATTCTTTTCCAGGTCGTTGCTGCCGAACAAGATGGCGGCTGGCGAGGAACCGAGCGCGTCGCCCAGTTTCTTGACCGTCACCTGGCTCAAGTCCTTGTCGTAGATATACAGCTTGTCGCCGTCCGCTTGCAACAATTGCTCGTACGGTTTCAGATAAGTCCAGATGAACTTGCCCGGGCGGGCGAACTCAAACGTGCCGCTGGCGGGGGTCGACACTTTCGCCTTGCCGCTGGCGTCCGCCTTCTTGACTTGCCGTTGCACGAACTCGCCCTTGGCCGACTTGGTGCCGGCCGCAAAGCTCTTGAATTGCTCCAGCGCACTGGCCGATGCGCTGGCGGCGAACAGCAGGCTGCAGGCGACACTGGCCGCGCCGATGATCATTTTTGTTGCGAAAGTCGTATTCTTCATTCTGTTTTTACCCTTGTTCGGCACTGGCCGCCGGCACCAGGATTTCCCGGTTGCCATTGGATTGCATGGTTGATACCACCCCGCTCTGCTCCATCTGCTCAAGCAGACGGGCGGCGCGGTTGTAGCCGATGCGCAAATGACGCTGCACCAGCGAAATCGAGGCGCGGCGGTTTTTCAGCACCACCGCCACCGCCTGGTCGTACAGGGCATCGGCCTCGCCGCCACCTTCGCCCGGCGCGCCGCCTTCGGCGCCGTCGCCTTCCAGGGTGCCGCCTTCGAGGATGCCCTCGATGTAATTCGGTTCGCCCTGCAGCTTCAAATAGCTGACAACGCGGTGGACTTCCTCATCGGACACAAACGCGCCGTGCACGCGCATCGGCAAGCCCGTGCCGGGCGGCATGTACAGCATGTCGCCCATGCCCAGCAACGCTTCCGCCCCCATCTGGTCCAGAATCGTGCGCGAGTCGATCTTCGACGATACCTGGAAGGCGATACGCGTGGGGATGTTGGCCTTGATCAGCCCCGTGATCACGTCTACAGATGGGCGCTGCGTGGCCAGAATCAAGTGCAAACCGGCGGCGCGCGCCTTTTGCGCGATACGCGCGATCAATTCCTCGACTTTTTTGCCCACTACCATCATCAAGTCGGCCAGCTCGTCGATGATGATGACGATGGTCGGCAGTTTATCCAGCGGTTCCGGCGAGTCCGGCGTCAGGCTGAACGGATTCGGGATGTGTTCTTCGCGCTTCTTCGCGTCGGCGATCTTCGCGTTGTAGCCAGCCAGGTTACGCACGCCCATCTTGCTCATCAGCTTGTAGCGGCGCTCCATCTCGTTCACGGCCCAGTTCAGCGCGTGGCCCGCCTGGCGCATGTCGGTCACCACGGGCGCCAGCAAGTGCGGAATGCCTTCGTAGACGGACATTTCCAGCATCTTCGGATCGATCAGGATCAGGCGCACGTCGAGCGGGTCGGATTTGTACAGCAGCGACAAAATCGTCGCATTGATGCCCACGGATTTACCGGAACCGGTGGTGCCGGCCACCAGCAAGTGGGGCATCTTGGCGAGATCGGCCACGACGGGCTTGCCGGCGATATCCTTGCCCAGCGCAATCGTCAGGCTGGACACGCCGTCGTTGTAGACCTTGGAGCCGAGGATTTCCGTCAGGCGCACGATCTGGCGTTTACTATTCGGCAGTTCCAGGGCCATATAATTCTTGCCGGGAATGGTTTCCACCACACGAATCGACGTCAGGGACAATGAACGGGCCAGGTCGCGCGCCAGGCCCACGATCTGGCTGCCTTTGACGCCCGTGGCCGGCTCGATTTCATAGCGCGTGACCACAGGGCCGGGGTAAGCGACCACTACCTTGGCATCGACGCCAAAGTCGGACAATTTCTTTTCGATCAGGCGGCTCGTAAATTCCAGCGTTTCCACGGACACCGTTTCCACCACGGGCGGCGCTTCATCGAGCAGCGACAGCGGCGGCAACTTGCCATCGCCGGGGGTTTCAAACAGATGCGCCTGGCGCTCCTTTTCCACGCGCTCCGATTTCACCACGGTCACCACCTGCGGCTCGATCTTGACGGGCGGCGCGGCCACGTGTTTTTCCACATGCTTGGCGCGTTCGATGACCACCACTTCGTCGCGGCGCACGGCGGCCACTTCGCCCTGGCGGCGGTCTTCGCGGTCCTGGTAGCGCAGCACGAACCAGTTGAAGGCGTCTTCGATGGTGCCGCCGATGCGCTCGGCCACTTGCAACCAGGAGACATGGAAGAACAGGCTGAAACCCAGGCCGAACAGCAGCAACAGTAATAAAGTAGCGCCCGTGAAACCGAAGGCCACGTGGGCCGAGTGGCCCACCAGCTGGCCCAGCACGCCGCCCGGCTCGCGCGGCAGCTGCACGTGCAGGCTTTTCGCCATGCGCAGGTATTCCAGGCCCATGCTGCCGATTAGCATGATGGAGAAACCGACGATACGGATCAGCATCTCGACATGGTGTTCGCGCTCCACCTCTTCCTCTTCCAGCAGGAAGCGCTTGCTCAGGCGGCGATAGCCATTCCATACCGTGCGCAGCAGCCAGACGCACCACCACCAGGCGGAAAAGCCGAAGATATACAGCAACAAATCGGAGAAGGTCGCCCCCAGCTTGCCGCCCAGGTTGGCCACCTTGTCGACGGAGGTCGCATGCGACCAGCCCGGATCGAGCTTGTTGAAGCTGGCCAGGATCAGCACGAAATACAGGGCAAACGCGGCCAGCGCGAACCAGCGCGCCTCGGACAGCAGCCGCACCAGCCGGTTCGGCAGAGGCCGGCGTTCGACCGGTTTACGGGTGTAGCTATTTTGATTGGCCTGGGCTGGTTTAGTCATTCTGGGAAGCGCTGCAAGGTGATAAATGTTTCTGAAAGGGAATTTCCCATAATAAGGAAGTATTCTAAGCCATATATGCCCCGGACGGCCCCACGATTCGTCGCCATAGGCGGCTTGGTCTATAATCGTGGATTGATTGCGCAAGCGCAATACGCCCTTGTTCTTCGCGCGTATGTCCCCAATTCGGATAGACCCCACTCATAGAGAAGCCTCCCATGACCACTACCAAACACGCCCGCGTTTTGATCCTCGGCTCCGGCCCAGCCGGCTACAGCGCCGCCGTCTACGCCGCCCGCGCCAACCTGAACCCGATGCTGGTCACCGGCGTGGAACAAGGCGGCCAGTTGATGACCACCACGGACGTGGAAAACTGGCCCGGCGACCCGATGGGCGTGCAAGGCCCGGACCTGATGCAGCGCTTGCTGCAGCACGCCGAGCGTTTCAATACGGAAATCGTGTTTGACCATATCCACACCACCTTCCTCAACGAAAAGCCGATCCGCCTGAAGGGCGACAGCCACGAATACACGTGCGACACCCTGATCATCGCCACGGGCGCGTCCGCGCAATACCTGGGCCTGCCATCGGAAGCGCACTTCATGGGCAAGGGCGTGTCCGCCTGCGCCACCTGCGACGGCTTCTTCTACCGCAACCAGGAAGTGGCCGTTGTCGGCGGCGGCAACACGGCCGTCGAAGAAGCGCTGTACCTGTCGAACATCGCCAATAAAGTCACGCTGATCCACCGCCGCGACAAGTTCCGCGCCGAAGCGATTTTGATCGACCGCCTGAACGCCAAGGTGGCCGAAGGCAAGATCGTGTTGAAATATAACCACACCCTGGACGAAGTGACGGGCAACGACAGCGGCGTGACGGGCCTGAACATCAAATCGACCATCGACGGCAAGGTCGAAGCATTGAGCGTGCACGGCGTGTTCATCGCCATCGGCCACAAGCCGAACACGGGCATCTTCGAAGGCCAGCTGGAAATGCACAACGGCTACATCAAGACCAAGACGGGCCTGGAAGGCATGGCCACCGCCACCAGCGCACCGGGCGTGTTTGCCGCCGGCGACGTGCAAGACCATATCTACCGCCAGGCCATCACCAGCGCCGGCACGGGTTGCATGGCAGCACTGGACGCCCAGCGCTACCTGGAAGGCCAGGAGTAAGCGTCGCATGGCGTCGATGAAAGACTTTGCCGACCTGAAAGCGGTCAGCAAGCAGCTCAAGGAGCAGGCCGATGCGCGCGCGCAAGCCGCGGCTGAACGCGCCCAGCAGGTCAAGGTGCAAGCCGTGGAAAGCAATCTGTTCAAGGCCAGCATCGGCGGCGTCAAGCGCCTGCCCGAGTCGGACCGCTACGTGCCCAGCGTACCCAAGGCGGGCGCCATGGCGGCCCAGCAGCCGGCACGCAAGCTGACGCCGGAAGAGGATCATGCGGCCGTGCTGCGCGAGTCGCTGTCGGACTTGTTCGAGGTCGACCATTATCTGGAAAACGATCCGGCCCTGAACTACGCCCGCCCCGGCGTGGGACCGGACGTGGTCAAAAAGATGCGCAAGGGCCACTGGCCTATCCAGGATGAGCTGGACTTGCACGGCTTGCGCCGCGACGAGGCGCGCGACGGCATCGGCGCCTTTTTGAACCAGGCGACGCGGCGCAAGCTGCGCTGCGTGCGCGTGATCCACGGCAAGGGTTTTGGCTCGAAAGGCCAGGAACCGGTCTTGAAATCGATGGTGCACAGCTGGCTCGTGCAAAAGGATGAAGTCATCGCCTTTTGCCAGGCGCGCCGTTCCGAAGGGGGCGATGGAGCGCTGGTGGTCTTGCTTTCTTCCGCGCTGCAGCCCATTCGTTAGGCTTGACAGCAAGATCACAATTCAATAACAAGTTCCGCACTGCACACGGCCCCGTTTGTCACCATTCGGGGCCGTGTCATGTTAACCTGTGACAATTATTTCCTGCTCAAGCGCTCCACCCATGATGCCACCCCAACTACCGCCTGGCTCGCTGATCAAGATCATCGAGGTCATCGCCATCCTGGTGGGCGCATTTTCCGGCTTCATCGAAGCGCGCCGCAAGCGCATGGACCTGGTCGGCGTATTCGTCGTGGCCTTCATCACGGCGTTCGGCGGCGGCACCCTGCGCGACATCCTGCTCGACAAGCGGCCCCTGTTCTGGGTTTCGCACCAGGAATACGCGATTCTCATCTTCGTGCTGGCCCTGACGGCCGCGCCATTGATCCAGCATTTGCGGCAAATCGTCTCGGAACGCCTGATCGTCATCGCCGACGCCATTGGCCTGGGCATGTTCGCCATCGCCGGCGTGGCTGAAGCGATGCGCGCCGGCATGCCGATCTTTATCGCCTCGATGATGGGGGTGATTACGGGGATTTTTGGCGGTGTGATGCGCGACATCGTCTGCAACGAAGTGCCGATGGTGTTTCGTGACGGCAAACCGTACGCCATCTGCGCCTTTTTCGGCTGCTGGGCTTATTTATTGCAAATGCATTTCGGCGCCCAGCACGACTTTGCGCTGTGGACCAGCGCCAGCGGCATCACGATTCTGCGCCTGATATGCTGGAAATTCGACATGCGTTTGGGGCGGTGAAGCGCTGTTGCGCAATCCGGTAGCTTGGGTGACTCAGCAGCGTCGGCTTACGCGCTGGCGCGCTAACCCGACCTACGGCCAGATAAGCGATACATCGCGTAGGTCGGATTAGGCTCGAAGAGCCGTAATCCGACAACATTATTGACCCAGACTTACACCGCGTCCGGACCCGTTTCACCCGTGCGGATGCGGATGACCTGCTCCACGTCGCGCACGAAGATCTTGCCATCGCCAATCTTGCCCGTGCGGGCAGCCTTGATGATGGCGTCGACCACCAGTTCCGACACGCTGTCATCCACCACCACTTCGACTTTGACTTTCGGCAAGAAGTCGACCACGTACTCGGCGCCACGGTACAGCTCGGTATGCCCCTTCTGGCGGCCAAAGCCCTTCACTTCCGTCACGGTCAAGCCCGTCACGTTCACATCGGCCAGAGCCTCGCGTACTTCGTCGAGCTTGAATGGTTTGATGATGGCGGTAATCTGTTTCATGGCTACTCCTTAAAATTGTTGGATTGTGGACAGATGGCTGCTTATTCGTAGAATTTCGAGGTAATCGGATAACGCCAGTCGCGGCCGAAGCCACGGTGCGTGACGCGGATGCCCACCGGCGACTGGCGCCGCTTGTATTCATTGATCTTGATCAGGCGTGTGACCCGGGCCACATCGGCCGGCGGGTAGCCAGCCTCGATAATCTCGGCGATCGGCCGGTTTTCTTCCATGTACAGCTGCATGATGCCGTCGAGTACGTCATACGGCGGCAAGGAATCCTGGTCCAGCTGGTCGGCGCGCAACTCGGCCGACGGTCCGCGCGTCAGGATGCGCTCGGGAATCACGTTTGAGATGCTGTTGCGCCAGGCGCACAGGCGGTACACCAGGGTCTTGGCGATATCCTTGATGACGGCAAAGCCGCCCGCCATGTCGCCGTACAGGGTGCAATAGCCGACCGCCATCTCGCTCTTGTTACCCGTCGTCAGCACAATACTGCCATGCTTGTTCGACAGGGCCATCAGCAAGGTGCCGCGGATGCGCGCCTGGATGTTTTCTTCCGTCGCGTCTTCCGCCAGCCCCGCAAATTCCGTAGCCAAAGTGGCGCGGAAGGCGTCGAAGGTTTGCTTGATCGGAATTTCATCGTAGCGCACATTGAGGCGTTTTACCATGTCGCGCGAATCGATCCACGAGATATCGGCCGTAAATTGCGACGGCATCATCACGGCGCGCACCTTGTCGGCGCCCAGCGCATCGACGGCGATGGCCAAGGTCAGCGCGGAATCGACGCCGCCCGACATGCCGATCAGCACGCCAGGGAAACCGTTTTTGCCGATGTAGTCGCGCACGCCCAGCACCAGCGCCTGGTACACCTGCGCCTCTGTCGTCAACGGGGCGGCCAGGGCCTGCGGCACGGGCGTGGCGCCGTCGAACTCGACCAGCTGCAAGTCTTCCTCGAAGTGGCGCAACTGGGCGCAAATCGTGCCGGCCGCGTCCATGACAAACGAGTCGCCGTCAAAAATCAGCTCATCCTGGCCACCGACCAGGTTGGCGTACACCAGGGCCATGCCTTGTGCGCTGACGTTCTTGCGCATGGTTTCATAGCGCAGATGCTGCTTGTTCATGTGATACGGCGAGCCGTTCGGCACCAGCAGCACTTGCGCGCCGGCCGCGCGGGCGCGCATCGGCGCGTGCTCGAACCACGTGTCTTCGCAGATATTGATGCCGAAACGCACACCCTTCACGCCAAACACGAAAGCCAGGTCCGCCGAGGTGAAATAACGCTTTTCATCGAAAACGGTGGTATTCGGCAAATCGTGCTTGCGATAGGTGCCCAGCACTTCACCGTTCAGCAGCACGGAGGCGGCATTGTGGCGCACGCCCTTCTCGTCCTGCAGGGGCAAGCCCACCACCACGTGCAAATCGGTGAACTGGGCCAGGTCCGCGGCCAACCCCGCAAACGCTTCCTGCGTTTTTGCGTAGAATGCATTGCGCAGCAATAAGTCCTCGGGTGGATAGCCGACCAGCGACAGTTCCGGCGTGAGCACGATATCGGCGCCCGCTTCAAAGGCGCGGCGGGATAGGTCGAAGATCTTGGCACGGTTGCCGGCCAGATCGCCGACCGTACTATTCATTTGAGCAATTGCGACTTTGACTGTCATGATGATGATGGATATTTTCGTTCTATTAAACAAGACAGGGGCGCGCAGGCCGATGGCGGCGCCCCGAGAGTGATGAATGCACACTACAACAATGAATTATCGCACGGCTATCGTCACTACCCTGGCTGAAATTGGCGAAGCGGCCTGGTCTGAACTGCTGGCCAGCCAGGCGGACGCCACGCCCTTCCTCTCCTACGCCTTCCTGCACGCGCTGCACGAGTCCGGCTGCGCCAGTGCGGACACAGGCTGGCAGCCAAATTACCTGGTGCTGTGGCAAGGCGAGACCCTGGCCGCCGCCCTGCCCCTGTACCTGAAGCTGCACTCGTATGGCGAATACGTGTTCGACTGGGCCTGGGCCGACGCGTATCAGCAGCATGGCCTGGAATATTACCCGAAACTGTTGTCCGCTATTCCCTTTACGCCTGTGAGCGGCACGCGCTTGCTGGCCCGCGATGGGGAAGCCCGCGCGGCCCTGCTGGCCTTCCTGCAGACGCAGCAGCAAGCCAGCAAGGTGTCGTCCTGCCACATCCTGTTCCCGCCGGAAAGCGAAGCGCGCCAGCTGGAAGAAGCCGGCTATCTGATGCGTAGTGGCGTGCAGTTTCACTGGATCAATCCCGGCTACACGGATTTCGAGCAATTCCTCGCCACCCTGGAACACAAGAAACGCAAGAATATCCGCGCCGAACGGCGCAAGGTACAGGAAGCAGGCGTGACCCTGCGCCAGGTGCGCGGGGTGGATGCTGTTGAGGCCGACTGGAAGCTGTTCCACCGCTGCTACAGCAATACCTATGCGGAACACCGCTCGTCGCCGTACTTAAGCCTGGAGTTCTTCCAGCGCATCGGTGCCAGCATGCCGCAGAACATTTTATTGGTGATCGCCGAACGCGAAGGCCGGGCCATTGCCGCCTCGCTGGTGATCTATACAAAGGACACCCTGTATGGCCGCTACTGGGGCGCGCTCGAGCACGTACCCTGTCTGCATTTCGAGACGGCCTACTACCAGCCGCTGGAATTCTGCATCGCCAACGGCATCGCCACCTTCGAAGGGGGCGCCCAGGGCGAGCACAAGATGGCGCGCGGCTTCCTGCCGCAAAAGACCTGGTCCGCCCACTGGCTGGCGCACCCGGCCTTTGCCGACGCCGTGCAGCGCTTCCTCGAGCGCGAACGGGGCGGCATCGACGCCTACCTCGATGAATTGAACGAGCACAGCCCGTTTCGCGCATAAAAAAACGCTCCCGGCCATCGCTGGCGGGGAGCGTTTTGAACGGTGGGCGGCAGCGAAGCGCCCCGTTATTTATGCTTTTGCAGCATCTGCCTTGTAGGCAGCGACGCCATTCAGGATTTCTTCCTTGGCCACATCAGGACCATACCAGCCGTCGATCTTGACCCATTTGCCTTTTTCCAGATCTTTGTAGTGCTCAAAGAAATGCTGGATCTGGCGCAAGCGCAGTTCGTTCAGATCTTCCGGCTTTTGCCAGTGGCTGTAGATCGACAGGACCTTGTCGACTGGCACGGCCAGCACTTTCGCGTCTTCGCCCGACTCGTCGGTCATTTTCAGCACGCCGATAGGACGGCAGCGCACGACCACGCCTGGAATCAGCGGGAACGGGGTGATGACCAGCACGTCGACCGGGTCGCCATCCGGCGACAGGGTGTTCGGCACGTAGCCGTAGTTGCACGGGTAATGCATGGCGGTACCCATGAAGCGATCGACGAAGATCGCGCCGCTTTCCTTGTCGACTTCGTACTTGATCGGATCGGCATTCATCGGGATTTCGATGATGACGTTGAAATCGTTCGGCAGGTCGCGGCCGGAAGAGACTTTATTCAAACTCATGGGGTTCCTCATTAGCGGATGGTGTTTTAACCGCGTAATTATAGCGAAGTACAGGCGGCTTGTGCGATGCAGCAGCGGCCCGCCGGCGTTTTGCGCAACAAGCCAACAACAGTGGCATGCACGCTCCGCTGCTCCCCGCAGCCTGCCAGCGAAAGAATAAACAGACCATCGACAACAATAAGTAGAAACACTTAAGTAATACTACGACCACCCCAGAGATAATACCTTGAATACCTGTGTATTTTCATTTCAATATCCCCATGCAGCAGGCATGGTTATTATATTCGGAATTGCATTTATTGCAGCAGTTTATAACAACAAATTCATTATCATTCATCCCGCGATGTCTTCGCATAATGACGCAGGCGCTTCACTATGCTACGCCGAACGCTTGCGCAGCCCGGCAATCCAATCTTCCAGCATAATATTTGCGCTTATTTGAAGCATGTATTTGATTCAAATAGCGGCCCAGCCAAAAAAGGGCGCGACCAGAAGACAATCATCAATTCTGATAAACTGTCACATTCTGGTGATTCAAAACTTTGTATATTCTGCAATCGACGCTCTCCCTGAATTCAATATGGCGCATCAACGCGCCACCGATAAATCCTTGCAAAAAGGAATATGATGATTCCCTCTTTCCGGCCCGGTCCTTTATTAAAGGTCACCGGCGTTATTTTCGTTCTGTTCGGCCTCGCCCTGCTGGGCGGCGGCATCTGGCTGGCCACCCTCGGCGGCTCCTGGTACTACTTGCTGGCCGGCATCGGCATGCTGATCGCAGGCGTGCTCCTCTTCAAAGGCAAGCGCAGCGCGCAAGCGTTCATGGCGCTGCTGCTGATCGCCACCCTCATCTGGTCCGTGATTGAAGTGAAATTCGACTGGTGGCAATTGCTGCCGCGCCTGGACATCTGGTTTGCCGCCGCCGTCTGGCTGCTGCTGCCCTTCGTCAGCCGCCGCCTGGCCCCGCCCGCCGCCGAGAAACAGCCGCAAGCGGGCAAGACGGCCCTCTCCGCCGCCGTGGCCCTGACCGTCATCGCCGGCGTCATCGCCCTGTTCCAGGACTACCATGACCTGCATGGCGAGGTGCCGGTCGAAAACATGGCCGCCACCGCCAGCGGCGACCTGGCGCCCGGCGTCGAGCACAACGACTGGTCCGCGTACGGCCGCTCCGGCTATGGCGACCGCTATGCGCCGGCCGCGCAAATCACGCCCGCGAATATTTCCGGCCTGAAAGAAGCCTGGACCTACCACACGGGCGACTTCAAGGGCTTGAGCGACCCGGGCGAGATCGCCAACGAAGTCACGCCGCTGAAGGTCAATGACATGCTGTACCTGTGCACGCCGCACAATATCGTCATCGCCCTGAACCCGGACACGGGCAAGGAAATCTGGCGCCACGATCCGAAGATCAACCGCGATGCGGCCAGCTACCAGCACATGATCTGCCGTGGCGTGGCGTACTGGGACGTCAACGCGGGCCGCGCGAAAAACAACCCTGCCCCTGAAGCTGCCAGCATGGAATGCCCGCGCCGCATCCTGGCGCCGACCATGGACGGCACCATGATCGCCGTGAATGCCGATACGGGCGAGTCGTGCAAGAGCTTTGGCAACAACGGCGTCGTCAACCTGTATAAAAACATGGCCATGATCAAGCGCGGTTTCCTCATGCCCACGTCCCCACCGGCCGTGGCGCAAAACGTGGCCGTGATCGCCGCCAGCGTGACGGACAACCATTCGACGGAAGAGCCATCGGGCGTGATCCGCGGTTACGATCCCGTCACCGGCAAGCTGCTGTGGAACTGGGACCCGGCCACGCCGGAAGACACCAAGCCCTTCCCTGAAGGCAAGAACTACACCAACAACTCGCCCAACTCGTGGGGCGTGGCCAGCATCGATGAAAAGCTGGGCATGGTGTACATTCCGATGGGCAATGAAACCCCCGATACCTGGGGCGGCAACCGCAACAAGAATGGCGAGAAATTCAACAGCGCCATCGTCGCGCTGGACCTGGCGACGGGTAAAGTACGCTGGGTGTACCAGACCGTGCACCACGACATCTGGGACATGGATATCGGTGGACAACCTTCGCTGGTCGACATCGACACGCCAAAAGGCAAAATTCCCTCGGTTGTTGCCACGACAAAACGGGGCGACATCTATGTGATCGACCGCCGCGATGGCAGCCTGGTCGTGCCGGCGCCGGAAAAACCTGTGCCGACGAGCAATCCTGCCGCTGGCGACACCTTGTCGCCCACGCAGCCGTTCTCGGCCCTGACCTTCTTGCCTGAGCGCAATATCAGCGAAGCGGACATGTGGGGCACCACGCCGTTCGACCAGCTCGCCTGCCGCATCATCTTCAAGGAACGCCGCTATGAAGGCCCGTTCACGCCGCAAACGGCTGGCAAGGGCGCCGTCATCTCGCCGGGCCCATTGGGCATCTTCGAATGGGGCGGCGCGGCCATCGATCCCGTGCGCCAGTTGCTGATCGTCAACCCTGACTACATGGGCTTCCTGGAAAAACTCGTGCCACGCGCCGAAACGACGGCCAAGGGCGGCACGGGCGGCGAAATGGGCTTGCAGCCACAGACGGGCGTACCGTTCGCCGTGGAAATCAAGGCCTTCCTTTCGCCGCTGGGCTTCCCATGCCAGGCACCGCCGTGGGGCTACGTGGCCGCCGTCGACCTGCGCACCATGAAAAAAGTGTGGATGCACAAGAACGGTACCACGCGCGACAGCGGCCCCGTGCCGATTCCCTTGCCACTGGGCGTGCCCAGCCTGGGCGGCATGGTCACCACCGGTGGCGGCGTGACCTTCCTCAGCAGCACGCTCGACTACTACATCCGCGGCTACGACGTCAGCAACGGTAAAGTACTCTGGAAAGCCCGCTTGCCGGCAGGTGGCCAGGCTACGCCGATGAGCTATGTGTCGAACAAGTCGGGACGCCAGTTCGTCGTCGTCATGGCTGGCGGCCACGGTTCGCTGGGCACGAAGATGAGCGACACCCTGATCGCGTATGCCTTGCCGGAAGGCACTGCCGTACCTAAGAAGTAAATTAGCAAGGTAGCAGCGCAAAAAAAAGCCGTTCAGTCTGCACTGAACGGCTTTTTTACGTCTGATGAAATGGTTTACAGGATGGTAGCCAGCGCGCACTGCCGGTAATGCGCGGCGGCCTGTTCCGTCTGCTGCAAGGCATCGTGCATCTGCGCCAGCTTCAGGTGGGCGTCGCGCACCATTTGCGGCTCGTTCGCATCCGACAAAGCCTGCTCCAGGTGGCGCTGGGCCTTGCCCCACAGTTTTTGCTTGAGGCACAGGGTGCCCAGGGTCAGCGCCAGTTCCGCATCCAGCGGACGCTGTTTCATCCATTGCTCGCAATGCTCGATCTGCAGCAGCAAGGCCGGCGTGCCGGCGGGCGCCGCCGCTTCGCGGTAGGCGCGCACGACGCGCTCGTCCCAGTCGGCGGCCAGCGACTCTTCGCACACGAGGCGCGCTTCATCGTGCAGGCTGCGCGCATTCAGGGCCGTGGCGGCGCGGCAGGCGATATACGGCTTGACCCGGTCGCTGCTGGGCACGGTGGACCAGACGCGCATCAGCGATTCGGCATCATGCGATGGGTCGGACAGCAAATGGTCGTAGGCCAGCTCACGCAGGCGCGACGACAGGGCCGGATGCAGGGCGCGGTGCTTGTCGAGCGAACGCACGAGACGCAGCACTTCCGGCCAGTTCTTCGCCTGCTGCTCGGCCTTCAGCGACCATTGCAGCGCGTGGATATGGCGCGTGCCGCTGGCATTGAGTTCGCGCACGGCGGCCAGGGCAGCTTCCGGCTGGTGATCATCGACCAGCAATTCCGTCACCGTCATCAAACGCGCCGTTTTCAGGCTGGCATCGCCTTCGACACGGGCCAGCCAGCTGTCGCGGCGCTCGGACTGGCGCATGCGGTGCGCGGCGCGTGCGCCGATCAGCGCGGCCAGGCCGGCATTTTCTTCCAGCTCGGCGGCGCGCAGGGCAGCCTTCTCGGCATGCCCGAAACGGCCTTCAAACAGGGCTTTCAAGGCTTCGCGCAAGCCCTTGTTGCCATCGCGCTCACGCTTGCGCTGGCGGTAGGCCGCCACTTGCGCCGGCATGCGCACGGTGGCGCGCACGGCGCGTACCAGCAGGTACAGCAGCACGAACAGCACGACCTGCAGCAGCAGGAAGAAGTTGAGCGACAAATCGATGCGGTACGGCGGATAGAACAGCACCACGTTGCCGGGGTTGAAACGGGCCGTCACGGCGATACCGATCGCCGCGGCCATCAGGGCGAGTAACCAGAGAAATAGACGCATGGGCTCAGGACTTCGCTTTGTAGTTGCGCACAGCCGTCAGGCTGTCGGACAAGGTTGGCATTTCGATGGCCAGGTTGCTGCCCTGCACCTGGCGCAGCAAGGCTTGCGCCGTCTGCGTGCTCTTGGCGCGGGTGTCGAAATACTTGGCCAGCGCATCCTGGGCGGCGATCAAGTCGTTACGGAAAGCCGTTTCATTGCGCGACAACAAGGCCATGCGGGCATTCAGCAGGCGCAGCTTGACGTTTTCCCGCAAGAAATACGATTGCGTCGGCGACAGCATCAGCGCTTCCGGCGTATCGACTCTGCGGATGCGGATCAATTGACGCACGTCATTCCACATGTCGCCGCTCCAGGTATTGAAGCCGTCGCGCACTGTTTGCAGCAGCGGTTCCGGCGCCGGCGGTCCGACCAGCTTGCCGCTGGCATCGCGCACGGGCTTGGCTCCGGCCTTGGCCTTGCCCGGCTTTTCCGGCGCGGCCGGCAAAGCCGGCGTTTCGTCGGACAGCATCGGCAAGGCGTCGATCTGCGCGATCACGGCATCGAGGCGCAGGGCCACGCCTGTCGAATCGACGCTGGGCAGGGCCTTGAGTTTTTCCATGTCGCGGCCAATGGCGCGGCGGATGGTGATGAATTGCGGCTTGTCGGAACGCGACAGGCTGCGGTCGGCGTTTTGCAGGGCGATCAGTGCACCGGGCACGTTGCCGGCCAGTTGCAGCTGCTGGCTGGCCGTCGACAGCACTTGCTCGATTTCCGTCAGCGCCCACTCGTCGCGGTTCTTCGACAAGTCGTTATACAGTTGTTCCAGCGCCAGTTGCTGGCTTTGCGTTTCGCTCTGGCGGTTTTCCAGCGCGCCCACCTTGATTTGCAGCTCTTTCGTGCCTTCTTGCACGTTGCGCGCCAGCACGCCCGTTTCGGCATTGCTGACATCGCCCTTTTGCAGGCGCTTGGCCACTTCTTCGCGCAGGTTGCGGATCTGCTTGCTGGTCGACCAGCTTTGCGCAGCCAGCAGCACGGCCAGCACGATGACGGCGATGCTCATGGGCTTTTGCAGCTGTTCGAGCAAGGTCGGCGCGCGGCCAGCAGGTTGGTCGGCCGCCTGCGGCGCCGTCTTCACGGCGCTGCCAGGCGTTGCATTCGGTTCGGAGAGTGTAGGCATTTCGTTCATGGTCGTGATTGTAACGCGGCGAGCACTCCTGCGTCGCCTGATCCTGTCAAGGTGACACGGGCAAAACCCAGAGCCGCCGCCGTTTGTGCAATGCGCGCGTGCGGCACGATCAAATGCTGCTGTTGCATTTTTGCAACAGCCATCTTTTCATCGCCCATTTCGCCCAGCAGCGCCAGCAAACCGCGCAGCGCTTCCGAGCTGGTGATGATCCAGTCATTATTATGCTGCAACAGGTTTTCCAGGGTCGCGCGCAAGGCTGGCGTCAGCGTTGGCACCTTGCGGCGGTAAGCCGTGACGAACTCGACTTCGGCGCCGGCCGCGCGCAAGCCGTCAGCCAGGTAGTCGCGTCCGCCGTCGCCGCGCACGATCAGCACGCGCTTGCCGCGCAGGGCCGGCAAGTCCAGCGCCAGCAACAGATGTTCGGAATCGCTGCGCGCCGTGTCAAACGGGCTGGTGATGCTGGCGTTGGCGTGCGTGACGCCATGCGCGGCCAAGGCCATCTTGCTGCCCTCGCCCACCACGGCCAGCGGCACGCCTGGCGGCCAGGCGGGCAGGTGCGCAAAGACGCAATCGATGGCGTTGGGCGAAACGAACGCCACCAGGTCGTATTCCATCAGGCGCGCCAGCACGGCTTGCAGCTGCGCGCATTCGTCATCGCCGTCAAGCGCGTGGATTTCCAGCAGCGGCAGCAGGGTCACGCGCCAGCCCAGCGCCGCAATTTTGGCGGCCAGTGGCCCCGCCTGCGCCGCGGGCCGCGTGATCACCACGCTGTCAGGCATGCGGCGCCAGGCCTTCATGGTTGTCGGGTGTAACCGCGCACGAGGCGAGGATGCCGGCGGCGTCCTGGCCGCGCAGCAATTCGGCCACTTGCTCGCCCAGCTGTTCCGGTGCGCTGGCCGGGCCTTCGAGCTCGGCGCTGGCCATGCGCGCGCCGTCCGGCGTGGCGACCATGGCGCGCAAGCGCATCTGTTCGCCCTCGACGGTGGCAAACGCGGCCAGCGGAATCTGGCAGCTGCCGCCGAAAATCTTCGACACCTTGCGCTCGGCCGTGACGGCTTGCGCCGTGGCCGTGTGGTTCAGCGGCGCCAGCAGGCGCACCAGGTCGGCGCCGTCGACGCGGCCGCTGCGGATCTCGATCGCCATGGCGCCCTGGCCAGCGGCCGGCAGGCTGTCTTCCGGCGCCAGCACGGCGCGGATGCGCGATGCCAGGCCCAGGCGTTTCAGGCCGGCGGCGGCGAGGATGATGGCCGCGTAATCGCCACGGTCCAGCTTGCCCAAACGCGTATCGAGGTTGCCGCGCAGGGGCAAGATCGTCAGGTGCGGGTAGCGCGCGGCGATCAGCGACTGGCGGCGCAAGCTGCTGGTGCCGACCACGGCGCCGTGCGGCAGCTCGGCCAGGCTGGCGTAATCGTTCGATACAAACGCGTCGCGCGGGTCTTCGCGCTCGAGGATGGCGGCCAGGCTGTAGCCTTCTGGCAACTCCATCGGCACGTCTTTCAGCGAATGCACGGCCAGGTCGGCGCGGCCTTCTTCCATCGCCACTTCCAGCTCCTTGACGAACAGGCCCTTGCCGCCTACCTTGGACAGGGCGCGGTCCAGAATCTGGTCGCCGCGTGTGGTCATGCCGAGAATTTCAACGCTACACTGCGGATACAGGGCGGCCAGGCGCGCGCGCACATGTTCAGCTTGCCACATGGCAAGACGGCTCTCGCGCGTGGCGATCACCAGGCGGGCGGGAATAGTCAATTCGTTCGGGGTCAATTCGGATGCTTTCAAAACAAGTTCTTTCGCTGTGGCTGTCGTTGTCATTATCGTTGCCAATTCGCCCGTCCGATATCAATTTATATCGAAAAGGCACCCGGCGTCGCTATAATCGTTATCCCTTGGCCTAGAAGGCCAAGTCAGGCTAGCGTCCATGTTGAAGACCACAAATTTTATCATGCGCCCCCTCCCCTCTGCGGCCAAACGCCCGGTGCGATCCACATTCCCTTGCTTTTACACTTACTTTGGTTCTTTATTATGCTCAATGACGCAGTAGCACCAGAAATAGTTCCAGCGGCCGGCTCCGACAAGGACGCGCCACTGAAAGAAGACATCCGCCTGCTGGGCCGCCTGCTGGGCGACGTGTTGCGCGAACAGGAAGGCGACGCCGTCTTCAATGTGGTGGAAACCATACGCCAGACGTCCGTGCGCTTCCGCCGCGAAGCGGACGCCGGCGCCGCGCTGGAACTCGACGCCATGCTGAAAGAACTGAGCCGCGAACAGACGATTTCCGTGGTGCGCGCCTTTTCCTATTTTTCACACCTGGCCAACATTGCGGAAGATCAACACCACATCCGCCGCCGCCGCGCCCACCTGCTGGCCGGCTCGCCAGCGCAAAAGGGCAGCATCAGCTTCGCGCTGAAAAAACTGCGCGCCGCCGGCGTGCCGCGCAAGACGGTCGACACCTTCTTCCAGGAGGCGCTGATCGCCCCCGTGTTGACGGCCCACCCGACGGAAGTGCAGCGCAAGAGCATCCTCGACGCCGAGCACGACATCGCCCGCCTGCTGGCCGAGCGCGACCTGCCGCAGACGCCGAAAGAGCGGCACGCCAACATGCAGCTGCTGCGCTCGCGCGTCGCCACCCTGTGGCAGACGCGCATGCTGCGCTACTCGAAGCTGACGGTGGCCGACGAAATCGAAAACGCCCTGTCCTACTACCGCATCACCTTTTTGCGCGAACTGCCGGGCCTGTATGACGACATCGAGGACGATATCGCCGCCGAGTACCCGAACGGCGACGGCACCATCGAACCGATCAATGCCGCCTACGTGCAGATGGGTAGCTGGATCGGCGGCGACCGCGACGGCAACCCGAACGTCAACGCCGGCACCATGCAGCACGCGCTGGCGCGCCACGCCACCACCATCCTCGATTTTTACCTCGACGAAGCGCACGCGCTGGGCGCGGAATTGTCCGTCTCGACCCTGATGATAGGCGTGAGCGCCGAACTGCAGGCACTGGCCGACCAGTCGCCGGACGCCTCGCCGCACCGCAGCGACGAACCGTACCGCCGCGCCCTGATCGGCATCTATGCGCGCCTGGCCGCCACCGCCCGCGCGCTGGGCGCCACCAACATCCTGCGCAAGGAAGTGGGGCCGGCCGCCGCCTATCCGGACGCGGCCGCGTTTGTCGCCGACCTGCGCACCATCGTCGCCTCGCTCGAGTCGCACCACGGCGCGGCCCTCGTGCGTCCGCGCCTGGCCACGCTGGCGCGCGCGGCCGACATCTTCGGTTTCCACCTGGCGTCGCTGGACATGCGCCAGACGTCCGACGTGCACGAGCGCGTGCTGGCCGACCTGTTCGCGCAAAGCGGCGTGGCCGCCGATTACACGTCCCTGTCCGAGGAAGACAAGCAGGCACTGCTGCTGAGCGAACTGGGCCAGCCGCGTTTGCTGTACTCGCCCTACATCGCCTACGCCACGGAAACGGATTCCGAGCTGGCGATCCTGCGCGCGGCGCGCGACATCCGCCAGCGCTACGGCGCGCGGGCCATCCGCAACTACATCATTTCGCACACGGAAACCGTGTCCGACCTGCTGGAAGTGTTGCTGCTGCAAAAGGAAACGGGCTTGCTGCGCACCGATTGGCAAGCTGGCGAGAGCACGTGCGAGCTGATGGCCATCCCCCTGTTCGAGACGATCCCCGACCTGCAGCGTGCGGCCGGCATCATGAGCGAGGTCATGGCCTTGCCCTTGGTCAAGCAATTGATCGCCAAGCAGGGACAGTTGCAGGAAGTCATGCTCGGCTATTCCGATTCGAACAAGGATGGCGGCTTCCTGACGTCCAACTGGGAACTGTACAAGGCGGAACTGGCGCTGGTGTCCGACTTCCAGAAGGCCGGCGTCAAGCTGCGCCTGTTCCATGGCCGCGGCGGCACGGTAGGTCGTGGCGGCGGACCCAGCTACGAAGCCATCCTGGCCCAGCCGCCAGGCACCGTCAACGGCCAGATCCGTCTGACGGAACAGGGCGAAATCATCGCCTCGAAGTTTTCCAACGCGGAAATCGGCCGGCGCAACCTGGAATTGCTGGTCGCTGCCACCCTCGAAGCGAGCCTGGCGCCGCAGGAAGCCAATCCGGCCCGCAACGGCCAGTTGGCGCAGTTCGAAGCCGTCATGGCGCAGCTGTCGGACCTGGCCTATCACGCCTACCGCCACCTCGTGTATGAAACGCCGGGTTTTACGGAGTATTTCTTCTCGGCCACGCCGATTGCGGAAATCGCCGAGCTGAACCTCGGTTCGCGCCCCGCCTCGCGCAAGGCCAACCAGCGCATCGAAGACTTGCGCGCCATTCCCTGGGGCTTTTCCTGGGGCCAATGCCGCTTGCTGCTGCCGGGCTGGTTCGGTTTCGGCAGCGCCATCGAGGCATGGATCAACCAGGCTGACGGCGCGTCGAAAGATGAAAAAATCGCCACCCTGCGCGCCATGTACGCCGAATGGCCGTTCTTTGCCACCTTGCTGTCGAACATGGACATGGTGCTGGCCAAGACGGACCTGGCGATTGCCTCGCGCTATGCGGAACTGGTGGCGGACCAGGAATTGCGCGAACGCATCTACAAGCGCATCACGGACGAGCATGGCAACACCTTGCGCTGCCTGGAGCTTATCACCGGCAACACGGAGCGCCTGGCGGGCAATCCGCTGCTGGCCCGCTCGATCCAGAACCGCTTCGCCTATCTCGACCCGCTGAACCACTTGCAGGTGGAATTGATCAAGCGCAACCGCGCCCTGTCGGCGGAAAGCAAGATCGACGAAAGGGTCCACCGCGGCATCCAGCTGTCGATCAACGGCGTGGCGGCCGGTCTGCGCAACACGGGCTGATCGCGCCAGGCTGCCATCGGCAGACAAGGGCCGGCACCGCAAGGTCCGGCCCTTTTGCTTGCCCAATTGCAAAATATTCTCAATAAAACAACAATTGGTATTACACTAGCGGCTGACACCTTCCTCACTTCGGCCCCATGCATACCGCAGCGGCCAACCATGACGCCAGGGACGCGGATGAGCAAATGGTCGATTGAAACGCTGAGTGCGGCCTGCGCCGCCCTCATCCTGCTCATGCTGGGCTGGCTGGCGGGCGCGGCCTGGCCGGCGCTCGACTTCTGGGAGCATGTCTGGCTGACCCTGCTGCTGGCGACCGCCGCCGGCACGGCCACGTGGCTGATGCGCAGGCTGCGCGCCCACCTCGCCAGCACGCGTTCGCAACTGGACGCCAGCCTCCTGCGCTACCATCACCTGAGCGAAACGGCGCAGGACGGCATGTGGCAAACGGATGCGCAAGGCCGTATCCTGTACGTCAACCAGCGCCTGTGCGACATGCTGGGCGTCCCCGCCGGGCAGCTGCTGTACCACACCATGGAGGAATTCCACGACGAGGCCACCTTGCTGCGCCTGTGTCCGCTTCGCCAGACGGCGAGCGATAGCTGCATGGGCGAATTGCAGTACCAGCATGGCGACGGTACACAGCGCTGGGCCATGCTCAGCGGACGGCGCCTGTACGACCAGCACGGCACTGTGACGGGCGCACTGGTGCTGGCCAGCGACATCACCGAACACAAGCGAGCCGAACACGCGTTGAGCCTGGCCCATGCGGAGCTGGAAAGCCGCGTGGCCCTGCGCACGGCCCAATTGCTCGATGTCAATCTCCAGCTCTCCGCGGAAATCGCCATGCGCGCACAAACGGAAGCGGCCCTGGCGCGCAGCGAAGAGCGGCTGCAGGACATCATTTCCATGATGCCCCTGTCGCTATTCCTGAAAGATGCCGATTCGCGCATCGTGCTGATGAACCAGGCCTGCGAGCAGCAATGGGGCGTGCTCCACCAAGACATCGCCGAAGGGCGCGACCTGCAACACTTTCCCAGCGATCAGAACACGGGCTTCCACGCGGCCGACCAGGAAGCGTTTGCCAGCCGCCAGGTGGTGATCCGCGAAGAACTGGTATGGAACGCGCAGTTGCAGGAAAATCGTCTGGTGCAGACGCACAAGAAACCCGTGTTTGACGCGCAAGGACGGCCGCAGATGATCATCGCCATGGCCGTCGACATCACCGACAGCAAGCGCAACGAGGAAAACCTGGAGCGCACCCTGGCGCAATTACGCGAACTGAGCGACCACCAGCAAACCATCAAGGAACAGGAAAGACGCCGCATCGCGCTCGATATTCATGACGACCTGGGCCAGAATCTGATGGTGCTGCGCATCGATGTGTCGCTGCTGCACGCGCGCACGGCCACCACCCACCCGCACCTGCATCGCCACGCACAGCGCGTGCTCGACACCATCGACGCCACCATCCGCTCCGTGCGCACCATCATCAATGACTTGCATCCCAGTACCCTGGAGCTGGGACTGGGCCCGGCGGCCGAATGGCTGATCCGCCAGATGGAGAGCCGTGGCGCCATCCGCTACCGGCTCACGCTCGACAGCGAGGCGCCCGACCTGGGCCTGGACCAGCGCCAGACGTCGGCCATCTTCCGCGTGCTGCAGGAATCGCTGTCGAATATCGTGCGCCACGCCCAGGCCAGCGAAGTGGAAGTGGCGCTGGCGCAAGATGCGGACGCCATCGTCCTGCGCATCAGCGACAACGGCATCGGCATGCAGCCGGGCGACCACGGCAAGCGGGCCGCCTTCGGCTTGAAAAGCATACGCGAACGTGTGCATGCGCTGGGCGGCGAACTGCGCATCGACAGCCAGGCGGGCCGCGGCACGGCGCTGGCCATCCACCTGCCCCGGCAGGCAGGCCAGCAGCATGTCGATCATGCCAAAACACAAAAATTAGCAAAAACAGTAGCAAATTAAATATTTTTTCTCCACATAAAAAAGTATAGTAAGTTTTTTCTTTGAGGAAACTATCATGCCGCCACGGTTCGCCTGCTTCCCTGCCCCAATGCTCGGCCTGCTCCTGCTTGCCGCCATCCCCACCGCCAGCGCCACCATGTATGCCGAACGCGGCTTTGGTGAAAGGGATGGCAATGGCAGCATCGCTTCCGACCTGAACCCGGCCGGCCTGGTGGCCGGCATCATCATGGAAGAAGAAGGACGGCGCCGCGCCGTGACCTATCAGCATGGCCGCATCCGCGAACTGGGCACCCTGGGCGGCAATGAAGGCTTTACCAAGGCCATCAATACCCATGGCGTGGTGGTCGGCTCGGCGCAAACGGCCAGCGGCGCATGGCACGCCTTCCGCTACGACGCGGCGGGCGGCATGCGCGACCTGGACACCCTGGGCGGCACCAGCAGCTATGCCACGGCCATCACGCGCGACGGCATGATCGCCGGCTATGCCGACACCAGCGCCGGCGATTTCCACGCCTTTGTCACGAAAGCCGACCACAGCCTGCAGGACCTGGGTACCCTGGGCGGCGCCAGCAGCTATGCCAGCGGCCTGAACAGCCATGGCGTGGTGGTCGGCACGGCGCAGCGCAGCGACGGCTACCGCCGCGCCTTCGTCTACCGTCCCGGCACGGGCATGCAGGAAATCGGCACCCTGCCCGGCGGACGCATCAGTTCAGCCACCGCCATCAATGACGCCGGCCTGGTCGTGGGCGCGTCGGAAACGGAGAAGCGCCGCTGGCACGCGTTTGCCTGGGATGGCAAGCGCATGCTCGACCTGGGCGCCATGATCGGCCAGGGCGACAGCTACGCCACGGCAGTCAACGCGGCCGGACACGTCGTCGGCAGCGTCAGCATCAAAGGCTTTGAGCCGATGACCTTTGTCTACAAGGAAGGCGTGATGACGGTACGCCGCCGCGACGACGGCCTGTACCTGACCAACAAGATCACCGATGCGGGCCTGGTGGTCGGCGCCATCTACACGGGGCACAAGTTCCAGGCCTTCGCCGTACCGTCGCAAGCGGCGCCCGCACCGCAGCGCAGCAATCCATTGGACTGGCTGCTCATCACCATTCTCATCTCCGCCAGCGGCGTGGTGCTGTACAAATTGCAGCGCAACTATCGCATGGGCCTGCTGGGCGCGCGCACGCATTTCATGTAAGCCAACGCTACGGATGGACGAAAAAAAAGAGGCTTGCGCCTCTTTTTTTTGTGACTGCTTAATTCTGCGTCAAAAACGTTTTCAACTTGTCCGAACGCGAGGGCTGGCGCAGCTTGCTCATGGCTTTCGCCTCGATCTGGCGGATGCGCTCGCGCGTCACGTCGAACTGCTTGCCCACTTCTTCCAGCGTGTGGTCGTTCGACATTTCCACGCCGTAACGCATGCGCAGCACTTTCGCTTCGCGCGGCGTCAGGGAATCGAGCACTTCCTTGATCACGTTGCGCATCGACGCATGCAGTGCGGCGTCCAGCGGTGCCAGGGTGGTGTTGTCTTCGATGAAGTCGCCCAGTTGCGAATCGCCATCTTCGCCCATCGGCGTTTCCATGGAAATCGGCTCTTTCGCGATCTTCATGATCTCGCGCACCTTGTTTTCCGGCATTTCCATCTTCACGGCCAGGGTCGCCAGGTCGGGCTCGCTGCCCGTTTCCTGCATGATCTGGCGCGAGATGCGGTTCATCTTGTTGATCGTTTCGATCATGTGCACCGGTACGCGGATGGTGCGGGCCATGTCGGCGATCGAACGCGTGATGGCCTGGCGGATCCACCAGGTGGCGTAAGTCGAGAACTTGTAGCCGCGGCGATACTCGAATTTATCGACCGCCTTCAGCAAGCCGATGTTGCCTTCCTGGATCAGGTCGAGGAATTGCAAGCCGCGGTTGATGTATTTCTTGGCGATCGAAATAACCAGACGCAAGTTGGCGACCGTCATTTCGCGTTTCGCGTGACGCGCACGCTTCTCGCCGGCAGCCATCTGCTTGTTGATCTTGCG
This sequence comes from Janthinobacterium sp. PSPC1-1, assembly GCF_049897625.1. Taxonomy (NCBI): domain Bacteria; kingdom Pseudomonadati; phylum Pseudomonadota; class Betaproteobacteria; order Burkholderiales; family Oxalobacteraceae; genus Janthinobacterium; species Janthinobacterium sp. PSPC1-1. The sequence continues at coordinate 163,851 of NZ_JAFCWP010000006.1, read as the reverse complement.
CAAGTCGGCCAGCGGCAGGGCCACGCGCGCTTGCAGGTCGATCATCTTCTTTTGCAGTTCTTTGACGGCAGGCACGTTGCGGCTGAGGATGGCGCTGTACGGATACTTGCAATCGACTTCGCGGTCGACCCATTCCAGGTCGCATTCATTGCCCGGAAACACCTTGATGAAGTGGGCGCGCGGCATGCCGCATTTGTTCACGCACAGTTCCAGCACGGCGCGCTCGATGTGGCGCACTTCTTCCATCTGGCCGCGCAGGGTGTCGCACAGCTTTTCGACGACCTTGGCCGTGAAGCGGATGCCCAGCAATTCTTGCGAAATGGCTTCCTGCGCCTTGATGTAGGCTTTCGAGTTGTAACCCTCGGGCGCCTTGCGCATCTTGTCGTACTGCGTCGAAATGACGTTGAATTTCTCCAACGCATTCTTTTTCAGCTGCGCCAGTTGCTCGCTGGAGAAACCGGCCGCGCCGCCATTCGCGTCGCCATCTTCTTCCTCGGCTTCTTCTTCCTCTTCCTCGTCGTCACCGCTGGCGGCGGCGGGCGCGGGAGCGGCGGCGGGCGCCGGGGCATTGCTTTCGTTCAAGTCGACAAAGCCGTCGACCACTTCATCGACCTTGATTTCGTCGCGCGCAATTTTTTGCGACAAGGCAACGATCTCGCCGATGGTGGTAGGGCAGGCGGAAATGGCCTGGATCATGTCTTTCAGGCCGCCCTCGATGCGCTTGGCGATCTCGATCTCGCCTTCGCGCGTCAGCAGCGCCACGGCACCCATTTCACGCATGTACATGCGCACGGGGTCGGTGGTGCGGCCGAAGTCGGAGTCGACCGTCGACAGGGCGGTCGCGGCAGCCGCTTCCACTTCATCGTCGCTGGTGACAGTGGCGACGTTGTCGGTCAACAACAAGCTTTCCGCGTCAGGGGCACGCTCGTAGACGGCGATGCCCATGTCATTGAAAGTGGCGATGATGCCTTCGATCGCTTCCGGATCGATGATGTTTTCCGGCAATTGGTCATTGATCTCGGCATAGGTGAGGAAGCCGCGTTCCTTGCCCATGTTGATCAAGCCCGTGATCTGCTTGCGGCGGCGTTCCAGGTCCGCTGCCGAGGCTTCCGGATCGCCCAATGCGTCCGCCAGGCCGCCCTTGGCCTTGCGGTCGCGCGCTTTCGACACGGCCTTCAGCTCGGCGCGTTCGACGGCGTTGAGTGCTGCCACTTCATCGTTTTCCGGCGTGAATTCGCTTGGTTTGCGGCCACGGCGGCCTGGCACCTTGACGGTCGGCAAGAAGTAATTCGAGGTATCGATGGCGGCCAGGGCATCGGCGTCCGTGGTCTTGCTGACCACTTGTGCGCCGGTGATGATGGTCACGGGCGCCGCTTCAGGCTTGGCGCGCACGACTTTCGAACGGGCTGCCGTCACCACTTTATTCGTGGCGGCGCTTTCGCTGACCTTGCGCGGCGCGACCGGGGCCTTGGCGCCAGGGGCGATCTTCACGCTCGGCGTTTTGGCCACTGCAGCATCGGCCACCTCGGCAACGGCTTCGGCGGCCGCTTCGGCAACGGGCGCTTCCGCAGCCGACTCGGCCGGTGGCACGGCTGCCAGGCGCGAACGGCTTTTCTTCACCACGGTGACGACGGTGGGCGCCGTCGTGACGGTAGCTTCCGGATTCGCTTGCGCATTATCGATGAAGTAAGATAAAGTCGTTTTGGGTACGGCAAGTGGTGCCGCAGCTGGGCGTGGCGCCTTGGCGGACAACGTTAAAGTTTTTGGCGTATTCTTCATGAGATATCTCTTAATGCGAGACCAGATGGTGTCGGCGCGAAGTGAATGATTCCACCTAAGCCTGCGAAACCGGACTCGATGGAGCGTATTGTTGCGGCTGCCGTTAACGGCAGCGGCGCCTGCTTATCGGGGCGCTCAAAGCCCGCGCATCCCGTAATGAGGGCGGCGGGGCCGAAGCCGGATCAGATAAATAAGCGATGTACATTGCGGAATGAAAAAAAGCCCGTACCAGAACGGGCTTGAATCTATTGTTGTTCAGTGAAGACACAGCGGAGAGCAAGATTATGCACGAAGGCCAGTTATCTGGATAATTGATAAGCAAAATATCTGATATCAGAAATACCAATAATGATGGCCCTGCACCGCACTGCTCCTATCCCCTGCACACCTGAGCCAGACCGTCAAATACGGGGTCCAGTCATCAGCGCAAGCCGACATTATACACATTTCCCGCATTTCGCGCTGCGTGCACTGTAGTACCGCCCCGCTTATCTCTGCGCAAGTTGCCAAAAAAGACAATGCACTTGCCTGTGGCGCGTGCTATGCTCCCCTTTTATAGCCCAACCAATGATGTCGATGACCAGCTCCACGCCAGACCAGCAAGCCACCACTCCTGACACGCCAGTCGATGCAGCCCCAGCGGCGGCACCGGCCGCAGCGACCACGCCGGCACCTGCCGGCCTGACCGCGCGCGCCCTGCTGAAACAGTTCCAGGAGCAATTCCCGCCATTCCGCGATTGCCTGCCCTTGTCGATCGGTATCGACAAGCAGATCCTGGCGCGCCTGCCGGACCTGGACCGCAAGCTGATGCGCACGGCGCTGGGCATCCACACGGGTTCGCTGCGCTACCTGCGCATGATGGAAAAAGCCAAGATCCGCTACGACCTCGACGGCACGGCCGGCGCGGAAGTGACGCAAACCCACCGCGACCACGCCACGCAAGTATTGCAGCAGCGCTTCAAGAAAGAAGCCGAGCGCAAGAAAGCCGAACGCGACGCGGCCGCCGCCGAAGAAGCGAACCGTTTGCGCCTGGAAAAACTGAATCTGCTGACCGCGAAATTCTCGCGCAAAGGCTGATCCGGTTTCATGGACACAGCTGCCGCACCGCCACTGCCCCCGTATCGAGGCATTGCACTTGAGCACGTCAAGCTGGTACGCACCAGTGATGATGCAAAAGCGGCCATGGCCGCCCTGCTGGCCGCGGACGCCATCGGCTTCGATACGGAATCGAAGCCGACGTTTGTCAAGGGCGAGTCCTCCACGGGACCGCACCTGATCCAGCTGGCCACCGACGACATCGCCTACCTGTTCCAGGTGGGCAGTACGCCGGCGCCGGCCCTGGCCGAACTCAAAGCCATCCTCGAATCGACCACCACCCTGAAGGTGGGCTTTGGCCTGTCCGACGACGTCAAGCGCCTGCGCAACAAGCTGGGCATTGTTCCAGCTCAGGTGCTGGACCTGTCCGTGGCTCTACGCGGCGGCCAGCGCAACGACCTGGGCGCGAAGACGGCCGTGGCCAAGTTCTTCGGCCTGCACCTGCAGAAGTCGAAAAAGATCTCCACCACCAACTGGGCCACCTCGCGCCTGACGGAAAAGCAGATCCTGTACGCGGCCGACGATGCGCAAGTGGCCCTGCGCGTGTACCGCCGCTGGATCGCCGATGGCGGTAAAGTAACACAGCAAAAAGCCCCGCGCGCCAGCACGCCGCCTGTCCCGCCGCCTATCGCCGCCTGAGCCGGCGCGCCATCCTGCAGCATGAGCAAGAACAAGTCCATCGGTACCAGCCTGGCAGCGATCGCCGCCGCCGAACAGGCGCTGGGGCGAACGCTGCCCGCGTCCTACGTGCAATGGTTATTGCTAAACAATGGCCGCGCGCTGGGCGCCTTGAGCGTGTTTCCCGTCTACGACGAAGCGAATGCGCGCAAGACGTGGGAATCGATAGCGCGCCACTACAACACGAGCTGGCAGGAATGGCTGGAGAATGTGGGCGCGAACGGCAGCGATGCCGCTTCCCTGCTGCCCTTTGCCCAGTTCGGCACGGGCGATTACTATTGTTTTGATTATGCGCAAACGGGACGCACCGGTGAGCCGGTGGTCGTGCTGTGGTCGCACGAAACAGGCGCCACCAGCACGGTGGCGCCCGACTTTGCGTCATTCCTGATACTGCCCGGCCGTCCGGGATGAAACCCGGCGGCCGGCGCAAGCTTATTTGACGAGGCGCAAGGTCAAGGGATAACGGTAAGTGATGCCATTGCTGGCCTTGACGGCTGCGACGATCGAGCACACCAGGTTGGCCAGCGCCACCACCCAGAACAGGAACAGGCCAATCAGCACGAACGACAGGATGAAGCAGGCGAAATACCAGATGATCAGGGTGATCTGGAAATTCAGCGCTTCGCGGGCGTTCTCGGCCGAAAATTTATCCGCATCATCCTTCTTGATCAAATAAATGATCAGCGGCGCCACCCAGCTGGTGAACAAGCCGCCAACGTGGGACAAAATGGCCAGCGTCGTATCTTGCGTACGACCCACTTCGGGCTGCGTGTTATCCATTATTATTCCCATCATTAGTTATAGATACACCAATATAACAGCAATATTTCTTTTTGAAATGAAACACTTGCTGGCGCAAGGGACTTTTTTTCACGCGCCGCTTGCCGCCGCCAGCGCCAGCCGCCCCAGCGTGGCGATGGCTTCTTCCAGCTGCGGACTCCACGGGTGGCCGTAGTTGAGACGGATGCAATGGCGAAACGCGCGCGTGGCGGAAAAGATGGGGCCGGGCGCGATGCTGATGCCGGCCGCCAGCGCGCTGCGGTGCAAGGCCAGCGCATCGACGCCGGCAGGCATCTCGACCCAGACGAAATAGCCGCCCTGCGGCCGCGTCACCCGTGTGCCGGGCGGAAAATGCACGGCGATGGCTTGCAGCATGGTGTTTTGCTGCGCCGCCAGGGTCAGCCGCAGCTGGCGCAAATGGCGGTCGTAGCCGCCCTGCGCCAGGTAATCGGCCAGCGCCATCTGCAGCGGTATCGGCGCCGACAGGCTGGTCGTCAGTTTCAAGCGCTCGACCTGGCGCGCGTAGCGGCCCGCCACGGCCCAGCCCAGGCGGAAACCGGGCGCCAGGGTCTTCGAGAACGAGCTGCAATGCATGACTAGGCCCGCGCTGTCATGGCTTTTCGTCAGACCGGGGCGCTGCTTGCCAAAATACAGCTCGCCATACACATCATCCTCGATCAGCGGCACGCCATGGCGCGCCAGCAGTGCCACCAATGCGCGCTTCTTTTCGGGCGGCATCAGGCTGCCCAGGGGATTCTGGAAACTCGTCATCAGCCAGCACGCCTTGGGCTGGTGGCGTTGCAGTAACTCTTCCAGCGCCGCCAGATCGACGCCGTCGCGCGGACTGGTGGCGATCTCGACGGCCTTGAGCTCCAGCCGCTCCAGCGCCTGCAGACAGGCATAGAAGCTGGGCGACTCGATCAGCACCGTGTCGCCGGGCCGCGTGACGGCTTGCAGGCACAGGTTCAGCGCTTCCAGCGCACCATTCGTGATGACGATGTCGTCGCTGGAGACGAGCACGCCGTCGAGCTGATAGCGCAGGGCGATCTGGCGGCGCAATTCCGCATTGCCCAGGGATAAATCCGTGACCGTGCTCCACGGGTCGAGGCGGCGCATGCTGGCCGACACGGCCCGCGCCAGCCGTTCCATCGGGAACAGATGCGGACTGGGAAACGCCGAGCCGAAGGGCACGATATCGCGCGCGCCGACGGCACCCAGCACCTCGAAGACCAGGTCGCTGACATCGACGGTGGTGCTGGCGTCGAGCGGGCGCGAGCTGTCTGGCTCGGGCGCCAGCGCGGCGCGCTGCGGCGCCACGTAATAGCCGGAGCGGGGGCGCGAGACGATCATGCCGCGCGCTTCGAGCAAATAATACGCCTGGAACACCGTCGACGGGCTCACGCCCCTGCGCGCATGCTGCTGGCGCACGGAAGGTAACTTATCACCAGGCAACAACAGCTGCGTGCTGATCATGGCGGCGACTTCTTCCGCCAATTCTTCATATCGTTTCAACCTTGCTCCTCAAACTGATCCGTATTTTTATTGCACAACTGATCCTGTCACAGTGACAGCGCCCGTTATATGCTAGGGTAACAACATCCGGGCAGCAACACCGGCATGCCATACCCACCGATGAGACAGGTGATTTTTCCCATGCAACTTCCCATGCTACTGCATTCCCCCCTCGTGCTGGTGCTGGCCCTGGCTTGCGCCTTGCCCGGCATGGCGCTGGCCGCACCGGCCAGCGTACCAGCCGGCCACGACAGTCTGGAACAGCGCATCAAGGCGTGCACGGCCTGCCATGCACCCAAGGAACGCCACGACGCCTTCTTTCCCCGCATCGCCGGCAAGCCGGCCGGCTACCTGTACAACCAGCTGCTCAATTTCCGCGAGGGAAGGCGCCAGTATCCGATGATGAACTACATGGTCGAGCACTTGCCGGACGATTACCTGCGCGAAATCGCCGAGTATTTTGCGGCGCAGCACCCCGCCCCGCCGCCGGCCCAGCCCAGCAGCGCCGGTGCGACAGCCCTGGCGCGCGGCAAACAGCTGGTGCTGCACGGCGACAGTGGGAAAAAGATTCCCGCCTGCATCTCCTGCCATGGCGAGAAACTGGCCGGCGTGGCGCCCGCCATCCCCGGCTTGCTGGGCTTGCCGCGCGACTACATCAACGCCCAACTGGGCTCCTGGAAGAACGGCATCCGCCGCGCCCATGCGCCCGACTGCATGGCGCAAGTGGCGCAGCGCCTGTCGGACGCGGACGTGGGCGCCGTCTCGGCCTGGCTGGGCACGCAGGTGGCCAGCGCCGACGCGCGTCCCGCCAGCAGCATCGCCCTGCCCTTGCCGCTGCACTGCGGCGGCGTGCCAGGCTCTACCGCGCAGGTGGCGCCATGAAGAAATGGATGATCGCGGCCGGCCTGGTGCTGATCGCCGGCGGCAGCGCCAAGTTCCTGCTGTACCCGGACGACGACATCGGCCCGCCCGCCGTTGCCAGCACCCTGAGCCAGCAACAACTGGTCGCGCGCGGCGCCTACCTGGCCAAGGCGGGCGATTGCATGGCCTGCCACACGACGCGCGGCGGCGTGCCCTACGCGGGCGGACGGGCCTTGCAGACGCCGTTCGGCAAGGTGCTCTCGCCCAACCTCACGGCCGACAAGGAAACGGGCATCGGCAACTGGACGGCAGACGATTTCTGGCGCGCCATCCACAACGGCAAGTCGAAAGACGGCCGGCTGCTGTATCCGGCCTTTCCCTACACCAGCTACACCAAGGTGCAGCGCGAAGACAGCGACGCCCTGTACGCCTATTTCCAGAGCGTGCCGCCGCACAAGCAGGCGAACGCGCCGCACGCGCTGCGCTTCCCCTACAACCAGCAGATCGCGCTGGCCGCCTGGCGCGCGCTGTATTTCAAGCCGGGCGTGTACCAGCCGCTCACGACGCAAAGCATGGAATGGAACCGCGGCGCCTACCTGGTGCAGGGCCTGGGCCACTGCAGCGCCTGCCATAGCAGCCGCACCACCCTGGGCGGCAGCGACGACGGCCTGTCGGGCGGCCTGATCCCCGTGCTGGGCTGGTATGCGCCCTCGCTGACGTCGGACGCGGAAGCGGGCCTGGGCGACTGGGACACGGCGCATATCGTGGAATTGCTGCAAACGGGCGTCTCGCCGCGCGCCACCGTCTTCGGCCCCATGGCCGAGGTGGTGCGGCAAAGCTTGCAGCACATGGGCACCACTGACGTGCAAGCGATGGCCGTGTACCTGAAAAGCTTGCCCGGCCCCGCGCAGCCGTCGAAAAAGGCGCCGCGCGACACCTCGGAGCAAGTTCGGCAGCAACTGGCGCTGGGCGCGAAACTGTATGAAGCGCAATGCGCGAGCTGCCACCAGGCCGACGGCAAGGGCGTGCCACCCGGCTACCCGCCGCTGGCCGGCAACCGCGCGCTGACGACGGACTCGGCCGTCAACGCCATCCGCCTCGTGCTCAACGGCGGCTTCGCGCCGGGGACCCGCGGCAACCCGCGCCCCTACGGCATGCCGCCGTTCGGCCCCGTCATGGATGATGCCGAGGTGGCGGCCGTGGTGACGTATCTGCGCGCGTCGTGGGGCAATGATGCGCCGGCGGTGAGCGCTCTGGAAGTGAATCGCTACCGCAGCGTGCCATTGGAGTAGCGGACATGAAAAAGCCGGCTCGCGCCGGCTTTTTTCTTGTCAGGCAGCCGTTCTCAACGGAACTTGCTTTTATGTCCCGTTTTCAAATCCAGCGCATAGCGCACGCCATTGTCCGTCAGCATGACTTCATCGGGCGGCTCTTCGCCGGCCAGGGCGCCGTCGATCAGGGGCAAGCCTTCGCCCTTGCGCATCAGGTCGTCGCAGCGCTCGTACACGTTCACGCAAGCGGTGGACGCCATCAGCGATTGCACGATGGCCACTTTCCACGCATCGACGCCACCGGCATTGAATTCGCAGATCAGATAACCTTGCACGCCGCCAAACAGCTGTACCACCAGGCCCGGCAAGCCCTCGTCTTCACCCTTGATCAGGGTCAACAGCTGGTTCTCGCCCGCCTTCTTGATGGCCGGCAGCTTTTTCTCGATGGAGGCCTTGACGCGGCGCTTGATCAGCGCGTGGTCGACCGGTTCGTCTTCCTTGAAGCTCCAGATGCGCGCGCGGATCTGCGACTTCGAATTGTAGGCGGCGCGGGCGATGAACTGCTTTGAAGAACTCTGCACGATGGCCGTCGAGCCGGGCTTCATTTTTTCCTGCGGCTTGCCTTCGACTTTTTCAATCGCGGACGCGTAAATCCACGATTGGCCCAGCAAGCTCTTTTCCTTGCCCTGTTTGATGGTGATGATCAGCATGTAATTCCAGTAGTGTGAGCGGCGCGTACCGCTCGTCGTATGTCCAATACCGGCATGATACCTCATGCCATCCTGTCGCATCCTCCTGCATTCCATGCCGCTGCTGGCGCAGTCTGTCGCAGCGCGCTGCGCAGGCGCCACCGGCTGGCATACCATGCAGGCAGTCCAATTCAAAACAGGGAGCAAGAATGACACAGCCACTTTTCCAGTCACGCCACCGCCGCCACGCTAGCGCCGCCCTGCTGCTGGCCGTCTGCGCCCTGGCCATCCCGGCCGCGCCGGCGCTGGCGTCGCCGCTCGACTGGATCTCCGGCAACAGCATTCAGGGCAGCGGCAAGCTGCAAAAACAGACGCGCGAAGTGGGCAGCTTCCATGGCGTGGCGCTGAATGTGCCGGGTACGGTCGAATTGCGCATTGGCAACACGGACAGCGTCACCATCGAAGCCGATGACAATATCCTGCCGCTGATCGATACGGCGGTGGAAAACGGCACCCTGCGCATCCGGCCTGCCAAGCGCAACGCCAACTTCCGCCAGAGCAGCCTGACCATTGTGATCCAGGCGCGCCAGGTGGAGCGCATCAGTGTGGGCAGCTCGGGCAGCATCACGGCAACAGGCTTGCGCGCCGAGAAGCTGCGCTTCGACGTGGGCGGCTCGGGCTCCATCGATGCGCGCGAGCTCGACAGCCGCCAGGTGGCGGTGGCCATCGGCGGCAGCGGCAACTTCAAGGCCAGCGGCAAGACGGAGCAGCTGACGGCGTCGATCGGCGGCTCGGGCAATATCCAGGCGGGCCGCCTGGCCGCGCGCGAGGTGCAGGTAAGCATCGGCGGCTCGGGCGAGGCGCAAGTATGGGCCAAGGACGACTTGAGCATCAGCATCGGCGGCTCGGGCGAAGTGAGCTACTACGGCGATCCGCGCATCAGTCGCAGCATGCAGCGCTCGAGCAGCATCAAGCGCCTGGGCGCTGCACCGAATTAGGCCGTCAGGCTGGCCAGCACGGCAGCCAGTTCGCGCGTGGCCGCCTCGCCCAGCGGCTGCAGCGGCGCACGCGGCGTACCCACATCAAAACCCCGCAGTGCCAGCCCCGCCTTGACGGTGGGCGGCAAGCCCCCTTTCATCAGACATTGCAGCAATGGCAATTGCCGGAAGAACAGTTCGCGCGCCTGTGGCAAGTCGCCCGCCTGCACGGCCGCATACAGGGCCAGCGGCAAGCCTGCATGCAGGTTGGGCGCGGCCGTGCACCAGCCGCGGGCGCCGGCCGCCAGCGCGGCGAAGGCCAGGGTGTTGCTGCCGTTATAGAACGGCAACTCGCCCCCGCTCAGCTGCGCCAGCCGGTGCATGCGCTGGATGTCGCCCGTGCTTTCCTTGACCATCGTCACATTCGACACGTCGCGCCAGATGCGCACGATCAACTCGGGCGACATGTCGATACCGCTGGTGGCCGGATTGTTGTACAGCATGATCGGAATACCCACGGCATCGCCGATGCGCGCCACGTGGCGCACGATTTCTTCTTCGCTCAATTTCCAGTACGACACCGGCAAGACCATCACCGCGTCGGCGCCCTGCTTTTCCGCAAAGCGGGCGCGGCGCATGGCGCCCGCCGTGGTCAGGTCGGAAATACCCACCACCGTGGGCACCCGTCTGGCGACGGTGGCCAGCGAGGTGGCGGCCACGGCATCCCACTCCCCATCCTGCAGGTAGGCGCTCTCGCCCGTGCTGCCCAGCGGGGCGATGCTGTGCACGCCGTCGGCGATCAGGCGCTCGATCAGTTGCTGCAGGCGCGGCAAGTCGACATCGCCGCCGGCGGCCGTGAACGGGGTAACAGGGTAGGCAATGATGCCTTGAAATAAGGTTTGCATGATGTGGTGTCCTCCAGTGAATGTCGTTAAGCCAGGCAATCGGCATGCTGGCGCAGGGCGCGCCGCGCGTAATAGGCGAAAGTCACGCTGTCGCGCCGCGCAGTGGAAATCCAGTCGTGCGCCTCGCGCGCCAGGGCCGGCGGCAGCGGCAAAATGGTGCCGGCAGCCATGGCCAGCAATTGCAGGCGGGCGGCCCGCTCCATCAGCAAGGCCAGCATGCACGCCTCTTCCACCGTGCGGCCCACCACCAGCTGGCCGTGATGGGCCAGCAGGATGGCGCGCTTGTCGCCCAGGGCGCCGGCGATGATCTCGCCCTCTTCATTTCCTACCGGCACGCCCGGCCACGAGGGCAGGAAGGCGCAATCGTCGAACAGGGGGCAGGTATCCATGTGCGACACGATCAGCGGCTGCTCCAGCATCGACAGCGCCGCCACGTGCGTGGGATGCGTGTGGATGATGCAGGCCACGTCAGGGCGCTGGCGATAGATCCAGCTGTGAAAGCGGTTAGCCGGGTTGGGAATGCCCTCGCCGTGCACCACGCGCAGGTCGTGGTCGACCTCGATCAGATTGCTGGCCGTGATTTCATCGAAGCCCAGGCCCAGCTGTTGCGTGTAAAACGTGCCGTCCTGGCCGCCACGGCAGCTGATCTGCCCTGCCAGGCCGGAATCATGCCCGCCATCGAACAGGATGCGGCAGGACAGCGCCAGGGTTTGCAGCGCCGACCACGGGCTGTCCTGCGTGACGCTGGCCAGGCGCCGCTCGGCGATGGCCACCAGTGCGTCTTTCGACAAGGCCAGGCTGGCGCCCGGGGCGGCGACTTCATACGGAGTATTTTGCTGCATCGTCTTTCCTTCACTCATGCTGACTACGCTTCCCGGCATGCACGGCAGTGGCCGCACAACCCAATCCAAGGAAACTGAGTGTATTTTAGGACACATTGTGTCATGAGGTACAATAGTTTTTTTAAATCGACCGATGCAACCATGGCTATGCGTCTGAAACTGCTGAGAAAACACAAGGGCTGGACCCTGGAACAGCTGGCGGAAAAGAGTGGCTTGACGAAGAGTTACCTGTCCAAGGTGGAGCGGGGCCTGAGCGTTCCGTCCATCGCCGTGGCGCTGAAACTGTCGCACGCCATGCAGGTGGACGTGGAGCAGCTGTTCAGCGACAGCCACCAGCAGGCGGCCGTCACCATCACGCGCGCCGGTGATCCGGGCAGCGCGGGCGCGATGTCGCCGCTGCCGCATTTCGCCAGCATCGCTGCCGGCGTGGCACCGAAGAAAATGCTGCCCTTCATGGTGTATCCGGCGCCCGATTTCGTCGCCTCCGCCTTCAAGGAACATGCCGGCGAGGAATTCCTGTTCGTGCACCATGGCACGATTGAAATCGAGTTTCCCCAGGAAACCGTGCAGTTGCACACGGGCGACTCCGTGTATTTCAACGCCCTGATTCCGCACCGCACGCGCAGCATCGGCGCACAGCAGGCGCAGCTGCTGGTGATCGTCAGCAACGACGAAGACGCGGCCGCATAAAAGCGCTACCGCAACGCAAAAAGCCCGGAGCGATCCGGGCTTTTTTGCGTTTCAAACAGTCAAAATCAGCGCGCCGGCTTCACCGGTTCGCGGTCGATCAAGACCGTGTTGACGCTGTCGGTCAACCAGATCTGGCCATCCTGGATCGTGCATTGCAGCTGCATGTTGCGCTGCGCCAGCTTGCTCATGTCTTGCGCCGCCTCGGATGGCAGGTTAATCACGGTCAAGTTCTTCGCCCGTTCCAGCTTGTTGGCAATCTGCTTCCACCAGATGTGGCTGGTTGCGCCATAGCTATAGACGATCACCTGTTCCGACCGCCCGCAGGCCTTCAGGATGCGCTTTTCGTCGGGCTGGCCCACTTCGATCCACAACTGGATGGCACCCGTCAGGTCTTTCTGCCACAGGTCGGGCTCTTCCGTGTCGAACAAGCCCTTGGTGAAGGTCAGCGCCTCGTCGGCGTGGATGGCGAACGCCAGCAGGCGCACCATCATGCGCTCATCCGTTTCGGACGGGTGGCGCGCCAGGGTCAGCGCGTGATCCTGGTAGTAATTGCGGTCCATGTCGGCGATCTGCAGATCGGCTTTGAAAATTGTTGCTTTGAGGGCCATCGTGTTTCTGTCTCGGTAAAGTGGATGTCAATATGGTACGGGTGGCGGTATCAGCGAAATACCACGGTCTTGTCGCCATTTTTCAGGATGCGGTGCTCGACGAACCATTTCACGGCACGTGCCAGCACCACGCACTCGACGTCGCGGCCGATGGCCGTCAGGGTCTCGGCATCCATCGCATGGTCAACGCGCTCGACATCCTGCTCGATGATCGGGCCTTCATCCAGATCGCCCGTGACGAAATGGGCCGTCGCACCGATCAGCTTGACGCCTCGGTGGTGCGCCTGCGCATACGGCTTGGCGCCCTTGAAGCTGGGCAGGAAGGAATGATGGATATTGATGGCGCGACCGTCAAGCGCCTGGCACAGGCCGGGCGAGAGGATTTGCATGTAGCGCGCCAGCACCACCAGGTCGATCTTGTGCGTGTCCATCAGCTCGATGATCTTCGCTTCCTGCGCCAGCTTGGCCGCTTCCGGCGCGCCGGCCGCCAGCGGCAGGTGGTGGAAGGGAATATTGTAGCTGGCCGCCAGCTGGTAGAACTCCATGTGGTTCGAGACGATGGCGGGGATTTCCACGTTCAGCAAGCCGCTCTTGTAGCGGAACAGCAAATCGTTCAGGCAATGGCCGATCTTCGACACCATCAGCATGACGCGCGGCTTGACACGCGCATCGTGCAATTGGCCATGGAATTGGCCATTGAGCTGCATGAGTTGCGACAGGTCGGCGAAGTCGCTGCGCAACTGGGCGTCGCTGACGGCGCCGTCTTCCAGCGCGAAATGCACGCGCATGAAGAACAGCTGGGATTCCTGGTCACCGAACTGGGCGGAATCGAGGATGTTGCAGCCGTGTTCGGCCAGAAAGCCGGACACGCGGTGCACGATGCCGCGCTGGTCCAGGCAGGACAGGGTCAGGATGTATTCGGGATGCGTCATGGTCGCGGAATAAGGCAAAAAAGGTGGGCTATGCTCGGCTCAGCCACGCGCGCCGGCCATCGGCTGCGCTGCCGCGAGCCGGCTATTGTCGCACGGCCGGGCCTGTTAGCTGGCATTTTCCACGCAAGCTGCATGGCTGCCGGCGATGACAAGCTGATTGACGTTCCTTTGATCTGGCACAAAGTCATCGCGTTTTTCAGGCGCCCAGGCGCCATTCTCGCGCCAAACCGGCACCTGGCGTGGAACCTGGCGCGCCATCCGGCGTCTATCTCTTTGCTTGTTTCAGCAAACGTCGCATCCGGCACACCGGGTGTTTCTCGGACCAGATTTTCATTGAGGTAGAACATGTTCACCAACAGTATCCCCCAAAGTCTCAGCCCCGCCCTGAAGTCCCACCTGGAGACCCAGTGCAATTTCGCCACAGAACTATCGCGCAAGCTGTTCGATACGGCGCAGCAACTGAGCGAGCTGCATCTGCGGCTGGCGCAAGACCTGCTGCAGGAATGGAACAGCGCCAGCCAGCAACTGCTGTGCGCGCGCGACACGGGCGAGTTCATGTCGCTGGCCGCCGCCCAGTTGCAGCCGGGCAGCGACAAGCTGCGCCAGTACCAGCAGCAACTCGGCAACCTGGTCGCCAACGCCCATGTCGAGATGAACCGCACGGCAGAGAACCACCTGCCCGAAGCGAGCCGCACGGCCGTGGCCTTCGCCGATGAAGTGGTGCGCAAGACGGCCGAAGAAACGGAAAAAGCCACGCAGCGCCAGCGTGAGATGCTCGAAAAAATGCATGCCTCGGGCCGCCACGATGGCGCGGGCCACGGGCGCGAGACCGGCAGGCAATCCGATCAGGCGCATTGAACAGTGCCCCCACCCGACAGCAAGGAGAGCGACATGGCTAACAGTAATGAGCAGGGCAAAGGCGCTGGCAGCAGCCAGAAAGCCGGCGAACCGGGCAGCAGCAAAGGCACGAGCAAGCGCGGCTTTGCCGCCATGAACGAGGAGCAGCAACGCGAAATTGCCAGCAAGGGCGGTCAGGCAGCCCATCAAAAGGGTACGGCGCATGAATTCGACTCGGAAGAAGCACGCCGGGCCGGGCAGAAAGGCGGTGAAGCCGTCAGCCGCAACCGCGAACACATGGCGGAAATCGGCCGCAAGGGCGGCGAAAGCCGGCAATCGGCCCAGCGCGCCAATGAAAGCCGCGGCAGCACGGCGGCACACGGCGGAAGCGCCGAGCAACAGTCGAAGGCTAGCCGGCAGGGCAACAAGAACGGAGACGACAAGGGCTGACCTGGCTGGCCTGGCTCGCGGCTTGACGACGGCACGGGGCGGCCCTGGCAGCCCCGTGCCGGGACTGGCGCAGCGCGGGGCGCAGCGGTATGGTACATTCTCGCCTTACTGACACATTCGCGCCCCGCCCCGCCCTTCCCCGCATGCAGCCATCCCTGAAATACCTGAGCGCCTATTCCGAACAAACGCAAGCGCAAGTGCAACAACTGATCGCGCAGGACAAGCTGGGCGAAGTGCTGTTAAAACGCTACCCGAATGCGCACGATGTGCGCAACGACAAGGCGTTGTACCAGTACGTGCAAGACTTGAAGAATGAATTCCTGCGCAATGCCGAACCCATCAACAAAGTAGCGTTCGACAGCAAGATCCACGTGATCCAGCATGCGCTGGGCTTGCATACCTCGATCTCGCGTGTGCAGGGCGGCAAGCTCAAGGCCAAGCATGAAATCCGCGTGGCCACCATGTTCAAGGAAGTGCCGCTGGAATTTCTGCGCATGATCGCCGTACACGAACTGGCGCATGTAAAAGAAAAGCAACATGACAAGGCGTTCTACAAGCTGTGCGCATACATGGAACCGCAATACCACCAGTACGAATTCGACGTGCGCCTGTACCTGACCCAGCTCGACCTGTCGGGCCAGCGCCTGTGGTCGTGAAGCGCGGCGCTCAAGCACTTTCCAGGGCCTAGGGCGCGCACTCCTTCAGGCGTTGCACCAGCGCTGCGGGATCGGCATCGGCATTCAGGAAGGCGGCGTGCTGCGGGCGGATGAAGCCCTGTTCCTTGCCGTTTTGCACGAAAGCAATCAATCCATCATAAAACCCGTCGACATTGAGCAAGCCGATGGGCTTGGCGTGCAAGCCCAGCTGGGCCCACGTGAGCATCTCGAACAGCTCTTCCAGGGTGCCATAGCCGCCCGGCATGGCGATGAAGGCGTCGGACAGGCTGGCCATCATCGCCTTGCGCTCATGCATGTCCTTCACGATGAACTGGCGCGTCAAGCCCATGTGGCCCACTTCGCGTTCGACCAGTTGGGTGGGAATCACGCCCGTCACCTCGCCGCCCAGGCGCAGTACTTCATCGGCGATCACGCCCATCAGGCCGACCTTGCCGCCGCCATACACCAGTGAAATATTTTCCGCCACCAGCACGCGCGCCAGTTCGCGCGCCGCCACCGCATAATCGGGCGAAACGCCCGCGTTGGCGCCACAGTACACACATAAAGCCTTGATCACAGTAGTCCCTAGTCTTTCAATTCATCGATCGCCGCCTCGACCTCGAGGCGTTCCTTGGCGTCCAGTGCCACGCACTCGGCCGCCTTTTCATACAGGGCCAGCGCTTCCGCCAGCTTTTTCTTTCCGTCAAGCATGTTCAAGGCGCGCGCATACTCGCTGTGCGCCAGCGCCGAATACGGCGTCAGGGCCAGCGCCGTCTTGAAGTGCTGATAGCCATCTTCCTTGTTGGCGCCGTAGGTCAGGCTGCCGATCATGGCGCCGACCTTGTCGATAATTTCCGTATGATAAATCCCAAACGCAATATGCGCTTCCGCATGCATGGGCGCTACCGTCATCGTGCGGTCCAGGCTGTTGCGCACGCGCGCGCCCATGCCCTGCGCCAGGGCCTTGACGACGGATGTGCCCAGCGCGTAGCGGCCCAGGCTATAGGCATGCCAGTAGTAACCGGCCGGGTTGTCCGGCTGCTCGTTCTGCTGGCGCTCGCAGCGCTCCGCCACTTCTTCGTACATGTCGAGTTTCTGGCGGTCGTCCACTTCCAGGTGCGTGGCATAGATGCAGGTCGCCTTGTGCGCCACCGCATAGCCGGGCACGCCGACGGCCAGGCCCAGCTTCACGGCGCGTTCGAAGTCGCCCGCGTGGAAGGCCAGCCAGGCTTGCACCAGCGCCGGATGCGTGGGAAACGGTTCCACATCGCCCGCATGCAGGCGCGCCCAGGCCGCTTCCAGGGTCTGCGGCGTGTAGACATATGCTGCGTCCGGATAGGGGAATTGTTTCCAAGCCATATATCTCTCCTGTAAATGACGACGTGGCGCCAGCAGCCGCGTCAGTCGTTCTTGAGTTTGGTCACATACTCTTCCGACAGTTTGCGAAACAGCAAATGCGTTTCATTGCGCAAATACGGGCCGATCAGGGACAACACCTGGTAGCAGCCGCGTGCCAGCGCATCGGACATCGATTGCTGCTCGCTGTACTTGCGCGGGTTGCGCACATATTCGTACGACAGCCAGTAGGTGGCGACGACCACCATATTCGTCGCCATCGCAGCGACTTCCATGTCCGACGCTTCCAAAGACTGTTCGCTGCGCAAATCTTCGCACAGCTGCGTGGCCACCTTGATCTTGTGCGCCAGGATCAGCTTGAAGTGCAGTTCCAGCTTGCGGTTGCGCGACAGCAAATCATTAAGGTCGCGATAGAAAAAGCGGTAGCGCCAGATCAGTTCGAACATCAGGTGCAAGTACAGCCAGACATCCTCGATATTCGAACGGCGCCCGTCAGGCACGGTCAGGATGCGTTCGATTTCCGCCTCGAACTGGACGAAGATCGAGTTGACGATATCATCCTTGTTACGGAAGTGGTAATACAGGTTTCCCGGCGAAATGTTCATCTCTTCCGCAATCACGGTCGTCGTGATATTCGGCTCACCAAACTCATTGAACAGGCGTAGCGACAACTCCAGGATGCGTTCGCGGGTACGGCGTGGTGCTTTTTGTAGCATGGCGGGCAATCTCTCTGTGTTCTGCCGCAAGCATACCACCTAAGATAGCCGTAATGAAACACTGTGCCCCACGGCGCTGGCGAAAAACGCAGGCAAAAAAAAAGCCTGCGCGAGCAGGCTGGAGGAACGCTGCGCCAGCTCAGGCCGGCGGTGCTTTTTTCTTCGCCGCCGGCTTGCTCACTGGCTTGCTCACTGGCTTGCTCACCGGCTTGCTCACCGGCTTGGCTGCGGTGCGCGGTGCGGCCCTGACTGCCGGCTTGGCCGGGCCCTTGGCGATGGCCGCCTTCGGCGCGGCTTTCGCTACGCTTTTCGGCGCCGCCTTCACGGCCGGCTTGGCCACGGCCTTCGGCTTGGGCGCCGGCGCGGCCTTGCCCGACAGCGCTGCCACCTGCAAACTCAAGGCATCGATCTTGGCGTGCAGCGCGGCGATATCGTTTTGCATCGGCACGCCGATGGTGGCCAGGGCGCGCGCGACGCGCTCTTCAAACACCTGTTCCAGCTTGTCCCAGGAGCCGCTGGCCTGCTTGCCCACGCCATCGGCCAGCTTGCTGACGCCGTCGCTGACATCGGCCACCTTGTCTTCGGCGCGCTTCTGGAATTCCGTGCCTTCCTTGACCAGCTTGGAAAACACGCGCCCGCCCTCTTCCTGCGCCTTGGCGAAGGCACCGAGGCCCGCTTGCCAGATCTGCTGCGCGGACGAGCGCACTGCGCTCGCCAATTCCTTGTCTTGCGTCAGTTCCTTCAATTTCTTCACCATCGCCCACTCCCGTCATATGAAATGCCATGCCACTTCATGGATGCTTTTTATTCTAGAGAGCAAAACTAGAGACGGGAGTCTAATTCGATACAAAGCTGCTTCTCAACGTGCGCCAGCACACGCAGTGGCAAGCGTCTAGGCGGCCGCTTTCACCGGGCCATGCAGCAGCTTGTGCAGGCGGAAGCCTTCGCGGATGTTCTCGCGCAGCACGGCGCCTTTCCACGGCTTGGTATAGAAGCGGTCGACGGCGCCACGGTTGATGGCCGCCATGATGGGCGTCAGGTCGGCAAAAGCCGACAGCATGATGCGGAAAGTATCGGGGCACAGGTGCTTGACCCGCTCCATGAATTCGGTGCCGCTCATGAGCGGCATGCACTGGTCGCACAGGATCACCTGCACCTTGTGGCGCGCCAGGATGTCGAAGCCCTCGGCGGCGGTCTGCGCCGTCAGGATGCGGTAGCCGTCCTGCGCCAGGAAGTCGCTGAGCACGTCGAGCATGAAGACATCGTCGTCGACGATCAGCAAGGTTTGCTGCTCTTCGCTGCCCGCATCCTGCGGCGCCTGCAGCAGCTTGCCCGCCATCAGCATCTGCTCGAATTCTTCCTGTGGCACGGGGCGGCTGAAATAATAGCCCTGCATCTCGTCGCAGCCGTGGCGCCGCAAATAGGCCAGCTGCGCATCGCTTTCCACGCCTTCGGCGATCACTTCCAGCTTCATGCTGTGCGCCATGCTGATGATGGCCAGCACGATGGCCGCGTCGTCCGGATTGCTGGTCACTTCGCGCACGAAGGCGATGTCGATCTTCAGCTTGTCGATGGGGAAGCGCTTCAGGTAGGCCAGGCTGGAATAGCCGGTGCCGAAATCGTCGATGGAAATCTGGATACCCAGCGCCTTCAGGTTGCGCAGCACGGCGATGGTTTCCTCCGCATTCGACATCAGCGAGCTTTCCGTCAGCTCCAGCTCCAGCAGGTCGGGTGCGATATCGTGCTTGCTGATCGCCTTGAGCACCTCTTCTTCCAGGCCGCCGACGAAAAACTGGATGCCCGACACATTCACCGACAGGTGCACGGGGCCGATGCTGCTGGCGCCCCATTCGCTGATCTTCTTGCAGGCTTCGTCCAGTACCCAGTTACCGACGCGCACAATCAGCCCCGTTTCTTCCAGCAAGGGGATGAACAGGGCCGGCGAAACCATGCCGTGACCGGGGCGGCGCCAGCGTATCAGCGCCTCGGCGCCGCTGATGCGTCCCGAGATGATATTCACCTTGGGCTGGAAGAACAGCACGAATTCCTCGTTGTCGATGGCACGCCGCAGGGCATTTTCCAGGTCCAGCCGCGCCATCGATTGCGCGTTCATTTCCGCCGTGAAGAAGCGGAAGGCATCGCGCCCGGCCTCCTTGGCACGGTACATGGCCGTGTCGGCATACTGAATCAGGGTGTCCGCATCGACGCCGTCTTCGGGGAACACGGAAATGCCGATGCTGACCGTCACCGTCACCTCGTGGCCCTGCAAGTCGAAGGGCTTGCGCATCGCGTCGCGGATCTTCTCGACCACGCCCACGGTATGCTGGATGCCTTCTGGCAGCACCAGGATGGTGGCAAATTCATCGCCGCCAAAGCGGCCGATGGTATCGCGCACCCGCAGGCAATCGACCAGGCGGCTGGAAAACTGGCGCAGCAGGTCGTCGCCGATGGTGTGGCCCAGGGTGTCGTTGATATTCTTGAAGCGGTCGATGTCCATGAACAGCACGGCCACGGCCCACTGGTGTTCGGCCGCCTGGGACAGCGAATGGGTCAGCGAGGCGTAAAACTGGCTGCGGTTCGGCAAGCCCGTCAGGGTATCGAAATGGGCCAGCTTCATCAGGCGCTGCTCGGCATCCTTGCGCTCGGTGATGTCGCGCGCCACGGCCACCAGAATCCAGCTCTGCCCCGAGCGCAGGGTACGCCGCTGCACTTCCACCGACAGCGGCGAGCCATCCTTGCGCTGCAGCTGCAATTCCGTCATCGGGCCGCCCTGATCGCCCGCCAGCAGCTTGTTGTACAGCTCTTCCAGCTGGATCTCGCCCTCGTTCGCGCGCCCCGGCCCCACGCGCAGAAAATCCTCGCGTTCAAAGCCCAGCATGCGGCAGGCAGTCTGGTTGACGTCGACGAAGCACATGCCGGCGCGGTCGACGAGAAAAATCGCGTCGGCCGTGGCATCCATCGCCAGACGAAAGCGGCGCAAGTCTTCATCGAGGCGGATACGCGCCGCCATGTCCAGGGTCAGCTGCTCGTGGTGGCGCTTGATCTCGTCGTACAGCAGCAGGTTGTCGTAGGCAACGGCGATCTGCGCCGCCACCGTGGCGGCCACCCGCTCGTCGACTTCGGAAAACTCGTTCGCCCCCAGTTTATCCACCAGGTAGAGCCAGCCGTGGCTACGCTCGCGCGAAGCGATGGCGACGCCCAGGAAGGAGTGCACGGGCGGGTGCGTGTCGGGCAGGCCCAGTGCGCCGGGGTCGCCCTTCAAGCCATTGACACGGTAGGGCTGGCGCTGTTCCAGCAAACGGTTCAGGATGCCTGTGCGCGGCGCGCTGGCGATGTGTTCGAGGTTTTTCTCGGCGCCGCAGGAGGAAAAATAACTGAGCTTTTCGGCGCCCTCTTCCAGCACGCCGATGCAGGCGTACCTGGAGACGCAGATATTCTGCGCCACCTTGCAGCCCGTCTCGATCAAGGCGCGCGGATCACGTTCTGCGCCCAGCTCGATGCCCAGCTCGATCAAGGCCGTCAGGCGCAGGCTCACCGCTTGCAGGCTCGACAGAGAGCGCGACAAGCGCTCCGTCATGATGCCCAGGTCTTCGGGCATGGCGGCATGGCCATCGCGCTGGCCGGCCAGCTGCGAAATTTGCTGGCTGCTGGACTCGACTTCGTCAAGGTAGCCGCTGACCTGGTGCTCGATGCCGGCCAGCTTGCCAGTGGCGGGAGGGATAGCAGCCCCCCCCGCGCCCGGCACGGCGGGCACCTGGGAGGCCGCCGGTATCAGTCCCAGCGCCTCGTTGACCGTGCGCACGATGACTTCAGGGTCGGACGGCTTGGGCAGCACCCAGCGCACGCCGCATGCTTGCGCCAGCAAGATCGCTTCCTGTTCGCGGTAAGTGGCCGTATAAAAAATGATGGGGACGTCGGCCAGCGCGGGATCGGCATGCACGCGCGTGACGAATTCGTAACCGTCCATGTTCGGCATGAGGATGTCGGAGATGATCAGGTCCGGCCGCTCGGTGCGCAGCACTTCCAGCGCGTCGACGCCATTCGCCGCCTCCAGCAGGCGGTGGCCGCCGTAGCCCAGCAGTGCGGTCAGGAATTCGCGGTTCAGCACATGATCGTCGACGATCAAGATGGTAGCTATGTCGTTTTTAACTGGCGTCGACGGCGCCCCGGGTAAAAAAGATTCCAGCTCCGCCACGAACAGGTCCGGCTCGATCGGCTTGCCGATATAGCCATTGAAACCCGCTTCGAGCAGGCGTTCGCGGTCACCCACCATGGCCAGCGCCGTCACGGCCAGGGCCGGGATCTTGCGCAGCAGCGGGTCTTTCTTCAGCTCGGCCACCACGCCATAGCCATCGAGCTTGGGCAAATGCACGTCGCAAATGATCAAGTCCGGCAATTCGCTGCGCGCCATGCGCACGCCCTCTTCGCCGTCATAGGCGGCCAGCGGCGTGTACCCGAAGGCACGTAACAGGTACACCATCAATTCCATATTGGTGGCGTTATCTTCGATAATCAGGATACGTGCGGACAATTAGCACCTCCCATGAAAATGCATAGTCTCATTTTTTGCCTGCACTCATCTTTCCGCTTGCGCAGCAACATGCCAATACTACAACATCCTGCCATGCATCCCTGCAACTATCTCGCATGCGGATGCGCATGGCTCGGCGCATACGGTCTCGTCAATCATTGCTGACCGTCACCTTCGTGATGCTAGCTTAATACAGGACGCCACAGGAAAACAGCATTTTCTGGGCCTGCACCTGTTAAACCTGGGCAATAGCAGAGTCAAAAGAGACAGTCTTGCCATGCTGATAAAACACAACAGGATTCAGGAAAAATGGGGGCAAGAAGGGGGCTGGGCGACTTCGACCTTGATAGTGATTTCCGCTAACAGCTGGCGCAGTATGCGCGCATCGCTGGCCAGCGCCACATGGCCGATGCCCCCGAAGGCCAGATTGCGCGCGCCGGGCAAGTGCGCGGAAGTTTGCGGCGCGACAATATTATCGTGATGCGAGTACATCGACGTGATCAGTGCGCGCGTTTCCGGCGTCTCGCTGGCGGCCAGCTGCGCCAGCCAGCCGCTGGGCGCGCCATCGATACGGCTCATCTGGCGCGCATTCGTCCCCGCCGCCAGGTTGGCCAGCGCCGTGCCGTGGTGCGGCGTGCCGATGGTGATGATGCGCGCCACGCGGGCCGCGCCGTAATGGCGCAGCCAGGCGCGCGCCACCAGGCCGCCCATGCTGTGGGCGACGAGAATCACGCGGTCGCTGCCCGTGCGAGTACACAGCTCGGTGATGGCTTGCTCGACCTGCGGCACGAACGCCTCGATGTCTGCATCGATCGGCTCCAGGTCGACCGCCTTGTGCACGATGCCCGCCTGCGCCATCTGGCGGCTCAGCTGCGTCCAGTAGCCGCGGTTGCACACATAGCCGTGCACCAGCAGCACCGGCAAACCCTGGCCAGGCGTGACGCAGTCGGCCGCGTGCAGGCGCGGACGCAGCATGCCCCATGATGAGGTCCACAGGGTGGCGCGCAGCTCGCCGAAAAACAGCCGCGCGGCGCCCAGGGCACCCAGCTGGTATGGCGCCGGCACGGGGCTGCCCAGGCGCCGGCTTTCCCAGAAGTTGCGCGCCACGATCAGCGCGCGCACGGCCAGCAGCATGGCCAGCGCCAGCAGCACGGCCATGGCCGGCGAGGCGACATCCCACGCCTGCATCGCCAGGTACGCCACGCCCAGCACGGCCAGCACTTGCAGCAGCATCAGCCACTTGAGGATGCGCGCGATCATGCGGCAGCTGCGGCAGCTGGGGCGGCGATAGGCATGGGCGCCGGGGCCGGCTTGCCCGTCAACTGCAGCGCCAGGCCGCTGGCCAGGCGCGCCGCCAGTGCATACAGCGTCAGTTGCGGATTGGCGCCGATCGAGGTGGGCAACAGCGAACCGTCGTGCACGGACAGATTGCGCACGCCGTGGTAGCGCCCGTCGGACCCCGTCACGCCCAGACGCACATCGTCCGACATGGCGCAGCCGCCCATCACGTGGGCCGACACCACCCTGGTCAACAGCGCCTTCATCGGCAAAGCGCCGATGGCCTGCTTCGCCTGCGCCCAGCTGGTGTAGTGGCGGGCCAGCTCGTGTACGGGATAGACACTTTTCGCGCCGGCGGCGAACTGGATTTCCGCCATCGACAGCAACGCGCGCCGCGCGCCATCCCAAATAAAAGGCGTCAATGGATAGTCGAGCACGGGCGCGCCGAAGCTGTCGATGGACACGCTGCCGCCCGCCGAGTCGTGGTGAAAGCCGTCGCGCAGCAGCGCCAGCAAACCGTGCGCATGGGGGAATTCGCGCATGGTGCGCGCATGTTCATCGCCGAAACCGCCCATGGTGGTGGCCATCAGCAGCGGGTGCAAAGGCGGCGCTTCGAGCTTGTAGCCGATGGGGCCGTCGATGGGCGCTGTGTGCAGGAAATGGTCGGAATAAATCGTCTGCGGCGCGCCCGCATAGGCATCAACGCGCTGGGGGAACAGGCCGGCCGAGATCAGCGTCGGATGCAAAAAGGTGCGCTGGCCCAGCAAGCCATGCGGGTCGGGCGCCTGCGAGCGCAGCAGCAGCGCCGGTGAGTTGATGGCGCCGCCGGCCAGCACAAAATGCTTCGCCTTCAGCGTGAGACGCACGCCCGTCGGCACTTGCCCGGCGGCGTCCAGCGCGGTGACTTGCAGGCTGTCGATGCGCTCGCCCTTGAAGGTGAAACGCTCCGCGCGCGCATGCACGAGCAGACCCGCGCCCAGCGCCAGCGCCGAGGGGATCGTCGTCACCAGCATCGACTGCTTGGCGTTCGTCGGACAGCCCATGCCGCAGTAGCCGAGGTTCCAGCAGCCGTTCACATTGCGCCGAATGGCGGCGGTGGGGATGCCCAGCGCCGTGGCGCCGCGGCGCAGTAAATCGTTGTTTTCGTTGGGCGGCGCGGCCCAGTCGCTCACGTGCAGGCGCTTTTCCATCATGGCGAACCACGGCGCCATGGCGTCCACCGAATAGCCGGACAAACCAAAATGCTTGCGCCAGTACTCCAGGGTGCCGGGCGGCGTGCGAAAGCTCGAGGTCCAGTTGACGGTGGTCGAACCGCCGACGGTACGGCCCTGCAAAATATTGATCGCCTTGTCGCGCGTCTTGCGCGCGGCCGATTCCTGGTACAGCGTGGGATAGGCCTGCGCTTCGCGCATCTTGAAGTCTTTCGAGGACTTCAAGCCGCCCTCCTCGACGATCAGCACTTTCAGGCCGGCCAGCGCGAGGATTTCCGCCGTCACACCGCCACCGGCGCCGCTGCCGATGACGACGACATCCGCCTCCAGCGTGCGGTCGGTGCGGAGGGTGCTGGCGTCGGTGACGTTCCAGCCGGCGGCCACGCCGATGGCGATGGGGTCGGGAATGGGGGATGTACTCATGGATGCTCTCTTAACTCAGCTCGGGCAGCGGTCCCGGATAGCCGATGGTGGCCCAGTGGGCGGCATCGGCGTACCAGGCGCCGAGGATCAAATCGTGCAGGGCCAGGTAGGCCGTCTGCAGGGTAGCCAGGCGGTGCGTACGCCACGACTGCAGGAAGGCGGCCACCTGGGCCGGGTCGGCCTCGGGCCAGCCATCTTTCACGCCGGCGACGAAGCGCCGCGCGGGCGCCAGCGCCAGCAGGCCAAACAAATCCTGCACTTCCTGCTGCGCCGCCAGGGGCAAGCCATGGATGGCCGTGTCCACGCCGGCGATGGCGCCGTCGAGGGCCTTGCTGCGCGCATCGCCCCCGTGCGGCAAGGCCTCGCCCAGCATGGCCGGCACGATGGCCGCCAGCGCCGCGCGCGCCGCGCCATCGAGCACGAAGCGGCCAGGCGCCGCCGGCCCCCGCAACGCGCGGTAGGCGGCGCCGCCGGCGGCCAGCGCACAGGCGCCCAGCACGCCCAGTTTCAGAAACGATCTGCGTTGCAATCCCATGTGTCCCCTTGTTTTGTACGGCCTTTTGCAAGCCAGTGTACGCCAAAGGCAGTGGGCGTTTGAACGCAAAAACTAGAGCGGCGCGTCTAGTTTGCGCGACTGGAACCACAGCAGCAGCATGGCCAGCAGCGCCGCCAGCGCGCCGCCGATGGCGATGCTGGGCAAGCCGAAAGCGACGATCAAGGTGGCGCCCAGCGCACCACCGGCGGCCGTGCCCGCATTGAAGGCCGCGATATTCAGGCCCGCCGCCACGGCGTCGCTGCCCGGGCAATGCCGTTGTGCCAGGAGCAAGAGGCGCATGGTCGACAGGGTCACGAGGGCAAAGAACAGCATGCCCAAAGTGCCGCACAGGGCCAGCATGGCCAGTGGCTGGTCGCGCAGCACATAAAACCCCAGCAGGTTGAGCGCCAGCGCGGCCAGGGCCAGCACGGTGGCGCGCAACGCGGAAGGGCGATCCGCGCACCAGCCGCCCAGCAGGTTGCCGCCGATGGCGCACACGCCAAAGCACAGCATGGCGGCACTCAGCCAGCCCGCATCGAGTCCGCCCAACTGCAGCAGGAAGGGCGAGATATACGTGAAAAAGCTGAAGGTGGCCACGCTGACCAGCGCCGCCACACCGGCCGTCAGCAGCAGGGGGGGCTGCAGGATGGCGCGCAGGCTGGCCAGGGCCGGCGTGGCAGCAAGCTGCTGGCGCGCGGCCGGCATGGCGCAGCGCAAGCCGGCGCCGCCGCACAGGGCCAGCACGCCAATGGCCATAAATACCCAGCGCCACGACGCGACGGCACCCAGCCACGTCCCCAGCGGCACGCCGCCGGCCAGCGCCAGGGTCAGGCCCAGCCAGACGATGGATAGCGCCCTGCCCGCGCGGGACGGGTCGACCAGGCTGGTGGCCGCATGCGAAGCGACGGCCATGAACACCCCATGCGCCAGGCCCACGGCAAAGCGCACACAAAGCAGCGCGCCCAGTGCCGGCGCCCCCTCCATCGCCACGCTGCCGGCCGCCAGCACGAGCATGGTAGCCACCAGAATCTGGCGCGTGGGGCGGCGCGCCAGCATGGCCGTCAGCACGGGAGCGCCGATGGCCGCCCCCAGCGCATACGCGGCGATGGCGCCGCCGGTCGCCGCCACGCTGGCGTGCAGGTCGCGCGCCATGGGCGACAACAAGCCGGCGGCGATGAATTCGCACAAGCCGAAGGCAAAGCTGCACAGCGACAGCCAATAAATAGAGGGAGGCAGCGCACGGCTGCGCGATGAAACGATGGACATGGCAATTCCCGACAATCAAAAACGCCATGCTGGCCCCTGGGCCATCATCTGTAAAATATCTTATTTATCTTAAAACGAGACGCTTGACGTCTCAATTTAAGTCTCATTGAGTGGCGGACAGCCGCAGTTGCGCCAGCAGACGCTCGCGCACGGGAGACGTGCGCTGCGGGTCCCAGGCCATGTACAGGTCGAGCTGGCGCAGCGGCTCGGGCGCGCTGCTTGCCAGCGGCAGCATGACCACGCCCGCTGGCGCGCAGACACCCAGGCTGGCCGGCAGCAGGGCCACGCCGAAACCGGCCGCCACCAGTCCCAGCACCGTTTGCAAGCGGCGCGCCTGCTGCACCACGTGCGGCACGAAACCCGCATGCAGGCACAGGCTGGCCAGCTGATCATGAAAACCCTGGCCCAGCGCGCGCGGCGAGGCGACGAAATCGTCACCGGCCAGCTCCGCCAGATCTACCCGCGCCTGGCCCGCGCAGCGGTGATCGGATGGCAGCGCCACGACGATGTCTTCACCGGACAGGCGCTCGAAGCGCAAGCCCGGCGTGCTGCGCCCCGGCGCGCGCAGCAGGGCGATATCAACCTCGCCCCGCTCCAGCCACTCGACCTGCTGCTGCGTCGACGCTTCGCGCAAGGTGAATTGCACGGCCGGTGAGGCGAGGCGGAAAGCGCGCAAGGCATGCAATACGTGGGCATACGGCGTGATGTGGATGAAACTCAGGCGCAAGTGCCCCTCGATGCCCTGCGCCACGCGGCGCGTGGACGCAACGCCTTCTTCCAGGCTGGCCAGCACCTGGCGCGCCGTGGCCAGGAAAGCATCGCCCGCTGGCGTCAGGCTGACCTTGCGATTCGTGCGCTCGAATACGGGGTAGCCCAGCAAGTCTTCCAGCCGCAGGATCGCTTGCGACAGCGGCGGCTGCGCCATGTGCAGCCGTTCGGCCGCGCGCCGGAAGTGCAGTTCCTCGGCGACGGCGATGAACTGGCGCAGCAGCCGCGTCTCGATCATGGGCCTTTTTTGGCTACCGCCAGGATATGCCGCGCGATGCCGCGCAGGATGTTGACTTCTTCCGTCTCCAGCCCCGTGCGCGAAAACAGGCGTTTCAGACGCGGCATCAGTTTTTTCGGATTGTCGGCATCGAGGAAATCGATGGCCACCAGCGCCTGCTCAAGATGCGCATACATGCCGTCGACCTGCGCCAGACTGGCCGCGTCGCCATGGAAACCGACGGGACTGGCGAGCTGCCCATCGCCGAGGGCCGCCACGCGGCATTCATAAGCGACGACCTGCGCCGCCTGCGACAGGTTCAGCGAGGAATATTCGGGATTGGCGGGAATGTTGATCAGCACATTGCACTGCTCGACGATCTCGTTGGGCAAGCCGAAGCGCTCGTTGCCGAAGATGACGGCCGCGTGCAAGTCTTCGCTGGCGGCCAGCTGGGCCGCGATGGCGCGCGGGGCGGTGACGGGCGGCGAGAATTCGCGCAATCGGGCCGACACGGCCGCCGCGTAATTGCAGCCTTCGAGTGCTTCGACAATCGAGCCGACGATGCGCGCGCCGGACAAAATATCTTGCGCGCCGCTGGCGAAGGCCACCGCTTCCGCATCCGTCAAGGCATCGGGGAAACGCGGGTTGACCAGCACCAGATCGGAAAAACCCATCGTTTTCATGGCGCGCGCGACGCCGCCAATGTTGCCAGGACGACTAGTTTCGACAAGAATAAATCGCAGGCGTTTGAAAAGAGACGTGTTGATTTCGGGCAGATTCATTTAAAATAGCGCTATTGCGCGGTATCGATACAGGAAATTTCGGGAAACGGAGTCACAAAACGCTGACGCCAGGCCGGGATTTTAACCACTTCGGCACCGCTCCGCTCTTTAATTCATTCTTGCACTCTATCGTACCGGCGCCGCAAGGCGGCCATGGGCGGTCGCGTGCTTTTAACGGAAGCTCACATGCACCCAATGCTCAACACGGCGATCAAAGCCGCCCGCCGCGGCGCCGCCGTCATCAATCGCGCCTCTTTTGACCTCGACCGCGTCGTCGTCACGGAAAAACAACATAACGATTTCGTCACCGACGTCGACCAGGCGGCCGAACAAGCCATCATCGAGGTGCTGTCCAAAGCCTACCCGGACCACGCGTTCCTGGCTGAGGAATCGGGAGCTTCCGCCAACTCGCACGACGAGAATGAATATCAGTGGATCATCGACCCGATCGATGGCACCACCAACTTTATCCACGGTTTCCCGCAGTACTGCATCTCGATCGCGCTCGCGCATCGCGGCGTCGTCACGCAAGCCGTCATCTACGATCCGGTACGCAACGACCTGTTCACGGCCACCAAGGGCGCCGGCGCCTACCTGAACGAAAAACGCATCCGCGTCACCAAGCTGGACCGCATTTCGAACGCCCTGCTGGGCACCGGCTACGTGGCCGGCAGCGCCCGCGCGCTGGACGAATACCTGAAGATGTACGCGATCATGGGTGAACGCAGCCAGGGCGTGCGTCGCGCCGGCTCGGCCGCGCTGGACCTGGCCTACGTCGCTTGCGGCCGCCTGGACGGCTTCTACGAAAAAGGCTTGAAGCCCTGGGATATCGCTGCCGGTGCCCTGATGATCACGGAATCGGGCGGCATCGTCGGTGAATTTTCCGGCGAATCGGACTACCTGTACAAGGGCGACGTCATCGCCGCCAGCCCGAAGATCTTTGGCCAGATGATCACCCTGCTGACACCTTTCGCCTGATTGCCAGACCCAAACTGATGTAAAAAAAGCTGCCGGAGGAAACTCCGGCAGCTTTTTTATTGCCTACAGGTATAGGTATAGCGATCAGTCGCTGACGGCATACGATGCCGACGTCAGGATGCCATTCGGCGTGCGTACCGTCACGGTCAACAAGCCGTTGTGCACGCTGTTCGGCTGGCACGCGGTGCCGATCTGGGTCACGTCGCTGATCATCTGCACGGGATAGATCCAGTTCGCGGAACTGGCGCTGTCCATGCTCGGCACGACAAAGCTGGCACCGCTGACGATGCTGCCATTGCTCGCCGAGAAGCTGATCGTCGTGCCGGCCGGCAGCGGATTGCCAGGCAAGTCGAACGCCCGCTTGGTGACATCCTTGCCATTGATCACAAACACGGTGTCATTGTCGTCGCGGATGGCGAGCTGGAAGGTGTGAACCTTGTTCTCGAACACAGTGCCATCGACGCACTTGTCCAGATCAATGGTGGCAGCGCCCAGCGGCGTGAAACGCGCCGTGCTGCCGGACAGCACCTGCACCAGTGCCTGGCGTATATGCACGGTGTTGGCGGCCGTGGTGTTGACGCTGGAGGCCGCGCGCAGCACGCCGTTGTACTCCTTGTCGCCCACGGCATTCCAGCTGCCGCTGCCATTCGAGTCGATATACGGTTCGCCATCGGCGCGCACGGCATTGCCCGTGCTGTAAGTGTCATCCTTGAAATTGGCATTGCTGCCAAGAATGGCGCGGTCATTGCGGAACGGCTCGCCCAGGTCGACATACGTCTCGTCATTCTCGAACAGATTATTGCCATTCGTATCAGCGAAACTTTCCTCGCCCAAGGCGTACGCCAGGATGGTCACGCGGCCGTCAAGCGGACGGGGGTTGCCGGGGCAGAAACGCACGCTGCACGAACCCGGTATGCCCTTCTGCGTGATCACCGTACCGTCCGTCAGGGTGGTGTTGACCAAGCCCGTCAGGCAAGATGCATCGACGGTGCCGCCTTCGGCCGTGAAGCTGACGGCCGTGCCATCGGGCACGGGATTGTGGAAGTGGTCGCCCAGGCGCGCCGTGATGGTAGCACCCGTCGGCGCGGTGCAGCCGGCATAATCCCGGCCTTCCGTATTGAACATGGACGTGCTCAAAGTAAAGCTGTCCTGCTCGGGAACGCCGGTGGACACCACCAGCTGGTCCGAGACCGTCGACAGGCTGGTGCCTTGCAGGGTGGCCGTGACGCGGATCGGCGTATTCACCGTGCCGGAAGCCACCGTGGTGCTGACGCTGCCATCGGCGCCGCTGGTCGATTGCGCCGGATTGAGGCTCAGGCCGCCGGCCGTGGTGTTGAGCGAGAAATTGACCGCTTTGCCGCTGACGGGATTGCCATTCCTGTCGAGTACCTTGAAGGTGACGATGGATGACTCTTGCCGGCCCGCACCGCCCGTGCCTTTCAGGGCGATGTTTTGCGGCAGCGCCGAGACAAAGCCGATCTGGCCGGCAGCGGCCGTCTGCACCGTCAGGGTGCCCGTCTGGCTCAAGGTGGTGGCATTGAAGACGGTGCTGGCCGTGATCACGTCGGGCGCGCCGCAGCCCTTGTCGATGTATGACGTGCTGGCCACGCCATTGACCGTATTCACGGGGCTGCTGATGGCCGCCTTGCCGGCTGCGGCGCAAGGCGAGCTGAAGACGACCGACTGTACCGGCGCATACACGGCCGCGCCATTCATCACCGTCACGCTCAGGCCAGCCGTGCCGCCCGCCGACAGGGTCGCCGGCACGACGCCCACGCCGCCCAGTGTCAGGGTCGGGAAGACCACCGTGTAATTGATATTCGACGTCAACACGCTGCCGTTCACCGTGGCGCTGGCCGTCAGCGCAAAAGCGCCGCTCTGGCTGCCGGCTGCGATGACGATGCTGGCCACGCCGTTCGCGTCCGTCAAGGCGCTGGCCGCACCCGGGGTGAAGCTGGCGCTCTTGTCGCTGCTGTTCAAGGTCAGCAAGACGCCCGGCAGCACGGCACCCTTGCCATCCTTCACGACGGCTTGCACGGTGGCGCTGTTGCCCGGGCTGACCGAGGTGGTCACCTTGCCGGCCCCGTCTTTCAGGCTCAGCGCCAAGGTCGCCGGTACCGGCACGACGGGTGTCACGGGAACCACCGGCGTGACGGGTGGCACCACGCAGCCGGGCAGGTTCGGATTGCGGCTCGGATCCAAGGTGCTGCAATCACTGCTGCCGGAACCGCCCCCACCACAGCCGGCCAGCAACGTCACTGCCGTGCCGGCAGCCAGACACAGCGCCCAGCGCGCCGGCACACCGCTACTCATCAATCCAGACATGTACTTCTCCCTGTTATTTTGCTGCTGATCATGTGTTACTGCTATCTTGTTCAAGCCTGGTCGCGTCCCAGAATCAGGCGGATGCCGGCGCCGCGCCCCTGGCTGGCGACGGCCACCAGTTGCATGGCCTCCCCCCGCTGCGCCAGGGCTAGACGCAAGGCGCCGGCCTGGCGTGCGTGGCCGGGGGCGTACAGGATCTGGCTGCGTTCCTGGCGAAAACCGGGCTGGTTGCGCAGCCGGCTGACCGCCATGCCCCGCGCCTGCACGCGCAAGCGCATCTGCGCCGCCATGCCGCGTATGCCATTGCCATTGATGATTTCGATCTCGGCCAGCGCCTCCGGCGCGACGGCCACGGCTGGCGCGGCTGGCGCGGCCGGCGCCAACGCCAGCTGCGCCGCCTGTACCAGTTGCAAGTTATTGCGCGCCAGTGCCGTGCCGCCATCGCGCGCCATGGCCTGCTCGAGCAAGCTGGACGCTTGCGCCAGCTCCCCTTGCAGGTAATACACATAGCCGAGATTATTCAGGGGCTGGGCAGCCTCGGGAAAGTCGCGCACCAGCACCAGCAGCGCCGTGGCAGCCTGTTCAAGCCGGCCCTGGCGCGCGTCGAGCACGGCCAGCGCATTGCGCGCCGCCAGTTGCTGCGGATCAAGGGCGATCGAGGCGGCAAAGGCTTCCGCGGCAAGCACCAGCTGGCCGCGTGCCTGGTAGAACTTGCCCAGTTCAAAATACGTGACGGCATTCTGGCCGGCGGAATGACTGATGCGCTGCACGCCCTGGACTTGCCACTGCGACGGAGCATGGCTGGCTGTGCAGCCCGACAACAGCAGGAATGCCAGCATATACAAGCCTGACATCCCGAACCTGCTCAATAGCGGCCTCATACCGCCCCCATCGCTGGCAGCAGGGCGCGGCGGATCTGCAGCAGGGCCGGCCCCATGAGCACCACCAGCAAGGACGGGAAAATGAAGAAAATCAGGGGGAACAGCAGCTTGAGCGCGATCTTCGCCGCCGTTTCCTCGGCCCTCTGGCGCCGCTTGGTACGCAGCTGGTCGGACTGCACGCGCAAGGAGGCGGCGATGCTGGTGCCGAAACGCTCCGCCTGTATCAGCAGGGTCACCAGCGCATCGACGTCTTCCACGCCCGTGCGCAGGGCCAGGTTGCGCAAAGCCTTATCCTTGGCGCTGCCGGCGCGCAGCTCCAGCGTCACCAGCTGCAACTCCTCGGCCAGGATCTCACTTTTCATGCCGATTTCCTGCGCCACGCGTGCCAGTGCCGCATCCATCGCCAGGCCCGCTTCGACGCAGACGGTCATCAAGTCCAGCGCATCGGGAAAGGTTTCGAAGATTTCGCGCTGCCGCTCTTGCAGGCAATGCTTGAGCCAGAAGTCGGGCAGGTAATAGCCCAGGGCTGCGGCCAGCACCAGCCACAGGAACAGCTGGTGGTCGCCATGGCGCAGCAGCAGATATGCCAGCAGCGGAAACAGCAGGGTCAGCCCCGTCTTGGCCGCATAAAACAGCGCTGGTGCGGTACTCTTGCGCCAGCCCGCATTGATGAAGCGGATGCGGATGGGCGACGTTTCCCAACCCTCTTCAGGCAAGGATAGCTTGACCAGCGGACGGGTCAGACTGATCAGGTGTCCCAGCCAGCGCTGGTTCATCCGGCCGGCCTTGCCGGTATCTATTTTCTGGACGTCCAGGGTATCGAGGCGCATTTGCACCGCGTTGCCCGCAAACAAACGCGCCAGCACCAGGACGATGCCGAACACGATCAGGAACAGCACCACCAACAAGCCTATCTGCATGCCGCTCATCGCGCCACCTTCCGTATAGTCAACTGCCTCATCTCATGGCCTCACACGCGAATGCGGATAATCTTGCGAATCACAAAGACGCCCACTACCAGCATGCCAAAGGCGCCCCCGACCATCTTGCGGCCACCGCTGTCCGTATACAGCACGGAAATGAATTCCGGGTTAATCACCTGCATCATCAGCGCGGCGACGAAGGGCAGCGAACCGAGCACCCAGGCGGACATGCGCCCTTCAGCCGACAGCACGCGCACCTGGCCCATCAATTTAAGGCGGTCGCGGATGATGGCGCTGATACTGTTCAGCAACTCCGTCAGGTTGCCGCCCGTTTCACGCTGGATCAGCACGGCGATGACGAAATAGCGCAGATCCGTACTGGGCACGCGCGCCGCCAGGCCCGACAGGGCATCGGACATCGCCACGCCGAAATTGACTTCGTCAAACACGGCGCGGAATTCATCGGCCAGGGGACCCGTCATCTCGTCGCCGACCATTTTCAGGGCCGTGGGAAAGGCGTGGCCGGCACGCATGGCACGGCTCATCATGTCCAGGGCGTCGGGCAACTGTTGCTCGATGCGCACCAGCCGGCTGGCCTTGGCGCGGGTCACGAGCAAGAACGGCAGCGCCGCGCAGGCAAGGCTCAGCAGCAGACGCAGATACCAGGGCAAGGGGCTGAGGCTGCCCAGCAGCAGCCCGAATAGCAAGCCCAACAGGCAATAGCCGAGCAGCTTGCCCACGTTCCAGTTCTTACCCGACTGCAGCAGCAAGCGATCCAGCCATTGCACGCCGGGTAGTCCCTCCAGCAAGCCCTGTACGCCCGCATGCGAGCTGAGCTGCCGGTTCTTGGTGATCGACACGGTCTTTTGCGCGTCGTCGCTGGCCGTATTCATCGCCAGCAAGCGGCGCGCCACGCGCCCGGCGCCGGCGCCGCGCGACTGCAGGTTGAAGTAAACGGCGCCGACCAGCAGCATGACCGCCAGGAAGATCAGCAGATACACCAGATACGAGAGATAGCCCATGCCGCGTCAGCGCCCGCTGCCGGTCGGCTCGAAGACCGCGCTGGAAATGCCGATGCCAAAACTCTTCAGGCGTTCCAGGAAATGGGGACGGATGCCGCTGGCCGAGAAATACCCGACGACCGCCCCGCTCTCCCCCACCCCCGTCTGCTTGAAACTGAAGATTTCCTGCATCGTGATGACATCGCCCTCCATGCCCGTGATTTCCTGGATCGACGTGACCTTGCGCTTGCCGTCGATCAGGCGCGACACTTGCACCACCACCGATATGGCCGAGCTGATCTGCTGGCGGATGGCCTTGCTGGGCAGGTTGGCGGCCGCCATGCTGATCATGTTTTCCAGTCGCGTGATGGCATCGCGCGGGGTGTTGGCGTGGATGGTGGCCATCGAGCCTTCATGGCCCGTGTTCATCGCGCCCAGCATGTCGAGCGCTTCGGCGCCGCGCACCTCACCCAGGATGATGCGGTCGGGACGCATCCGCAGGGCATTGCGCACCAGCGCGCGCTGCGACACTTCCCCCTTGCCTTCGATATTCGGCGGGCGCGTTTCCAGGCGCACCACGTGCGGCTGCTGCAATTGCAGCTCGGCCGCGTCTTCCACCGTGACGATGCGTTCGGTATGGCCGATAAAGCCGGAAATCACGTTCAGCATGGTGGTCTTGCCGCTGCCCGTGCCGCCGGAAATGAGGATATTCATCTTCGCCTTGCCCAGGCCCTGCAGCACCTCGGCCATCTCGGCCGTCATGCTGGTGTAGGCGACCAGGTCGGCCAGGCGCAGGGGATCGACGGAAAAACGCCGGATCGACATCACGGGCCCGTCGATGGCCAGCGGCGGGATGATGGCGTTGACGCGCGACCCATCGGGCAGGCGCGCATCGACCATGGGGCTCGATTCGTCGATGCGGCGACCCACGCGCGAGACGATCTTGTCGATGATTTTCATCAGATGCGCATCGTCATTGAACACGACATCGGTCAATTCCAGCTTGCCGCGCCGCTCGACATACACTTGCTTGTGGCCATTGACGAGGATATCCGACACGGTCGGGTCCGACAACAAGGTTTCCAGCGGGCCAAAACCGAGCATCTCGTTGCGGATGTCGCGCGTCAGGTTCTTGCGCTCGACATCATTGATGACCACGGCTTCTTCGTCGAGCAGGCGCTCGACCAGGCTGCGCAACTCGTCGCGGATCTGTTCCTGCGTCAGCCGCTGCATGCTTTCCAGATCGACGCGCTCGAGCAGCAGCGCGTGAATGCGCTGTTTCAGCTCGCGGTAACTGCGGTTGTCGATGGCCGGCGCGCGCTGCGGCGTCAGGGTAGCGATCTTGCCATTACCGAGACGCTCGCGGATCGACAGACTGGGGGCGGGAGAAGTTGCCATGAGAATTCCTGTTCGAGTGGTGTTAGGCGCGCCGCAGCATACGACTCAGCCAGCTCTGCGGCACGGCTTCGGCGCTGACGCCCGTCAGGCTGGCGGCAAACTCCTGCAGCGAGCGCGTGATGGGGCTGTTCTTATCGAGCTGCAAGATCGGCATGCCCTGGTTGACCGATGCGGCGGCCGACGCATAATGATTCGGCACCGTGCGGTCGATCGTGGTGCCATACGCCGCCTCCAGGTCCTGCAGGCGGATTTCACCGCCCTTGTCGTGCCGGTTGACGATCAGGCGCACCTTGTCCTTGTCGTACTCCAGCGAACGGAACATGCCCAGCAGGCGCTTGCCATCGCGGATGTACGGCAAGGTCGTTTGCAGGATGGGGAAAATCAGGTCCGCGTGGTCGAGCGCGCGCACGCTGACCGCATCGAGGTTGCGCCCCACGTCGAGCACCACGAAATCATACTGGCGCCGCGCCAGCTTGATGATGGCGTCGATATGTTCGGGCAGCACTTCGCTGGCGTGGGCCGGGTCTTCCGGTGCCGCCAGGACGCTGAAATTGGGCAGCACATTGAGCATGCTCGAAGCGAGGAACGACGGGTCCAGGCGGTGGATGTCGCGCGTCACATCGGCCAGGGTGGCCAGCGGCTTGCTCTCGGAGACAAACAGCGAGGCATCGCCGAAGTGCAGGTTCAGGTCCAGCAGGGCAACACGCTTGTGGCCGCTGGCTGCCAGGGCATAGCCGAGGTTGGTGGCGATGAAGGTGGCGCCACTGCCGCCCTTGCAGGAAATGAAAGCCAGCACCTTGCCATTGCCATTGTCGCGCCGCTCGAGTTTTTCCTCGATGCGCTCGAGCGCCGGGTAGATGCTGGCGGCTGCGGCCGGCGACGGCAATACTTCGCGCACGCCGGCACGCATGGCTTGCAGCAGGAATTCCGGCGACTGCTGCGGACACAGCAGGATAACCGCCAGGCGCGGAAACTGATTGCTCAGGCGCTCGATGGCGGCCAGATCGGCGCCATCGTTGCCGGGCCGGTCGAACATCAGCACATCGGGCAGCTCTTGCGCCGAATACAGTTGCTCCAGCGGTCCGCTGCGGGCGTCGACGTCGTCCGCCGGATTGCGGTTGCCGACCAGGCGGCCCAGCTCGGCCAATGCTTTTTCATCTCGGGATATGATGGCGATTTTCACGATATGCCTTGCCTGTTCTGTGATAACGGTGACATGTTCATTGGCGTCCGAGACTGATCGTCATGCCGCCCGATTGCGGCACCGGCGCGCTGAACGACTTCTGGTACTCGTTGTAGCCCGCCACTGCCGCCTTGCCATCGAGGCCAGTCACCGGGTCACGGTTCAGTCCCGCCTGCGGATTGATCACTTGCTGGGCACGCAGCAAATCGACGCTGCGGCCAAAGTTGCGGTCGAAGTGCGGCGTGGTGGTGCAGCCGCTGGCGGCAAACGACGCCAGCAGCACGCACAGGAGGGAATGGAATGGAGGACGCTGCATGCTCACTCTCCTATTGAATGTCGAAGCCGGTCGCCGCTGCGGCGCCCGGTTGTTTGTCGGCGGCAGGCTGCGGCTGCCTGGCGTCGCCTTCCATCTTTCCTTGCAGGAAAAACTGCGCGCGGCTAGGTGCCACATAGGCATCGGTCGGCAGCACGTAGTCGCCGGCCAGCGGCTTGACCAGGTGCGGCGTGATGATGAACACCAGTTCGGTGCGGTCAGTCTGGAAATCGCTGCTGCGGAACAAAGCGCCCAGCACGGGAATCTCGCCCAGCATCGGCAGCGCCTTGATATTCGTGGTCACGTTGTTCTTGATCAAGCCGCCGATGGCAAAGCTCTGGCCGTCGAACAATTGCACGGTGGTGGTGGCGCGCCGCGTGGTAAACGCCGGCAGGATGGCGCTGCCAGCGGTGCCGCCCGTGCTGATGCCGATGCCGTCCTTGTTGAGTTCCGACACTTCCGGCGCCACCTTCAGGTTGATGCGCCCGCCATCGAGCACGGTGGGCGTGAACTTGACGGCGATACCGAATTCCTTTTCTTCCAGGGTGATCTTGTTGGTGGCGCTGTCTTGCGAGACGGGGATGTAGATCTTGCCACCAGCCAGGAAGCTGGCCTCCTGGCCGCTGATGGCCATGATGTTCGGTTCGGCCAGCACTTTCACGAGGCCGTCGCGCTTTTGCGCATCGAGCGTGAGGAAATTGCCGTTTTTACCATTGAAACCATCGATCATGCTGGGGTTGCCACTCAACAAGTTCGACAGGAAACTGTAGGTCCAGTTGCCGCTGCTGGCGCGCGCGCCGATGCTGGCGCCCAGCTGGTCGACGAGGGTTTTCGAGACCTCGGCAATTTTGACTTCCAGCATCACCTGCTGCGGCGCGGCGATGGTCAGCATATTGATCACGCTCACACCGGCGGCGCCAGCACCGGCGGCACCGGCAGCAGCGGGCGCTGGCATCACACCCGCTGTCGCAACGGGCGCCGCCGCTTCGCCGGCGCCACGCTGTGCGAACGCCGTGGCCATGGCCATGATCTGGCTGGCCTTGACGGCATCCGAGACCATGCCCGTCAGCACGATCGCGCCGCCGGCCGAGCTGGCCTTGAGATCTGTTTCACGGGGAAACACAAGCGCCAGCTGCGCCTGCAAGCCATCGGCATCGACACCGACTTCGATATCGACGATCACAGGACGGTGATCCTTGTCCCACAGAATCAGGTTGGTGCTGCCCGGTGCCAGGCCCCAGATATACAGCTCGCTGGAACTGCCCAGCAACCTGGCGCCCGCCACCTTCGGATCATTCACGGCGATCTGCGAGACGGCACGCGTCAGGCTGCGCAAGGTCGACTTGCCAACAGACAAGCGGATCGGCGGACCCAGCCGGGCGATATCGGCCCCCAGCGACAGCGGGGCTGCCTGACTGACGGCGTCCACCTTGCGCACGGCGGGCGCGGCGCTGGCGCCGGGCTGCCACAGCAAGCTTGCCGTCAAGCCACTCAGGGCCAGGGCCAAGGTCAAGCGGGGCCTGACGATACGGGTACGAAATGAGGTCATCAACTATCCCTGGTTCTGAAATTTTTAAAATTGCTGGACACGCGTGTCCATGCCCGTGATCACTTTGACGCTCTCGGCCGGTGGTGCGGGAGCACGCGGCGCCTGCCGCGCTGGCGCTGGCGCAGCCGCACGCGGCGCGGCGACCGGCACCAGCGGCTTGAGTCCCAGCAGCGATTCCTTGGTGGCGCCGCCCGTGTTGACGGGCGCCGGATCGATCTGGTTGCGCAGCACCAGCGACAAGGTGCCCACGCTGCGCGCCAGGTCGAGCTTTTCCACCT
The DNA here is from genome assembly GCF_049897625.1 of Janthinobacterium sp. PSPC1-1. Taxonomy (NCBI): domain Bacteria; kingdom Pseudomonadati; phylum Pseudomonadota; class Betaproteobacteria; order Burkholderiales; family Oxalobacteraceae; genus Janthinobacterium; species Janthinobacterium sp. PSPC1-1. Next base: position 124,377 of record NZ_JAFCWP010000006.1, on the reverse strand, counting down.
GGTCCGGCGTCAATTCCAGGGTGACGGCATTGACCACCTTGGGCTTGTTGTCGTCGCGGTTCGATTCCTGCGCCACGGCCAGCACCAGGATGCGTTCGAGCACGATCTTGGAAATGGCCAGTTCGGCGCCACCGCTGGCCTTGGCGCGGTCATCCTGGGTATTGACGAGGATGTCGACAAAGTTGCCAGGCAAGGCAAAGCCCGCCACCCCGACCACATCGTTGACGCGCACGGTCATGGCGCGCTTGCCGTCGGCCACGATGGACGACAGGCCGCCACTCGTACCCGGCGGCGCCAGTTTGCTTTCCAGCACAGGTTCGCCCAGGCTGATGGCCGTGCGCGTGATGCGCCCGTCGAGCGCCTTGCTGTCGGCAAAGGCACCGGGCGGCTGCGCCCCTGCGGGCCAGTCCATGCTGCGCAACATGAGCGGAGTGATCTTCGTGCCCACGCCGATATCGACCAGGGCCACGACGATCTTCTGGTTCGACGGCGTGCTCTGGCCGCCCATCCAGATCGCCGCCGTCAGCACGGCGGCACCGGCCAGCACCAGGGCCAGCAGCAACATGAGTAAAGCACGGGTATTTCGCATCGTTTTTCCTCTGACTTCAGCTTGATTTCGGTTCACGCCGCTCTTGCACGGCCATGTCATCGGCGCCATGGCGCTGATTCGCACCGGCAAAATAGTTATTCCAGGCCCAGTCCAGCACCTGCTCGTTCAGTTGCACCGCCGTGCCCTCGTAGCGCGCCAGGTCGCGTACCTGGCGCAGCAGGTCGCGCGGATAACAGGCCAGCAAGGGCGTCGCACCGCGCGCATGGCGCTGCAACAGGAAGGCAAAGGCGGCGGCGTCGAACTCCACGCCGTAGGCGGCACAGGTTTGGCGAAACACTGTTTCGTAATGCGCTGCGCAGAGTGCCGGCACTTCGATCTTGTAGCCCAGGCGGCGCAGGAAGGCCGCATCCGACAGGCGCTCGGGCAGGAAATTCGAGGAAAACACCACCACCACGTCGAACGGCACCTGGAAGGTGTGCCCGTTGTGCAGCGACAGGTAGTCGATGGCGCGGTCCATCGGCACGATCCAGCGGTTCATCAGTTCCAGCGGCGAACAGCGCTGGCGCCCCAGGTCGTCGATGATGAAGATGCCGTTGTTGGCCTTCAGGTGCGGCGGCGCGCGGTACAAACGCGTCACGTTGTCGAAGCGCAGGTCCAGCATTTCCAGGGTCAGCTCGCCCCCGGTGAGCACGGCCGGACGGCGCACGCCGCGTACCCAGCGCGCGTCGAGCTGCACGGCGCGCTCGATGCCGGCCGGCGCTTCCGGCTGCTGCGCCGCCGGCAGATGCAGCACCGGGTCATAAAAGGGCACGACTTCGCCATCGACCATGATGGCGTAAGGCAGGGCAATGGCCCCTTGCAACAAGTCTTGCAGGCGTTCGGCCAGATACGTCTTGCCACTGCCGGCGGCGCCATAAATGAAAATGGCGCGCCCGGAATTCATGGCCGCGCCCAGTTGGTCGAGCACGGCAGGATTGACCACCACGCCGTCGAAGCTGGCCTGTACCTGCGGGCGCGTGACGTGCATGTTGGCCACGCTTTGCGCCGCCACCTGCGCGTTGTAGGCGGCCAGCGGCACGGGGCATGGGCCCGCATAGGCATTGCGCGCCAGGCACTCGAGGGCACGCTGGCGGCCGCTGTCCGTCAACTGGTAGTGGATATCGGCATCCGTGCCGCTGGCGCCACGGCGCATGACTTCGCACATTTTTTCCTGCCGCATGAAAACGATCACGGGATCGAGTACGCCCAGGCCCAGCTTGACATAGCTGGCCAGCTCGGGCAGGTGCAGCTGTCCCCGCTGGAACAGCACCTTCACCAGCAGTTCGACCAGGAAAAAGAAGGGCAAGCCTGTCTCTTCGACGGTGCGCGGGGCACGCTGGGCCGCTGGCGCGGCAAGCAGATCAGCAGGCATGGGCACAGGTACAGAAGACGCCATGGATCATGCGAACTTTCTCAGCTGGCCGCTGGCAGCCAGCAGCAGATACAACAAGGTACCGCTGGCAATGGCGATGGCATAGGGCAACTGGCCGCTGGGCTTGGCAGGCGCATCGATATCGGGCCGTTGCGTAGCGATGGCGCGCATCAGGCTATTCAATACCAGGTAATAGCTGTTGCTCGCAACCTGGCGCAGCGTGCCGTGGAACGCCGCCACGGCCAGCGCCAGCACGCCGCCCGCAAGCAGGCTGCTCAGCAGGCAAAAGAAGATGCTGTGCGGGCCGACAAAAGCGCCCACCATCGCCATCAGTTTCACGTCGCCGGCGCCCAGCGCCTTGATCGCGTACATCGGCATCAGCAGCGCCAGGCCCAGGGCCAAGCCACCCAGGGCCGGCCAGAAGCCGAGCGCGCCGGGCGCGGCCGTCAACAGTCCTGCACCGGGCGGCAACAGCGTATTGAGCAGGAGTCCGGCCAGCGCACCGGCCAACACCAGGCGGTTCGGAATGCGGCGGCTGCGCACGTCGTGGTACACGGCCAGCAGCAGCAGAACGGCCAGCAGGACTGCCGGCGACCAGCTCAGGAAAAGATCGGTGTACATGAATTATCCGGCACAGGAAGGACAAGGACTCGGTACAAACAAAAATGGCCCGGCGCCATGCAATATGATCCGGGCCATCACAGTGGCAAGTACACGCTTGGCGTGCGGCTTGCCCTGATCCATATGCTTAAGGAGTTCCGGCAATCTTTTTGGCAATATTGGTAAACACGGTCGAGAGGTTGGTGCCGATCGAGGTCACGGACACAACGATCACGGCAGCGATCAGCGCAGCGATCAGGCCGTATTCGATCGCGGTAACGCCATCTTCTTCAGCGATAAAATTTTTGATGAAATTCATGATTAATCCATTCAGAGTAAGTGTTAACAACGTCATGTGGGACTGCTGATGCAAGCAGTAAATTGCTCACTTATGAACCCTTGCATATAGCCAGCAGCGCAAGCAGGAACACTACGGCCATCAGCGACAGCAGCAAAGCATGTTCGAAAAATGAGTTACCACTTTGATCTTGCAAGAAATACGCAAGCTCACCCGTCCCACCATCGTTCAAGCGCATTTCCAGCTCCTGTCACCGTTCGCATTTTCAGTCTGGCTAACTCAGCGACAATCACCGATTGCTGATAACGGTATTGTATGGAAAGACACATTGATACTAATCAGACAAAAGTCATTTTATTGCCAGTACAAAAGAGCCTATTTTCCTGCACGGCATCAGTACATTTGTAATGGCATCAGCATTCCTGGGGCGCCGCCATCCCGTTCTTCACCGCGTAGACATACAGTTCCAGGCGGTTGGCAACGTCCAGCTTGCTGTAAATCGATGTCAAGTGATTGCGCAAGGTTTGCTCGGAAATGAAAGCGCGCTGCGCGATGGTCTTGTTGAGTGCCCCATTGCCTTCGACCATCATGGCGACTATCTTGCGTTCCTTGAGGGTCAGCTGGGCAATGCGCGCCATTTCGGGATCGGGCGGCGCCGGCGCTGGCGCCGGCTTGATCAGCGCTCCCAGCAGACTGCCCAGCAAGGCCTGGTCCAGGCACAATTCGCCCCGATGTACCCTGGCAATGGTATCGATCACCTGCTCCGCCGCCGCCTCCTTGCCGATCACGCCGCGCGCGCCGCTGCGCACGGCGCGGCCCAGCACCTCCTGGTCGCGCGTGCCGCTGAACATCACCGCCCGCGTGACACCATTGGCCAACAGCGCGGGGACGAAGTCGACGGAACACACGCCGGCGAGGTCCACGTCCAGCACGACAATATCGGGGCGCAAGCTCTCGGCAAGCTCCAGCGCGCCGCCTATCGTGCTGGTGCTGGCGACCACCTGCATTGCCGGTTGCGCCTCTTCCAGCAGTTTTTCCAGTCCCCACAACATGGTTTTATGATCATCAACCAGCATGACGCGGATGGGATGCAAACTTGACATACGATGGCCTTTAACGGGTCAGCCGTGACGCTCTTGCCGTCAGACTGGAATTTCAATATGCACGGCGGTGGCGCCATCAGCGCCTTGGCTGACCTGCACCCGACCGCCCAGCGCCATGGCGCGTTCAGCAATAGAGGCAGGCATGAACTCGACGCGGGACGACGTTTCGCCGGCATTCTCTATCGAGATCGACAAGGCATGCGCATCGCAGACGAGTGTCACGCGGCCCTCGCGGGCGGTGGTGTGCTTGCGGATATTGCTCATGCCTTCATTGACGATCTGGAATACTTCGGCTGCCAGCCGGTCGCTGAGATCAAACGCGCTGTCCGAGACGATCTCGATGGTGATGCCAAAAAACTTCTTGAGCTGCTCCGCCTGGCGCCGCAACGCCACCAGCAAGGTCACCTGTTCCCGCTCCGCGCCGCCGCGCACCGTCTGCGCCATCCGGCGCAGGTCGCCAATCACCTGGCCACTCATGTCGATCAGCTGGTCGAGATCGGCCAGCAAGGGGCTGTCGGCGGCCGCCTTGGCGCGCAAGGCGCTCAAGCCATGGCGCAGGCCGATATACGGCTGGATGGTCGAATCGTGCAAGTCGCGCGCAATCTTTTGCCGCTCGCGGTACGCCGCGCCGGAGGCCAGCTTGTCGAGAATGGCGATGTTTTCAATCAGGGGGAACACTTGCGCCACGATATGCAGCAGGAATCTGGCGTCGGCCCGGGTCAGCCGGTTCTTCGCGGAGATCACGTAGATGCGGCCCAGTCCCTTATGCAAAGGCAGGGGCACGCTGATGAAGGAGCGCGCATCGAGCAGTTCGGCCAGCGCCGCGCCCTGCGGCCCATGCGCATCGAGCCGCTGCCACTTCGCACTGCCGCGTTCGACTCCCGTGAGCACGCTCGCCAGTCCCAGGCGCGCGCGCAACGACGGCGCGTACAGCACGCTCTGGCTGGCATCGAACACCATCAGCGGCGCCACCGCGGCTTCGCTCAGCTGGCTAACACGCCCCGCGTGTCCGCCTCTCTCTTCGAGCGCCGTACGCAACTGCCACTGCGCTGCATCGCCCTCGCGCATGACCAGGATACAGCTGCTGGCGTCAAAAAAGGCACGCGCTTTCTGCAAGACCGACGCCACAGTGTGGTCGACGCCAAAGCGGGGATTCGATTGCTGGCTGACCTCGCGCAACAACGCCAGGCGGCGCTTCTGCAACAGCCCCAGGCCACCCCAGTACGCAATCATGTAGCCGAGCGCCATGACAAAAGTCGTGCGCAGCAACAGGTGCGAAATAATCAGCTCAGGGGTCGACGCCACCGATGCCAGCACCAGCAGAACACAGGAGGCAAGCGTGATGCGCGCGCCTTCATCGAGTCCGCGCTGAAACGATGCCGCCAGGATGACGAAGAAAAAGAAAGGGAAAAAATAGCTTTCGACGCCGCCGGTACCATACACGATCAGGCCGCACCACAGCACGTCGAGCCAGCATATCACCTTGCCATGCACTACCGGATGCTTGAAATAAAGAAAAACAAACAGCACTGCGCTATGCAGAACGTATGAACACAGGATCAACCAGGCCAGCTGATTCGGCACACCCAGCTTGCCCGGGTTGATGATCAGCGTTAATAAGGCCGTCACCGACAGCAGCAGGCGCATGCCAGAGATCATGATCAAATCTGCATGATCGACCATTGGCAATGCCGTATCGGCATTCGGTTCCTCTTGCAGTTGTTGCTGTTGCAGCATGCTGATTTATTCACTTTTCAAAAACACCTTCGCCTGGATCGACAGGACAATGGTTAATTATTTTTTAATTTCTCAAGCCTCCGCATCTTACTCTCAGGAACGTTAGTCAGGGGTATGGCGTATTCAATTAACTACATTAATTACAAGAAACTTGATTTATATGCACTTTAATGCCAACCTTGCGCGCTCGAAGCGAGATACAATGAAGAGTGGCCCATGGGCAACAGGCCCGCCATCACACCGATGCCGGCGCGAGCCTTGATACGGATACCAGACATGATGCTCAACCAGGCCACACCCTTCCGGTCCCCACAAGGCAGATTCAGGCAATGCGGCTCCGCCATCGTAGAGTTCGCCATCATCGCACCGGTCTTCCTGCTGTTCATGATAGGCATCATCGAACTGAGCATGGCATATTTCGCCAATCTCACCATGCAGCATGCGGTGCGTGAAGGGGCGCGCTATGCCGTGACTGGCAACAGCGATCTTGATCCCGCCAGCAGCAACCAGCAGCGCTACCAGGCCGTCATTCAAAAAATGAAGGATAGTTCGATGGGCATCTACGACAAGGTCAATCCCGTCATCACGGTGAACGGCGTCAGCGGCACCAGTGCCGGCATGTTCGGCAACGCGGGCGATATAGTCGTGATCTCCGTCGCATACAACTGGACATTCGCCACGCCGATGATGGCCGCCTTCTACAAGGACGGCAAGGCGCCCTACGTGGTGGCCGCCACCATGCGCAATGAAAGCTTTGGCGGTCTATGATGCGTTTCCACTCTCCTGCGCGGCGCGCCGCGCGCGGCATCGCCGCCGTGGAATTTGCCATCGTGCTGCCACTGCTGGCCCTGCTGCTGTTCATGGTGGTCGACCTGTCGCGCGCCATTCAGGCCAAGATCATCCTGCTCAACATCAGCCGCGAAGGCGCCAACCTGGCCTCGCGCTCGACCACCGACCTGAATGGATCGAGCCAGACCATTATGAATGCGCTGGCCGCCAGCACGCCGCCGCTGGACATGAACAAGCGCGGCATGATCTACATTACCAAGATCATGGGCTACACGGCGAAAAGCGGCTTGCGCAATATCGTGCTGGAACAGTACCGCTGGGACGCCGGCGCGAAAGTGAGCGGCTACCTGCCCGCCAGCCAGGTGTGGCAATGCGGTAGCTGGAGCAATGGCACGTGCACCAATATCGCCCAGGCCGAAAGTGCCCCCGCAGTGTCACTGATGTCGGGCCAGTTGTCCGATGGCGAACTGATTTATGCCGTCGAGACTTTCTATAATTTCGACATGCTGTTTGGCACATTGAAAATTGGCGACAGCACAACCCCTGTCCTCGGCCCCAACCTTTATTCGATGACGGTATTCTGATGCGCATTCCACACAAGCGGCAAAGCGGCCAAGTGCTGATCATGGTGGCGCTGTCGGCCGTCGTCCTGATCGCCTCGGCGGGCCTGGCCATCGATTCGGCGCTCGGCTATTTCGTCAAGGCCAAGCTCAATGCGGCCGTCGACTCGGCCAGCCTGGCGGCGGCGCGCGGCGTGACCCTGGGCGATACGCAGGCGGTGCAGGCGGCCAACGCGCGCCAATCGGCCAAGGAGTTTTTTGACATCAACTATCCCGACAAATTCCTGCTCTCCACGCCCGTACTCAACCCCGTCGGTGTGACCTTCGACAAGGGCACCGTCACCATCGACGTCTCCGCCACCGCCTCGATGCCCGTCTCGCTGATGGGCATACTCGGCTTCAAGACCCTGAACGTGGCAGCCGCCGCGCAAACCATCCGCAAGGATCTCGACATGGTGCTGGTGATGGATACCTCGGGGTCGCTGGAACCCAATGCCGCTGCCGTACGGGCGGCGGGCATTTCCTTTCTGAATAAATTCAATTCCACCGTGGACCGCGTAGGCTTGCTGCATTTCGCCTCGGATGCGCAAACCGATCTGGCCATCAATCCCATCACGCGCGGCTTCAACCGCACCACGACCACGGCGGCGATCAAGAATTTTTCCTTTGAAGGCGGCACCAATTCGGCCGAAGGCATGTGGCAGGCGCGCAAGCAGCTGAAAGGTATCGACCAGATCAACCGTTCCAGCCTGCGCGTCATCGTGTTTTTTTCCGATGGTTCGCCGGCCGCCTTTTCCGGGTACTTTCCGAACTCGGGCAATAAATGCAAGGACGCCGGTGGACTCGCCACCTACACCAAATTTCAATCGGACGCCCTGGCCGGCCTGTACAAGATGCGCACGACCAACACTCTGTTGAAGGGTGACTGCGACTCCGGCACGATTACTTCCCTCCCTCTCTGGTATAACGCGAATAACCCGGACACCCTGCCCAACGATCCGAATGCACGCGAATTTCCCATCGTGACCAACACGCCACGCGTCGTGACCGCTTCCATCGCCTCGGCGCAGGTGCAATGGACAAATGTACACCGCGCCTCGCGCAACCTGGCCGAAGCGATGGCCGCAAAGGCGCGCCAGGAAGGCATTTTCGTCTTCACCTTGGGCATGGGCGCATCGCTGATCACGCCGGAGGGGCCGGACAGCGAACTGGGCGCAGACTTGCTGCGCTGCATGGCCAACACGAGCGATGCGCCTACGCGTTGCCGCAAGCCGGCCGAACCCATGGGCCTGTACTGCTATGCGGCCACCGAAAGTGACTTGAGCCCCTGCTTCACGCGGCTCGCCTCAGCCATCCTGCGCATTTCCAAATAGCGCCTGACCACCGGCTAGAAGGCGAAGCAGCTGCAGCCCAAGGCGCCCCAGAAGTCGGAAAAATCGCTGATCGGCACGGCCGACTTGCGCGCCCGGTCGTGGGCATGCGCATGCACGCCGCAGGCGCCCGCGCACTGGTGCGGCAGCAAGGCTTGCGCCGGCCTGGCCGCGGGCCGGTAATGACCGGGCACCGCGCGCACGGGCGACCATTCGGGCAATACGGGTATCGGGGGCGGCGCCAGGGTCGCAAATTCCGCCTGACCGTAGACGATCTTGCCGCCCACCATGGTCAGCACGGAGTCGATGGACTTGATCGCCTCTTCCGGCACTGTAAAGTAATCGGCCGACAGCACGGACAAGTCGGCCAGCATGCCCGCGCGGATGCGGCCCTTCTTGCCTTGCTCGCTGGAAAACCAGGCGCTGCCCGCCGTCCACAGTTCCAGCGCCGTATCGCGCGACAATCTGCCCGCCGCCTCCGTCAGGGCCAGGCCGCCCACGGTGCGTCCCGAGACCAGCCAGTACAGCGCCGTCCACGGGTTGTAGCTGGCGACACGCGTGGCATCCGTGCCGCCGCCCACGGGTACACCCGCGTCCAGCATGCGCTGCACGGGCGGCGTGGCCTTGGCTGCATCGGCACCATAACGCTCGACAAAATATTCGCCCTGGAAAGCCATGCGGTGCTGGATGGCGATGCCGCCGCCCAGCGCCCTGACGCGGTCGATATTTTTCGGACTGATGGTTTCCGCGTGGTCGAACAGCCAGTGCAAGCCGGCGAACGGCGTGTCGCGGTTGACCTTTTCGAACACGTCGAGCATGCGGCTGATCGATTCGTCATAGGTGGCGTGCAGGCGAAACGGCCAGCGCTGCTCGACCAGGTGGCGCACGACCTTTTCCAGCTCGTCTTCCATGCCGGCCGCCAGCTCGGGGCGCGGTTCGAGGAAGTCCTCGAAGTCGGCGGCGGAAAACACCAGCATTTCGCCGGCGCCGTTATGGCGATAGTAATCCGTGCCGTCGCCCGGTTTGACCATGCCGGTCCACTTCTGGAAGTCCTGCAGTTCCGCGCCCTTGTTTTGCGTGAACAGGTTGTAGGCGATGCGGATGGTCAGCTGCTCTTTTTGCGCCAGCTCGTCGACGACGGCGTAGTCTTCCGGATAATTCTGGAAACCGCCGCCCGCGTCGATGGCGCTGGTGATGCCGAGCCGGTTCAGTTCGCGCATGAACTGGCGCGTGGAATTCACTTGCAAGTCGAGAGGCAGCTTCGGGCCTCTCGCCAGGGTCGCATACAGGATCATGGCGTTCGGCCGGGCGATCAGCAAGCCGGTGGGGTTGCCGGCAGCGTCGCGCACGATTTCGCCGCCGGGCGGGTTCGGCGTATTTTTATCGTAGCCGACGGCGCGCAGGGCGGCGCGGTTCAGCAGGGCGCGGTCGTACAGGTGCAGGATGAAGACGGGCGTGTCGGGAGCGGCCGCGTTGATTTCATCGAGCGTGGGCATGCGTTTTTCCGCAAACTGGAACTCCGTCCAGCCGCCCACCACGCGCACCCATTGCGGATTCGGCGTGCGCAGCGCCTGTTCTTTCAGCATGCGCAAGGCGTCGGCCAGCGAGGGCACGCCTTCCCAGCGCAATTCCAGGTTGTAGTTCAAGCCGCCCCGGATCAGGTGCAGGTGCGAGTCGTTCAGGCCGGGAATCACCGTGCGGCCAGCCAGGTCGATCACCTGCGTGGCCGGGCCGCGATGGCGCATCACGTCTTCAACGTCGCCCACGGCGAGGAATTTGCCATCGGCGATGGCAACGGCGGACGCCAGCGGCTGCGTCCGGTCGACCGTGTGAAAACGGCCATTGAGCAAAATCGTGCTTGCGTGCATGGGAACTCCCGAATCAGGTGAAAACACAGCCCCGCCGGCGGGCGGCGGTGGCGCGATATCAATAAAATCTCAGTGGCCTTCGCTGGCGTTGAACATGGATTTGGCGTAGATCAGGCCCAGGCCATAGCCGCCGCCGTGCGCCACGGCCGTCGCCACCGTCGCGTCGTAGGTCTCGCCGCGGGCCCAGTCGCGCTGCAGTTCCAGCAAGTATTGCACGGACGTCATCGGCTGCGCGCCCGCCTGTATCATGCGCTGCATGGCCATCGCATGGGCTTCATCGGAGACGTCGCCGCTGGCGTCGGCAATCACGTAGACTTCAAAGCCCTGCTCCAGCGCCGACAGCGCGGGGCCGACGATACAGACGGATGTCCACAGGCCGGCCAGCACGATCTTGCCCTTGCCGTAGCCATTCACCTTGTCGGCGATGCGCGCATCTTCCCAGGTGTTCATGCTGGTGCGGTCGATCGGCGTCTGTTCGGGGAAGACGGACTGGATTTCATCGAAGATCGGGCCGGAGAACGATTTCGCGGCCACCGTCGTCAAAATCGTCGGCACCTTGAATTCAGCCGCCGCCTTGGCCACCAGGGCCGCATTGTTGCGCAGCAGGGCCAGGTCGATGGAACGGGTGGCGAACGCCATCTGCGACTGGTGGTCGATCATGATCAGGGTATGATCGTTCGGGGTCAGCAGTTTTTGTGCGGCTTGGGCGGTGGCGACAGGCATGATGTTTTCCTTAGTGAAAATAATTGAATATGAAGAGGGATGTCGTTGTACGGTGCTTCTGCTCCTGCCCTTGCGCCACGCTGTGTGTGCCGAGCCAGTGCTATGCAGTATGAACGAGATATTTTGAAAACAAAAACGGAAAGAATGCCAAGCTATATGCAATTTTTTCGATGATACGAAATAAACGCAACAGCAACCCACACCTCAAGGAGAAAACATGGGATTTGAATTCAGGATCACGGCCAGCCTGACGCAGGAACAGCGCCAGCACCTCGCGCAGTTGCCAGAGTTGGCGGCGCCGGCGCCGCGCCCGCCCGGCAGCGCCAGGCCCGATACCGAAGCCAGGCTGACGGACGCCGGCCTGTATGTCTGCCAGCACCTGCGCCCGGACCCGTGGCACGGCCTGGCCGCCCTGCGCGCCTGGCTCGATGCGCAGGGCGTGGATTACGTCGTCGCGGAAATCGACGACTAAGAACCTACAGGGAGCCTTCGAGCATGACGCGCAACGTGCGGTAGCTGCGCGTATCGACCGTGCGCAGCAGGCTGCCGGCGCCATCCGCATACAGGCTGCGCGTGCGCTCAAGCTGCCGCAGCAGATTGGCGCCCGACAGGCGCAGGCGCAGTTGGTCGCTGAACTTCCACAACGCGTACAGATCCAGTTCGCGCCGGGCGCCCTGCCAGGCCAGCAGCTGCTTCGATGCGCGCGACAGTCCACCGCCCTGGTAATGCAGATTGCCGCCCAGGGTCAACGGCTTGGTGGCCAGGCGGTAATCCGCACCCAGGTTGGCGCTCCACGGCAGCTGGCCATCGAGGCGGTTGTCCGGGCCGGCGATGGCGTCCACCGTCGACCAGTTGCGCGCCACGTTCGCCCGCAGGTCCAGCGCGGGGGCGCCCGCCCACAGCGCCGACAGCGGCAGCTTCGCCTCCAGTTCGATGCCGCGCACCTGCGCCCTGCCCTGATTGACGGGCGTGGCCACCCAGCGCCCCTTGTCCTGGTACAGCCGGTCCAGCATCACGTCGCCGATGCGCCGCAGCGAAGCGCTGGCGCCCAGCATGGCGCCTTCCGCAGGATAGTATTCGTAGGCCGCGTCCAGGCCCCACGCCAGTTCCGGACGCAGCGCCGGGTTGCCCTGGTTGTCGGGGTTCACGGGGCTATTGCCGTTGTCGTTGAGGTAGGGGCGCGGGATCAGCTGGAAAATCTGCGGCGCCTTGTAAGTGCGCGTGACGGCCAGGCGCAGCTGATCCTTGCCGGCCAGCTTCCACAAGCTTTGCAGCACGGGACTCCATACCTGCGCGCGCACGTCGACGGGGCCGGCGCCACCGGTGGCGCTGGCCGTGCGCCAGGTTTCCCAGCGCAGCCCCAGATACAGCGACCAGCGCGCGGAGACTTCCCATTCATCCTGCGCGAACAGGGCCAGGCGCCGCACCGTGGCCGCATAGTCTTCGTCCGGCAGCACGGGTGGCCCGCCCGGCGACAGCTGGCGTTCGCGTCGAAACTCCGTGCGCCGCCGGTGACCCGCATCCCAGCCCGCCGCCAGTGCGTGGCCCTCGCCCAGCGTCCGGCGATAGGCACCGCTGGTCTGCACGCCCACATCGTCCACGCCCGCATCGACCCTGCGCACATTCGCCGGCCCGGGCGCGGCACTGACGCCCTGGAACAGATAATCGCTGCCACGGTGATTGGCATCGAGGCCCAGTTTCATATCGAGGCGCCCCCCCTGTCCGAGCTTGCGCAGCCAGTGCAGATCGCTGCGCACGGTGCCGCTGTCCTGACTGAAGGCGGCGTCATTGTCCGGATAGTCGGAATGGCCGCCCAGGTAAGACGTTTCCACCACCTGGCGGCGGCTGGCCAGGCGGCGCCAGGTGACCAGGCTTTGCCAGGCCAGGCTGTCTTCGCCCGCCAGCGCCCATTGCAAACGGGGCGCCAGCTCCAACGTATCGCTCGTCACGCGTTCCGTCAGCGGCATATGGCGCACCACCGTGGGTCTGCCATCCGCATCGTATGCGCGGTTCCATTCATCGAACAAGCCCCGGCGCCCCGTGTGCGCGAGCGTGCCGGCCAGCGCATACGACAGGCGGCCGTCCTTGTCCGCCCACTGCACGGTGGCGCTGCCGGCGGGCATGCCATGACTGCCGGACGCCCCCAGCTTGAAGGTGCGCTCGCGCCGCTTGCCCGATTTTTTCAGCACGATGTTGATGGAACCGGCGATCGCCTGGGCGGAAAATTGCGCCGTGGCGGCGCGCATGATTTCCACGCGCTCGACCAGTTCCGGGTCCAGGGAGTCGAGCGAAAAACCGGGCGGCACGGGTACGCCGTCGAGCATGACGAGGGTATAACCCTGGCCCAGCCCGCGCAGCTGGATTTGCCCGCCAGTCGTGCCCGAAGCCGTGCCGGCGGGCGCGCCGATGGAAATGCCGGGCAGGCGCTTCAAGGCATCGGCCAGGACGCGGTCGCCCTGGCGTATCAGTTCCTCGTGACCGACGACGATGGCGGCGACGGTGTCGTTGCGGCGCTGATCCACTTTGCCGGCATTGACCGTCACGGAAGGGAGGACGTCTTCGGCATGGACGTGCGCCGTCAACGGCAGCGCAAGGCTGCACAATAGAATACTCAATCGCATGGGAAATCCTGAAAGGTCTGTGGTGGTGTCGGCTTGCGGTCGGCTTGCGCGTCCCCGCGCTCAGCCGACCTGCGGCCAGCTCACGCTAATGGCCGAATTGTTCCTTGCGCAGGCGCAGGGCGCGCGCGGTGGCGGTGGCATCGAGGCCGGCCAGCCACTGTCGCGGATCCTGCAAGCGCCCGTCGCGGGTGACCTCGAAATGCAAATGCGGCCCCGTCGCCAGACCGGTGGCGCCGACGGTGCCGATGGTCTGCCCTGCCGTGACGGCCATGCCGGTCGTGAGCGTGACCCGGTCGAGATGGGCATACAGCGACTCGATGCCGCCGCCATGGTCGATGCGCACGGCCTTGCCAAGGCGCGCATCTTCGCTGACGCTGGCGATGCCGTCGGCCGCCGCATGCACGGGCGTGCCGCGCCTGGCACCCAGATCGATGCCGCTATGGCCTTGCGGCGTCAGCTGGCGCACCACGCCAAAAAAGCCGGTCACGCGCATGCTGCCCAAAGGATTGCGCCAGGTAGCTGGCGCCGTCGCCGGCCCAGTAAGCGCAGCTGCCGGCGTGGCTGCCACGGCCCACGCCAGTGCCGGCTGCAGCGCCAGGCTGGCCGCGCCGATCGCGCACAGCAGCAGCGCCGTCAGCACCCGCAAGGCCCGCGATGGGCGTCGCTGCCCGTCACGCATGCACAGCAGGCGCTCGGCCATAAGGCCACCGCCAAAGGCCAGCCCCGGCAGTGGCTGCGTCTGCGTCTGCAGCCCCAGCTGCTTGACCAGGGCCGCCGCATATTGCTGGCGCTGGCGCGGCGCGCGGCCGGCCAGGACCTGGCGGTCGCAACCGAGCTCTTGCGCCCAAGCCAGCTTGCCGGCCAGCCAGCGCGCGGCCGGATTGAACCACAGCAGGGCCTGCAGCATCTTGGCCAGCAGCAGGAGCACGGGGTCGCGCCGGCGTGCATGGGTCAGCTCATGGGCGATCACCAGTTGCCGCTGTTCCGGCGTAAATTGCGCCAGGTGCGCCGGCAACAGCAAACGCGGCCGCCACACGCCCACCAGCATCGGCGAGATCGGCGCCGCCACTTCCAGCACATCCATGCCGTGCAGGCGACGACGCTGCGCCAGTTGCAGCAAGGTGCGCAACATGGCGTGGCCACGCTGCCAGCGCCAGGCCGCGCAAGCGATGCCCAGCAGGTAGATCAGGCCCCAGGCGGACGGCACCAGCACCAGCCACGAAGCAGCGGATGGCAGCCCGGCAACTGGCGCAGCCATGGCCAGCGGCACGCCGGGTGCTGCGCTGGCCAGGAAAACGGGTACGCTCACCTCGGGCACCACGCTCAGCTGGCGCGTGTCCGGCAGCAGCGGCAGCACAAACACGGCGGCCAGCACCAGCTGGGCGCCCAGCCACACGCTGCGCTGCGCCGCCAGCGCGGGCCAGCGCCGCTGCGCCAGGCTCAGCATTGCCCACAACAGCGTGCCGGTCACGAGACAGGCGGCGCTGGCCTGCAACAGCGTGAGAGAAAACAGCAGCATCGCTTATTCCTTTCCCTCGAGCGGCCAGTCCTGCAGCAGCTGTTCCAGCGCCGCCAGTTCCTGCTGGTCCACCAGTTTGCTGCCCGTAAACATACTGACCGGCAAGGGACTGTCGATTTCCATCACGCGCCGGCCAAAGTCGTGGGCAAACGCGGCCAGGGTGGCCACCTTGTCCACGTTCGCCTCATACACAAGCACGCCATGCACGCTGCGCTGCAGCAGCATGCCCTTGTCCAGCATGCGCTCTAGCGTCTTGCGCGTGGACGAAAACGACCATCCCAGCTCGTCTTCCACCCTGGCGTGCAATTCACGCGCGGACAGCGGATGGTCTTTCCACAAGGCTTTCAATAACGATAGTTCGGTGACGGAGGGCGTGCTCATGGAGATTCCTTTCAGTGACTGTTGACACAATTATGCGACAACAGTCACACGAACGCAAGCGCTACGCGCGACATCTGTCGCACGCACTACCTCATTAGAATTCTTCCCACTCATCTTCCCCCGAGCGCTGTTTGCCGGCCGGTACTTGCGGCGCATGGCGCACCACCGGCTTGCCACTCACGCGGGCAGGCGCGTGCGCCACCTTGAGCGGCACCGGCCGGTGCGCGGCGGGCCGGGACGCGAGCGCCGGAATGGCATCCACTTGCGCGGTCCTGAACACGCTCACCGCATCGGCCAGCCGGGCGGCCTGCTCCTGCATGGATTCCGCCGCTGCGGCAGCCTCTTCCACCAGCGCAGCGTTTTGCTGGGTCACCTGGTCCATTTCGCCGATCGCTTGGTTGACTTGCTCGATGCCAGCCCGTTGCTCGTCGCTGGCGGCCGAGATCTGCCCGACAATGCTGCTGACCTTGTGCACGCTATCGACGATTTCGCGCATGGTGTGGCCCGCCTCGTCAACCAGGCGCGCGCCGTTTTCCACCTGCGCCACCGAATCGTTGATCAAGCCCTTGATTTCCTTCGCTGCACCAGCCGATCTTTGGGCCAGATTGCGCACTTCCGTGGCGACGACGGCAAAGCCGCGCCCCTGCTCTCCCGCCCGGGCCGCCTCCACGGCCGCGTTGAGGGCCAGGATATTCGTCTGGAAGGCGATGCCGTCGATCACGCCGATGATGTCGACGATCTTGCGCGACGAGTCGTTGATCGAGCCCATGGTTTCCACCACTTGCGCCACCACTGCGCCGCCCTTGCCGGCCACGGTGGAGGCCGACGCCGCCAGGCTGTTGGCCTCGCTGGCATTCTGCGCATTGCGCTGTACCGTGCTGGTCAGTTCCTCCATCGACGACGCCGTCTCTTCCAGCGAACTGGCCTGCTGTTCCGTGCGCGCGGACAGGTCGATATTGCCCGAGGCAATCTGGCGCGACGCCGTGGCGATGGCTTGCGTGCCGCCGCGCACTTCGGTGACAATGCGCAGCAGACTGGCCGTCATGTCTTTCAATGCCTGCATCAGCTCGCCAGTCTCATCCTTCGAGCGCACGTCCACCTGCACCGTCAAGTCGCCGTGCGCCACCTGCCTGGCCACGTCGATCGCCGCGCGCAGCGGGCCGGAAATGTTGTGGGCGAGCCACCAGGCGATCAGGGCGGCCAGAATCAGCGCCGCCGCGCCACCGCCCAGTAAGGTCCAGTGCGTGCGCGCCTGCAAGGCCGCCGCCGCTTCCGAGCGGCGGGCCAGCAGCACCGTTTCCGCCTGGCCAATCTCGCCCAGCAGTGCCCGCATGGCATCCATGCCCTGCTTGCCCCGGCCTTCCTTCTCCAGCGCCAGCACGGGCTCGATGGCCGCCGTGCCCTGCGCTACGGCGCGCCGCATGGCAATCACGGGATCGAGCGCACCGGCCAACCAGGCTTGCTTGGCAGCATCGAGCTTCGCCAGGCGCTCCTGCTGGGCAGGGTTATCGCTGGTCATGTCGCGCGCCTTGACCAGGTGCGTGCCAAACGCGACCTGCCCCGCCTTGTACGGTTCCAGCGACGCCTCCGCGCCCGTGATCACGTAGCCGCGCTGGCCCGTTTCCACGTTGATCAGGCTTTCCAGGAGCGCGCTGTTTTCAGCGAGCACCTGATAAGTATGGGTATTGATGGCATTGGCGTCGGCCAGCCGCGAGACATTCAGCGTGGCGACGGTGACCAGGGCGGCCAGCAACAGGACGATGGTGCCGAAACCGCCATACAGGCGGGTGGCGATGCGAAGATCGGCGATACGCATGATATTCCTCCAGGAATGAACACCCCGGCGCCACGGTGAGTCCCGCGCATGGAGTGCTACAGGCAATCATAGTGAATAACGCCAATCCGGAGCGCGCCCTAGCCACGCATTTCCTTTACCTGTGGCATTGCGTACCTGAAACAAACCCGGCGCTTTTTTGCCATGCTGTTATACTTCGCGTGTGCGGCACATATGACCAGTCCCCTTGCCGCTGTCTTTCGACCCCTAATCTGATTGCCTGCGACTGGCGCCCCCCGATGGCGACAGGCCGATCTCACAATAAAGTTACCATGTCCTTTTCCTCCCTCGGATTGTCCGACGCTATCGTACGTGCCGTTACCGAACACGGCTACACCGTGCCGACCCCCATCCAGACGCAGGCGATTCCCGCCGTGCTGGCTGGCGGCGATTTGCTGGCCGGCGCACAAACCGGTACCGGCAAGACGGCCGGTTTCACCCTGCCCTTGCTGCACCGCCTGTCGACTGACGCGAATGGCGCGGCCATCACCAGCAACACGTCCACGCGCCCGATCCGCGCCCTGATCCTGGCACCGACGCGCGAACTCGCCGCGCAGGTCGAGGAAAGCGTGCGCACCTACGGCAAATACACCAAGCTGAATTCGACCGTGATCTTCGGCGGCGTCGGCATCAACCCGCAAATCAAGCAGCTCAAACACGGCGTCGACGTGCTCGTCGCCACGCCGGGCCGCCTGCTGGACCACATGGGCCAGGGCACGGTTGACCTGTCGAAAGTGGAAATCCTGATTCTCGACGAAGCCGACCGCATGCTCGACATGGGCTTCATCCGCGACATCAAGAAAGTGCTGGCCGTGCTGCCACCGAAACGCCAGAACCTGCTGTTCTCGGCCACGTTCTCGGAAGAGATCAAGGCCCTGGCCGACGGCTTGCTGAACAAGCCAGCCATGATCGAAGTAGCGCGCCGCAATTCGACCGTGGAAGTGATCCAGCAAAAGATCCATCCGGTCGACCGCGACAAGAAGCATCCGATGCTGTCCTACCTGATCAAGTCGAACAACTGGACGCAAGTACTGGTATTTACGCGCACCAAGCACGGCGCCAATAAACTGGTCGAGCAACTGGGCGCGGACGGCATCGGCGCCCTGGCCATCCATGGCAACAAGAGCCAGTCGGCGCGCACGCGCGCCCTGTCGGAATTTAAAGATGGCACCCTGCAAGTACTGGTCGCCACCGACATCGCCGCGCGCGGTATCGATATCGACCAGTTGCCGCACGTCGTCAACTACGACTTGCCGAACATTCCGGAAGACTATGTGCACCGTATCGGCCGTACGGGCCGTGCCGGCGCCAAGGGCGAAGCCGTGTCGCTGGTCTGCGTGGATGAGCACGAAATGTTGAAAGACATCGAAAAGCTGATCAAGCAAACCCTGCCGCGCGAAGTCATCGCAGGCTTCGAGCCGGACCTGAACGCCCGCGCCCAGCCTGTGCAATTGCGCAGCGGCACCGGCGGTCACCGCAACAACAGCCGCGCGCCAGCCGGCGCCGTGGTGCGCGTGAAAACCGGCGGCAGCGGTGCCAAGCCACGCAGCGCCGGCCCGGCGGGCGGCGGTGGCGGCGGCAACCGTTCCGGCAATGCGCCGCGTTCGGCGGCTTCGCATCGCTCCGGCGGCCGCGGTCGCTAAAACGCGGCCTTAAAGCTACTGCGCGGGGCGCTATTGCGTTTGCGTTGCTCGCCGTACTCCAGTACGGCTGCGCTACTCAACGCAATATCACTCCCGCTCGCTACGCTTTCAGGCCCCGTTTATATTTCTTGAGATGCGCTCCCCAACCTAGTTGGCGGGCGCATTTTTCATGCACGCCACCAATTGCCGATTTGGGCTAGGATAGTGTCCATCATCCTCACCTGCGTGCTGCCATGCCGAACTTCGCTGCCAACCTCAGCATGATGTTTACCGAGCTGCCCTTCCTGGACCGCTTTGCCGCCGCCAGGGAAGCGGGCTTCGATGCCGTCGAATTCCTGTTTCCCTATGCCGTCGAGGCGCGGCAGATCGCCATGCGGCTGGAACGCCACCATCTGCAGCTGGCCGTCTTCAATTTTCCGCCCGGCGACTGGGAAAACGGCGAACGGGGCATCGCCTGCGATCCACGCCGGGGCGAAGAATTCCGCAGCAACGTGCAATTGGCGCTCAACTACGCGCTCGCGCTGGGTGCGAAACAGCTGCACTGCATGTCCGGCATCGTGCCGCCCGGCATGAGCCTGGAACGGGCGCGGCAAAGCCTGATCGGCAACCTGCAATATGCAGCCGACGCCTGCCAGCCGCACGGCATCCACGTGCTGATCGAGCCCATCAACCGCTACGACATGCCCGCTTACTTTTTGAACCATAGCCAGCAAGCGGCCGACATCATCGCCGACTGTCAGCGCAGCAATATTTTCTTGCAGTACGACATCTATCACATGCAGCGCATGGAGGGTGAACTGAGCAACACCATCCGCGCCCTGCTGCCCCTGATCCGCCACATCCAGATCGCCGACACGCCTGGCCGCCACGAACCGGGCACGGGCGAAATCAATTACCGCCATCTGTTCAAGCTGCTCGACCAGGTCGGCTACGCAGGCTGGGTCGGCTGCGAATACCGTCCCGTTGGCGATACCGTGGCCGGACTGGGCTGGCGTGAACAATTGACGGGCGCCTGATCGCAGCACGCTTGCGCCCGCACAAGGCGGACAGCGCAGGCCGGCACGACAATACCTTTCCATACAGTATTTCCTGTCGAGAGGTGATGTGTCCGCCCTGCCCGCCCGCCATGGCCGCGCCCTTGGCCTGCACCTGTACCTGAGCCTGAGCCTCTTCCTGGCTGGCGTGCTGTGCGGCTGCGCCACTTCACACCCCGAGCTGGCGCAGGTGCGCGCCCTGGCCGCCGGCACCGATGCCTTGACCGCCTTCAGCGAACTGTCGCAGCGCCACGTCGACACTTACCGGCGCGCCCGTCCCTATCTGTCGCTGGCCGAAGACGCGCGCGAACGCCTGCTCGATGCCCAGCGCCGCGCCGCACAAGCGGATGTCGCGCGCCTGGCGCAAGCCGTGCGCCTGTACCTGCAGGCGCTGGGCCGGCTGGCGCAAGCGGACGCGTATGACGTGCAGCCCGAACTGGCCAGTGCCGGCGCCGCCATCCGCGCCTGGCCGGGCAGCGGCATCGATGACCGGCATGTCAGCGCCTACACCTTGCTGCTGCAGCAACTCTCGAACCTGGGCGGCGCAGCCAGCCAGCAGGCGCACCTGGCCCAGGTACTGCACGACGGCGATGCACCGCTGCAAGCCCTGCTGGCCGCGCTCGACAACTTGCTGGCGCTGTACGACAAGAGCGGCGACAACGAGCGCGACATGGTGCTCGGCTTGCTGGAAGTGGAAATCGCGTATGCCGACAAGCCGCAGCAGCGCCTGCTGGCCGTGCTGGCGAAAAACATGCAACAAAGCAAAACCGAGGAATATCGCCTGTTTGGATTGCGCCATACCCTGGCGCGCCGGCAACTGGCGGCACTGGGGCGTGAACACGCCCAGCTCGCTGCCGCCCTCACCACCACGGAGGCAAGATGGACGGATCGGTAGGCAGGAGCAGCGACAGCGAACGCCGCGAAGCGGCTCTGAGCAGCGCCATGCGCGTCGAGCAACTGGCCGACAGCCTGTCGCAGGCGGCCGTCACCCTGCATGGCGCCGTCATGCGCGCCATTCGCAAGCGCGCCAGCCAGGGAGAAAACGCTATCAGCCACAGTCAGGCGCAAGCCGTCTTCGCCCTGGAAGTGGCCTTGCGCCAGCAAGCCAACCAGCTGTATGCCGATGCCGCCGGGCATACGGTGGCCGGCCTGGAAACGGCGCAGCGCCAGCTCAGCGGCCTGCTCGACACGGTGCGCCTGCGCATCGCCCGCAACGACGACGTGCGGCACTGGATCAGCCTGGCGACGAGCTTGTTGCACCTGGGCAGCGCCGTCCTGGCTGGCAATCCCGAGCGCATCCTCGGCACCCTGGGCAAGGTGCGTGAGCGGCTGCAAGAGATGGCGCCGGACTGATTGAATTTGTCCGCCGAGCGCCTATACTGGGACGTCCCGGCGTGGCAATCGTGCCCGCGGGAGCACCAGAGGAGGCCAATATGCGTATCGAACCGTATTTGCAATTCAATGGAAATTGCGCGCAAGCGCTGGAATACTACCGCCAGCACCTGCATGGCACAGACCTGTGCCTGATGCCGTTTCGCGGCTCGCCGGGCCAGGAGCAGGTCAAGGAAGACTGGTACGACAAGATCATGCATGGCTCCGTGCAGCTTGGGGCCACCATGCTCATGGGCTCGGACGGCGGCTGCACCGAGGATGGCGCCAAGGGCATGAGTGGCTGCTCGGTCTGCCTGACCCTCGACACGCCGGAGGAGGCGGAACGGGCTTTCGATGCACTGGCGCGTGACGGCAACATCCAGATGCCGCTGGAGGAAACGTTCTGGGCCAAGCGCTTCGGCATGCTAAAAGACCAGTTCGGCGTCGCCTGGATGGTCAACTGCCTGAAGGAGCCAGCATAGAACAGCCCATGCCTGCCTGCGCCGCATCAAACGCGGCGCGGGCAGTAGCGCAAGCAGAGTGGCCGATCTTGGACTACCATGATGGAAGTAACCTCTACCGGGTGATGGCCATGAATGGATTGCCGCAAGACCAGTTGCAACGCCTGCAAGGCGTGCTGGAGCAACGCAAACTGGCGTTGCTGGAACAGATCGAGAACGAAGCGGCCGAAGCCGATGCGCGCGCCTCGCTGCTCAATGAAATCGAAGCCTCGCCGGCCGACAACGCCAGCGTGCGCACCTTGAACGCCCTCGTCAGCGAAGCGGCCGAGCACAACCTGGCGCAGCTGGCCATCATCAGGCACGCGCTGGCCAAATTTGCCGATGGCAGCTACGGCCTGTGCGACAACTGCGGCGAAGCCATCGGCCTGTCGCGCCTGAACGCGCGCCCCGAAGCGCGCCTGTGCATCGATTGCCAGACGCGGCTGGAAAAAGCCCAGCGCTGAACAGCGTGACCCTACCATGACGGCTGCGCAACAACAAAGGGCAAGGCATCGCTGCCCTGCCCCCTGTTTTCCAGCGTGACTACCATTGCCTTCCGTCCTCCGCCAGCATCGTGCGTGCCGGCTGGGTGGACGGGTCTCCTCTACTGCCATTGCCCTACTGCAAGCAATATGCTTGCTTGATTCAGCTTGCTTGACTCAGCTTGCTTAACTCATGTGCTGCCCGCCATTGATGGCGATGTTCGCGCCCGTGACGAACGCCGCCTCGTCGGACGCCAGGTAAGCGACCAGGGCCGCCACCTCGTCCGGCTCGCCCAGGCGGCCCAGGGGAATCTGCGGCAGGATCTTCGTTTCCAGGATATCGGCCGGCACGGCCGTCACCATCTGCGTGCGCAGGTAGCCGGGCGAGACCGTGTTGACGGTGATGCCGTGGCGCGCCACTTCCAGCGCCAGCGCCTTGCTGAAACCATGCACACCCGCCTTGGCGGCCGCGTAGTTACACTGGCCGAACGCGCCCTTCTGGCCATTCACGGACGAGATATTGATGATGCGGCCCCACTTTTTTTCCAGCATGGGTTCGAGCACCTGCTTGCTCATGTTGAACAGGCTGTCGAGATTGGTGCGCATGACCTCGGCCCAGTGCGGCAATTCCATCTTGCGCATGCTCTGGTCGCGCGTGATGCCGGCATTGTTGACCAGCACGTCGATGCGGCCGAACTGCGCCAGCACGCTTGCCACGGCTTCGCTGCAGGCAGCGAAATCGCTCACGTCGATGGCCAGCGGGTGAAAATAATACTGCTGCGCCTGTTGCTCGTCGAGCCAGCTTGCCACGCGCGCATTGCCCGGCGTATGCGCCGCTACAACGGCAAAGCCCGCCGCATGCAGGCGGCGGCACAAGGCCGTGCCCAGGCCGCCCATGCCGCCCGTGACCAGTGCTACTTTTTGTTCCTTCATTGCTGTCTCTCCCCGCTTGTTATGGTTGTTCTGCGTGGGATCAAGTGTAGGAGCAGTTTTTATCGCCAGCTTTGCGCCAGATCAAGTGCTCAGCCTGATGCAGTCGTGCGCGGCCCGCACCCCGGACTGTGCCAGAATGGCCCCTACCGCACAGCGAGAGGACAGGCCATGACATATAAAACCGTATTGCTCCACATCGACGACAGCGCCGGGCGCGCCGCCCGCATCGACGCGGCAGCCAGCATCGCCCAGGCGTGCGGCGGCCACCTGACGGGCGTGGCGCTGACGGGCGTGTCGCGGCTGCTGTACCAGAACCAGCCCGACCTCGATGCCGACCCGAACCTGAGCTTGCATTTGAACTTCCTGCGCGAACGGGCGACGCGCGCCCTCGACGGTTTCGAGGCGCAGGTGCGCGCGGCCGGCGTCGCCTCGTTCGAACAGCGCGTGCTCGATGACGAGGCGGCGGGCGGCATCAGCCTGCTTGCCCGCTATGCGGACCTGGTCGTCATCAGCCAATACAATGCCAAGGATAAATCGCCGTCCGTGATGCGCGACTTTCCCGCCTATGTGCTGCTGCATTCTGGCCGCCCCGTGCTGATCGTGCCATATGCGCCGCCGCTGCCCCTGCTGGCGCCGCCGGCGGCCGCGCGCAATGTGCTCATTTCCTGGAACGCCAGCAAGGAAGCGAGCCGCGCCGTGAGCGCCGCCCTGCCCCTGCTGCAACGTGCCGAACAAGTCCACGTGGCCATCTTCGACGCCCAGGTGCATGCCGCCGAGCACGGCGAACAGCCGGGCGCCGAACTGACGCACTACCTGGCGCGCCACGGCGTGGAAGCGCGGCTGCATCTGCTCGATGGCGGTGGCGTGCGGCGCGGCGATATCGGCGAAGCGCTGCTGTCGCAGGCCGCCGACCTGTCGGCCGACTTGCTGGTGATGGGAGCGTATGGCCATTCGCGCCTGCGCGAAACCATCCTGGGCGGCGTCACGCGCACGATTTTGCAGAGCATGACGATTCCCGTGCTGATGGCGCACTAGGCCTTTGATAAAACGGCCGGACTAGCCGCCCTGCCAGGGCTGGCTGCGGATCTTCGCCACCTGGCGCTGCGCCAGCCACTGCCACAGCTGCAGCGCGTCGCCCTGCGGCAGGGCCGACATGTGGCGCGGACTGGCCAGGGCGATTTCGCAATCGCGGTCCGACCATTCCTCGAAAGTGACTTCGCCTCCGCTAGCGACCTCGACCTGATACATCAGGCCGTCGTCGTAGCCAAAGCGCAACAAGACGGCGGCCGGGCTGCCATCCGGCGTGGCGCTGCGGTAGACCTCAGCCAGCGCATCGGCCAGCTGTGCCGGCGAGGGCGCGCAGATGTCGCGCCCATCAGCTCGTGTCAGAATGAACCATGCCTGTGTCATGACGCGACCTCCTATTCATACTCATTAGCATGCGAGGCAAGTACTACAGGCAGTCACCTTGGTCCAGTGTCACTACGGGCGCGCGGAAACTATCCCTGTCGGCATTGTTTACCAATTATTACGAATACTGACAAGTATCATACCTAAAATTTCATGCAACGCGGCATTTATGCATCTTGCGCCACAGAGGCGCCGGTTCACGCCACCAGCACGGGAATGCTGAGCGGGTCGAAATCGTGCCAGTCGCCATTGGCGATCGTGCCTTCCGCTTCCTCGATATGCTCGGCGCCCAGGCGGTGCAGCGCCTCAAGCGCCCGTTCGCGCTCGTCGAGGCCGCCCAGCGCGACGGCGATCAGCATGCCAGGGTGGCGCGGCTGGCGGCGGTTCTCGCCCTTGTTTTCGCCATGTTTTTCGGACTCGCCCGCCTCCTTCATTTTATTGAAACTGTAGAGCGAACCCACGTGGGCGCCCACCAGCGCACCGACGACGGGGCCGAGCGGCCCTGTCGCCAGGGTGGCGGCGGCGCCGACGCCCGCGCCCACCACGGCGCCCACGGCCACGCCTTCCACTACGCCTTCCGGCGTCTCTTTGGCGCCGGGCGACATGTCGCGGTCGCCGCCGAGCGCGTGCAAATCGTGCTGCCCCGGCTGGTTGACAAAGAAGGCGCTGATGCGGCTATCGGAAAAACCCGCCTGGTTCAGGGCGGCGCGCGCGGCGTCTATCTGTTCCTGCAACTGAAAATGACCTGCGATGATGCGTGACATGATACGGCCCTCCTGGTCGGCTGCGGGCGCACCGTGCGCCACCGTTCCAGCGTGCGCCTGACCGCCGCGAAATACCGTTCGCTTACGCACACAGCCGCTCACTCACGCCCACTCATGTGCTCAATCATGCGGATACGCCGAACGGGCTGCGTATATCGGAGAGAAATTGCTGTGCGCGCGCATGTTGCGGCCGCGCGAAAAAATCCTCGGGTGTGGCCCGCTCCAGCACGTGCCCGTGATCCATGAACCAGACGCGGTCCGCCACCTCGCGCGCGAAACCCATCTCGTGCGTCACGCACACCATCGTCATGCCGCCCTGCGCCAGGTCGCGCATCACTTGCAGCACTTCGCCCACCATTTCCGGATCCAGCGCGCTGGTCGGTTCGTCGAACAGCATCAGCGGCGGCTGCATGGCCAGCGCGCGGGCAATCGCCACGCGCTGCTGCTGGCCGCCCGACAGGGCCGCCGGCATGGCGCGCGCCTTGTGCGCCAGTCCCACCCGTTCCAGCAGGGCCTGCGCCCGCTCCTCGGCTTCGCGCCGGGTCAGGCTGCGCAAGCGCTGCGGCGCCAGCGCGCAATTGTCCAGCACCGATAAATGGGGAAACAGGTTGAATTGCTGGAACACAAAACCGATGTGCGAGCGGAATGCATTCACGTCCAGCCCCGGCGCGTAAATATCCTGGCCCGCCACCGTGATGCGGCCCGAAGCGATCGCCTCCAGGCGGTTGATGGTGCGGATCAGTGTCGACTTGCCGGAGCCGGACGGCCCGCACACGACCAGCACTTCGCCCTTGGCCACGTGTTCATTGATGCCGCTCAAGGCGTGATAGTCGCCATAGTATTTGTTGACGTTGTCAAAGGTGATCATGCTGCCGCTTTCAAAAGACGCGCCTGGCGCCGCTCAAGCCAGAAGGCAGCGCGCGACAGGCTGAAACATAAAACAAAGTACGTCATGCCCAGCAAAAAATACACTTGCACGGGCTTGGTCAGCACCAGGCCATTGACTTGCGAAGCGATGAACGACACTTCGGCCAGGCCGATGATGGTGCCGAGCGAAGTTTCCTTGATGGTCGAGACGAACTGGTTCACCAGCGAGGGCAGCATGTGGCGCAGCGCCTGCGGCAACACCACCGTGCGCATGCTGTCCAGATAGTTCAAGCCCAGCGACCGGGCCGCCTCCCCCTGTCCCGTGGGCACGGCTTGCACGCCGGCACGCACGATCTCCGCCAGATAAATGCCGTCGAAGATGACGAGGGC
Source organism: Janthinobacterium sp. PSPC1-1 (assembly GCF_049897625.1). Lineage (NCBI taxonomy): Bacteria > Pseudomonadati > Pseudomonadota > Betaproteobacteria > Burkholderiales > Oxalobacteraceae > Janthinobacterium > Janthinobacterium sp. PSPC1-1. Next base: position 97,619 of record NZ_JAFCWP010000006.1, on the reverse strand, counting down.
CGCCAGCATGGTGCCGAATTGCCCGCTTTCATGGCCCGTAATGCTGGGCAGGAAGAAATATGCCCAGAAGATGACGAGCAGCAAGGGGATGCCCCGCACCACGTGGATCAGCGCGGCAACGGGCCAGCGCAGCAACCGCCAGGGGCTCAGGCGCGCCAGCCCCAGCAGCAAGCCGAGCGGCAGGCTGAGCACCAGCGCCAGGCTGGCCAGCAAGACCGTCAGCGCCAGGCCGCCCAGCGGCCCCTCGGGATAGCGTCCCACAAGAAAATACAACCAGTAATCGTGTATGAGTTCCAGCATCAGGACGCCTTCCTTTGCAGCAAGGCCGCCAGGCCCGCGATCAGCAGCGAAACGGCCAGGTAGGCCGCACTGGCGAAGACGAACGCCTCCACGCTGCGGAACGAGGCCGCTTCCACGCGTTGCGTCTGGTACATCAACTCGGCCACGCCGATGACGGTGGCGATGCTGGTGTTTTGCCACAGGTTCAAGGTTTGCGACAGCAGCGGCGGCGCGGCCAGCCGCAGCGCCTGCGGCACGATGCACAGGCGCATGGTGGCGAGAAAGCTGAAGCCCAGCGCCCGGCCCGCCTCGAATTGCTGGGCGGGAATGGCGCGGATGCCGCTGCGGATGTCTTCCGCCATGTAGGCTGCCGTGTACAAGGTCAGGGCCGCGATGGCGCTGGCCGCTTCGATATTGCCGGCATACAAGCGCTCCTTCCACGAGTCGGGCAGCAGTTCGGGCGCGCCGAAATACCAGAACAGGAAGTGGGCCAGCAAGGGCACGTTGCGGATCAGCTCGACATAGGCGGCGCCCAGGCCATTGAGCAGGCGCGACGGGGCCAGGCGCAGCATGGCCACGCCGCACGCCAGCGGGAGCGACAACAGCAAGGTAATGCCCATCAGTTGCAAGGACAGCAGCAAGCCGGAGACCAGCCAGTCGCGGTAGTCGCCGGACAGCAAAAAGTTCAGATCAAACATGCGGAAGCGTCAGGCGAGGTTCAGGCGTCGATCTTGTCCGATTCAATTTTAAATGTGCGTTTCTGGAACTTCACGTTGCTCGTCGGGCCATACCATTTGAAAAACAGTTTTTCGGCCTCGCCCGATTTTTCCAGTCCCCGCAACACCTGGTCGACGGCTGTTTTCACGCCTTTCTCACCCTTGCGGATACCAAAGGCAAACACTTCCTGGCTGATGTTTTGCGGCAGCACAAGGTAGTCTTTTTGCGCGGTGCCCAGCTTGGCGTAGTTGTTCAGCAGCGAGACTTCATCGTCGACATAGCCGACACCCTTGCCTTGCTGCAAGCCCAGATAGGCCTGACCCGCCGTCTCGAACGTCACCACCTCCACGCCGGGCACGGCCTTGCGGATGTTCGGTTCCTGCGTGCCGCCCTTGACGGTCAGCACTTTCTTGCCGGCCAGGCCCGCGACCGTCGTGATATTGCTGCTTTTTTTGACCAGCACCCGCTGACCCGTGTAAAACGTGGACAGGGAAAAATCGATCAGCGCTTCGCGCTCCTTGTTGTGCGTCAGGGACGCCGTCAGGATGTCGATGCGCCCCTGCTGCAATTCGGGAATGCGGGCAGCCACGGCCAGCTGTTTCACGACCGCTTTGACGCCCAGGCCCTGGGCGATGGCGCGGCACAGGTCCACTTCATAGCCGACCAGCTGGCGCGACTTGGCATCGATAAAACTGTTCGGCTCGTCCGTGCCCAGGGTGCCGCAGACCAGCTCGCCTTTCGCCTTGATGGCGGCCAGCTGGTCCGCTTGCGCCACCTGTGTGAAGGCGATGCTGGTAAACAACAGGGCGGCGAAATGAAGGCGGGTCTGCATGGGATTCCTCTGGTGGATAATGAATGCCGCCATTAGACCGCAGCGCCCTTATTTCCAAAAAGGAATCTTTTCAGCCTTGCTTATGAGTAAATCATGTAAGTCGCTACCGCCTACCATTGCGGCGCGTAATTGGGGAATGGCGAGGCCATGTGCTCGGGCTCGACAGGCGGCGCCATCCAGTCGCGCGGGTCGACCTTGTAGTACTGCAAAAATTGCGCGTACAGCTCCGCATGGTGCTCGGCCATCTGGTAGGGCTTTTCAAAGAAGGTTTCCGTGGCCACGGCAAAGAATTCGGCAGGATTCGTGGCGCCGTAATGGTCCATCACGCTGTGCTGCTGGTAGATGGCGTCATGGCGCAGGTTGTCGAAGTCGCGCGACAGCACGGTGGCCCAGCTGCGGTAGCTCGACACGCTGGGCAGATACGGTGCGCCATTCGCGGCGCCAGATTCGCTGTCGAGCTGGTGGGCGAATTCATGCAGCACCACATTGTGGCCATCGGTCCAGTCGGCCGCGCCGCGCTGCACGTGGTCCCAGGCCAGCACCACGCGGCCATCGCCCCAGGACTCGCCCAACAATCCGTTGGCCGATGGCGTGACCACACCGCCCGGCCCCACTTCATTGCGCGTGACGATGAATTCCGTGGGATACACGAGGATGGTATCGAGTTCCGGATACACCTGGGTCTGGCGATTCAGCAGCAGCAGGCAAGCCTGGCCGGCGATTGTGTAGCGCATCTCGTCCGTGATCTCCAGGCCGCCGCAACCAACGAATTTCTTCTGGTACAGGAATTGCACGACGAGCCGGCGCAATTGTTCCTGCAGCGGCGCCGGCATGCGGGGATAGACGGGAATATTCTTTTCCAGCACGGCCAGGCCTTCGGGCGGCAAGGGCCTGGCCAGGGCCCGCTTCAAGCGCCAGCGGGGAAACCACAGCGACAAGACGATGGCGACCGTGACGAGAGCGATCCACAGCAGCGGATTCATGTGGCGGCCCGCTTCAGGACAGCGAGGGCAATCAGGCCAAGAGAGACGGTGTAGGCAGACAAGGACAAGCTCCTTCGAATGAACCCGCAGCGGAACGGGCGGGCAGTCCAGCCCACATGGGGTTGATTAACATCTTTTCAATCCGCCAAGATCCAAAGGGCTGGCGCCAACGCCAAAAGCCGGGACGTAACCCGGCTTTCATTACAAGCTCACAACCCTCGACAAAACCGTCGGGTGTTACTCGGCCGTTTTTTGCTGCGGTGCACCGAACAGGGCAGCGACGAGCGGATCGCGCGTCACGGGACCGCGGTTGACACGGATGGCGTAATGCGTGTCATCGGCCAGGATGTGAAAGTGGCGGCCACTGCCTGCCATGCTTTGCTCGCGCAGGCCTGGACGGTCCTTGCGCGGTGGCGCGCCTTCGCGTTTCGGCTGGACGATGGCGGCCAGGAAGGCGCGCACGCGCTCAGGGTCTGGCGTCAGCTGGTACACTGCCTTGCCCAGATAGGTGGCGGTGCCTTCGATGTAGCGGGCCAGTTCGATCACGCCCGCTTCGCGCAAGTCGCGGATGTATTTGCGGGCGCCCGATGGCGAAAACTTGAGGAACCAGGCGATTTCATCGGCCAGCATCTCGTGCAGCGACAATTCGCCGATCAGCTTTTGCATGTTTTCGATGCGGCGCAGGGTAGCCGACGTCGAACGCACGCGCTCGATCGGTGCCATGGAAATGGGATTCATGCGTTCCGGGGGGATGGGTGCTGCGCGTTCTACCAATTGCGAGCCTTTTTCGGGGCTACGAAGTTCCTGGTGCGCTGCCTTTAATTCGCTCTTCACGTGAGACTGAGTCATTGCATGCATTTGAATACTCCTTTTAAACGATTGCCGGTAGCCCGGATTGTTAAGTTCTTGGCAATTTTTATACCAGAACACCACGAATCCTGAGCGTCTGGACACAGAATGCCACCCTGCTCTTCCTTGGTCTGTGCGTTAACGAACATTAGGAACAAGAAAGTGAAAAATATTTCCTCACTGAATTATTTCCAAAAAGCATCTACATGCAGTGACATTTCTGCGCTCAAGGTGAAGTGGCGAACAGAAGCATCGCCATTCTTGCCATAAATTCAAACTTCACGCGCGGCGCCTGCCGCCGCATCGCGATACCTCGACTCTTGCAAAGGAATCATCATGAAAATACCTGCCCTGTTGGCCGCCGCCTTGCTCGTCACCCTGTCCGCCTGTAAAAAACCGGCAGATGCGCCACTGCCCGAAATGGCACCCAACCCCGCTTCCACACCGCAGGTGATGCCAGCTCCCGTCACGCCAGCCGTACCGGAAGCCGGTCCCGGCCACGTCACGCCGCCCGCGCCGCTGACCGATCCGGCCACCGCGCCGGCACTGCCGCCCGCCACCACGCCAAAATAAGGCCGCCAGACGGCGATCGATCCGGCGCCCGCGCCGCCCCTACTCCACGGGGGAGTTACGCGTTGCCAGCCTGTTTGCAACGCGTTTTTTTACGATTGGAGTCGGCCACGCCGTGAAGGTTCACCTGCATGCCGTGCCGCATGCGCAGCGCCAGGAATGCGGCAATCCGCACAAGCTTCCCCCTCGCCGTGCGGAAAGACGGAATATCGATATTTCCCATTTTCAATAGAATCAAATTAAACCTTTATAAACAATCACTTGCAATAAACGCCAAAATGCGCTCCACTGGCACGGAAGATGCTTTTATATTTTCATAACCGCCATCAGAGCGGCAGCCTGACCCAATATAAAATCCATCTACCTTTTTTGGAGACAACAGCATGGCAAGCACCTTCCGTATCTCGTCCTTCCTGAACACCAAGGCACTGGCCGTGGCCGTCGCACTGGCCGCGCAATTCCCGCTCGCCGTCCACGCGGCCGACCTGGTCCGCCTGGGCAACCTGAAATTCGCCCATTACGGCGCCGTCGCCTACATGAAGGAAATCGCGCCGAAATACGACCTGAAAATCGAGGAACGCATCTTCGCCAAGGGCCTCGACATCGTGCCAGCCATGATCGCCGGCGAAATCGACGTCTCCGCCAGCGCGCTGGAAGCGGCCATCACGGGCCGCGCCACGGGCTTGCCCGTGTACCTGGTGGGTGGCTTCGCCAAGGGCGGCGTGCAAATCGTCGGACGTCCTGACCTGAACATCAAGGGCATTGCCGACCTGAAAGGCAAGAAAGTCGGCGTCACGCGCGGCGGCCCGCAGGAAATCCTGCTGTTTGCCGAACTCTCCAAGGCCAAGCTGACCTGGTCCGACAAGCCGGGCAAGGACGTGCAGATCCTGTACATGGGCTATCCTGACCTGAACCAGGCTCTCTTGACCCGCGACATCGACGCCATGAGCCAGTCCGAGCCTTACTCCACGCAGGCGATCCACAAGAAATACGGTTCGGCCATCATCAAACCCTACGACACGCCGCTGGGCGAGCCCGTGCGCGCCCTCGTGATGACAGAAAAAATGTACAAGGAAAAGCCGGCTGTGGCCCAGCGCTTCATGGATTGCTTCGTCGCCGCCACCCGGGCGTTTTTGGCCGACCCGAAACTGGCGGAAAAATACGTGCGCGAATCGATGTTCAAGAACCAGATCACGTCCGAGGATTACCGCGATGCCATCGACAACGCCATCTTCACGGAAGACATCACGCAGAGCCATGTGCAGCTGACCACCGACTACATGGTGAAATTCGGCGTTGGCCGCATGGCCAAGCCGCCTGCCGCCCAGGACTGGGTCAAGCTGGACCTGCTGGAAAAAGCCAAGAAAACCTACGCTCCACGCTAATCTGAAAGTGTCACGATGAATATTCAAATGATGAAACGCTTCGCGCACGGTGCCATCGTGCCCGTGGTCGTGTTGCTGTTCTGGCAGGCGCTGTCCACGTTCGGCTGGATCAATCCGCAAATCCTGCCCTCGCCCGTGGCCGTGGTGGTGAAATGGTATGAATACCTGATCCCCATGCAAGCGTACACGCCCGAAGCGGGCAATTACCTGGTGTGGATGTTCTCCGGCGAACTGCCGCACGACGCCTGGGCCAGCCTGTCGCGCGTGCTGGGCGGCTTCGCCATCGGCGCCGGCCTGGCCTTGCCGCTGGGCTTGCTGATGGGCACCAACAAGACCATCTATAAACTGTTCGACCCGCTGGTGCAGGTGCTGCGCCCGATTCCGCCGATCGCCTACATCCCGCTGGCGATTTTGTGGTTCGGCCTGGGCAACCCGCCCGCCTTCTTCCTGATCAGCATCGGTTCCTTCTTCCCCGTGCTGATGAATACCATCGCCGGCGTGCGCCAGGTCGACGGCATCTATATCCGCGCCGCGCGTAACCTGGGCGCCAGCCAGATGACGATGTTTCGCCGCGTCATCCTGCCAGCGGCCACGCCGTATATTTTGGCCGGCGCGCGCATCGGCATGGGCACGGCCTTCATCGTCGTGATCGTGGCCGAAATGATCGCCGTCAACAGCGGCCTCGGTTTCCGCATCCTGGAAGCGCGCGAGTACTTCTGGTCTGACAAGATTATCGCCGGCATGTTTACCATCGGCCTGTTCGGCCTGGCCATCGATATGGCCATGAATGCCCTGAATAATCATTTGCTGCAGTGGCACCGCGGCCTGGAACACTGAGAGGAACGGCCATGACCACGATCACTATCAATGCAGTCAATAAAATCTTCACCACGGGCGGCGCCGACGTCATCGCCCTGAAAGACATCAACCTGGAAATCGCCAGCGGCGAGTTCATCTGCCTGCTGGGGCCGTCCGGCTGCGGCAAGTCGACCCTCCTGAACGCCATCGCCGGCTTCTCGCAGCCGACTTCCGGCCAGATCCTGGCCGGCGGCAAGCTGATCACCGAGCCCGGCCCCGACCGCGGCATGGTGTTCCAGGAATACGCGCTGTTCCCGTGGATGACCATCGAGAGCAATATCGCTTTCGGCCTGGAAATCGCCGGCAAGACGCCGGCTGAAATCAAGGAACGCGTCGACATGCTGCTAAGCATGCTGGGCTTGACGGAATTCCGTGCCCGCTACCCGAAAGACTTGTCCGGCGGCATGCGCCAGCGCGTGGCCATCGCCCGCGTGCTGGCCCTCGATTCGCCCATCATGCTGATGGATGAACCGTTCGGCGCGCTGGACGCCTTGACGCGGCGCAACCTGCAAGATGAATTGCTGAAAATCTGGAAAGTCTTCGGCACCACCATCGTGTTCGTCACGCACTCGATCGAGGAATCGATCTACCTGGCCGACCGCACCATCGTCATGACCTACCGTCCCGGCACCATCAAGCGCGACGTGGCCATCGACCTGCCCCGCCCGCGCGACCCGAGCGACCCCGAGTTCAACCGCCTCAAGCGCATGCTGGGCGAGATGGTGATGGAAGAGCAGCAGCGCCATCACAATGCGGAAACGATGGCGAGTACGGCAGATTAGTCGTCGTGCGACCAAACCCCAAAGCAAGTGCTGGGGTCGGACCTTAAGGTCCGACCCCAGTCTTCGACTTGCGGGTTTCAGCTTTACAATACCGCCGTATTCAACCCGACACACGGAGCACCATGGCACTCGGCAAATGGCCCTTGAGACCCGCGCTCGCCCCCCTGCTGGCTGTGGGGTCGCTGGTCCTGCTGACGTGGGCGTCGTATGCCTGGGTCAAGCAGCGCCAGCTCGATGAATTGCACCGCACGCTCGATTCGCGCGCGGAACTGTATGCAGCGTCCATCGGCGGCGCCCTCAACAAATACGAATTCCTGCCCCTGGCCGTGGCCCAGAGTGATGCCGTGGCGCAACTGCTGGAGCAGCCCAGCGCCGACAGAGTCACGCAGATCAACGCCTACCTGGTCGACATGAACCGCCGCGCAGGCGCCTTTGCCGTCTACGTGCTCGACGACAAGGGCACGACCCTGGCATCGAGCAACTGGCAAGACCGCAGCTCTTACGTGGGCGTCAACTACGGCTTCCGCCCCTATTTCAAGAACGCCATCGCAGGCGGCATCGGCCGCTTCTACGGCATCGGCTTCTCCACCTTCGAAGCCGGCTATTTCATTTCGCAGCCTGTGCAGCGCGACGGGCGCATCATCGGCATCGTCGCCGCCAAGGTCAACCTGGACTGGATCGAACAATCGTGGCGCACGCCCGGTGCGGGCGAACAGATCTGGGTCAAGGATGCGAATGGCGTGATCATCCTGGCCACCACTCCCGCCTTCAAGTTCAAGACCCTGGCGCCCCTGTCGCCGGCCGCGAAGAACGATATCAGCGCGCAGCGCCAGTTCCTGCAGGAAAACCTGCCCATCCTGCCGCACAAGGTGCTGCGCCAGTTCGCCGACGGCGCCAGCGTCATGACCCTGGAGCGCCAGCAGTCGGGCGACACGCCGGCCCTGTCCGGCAGCGCCGAGAAGGTGGACTATCTGGCCGTGAACCGCGCTCTTGGCCCGCTGCAATGGCAAATTACCGTGCTGGCCGAACTCGACCAGGTGAACGAGGCGGCGCGCAACGCAGCCATGGCCGCCGCGCTGGGCTGGGCCTTGCTGCTGCTGGCCCTGATGTATGCGCGCCAGCGCCGGCGCCGCATCGCCGACAAGCTCAATGCACAGCAGACGCTGGCGCGCGCCTATGAACAGCTGGAAATCAAGGTCGAGCAGCGCACGGCCGACCTGGTGCATGCGAATGGCCGCCTGCAAGCGGAAGTGGCCGAACGCGAGCGGGCCGAGCAAACCTTGCGCTATGCCCAGGCGGAACTGGTGCAAAGCGGAAAACTGGCGGCCATCGGCCAGATGGCGGCCGGCGTCACGCACGAGCTGAACCAGCCGCTGGCCGCCCTGCAAACCTTTTCCGACAATGCCAAAGTCTTTTTGGCGCGCGGCCGCATCGACGATGCGCTGGACAACCTGTCGACCATTTCCGACCTCGTCAAGCGCCTCGGCTATGTCACATCGCAATTGAAAGGCTTTGCGCGGCGCAGCGACGATGCCCGCAAACCCGTCAGCGTGCGCCAGGCGTTTGCGCAAACCATGCTGCAAATCCGCACGCGCAAGCATTCGCAGCGCCTGACCCTGCATGAAAGCTGGCTGGAGGACGACATCATCGTGCTGTGCAACGCCATCGGCCTGGAACAGGTGTTTAGCAACCTGATCACCAACGCCATGGATGCGGTGCCGGAAAGCGAGCCCGTGCAGATCTGGTTCCAGGTGCGCCGCGAAGGCACACTGGCCATCATCCATATCACCGATAATGGTCCCGGCATTCCGCTGGCCTCGCTCGACAAGATCTTCGACCCCTTCTATACCACCAAGGAACACGGGCTGGGCTTGGGATTGTCGATCAGCGCAGGCATACTGCGCGCGGCCGGCAGCGCACTGGCCGTGCGCAACCGCAGCGCGCAGGAAGGGGGCGGCGCACAATTTACCATCACCCTGAGCTGCGACCCGGGGGATAGAGACGAAGGAAACATCTGATGCACGAGAATAATTTTGAAGGCATGCAAGTGCTGTTGGTGGAAGACGATGCCGTCGTGCGCAAGGGTGCCCGGCAATCGCTGGAACTGGCCGGACTGCAAGTGACGGCCGTCGCCACGGCCGAGGAAGCGCTGCCCTGGCTGGTGCCCGAATTTGCCGGCATTTTATTGAGCGATATCAAGCTGCCCGGCATGGATGGCTTGAAACTGCTCGATATCGCCGTGGCGCAGGATGCCAGCCTGCCCGTGATCCTCGTCACGGGCCACGGCGACGTGTCGATGGCCGTGGGCGCCATGCGCCGTGGCGCCTACGATTTCATCGAAAAACCGTTTTCCGCCGACTTGCTGGTGGAAGTATGCCGCCGCGCGCTCGACAAACGCCATCTGGTGCTGGAAAACATGAACTTGCGCCGCCAGCTCGAACAGCGGGTCGGCATCGAGGCGCGCATCGTGGGCCGCAGCGCGGCCATGGCCAAGGTGCGCCAGCTGGTACTGAACCTGGCGCCGAAGTCGGCCGATATCATCATCCTCGGTGAAACGGGCACCGGAAAAGAACTGATTGCACGCTGCCTGCACGACTTCAGCGAGCGGCGCGACCACCCCTTCGTGGCCATCAATTGCGGCGCGCTGCCCGAGTCGATCTTCGAGTCGGAACTGTTCGGCCACGAGGAAGGCGCATTTACAGGTGCGCAGCGCCAGCGCATCGGCAAGATCGAATACGCCAACGGCGGCACCCTGTTCCTCGATGAAATAGAAAGCATGCCGCTGGCCTTGCAAGTGAAACTGCTGCGCGTGCTGCAGGAACGGCAAGTGGAGCGCCTCGGCTCGAACAAATTGATATCCGTGAATTTCCGCGTGATTGCCGCCGCCAAGGAAGATTTGAGCGTGCTGGCCGAACAGGGCAAGTTCCGGCCTGACCTGTATTACCGCCTGAACGTGGCCAGCCTGACGCTGCCCGCCCTGCGCAACCGGCGCGAGGATATCCCCCTGCTGTTCGAGTTTTTCGTGCTGCAGGCGGCGCTGCGCTATGGCCAGCCGGCCGCCCTCGTCAGCGGAGAGCTGATCGCCTCCCTGATGGCGCAGCGCTGGGCCGGCAATGTGCGCGAGCTGCACAATGTGGCCGACCGCTTCGTGCTGGGCTTGCTCGACGATACCCTGAGTCCGGCCGGCTGCCGCGAAGCCTCGCTGGCCGAGCAAGTCGACACCTTCGAAATCTCCATCATCGAGGAAGCCTTGCGCCGCCACAATGGCAACGTCATCGAGGCGGCGGCTGCCTTGAATATCCCGAAGAAAACCCTGTACGACAAGCTCAAGCGATTTGATATCTCGACGGAACAATTTCGATAATCATAGGCAACTAACCGACACAGCCATGAGGCGCCGTCCTACCCGCGCAGGCGGGCGCGTGTGTGACAATGCCAGCTCGAATCAACACTTGCACAGGACACTGCCATGAAAACCGCCGCTCTCTTGCTGGCCGCCACCCTGATGACCGTCGGCGGCGCCTGGGTGCAAGCCCAGTCGACGACAAATGTCAACCAGACGGGCAACCACACCAACAATCCAAATGATCCGGGCCAGAAATCGGACCAGTCCGACAAACTCGACAACAAGGGCAAGCTGGTGCACGACGCCAAGCCCGGCAAAACGCGCACGGACAAGCGCAGCCGCCGCGGCAAGCCCGTCGCCACGCCGGACACCCCGGCAGCCAGCGGATCGGCCACCTCGCCGCCAGCGACACCGGCAGCACCGGCCCGCTAAGTCCGCCTCCAGGGCTGCGCCACATTAATCCCAGGCAAGCTATCATCACATCCTTTAGAAATAGCAAGGATGGCAATGAAGGCAGCATGGCAAATGATGGTGGCGGCAGGCGTATTCGCGGCCACAGAGGTACAGGCGGCGCCCACGGTGGGCGAGTGCATGGAACTGACCACGGGCATCAAGTTCAGCAAGAACAATGGCGACGCGCAAGTCAACGTCGAGGAAACCTTCGAGGGCAAGAAACTCAAGGGTACGCAGCTGATCCTCGACGGCGGCGTCCTGCTGGCCACGTCCTACCAGGACATCCGCGACGGCCAGGTATTCCTGACTGGCATGGTGCACTACAACGAAGACGGCAGCGTGCGCAGCAAGAACGTCTACGCGGCGCAGTCCGCCATCCCCGCCGCCATGCGCCCCGGCCAGGAAGTGCGCGTGCAATTCACGGACACGCAAACGAGCACCCACTACCCGTTGGCTGGCCTGTCCGACAAGATCACCACCTCCACGCGCACGGACAAGCGCGACTTCTCGATCACTTTCCTCGGCTGGGAACGCCTGGAACTGGGCGGGCGCCGCTTCCCCGACGCCTGCAAGTTCGAACTGCGCGACGTCGGTGGCAAGAGCAAGGGTCAAAGCGGCGAATACGTGTGGTATGCGCAAGGTTATGGCGTGATCATGACGGACAAGCTGGACCAGGATGGCGATGTGCAGCCGGCGTATCGCACCGCGCTGACGAAGATCATCAGCGCGCCGTAATTTTTGACAACTTTTACGTTAGAATCGGGGGACACACACTTCTTATGAGGAAATCATGTCGCAGATCGAACGCAAATGGTGGTTTGCCATGCCGGTCATGTTTCTCGCCATGGGCGCCACGCTGTGGCTGCTCGATTGCGCGCAAGTACCACGCACGCTTTCTTTGGCCTGGGTTACTATTTTCAGCCTGTGCTGCGTGCCGCTGCAGCGTTGCCTTTCTTTTCTTCTCTGGATATTGCTGCTGTGGCTGGCACCTGGCCTGGCAGACAAAAAACTGGCCCAGCGATAGGACCATCCGCCGCGCATCGCAGCCTGCTTCCTCGCAAAGTTTGCGCAAGCACAACTAATCCGCCATCGCGCCCCTCTACACTGTCCTGTCTGGTCAGCATGGAGCGGCGATGGCGTATCCCAAACTTCCCTACACCAGCGGCAAGAGCACCGCCCTGCTCCATTGCGGCCGCATGCAGGACGCCATCGTGCGCATCCGCCCTGAGCTGCCAGGCAATGTCATCGTCATCCATGGCGTCAATGACGTGGGTACCAGTTTTGGCGCCTTGGAAAAGGGTTTATGCCAGGGACTCGACGCGCGCATGTATGGCGGCGGCCACGTGTTCACCCCAGCCACCTACCGCCTGCCGCAGGAATCCGACAAGCGTGAAGTGATCGCAGATCCGGACGCCATCTATTTCAAGCGCCAGCCTGATGACACGACGTACAGCCCCGTGATCCCGTTTTACTGGGGCTTTCGCGAACAAGGCAACGCCAGCAAAGTGGTCAACGGCCAGAACACGGACCGCTACGGCAACCGCCTGGACAAGGACATGTCGAAGAATGGCGGCCCGTTCGGCAATGCCACCAATACCCTGCCCGACATGTGGAACAAGGGGCTGTTCTCGCCCTACGACGTGGGCGGCGACCCCGTGCGCCCCCTGATGACGGCGCCTGGGCGCATGTACATGGTGCTAGCCGCCAAGCGCCTGGCCGCCCTCATCGCCATGATCCGCGACTACGACAGCGATGACGTGGTCTCCATCGTCGCGCACAGCCAGGGCTGTCTGATCTCGCTGCTGGCGCAAGCCTTCCTGCTCGACGAGGGCAAGCGCCCCGCCGACACACTGATCCTCACGCATCCCCCCTACAGCCTGGTGGAAGACACGACCATGTTTTTTGGCGCGGCAGAAACCAGCCGCATCTTTGGCGGCGGCCGGGATGCGGCGATGGAAAGCCAATACGACGCCATTGACAACCGTCAGACCCTGCATGCGCGCCTGCAAACCTTGGCGCAGATCGTGCAAGGCGTGGTGGCCAAAAAGCACGCCACACCCGCCTTTGCGCAGATCAAGGATCATACCGTCTGCCATGGCATGGCGGGCGCCGCATGGCGCGCGGAAGCGGACCGCGACAACCGGGGCAAGGTCTACCTGTACTTCTGCCCCGAAGACATGACGGTAGCGCTGGACAATATGCAGGGCATCGGCTGGCAGGGGATACCCGACCACATCGACGGTCATGGCCTGTCCAAAACCAAGGGCAAGACGGACAAAAGCATCTGGGGTGATGGCCCCACCTACTGGGAAAAGGAATTCCAGCGCCGCCAGCCGCTGGTGGAACTGGGAAAGGGATTTTACCAGCGCGTCTTTACTAACAAAAAACGCCCCGATGCGGCAGGAAAGAACAACGGGCCGGTGCTGGTGGGCCTGCCGCCGCACGACTTCGCCCTGCGCCTGGAAGGCGAGGACGACCATGCCCACGTGGCCGGCGCCAACCGTGGCCACCGCGGCATGCACGACGAGGCGCCGTGGCCGCCCGTCAAACCCGGCAAATGGAATATCTTTTCCACGGAAGCGGGACGGCGCGAAGGCTTGCGCACGATCAATGGCGAAGCGCTGCGCGTGCCCAGGGCGGCGGTGCTGGATGGTGGCGAGATCCGCCCTGGGCAATTCCCCAAGGATTCCGACCAGGCCAAGCTACCGCGCGACCAGCAAGGACCGTGCGAGGAAGTCGACCCCATCGATGCGGCCATCGCGGTGACCAGCAAGAAAGGTTTGCGCATGCGCAAGCAGGAAATCATTGCCGATCCTCGGCCGCTCAAGCATCGCATTCCCGAATACGGCGTCGGCATGTTCGGCTCGGGCCAGCGCGATCAGGTGGAAAAAGCCCTGAACCTGGGCAAGGAAGCAGGCGACCAGTGCAAGATCAACCGCGTCTCGCGCCATCCGGGCGGCGGCGACAATCTGCTTGTGAATCGCGAAGAAACCCCGAACGAGGCGCGCAAACGCTGGCAGAACGAGGTCAGCCCCAAATCCTTCCACGGCGCCATCATCGGCAACGCGGAAAACCACCGCAACGTAACGGCGTATGACGTGGCCATCGGCGGAGGCAAGGCGAGCAGCGATCCGAGGTTTTATCGGTACTTGTGTGCGGTGGCGGATTGGCGGCTGAAAACGGATGACAAAATACCGCGCCCATCCATATTGAAATGGGATACCTTTGCAAAAAATTTCGCGGTCTACTTGTCCGCCGAGCCAGCGGCGCGTAAAGCGATCATCGTAGGTAATGCGCACTATTACAGTTCGGGAGAACTTCCCGCCTGCATTCTCGCCCTACATGAGGGCCTGCCCTCCACCGTCGTATGTGAAACCGTAACTGGCCGACGCACCGAATCGGTCATCACGCCAGTCGTCCACAAAGCCAGCGATGACATCCCAAAATGAACAACTTGCTTCCGCGCTTGACTTATCCGCTCGCTGCTGGCCTTGGCGCACTGGCACTGCTACTGCTTTGCTCTGCACTGAGCAATCACTCACCTTTCTTGCTGGAGGCAACGATGAGCAGCACAATATGGCGCCACCTGCACTGGCTGTTGCTGATCCCGCCCATCCTCGCGGCCACATTGCTCGGTTCGCGCTGGCTGCATTCATCCAAGCCTGTGGCCGTCGCAAAGCCGCAAGTGCAACTGGCGGCGCCCACCGAGCAGGAAAAACGCGAATATGTGCTGGAGGTTATCGGCCTCGGCGTCACCCTGGACAAGTATCGTCAGGGCAAGCTGTGGGAAGCCCTGCAGAAGGGAAACGCTTATACCAGCATCCGCGAACAAGATAAGAAGAAATATCCATGGAGCAGCCTGGACAAAGCAGGCACCAGTGGGGGACGTGCGGGGGACTCACTCGAAAATGGCGCGCTGAACACGCCAATGTATTTTGCCGTACCCATATTTAACGCCGAAGGTCCCATTGCAGACCCGGCACTGCAAGATACACCTCACTCGCCCATTATGGGTCTGGCAGGCAGCGCCGCCTCTTCCGGCATGCACTGGCATCTGTTTGTGGCGGGACCACGACGCTTCGACGAACATCCGGAGCATATTCTGGAAGATGTTTTCGCATTTTTTGACACCCATCCTGACGTGCCATACATCATCTTGAATTCACATGATGGCATGGAATCGCGCGATATCAATCGCGGTCCCAACACTCCTGAATTGCTCAAAGATGGCTACTACATCCCCGAAATGCCCGACGCCTCCGCTCTGTTCGTGCTGGCCCGGCGCGAGCGCATCGACGCCGTGCGGAAGTTTGCATATGACGATGCGCCGCCCGAGGACAGCGTCGATGACCTCAACACCTACGGCGTGGCGCGGCGCCTGTATCTGGCATATGACAAATTGATGCGGGCAGTGCCCCATCCAGACAAAAAAGAAGACCCGAGTGCATTCACCCAGCGCCAGCCCACCATCGCCGAATGGCTCCCCGTCGCCGCACAATTCGCGCAGCGCTCCGATATCCGCGGCACGGGCAGCTTCAGCATGGTCGACAGGCTCAAGCACAAGACCTATCAGCCCCCCAAAGACTGGCAGCCCACGCCCTGGTTTCCCCTGCCCTTCAACAAGGAGCAGCTGGCCCAACTGGACCGCCTGCCGACCTTCGGCTTCATCCACCGGCCCACATTCGTCAGGATGGTCGACAAGGATGGCAAGCCGCTCACGCGGCGCGATCAGCGCGAACAAGCCTTGCAGGCGGGCTGGCAGCAAGCCTTGCGCAGCTTGCCGGAAGCGGAGCGGCCCGCCGCGCCGGCGCGCCTGGTCGCCGCGACGGGCGGCAATCAGGCCCAACTGGTGACACTGCACAAGACCTTGCTGAAACATGCGGAAGATGGCGGCACGGAACTCGACAGCGGCAATACGGCGCAGTGGATCGATACGGACCAGCGCCTGGGCAACACGGGCGCGGCCACCCTGTTCGTGCAGATGGCCATCGGCGTGATGGGCAGCTACCGCGATGGCGGCGTCAGCGCGGTGGTGAACCTGCGCAACCCGGACGAAGCGACCATCGTGCTGGTCAGCCCGCCGTCGGACGAAAAACGCCGTACGCAAAAACACCCGCACGGCGGCGATGTGCTGCGGCATTACGCCACGCCGGCCATCGACCCGGCGAATTATCCATCGAACTGATTATTTACCCTGTACGGCAAGCTGCGCCAAGGCATTGCCCCGCACCTGGAACGCCACCCTTGCCACCGTCTTGCCGGCAGCATCGACGAGCGCCAGCGCATGCTTGCCCGGCACGGGGCGCCAGCTGATGCTATCAAGAGCGGCGCCCAGATCCTTGCCGTCGAGCACCCAGCGCAAGTCGCGGCTGCCCTGCGCCTGGAAAAACACGCGCTGCAGGGCGGGCGGGATGTCGGGGTCGATGGCGAGGATGCTGTCCTCGGCCGGATACACGATGGCGGCTGGCTTCACGGTGTCGCCCAGCACGGCGATGACGGGGCTTTCCGTACCAGCGATAAACCATTCGCGGCGCGGCGCTTCCAGCGCGGGCTGGTACGCCACCATCTGCTGCAACACGCCTGGCGGCGCTTTCGGCGCATGGCTGGGCACGTTCTTGTGCAGGTAATCCATCACGTCGCGCCACACGGGCGCGGCGCCCGTCACGCCCGACACGTCCCACATGGGCTTGCCGTCGAAGTTGCCCACCCACACGCCCACCGTGTAGCGCGCCGAGTAGCCCATGCACCAGTTGTCGCGCATGTCCTTGCTGGTGCCCGTCTTGACGGCGCTCCAGAAATTCGTCCCCAGCTCGTTGCGCAAGCCAAAAGTCATGCTGCGCGCGGCGCGGTCGGCCAGGATGTCGCCCACGATGAAGGCGGCGCCCGCTTCCATCACGCGGCGCCTGTCCTTGCCCGCCTGCCCCGGCTGCAGGCTGGCCGTGCTGTAGAGCCCGCCATTCGCCAGCGCGCGGTAGGCGTTGGCCAGTTCCAGCAGGGTCACTTCGGATGAGCCCAGGGCCAGCGAGGGGCCGTAGTATTCGGCCGGTTCCGTCAGGCTCGACAGGCCCACGTCCTTCAGGCGGTTGTAGAACCCGTCCTGCCCCGTCAACAGCACCGTGCGCACGGCGGGAATGTTGAGCGAGCTGGCCAGGCTGGTGCGGGCGCTGACGTAACCCTTGAAGTTGCGGTCGTAGTTTTGCGGCGCATACATGCCCGACGCCGTGGCCACGTCCAGCGGCGAGTCGTCCATGACGGAGGCGGCCGTCATCAGCCGGCGCTCGATGGCCAGTTCATATAAAAATGGTTTCAGGGTGGAACCGGCCTGGCGCAGGGCCGTCACGCCATCGACGTGGCTGCCGCCCGCATTGCCCACATAGGCGAGAATGTCTCCGCTGCGGTTGTCGAGCACGATGATGGCGCCATCGTTGACATTGCGCTCGCGCAAGGAGGCCAGTTGCTGGCGCAGGTTTTCCTGCGCGAAACGCTGCAGGGGACCGTCGAGGGTGCTACGCACGGAGGCACCCGATTGCTTGAGCAGCTGCTGCGCCACTTGCGGCGCCGGTGCGAGGTCGGCGTACAGGGCCGTGCGCTGCAAGGCCGTCTGCACGCGCTGGCCGATCAGCTGGCAACTGCTGTCCATGCGCCATTCCTGCGCCAGCGCGCAGGCGCGCCGCGTGACGGTGGCCGGAGGCGCATTTGGCGCGCGCACCAGGCTGGCCAGGATGATGCCGTCCGTCTGGTTCAGGCCCGACGGCGCCTTGCCGAACAGGCTGTACGAGGCGGAGGCGATGCCCTGCAGCTCGCCGCGGAACGACACCAGGTTCAAATAGGCTTCGAAAATCTGCGCCTTGCTCCAGCTGTCTTCGATGGCCTGGGCCGCACGCATCTGGTCCCATTTCTGGCGCAGGCTGCGCCCGCCCGAAGATGCCTGCAAGTCCGCATCGAGCTGGCCCGCCAGCTGCATGGTGATGGTCGAGGCACCCCGGGGCTTTTTCGAAAACAGGTTATCCCAGGCGGCCGTGGCCAGCGCGGACACATCCACGCCGCCATGGCGCATGAAGCGCTGGTCTTCCGCCAGCAGCACGGCTTGCTGCACGGCGGGTGAAATATCGGCCAGCGGCACCCACGGCAAGCGCCGCACCTTCATGTCCACGCGTAACGATTGCAGCGGCGCGCCGCTGCGGTCCAGCAACTGCGCTTCCGAGCTGCGGTAGGCGGCTTGCACCTGGGCCGGCGTCAATATCGCTTCAGCGAAGACCGGGCCGGCCAGCAGGCAGCTCATCATTAAAACAAACCCTTTCACTGCCCCACCTTCACATTCGCATTTGGCGACTCGCCAAACATTTCGGGCGAATACATGGCTTCGATACGCGTGGCCGGCAGGCTGAAATCCCCGGCATTGTTCAGGCGCACCGTGTATTCCACGCTCCACGTGCCTTTTGGTACAAACGCGTAGTAGGCGCGGAAGGCGTCGAAGGCCCGCTCCTCGAACGTGGGCCAGACCCAGCCCGTGGATTTTTCACCGGCCGTCAGCAGCTGCGAATCGCGGCCCAGGCCATTGCCCAGCACGGTGGCGCTGGCGGGAATCGGATCATCGACCACCACCCAGCTCATGTCCGCCTGCGCCGACAACTCCAGACGCACGCGGTAGACATCGCCGCGCGACCAGTGGCCAGTGGTTTTCTGTTCTACTGGCGTAATGGTTTTCTTGATCGTGTAGCCGCTGGACACGGGCGCCTTGAGCGGGATGGCCGCCAGGCTTTGCACGGTGGCCCACGGTTTACCCGTGCCGCTGTGCGCCAGGCCCAAGGTGTCCATGCCTTTCGGCCACGCTTGCAGCACGGGTCCCACTTTCGCCGCGCCATTCCACACGAGCGCTTGCGTATCGCCGCCCAGCTTGACGGCGCTGGCACCCGTCACTTGTGTCGACTCGAACCTGGCCGAGAACTTATTGATGGCCAGCGTGCCCCAGGCGTTGGCCACCGTGGTATCCCAGCGGCCCTTTTTCTGGCGGCCCATGCTGCCGCGCACCAGGCGGCCGATGTCGTCTTTCCACGCCGGGTCGTCCATCACGGCCAGCAACAAGCGGTTGGCGTTGACGTCGCCGGACACCATCAGCCACCACCAGTTATCCTTGCGCTCGGTGGAGAAGCCCATGGTCGTGCCCTGGAAGTTCAAACGGCTGCGCAGGATCTGCTGCGCCTCGGCCAGCAGCGCATCGCGGCGCGCCAGGCTTGGCGTGCGTTGCAGCAACAAGCTCCAGTCGATGACGGCGGACGTGGGCCACAGGTTCGGGCTGATGCTGATGCTTTCCAGCGCATCGGGCGGCACTTTATTGGAGCGCGACAGCGCTTCCAGCGCAGCGAGCTTGCGCACGGCCAGGTCGGTCGTGGCCAGCGCGGAATGGCGCACGATGCGGCCCTGCACGAAGGCCGTCAAGGCTGCTTCCATGCGGTTCTTCGTCTGTTCGGGAATCGCATAGCCCGCTTCCCGGGTGGCCGACAACACATACGCCGTCAGACTGTCGCTGCCCTGCTCCATGATGGGAAAATATTTCAGCAGGCCGTCGCTATCCAGATAGGCGGGCAAGCTGGCGGCCAGCTTGTTCCACGCCTCCTGGTCTTGCAGGGCGATGGCTTTCGACGTGTTTTGCTCGAAACAAGTGTATGGATACGCAGCCATATACTCGCGCACGCCGGGCAGCTCGCCGCCCAGCTTGGCGACAAAGCTGGTCTGGACGCCGCCCCGGCCCGGCAAGGCGCCGGCCGGCATTTGCACGGACATATTGATGGGTTTGTCGATCTGCAGCAAGGTGGCCTGATACGTGCGCACGGGCGTGGCTTGGCCCACTTTTTGCGTGATTTTCAGTTTATCGGAGGTGTTGCCAAGCCCGCTGCCCGCCTTGGCGCTAATGTCCCACACGATGCTTGCCACACCGAGCGGCACCTGGTAATCCCAGCCCACCTCGCGCGCTTCACCCGCCGCCAGACTCAAGCTCTGGCGCGGCAATGCCTTGCCGGCCGCGCTGGCGTTGAGGTCCACGTTCAAGGATGCGGCCGAGGTGTTGCGCACAGTAAAGCCTGCGCGCAGCTGGTCGCCTTCGCGCACGAGGGTCGGCAAGCCCGACATCAAAATCAAGTCTTGCGAGCTGCGGATGTCCGTGCTGCCCGTGCCGAACAATTGCTTGCCGGCGCTGGCAATCGCAACGATGCGAAATCCCGTCAGCGAATCGTTGAGCGGCACTTGCACCGTCGCTTCGCCCTTCGCGTCGAGCTTGACGGTGCCCTTCCAGAACAGCAGGGTGTCAAACAGTTCGCGGCTGGCGCCCTTGCCGCCGCCCCCGCCGGCCGGGAAGGCCTTGCGGCCGAAGTGGCGCTTGCCGATCACCTGCATCTGCGCCGTCGCCGTTTCCACCTGCAGGCTGCGCTGCGCCATCATGGTGTCGAGCAATTTCCAGCTATCGTTGGGCATCAGTTCCAGCAAGCCCGTGTCGACGGCCGCCAGCGCCACTTCCGCGCCCGCCGGCAAGGCTTTGCCGTCGGCGCGGCGCACGCGCACGGATACCTCCGCCTTGTCGCGCGTTTTATACACTTCCTTGTCGGACACCACCATGACGTTCAGCTCATGCGCCTGCCACCCCACGTTCAGCGGTGCGATGCCCATCTTGTAGGCCGGCTTGCCCAGGTCAACCAGGGCCGTCGGCTGCACGCCATCGACACGCCCCCGCACGACAAATACGGAGACATATACATTCGGCGCGTAATTCGCTTTGACAGGGATATTCACCACCGGTTCCCGGCCATTGAGCTGGCGCACATAGGTGTCGAGGATGCCTTCGCGCTCGACCGTGATCAAGGCCGTTCCCGAACGGAACGGCATGCGCACCTGCAAGCTCGCTTCCTGGCCCGGTTCATAGCGTTTCTTTTCCGGCAGCACGTCGATACGGTCGTTGTCGCTGGCGTTGAACCACCAGTCGCCGCTGCCGGCCACCCACGTTTCGCGGTTGGCGACGGCCGCGTTGCCGGACGCATCCTGCGTGCGGGCGCGCAACACCAGATTGCCGCTGGCGGGTGCCTTCACGTCGCAAATCAACAGGCCCTTGTTGTCCGTCTTGCCATTGCAGGCAGGACCGAGCTTGACCACTTCGCTGCTGTTTTCATACGCATAGAAGCCGCCGATCAGGCGCCGGCGGTGCGAGTAACTGTTGCGCTGGAAGAAATCGACGGCAACCGGGGCATCCGCCACGGGCTTGCCATTCGTGCCCAGCACGACCACCGTGAACTTGAAGGCATCCTTGCTCAAGGCCCAGGCGTCGGGCTTGATGCCGATCACGACATTCGATGGCCACAGCGGCACGCGCGTGGCGACGGAAGCCGTCTCGCCATTTGCGTCCTGGAAAGCCATTTCCGCCACCAGGTCGCGCGGCGTGGACAGCTGCGGCAGCTGATCGATGACGATGCGCGCACCGCCCGACTTGTCGAGGGTCAAGCTTTGCGTGCGCGCCGCCGTCGCGCCGGCGCCGGCCGCGCCATGGCCTTCGTCCTGCCACTCGCCCTCATCGTCGTCGTAGCCCGTGCCCTGCTTCACCAGGCCTTCCTTCACGTCGCCATTGCTGAAGCTGAAATCGGGATAGTCGGCAAACGTCACGCTCTTGTCTTGCAGCACCGTGCGCAGCTTGACGGGCGCGTTGGTGGCCGCGCCGCCGGCCAGATACGTGATTTGCGCATCGAGGGCCAGCTGTTTCACCTGCACGGCGGGTGCTTTCGGGCCCTGCAGCATGGCTTTCATGGTCGGCACGCGGAACGCTTCCACGCGGAAACTGCCGGACGGGCGGCCCGCCATGGTGACGCTGTATTCGCCCTGCTTGGCGTCGGCGGGAATGAGCCAGTCGTTTTCCGCCGTGCCGCCGGCCGACCAGCGCAGGGGCAGCTGATAGTTCTGGTCGCTGCCCTGGTGCGTGATGACGACGGAGGTGGTGCTGCCGGGGCCGTTATTTTTGTCGACCAGGCTCATGCCCTCGTCCGTGTGCTTGCGGATGAAATGCTTCATGTGCACGGTTTCGCCCGCGCGCAGCAGGGTGCGGTCAAATACCGTGGCCAGCAAGGTGTTGTCGGCGCGCGTGTCATCCGTGGGTAAATTAAAACGCCAGGCTTCGATGCCGCCCACCCAGTCCGACAGGGTAAACGTCATGTCGCCGCCGCTGCGCGCACTGATAAAGTAGCGGCCATTGTTCTTGCAGCTGGATGCAGCCAGCTCGCCGGGAATGTGCGCCACGCCGTCCGCGCCCGTGGCGCCTTGCCACAGCAGCTTGCCGCCGCAGTCGCGCACGGCCACTTGCGCTTTCGCAACAGGCGCGCCCTTGTCCAGAGACGTCACCCACACCAGCGACGATTGCGCGCCATGCTTGAAGTGGGCCGCCAGATTCGTCACCAGCGCGGCCGTGCGGATGTAGGCGGTGGTCGGCTTGCCCAGCAACACTTTGCCGAGGATGGGGCTGGCCAGCTCGACTACATAGAAGCCCGGTTTTTGCAGTGGAATGCCGATCACTTCGAAGGTTTTCTTGCCGTCCGGACGGGGCAGGCTGATGGGGCGCGTACCGGCGGCGCCGGCCAGCACGGATTTGCTCATGTTGCCCGCATACTGGGCGTACGGTTGCCAGTACTCGCCCCCGTCGCCATTGCCGGCCAGGCGCTGCATCCACTCGATGATGAACTTGTCATCATTGTCGGGCACGCGCAAGGTGGCGCCCGTGGCGGCAGCCGATGGCGCTGTCACTTCCTTGCCCGACAGCACCGGCTCGATATTACGCACGGTCACGGGCAGCAAGCCGTCGCCCTTCGCTTCGATGATGCCGAACGGGGCCGGGAATTTCAGCAGCGGCGGCTGTTCACCCGTGCGCACCGTCATGGGAAAGCGCGCGCGGTTGAGCAAGGCGCGGCCCGCGTCATCCGTCAGCTTCGGCGGCAGGTTCAGCACAAAACTGGCTTGCACGGGGAAGGGGCCGTTGAAGGTGGCGCCATACAGGAATTCCGCCTTTTCTTCGTCTTTTGCAATCGTCGGCGCATACGTCTTGCCGCCGCCCTTCAGGGTCATGGCGCGCACCTGCGCCGCGCTCACGGGCGCGGAAAATTGCACGCGCATGGGCAGGAAGGGGATGCACTGTTCCTTGGGATTGCTGCGTTCGCAGCTGAATTTGGCCGTGAAATCGGGCCGCGTCTTGAACTGCAGGGTTTGCGCCTTGTCCGTGGCAATGCCGCTGGCGCTGGCAATGCCCTCGCCCCACACCAGCGACACCTTGGCGTTGGCGGGGAAGCTGCGTTTGCATTGCAGTACGGTGACGGGCAGCGGCGGCGCGCCCCTGCTGGCGACGGGCATGCCCACTTTCCAGAGCGTACCCCGCTTCTTGAAGTAGACAGTCAGGTAGCGGTCGAGGAAGCTCTTGCGCAGGGTCAAGACCTGCTCCAGTTCCTTGCCTTTGAACAAGCGCACGGGAATTTTTTCATTGATGCCATCGGCGCGGCAATACGCGTTCGCGGCCACGCTGGCCTCGTTCGGCGCGGCATCGAGCCCCAGCACGAAGATCTGGTTTTCATCGATATACGGTTGGCCGTCATATGGTACGGCCTCGACGATGGCAGGACCGCCCGTGGAAAAGCGGTACGACGCCGTCCCCTGCAAAGGCTTGCCGGCCAGGTCCTTCAGCCCCGCTTTCAAGCTAAAACTGCAAGCCACGCCGGCCGGCAAATCGCGCTCGAAATCAAAGTTCCAGTTGCGCTCGTCGGCCCAGCGCCCCGCGCCCGCCACGACGCCAGGCTCGGCCTTGCCGCAATCGATGGCGAACGGTGCGGGCAAGCCCATGTCACCGAACGGCACCATCGGCGTGGCGAACTGGGCCCGCACCTGGCGCACGGCCTTGACCGTGCCGCTGGGTGAAAACAAGGCCACGCCGCTATCGGCCCAGGCCGGCATAGCCAGGCCCAGCGACAGCAGCAGACACAGCAAACCCAGCAAACCCAGCGGGCCCAGTTTGCCAGACAGCGGGGAAGAAACAACACGGGACAGGTCAGGCACGGGTGACTCCTTGATGAAAGTGGCGGAGCTGGCTGCGGCGCGTAAAAGTTGCCCGGTGGAAGCCCGGCAAGGCAACGCGACAGGAATACAACATCAATGTAATATTAGTTGTCAAGCTCATCATTGTTGCTAATATACAGTGGCATGTCAGTAACAAGTCGTACGATTGCCTCCCTTCGCGGCGCCCGGAAGTGGCCGTGATTGCAAAATGTTCACGAGGCAAATTAGTTTTTTTCAACAGCAAAGTATTTGTCGTGAATCTGCAACACCATTGATATACCACAATGCTTTGTGCGCCAACGCACGGACCTTGCGAACCTGCCATCGTATTCTCTAGTCCAACAGCCGTGCATTTATCGCAAGAAAGCGCACCTGGAATTGTCGTCTATCTCTAGCAATAGCATGTCTGGCAGTTGTCGCATTGATGCAGCAGAGAAAATCTCTTATCAACGTTGGGAGTTACTTGTGAATAATCTAAAAAAAATCGCCGTTGCCGCCGCAGTACTGTGCTCCGCCCTCGGCGCACAGGCCCAGGAAATCAATCCCTCCTGGTACATTCAACCCAGCCTCAACGCACTCAAGCCAGATTCCGACTTTGCCACGGATAAAACCGGCTATGGCGCAGGCTTGCGTTTCGGTAAACCTGTTTCCCAGGACTGGGATATCCAGCTGGGCACCACGTATGCCCGCTCGAAGGATGGCCAACAGCGCTATCAGCAAAATACGCTGGGCGTAGACGGTCTGTACATGTTCTCGCGCAAAGCCTTCCGCCCCTTCCTGCTGGTGGGTGCCGGCATGCAGCGCGACAAGGACACCAGCTTCGCCTTCGGTGAACGCTCGAAGAGTTCGCCATACGCCAGCGTAGGTCTGGGCTTCCAGTCCACCATCAACGATCAATTGTCGTTCCAGGCTGACGTACGCAATGTGCACGGCTTCCTGCGTGGCAATACCTTCGACCCAAGCAGCAAGGCCAACAACTACTACGTCACCTTGGGCCTGAACTTCGCGTTCGACAAACCGCCTGCACCGCCGCCACCACCGCCACCGCCGCCGCCAGTGCGCGAAGAAGTCGTCGTGGTCGTACCGCCGCCACCACCGCCACCACCGCCACGCTTTGAAAAAGTGACGATGGCGGCAACGGAACTGTTCGCGTTCGACAGCGCCAAGCTGGGTCCGACACAGACCAAGCTCGACGAGATCGCCCGCGTGCTGAACGCAGCGCCGGACGTCAACAACGTCGTCATCAGTGGTTATGCCGACCGCATCGGTTCGCCCAAGTACAACCTGAAACTGTCACAGCAGCGCGCTGATGCAGTCAAGGAATACCTGGTCGCCCACGGCGTCGCCGCCAACCGCCTGACAGCTGAAGGCAAGGGCTCCACCAATCCTGTCGTCACCTGCGACAACAAGAAGCGTGCCGACCTGATCAAGTGCCTGGAACCAAACCGCCGCGTTGAAGTGGAACAAATCACCATCGAACGCCGCGTGCAGTAAACTCAACAGTGGTACGCCACTTGTGAATAAAAAAAGGGGCTCGCGCCCCTTTTTTGCATTGAAAGCCAGCATGAATTTTTCTACCCGTTATCCAAGACTGGCCGGCCTGGTGCCGTTCAGCAAGCAAATGCGCAGTGTCATCGTCTGTTCCGTCACCGAATGGCTGGAACACCGCGCCTCGAGCAAGGGCGCTGCCCTCGCCTACTACACCCTGTTTTCCATCGCCCCCATCCTCGTGCTGGTGATTGCCATCGCCGGCTTTTTCTATGGTCCGGCGGCCGCGCGCGGCGAGCTGATGGGGCAATTGCAGGGTTTGCTGGGCACGCAAGGCGCCGAAGCCATCCAGCTGGTACTGGCCGGCGCGAAGAACCATGAGCAGGGGCGCATCGCCACCCTCATCGCCAGCGCCCTGCTGCTGTTTGGCGCCACCAGCGTGTTTGCCGAACTGAAAGCGAGTCTCGATGAAATCTGGCAAGTACCACCGCTGAAGGAAGCGGGCGCCTGGGACATGCTGCGCACGCGTTTGCTGTCCTTCGGCCTGGTGCTGGTACTGGCCTTCCTGCTGATGGTCTCGCTGGTGGTCAATGCCGCCATGGCCATTCTCGCCAACTTCTGGGAAGGCGTGTGGAAAGACACGGCCGTGCTGTTTACCATTTTGTCGAACCTGATCGGCTTTGCCGTCATCGCCAGCCTGTTTGCCGTCATCTATAAAATGCTGCCGCGCGTGCGCCTGTCGTGGCGCGACGTGCTGATCGGCGCCATCGGCACGGCTTTCATGTTTTCACTGGGGAAATATGCGATTGGCGTGTATATCGGCAATAGCGGCGTGGCCAGCAGCTATGGCGCGGCCGGTTCGCTGGTGGCCCTGCTGCTGTGGGTGTATTACTCGGCGCAAATCTTCTTCCTGGGCGCAGAATTCACGCGCCAGTTCGCCCTGCAGCTGGGCAGCATGAAGGATATGCCGAAGACGGAAGACGGCGATGTGCAAGTCAAGATATTGAAACGCCACCAGTCCTGAGCAGGCTGACGCATGTCTAAACGGCGCCTGCGGGCGCCGTTTGCATTTTAGGCAACTACTCGCCCAGCAGCTCGGCCACCACTTCCATGCCCTGCACGCGCTCGGCCACGACCTTCACCATGACGATGATGGGCACGCCCAGCAACAAGCCCCATACGCCCCACAGCCAGCCCCAGAACAGCAGGCTGATGAACACGGCTGTGGGATTCATGCGGGCGATGCGTCCCGTCATCCAGGTGGTGACAAAGGTGCCCACCAGGGTGGCGATGGCCATCGACGTGCCCGTCACCAGCAAGACCATTTGCAGCGATTCGAACTGCAAAAAGGCCACCAAGCCCGTGGCGATGGTGATGAGCAGCGGGCCGAAATACGGCATGATGTGCAGCAAGCCGGCCACGATGGCCCAGGCGCCCGCGTTTTCCAGGCCGATCACGCGCAAGGCGATCCACATCATGGCGGCCAGCAAGACATTCGTGACGAGCAGCATGAACATATAGTTCTGGATCGAGGTATTGATGTCTTCCAGGATGTGCACGGTGACCTTCTTGCGGCTCAGCGACGGTCCCGTCAGCTTGACGAGCTTGCGCTTGAAGGTGTCGCCCGACAGCAGCAGGAAAAACACGAGGAAGATGACCATGGTCGCCTGGCTGAGAAAGCCCACCAGGCCCAGCGAACCGGCCCAGACCCAGTCCATGATCTTGAAGTTGGGCGCCTCGGCGGCGGCGGCGCGGCGGTTGTTGCGGCGGGTCTCGGCGCCAGCGGCCACTTGCTCGATTGCATTGGCCACGGCCTGCATCTTCTGGAAGGTGCTGTTCTTGCCACCAGTGTTCTCGGCGATCAGCCGCGACAGTTTCTGTGTGGCGGCCGGCAACTCTTCCACGATGGATTCGAATTCGCCCTGCACGCGGTCGACCACGACGACGGAACCGAACAGTATCAGGGCCGTGACGATGGTGGTGCCGATGGCGCGCGGCAGGCGCAGCTTTTCCAGCCAGGCGACGACAGGATTGAGGGTATAGGCAATGAAAATGCCGAAGATGACGGGAATGAGGAATTTCTGCGCCCACTGCAACGCATAGATGAAGCTGACGGTGGCGATGATGCCCAGGGCCAGGCCGCGCGCATTGACATGCAGCGGCAGGCGCAAGGATGCGTCCAGGTGCTCCCCGGGCGCGCCGGGAGGTGGCCCGACAGGCTCGGTGGAGGCAGCCGCCACCGGCTCGGGCGGGGTATCTGTAGGCTGGATATGCATGCGATTCCCGCGACGGTCGGTGGAGGGCCGCAGGGCCAGCCGTGGGGCTGGGCCTGCGGCAGGTCAGGCCATTACTTGACGCGGATGTCGTTTTTCACCGACTTCACGCCTTTGACGCCACGGGCAATTTCGCCCGCTTTGGCGGCATCAGCTGGCTGGGCAACGAAGCCGCTCAGCTGAACCACGCCCTTGAAGGTTTCAACGTTGATTTCCGTCGATTTCAGGGTAGGCTCATTGAAGATGCTGGCTTTCACTTTGGTGGTGATGGCCGCGTCGTCGATGTACTCGCCCGTGCCTTCTTTGGTTGGGGTCGAAGCGCAACCTGCAACGGCGAACAGGGAAGCGATGAACAGGCCAGTAGCGATAGATTTAGTGAATTTCATGGTTTTTTCCTTAGGAGTGGTCAATCAATGTGCTCACAATGAGCTTCTTATACCAGTGTGGTGACTGCGCGCCCGAGGGAGCTCAGTAGCCAAACTGGGTTTTTGCAGCCTTGATACAGTCATCCTTGGCTGCGCCGGCCAATGCATCGCATTTTTCTGTCGCGACCTTGTACTCGGCTTTTCTCTTTGCTTCACGCGCATCGCTGCGCGCTTCGATGACTTTCTTGTCTGCCTTGGCGTCGGCCAGGGCCGCCACCTTGGTGGACTTGGCCAGCTTGACGCAGACATCCTTGTCGTTGCCCGTCAGCGCATTGCAGCGGGCCAGATCGACGTCGTAGTTGGCATCGGCAATCTTGATGCGCGCCTTGGTGTAGGCACGCAGGGTATTCGTATATTGCGCCTGAGCAACGGCTTCATCGTAGGTGCGCACGGCCTTCGCTTCGGCGATGCAGACATCCTTCGGGTTACCCGTGATTTTTTCGCATTCCGCATGCGCCAGCTTGTAATTCAGGCCAGCCTGTTCATTGGCTGCCTTGTAGGCTGCTTTCGCTTCCGGCGTGGCGGCCACTGCCTGGCCGCCCCAGGCGGCGCATGCCAGGCTGACGACGATGGCGGTGAAGAGCTTATTCTTGTTCATGTTGTATTTCTCCCTGGTGGTGACAAGCATGTCTGCTTGGCATGACTACCGTTTTACGTGGATAGTCGCCGCTCTTCTGTACGCTGCCGTACACAAGTAATTTATTTTGCAAGCAGGAGGCAGACAGGGAGAAATAACAACGTTTTGCTGGATCGCTCCAGCCCACAATGCCAGATTCGACAGCAAATAAGTGCGTGCGGCAGCGTACAGACCAAGGACAGGGGCGTGACTAAGATGGCACTACACCCTCACCTCGTCAGGAGAATAAAATGAAAACCAACGCCACTTTGGCTGCACTGATGCTCGCCGCCACCGCCGTACTCAGCGGTTGCGCCACCGGCCCTACCCAGTCACAACAATATTACCCGGCCAACCAGCCTGAGTCCGCCATGTACGGCACCGTCGACTCCATCCAGATCGTGCAAGGCGGCGGACAGACCAGCGGCGCCGGCGCCGTGGTCGGCGGCATCGCCGGCGCCCTGCTGGGCAATACCATCGGCTCGGGCGGCGGACGCACGGCCGCCACCGTGGCGGGCGCCGTCGCTGGCGGCGTGGTCGGCAATCAGGTGGAAGGCCGCAGGCAGCAAGCGCAGGCCTACCAGATCAGCGTGCGCCTCGACAACGGCGAATACCGCACCGTGGTGCAGGACAACGCGAATGATTTGCGCCCGGGCAACCGCGTGCGCGTCGTTGACGGCCGCGTCTACCGGTATTAATTTTCGGCGGAGCTTGCCAGCAAGCGTCCGCCATCCCGCATAAGTCGTACGATAACAAGGAGTTGCCATGGGCACCATCATTCTGATCATCTTGATCCTCGCCCTGGTCGGCGTCCTGCCTACCTGGCCGCATAGCCGCAACTGGGGTTACGGCCCCAGCGGCATCGCCGGCCTGGTCGTCGTGATACTGATCCTGCTATTACTGACGGGCAGGTTGTAAAAAAAGGCGCCGCGGCGCCTTTTTTAATTTAAGGAGGAAATATCATGACTATCCACAACACACTCTTGGCTACCCTGTTCGCCTGCAGCCTGGCACCACTGGCCTTGGCCCAGACGGCCACGCCGCAGCCGGGCGACCCGCAACGCTGGTACCAGGAAGACAGCACGGCGCAAGCCCAGCTGCGCACCCTGCGCAAGGAAATCGCCGCAGCCCTGGCCGAGGCCAAAAAAGCTTGCCGTTCGGAACCATCCGCCACGCACGCCACTTGCCTGAAGGATGCGCAAGATACCTACCGCCAAGACATGGCGAACGCGGAAAAACTGCGTGTAGCGGCGCATCCGCAGCCATAAACCGTTCTCTGCGACGCCGCCTGATCAGGCGGCGTCGCGCTCGTAGGGTGGCAGTTCGTGCACCACCAGCGGCGTGTCTTCCGTGACAAAAGCCAGCCAGCCGGCCGCCTTGATGGCGCGCAGGGCATCCTGGTAGCCCTGCTCCCAGCGCCACTCGATGGAGCCCCTGGAGAAATTGATGTCCTTGGCCGCCATGTGCCAGTCGCGCCCCGCGTA
Organism: Janthinobacterium sp. PSPC1-1; assembly: GCF_049897625.1. Lineage (NCBI taxonomy): Bacteria > Pseudomonadati > Pseudomonadota > Betaproteobacteria > Burkholderiales > Oxalobacteraceae > Janthinobacterium > Janthinobacterium sp. PSPC1-1. Next base: position 67,208 of record NZ_JAFCWP010000006.1, on the reverse strand, counting down.
CGGCAGGCGCACGATGTGCATGGTGCTGTCGCAGCCCAGCGCTACCAACTCTTCCGTCTGCTGGCGGTTGTGCGCGCTGTCGGGCAACTTGGCGTACAGTTCGCGCAATTTGTGCTGCAAGGTATGCGTATTGACGTAATCTTCGATATGCCGCTTCGAGCGCGAGGCGAAGGTGACATCCTTTTGCCGCGTCTGCACTTCATCCAGGGTGGTCGGTTCCGGGCCTTCCGAACTCCATAAATCCACCATGAAGACCAAGGTATCGACGTGGGGCGTGTCGTCGAGCACGGTTTCCAGCGGCGTGTTTGAGTACAGGCCGCCATCCCAATATAAATCGCCATCGACGCGCACACCGGCAAAGCCGGGCGGCAAGGCGCCACTGGCGCGGATATGCTCGGCCGTCAGCGGCTGCTGCTGGCTGTCGAAACTGGTGAGGCTGCCGCATTTGACGCGCAGGGCGTTGACCGTCAGGCGCATGCCGCCCGGCTGGTTCAGGTAATCGAAATCGACCAGTTCATCGAGGGTGCTGGCCAACTCGCTCGTGTCGTAGTAACTGGCCTCTTCCGGCTTGACGGCGATTCCTGCCGGGAACAAGCTGAAGGCACGCGGCTTGAAGAAGCCGGGCACGCCGCGCAGCACCGTATCGAGCGTGGCCAGCCAGATGTTCGAGCGGCGCTGCTGGTCCGATACCAGGTTCATGTCGATGCTGTCGCGGTGCGCCACGCGCTGCCAGAACTGTTTCAGGCGCACCAGCCTGTCCTCGTGCTTGTTGCCGGCCAAAATGGCCGCATTGATGGCACCGATCGAGGTACCCACCACCCAGTCGGGCGCCAGGCCATGTTCGTGCAGCGCATGGTAGACGCCGGCCTGGTAGGCGCCCAGTGCGCCGCCGCCCTGCAGTACCAGCACGATGCGCAGGCGCGAGGGATTTAACTGATTGATCGGTGTCTTCGAATTCGTCATCAAGATGGCCCCTCTGTCCGCCGCGCGGAATGCGGCGGGTATCATTGTAAGGGATTGCGTCAGTGCGCGTCGGACCTTGGGTGCAGGCAAAAAAACGCCGTCAATGACGGCGTTCCTGTGCAACATGGCTGGCGTTCAGCGCTTGCGGCGCAGCCAGCTGGCGGCAACGGCGGCAACGGCCACGAGGACCAGGGCCGGCTTGACCAGCTTCTTGCGTCCGATAAACGATAGCGCCGTCAGCACGTAGGGCATGGCGCCTTGCAAACGCATGCCACCCGGCGCCAGCAGGGACTCGACGCGGTGGCCGGCAAAGCCGACCGCCGTCTCGACCACGCCCTGCAACAGCGATTCGGGACGCAATGCATAACCCACGTTGGCGCGCGCATGCACGATGCCGACGCGATACATTTCGCCCTGGGCGATCAGCAGGCGCTTGCGGGCGGCTTGCGCCGCCAGTTTGTCGTTTTCCGACATGAATTCTCCTAGTAAGGCAGCTTACATCAGCATGTCGCGGTCGGCCTTCAATTCCGCCATGGTGGCGGGCATGGACAACTTTCCTTGACGCAGCATGGCGCGCGCATACATGACCAGGGCGATCGCCAGCAGTACGAACACGACCGTCATGATCGCCAGGATCTTCCAGCCCAGGCTATCCCAGGCCAGGAAAACGATCAGCACGCTGCCGTAAGCGATGGCAAACAAGCCCGCCACCGTCGCCAGCGCGAAAATGACCACCAGCTGCAGCATGTGATTGCGCACTTCCGACAGTTCGATGGTGGCCAGTTCCAGCCGCGACAACATCAGTCCGACGGCGTTCTTGGCCAGGCCGGCGACCGAGCCGATCAATCCCGGCCCCTGGTGAGACGAAGCAGACTTGTCCATATCGCTCCTGACAGTGGATTACTTGCGGCCCAGGATGAAGCCGACCAGCACGCCGACGCCAGCGGCAACGGCCACCGTGCGCCATGGGTTTTCCTTGACATAGCCGTCCGCCTGGGAGGCGAGCTGCTTGGTGGCAACGATGGCCGATGCTTGCGCTTCGTGCGCCTTGGCCAGGGCGGCGTCCAGGGTTTTCATGCCCTTGACGCGCACTTCATCGGCTTTTTCGCCGGTCAGGGCGGCAGCGGCGCTGAACAGGGCTTGCGCATCCTTGACCAGGGTTTTGACATCGTTATTGACGGTGGTGATATTGTTTTCCAACATGGTTTAGCTCCTTAGCTGTGGATGAATGTAGTTACTATACCTACTTTACTCAAAAACACTATTCCATTAGATCGCGCATATCATCGGCGTGCTCTTCTTCGACAGCCATGATTTTGATCAACAAATGGCGTGTGGTCGGATCTTTGTCGCCAATTTTCACGATCATCTGGCGATACGACTCGATCGCCACCCGTTCCGCGATCAGATTGGCACGCACCATGCTTTGCACGTCTTCGGAGTCATCATACTCGGCATGGCTACGTGCAAGCAATGTTGCAGGATTAAAATCTGGCTTGCCGTTCAATTGCACGATGCGTTCGGCCAGCCAGTCGGCGTGTTCCTGCTCCTGCTGCGCGTGTTCCAGGAACTCGGCCTTGATGCTGCCGTTGTCGCGCCCGCTTACGGTGTAGTAATGGCGCTTGTAGCGCGCAATACACACCAGTTCGGTGGCCAGCGCCCCATTCAGCAGGGCGATCAACTCCTGGCGGTCGCCCTGGTAGCCGGCCGTCACGGCGCCGTCGCCCAGGTTTTTGGCGGCCGCGCGGATGGCGGCCGTATCGATGCCAGCTGGAATCTCAACAGATGTTTGGGTCATGATGTTTCCTTTCAAGTCTTGCATGGGTATCCACCGGCCAACCTTCGGCCGGTGCTGCCTTTCTACTGCCGCACTGGGCGGCGTTGTTCCCAATACTATCGGCGGGCGGGAATGGCCGTGTTATCTTCCGACAGCACAATTTCCACCCGGCGATTCAGCTGGCGGTTCGCCGCGCTGTCATTGCCGGCGGCCGGATAGGCGGCGCCGTAGCCTTTCGTGGCGATGCGGTCGCGGCCGATGCCTTGTTCCAGCAATGCATTGCGCACGGATTCGGCGCGGCGTTGCGACAATTCCAGGTTATGCGCGGAACCGCCCGTGCTATCCGTAAAGCCTTCGATCAGCACGGTGCGCTGCGGGTTGTTTTTCAGTACGTCGGCCAGCTTGCGCGCCGTATTCGTGCCATCGGCCGTCAGGTTTGCCTTGTCCGTGCCAAACAGCACGTCACCCAGGGTGATGACCATGCCGCGTTCGGTTTTCTTGGCGGCCAGGTCGGCCAGCTGCGCTTCGAGTCCGGCGGCGCGGGCTTGCGCATCGCGGGCCGATGCTTCAGCCGCTTGCGCCTGGGCCTTGGCCGCTTCCGCATCCGCTTGCGCCGACTGGGCGCGGGCCGTGGCCTGGTCAGCCTGCTGCGTGCGCGCATCGAGACGCAACTGGTCGCGCTGCTTGCCGGCGTTGGCGACATCGGCTTCCGCGGCCTTCTGCTTGGCGACTTCTTGCGCCGTGGCTATCTTTTGCTTGGCCAGGTAGGCCAGCTTGTCGACCTTTTCGCTGTCATCCTGGCGCGTGGCGGCCGCGTTCGCCGCTTCCAGCGCAGCGCTCGCTTCGCGGAATTCGCGTGGCGCATAGGTCGACACCAGCGGGTTCGATTGCGCCGCCATGTAGTCGCCGCGCGTCTGGTCGAGCAGGCTGGTGGTGGTCGGTGCAGAGCTGCAGGCGGCAACTAAAGCGGCCATGGCCAGCAGGCCGGGAATCGTGGTGTAGGTAGATTTTTTCATGATGGAATCCTGTTATTAGTTATTGTTGTTGCTTATTGTTTTGGCGCTTGCTGATTGGCACGGTCGAGTTCTTCGCGCATGACGCGGATGTTCTCGTTGATCTCATCGGCGGCGCTGGTGGCCTTGGCCGAGTTGGCCTTGCTTTGCGCCAGCTTGGCATCGGCTTGCGCCTGGTCGGCCAGGTCGCGCGCCAGTTTGTAGTCGCGGTCTTTCAAGGCCTGGTTAGCCATGCGCATTTTCTCGCGGGCAGAACGCATTTCATCGGGGGCCAATTCGGCGGCGCCGGCGCTGGCGGCGTTATCGACGGCGGCGCGCGACACGGCGACGTCGGCCGTCGCAGGCGTTTTCAGGCTGGAGCAACCCGTCATCAGGACAACGGCGGTGAGGCAGGCGGCCAGAGCGGTCATGGGGGTTTTGATGAAATCTCGGTTTGTCATTTTTTTTCTCCTGGAGAATGTTAATCGGTAGGTATCAACGTCGGTACATCTGGAATCAGGAACTGCGTTTGATGTATGACGTTATAGGCTCCGGCTCCCCGCATATCCGTTCGGTGCCGCACATAGAGTAAGAAATCGACAATACTTGCATGGGTAACGTGCGCCAGCGCACCTGCACGCCTGCAAAACCTGAAACGGGACCGGTTTTGTAGCGATTCCTGTAGCATCGTGCTTCTGTCCAGAAAGAAACACTTCTTACCTCACACCCTATGCCACGTTTTCTCTCTCTCTCGCGCCGCCGGAAAATCGCCCTCGCCAGCGCCGCCGCACTCATCGCCTTACCCGCCGTCGCCGCCGTCGCCTTGCTCAATATGGACTGGAACCGCGCCAAGCCCTGGCTCAATGCGCGCGCCAGCGAAGCGCTGGGACGGCCCTTTGCCATTGCGGGCGACCTGTCGCTGACGTGGCAGCAGCCAAGCACTGCGGGGCAACAAAGCTGGCGCGCCTACCTGCCGTGGCCGCACCTGCAGGCCAAGGACGTGCGCCTGGGCAACCCAAGCGCCATGGCAGGAACGGATGAGCCGGCGCAGCTGGCCAGCGTGAGCCAGCTGGCGTTTTCCCTCAATCCCCTGGCCCTGCTGGAGAAGAAAATCGTCATCCCGCAATTGCGCTTCGACGCGCCGCAGGTGCGCTTGCTGCGCGGCAAGGATGGCAAGAACAACTGGACCTTCGACAAACAGGAGCAGCCGTCGCCGTGGCAGCTGGAACTGCAAAGCGTGGTCTTCAGCAAGGGCAGCGTGACCCTGGACGATGCTGTCACAAACACGGCGATGCGCGCCGACGTCGACACCATCGCGGACGATGCGCGCTACGGCATCGCCTGGAAGCTGTCGGGCAAATACCGCGGCGAAAGCATCCAGGGCGGCGGCAAGGCGGGCGGCGTGCTGTCGCTGCAGCAGCAAGGCACGCCCTTCCCCATCCAGGCAGACATGCGCGCGAGCGGCAGCAGCGTGGCCATCGAAGGCACCCTGACGCGTCCGGCGGACCTGGCCGCGCTCGACGTGCGCCTGAAAATATCCGGGCCCAGCATGGCGCGCCTGTATCCATTGACGGGCGTGCTGCTGCCGGAAACGCCGCATTTCAGTACGGAAGGCCATTTGACGGGCACCCTGGCGCCGCGCGGCGGCGAATGGGTCTACGACCAGTTCAGCGGCAAGGTGGGTTCCAGCGACATCGAAGGCAAGCTGGCGTTTTCCGCCAGCACGCCGCGCAAGCGCCTGACGGGCGAGGTGCACTCGCGCCTGCTGCAGTTTTCCGACCTGGGCCCGCTGGTGGGCGCCGATTCCAGCGCCAGCAAGAAGGAACGGGGCGTGCCGTCGACGCAGCCGGCCGGCCGCGTGCTGCCGGTGGAAACCTTCAAGACGGAGCGCTGGACCAGCCTGGACGCCGACGTGCGCTACACGGCCGATAAAATCACGCGCGACGCCGAGTTGCCAATCAGCAAGCTCGACACGCATGTGGTGCTGACGGATGGCGTGCTGTCCCTGACGCCGCTCAACTTCAATGTGGCGGGCGGCACCCTGACGTCGCAGATCAGGCTCGACGGCAGCGGCAAGGTCATCGCCAACGGCATCGCGGCCGAACTCAAGGCCAGCGCCCGCCATCTGCACATCCAGCAACTGTTTCCCCGCCTGCCGGCCCTGCAAGCGAGCGTGGGCGAAATCAATGGCGACGCGTCGCTGTCGGCCACGGGCAATTCCGTCGCCGGCCTGCTGGGCAGTTCAAACGGCGAAGTGCGCGCACTGATCAACCGGGGCAGCATCAGCAAGCTGTTGCTGGAAGAAATGGGCTTGAATATCGGCAGCATCGTGCTGACCAAGCTGGTGGGCGACAAGCAGGTCAAGCTGAACTGCATGGCCGCCGATTTCGTCGTCACCAAGGGCTTGATGCGCACGCGCCAGTTCCTCGTCGACACGGACGATGCCGTGCTGCATGTCGACGGCACGGTGAACCTGGCCAATGAGCAGCTGGACCTGACATTGCAGCCGGACAGCAAGGGCTTGCGCATCTTTTCGCTGCGCTCGCCCCTGTATGTGCAGGGCACTTTCAGCAAGCCCGACGTGAGCGTCGACAAGGGCGTGCTGGCCCTGCGCGCCGGCGGTGCCCTGGCGCTGGCCGTGGTGGCGCCCGTGGCCGCCCTGCTGCCGCTGGTCAATACCGGTCCTGGCGAGGACAGCGAATGCGCAGCCCTGCTGGCCCAGGCGCGCGTGAAACCGGTGGCGCCGAAACCGGGCAAGACACCGCGCAAACACCGCTGAACAAGATGGCAAGATAGGGCTGCCGTGCATGATTACAATTGTTACACCCCTATGTGCGTTGCCGAACAGACCCTGCCTTGCCACAATCCTATTCTGTGATCGTGCCTGAAACACGTGGCGACACGAAGTCCCACCGGCCCATACCATGCCGGCGCCACGAGGTCCGAATTCATAGGAGAACTATCATGCAAATCATTAAAAAAATCGCCGCTACCACTTCCGTTGCCGCTCTGCTGCTGAGCTTGACCGCTTGCGCCAATATGTCGGGCCAGGATAAAAACACCGCCATCGGCGCCGGTGTCGGCGCCGTTGCCGGCTCCGTGCTGACGGGCGGCAGCGCCGTCGGCGCAATCGGCGGCGCCGCCGTCGGTGGCGTGATCGGTAACCAGGTCAAGCCGAAGTAATTGGTACACAAGAAAGCGGGGTGGGCGCCCAGGCGCCCGCCCCGCTTTTTTGCGTCCGCGGCACGAGGATGAGGATGAGGAAGATCAGACGAAGACGTTGGCCATGCCGATGGCGCCGCTGTCCTTGACCAGCGCGTAGCAGCGGCAGGAGACGGCTTCCAGGCCCGCAGAATCGAGGATCTCGATATTGCCGCGGCTGTAGGTGATGAGTTTTTGCTGCTGCAGCGCGCTGGCCGCCTTGGTCACGCCGACCCGCCGCACGCCCAGGGTATGGGCAAGGAATTCATGCGTCAGATGAAATTTTTCCGACTGCAGGCGGTCGCGCGTGATCAGCAGCGAACGGGCCAGGCGTGCCTCGAGCACGTGAAAGCGGCTGCACACGGCAATCTGGATGGCTTGCGCCAGCAAGGTGTCCGTATAGCGGTACAGCAGGCGCTGCAGGGAATCGAGCTGGGCGAACTCGGCGCAGAACTCGGCCCGCCCGATGCGGCTGGCCGTACCGGAACGTTGCACCACGGCACGCACTTGCGCCAAGTCATGACCCAGCGCGACGGAAGCGCCCAGCACGCCTTCGCGGCCGACGGACCCCACTTCCAGGGTCATGCGGCCTTCCGCCACGGCCAGCAGCGAGATCAGGCAATCGCCGGGAAAATAGATGTGGCCAATAGGCTGGCCCGGTTCGTACAGCACCTCGCCCACCTCGACCGTGACGCTCTCGAACAGCGCCGTCAGGTGCCGCAAGTCGTGCTCGGGCAGGCTGGCCAGCAAGCGGTTACCGGCATCAAGCGCGCCCGCAGGCGTGCCCATGCCGGATCGGCCTGCATCGCGGGACAGGGTCATGCTGGCGTTCGTTGGTGGCATTGCTTTTCCTTGGTGTCGTTACAACTCGACATAATTTTTACTTAGCCTACGGTGCAGTACCGTGCCTGTATGTACGGTGACGCACGGAAGCGGGGCACGCGGCACAGCACACTGGCTGCATGCACGGATAACACGCACTACCCATTTCATTATTTCAAAAAAACCAAGGAGCTCTCCATGACCACCACCACCACCACCACCAAATCCCTCCATCCGCTGGTGCTTGCCGCCGCCGTCGCCGTCCTGCTGTTTTGCGGCGTGGGCACGGCGGCCCTGATGGGTTGGCTGCCCTCGTCCCAGCGCGATGCCCAGCCACTGGCGGCCAGCACCTCGGCCGAACAGCTGGCCAGCTTGCAGGCGAACCAGCCGCAAGCGAACTTGCAGCCTGCCGGCGCGCAAGCGCTGGCGGCCCTGCCTCCGCAGCAACCCGTGCGCCAACCACAGCCTCAGCAGCCACAGCAACAACCTCAGCAAGAATATGCGGCAGCCCCGGCGCCGCAGGTGTGCAGCAATTGCGGCGTGATCGAAGCCATCCATGAAGTCAATACGCGCGCCGAAGGCAGCGGCGTCGGCGCGGCCGGCGGCGCCGTCGTCGGCGGCTTGCTGGGCAACCAGGTGGGCGGCGGCCACGGCAAGCAACTGGCCACCGTGCTGGGCGCCGTTGGCGGTGCCGTGGCCGGCAACCAGATCGAGGGCAGCGTGCGCGCCACGCGCAGCTACAACATCGTCGTGCGCCTCGATAACGGCAAGACGCGCACCGTGCACCAGAGCGCCGCGCCGAACTGGCGCCAGGGCGACCGCGTACGCGTCGTCAACGGCGGCTTGCGCGCCATCGGCTAAGCGGCTGGCGGCAAGCAGGCCGCTCGCCAGCGTGACAAATCCAACACACGCCCGGCCTGTCCGGGCGTTTTCTTTTTAGCAATGTTCGTTGGCGTACAGATGAGTACGCCATCCCGCGAGATGATGCACTCAGGAAAGTTCAACGAATATCTTCAAGGAGCTGCGATGGAAAACGACAAGGCAGGCGGCAACCGGATCTGGCTCGGCTTTATCGGTGGCGGCATCCTGGCCACCGCGCTGGGCTTCTGCGCGCTGGACCTGGCGCCATTGCAAGCGAGCGCACCCGTGTTCGGCGTGATGCTGTTGCTGACCGGCGGCATGGTCAGCTGCCTGGCGGGCGCCGTCGGCATGGCCGGCATGCTGGCCTGGATACCGGGCATGGCAGATGACCACGCTGACCGGTCCCGATAGTTGATCCTTGTGTACGACAGCGTACAGAACTCAAGCGAAACAAAGTAGACACTTAGTCATGGCATCAGCGTTCAGCGACATAGTCGCCGCGCAATGACAAAAAACCGATGACGGCGCCAGACGCCAGCGCCTCGCAAGGCCAAGGCAGTCGCCGTCATCCACACATTACCCTCGGAGGACATATCATGTTGTATACAATCGCCGTCGTACTCATTATTCTTTGGCTGCTGGGCCTGGTGACGTCCTATACCATTGGTGGCTTCATTCACATCCTGCTGGTGGTCGCCGTCATCATGATCCTGTTGCGCCTGATCAGCGGGCGCGGTTTATAGCCCAGGCCGTTAGCCTGGCCTGACAAGAGCGGCGCGCGTGCAAACGGGCGCCGCTCTTTTGCCGCTTTTAGCGACAGTGGGCACGCACTGGCAAGCAACTGCATTTTGCAGTAACGTGTACGGGTAGTCCTGGGTATGTCCCAATAACAAAACAAGGAGAAAATCCATGAAAGAAACATTCAAAAAAGGCCCTGGCGCCAAATCCCTGATCGGCATGCTGGTGATCGCATTGGCCGCCAGCGGCTGCGCGGATATGTCCTCGACGCAACGTGGCACGGCCACGGGCGCCGGCATCGGCGCGGGCCTGGGCGCCTTGATCGGCGGCACCACCGGTGGCGGCAGCGGCGGCCGTACGGCCGGCGGCGCCCTGCTCGGTGCGGCAGCGGGCGCCGTGGTCGGCAACATCTGGTCGAACCGCATGGAAAACCAGAAGCGCGCGATGGAACAAGCGACACAGGGTACCGGTGTGCAAGTGTCGCAGACGGCCGATAACCGCCTGAAAATGGAAATCCCCAGTGATATTTCCTTCGACACCAACCGCGCCGACATCAAGGGCAACTTCCGCCCGATTCTCGACCGCTTTGCCGCCACCCTGAATGACAACCCGAACACCACGGTCAGCATCATCGGCCATACGGACAGCACGGGCAGCGCTTCCATCAACGAACCGCTGTCGGTGGAACGCGCGGCCCACACGCGCGACTACCTGGCCATGCGCGGCGTATCGCCAACGCGCGTCGTCACGGAAGGCCGCGGCGCCCGCGAGCCGATCGCCTCGAATGCCGATGCCTCGGGACGCGCGCGCAACCGCCGTGTCGAGATATACGTAGCCGAAATGGCACCACGCTAAGTTGACACGCATCAATAAAAAACCCGCTGGCAAGGTGACTTGCCAGCGGGTTTTTTCTATGTGAAACGGATTATTTCGACGTCGTTGCCTTGGCGCCGCTTTCGCCCTCTTTCGCCACCTTGGCAAAATCGCCCGCCGTCACGACCGACACGGCCGATGGCTTCAGGTACTCGCGCAAGCCCTGGTTCACTTGCGCCAGAGTCAGGGCAGCCACTTTCGCTTCCAGGTCCTTGTCGTAGGCCATGGTGCGGTCTTGCGCCAGGTAGCCGGCCAGTTCGCGCGCCAGGCCGCTGTCCTGCGTGCGGCCCACTTCCTGGGATTGCAGCCAGCCCTTCTTCGCCTCGGCCAGTTCCGCTTCGGTGAAGCCGTCGGCCAGCACCTTGGCGATTTCCTCGCGCAGGGCCGCTTCCACCTTGACCGTGTTTTGCGGCGCGCTGATGGCGTACGCCATCCAGTAGCCGGCCGGCTCGCGCGACGGGATGCTCACTTGCGAGCCGACGCCGTACGACAGGCCTTCCTTCTGGCGGATGCGGTCGGCCAGGCGGCTGCGCAAGGCGCCACCACCGAGCATGTGATTGGCGATCAGCAAGGCCGGATAGCTGGCGGCGTCATCCTTGAGAGGAATCGGCTGGATGGCGAACAGCACGCTATTCGCCTTGTCCGGAGTTTCCAGGGTGACTTTTTCGCCGCTGACGGGCTTGACGGCGTCGGGAATGCGCACATACGGCTGCTGCGCCTTCCAGCTGCCGTACAGGCTGGCCACTTGCGCCTTCAGTGCGGCCGGGTCAAAGTCGCCCACGGCGGCAAAGGTGGCGTTCGACGCGCCATAGTAAGCGCCATGGAAGGCTTGCACATCGGTCACCTGGATGGCTTTCCATTGTGCCAGTTCAGCCGGAAGAGTGGCCACGTGGCGCACATGGCCTTCCGGCGTGGCGTCGAGCAGGCGACGGAAGGCGTTCACGGCCAGCGGCTGCGGTTCAGGCAATTCCTGCTCCGCGCGGCCGACTCTTTCGCGCTGCAATTCCAGGAATTCCGTTGCGTTCAGGGCCGGCTTTTGCAACACTTGCGCCAACAGATCCATGGCGGCCGGCAAATTCTCGCGTTTGCCCATCAGCATCGCGGTCACGCCCTCGGCGCCGCCCGTGATCGCCACTTGCGTGCCCAGCTGGTCAAACTTGTCCTTCACTTCCTGGCGCGACAGTTTATCCGTGCCGCGCGACAACAGATTGGCCGTGTAGCTGCCCACTTGTCCCTTGCCGCGCAAGCTCTCTTCGCTGCCGATCTGCAATTTCAGCACGACGCTGACGGTGCTGCCCTTGGTTTTCTTCGGCAGCAAGGCGCCCTTCAAGCCGTTCGGCAAGGTGAAGCGCTGGGTGCGCGCTTCGATATTCTCGGGGCTCGGGTCGAATGCCTCGCCCTGCGCCACCACGGCGCGACCCGTGTAGCCGGCCAGTTGCGGCGCCACGTCGGCGTAGGCCGGCACAACGGTGCGGTCCGGCGCATCGGTGGGGATGAAACGGCCCAGGGTGCGGTTCGAGCTCTTCAGGTATTTCTCGGCCGCTGCCTGCACCTGCGCCGTCGTCAGCTTGTCGAGTTGGTCGCGCTGCAAGAAGAACAAACGCCAGTCGCCGGCCGCCAAGGACTCCGTCAGGGCGATCGTCAGGCGCACCGTGTTCGAGGTGGCCAGTTCGATCTGTTTGTTCAATTGCTGCTTCACGCGCGCCACTTCCGCATCCGTGATCGGCTGCGACTTCAAGTCTTCCAGCACTTTCAGCATGGCCGCTTGCGCCGCATCCAGGTTGCCATCGACGGGCACCAGCGCGCCGAACAGGTTGTAGCCCGGCTCCAGGTTGCTCACCGAGTTGTATTCGATCTTGCTGGCCAGCTTGGTTTCCACCAGCGCCTTGTGCAAACGACCAGCCGGGGCGTCCGTCAGCACGTGGCCGAGCACATCGATGGCGACGGCGTCCGGGTTGCCGGACGGCGCCACGTGGTAGCCGGCGCCGACGAATTGCGTGCCGCCGCTGCGGCGCACCGTCACGGCGCGCTCGCCATCTTGCACGGGCTCGGCCGTGTAGGTGGGTTCGATCACGCGCGTGGGTTTCGGGATCTTGCCGAACAGCGCATTGATCTGCTGCAAGACCTTGGCTTCATCGAAGCGGCCCGCCACCATCAGCACGGCATTATCCGGCTGGTAATATTTATGATAGAACGCGCGCAAGCGGGGAATGTTGACTTGCTCGATATCGGAGCGGGCGCCGATGGTCGACTTGCCGTAGTTGTGCCAGTCGTAGGCGATGGCCTGGATACGTTCGCTCGTCACGCCGATCGGATCGCTCTCGCCCATCTCGAATTCATTGCGCACGACGGTCATTTCGCCCTTTTGCGTCTTCGGATTCCACAGGTCGTTCTGGTCGATGGCCGCGTTGACCATGCGGTCCGCTTCCATGGCCAGCATCTGGCGCAGGTTGTCGTCGTTGGCGGGGAAGGTGGCGTAGTAATTGGTGCGGTCGTACCAGGTGGTGCCGTTGAACTGCGCGCCCGTCGAGTTCAGGATCTCGACGGGGGTCTTCGTGCCCTTCTTGATGCCGAAGTTGGCGCTGGGCTTGAACAGCAGGTGTTCCAGCAAGTGGGCCATGCCCGTTTCGCCATAGTTTTCATGGCGCGAACCGACCAGGTAGACGATGTTGGTGGTCAGGGTCGGCTTGCTGGCATCGGGAAACAACAGCACGCGCAAGCCATTGGCCAGGCGGTATTCGGTAATGCCTTCGACGGAGGTGACCTTGACGGCGGCGCCGCGGTTGGGTGCGGCCTTGCCGGCTTTCTGGGTCGGTGCGGCTTCCACCGGGGTGGCGGCCAGGATGAACGACGGCGACAGGATGCCGGCGGCAAGCAGGAGGGCGGTAATTGGTTTCAAGGCAAAGTCCTGGTAACACTACGTTAGATAAAGAAGCGCAAGCGCCATACGATACAAACGCAAAAATTGTCACCGGCCCCGCGCTGCGTCTTCGCTGCCCGGTGCAATGATTGCTCTCACAATTTACGGCATACTTATCAGTTACGCAAGTCCCTGTCATCAAGCTGTTATGTGCCCGTGTTATACTCGCGATTCCAGAACTATCTGCCTGTATATGAGACGAGCTCTCGTCCTGCTCTGCCTTTTTGTTTTCATCGCCTTGCCCCAGGCGTTCGCCAGCATGGCTTACGCCAGCCCTTCCCCATTCCAGCATGCAATCGCGGCCGGCGCTACCGCCACGCCCGCCTTCGGCATCGATTGTCCCGACGCCAGCGTCCACGCCGGCTTGTCCGGCGACAGCTGCGACGCCGAAGAATGCGACAACGATCCCATCACGCTGTACCCGACCTCGCGCCAGGGCGCGCCGTTTTGCGCCATCATTTGGCAGGCGGGACCGGGCGCACTTGCCGAAGCGGACGCGCGGCAGGCCACCCGGCCGCCGCGCGTCCGCCACTGACACCGCAGCACCCATCACGCCTGGGGCACTTGCCGCCAGGCAAATTTGATACTTACTGAATTTACAAGGTTACACACATGGAATGGTTATTTGACCCGACAATCTGGGTCGGCCTGCTGACGCTGGTCGTACTGGAAATCGTACTGGGTATCGACAACCTGATCTTCATCGCCATCCTGGCCGAGAAACTACCGCCGCACCAGCGTGACAAGGCGCGCGTACTGGGCCTGACCCTGGCTCTCGTCATGCGCCTGGGCCTGCTTTCCCTGATTTCCTGGCTGGTCACCCTGACCACGCCATTGTTTTCCCTATGGACATTCTCGTTTTCGGGACGCGACCTGATCCTGCTCTTCGGTGGCCTGTTCCTGCTGTTCAAGGCGACCAGCGAGCTGCATGAGCGCCTTGAAGGCATCACGCACGCCCAGACGGGCCCGAAAGTCTACGCCGGCTTCGGCCTGGTGGTGGCGCAGATCGTCGTGCTCGACGCCGTCTTCTCGCTCGACGCCGTCATCACGGCCGTCGGCATGGTGGACAACCTGTACGTGATGATGGCGGCCGTGGTCATTTCCATCGTCGTCATGATGCTCGCGTCAAAAGTGCTGACGCGCTTCGTCAACGCCCACCCCACCGTCGTGGTGCTGTGCCTGAGCTTCCTGCTGATGATCGGCCTCTCCTTGGTGGCCGAGGGCCTGGGCTTCCACATTCCGAAGGGCTATCTGTACGCGGCCATCGGTTTCTCGATCGTCATCGAGTTCTTCAATCAGCTGGCGCGCCGCAACTTCCTCAAGCTGCAATCGAACGCGCCGCTGCGCGACCGCACGGCGCAAGCCGTCCTGAGCCTGCTGGGCGGACGCAAGGGCCGCGAAGCCGTCGAAGAGCATGAAGTCAAGGCAATGCCCGATGTCTCCGCCTTCGGCGTGGAAGAGCGCAACATGGTCAGCGGCGTGCTGACCCTGGCCGAACGCTCGATCCGCTCGGTGATGACGCCGCGCGGCGACGTCTCGTGGGTCAACCTTAACGACAGCAGCGAGAAAATGCTGCAACTGCTGCGCGAAACGCCGCACAGCATGATTCCTGTCTGCAATGATGACCTGGACAATGTGGTCGGCATCGCGCGCAGCAAGGACCTGATCGAAGACCTCGTCTCGCACGGCAAGATCGACCCGGCCAGCATGCGCGAAGCCGTCGTCGTGCCGGAAGCGGCCGGCGTGCTGAAAGCCATGGAAACCCTGAAGCGCTCGCGCGGCCAGTTGGTGCTGGTGGTTGACGAGTTCGGCACCGTGCAAGGCGTGCTGACGCCCATCGACATCCTGGAAGCCATCGCCGGCGAATTCCCCGACGAGGACGAGCTACCCGACGTGGAGGTGCTGGGCCCCGGCCACTGGCGCATCGATGGCGCCACCGACCTGCATTACCTGGAGCAAGTGTTCGAGACGGAGTCCTTGGTCAGCGAAGACGGCGACTACAACTCGCTGGCCGGCTTCCTGCTGGCGCACTTCGAAAACATGCCGGCCGTGGGCGAAGTGCTGGAACTCGATGATCTGCGTTATGAAATCGTCGAAGCGGACGAACGCCGCATCGCCTGCGTGGACGTGCGCCGCATCGAGCCCGATCACAGTTTGTAACACAATGGCAAGCGTGCCCCGCTTGCCATGCCGTATGCTGGGGTCTGCCTTTTTTGGAGACGCCAACATGAAACACTCTTTGCTACGCCTGACCCTGCTGGCTTGCGCCGCCTTGGGCGCCCAAGCCAATGTCATGGCCGCCCCGCAGGCCGCCGCCATCAAGCCGGGCCTGTGGCAAGTCGACAGCAAGATGGCCTCGCCCGATGCCGCCACCGACAATGCCATGTCCATGGTGTTGCAGCAACTGGGCAACCTTCCTCCCGATCAACGCAAGCAGCTGGAAAGCATGGCCGCCAGCCGCGGCATGGCCATGCCCACCGTGGGCGCCGACGGCGCCGTGCGCGTGACGGCCTGCGTGACGCCGGACATGGCTGCGCGCAAGCAGATTCCCACGGGCCAGCCCGGCGACTGCAAATCGAAAAATACGGATATCGCGGGCGGCATGCATGTGTCGTTTACGTGCGCCAACCCGAAATCGAGCGGCGAAGGCAAGGTCATGTTCACCGGCGAGCAGGCGTTCAGCATGCAACTGGCCGTGACGACCAGCGCGCGCGGCACGCCGGAACAGGTGAATGTGACGAGCAACGGCAAGTGGCTGGGCGCCAGCTGCCCGGCCCCTGCTACGACAGCAGTTCAGAAGCCGTGACGGAAGCCCAGATTAAAAGCGGCGTCACCGCGTCCCGCGTCGCTGGCATTGCCCACCGTGTAGCGGGCGCCGTTCTTGTTGTGGATCTTCGCGTAGGACGCGTAGAAATCGCTGCGTTTTGACAAGGAATACGTGAGGCCGACGGCCGCCTGGCTGGCGTCGCGGTTGGCCAGGTCGCGGTCATCCTTGTGCACCCAGGACGCCAGCAGCTTGAAGCCGCCCACGGGCACGGACACACCCAGCAGGGTGTCGCGGCTGTCCGACGACGACATCGACAGGGCCAGCGAGCTGTAGGCGTTGTTCGGGTCCCACGGCGAACTGCCATAGCCCTTGTTCACGCCCACGGCGGCAAAGGCGGTGGCCACTTTCAGGTCGATATTGGCCGCGATCAGGGTGTTGCGCGACGACATGTCGATGGCGGGCAAGGTACCGGAGGCGAGGATGAAGTTGTTCTTGCGCTGGTGCGACACGCTGACATTCACTGCGCCGGCCGAATAGCCGAGCGTGGCGCCATACGCGCGGTTGTTGGCGCTGCTGTACGGCGACTCGCCAAAACTGTAGATGGCGCTGGCGGACACGCCGCGCAAGGCAGGCGACACGTATTTGACGGTATTGTCGTAGCGTTTCACGCTGTAGCCGGCC
Organism: Janthinobacterium sp. PSPC1-1; assembly: GCF_049897625.1. NCBI lineage: Bacteria > Pseudomonadati > Pseudomonadota > Betaproteobacteria > Burkholderiales > Oxalobacteraceae > Janthinobacterium > Janthinobacterium sp. PSPC1-1. Next base: position 50,613 of record NZ_JAFCWP010000006.1, on the reverse strand, counting down.
AGGTTGCTGGCGCTGCCGGCCATGCCACCCTTGAACGGGTCGGCCACATCGGTGAGCGCCAGGTACTGCAAGTTGTACTGGCGCCCCAGGGTCAGCGCGCCCAGGCGGCTGTCGAGGCCCACGTAAGCCTGGCGGCCGAACAGCCTGCCGTCTTCCGACTGGCCCGTGTCGTTCTGCACGCCCGCTTCCAGGGTAAATATGGCGGACACGTCATTGCCCAGCGCTTCGCGGCCCTGCAGCCCCAGGCGCGAGCCGGACGCGACGCCGCCGGACACCTTGCTGCTGGCGCAATTGGCGGCACAGCCCCGTTCGGCAACGATGCCCGCGTCAAGCACGCCGTACACGGCAACGTTACTCGATGCGGCACTGCCCGCGCCATCGGCGGCCTGGGCCGTTGCGCCCAGCGCGAACGGCCCCATCCCTATCACAGCAAGCGCAAAATACGAGGTCTTCATGATAAATATCTCGGTGACGTGGGTGAAACTTCCCGGTATTGATCAGGACATGCGCTGTGTGTCTGATCTCAGTGTTACCTTATCCTCGCTTTTTGTCCAGCCATCCGTGCGTTGTACAACAGAAACTTCAGCTTAGCCCCGGGAAACACGTCGCGCACTGACAACACGCAAGTTTGACCATGATTGTGGCAATCCGCGGCAAAATGGCGTTAAAAGCAGGCCCTGCCGCAAAGCAATGTTCGGTGGCGAACGTTGCGCGATTTGACGCAGGCGGTACACTACTGGTTTTACCGACAGCGGCTCGCCCGTTTTTTTTGCATGCTAGCTATCCTCGAACGCATTGACCCCAACTCCAGCAATATCGACTTGCTGGTGGAATTATTCAACTCACTGCGTCCCAAGCGCCCGCACGACAGCGCTACCGCGATCGCCAACGTGCGCACCCTGCGCCAGCTACTCAAAGGTAACCCCGCGCAAGCGCGCGCCCTGCACGAATACGTGCTGCGCGTGCTGGCCGCGCGCCGCCACGCCAGCCTGTACACGGACATCGGCGTGCTGTCGAACAGCGGTTTTTTCACCGAATTGAAACGCCGCATCGCCTACCGCATGCTGCCACCCGCCCTAGGCGACGAATACCTGAACGACGCGCTCGACCAGGTGCTGTACCTGAAGACCGATTATTTATGGATCAGCAACGTGCCCGCCACGGACTGGCTGGAACTGTTCGACGTGCTCACCAGCGACGATATCGAACTGGCCGTCGGCGATGGCAATATCATGCTGCCCGGCATACTCGACGCCATCCGCACCCTGTCCTATCGCGTCTGCGCCATGGGCCTGGAACCGGAGCTGACACGCTTTCACAGTGAAATCGAAGTGTTCCAGTCGCCATTCATGGTGCAGAACACGGAAGTGAACGCCTACCTGGACGCCTACTCGAATCTGCTGCACGGCAATATCGAGCACATCGAGGACGCGCGCCACCTGCTGGTGATGCTGGACCAGTGCGATGCCGTCATCGCCAAGATCCGCAAGAAGGCCCTGTACCAGGGCACCAGCATTCCCCTCACCTATTTATTGGTGGCGCTGGCGCAAAGCATCGACCGCCTGCGCAAGCTGCTGTTCCTGGTCGACACGAGCGGCGAGCTGCCCGCATCGAGCAACGTGGATATCGCCGCCATCACGGTGGACGCCACGCAAGACTTGCTGCACCCGCAACCGGTCAGCCGCCGCCGCGCGGGCGCCGTGGGGCTGGCGCTGGAACTGATCCGCGCGCATAACCACAAGTACAAGGTCAGCGACCTGTTTTCCGACAATATCAACTTGCTGGCGCGCAACGTGACGGAAAACGCCAGCCGCACGGGCGAGCACTACATCGCGGAAAACCGGCGCGAGATGGGCGCCATGTTCCTCTCGTCGGCGGGCGCGGGCGTGATCATCGGCTTCATGGCCCTGTTCAAGATATTGATGTCCTACCTGCGCTCGGCGCCGCTGGTGGAAGCGTTCATGTTCAGCATGAATTACTCGATCGGCTTCATGTTCATCCACTTGCTGCACTTCACGGTGGCCACCAAGCAGCCAGCCATGACGGCCTCGCGCATCGCCGCCGGCCTGCACAGCAAGGATGGACGGAATATCGACCTCGACAGCATGGCCGAACTGATCAACAAGGTCTTCCGCACGCAAAACATGGCCGTGCTGGGCAACCTGGCGACAGCCATCCCCACGGCGTGGCTGATCGCGCTCGGCTACAAGGCGATCACGGGCCACCACCTGGTGTCGCCGGAAAAAGCCATGCACTTGCTGCACGATATCGACCCCATCGGCAGCCCCGCCATCTTCTACGCCATGATCGCCGGCGTGTGCCTGTTCGTGGCCGGCCTGATTTCGGGCTACTATGACAACCAGGCGCTGTACACGCGCTGGGCACAGCGCATCGCGCAATTGCGCGGCCTGGGCCGCATCATCGGCCAGGATCGCTTGCAGCGCCTGGGCTGGTATCTGGAAAACAACTTGGGCGGCCTGATGGGTAACTTCTATTTCGGTATCCTGCTGGGCTCCATCGGCACCCTGGGTTTCCTGATCGGCTTGCCCATCGATATTCGCCACATTACCTTCTCGGCCGCCAACTTTGCCACGGCGCTGGTGGGCCTGGACCACAACATGAGCTGGCAGCTGGCCGTCAAGTCGCTGTCGGGCATCTTCGCCATCGGCACGGCCAACCTGCTGGTCAGCTTCGGCCTGGCCCTGTGGGTAGCCCTGCGTTCGCGCCAGGTGCGCTTCAAGCACGGCATGCAATTGTTGAAGATTCTGGGCAAGCGCTTCCTGCGCTCGCCCATCGTCTTCTTCTTCGGCTCGAAAAACCCGCCACCGCTGGCACTGGCCGATGACTCGGCAAACCTGTCACCCACGACCAAGGCTCAAAAATGACCCCCAGGCGCATGCAACCCTGCCTCACCGCCCTACTGCTGTGCTGGACTCTGGCTGCATGCGCCTCGCTGCCCAATGTCAAGAACCTCAACACCACATTGGCCCCCGTGGCCAGGCCCAATGTGATCACGGGTAAGGGCGCCTTGCTGAACGTCAACAGCCGGGCCGCCCTGCTCAACAAGCGCTGGGCCAAGTCCGGCATGGACTTGAAGACCCAGGCTGCGCTGGAAGAGGCGGCCACGGGCGTACCTTTAATCAAGGGCAACAAGGTGACCCTGCTGTTTGACGGCCCGCAAACGATGGACGCCATGTTCAAGGCCATCAGCGAGGCGAAGAACAGCATCAACCTGGAAACGTATATCTTCGACCAGGACCCGCTGGGCCTGAAATTTGCCGACATGCTCATCGAAAAGCAGCAAGCGGGCGTGACGGTCAACGTCATCTATGACAGCGTGGGCACGCTCGGCGTGCCACAGGCGTTTTTCGAGCGCATGCGCGCGGCCGGCGTGCGCCTGGTGGCCTTCAATCCCGTCAATCCCGCCAAGCTCAAGGGCGACGACTGGAAGATCAACAACCGCGACCACCGCAAGGTGCTGATCGTCGACGGCAAGATGGCGTTCACGGGCGGCATCAATATCAGCGATACCTATGCCAAAAGCTCGCTGTTCCGCTCGAAATCGAAAGCCACCGACAAGAAGGACGTGGGCTGGCGCGATACCCACGTGAAAGTGGAAGGTCCGGCCGTGGCCGCCTTCCAGTGGCTGTTCATCCGCACCTGGGCCCAGCAAGACCAGGCAGACTTGCCGGACGCCAATTATTTCCCCGTGCTGTCCGAAGTAGGCGACAAGCTGGTGCGCGTGGTGGCCAGCGAGCCGGACGGTGGCTTCGAAATCTACAAGGCGTATATCCTGGCCATCCAGGAAGCAAAAAAATCCATCCACATCACGTCCGCCTATTTCGTGCCCGACCAGCAGACGGTCGACGCGCTGGTGGCGGCCGCCAAGCGGGGCGTGGACGTCACCGTGGTGCTGCCCGGCGTGTCCGACAGCGGCCTGGTATTTCATGCGGGACACGCCCTGTACGATCAATTGCTGGCCGGCGGCATCCGCATCTTCCACTTGAAACTGGCCGTGCTGCATGCCAAGACGGCCGTCATCGACGGCGCCTGGTCAACGGTAGGTTCGACCAACATCGACATGCGCAGCTTCCTGCATAACAGCGAACTGAACGTGATCGTGCTGGGCGACAGCTTCGGCCGTGAAATGGAAAACGCCTTCCAGGAAGACTTGCGCGACTCGGAAGAAATCACCAGGGCAAAATGGGAAACGCGGCCCATCTCGGACCGCATGAAGGAATGGGCGGCGCGTTTCATGAATTACTGGCTATAAGGCACAGAAGTGTGCCCCGGCAGATCGGCGTAGGTCGGCGTAGGTCGGCTTAGCGCAGCGTAAGCCGACATCAGCGTAAGCCGACACCATTACGAAAACCACCACCGCCAACAATAGCGTCGGATTACGCGCGGCTTCGCCGCGCTAATCCGACCTACAACGGCCGCAAGCTGGCCCACACGCCGCCGTGGCGCTCGAACGCTTCCGTGCTGACCTTTTCAAAGTCGGCGCTGTCTTCATTCCAGCTGTAGCGCTCGACTCTGATGCCGCTGTCTTCGATGCGGATAACATTGAACGAGTTCGACTCGCCCCTGCCCCGCGTTGACGTGGCCGTGCCCGCCTGCACCATCAGGGCGGCGTAGCCGTCGATCTTGTAGCGCGCCGAGGTGTCGCCCGCATGGCTGGCGTGCAAATGGCCGGCCAGCAACAGGTCCACGCCGCATTCGGAAAACATTTGCAGCGCCAGCGGCGCGCGGTCGACCAGGTCATCCTTGTCGAAATGCTCGGGCAAGTCAAAGGGATGGTGCGTGACGATGATGCGCGTCAAACCAGGCGGCAAACGGCCCAGGCGTTCACGCAGGACATCGATCTGCTCGTGGCTGATGCGGCCATCCTTGAACGTCAATGAGCGGGCCGTGTTGATGCCCAGCACGGCAATTTCCTCGTCCACGTATTCGGGCGACAAATCGTCCGTCACATGGCGCCGGTATTTCACCAGTGGCGTCAAAAAGCGGGAAAAGACGTTATACAGGGGCACGTCATGGTTGCCCGGCACCACGACCTGCGGCCCCGGCAAGCTGTCGAGAAAGTGCCGCGCCTGCTGGAACTGGGCGCTGCGGGCGCGTTGCGTGAGGTCGCCGGAAACGACGACGACGTCCGGTTCAAGGCGCTCGACCAGCGCGCGCAAGGGCGCCAGCAGGGCAGGATCGACCCTGCCAAAATGCAAATCGGACAAATGCACGATGGTACGCATGGTGCTCTCCTAACTGGCTGCGGGCACGGGCGCCGGCACGATCACATCGAGCGCAGCCGTGCGGATGCGGTACTGCAGCGGCGTATTCATGACGGTTACCTCGCCATCGGTGGCCACGCGCAATCGCCTGTGCTTCGTGGCGATCTCCAGGTCGGTGGCCGTCAACACATCAAAATCCTTGGCTTGCGACAACTTGCCGAACAGCGCATGCAAGGCCAGGCGCACCAGGCCCAGGCGCCCCGGACGCTGCGCCACGTACAGGCTCAGCTGGCCGCCATTGAGCCGCTCGCGCTCGCCGATATTCAAGCCTTCCATCAGGTATTCATTATTGCCGATGAAGACGAAAGGCGTGCGCCGCGCATGCACGGCGTCGTTGAGTTTCAATTGCACGCTGAGAAACGGATAGCGGCGCAAGGCCGCCACCAGGGCCCAGCTGAAGGCCAGCCACTTGCCCCGTCCCAGCCGGCGCTGCTGCTTTTCGCGGTCGCGCACGATGTCCGGATACAGGCCCAGGCTGGAATTATTCAGGAAAATGCGGCCATTTACTTCGCCCACGTCGACCTGGTGCAGCACGCCCTGCGCCACATTGGCGATGGCTGCCTCGAGCGCCAAGGGAATATTCAAATCCTTGGCGAAATGGTTCAAGGTACCCAACGGCAAGACGCCAAACGGCGTGCCGCTGCCGACAACGACGGAGGCGACGGCATTGATGGTGCCGTCGCCGCCACCGGCCACGACGATGGGCGCGCCATCGCGCAAGGCCTGCTCGGCCGTGGCGATCATGTCGGCGCCGCTTTGTGCCAGGGTGATGGCGGCGTCGAGGCCCACGGCCAGAAACTGTGCTTCGAGCTGCTGCGCCCAGTCGGGCGCATAGCCGCAGCCGGCGCCCCCGTTGATGATGACTGCAATTTTACTCAGGATCATTCCCCTTATTTGGTTTGCCGGATATGCCGGCGGCGGCGCAGGGTCGACACGCCGGCGATGCAGATGGCCAGCCAGCCATAGCTTTCCGCCATGGCCGCCAGCACATCGCTCAGGTAATGCGCGCCCAGGTAAATGCGGCTGAAACCCACGAGTGACGCCATCAGGAAGGCGCCCAGCGCGATGGCGATGCGCTTGCCCCATGCACCGGGCGCCGTCTGGCAAATCAGGTAGGCAGCGAGCAAGCCGTACAGGGCCGTCGACGTGGCCGTATGGCCACTCGGAAAGCTGTACGTGCTCAGGGCCGTCTGCAGGAGGGGCTCGTCAAAACTGGGCCGCGCACGGACAAAAATGTACTTTAGCAGCAGGTTCAAAAACATGACGCCCGGCATGGTAATGACCAGGGTAAACAGCCAGTAGGTGGCACCCTTGCGGTGCAGATACCAGCCCAGCATGGTCGCCAGGGCAATGGCGCCGATCACGCCGTGCAGATGCGTGACGACTAGCAGGCAGCTGGTGATCCACGGCACGGCATGCTGGTTGAACCAGTGCGCCACCTGCAAGTCGATCACCGTGATCTGGGCCATGCCCATCACGGCTTCGGCGATCTCGTGGAACACCACGATGGCCACCAGCATCAGCGCCACACCCACCGTCATATGAAGGCCCAGCTCGCCCTCGGGCGACAGGCGCGCCTCGACGAAGCGGCGCAGTTTCATGGTCCAGCCCGTGGTCACGCCCATGTCATTTTTCTCTTGCAAACTCATCTCTCTTTCATGTTCCTGGTGATGATCAAAAAAACCACACCATTAAAAAAATACTGTTTATTCATACAGTAGCTGTGTTTTCATACAGTAGTTATGCTATTCTGATGACTCGTTCAACACATCTCCCTCAAAGGAATTGTCATGGCAACATTGAATAGCGGTTTTGGCTCACGCTTCGGCCTGGAATACGCCCCAAGCTCTTTCCTCGTCCGCATGGGCAAGCGCGAAATCCTCGTCTGCCGCGACTTCCGCAAGCGCTACTACACCGTCAATCCATTGATCGAGTGCGGTACGGGCATCGAGCCGGGCTATGTTGAAGTGCTGCTGATGCGCCGTTGGTTGCTTATTCTATCCAAGGCGCATTAAGAATGACTTTAAAACAAGGTGCTCGCACCCTGTTGTAAAGTCAGCTCGTCCGGCCACGCCGGGAACGCGCCAGTACCGGCCAGCGGCAACGCTGGCCGACCCCTCATTACTGTGTGCGTTCCGGTGCGGCCGGGCTGGCAGGTGTTTGCACTGGCAGCACCTTGTCAGACACATTCGCTTCGTACCACAAGGTCACGAACAGCACCATCACGACGGGGCCGATGAACAGACCCACGAGGCCCAGGGTTTCCACGCCGCCCAGAATGCCGAACAACACGGCCAGGAAGGGCAAGCGGGTGGCGTTGCCGATCATGCCGGGACGCACGAAGTGATCGGCCACGAACAGCACCACGGTGCCCCACACGGCCACGCCGATGGCGGCGCCCACATTGCCCTGGATGACCAGCAAGGCGGCCGCGCACAGGTAAGCCAACGGTGCGCCAAACGGGATGATGGCCAGGATGCCGGTGGCGAACGCCCACAGGGCCGGTGATGGCAAGCCGGCGATGGCGTAGGCGATACCGATCAGCACGCCTTCAGCCAGGCCCACCAGCACCAGGCCGTTGACTGTCGCGCGTATGGCTGTGGGAATCTTTTGCGCATAGCGGCCCCAGCGCTCAGGACGCAGGAAATGGCTGCCGACGGCCGTGATCTGGCGCGTCAGCGCTTCACCATCCTTGTAAAAGAAAAACAGGCACAAGAAGGCCAAACCGAAGTCGACCAGGCGGTGGAACACGTCCGCGCCAAGGATTTTCAGGATGTCGCGCGCGGAGTGAAAGCCGCCCACGGCGCTACCCGCAAAAAAGTGGCCCAGACCATGGGGCTGGCTCAGGGTGGCTAGCCACCAGTCGCCGATGGCGCTGCCGGCCAGCGGAATATGCGCCACCCAGTCCGGCACGGGCAAGCCGTCGGTATTCGCATGGACGACAAAATTGGCCAGCACGGGCACTTCGCGCGCCGCCTGCGCCACGCCGAACAGCACGGGGATGATGAAGATGCAGGCGAACGCCAGGGTCAACACGGCCGCCGCGATGATGGTGCGCTGGCCCAGCGCCGCGCGCACGCGCAGGTACAGGGGCCAGGTGGCCACGCACAGGATGCCGGCCCACACGAGCGGCAAAAAGAAACGCTGCATGACGAAGGCCGTCACGGCAATCAGGGCCAGGGAAAAGCCTGCGCTGACGATGTCGCGCTGGGTATCGGTCATACCACTCCATTCGTGCCTCGCACCGGGGACAGGGACGGGGCTTAGGACACCTATCAAAACCTACTGCGCGTCGTAATGTGCGGTCTGCGATGCTCACTGTACCTTCGTACAGTTGCGCTTCTCAACCGCAACTTCCTTCCGCTCGCTACGGTTTTGTTAGGTGTTTTTAGTTACGCGCCAATTGCGCAGGCGTAGCGTAACACGGAGGTTCGTTACATCACACCAGCCCCAGCTCCACCGGTTTGACGCCGGCAAACACGTGCTCGAGTTGCGCCGGCGTCAAACCGAAGGTGCGGCGCAGCAAGCCGCCCAGCACGGCGCGGTATTCATTCAGCACAGGCATGTCGCGGTTCTGGAACAAGGTCGCCTGCGAAATCGCCACCTGCTCGCCCGCCACCTGCTTGCCCTTGATCCCGCCACCCAGCACCCAGAACACGCTGCCGTGGCCGTGATCCGTGCCGCGGTTGCCGTTTTCGCGGAAAGTGCGGCCAAATTCGCTGACCACCACCACCACGGTGTTGCGCCATGCGCTGCCCATTTCCTGCGAAAACGCGGCCAGGCCCCGCCCCAGCTCATCGAAGCGCCCCGCCAGGTAGCCGTTGGCGCCGCCCTGCCCCACGTGCGTATCCCAGCCGCCCACGTCGACGAAGCCGATATTGTATTTGTCCTTCATCAAGCGGGCGATGCGCTGCGCTTCCAGTTCAAAACCCTTGGTACTGATGGCGTTGCGGTTGGCCGCCTGCATCTCCCCAGTCAATTCCTTCGTCACATCGTCGCGCACGGCAAAGCCCGCGCTGACGGGTTGCTGCAAGGGCGTGCCCTTGTACATGGCGGCGATGACCTGGCTTTGACGCGCATCGATGCCCGACTTGCCCACCGAGCGCAGCCCCATGTTCGGCACTTGCACGCCGCCCTGGAAAATCAGGGGCAGCTGGTCGGTGAAGGAAATGGCGTGCTTGCCCTGATTGGCATTCAGGCTTTGCGCCAGCCGGTTCAAAAAGCCCGAGCGGAAATCGCGCCGGCCGCCGATCTCCTGCCCCAGTTCGATGCTGTCCTGCGTCTCGAAATGGCTGCGCGTCAAATCCGTCGTGCCCGCAAATGGAATGAAAGCCGCCTCGCCGCCGTTGAACATGGGGTAAATGGTCTCGCGCAAGGCTGGATGCAAGGCCCAGTCCGCATTCAGGGCCAGCGCACCGTTGTCCGCACCGGGTTTCGCGATGGCGATATTCGGCCGCGATGCATAGTAAAAATCGCTGCCGAGCGGCACCAGCAAGTTGTTCGCGTCATAGCCGCCGCGCAAAAAGACGAACAACAGCCTGGCATTCGTGGCGGGTGCGGCCAGCAAGCTGCCTGCATGCGACAACAGGGGCGCGGCGGCCAGGGCTTTCAACAGGTCACGACGGTGCATGGCAATCCTCCGGTTTCAACTTAGCGGTGCATCATTTCGGGTGAAGAAAGAAGAAATGTATTCCACTCCTGCGGCGAAGCGGCCTGTTCCAGGGCCTGGCGCGTGGCGGGGCTCAAGGTCGGCTGCAGCGACTGGTAGTACAGGGCGCTGGCCAGCTGGGGAAACGCCACCTTTTCCTGCGGCTGCGGGCCATCCGTCTTGAACAGGCCGGCGCTGCCCGAACCGATGGTGCGGGCGATATCGAAGCGCGTATTCATCTGACCGGGGCTGGCCCAAGAGGCGTCCGTCAGCGGATAGCCATCGGGCGTCTGGCGTCCGTACAGGGGCTGGCCCATGCGCGAGAGCCAGTTCAGCATGGGGCCCGCGTTCAGGATGGGCTTGTCGTCATAGCTGAGGCGCACGGCCGACACCACATAATGCATGGGGTCCTTGAATTTCTTGCCCAGCGACTGCCTGAATTCGGGACTGTTGAACATGGTCTGCAGCACGTCGGCGATCATGCCGTCGCTTTTCTGGAAGGTGGCGGCCATGCGCGCCACCAGCGGCTCTGGCGGATTGTCGCCCACGAAATACTGGGCCAGCTTGCCGCTGATGAAATGCGCGGTGGCGGGACTGCGGCTGAGGCGATCCAGCGCTTCGTCGAGTTCGGCCAGCCCCCTGCCCTTCACCGTTTTCCCGAGGAATTGCTTGTCGCCGTAATCGTGGCGATTCGGGTTGAATTCGAACAAGCCCCGGCGCACGTATTGCGATTGCAGCGCCGGTTTGACTTTCGGCGTGTCCTCTCCCAGATTGACACCCACGCCCGTCAGGATGCGCGCCAGTTCCTGCACGTCCGTCTGGCTGTAGCCGCCGTTGACGCCCAGGGTGTGCAACTCCATCAGTTCGCGCGCATAGTTTTCATTGATGCGCTTGACGGCGTTGGCTTCATTGTCCAGGTAGCGCAACATGGCCGGATGGTGGACGGTCGCGCCCAGCAAGTCACGAAATTTCCCCAAAGCATGCGGCGCGATGGCATTCGCCTCGTAATCGCCCACCATGGCGCGCAAGTTGTGCTTGCCCTGGTGCACGCTGAAATGATTGAGCCAGAACCAGCTCAACTGCTGCTGCAGCTGGTTCGGCGAATACACGTCCAGCAACAACGAACGCGTGGCCGCCTCGCGCGCCAAGCGGTTGAGTTCCTGCTGGTAATCCTTTTGCGCCTGCTGCTTCGCCATGTCGTCCATGACGGCGGCCGACTCCTTGCGCTTTTGCTCCATCGACATCACCAATTGATCGAGCGGTACCTGACTGATGGTCATGGCGTCGATCTGCGCCTGCACGGCGGGCGGCAGGCTGGTTTTACCTGGGTGCAACTGCGCCTGCAGGTAAGCGCTCCAGCCGTCCTTTTGCAACTGGCGCACGCTGCCGCCATTCACGCCCCAGCTGACCCGTTCCAGCATGGCGATGCCTTGCGCGGCATTGTCGGGCGCGGCGGCGGCATGCTGCGCGGCCGGCGGTGCCGTCGCGGCGCAGCCGGCCAGCAACAGCAGGCACATCAAGGTCGTCGGCAACAGTCGGTTCGGGTTCATGGCCATCCTTCAAGCGGTTTCATGCAGAATGCCTGAGGGTACGCCCAGGTTGACCCGCGCATGATTGCCATTTGCAACGAGTTGTAATCAGTAATGCCATTTGCATCATTGCGCACACTTGTCGCGCAGGAAATCACGCAGCTGCAGCACCAGCGGCGTCACTTGCGCCCGGTGCATGCACAGCAGCTGCAAAGGCGCGGCCTCGCCCGCCACCTCGGGCAGCAACACGTGCAGGCGGCCGGCCGCCACGTCGCCGGCAACGTCGAGCCGCGATTTATAAGCGATGCCCAGGCCCGCCACGGCCCAGCGCCGCACCAGGTCGGCATCGTCGGCGCTGCGGTTGCCGCTCACTGGCACGGTGACTTGCTCGCGCTGCGGCAGGCGATAAAAGGTCCAGCGGTCGTGCAAGCCATCTTCCAGCGCGAAGCGCAGACAATTGCGCTGCGACAAGTCTTCCAGCGCCAGCAGGGGGCCCTGCGCGCGCAGGTAGTCGGGCGAAGCCACCAGCACGCGGTCGTTGGCGGGCGCGATCGGCATGGCGATCATGGACGAATCGTCCTGCTGCCCGTAACGCAAGGCAATGTCCACTTGCTGGCGCACCATGTCGGCCACCCGGTCGCTGACGCTGAGCTGGTACTGTAGCTTCGGGTGGCGCAACTGGAATTCGTCCAGCCAGCCCAGCATCAGGTTACGGCCCAGGTCGGACGGCATGGCAATTTTCAAGGTTCCGCCGAAACTGTCCTTGCCGGCCAGCAGCGCGTCGTGGCCCGCGCGCAGCAGGCGCAAGGCTTCGCGCGCATGTTCCAGGTATTGCGTGCCTTCCGGCGTCAGGCTCAGCGAACGCGTCGTGCGGGTCAGCAGGCGCAAGCCCAGCTCCCCTTCCAAGCGCTTGACGGCGGCGCTGGCCAGCGCGGGCGAAATGCCGATCTCGCGCGCGGCCGCCGACAGGCTGCCCCGGTCGGCCGTGCGGACAAATACCTGCAAGTCATCGAGTCGCAGCAATTTTCAGCATTCCTTTGAAAGTGTTTCGCTACGCGCCCTCTTTTTCCCGGACGCGAAAGCAACCATCATACGTCATCGCCTTCCCACTCTTGACCAAGGATTAGCATGAAAGCCATCGCCTACCACCACAGCCTGCCCATCACGGATGCGGACGCCCTGCTCGATATCGAGCTGCCCACACCCGTCGCCACAGGGCGCGACCTGCTCGTCGCCGTCAAGGCCATCTCCGTCAACCCCGTCGACACCAAGGTGCGCAAGAACCGCGCGCCGCAAGAAGGCCAGCCGGAAGTGCTGGGCTGGGATGCGGCCGGCGTCGTCACCGCCGTCGGCCCCGACGTCACCCTGTTCCAGGTCGGCGACAAGGTCTGGTACGCGGGGGCCATCAACCGCCCCGGCAGCAACAGCGAATTTCAATTAGTCGACGAGCGCATCGTCGGCCACATGCCCGCCAGCCTGGACTTTGCTCCCGCCGCCGCCCTGCCCTTGACGGCGATTACGGCCTGGGAATTGCTGTTCGACCGCCTGCAACTCAGCCGCGACAAGAACCTTACGGGCAAGTCGCTGCTGGTGATCGGCGCGGCCGGCGGCGTCGGCTCCGTGCTGGTGCAGTTGGCGCGGCAATTGACGGGTGTCACCATCATCGGCACGGCCTCGCGCGCGGAAACGGCCGACTGGGTCAGGGAACTGGGCGCCCACCACGTGATCGACCACAGCTTGCCGCTGGCAGGGGAAATCACGCGCCTGGGCTTGCCGCCCGTCGATTACGTCATCAGCCTGAACCAGACGGACAAGCATTTCGAGCAGATCGTCGAACTGATCGCGCCGCAAGGCAAGTTCGCCCTGATCGACGACCCCGAGCACATCGACGTGCGCAAGTTCAAGGGCAAGAGCGTGTCGCTGCACTGGGAACTGATGTTTACCCGTTCGCTGTTCCAGACGGCCGACATGATCCAGCAGCATGACTTGCTGGAAGAACTGGCGCAGCTGGTGGATGCAGGCACCATCAAGACCACCCTGGCCGAGCGCTTCGGCACGATCAATGCAGCAAATTTGAAGCGCGCGCATGCCCTGCTGGAAAGCAACACGGCAAAAGGGAAAATCGTGCTGGAAAACTTTAACTAATCAGGTAATCAAAATAGCCCGGAAATCATTGACGTTCGTCAAGGTCGGGCCAGTGATCACGGAATCTCCCAGCGCCTGGAAGAAGCCGTGGCCATCGTTGTTGTCGAGGCTCTCGCGCGGTTTGATACCCAGCGCCCAGGCGCGCTGCAAGGTGTCCGGCGCCAGAACCGCGCCGGCGATGTCTTCCTGGCCGTCGACGCCATCCGTGTCGCCCGCCAGCGCGTGGATGCCTTCCTGCCCGTCCAGCGCGATGCCCAGCGCCAGCAAAAATTCCACGTTGCGTCCACCGCGCCCGTTGCCGCGCACGGTGACCGTCGTTTCGCCGCCCGACAGCAGCACGCACGGGGCGGGAAACGGCTGACCCCGCAAGACCGTTTGCAGCGCGATGCCAGCCATGACTTTGCCCACGTCGCGCGCCTCGCCTTCCAGGCTATCGCCCAATATATACGGCGTGACGCCGGCCGCGCGCGCCACGCCAGCGGCTGCTTCCAGGGCCATCTGCGGCGTGGCGATCAGGGTCGTCTGCGTGCGCGCCAGACGCGGATCGTCGGGTTTCACGGATTCGCCACGCCCGCTTTCCAGCACCGCGCGCAAGCTGTTCGGCAAGTCCATGCCGTAGCGGCGCACGATGGCCAGCGCGTCCTCGCAGGTCGTCGCGTCGCCCACCGTGGGGCCGGAAGCGATATCGCCCAGCTTGTCGCCGGGCACGTCGGAAATGGCCAGGGTGATGACTTGGGCCGGATGGCAGGCGGCCGCCAGCCTGCCGCCCTTGATGGCGGACAAATGGCGGCGCACGCAATTCATTTCGCCGATAGTAGCGCCCGACGCCAGCAGCGCGCGGTTCAAGGCTTGCTTGTCTTCCAATGTAATGCCGTCCAGCGGCAAGGCCAGCAGCGACGAGCCGCCGCCCGAAATCAAACACAGCACCGTATCGTCGGCCTGCAAGTTGGCGACCAGATCGAGCATGCGCTGCGCGGCCTGCATGCCGGCAGAGTCCGGCACGGGGTGCGACGCTTCCACGATTTCGATGCGCTCGCACGGCACGGTGTAACCGTAGCGCGTCACCACGAGGCCAGACAACGGCCCCGGCCAGTGCCGCTCCACGGCTTGCGCCATGGCGGCCGACGCCTTGCCGGCGCCGATAACGATCAGCCGCCCCTTGGGCGCGGGCGGCAGATGGGGCGGTATGCAGTGCGATGGCTGGGCTGCTTCGATGGCGGCCTGAAACATGGCTTGCAGCAAGGCGCGCGGCGCTGGGGTCGTCGTCATGGTGTTTCCTCCGGTATCCGAACCCGATCATAGCAGGGACGGCGCCGTCCGGAGGCTACAATGGCGGCTTGATCACGAGCAGGAATGCAATGAGCGACGCCATCGAATGGACCAGTCTAGCCCGCACTTTCGGGCTGTTTACCGTCACGGCCGTGGCTGAACTGCTGGGCTGCTACCTGCCCATGCTGTGGCTGAGCAACAAGGGCAGCGCGTGGCTGCTGTTGCCGGCCGCCATCAGCCTCTTGATCTTCGTGTGGCTGCTGACCCTGCATCCAGCCGCCAGCGGCAGGGTGTATGCCACGTATGGCGCCATCTATATCGCCACGGCGCTGGGATGGCTGTGGCTGGTGGACGGCATCACGCCGGCCTGGACGGATATCACCGGCGTGGGCCTGGCCCTGGCCGGCGCCGCCATCATTGCCATGGGGCACAAGACGGCTTGATGTGCATCAGGCACCGTGCGCGCGGAAGTTCGTTTCCGCCGACCACACGGCGCTGGCGCGGGCCAGCAACACGGCTTCGCCATCGGCCAGCCAGTCGTCCGCATCGGCAATCTTCCACATGGCTTGCAGCAATTTGCGGCGCAAGTCCGGATCATCGATTTCATCGAGCAGGCTGTCGATCACGCCATTGGCCAGTTGCACGGCGCCATGCACGGTCGAGGTCAGCATGTCGTCGCACAAGTCTTGCAGCAACTGTTGAAAAGCGGCCGGCGCCAGGTCGATATGCTCGAGGATCTTGCTGCGGTGCATGGCTTGCAGCTCGGCGCTGGCCAGGTTGCCATCGACTACCATCATCAGGGCCAGAATACGTCCCGCTGCCTGGGGACTGTTCGCTTCATAAGTACGCATGATTTTCTACTCTTTCTATTAGTCAATTAAAAGGCACGCCACCGCCAGGCGGGGCGCGCCGTACTGCATTTACTTCTTGTCGCTGCGGGTGATGAACACGCTCGCCACGCAGCTCGATACGATCAGCACTGCCACCACCAGCAACGACGCTTCCACCGGCACGTGGTACCACGGCATGATCAGCATCTTGGCGCCGATGAACACCAGCACCATCGCCAGGCCATACTTGAGCATGTGGAAGCGGTCAGCCACATCCACCAGCAGGAAGTACAGGGCACGCAAGCCCATGATGGCGAACAGGTTCGACGTGAAGACGATGAACGGGTCCGTCGTGATGGCGAAAATCGCCGGGATCGAGTCGACCGCAAACACCAGGTCCGTCACCTCGATCAGGATCAGCACCAGGAACAGCGGCGTGACATAGCGCAAACCGCCTTTTGCCACGAAGAAACGCTCGCCGTGGTCGCCATCGGCTACCCGCAAGTGGCGGCGGGCAAAACGCAACACGGGGTTGTTCGCCACGTCCGGCTCTGAGTCGGCCGCCACCAGCATGCGCATGCCGGTAATCAACAGGAAGGCGCCAAACAGGTACAGCACCCAGCTGAACTCGCTTACCACCCATGCACCGGCCATGATCATCACGGCACGCATGACGATCGCACCCAGCACGCCATAAATCAACACGCGGCGCTGGTACTGGATCGGCACCTGGAAGGCGCTGAAGATCAGCAGGAAGACGAACACGTTATCGACCGACAGCGCTTTCTCGATCAGGTAGCCGGAGAAAAATTCCAGCGCCTTCTGATTGGCGATCTCGGGTCCGGCCGTGCCGTTCAGATACCACCACAGGCCACCGTTGAACAGCAGGGCCAGGCTGACCCACACCAGCGACCACGTCGCCGCTTCCTTGACGCTGACCTTGTGCGCCTTGTTGCCGCCAAAGACGAACAAGTCCAGCGCCAGCATCGCCAGGACAAAGGCGATGAAGCCGGCCCACATGGGTGCCGTTGCAATACTCTCCAGGCCGTTCATCGGTGGCCTCCGCAACTGTCTGTTTCTATCCTGATGACCATGGCACTCTCCTTGCATGAATTGAGCAGCCATCATAGTCTGAATATAAACATCGAACAAATCGAATATAATTTACGAATACATCGAAAAATTCGATGTATTAACTTCAGGGAAAAGCATGTCGACACTCAATTTCAAGCACTTGCGCTATTTCTGGATGGTGGCCAAGACGGGCAGCATCGCGCGCGCGGCCGAACAGCTGCACCTGACGCCACAATCGATCTCCGGGCAGCTCAGCGAATTTGCCGACACCCTGGGCGTGGAATTGTTCCGCCGCAGCGGGCGCCAGCTGGAATTGACGGACACGGGCCGGCGCATCCTCAGCCATGCCGAAAATATTTTCAACACGGGCGATGAATTGCTGGAAATCGTGCGCGACCAATCGCGCACGGCGACGACGACGTTTCGCGTGGGCTGCGCCGATTCCGTCTCAAAACTGATCGCTTGCCGCCTCGTCGCGCCGGCGCTGGGCCTGGCCGAACCGCTGCGCATCATTTGCCGCGAAGGCCGGCTGGCCAGCCTGCTGGCGGATCTGGCCGTGCACCGGCTCGACCTGATCATGGCGGACCGCCCCATGCCCGCCCATTTGAGCGTGCGCGGCTTTAACCATTTGCTCGGTGAAAGCGGCATGACCCTGTTCGGCACACCAGCGCTGGCCGCCACCCTGAGCGGGGGCTTCCCCGAATGCCTGGACGGCGCGCCGCTGCTGCTGCCGGGCGAAGACTTCGCCATTTACGGGCGCTTGCTGCAATGGCTCGGCGACAACCATCTGCACCCGCGCATCGTGGGCGAATTCGACGACAGCGCCATGATGAAGGCCTTCGGCCAGTCCGGCGCCGGCCTGTTCTTTGCCCCCACCGTCATCGCGCCCCAGGTGTGCGAGCAATATGCCGTGGTGGCGCTGGGCCGGGTCGACAGCCTGATCGAGCAAGTGTATGCGATCACCACGGAACGGCGCCTGAGCCACCCCGCCACCATCGCCATCAGCCAGAGCGCGCGGCACGAGCTGTTCGTGTAAGCCAGATTCAATCGCTGACGACGATTTTCCCCGGCTGCCCGCCCCGCTGCAGCAGCGCATGCGCGCGCAACACGGTGGCCGCGTCCATCGGCGACAAACGCTGCCGCAGCGTGTGGCGCAGCACGCCCTCGTCCAGCAGCGCCGCCACGCGGGTCAGGATACGCTGCTGTTCCTGCATATCGTCGGTAGCATACAAGGACCGCGTAAACACCATTTCCCAGTGCAAGGAAACACTTTTCCCCTTCAGCGGCGCCGCGTCAAAAGCATCGTGGTCGTCGATGACGGCCAACTTGCCGTGCGGCGCGATGAGCTCCACCAATTCCGCGAAGTGACTCGCCGTATGCGACAGCGCGGCGATATGGCACACCGGCGCTACGTTCAATGCCGCCACCTGCGCCGGCAGGGGCAAAGTATGGTCGATCACGTGATGCGCGCCCATGGCGCGGCACCAGTGGGCGCTATCGCCGCGCGAGGCCGTGGCGATCACCGTCAACCCTGTCAACTGGCGCGCCAGTTGCGTCAGCACGGAACCGACGCCGCCCGCGCCACCGAGCACCAGCAGGCTGCCCCGCGGCTGCCGGTCGCCGGGCGTGATGGCAAAACGCTCGAACAGCAGCTGCCACGCCGTCAGCGCCGCCAGCGGCACGCTGGCCGCCTGCGCAAAATCCAGGGTCGCCGGCATGCGCGCGGCGATGCGCTCGTCGACCAAGTGGTACTCGGCATTGGCGCCCGCGCGGTCGAAGGAGCCTGCGTAATACACGGCTTGCCCAGGCGCGAACAGGGTGACTTCGCTGCCCACCGCATGCACGATGCCGGCCACATCCCAGCCCAGCGTGACGACACGCTCGGGCACGTCTACCCGCCCGGCGCGCACCTTGGTGTCGAGCGGGTTGACGCCCACGGCGCGCACTTGCACCAGCACCTCGCGCGGGCCGGGCTCGGGCATCTCTCCCGTCATATCGAACAAGCCATCCTCGTCGTCCACGCTGCTGCCCTTCTTGAAACCGATCATCTTCATTGCATGCTCCCAAGTAAATCTGCATGGTAAGCAGCCACGCGAGAAAGAAAAATATGCTTCAATGCGTTTCACACCTGACCAAACTGTCATGAATCATGCAAAACCAAGACATCGATAACCTCTCCGGCGTGGCCCTGTTCGTGCAACTGGCCCAGGCGGGCAGCTTTGTCGCCGCAGCGCGCCAGGCCGGCATTTCGCCCTCGGCCGTCAGCAAGAGCCTGGCCCGGCTCGAGCAGCGGCTGGGCGCGCGCCTGTTCCAGCGCAGCACGCGCCAGTTGAGCCTGACAGCGGAAGGCAAGCTCTTCCTCGCACGCAGCGAACGCATCCTGGCGGAAATGCAGGCAGCGCAAGAGGAGCTGGCGGGCCAGCGCGCGCCGCGCGGCCGTCTGCGCCTGGGCTTGCCGGAACTGGGCGGCCTGTTCCTGCCCGCGCTGTCCGCATTTTCCCGGCAGCACCCCGCCATTGCGCTGGACCTGGACTTTTCCGACGCGCTGGCCGATGTCGTCGGCGACGGCTTGGACGCCGTCATCCGCATCGGCGCACCACGCGATTCGCGCCTGGCCGCGCGCAAGCTGGGCCAGTTCCGCTCCTGCCTCGTGGCCTCGCCCGCCTACCTGGCGCGCCACGGCACGCCCAGCCACCCTCTGGAGCTGCAACAACATGCTTGCCTGCACTACCGCTTCCGCCACAGCGGCAAGATCGAACAGTGGCAGCTGCGCCAGGAAGCCGAGGTGCCGATGCCAGACTTGCCTTTGTCCATGGTGTGCAACAACGTCGAAGCGCGTTTGCACTTCGCGCGGCAAGGCCTGGGCATCGCCTGGCTGCCCGATTTTCATGTGCGCAACGCGCTGGCCGACGGCAGCCTGGTCGAAGTGCTGAGGGACTACGCGATCGCCGACCATCTGGCCCACAGTTGCTGGCTGCTGTGGCCGTCCGGACCGCACCTGGCGCCGAAAGTGCGCGCCCTCGTCGATTTCCTGGCAGAAACAGACATACTGTTGCCAGCAGCCCACGGAAGATGAGGTTGAAATACATTTGAACAAATACATCTATATAATGACAAGTCTTCCCGACGCCCTGCGCGCCCCTTCCTGGACTTGCCGCAATGAAGCACTTGCACGACATCCCCTCTGCCTTCAAGCATGAATTTGCCAACCCGCGCCTGTGGTGGTCGCGTGCCGTCGTCGTCGGCATGGCCGCCATCGCGGGCCTCGTCGTCGTCGGCTTTACATGGCTGGCGGAGGAAGCGCTGGACCTGTTTCTCTTTTTTAACGGCAAGGCCTGGTGGTTCGCCCTGCTGTGGACACCGGCCTGCGCCGCCCTGCTGGTCTGGCTGACGCGCCGCTACGCCATGGGTGCGGCCGGTTCCGGCATCCCGCAAGTGATGGCCACCCTGGACCCGGCCGTGGCACCCGAGCAGCGCTCGCTGTTCGTGTCCCTGAAACTGAGTGCCGCGAAAATCGTCCTGACGGCGGGCGGCTTGCTGGGGGGACTCTCGCTGGGGCGCGAAGGGCCGTCCGTGCAAATCGCCGCCGGCGTGATGCTGGCCGCGCGCCGCCTGCTGCCCCGCCACTCTCAGGTGAGCGCCCATTCCCTGCTGGTGGCCGGTGGCGCGGCCGGCATCGCGGCCGCCTTCAACACGCCGCTGGCGGGCGTCATGTTTGCCATCGAAGAACTGTCACGCTCGCCCGAGCAGCGCAACAGCGGCCTCATCGTCGCCGGCATCGTGCTGGCCGGCATGATGGCCGTCTCCATCCACGGCAACGCCACCCACTTCGGCATCATCCATCCCGGCCCCATCGGCCTGGCCTTGGCCCTGCCAGGTTTACTCGTGACCCTGGTCGCGGGTGTGGCCGGCGGCCTGTTTGCGCGGCTGCTATTGGCGTCCGCCCGCGGCAACCCGCTGGGGAAATTGTCTGCGTGGAGAAAGGGCCGTCCCGTGCTGTTCGCCGCCGTCTGCGGTTTGCTGGTGGCGGCCATCGGCATCGCCAGCCACGGCGCCACGTTCGGTAGCGGCACCGTGGCCACGCGCGCCATGCTGGAAGGCTCGTCCGAGGCAGCCCCCGCCTTTGTCGCCTTCAAATATGTGGCGACGTGGCTGACCGTGTGGTCGGGCGTGCCGGCCGGCATCTTTGCACCGTCGCTAGCCATCGGCGCCGGCATCGGCCACGATATCGCCGTGCTGCTGCACTACCCACACGCGCCGGCCCTGATCGCACTGGGCATGGTGGGTTTCCTGGCCGCCGCCACGCAAGCGCCGCTGACGGCGTTTATCATTGTCATGGAAATGGTTGACGGCCACGGCATGGTGCTGAGCCTGATGGCCTGCGCCGTGGTGGCCAGCACCGTCTCGCGCGTGCTCAGCGAACCGCTGTACGGAGCGCTGGCGCAATTGCAGCTGCAACGGCTGCCAGCGCCGCCGAACTAGAAATGGCTGCAGGGGCGCAGCAAGCGGCCGTCCTGCCATGCGCAGACGGTACGCGTGCCATCCTCGGCCCAGTTACGCTCCAGGCCGTGCTTGCGCCCGTCGAGATACTCCACGGCATGCCGCGGCGTGCCATCGTCGCGCCAGCTTTGCGTGCTCAGCATGACGCCATCCTCGAACAGGTTTTTCTGGTCCAGCTGACCATTTGCGAAATACAGCAGCGACCAGCCCTGCGGCTTGCCATGCAGGAAATTGAGGCGCGACTTTTCGCGGCCGTCCGGCCACCAGGTCTGGTGCAGGCCATTGCGCTGACCTTCCAGATACGGCCCCCCGCTCGGCCAGCCGACCGTTCGGATGAAACGCTTGCGCCTCGCCCGACAGCACGCCGTCGGCAAAATGCGCGCGGTTGCTGATCTGGCCCTGCTCGTCAAAGCTCAGGTACTCGCCATCGGCGGGCTGGCCCGCGTGATACAGCAAGGCATGACTCAGCTGGCCATTCGCATGATAGTGGCTATGCAAGCCCTCGTACTCGCCGTCGCGGTAAGCCTTGCGGCTTTTTACTGTTCCATCCGCATGGTAGGCGACGTTCACGCCATCGAAGTCGCCCTCCCCATTGCGCTCTTCCAGCAGGGCCACCTGGCCATCGGCGAAATACACGCTGCGCTGATAGGTGTAGCGGGGCGACTCCAGGTCCATGCTGCGCAGCCAGGCATCCATGTGCAGCTTGCCTGGCGGCTGCGCGAAATGCAGCTGCCAATGCCAGGCCTGGCGGGCCGCATCGTGGCGCAGTGGCGCGCGCTGCTCGTACACGGCAGCAGCGGCTGTGGCGGGCTGGTAATCCGCGTCAAAATACAGGGCAGCTGGCGCCTGCCCGGAAGGCAAGGCCGGGTTGGCAATGGACATGGGAGGGGAACCGGCCAGGATGGCGGCCAGCAAAACGGAAGTGAATATCTTCAATGCATGCTTTCATCAACGCTGCGACGGCGCCGATGATAATGGCAAGCGGAGCGCTCCAGCCACACGCTTGCGCGTCACTACATGGTGAAAGGAAACGGCTGCATGCCCGCCTGGCGGTCGTCTGGGGCGACGATGGCCAGCAAGGCGTTCAAGCCCTGGTTCAGGTGCGCCAGGCTGTCGGGGTCCAGCTGGGCCAGCGCGCTGGGCAGCAAGCCGCGCGCCGGCTGCGGTGCGCCGGCGATCACGGCCTGGCCCTCCGCCGTCAGGGTCAGCGTGACCACGCGCTGGTCAGGCTGGTCGCGCGCCTTGCGTACATAGGTTTTTTTCACCAGCGCATCGACCAGGTTGCTGGCCGTCGTCTGGTGGATCGACATCTTGCCGGCCAGCTCGCCCATGCGCAGGCCTGGGCGCTCCAGCAATTCCTGCATCACCCACAATTGCGCGCCCGATACACCGCATTGCTTCTCGATCTGCGCCGAGTGCCGCTGCGCCGCGCGCATGACGACGCGCATGTTTTGCAAGGCCATGCCCTGTGCCCGGGCCACCGCCGAAACTTCCGCTTCCACCACCATTGCCTCCAGTTGTCAGACCCGGCTGCGCGCCTGCTGGCGGGCCGGAATCCCTGCATGATACCTGCAAAGACGTTCGCGCCCCTACTGCCTATAGCCCGGCAGGCACTGGCGCTCCCGCCTGCCAAGCCTTCTCCCACACCTGCTTGCCCCGCTTGTCCCAGCGGCGCTCGATGCCCTGCTTCTTGCCATGCTCATACGGCACAAGCTGCAGCAGGCTGCCGTCGCTGGCCCAGACTTGCAGCAAGCCATGTCGCTGGCCATCGCGCATGGGGACGACCTTGGCGCGCACGCCATTGTCATACCATTCCGTGACATCGCCCTGCTCGCGCCCTTGCGCATCCTGCTGCCAGGCGATCGACGGCTTGCCGTTGCTGCCCCACTTCTGCATGCTGAGCAGCTTGCCCTTGCGGTACAGGGCCTTTTGCGCCAGCTGGCCATTGTCATGGCTTTCAAACGACCAGCCATCGGCTTCGCCATCCACCCAGACCTTGCGCGCGAGCACCTTGCCATCCTCGGCCAGGGTGAGGAACTCGCCATCCTGCTTGTCATGGATAAAATGACTGCGCTGGAACAGCTTGCCATCGGCGTAAAACACTTCCTGCAAGCCATGCATCTTGCCGCCTTTCAGGAAGGCGTGGCTGCTCATCTTGCCATTCGGCCCGTACGACACGTACTCGCCATCGGCCATCTGCTTGCCGTGGTAGCGGATGCGGTTCATCAGCTGGCCATTTTCATGGTACGTCTCGACAATCCGGTCGCGCCCATTTGGCAGCAGGGTCACCTTTTGCTTGAGCTGGCCGTTGTCATAGAACGACGTATCGCCCTGCGCCGCCAGCGGCAAGGCAATCAACGCCGCCAGCAGCGCCAGGCGCATGGTCCGCATAGTCCGTCGATATGACATGCGATCCCCTACTTCGCCGCCACCGGCTGGCCATCCTGCCACGCCTGTTCCAGCACCAGCTTGCCGGCCTGGTCCCACTGACGCTCGATGCCGTGCTTCTTGCCGTGTTCGTAAGGCACGATCTGCCGCAGGCTGCCATCGCTGTACCAGGTCTGCAGCAAGCCGTGGCGCTGGCCTTCGACAAATGGGGTCACGCTGGCGCGCACGCCGTTGGCATGCCAGTCCGTCGTGTCGCCATGGTCGCGCCCCTGCGCATCTTTCTGCCAGGCAAACACGGGCCGGCCATTCGGACCCCACGTTTGCAAGCTGAGCACGGCACCTTTCTGGTACAGCGACTTGTTCGACACGACGCCATTGCCATGGCTTTCAAACGACCAGCCGTCCGGCTGGCCGTGCACCCACACGGTCCTGGCCAGCACACTGCCATCCTGCGCATACGTGACAAACTCGCCCTCGCGCTTGCCATCGACGAACTGTCCCCGTTGGAACAGCTTGCCATCCGCATAAAACGATTCCTGCACGCCATGCATCTCGCCATTGCGTCGATACGACCGGCTGCTGACGGCGCCATTCGCGCCATACGACACTTGCTCGCCATCGGCCATCTCGTCGCCGTGATACAGCGTCTTGTGCGCCAGCTGGCCATTCTCGTGATACGTTTCCGAGATGCTGTCGCGCCCGTTCGGCAAGGCGGTCACCCGCTGCTGGACCTGGCCATTCTCGAAGTACACGCAGCCACCGAGCAGTTCCTCGCCCTGGGCATTGAAATAGGTTTCGCGCAGCAGCTGGCCATTCTCGTAGTAGGACTTGCGAAAACGCACGAACTTGATCTGACTCAAGTCCAGGTCCGTGGAATAGGTTTCGAAGGCCAGTACGCCCGGCGTGTCGGGAAATTCTAGCCGTACATGCCAGGCGCCCAGCGCCTCGTCGCGCACGGGCGGCGTGCGCAGCGCGTACACGGCGCGGCGCTGATTGCTCGGCATGAAATTTTCATCCAGATACATGCTGTGGTCTTCCTCCTGTAAGGTTGGCGTTGCCGCCGCCGGCTGTTCCTGTGCCGCCAGCGGCAAGGCCAGGGCCATGCCCAGCAGTGCTGCCAGTGCCGCGCGCGTCGTCTGTGGTGTGTGCATTGTGTTCCGTTGCGATGTTATTGTGCGGCTGCCATCATAATGGAAGGCAACGTTTTCCCCTGTCACGAAAGAAAGCCATGCACTTGCCCGCCGCCCCCAGCGACACCCGGATACTGGACATCATCGACGCCTGGATCGCCGACCTGGCGCGCGGCGATTACGCGTGTGCCCATGCGCGCACCGCGCACGACGCGTATTACGGCTGGACGCCGGCGCTGCTGCGCGCCGTGATCGAAGGGTATGGTTCGCCGGAGCCGTATGCGGATGGCACGGTGTATCGCGTCACGCCGGTGGCGCTGGCCAGCGGCGCGCCGCATGAACGCTGCGTCGAGCGCCCTGACGGCCAGGATGGCGCTGCGACGATTGCCGAAGCGCGCCATTCCCTGCCCCTGAACGGCGCCTGGTCGGACCTGACTGCCACCTTTCGCGTGGAAAGCGCGGCGTCGGGCGCCACGCTGGTATTACAGGACATTCACGTGTTCTAAGACTCTAAGCCGCGCCATTCTTGACGGGAGACAACTGGCTCGCATGCAGCCGCGCATACGCGCCGCCCTGCTGCAGCAAGGCGGCATGACTGCCCGACTCCACCAGGCGCCCGCCCTGCATGACGACGATACGGTCGGCGCTTTCGATGGTGGACAGCCTGTGGGCGATGACGATGGTGGTGCGGTTGCGCATCAGCACTTCCAGCGCCGCCTGCACCGAACGCTCCGACTCCGTGTCCAGCGCGCTGGTGGCTTCGTCGAGCAGCAGAATCGGCGCGTCCTTGTACAGGGCGCGGGCGATGGCCAGGCGCTGGCGTTGCCCGCCCGACAGGCGCGAACCGTTCTGGCCCGCCTGCGTTTCATAACCTTGCGGCAACTGCATGATGAAGTCGTGCGCGTAGGCGGCGCGCGCCGACGCTTCGATTCTGTCCTGGTCCGGGGCCGGGTCGCCATACGCGATATTCGCCGCCATCGTGTCGTTGAACAAAATCACATCCTGGCTGACGAGGGCGAACTGGCGCCGCAGGGCCAGCAGCGCGTAGTCGCGCAGGTCGACGCCGTCGAGCAGGATCTGGCCGCCGCTGACGTCGTAAAAGCGCGGCAGCAAGCCCAGCAAGGTCGTCTTGCCGCCGCCCGAGCCGCCTACCAGGGCCACCGTTTCGCCCGCACGGATGTCGAGCGTGATATCGCTCAAGGCCGTGGGCGCATCGGGATCGTCGCTGTTGTAGCGGAAGTGGACGTTTCGCAAGGACAGATTGCCCTGCACGGCCACCGGCGCGATGCTGCCCGGGTCCGGTTCCAGCGGCGTGTCGATCAGGCCGAAGACGGATTCGGCCGCCGCCAGGCCCCGCTGCAGCGGCTCATTGATCTTCGTTAAATTCTTGATCGGCGACTGCATCGCCATCAGCGCTCCCATGAAGGCGACGAAGGCGCCCGGCGTGATGGCGCCGCTTTGCGCGCGCAGCATGGCAAAGTAAATCACGGAAGACAAGGTAATGCCGACGAGCATCATGATGAAGCCGGAATTCATGGCCGAGGTGGCGGCATGCTTGACGGCCAGCTGGCGGTTGCGCTTGACGACGTCGACGAAGCGCGCCTGTTCATAATCCTGCCCGCCAAAGATTTTCACCACGCGCTGGCCAGCGATGCTTTCGTCCAGCACGGACGTCAGCTCGCCCACGGCTTGCTGCGAACTCTTGCTCAGGTGGCGCATGCGGCGTCCCGCCAGGGTCACGACGATGGCCACGATGGGCATCGAGGCCATGCAGAACAGCGCCAGTTTCACGTCGATGCTGAACAGCAGGATCAGGTAGCCGATGGTGGCGACGGAATCGCGCACCATCACGTTGAGCACGTTCAAGCCCGCCTGCGACACCTGGCTGGCGTCGAAGGCCACGCGCGACTGCGTCAGGCTGGTGGTGGTGGTATCGAAGAAGCGGCTGGGCAGGCGCATGATGGTGGCGAACATTTTTTCGCGCAAATCGGCCTGCACCCGGCTCGATAGCCATACGGAACCGTAGTCGCCGGCAAAGCTCGACACCATGCGCAGCACGGCCAGACCCAGGATGGTGGCGGGAATCACCCACAAATCGACCTGTCCAGCCTGTGCCGGCAGGAAACGGTCGACCCAGCCCTGCAGCATGCCCATCACGCCGGACACGGGCGCGACCTGCTCGCTGGCCGTCGTGCGCATGGCGTCGACGACGTTTTGCAACTGGCGGATTAACAACACATCGGTGGCGGACGCCACGCCGACAGCCAGCAAGGTGGCGGCAACGATGGCGCCATAGCGGCGAAACTGGCCGGCCAGGCGGAAAAACAGGAGGCGACTTTGCTGCATGCAGGTGAGAAAAGTAAGGGTAAAGCGTGATTCTAACCGCTGCCAGACTTACCTAGAGGAAAGTCGCACCTTGCCGGTGCAGAACCGGCAAGGGCAATGCACGGGCAATCAGCTCTTCGCCACTTTCCAGGCGGCCGTGCCGGCCTTGCAGACTTTCAGCTTGAGGGTTTGTTCCTGGCCCTTGGCGCTCAAGCCCACCTGCACCTTGCGGCAGGTTTGCGCGTCCGTCTTTTGCGTGTCGCTGGCCGTGATCTCGGCGGCGATGCGCACGGAATTGCGCAAGCCTTCATTGCTCCATTGCACGGTTTCGCCATCCGTCTTGTCATTGAGTACGTCGGTGACGGCTTTCACGAAGACGGGCTTGTCGTTTTTGTTCAGGTAAGCCATCGGCGTATCGGCCAGGAAACCCAGGCCGACGGCGGAAGCGGAAGCGCTGAAGACGACGCTGCCGAAGATCAGGGCGGACAGCAATGTGGCGGGACGAATACGCATGGAAAACTCCTTGTAAAGTAAAAAATAGGGACAGGACCTGGAACCGCCGGCGCGGCCCTCAGCCGGGATCGGCCGGCGAAATACCCACGGCCAGCAAGGCATCGATGCTGGGCACGAAATAGATCGCCGACGACAGCGGCGTGGAAAAATCCAGCAGCCTGTCCGTCTTGCTGACGCCATCATAGCCTACGCCATACATTTGCCGCAGCATGCCCATGGTCACCGTGATATCGCGGCAGAAACCGACAAATTGACGCCCGCCTCGCCGGCATGCAACTGCTCAGTTTTTGCCGCCGCGACGGCTTCGTCGACTACACGGCTGGCGACATGCCACCACATTGACGGAGGAAACACGGGGCAAGCTTACCGTCTGGCAAGCCGATGCTACATTTTTTTCCGTAAAGCAAGTGCACGCTTGACTTGCCGACGCTGCGGGCTTTCAATGGCAATAGTTTCCTATTGTTAACTTTACCTGCTGCCAGTCTCCTGCTGCGGCAGCGATGAAAGGATGGCGGCGATGGCCCTGGCACAAGAACAGCATCTGATGGATACGTGGCAAACGCGCGGCTTGAAACCGCGCGCCTGCGACTGCGGCGGCACCATCTTTACCATCCTGCACCAGCGGGTGATGGCGGACATGCGGCGCCGGCAATTTCTCGGCGGCACGGCCGCCATGCTGGCGCCCTTCATCGGCCTCGGCCTGTCCACCGGCAACGCCATTGCCCAGCAGCCCAAGACCTCCGAACGCCCCCTGCTGCTGACCAATCTGCGCCTGTTCGACGGCACGGGCAAGGCGCCCCGTTCCGGTGTTAATGTGCTGGTGACGGGGGCAAGCATTACCGCCCTGCTGCCGGCCGGCGAGAAAGTCGAGGGCGCGCAAGTGATCGATTGCCAGGGCAAGCTGGTGATGCCGGGCCTGATCGACGCCCACTGGCACACCATGCTGGCCGCCATCAACCAGGTGACGGCCATGACGTCCGACGTCGGCTATTTATATCTGGTGGCGGCGCAGGAAGCGCGGCGCACCCTGCTGCGGGGCTTTACGTCCGTGCGCGATCCTGGCGGCCCCGCCTTTGCATTAAAACGCGCCATCGACGAAGGCATCGTCGACGGCCCCCGCATCTTCCCGTCCGGCGCCATGATTTCGCAAACCTCGGGCCATGGCGACTTCCGCCTGCGCTCGGAGATTCCCCGCGCGGCCAACGCACCGCTGGGCATGGCGGAAACGGCGGGCATGGCCATGATCGCCGATGGCGAGGCGGAAGTGTTGCGCCGCGTGCGCGAGCAACTGATGCTGGGCGCGACGCAAATCAAGATGATGGCCGGCGGCGGCGTCGCGTCGATGTACGACCCGCTCGACAGCACGCAGTATTCGGAACGCGAACTGCGCGCGGGCGTGGAAGCGGCCGCCGACTGGGGCACGTATGTGATGGCCCATGTGTACACGCCGAAAGGCATACAGCGGGCCATCCGCGCGGGCGTGCGCAGCATCGAGCACGGCCAGCTGGCCGACGACGAATCCGCGCGCATGATGCGCGACACGGGCACGTGGTGGAGCTTGCAACCTTTCCTGCAAGACGCGGATGCGAATGTCTACCCCGATGCGGCGCGCAAGGCCAGCCAGGCCATCGTCTCGGAAGGCACGGTGAAGGCGTATGCGCTGGCGCAAAAGTACGGCATCAAAACGGGCTGGGGCACGGATATCCTGTTCAACGCGAAAAACACGCCCACGCAGGGCCGGCAATTGGCCAAACTCACGCGCTTTTACGATCCCCTGACCTTGCTGGCACAGGCGACGGGGCAGAATGGACAATTGCTGGCCCTGTCCGGCCAGCGCGCGCCCTACCCAGGCACCCTGGGCAAGCTGGCAGCAGGCGCGCTGGCCGACTTGCTGGTGGCCGAGGGCGACCCCACGAAAAACCTCGATTTCCTCGCGCAGCCCGAGGAAAGCCTGTTCCTGATCATGAAAAACGGCCGCATCTACAAGGACAAATTGAGCGCGCCTCTGGCAGGCTGAGGCCTGCGGCGTTGGCAAGCGGGCACGCCTGCCGCATAATGCGGGCATGTTCAAACTGACTTTTCTCGGCACGTCTTCCGGCGTGCCCACGCGCCACCGCAACGTCACCTCGCTGGCCCTGCAAACCACGCACAACCGCGACTGGTGGATGATCGATTGCGGCGAAGCCACGCAGCACCGGCTGCAGCGCCTGCCCTTGTCCGTGCACGAACTGGTGGGCATCTGCATCACCCACGTGCATGGCGACCACAGCTATGGGCTGCCGGGCTTGCTCGCCAGCGCCTCGATGACGGGGCGCAAAAAACCCCTGCTGCTGATCGCCCCTGCCGCCATCAAGGCCTGGATCGACGCGACCCTGCTGCACACGGAACTATTTTTGACGTATCCGCTGATCCACATCGACGTGGACAGCGCGCCAGTCGTGCATGAGGAAGCGGGCTTGACCATCTCGCGCCATGCGCTGTCGCACCGCGCACCGAGCGTCGGTTATCGTTTCGCGCTGGAAACGAGCAGATGGAAGCTGGACAAGGCCGCCCTGCAGGCAGCCGGCGCGCCGCCCGGCCCCGCCTGGGGACTGTTGCAGGCGGGCCAGGATGCGATCCTGGACGATGGCACGGTCTTGCACGCCACCGCTTTCCGCCAGACGGAAACGCAGTGCGCCACGGTGGTGATCGGCGGCGACAACGACACGCCGGCGTTGCTGACGGACGCCTGTGCCGGTGCGCAGCTGCTCGTGCATGAAGCCACCTACACGGAAGCGATGCTGCAAAAGGTGGGCCCCGGCCCCACGCACAGTTCGGTGCAGCGCGTGGCGCAGTTTGCCGAAGCGGTGCGCCTGCCGAATCTGATTTTGACGCACTTCAGCGCCCGCTATCACAACGCGGACGGCATGGCCGAACTGGAAGCGGAAGCGCGGCTGCATTACTCGGGTGAATTGTTCCTCGCGCGCGATTTCGACAGCTATGAACTCGATGCGGCAGGCGTGCTCAGCAAGCTGCCGGTAAAGAAATCTAGTGGGGATTGACGCCATACTGCGCCACATACTCGGCCGCCAGCGCGCGCGCCGCCTGCTGCTGTGACGGTGTGAGGATTTCCAGCAACTGGTCGCGGTTCTTGATCGATTGCGCGCTGCCCGCATCGGCCGGCATGGCGATCCATGCATACGCCTGCACGTAATCGAGTTCCACGCCCTGCCCTTGCGCGTACAGCAAGCCGTATTCATTCTGCGCCGACAGGGAACCGGCCTCGGCCGCCTGCTTGTACCAGAACGCCGCTTCGGCATAGTCTTGCGGTACCCCATCGCCCTTGCGGTAAGCCTGCGCCAGGTTGAATTGCGACTGGCCATCGCCCGCCTCGGCCGCCTGGCGGCCGTACGCGAGCGATTGCGCCATGTCTTGCACGACGCCATCGCCGCTCGCATACATCAGGGCCAGGTTGGCCAGCGACGGCGGAAAGCCCGCTTGCGCCGCCGCCGTGAACAATTCCACTGCTTTCGGCACGTCTTGCGTCACGCCATGGCCCTGGTAATACAGGCTGGCCAATAAATGCTGGCCGGCCGGATCGCCGGTGCGCGCAGCCGCGTCGAATTGTTTAAAGGCCTCGGCGTAATTGCCGTCGTTATAAGCGAGGATGCCCGCTTCATTAAAAGATGCTGTCGATACGCTCATGAAGATTCCTTGTTCGGGGATTTTGGGCATTGTACACAGCACTGTTCCGCGCCGAATGCACGATAGGAACGGTGTGGCGCATTGCCCAAATCCTGCGTTATGATCGTTCACCGCACGATTTAATTGCGGCACAACGACAAGTGCCAGCCCAAGAATATCTCCATGAAACTGATTGTTTTGCTTTTATCCCTGCTTTCCACCTCCGCTTATGGCGCCACGCTGCACCTGGACAAAGCCGCGACAGGCAAAGTGCGGCAAGCGGCCGATATCCGCTATGTCAATCACGATGAAAAGCAGACTTACCAGCTGAAAATCGGCAAGCAGTGGATAGCTGGCAGCTGCAACAGCAGCGGCACGGGCAATTTGCACGCGCTGCTGCTGGACATGAATTTTGACGGCCATGCCGATCTGTGGGTGACCGGTTACACAGATAGCCAGGGACGCATCCGCTGTTCCGATGTGTGGCTGTGGGATGCGCCAGCGAAGCAATACCGTTTCAACAAGCCCTTATCGGCGATTCCGAATCTGGATATCAGCATCGCCGATCAAGCAATCACAGGCGGTATCGCCAATTGCGGCTGCGCGGCACAGTGCTTTTATGAAGACAGCTATGCCTGGCGGAAAAACACCTTGATCGCCATCGCCCGGCGCGAACAGGATTGCGAGCGCTATCGGGAATACCGCTTGAATGAAAAGAATGACTTGATCATCGTCAAGGATGAAATCATCGATAGCGGCAATCCCGGCCAGCAGGCCATCGAGAATACCAAAGCCTATGACTGGCAACGCCATGCGCGCATCATGCGCAAATCCTGGGAATAAATCCTGGGGAGTAAATCCTTCACTACCATCCAACAATTAACGCACACATGACGACACATCCAGCATCGATCACTTTCCATCCCGCCAAGGCGGAAGACACCCCGGCCTTCATCGCATTGCGCGGCAAGACGCGGCAAAACGCTATCCCCAAGGAACGCCTGGAAGAAGTGGGCATCACGGCCGAATCCTGGGCGGACATGATGCGCTCAGGCAGCCTGCCCGGCCAGGTCTGCCATCATGACGGCCAGCTGGTCGGTTACTGCTTTGGCGAGCGCAACACGGGCGAAATCATCGTCCTGGCCCTGCTGCCGGAATTCGAAGGTCTGGGCATCGGCAAGACCTTGCTGGAATTGGTAATGATGGAGCTGCGCGCGCAAGGCCATCAACGGCTGTTCCTCGGCTGCTCCAGCGATCCCGCCTCGCGCTCCTACGGCTTTTACCGCTACCTGGGCTGGACCGCGACGGGAGAGACCGACAAGTATGGCGACGATGTGCTGGAGTTTCGCTGGACGGCCTAGCGCCTAGCCCGGCACGCGGCTGGCATCCCACACGCGCAGGATCTGCGTGATGGCAGGGTCAAACACGGCGTAGCCCACGCCATCGCGGGCTTGAATAGCCACGCCCGATAAAAAACTGTCAAACACGGCTGCCAGCGCTACCCCATCCGTCTGCGCAGATAACTCTCCGCTGGCCATGCCCCGCTCGACACAGTGCACGAAGCCGGCACGCGTACGCGCGCGCGAAGCGGTCAGCGGTGCGGCCACGGCCGCATGTTCGGCTGTCGGTGCGCTCATGCAGCCGAGCGCCACCATGCAGCCCGGAGGATGCCCCGGCTCGGACTGCATGCTGGCCGACTGGCGCAAGGCCAGCTCGATGGCCGCGCGCGGCGCCAGGCCATCGTCCCACAAACACGCCGTCACGCGCGCAAAGGTATCCAGATAGCATTGCGCCGCCTCGCGAAACAGCGCTTCCTTCGAGCCGAACGCCGCATAAAAGCTGGGCGCGGAAATGCCGCCGCCCAGGCTCGCCTTGAGCTGACTCAAGGACGTCGATTCATATCCCTGCTGCCAGAATAAAAACATGGCCTGCTCGACCGCTGCCTGCCGGTCGAACGTGCGCGGCCGTCCCATTTGCGCCATCCCTCGCTCCTTCTCATCTACTCACCACTACTTACATACTACTCGATACAGAAGTCATTGACAACGGAGCGCGTCATCGCCTATATTCATACCGATCGATACATATGTATCGCCATGACGGTCGGGAGCACTCCTGCGCCCGGCCGACTCGTCACACTTCCAAGGATATTCAGCTTTGAATCACGCTACGCTCACCACCGGAACCAGCCCCGCGCTGGCCGACCGCCTCCCCGTCGCCGGCCTGCTGGCACTGGCCATGACGGGTTTTATCTGCATCGTCACGGAAACCTTGCCCGCCGGCTTGTTGCCACAGATCAGCGCCGGCCTCGGCATCAGCGCCGCGCTGGCCGGGCAAATGGTCACGGCCTACGCGCTCGGTTCCCTGCTGGCAGCCATTCCGCTCACCATCGCCACGCGCGGCTGGCGCCGCCGCAACGTGCTGCTGCTGACCATCATCGGCTTTCTCGTGTTCAATACCGTCACGGCCCTGTCGTCCCACTACTGGCTGACCCTGGCGGCCCGCTTCTTTGCCGGCATGGCGGCCGGGCTGGCGTGGAGCTTGCTGGCCGGCTATGCCCGACGCATGGTGGCGCCGCACCAGCAAGGCCGCGCTCTGGCGCTGGCCATGGTGGGTGCGCCCATCGCCCTGTCGCTGGGCGTGCCGCTGGGTACCCTGCTCGGCTCGCTGGTGGGCTGGCGCGCCGCGTTCTGGATCATTTCCGCCCTGACATTGGTCCTGATCGCCTGGGTGCTGGCGAAAGTGCCGGACTACCCGGGCCAGTCCGTCCATGAGCGCCTGCCCCTGCGCCGCGTTTTCACGACACCGGGCGTGCGCCCCGTGCTGGCCGTCGTCATCACCTGGATGCTGGCGCATAACATTCTCTACACCTACATCGCCCCGTTCGTGGCCCCTGCCGGATTGTCGGGGCGCATCGACCTGGTCCTGCTCGTCTTCGGCGCCGCCGCCATGGCCGGCATCTGGATCACGGGCAAGCTGGTCGAGCGCCACTTGCGCGCCAGCGTGCTGGCCAGCCTGGCTGTGTTCGCCACGACGGCCCTCGTGCTGGGCATCGCGTCGCACCTCCCTGCCGTCGTCTACCTGGGCATGGCCGTCTGGGGCCTGAGCTTCGGCGGCGCGGCAACGCTGTTACAGACGGCGCTGGCCGACACGGCCGGCAGCGGCGCCGACGTGGCCTTGTCGATGAATGTGGTGGCGTGGAATGCGGCAATTGCAGCTGCGGGCGTGGCGGGCGGCGCCTTGCTGGAAACCTGGGGCGCGGGCGCCTTTCCCTGGGCCATGGTGGCGTTGCTGGTGCTGGCTTTCGTGATCGCCTGGTCGGCCAGCGCGCACGGTTTCCGGCCGGGCCGGCGCAGCGGCAGCGCGCCCGTGGCCGGGCATTGAGATTACCTTATTGAATCGCCGGCACCCTCACGATACGGGGCACGTGCCCCGTGTGCGCCAGGAAACGAGCCAAGCCAGCATGCGACAGCGCCACCGTGGCCGTGTTGCGCAGCGGATGGGCTTGCACAGAATCAGCTTCCCATACGGCCTGGTCCAGCACCAGTTCCACCGCCTGTGCGCCGTCGTGGATCAGCGCAAACAGGCTGACGGAGCCGGGCGTGATACCCAGGTGCTGCAGCAAGCGCTCGGGCGAGGCCATGCTCAACTTGCTGGCCGTCAGCAAGCGCCCCAGTGCCGCCAGGTCAATGCGCTTGTCGAACGGCACGATGACGAGAAAATGCCGCCGGCCCTTCTCGTCGCGCACGAACAGGTTTTTCACCATCAGGCCGGACATGGCCGGCACGTGGATCAGTGCTTCATCGATGGTGTGCACGGCCGGGTGTTCGACCAAGGTGTAGTCACCGGCACTGTTTGCCAGCCAGCGGGATAGGGTTTCTTGCATGGTGATCTTCTCAGCGCGGGCGCGTGTGCGATGGGCAATTGTAGCGCCGCGCCGCGTGGTGCGCTTGCCTTAAGGCTTGCTTTCGTCCTCTTTCTTGTCAGCGGCCGCCAGCCCCCAGTCATTCCAGCCTTCGCCAAACAGCTCGATAGGATGCTGCGTGCGCTCGGAACCATTGCCGCAACGCATGGCGTCCGGCGGGCAATACTTGTCGCAACCCCAGCAGATGCGTTCGGGATTCTTGGGGTTCAAGGGAAAAGGCTTGGCCATGGCGTGGGGATGCAGTCGGTTGAGATCTCTTCGACGACTCTAGACCTGGTGCGGGGGGCGGTCAAACGAATTTCAGTTGGGAATTTACTTAAGTCAAGTTTGCGAAGATTGCTGTCGCGGCCGCTTGCACCCTACGCGTTCACCCAGGAGACCAGCGAATGTCATTCCCTCTCATAACTGGTCACCGCATCATTAGCATTACTCTTGATGACCTTCATTATTTTGGTGTTGCCTTGGTATTTCATCTCAAGAATTCTCAGCTGATTTTTCGCCGCCTTGCAGTATTTATGTATGTCCTTGAGAATCTCATCCTGCTGCCGTTTAGGTAGCTCCCCATCAAACTCTCCCGCCAAGTGCTCACATGCTTCTGCGTTATAGATAAACCTGTTGACATCCTTGGGGAGTAGCTCGGCTGAAAAGGCCAAAGGAAAAACAAAGTAAACAGGTACCATCATTAAAAAAAATCGCATGATTTTCCTTTTAATAGCCGTTATTTGACCAATGTGGCCGGTCGCTTCCAGGTCCGCTGTATTTCTTTACCCCATATGTTGCAGCGACCGCAATCAGCTGTCTGTTCATGCCTGTCCTCGGCAAAGTGGCAATCTTCACCATATTGCCGCTCGCATCTTTCACCTCAACCGTTCCGCTCCATACCAAATCCATATCAATCGCAAGACCAGAATTGTGTTGCGAGCGCAGTGCGGGCTTGATGGGTAAATTATTAATCTGCAAGACAATCAACATCGCCTTTGCAGCCTTGACAGACGCGTCAATTTCACCGTGATCCCACTCGATATTCACTCCCGAAATTTTTGGGATTTGTTTGGGATCGAGCTGTTTTCTTGCGATTCTCCACGCATAATGCATCAGGTAAGAGCGCTGCGGCGGCCTGTAGGTGGCATTGATTGCAACCCTGATCCCAGCCTCTTTCATTGCAGACAGAAAGTCTTCCACTGCCAAACGAAAATTCCCCGATAAATCCTTGGTTTTGGTGCTGCCAGGAAATTTTCGCCCCCATTTTTCACCACTGAGTTCGTCGTCCATCGCGCCTCCATCATGATATATCCTCAATTTAATGCATGCTAGCGGGAATGGTTTTGACACGACACAAGAGGTATGGGGGGAGCGGTATCAACTGCATTTAATCGCTTTACAGCGTAGAAATGGACATTTCCAGCACGATACGCGCGACATTGACACTGCCATCCGCAGCCGGCTGTTCCTTGAGTTCGTCCAGCGCATACACCATCGTCACCATGGCGCCGGGCACGAACAGAGCGATATCCTGCTTGCGGTGCATATAGATACTTTCGTCGACTGTCGAACCGTCAGCCAGGCGCAGGGTGAAGCTGTTGACTTGATCGCCACGGCGGCTGTCCTGGCCCGCGAAATACGTGCGTTCGATGTTGCCCGTCACCGTTTGCATCTGGATGCGGCCGGCTTTGATGCTGTCCCACCATGCGTCGGAGGCAAACAGGCCGTGCCTGCCTTGCAGGCCCATGTGGGGCTTGGCGCTGTCGAGGGTGAGCGATTGCGTCTTGGCGACGCGAGCGGGGTCTTGTGCCAGGGCTGCGGCGAGGGTGTAGACAGGTATCATAAAGGTGCAAGAGTTCTTGCATGCGCTCACTCAATGTTTGCGCCGAATGACGTATGCATTGCCGGCGAGTTCAAAACCGAGCGTGGGATAGTAGGACATGGCATCGGGAGCGGAGAGCAATATCAGGGACACTTCATCGCCGATGATGGCCTGGGTACGCTTGACCAGCTCCTTGCCGATGCCCAGGCCCTGGTATTGCCTGTCGACGGCCAAGTCCGAGAGATAACAGCAATACGCATGGTCGGTCAGCGACCGGGCCAGCCCCACCAGCTCGCCATCCACCCATGCCGACAACAACAGGCAAGGCGCGGCAAACATGCGCGCGATTCTCGGGAGCTCACCGGTGGGCCGCTTGATGCCGGAGTGATCGAACACGCGAACGATATCCAACGGATCAAGCGGAAAGTTATGACGATATTCGACAGTGATGTTTTTCATTGGTTCACGGGTGTAAGGAAATCGCGCAGGGGAAACCTCCTCTGCCAGATAATGGCGCAATAGGCGGTTCTGTCTTGCGGGCAGGGGCTGGCGCGTCATGAGGCTCCAGTCGCGCCATCGACAAGATGCATGCCCGCATTTAACGCTCATCAAGACCGAGGCGGCCAGGTCACGCAAGCAGGCACGCTGAAACTTATCTGATAAAGAACAAACTTGGCAAGGATTATAAATATGTTGCTACCGTTACGATTGCATAAACGCGTGTACACCACCATTGCTGGATCCTTTTTTCTTGTTGCGGGTGCCTCATCGGCGTTTGCCAGCACGCTTGACGAGGATAGGACACGAGGTGACATACATGGATTGTTTGAGATAAGGGAGGCTGCGGTACAGTTCATCGCAGCAGAGAATCTAAAAAATGGAACAAAGTGGCAAGCCATGGAGCCGAACCGGAAGATTCTGGTTGCCAAATGTGCGGTATCTCTGCGCGTGAAATGGGTTCCGAAGAGCCATGGACTGTCTGGACCAAATGTTGCGGTAAGTTGCGACCAGACCGTAAAGCCGACGATACAAAAGAAATGGGTAGTGTTCGTACCCATCAACAAGGGGCCGATGGCGCATAAATGAGCACATCGAGGTCATTCCATGGCATTGCACATGAACTGAGGTGCTGGCCGTCATAGAAACTGGCTCAACCGAGGAGATAAGCGGAACCACGCGGTGCTGCCTTACCACTGGCACCACAATTTCGCTTCTGGATCACTAATCTGGTGTAACCGAACAACGGCAGATATAATAATCGACTCAGATTTTATTGATACAAGACCACATGAAAATCAAAATATCATTCATCGCCTCGCTAGGAATACTATCACTAACTCAAGCATCACCATCCTACGCGGATAATATCAACGGGAAAAATCTCTATATACAACGATGCTCCATGTGCCATGGAACAGATATCAAGGGAACCGGCCCATTGGCGAATAAAAGTAATCCTCCCACGCCTGACCTTACAACCTCCGCCTTCAAAAAACGTCTGAAAGATTATCCGGGCGTTATTGTTTCATCAGTCATACTTCGCCCGAATGGCGACTTGATTCCAAAAACTTTGCGAGAAAATGGCGTAAAAATATCGCCGTACGCATGGAAGGTTCAGGATTTTCGCGACTTGAATCAATACATGAGTGGTGTGATTGCAAAGAATCGATGATTTTCAGACAATATCGGTGCAAGAAGTTAAAGCTGGAGGATTCGGAGCGGGTTGGGCCGGCAGGCCCGGCGCTTCAAATCTCGCACGCAGGACGCGACGGCAGTAAACGAACATCGACATTCTTCGAAATATCAAGAGTGCAATAAAAAAGCCAGTCAACTGACTGGCTTTTTTTGATTTATGTTGGACTTTCTTGAAACTGTTTTGCATTGTCACAAATTTCATACCATGCAGGCTTGGAGCCAACATAAACATGAAATTGTATTCTGACCTCAGGGTCATCATCCAGGCAGTTAACTGATACTGGAAATGAATCACTCTCTGAGCCAATTTCCCCCAATGAAGTTCCGCAGTTTTTGCAAAAAGTTCTTGCATATTTAAACGGAGGCTCTGGCTCATAGCGTTGAATAAATTCCCGCCCCTCCAGCAAGGTAAAAGAGTTTTTATCAACAAAGGCCAAGGCACTCGCTCCGGCCTTCCGACAACGAGAACAGTGACACATGCCCATCATGCTTGGGGGTGATGCCAATTCAAACTTTACCGAGCCACAGCAGCAACTGCCTTTGATCATGGGGTGTCCTTTTTGAAAGTTGACACTGTATTTTTACACAGTACTTCTGGACAGGCAAGGTCAACATGGAGGAATTTTTCAGCAGCTAAAGCAGAAAGCACCGTGTGGGCGCGAGGGCCAGATACCGATCAGCTACTGACAAAAACTGACAGTCACCCCATGTATGATCGGCGAATCAAAAACTAAAAGGCTACAAGGATAAATTCACCATGGCTACTTTTACTCATTCTTCAGGTCAGTACCTATCCGTTGATGATGCCGAAATATACTTTGAAATCATAGGTAATCCGATTGGGAGTCCATTGCTGTTACTGCACGGCGGCTTAGGCAACCTGACAGACTTCAATGGCATTGCCG
Source organism: Janthinobacterium sp. PSPC1-1 (assembly GCF_049897625.1). Taxonomy (NCBI): domain Bacteria; kingdom Pseudomonadati; phylum Pseudomonadota; class Betaproteobacteria; order Burkholderiales; family Oxalobacteraceae; genus Janthinobacterium; species Janthinobacterium sp. PSPC1-1. The sequence continues at coordinate 10,985 of NZ_JAFCWP010000006.1, read as the reverse complement.
CTCAACTTGCAAGTGAATTCAGATTGATTGGCGTCGATTTTCGTGGACACGGCAAGTCGACGCTCGGAAAATCCCGCCTGACCTATCAACGATATCAAGCAGATGTTGAAGCTATTCTGGCGTACTTGAACATCGATTGTTTTTCCATACTGGGCTTTAGTGACGGTGGTATCACTGCCTTGCGCATGGCCGCTGAAACCCCTGCGCGGATCAAGGGACTGGTGGCTGTGGCGGCTCAAAGTCAAATGGACGCGGACGACCCGATCCTTCCCATGTTAAGTGGCGTGACGGCTGATTTCTGGGAGACAAAGTTTCCCGATGCAGTCTCCTACTACAGAGAGAACAATCCAGAACCAGACTTTGATGCGTTGATCAAATCGGTTGTATCTCTCTGGACAGATATCAAACACAGCGCTTACCCTGGCAATCTGATCAAGCAGATCACGGCAAAAACGTTGCTGGTGCGTGGCGACGAAGATCATCTTTGTTCGTTAAAGTGCATCGCTGAACTACGAGATCAAATAAAAGGTTCTGCCTTCTTGAACATCCCATATGCGGGGCACGAGGTCTACAAAGATTCTCCTGTTTTATTCATGGAGGTGGTGCACGATTTTCTTATCCATCAGATTACCAAGACATGTTAGTTGTCTAGTTTCGTGCTGATCTGCATTGGCGACACCAGACGGTTCCGGGTGCGGATTCTTGGCCAATAATTGCTTTGCGAAGGGACTCAGGGCGTGAGGTTCAGGTCTGCCATTTGGCACACGAAGTGATGCGTTGAGTGCAGTGCGCGCCCTCGGTGCGCGGAGTTGCCGCGCAGTGGCCGCAAGGAGAGGATTCGGGGCGGGCTGGGCCGATAGGCCCAGCCCTTCGAATCTCACGAACAGTGTAACCCGTCGCTAGTTTTTAAGCCTTCAAAATACTTCATACATTTCAGATACTTACGCGCGATTTCGTTCCGCAATCAGTGTTTTTCTACCGCCTAACAACGGGCCGTTTTCACCGCCCTACACGGACGATGCGGAAATCCAATAATCATAAATAAATGACTACGCAAGCTGCAGCTCCCAATATCCCACATCAATCCACTGATCAAATTTACGGCCGACCCGCTTGAACATGGCCACCTTCTCGAATCCCAGGCGTTCATGCAAAGCGACACTGGCGTCGTTAGGCTGTGCGATACCGCCGATAACCACCTGCAGCTTTCGCTGACGTAAATCATCGATTAGCGTGCTGTAAAGCTGCAGGCCAACTCCCTGCCCCATATACTCATGCGCCACGTACACCGTCGATTCGACCGAAAAACGATAGGCGCTCCGCGCACGCCAGGGTGTTGCGTAGGCATAGCCGACTATCTCTCCGTCACGCTCAAAGACGTACCACGGCAACTGCGCGCCGACAGAGGCGATACGCTGGGCCATCTCATCGGTGCCCACTACGTGCTCTTCAAACGTGATGGTGGAGCTGCTGACGTAATGGTTGTAGATCGTGGCGATCATGGCGGCATCGGCGGTAGTGGCAAGTCGAATCATCAGGGGATCCAAATAAACGTGAAGTGACAGGCGGTGGCGCGGCCGCAAGCTGCGCATGGCGCTTTTTAATAGCATTCTAGCAATAACTGATCCACTTGTGCCTCATGGCGCATTGCGCTGGGAAGGGTCGCGCAGGAATGCCGGCGAAGGCCCTGTTCCTCCAGAACGCGCCCGCTCCCGTCCAGCGGCCTCGGCCCACCAGGTCAGCTGGGAAAAGGTGCGCTGGATATAGGAAACCCAGCGCGTACTGTCGACTTCGGGCGCAAAGGTACCATCTGCAGCGAAAACAGTGTGCGCGGCCGGGATGTGCACCATGGCTGACACCGGCAAACAACCCAGCTCGGACAGAAAAGCGCGCATGCCCACCGCCGCCCGTACGCCCCCCCCACTGTCCTGTCGAATAAGTCACGATGGCACTGGGTTTGAAGGCAAACAAGGAACTGCCAAAATGGTTCAAAAGGTGCGCCAGTGCCGGACTCATCGAATGATTGTATTCGGGGCTGACCATCACATACCCATCGGCGCTGGCAATGTCACTTGCCAGGTGTTCCAACAGCAGGGGTGCCCGGCCCTTTGCATAGGAAAAGTGCGGCTTGAACACTTCACCCAGGTCGTAATCGAGTGGATCGATGAGTACCACATTGTGACCATCGCGGCCGCACTGCGCCGCGCAGGCCTTGGCGACGCGTTCGCCCACGCGCACCGGCAGCGGCGGCGTGCTGGTGCGAATCGAACCAAGAAATACCAAAATTTTCATGTTGCCCTTTCCAGCCAAGACCTCGGCCGCGTCACACATCAGACGGCGCTTTGTCCGATGGCTTTGATCTCATGTTGAATCGCGTTTTTTTCCAGCATGTGCAGAGGCAAGCTGACGAAGACGTTCATTCGGGTCATTATCTGACGGAACACCTTATGAAATACCGCGCGCTTTTCTTCGTCGGTACCGATCGCTGCAGCAGGATCTTCAAAGCCCCAGTGGGCCGAGAGGGGATGGCCTGGCCAGTAAGGGCAGACCTCGCCGGCCGCGTTGTCGCATACAGTAATGATGAAGTCCATGTGCGGTGCGTCAGTAGTTCCAAATTCATCCCAGCTCTTGCTGCGCAGTTTTTCGAGCGGATAGCCGGTCGCTTCAATTTGCTCGATGGCGAATGGGTTCACGCTGCCACCCGGATCGCTGCCAGCTGAAAAGCCGCGAAAGCGGCCCTTGCCCATAGTAGAGACCAGCGCCTCGGCCATCACGCTACGAGCTGAGTTTCCAGTACATAGAAACAATACGTTGTACACTTTTTCGGTCATGACGACTCCTTCAAACAATGCATGGTGGGTAAGCGATTCGATTTGTACGCTTGGATTCATACAGCGTCGCAAACAATGCCTTGCCCAGTAATGCAAGGTGCACCACCACCACAGCAGTTATCGGTCAAGAAACCGATAAGGGCATTCATGTTGTCAACATCCGCTGCGTAGATGACAAAGCGTCCATCCTGGCGCGGCACGATAAGACCCGCGTGCACCAGTTCCTTTAAGTGAAATGACAGGGACGATGGCGGGATACCGATGTGTTCGGCAATCTTCGTTGCCGCCATTCCTTGTGGCCCAGCCTGGACTAGCAGGCGAAAGCCGGCCAGACGCGATTCTTGCGCCAGTGCCGCCAAGGCAGCAATAACTTTTTTAGTTTCCATATATCCCCAAGTCAATTCCATAATTCCATAATAGTCGAATTATGGAATGAAAGTAAACCTGTTTATGCCACGCCGCCCCTAAGTTAGGTCGACTGGATTAACTGTTTGGCCCAGCATTGCGCGCATGGCCGCGCTCGATGCGGCCCTCTGTTCGAATGGCATGTAGGAGCGGCGCGAGGGTCTGGTCCGCCATTCGTACACGAACTGATGCGTTGGCCGTCGTTACAGGCTGGCTCAGTCGAAAAACTGATTAGAACCACGAACGCGCGCCTGCGGCGCGCGAGGCTGCCGCGCAGCGGCAGCGGTTGGAGGATTCGAAGGGCGCGAAGGCGCCCTGCTCGCTTCCGCCAGGAAATAGAGAAACCGCTTTCTGAACTGACCCCAGATAGTTGCCCGGCCCCTTGCTGTCGCGCATGGCTTGGCGCAGGTTGTCCACGTCCTGCGTGTTGGCGGCGGCGTCCGTCATGTAGAAGACGAAACCGGCGTGCGAACCGTTCTTGTAGTACTTGCGACGGAACAGGGTGGCCGCCTCATTAAGCCAGGCCGACTGCAGCGCGCTCAAGTACTGCGGCACGCCGTACAGCTCCTGGTTGACGTCCGGTTCCATCAGGTGAAACACCCGGCCCTTGTCGAACTGCAGCGGGCGGCCGCCACCAGCAAAGCCGCCCTGGCACAGCGCGTGGCCGTCAAGGCCGGCGAGGCGGGCCGCCTGGATATCAAACACCTGGCCGAGATACAGCACATGCCAGCCTACGCGGACGAGTTCTGGAAGCTGTATGACGGCGAGACCCTGCTGGCCGAATGGCACACGCCCGAGGCCACGCCATGAGCGACGACCTGCACGCGCTGGAAACCAGGGCCGGCGCCCTGCTGGCCAAGCTGCAGCCGGCCCAGCGCCGCGCCATCAATCACAAAGTGGCCATCGACCTGCGCCGCAGCCAGGCGCAGCAGGGACCGGATGGCGCGACCTATCCGGCGCGCAAGCGGCGCAAGGAATTGAAGGGGAAGAAGGGGCGGATCAAACGGCAGAAGGCGGCAATGTTCGCCAAGATTCGCACCGCCAAGCACCTGAAAGTAAAGGCGACCGGCGATCAGATCGATGTCGGTTTCTTTGGCTGGGTGGCGCGCGTGGCGCATGTGCATCAGTTTGGCAAACAAGACCATGTGTCAAAAAAAGGCGGCCTATACAAGTACCCGGAGCGGCCGCTTATAGGATTAAGTGAAACGGATCGGACGTTGATCCACAATTCCGTATTACGTCATCTGGTACAGTTTTGATCTGAAGTACTCAAGTCAGAAAGACAGCAAGTGCTCTTTAGGTTAAAGTTGCTCAAAATTTCCTGCAAAAAAAACCTAAAAATGGCGAAATATTGTTTGAATTTTAATATACGAAAAAATATAGGAGATCATTTTGACTTATTCAGCACAAGTTTTTCGTGTTTTGATCGCGTCCCCCTCTGATGTTGACGAGGAGCGAGAAATTGCTGTGCGCACCATTCAAGAATGGAATGATTTAAATTCAGCGGAACGTCAACTTGTTCTTCTACCGCTTCGGTGGGAGACACACTCCTCTCCAGAATATGGAAAACGTCCGCAAGAAGTTATTAATCGACAAGTGGTTGACCATTGCGATCTAGTAGTAGGAATTTTCTGGACACGTATCGGAAGTCCTACAGGTATAGCTGATAGTGGAACTATCGAGGAAATTGACCGAGTTGCAAAAAATGGCAAGCCAGTAATGCTTTATTTTTCACGGGCAAAAAAAGACCCAGAGAATATAGACTTGGATCAACTAGGAAAGTTGCGAGAGTTCAAAAAAAATACCTATCCACGTGCACTTGTCGAGAACTATAGTGGCCCCATCGAGTTCAAGGATAAACTTTCAAAGCAAATCGAATTACAATTAAGAACCTTATTGGTCGAGCAATCAAAAGAACAACCTATCGGGCAAAACGAAATTAGACCAGTAACTGATATCATTTTAAGCTTTGCAGAAGATGCTTCCGGAAAAGAAATTGGAAATTCACAAGCTATTAAAACTCAATACTTGGACATAACAGGGTTTGAATCCATACCGGATTATGGAATATTTTCAGACGAAAAAAAGAGTGGATTGCAAACGACACCAAGCAGCAAGCGCTCTCTTGGCTTACTTATGGAATCCCAAATAAATAAAAATTATTACCGAGAACTTCTTACCAATTTAGCTATAGGTCAATATTTTAAACCCCTAAGATTCTCCCTTAAAAACCTCGGTGGCGTAGGCGCTCGTGACGTTTATATTGATCTATCGATTTCAAGCTCCAATGGAAAAATTAGTTTCATTTCAAAGAGTCAAATGCCAAAGGGTAGACCCGGAGTTAGTTATTTTGGACTTATAACAGAAACTCATCCAAAACATCCGCATGATTTAATTGGGAACGCGAATCAAGGATGGACTTGCCACCTAGAAGTACCGGCATTACAACCACAACGGAAACTTAGCCCAGAAACTGTCTTTTTTATTGGAGCCGCCGAGAGCTGCGAAGTTATTGTTACTGCAAAAATTTTTGCCGACACATTAGCATCGCCAGTCATTCAGACATTGCAATTAAATATTGATGTTGAAATTATTGAATCTGCGGCAATTGATGCACTAAGAGATATTTTCATCACCGAAAATCGCCCAGAGGAAGTTACCTCATTAAATAAAATCTTATTGGAGATAGAAAATTCTGACATCTAATGGAAATACGAAAAAATTAAACACGGGAATTACACTTTGTTTTTATGAGTATTACTTTTTGACAACCCTGATATATAACGTCAAATTTGACACATTAATAGACTCGTAGCCAATAAGCGTCATATCAACCCGCCTCCGCGTGCATCCGCACGCGGACTTCGGCAACATGCACTGCATGAACGCCGACCTGTCCGACCTCCTCCGCTTGCTGCAAAATCTGATCCGCCTGGGCACCATTGCCGAGGTCAAAGGGGCCAAGGCGCGTGCGGCTGGGGCCGACACTCACCACCGAATGGCTGAAATGGGCCACACGGCGCGCCGGTAGCACGCGCACCTGGTCGGTGCCGACAGTGGGCGAACAAGTAATCGTCTTTTCTCCGGGCGGCGATCTGATGCGCGGCATCATCGTGCCGGCGCTGTACTCGCAGGAATTTGACGCGCCCGAAACCAGCGACAGCATCCACACCACCCACTATCCTGACGGCGCCGTGGTGCAATACGACCACGCTGCCCACACCCTGACGGCAGTGCTCCCCGGCGGCACCGCCACCATCACCGCCGACAAGGTGACGTCGAACGCGCCCAGCAGCATCTGCACGGGCGACCTGAGCGTCACGAAAAACCTGATCGTCAACGGCGCCACTACCCTAAACGGCGGCGTCAAGGCCGGCGGCGACCAGTCGGGTGGGCCGCAATCATGATGGGCATGCACGCCGCCACCGGGCGCAGCCTGACGGGCCTGGGCCACCTGCGCCAGTCGGTCACCGACATTCTCACCACGCCCAGGGGTTCGCGCATCCGGCGCCGCCGCTATGGCTCCGAAGTGCCCGAGCTGATCGACCAGCCCCTGAACAGCGCCACGCGGTTGCGCATCTACGCGGCCACCGCCTTTACCCTGCGCCGCTGGGAACTGCCTCCACTTTAAAGGCGTGCGCCAACTGACACCCCTCAAAATACTCATTAAAGAATTTTCGAGTAATTCCAGAAAAGGTAGAAGTCTTGGCCCAAAAAACTTTTGGAGGTTCAGAAACAAGTTCCGCAATATCAAATCTGCTTAACTGCTGACCAGACATCATTTGTTTTGGTATAGGTCCCAGCGATTTCCGTAGAGATCCTCAAATACCACGACCGTTCCGTACTCTTCCTGACGCGGCTCCTCACAAAAGTGCACGCCTGCGGCCTTCATGGCAGCATAATCTCGCCAAAAATCGTCTGTGTGGAGGAAAAGGAAAACCCGCCCACCACACTGATTGCCAATAAATACCTGCTGGCTGTCGTTTGAGGCACGAGCCAACAAAAGATTACAATCGCTTTCTAGGTTCGGCGTTACAACCACCCAACGTTTCCCTGCTTGTGGCGTGTCTTCGACCACCGTAAATCCGAGTTTTTCTGTGTAGTACTCGATAGCCCGATCGTAATCGTCGACGACGATGGCCACATACCCCATGCATCTTTTCTGCGTTCTCAAAATTCCAATCCTTCCATTTTCGCCATCTGGCGGCGAGGGTTTTCACGGCTGAAGCCAAATAACATTCGTACCTACCATGCTACCTACGAATGAACATTGGAACAAAAATTCTTTGCGCACACGCCCCCCGGGCGCGACGACATCAAGGTAAGCGTAATGTCAGCGCCGCCTTGAGCCAGGCGTTGATTTGGCAGATGATGGCATCACACCGCTGGGAAGCGGCATGTTTTTTAAGCTGAGGGGAGCTGCGCGGCGCAGTTCCAGGGCAGGAAGTCGTCGACCGGCTGACCGGATGATCGGTGATATTGGTTGCGCCCCCCTACCATTAGATCCAGGGCGAGCAAATGGCAGTCTGCTGCCATGACCCCGGCGGCGGCTCCCCGCTTTTGTCGGCACTGACCCCGCTGTTTTTGTTGGCAATGCTAGCGCCGCGTAGAGATTTTGCTGAAAACAATCAGCCTGGACCAAGCTTTCCACCGTCCGTCGCAAATCCAGGGAGCCTCGGGCAACGTTCGATAAGATTAGCCCATCCAATTAATGAAAGGGAAACTTATGCGCCTTCGTCTATGGCTACTGCCAGTCCATGCTTCAAGCCGCGCGCTACGCCTGGGAGCCTTACTGGGGGTGGCGGCATGTAGCGGACCCGCCCACGCGGGCGAGTCCGATATAGCCGAGCGTATCGCCAGCGGGCTGCGGCAGCGGGTGGTCATCGCAGGCGAGCCGGCGCAGACCTTCGATATCCAGCAGCGCCTGCGCCGCTATAAGGTCTCCAGCGTCAGCGTGGCGGTCATCCGCGACGGCAAGATCGCCTGGGCCGGCGTCTACCGGCAACCGTCCGCACCTGCGGCCGACACCGACACGCTGTATCAGGCCGCGTCCATCAGCAAGGGCGTGACCGGCGCGCTGGCGCAGCGGCTGACGGGCAGCAACAAGCTCCAGCTCGATAGTCCGGTGGACGCCTGCCTGCGGCCGTGGAGCCTGCCCTCCGGACAGCAAAGCCCCGAGCATCCGGTGACCTTGCGCAATTTGCTCAACCACACCGCAGGGGCGACCGTGTCCGGTTTCCCCGGCTATCCGCCGTCGCAGGCGATCCCTACGGACCTTCAGGTAATCAAGGGCGAGCCGCCGTCGCTCACGCCGGCGGTCGCCATCCAGACCATCCCGGGCGCCGCCCATGCGTATTCCGGCGGCGGCTACACCATCGCCCAAGTCGCCATGCAGCAATGTCTGCGCACGCCTTTTGCGGAGTTGATGCGCCAACAAGTACTGCAGCCGCTGCGGATGCGGCGCAGCACATTCGCGCAGCCATTGCCGACGGCAGAACACAACCGCGCGCGCGGCCACTACGCCGACGGCAGCGAAGTCGAAGGCGGGGCCTTCGTCTATCCCGAACTGGCGGCCGCCGGCCTGTGGACCACGGCCAGCGACCTGGCGCGCTTCGCCATCGGTGTCCAGCAGTCGTGGAAAATCGGCACGGCCTTTCTGAGCACCACCAAGGCGCGCGATCTGCTGACGCCGGCGCTGAACAATTATGCGCAAGGCTTCTTCGTGGTCGGCGATGGCGAGCACAAACGCTTCATGCATTCCGGCGGCAACACCGGCTTCAAGAGCACCTACGCGATGTATCTCGACAGCGGCAACGGTGTAGTAGTAATGACCGATGGCGACAACGGTAGCTATCTTGGCGGCGAGATCGTCAAGGCGGTGGCGTCCGCCTACTACTGGCCGGACTTCAAACCTCGCCTGGCCCAGACGGCGCCGCTGGACCTGGCAACGGCCACACGCCACGTCGGCATCTACCAGCTCGACAACTTCGAAGGCCGATTCGCCAACCGCTACGAACTGCGCTTCGACGGCAAGGACTGGACGATGGTGATGCCGGACATCGGCGCCACCCGGCTGGTGCCGACCGGCAAAAACAGCCTGGTGTCCCCCGAGACCGGCGACATCATCGAACTGATGCAGGATGGCGCCCAAGACCTGCTGTTAATCGGGGGGCGCAAGGCCCACCGCAGCCCGGACAGCTGAATCGGCAACGGTAGCGCCAATTCGGCAAGCGCGTACGAGGCGGTGCTGGTAAGCTACGCTCACGACGAGTATCCAGACTAGTTGCGGAAATCACTTCCGCAACTAGTCAACTTAAGAAACGAAAAATTATTGTCTTTTTGGTAAAGCATGGATCGAAAAAACAAGGACTATTCCATAGTTCTGGCGGAAACGGTGTAATGCGATTGTCTCAGCTTTATGCGCCTTTTAAGCCGCCATACGCCAATCGTACCTACTCTACCTACGCATGAAAATCGGCACAAAAAGTCTTTGCGTACCCGACTGCGAGGGAATCATAGTGGTTGGCACATATTATCGAGCAAGCGAAAATAGCTCGATTTCAACTCTGAGCGGGCAATAAAATCAATTGGCAAGTTGCTTCGTTCTCCAGCGCATTAAATCGACTTCGCACGAATTTAAAAGATCTCCAGCGCCGGAGCCTCCCATCACAGAGTCGCCGACCCACCGGCACTGCGCAACCTTGAAGCTCTCGAAAGCTTTCTGAGAATTGCGCAACGAGGTCAGGGCTTTGACAGTCGCACTTGAATCAATTTCCTTTGTATTCGCCTCCAATTTTTTGTAGGCGCTATTCATTTGCGACTTGGCTTCCCGACGTTTCCCCTCAAGGCAAGACTGCAACGCTGTCCGGGGTTGATCGCCAATAGCGCTGTAGCACTCGTTCAACGCCCCAACCGGAGCGTTGCTGGTCACCGTAGCTTTTGCAGCGACGGTAGCAGAAGTAGTTGCAATATCGACTGCGCCATTTGTCATTGCACTCATGTCAGGTTTAGCGGGCACTTGAGCATTTGCTAAACCAATAGCGAACACAGTTGTGATAACGACCGCAGAAATGAGTTTGCTCATATGTATTTATCCTTTGTAAAAACGTGCAACGCAGCGCTACCTACGACTTTCCGCAAGCAGGGAGCTGCAAGGTGTGGGCTGTGAAGCTAGTGACGAAAAATCGCGGCAACAGAACGCAGAGGGATCACTTCGTATGCTTGACAAACGAGTGCCTGCAGGGTGCCGTCAAACGGTGCACAACCTGGAATTGTCCGAAGAATGTCTCGTACTAGTACGCCCGACTGACCGCCAAGAGACAGGCTTATTTCACTTCCAATATACATCACACGCGGATTCAAGCTGTGTACACAAGGCATTGATTGGGGCGCGAGGGTCTGGTCCGCCATTCGGACACGAACTGATGCGTTGGGTGGCGTGGAAGGTGGCTCAGTTGGAGACCTAATGAGAACTACGAACGCGCGCCCACGGCGCGCGGAGCTGCCGCGCAGCGGCAGCAGGTGGAGGATTCGGAGCGGGCTGGGCCGGTAGGCCCAGCCCTTCGAATCTCACACGCAGGGCGCGAAGGCGCCCTGCTCGCTTCCGCCAGGCAATAAAAAACCGCCCGAATGAACTGACCCCAGATAGTTGGACGGTTTAGTTTGCTAGGTTGCCCAGGGCTGAGTTCTGTATTGCACGGGACTCAGCCCTTTTAGCTTGAGCTTGATGCGGTCGTGATTATAGTAGTG
>NZ_JAFCWP010000005.1:0-479320 GCF_049897625.1 Janthinobacterium sp. PSPC1-1 | reverse complement strand
CACTACTATAATCACGACCGCATCAAGCTCAAGCTAAAAGGGCTGAGTCCCGTGCAATACAGAACTCAGCCCTGGGCAACCTAGCAAACTAAACCGTCCAACTATCTGGGGTCAGTTCAACGGGCCGGTTTTTTTTTGAGGGAGTGCAATTGGACAAGACGCAGCAGATTTTTCAGCAATATCACCGCTTTGACGATGGCGCGCTCGTGTCCATCGAGCAGCAGTATCAGCCCGGGGGCGTGCAAGCCGTGCGCATCGTCTTGTATGCAAGAAATCATGCGCTGGATGGCAATGTCTGGCGCCGAGTCGCCATCACGGTGGGCGAAGTGCGGGAAGTGCTGCTCAGGACGCCGGGCAACTTCATCAACCGCATCTGCTGTGGCGTGAAGTTGCTGCGTTTCGGCGACGTCTGGTGCGTCGATGTCGACGGCACCTACACGCACGATGACCCCGCGACACTGGACGAAGTGCGCCGCGATGGCGATTGCTACGTCATCGGCGGCACGGTCGAGGCAATCGAACTCGATTAGCCGGCAAACACGGCGGTTTTATCTTCCAGGCGCGCGTGATACGCGGCAATGGCCGGAGTCTCTGGACGTTGCATCGGCGCCATCAGCCAGCGCTTGACGGACAGGCCCAGCACGATATCCGCCACGGTGAACGCTTCGCCGCAGACGAAGGCACCCGTGCGCTGCAACTGCTGTTCAAGGATGCCCATCATCTTGTTCCATCCGGCAATGCCGGCTGCCAGCTGCGCCGCATCCTGGTGTGCGGGGCTGTGGCGCACCAGCGACATGAAGGCGTAGCGCCAGCTGTTGTTGAGGTCGCCCATTTGCCAGTCCATCCATTTTTCCACTTCCGCGCGGGCGCGGGGTGTGCTTGGCAACAAGTCGTCGCGGCCCGCCTGGGCGCACAGGTAGCGGCATATCGTGTTCGATTCCCACAGCACCAGGTCGCCGTCAACCAGCACGGGCACCATGGCGTTCGGATTCAGGGCCAGGAAGGCGGCGTCGTCGGTACTGCGAAAGCCGCTGCCCCAATCTTCCTGTTCGTACGGCAGGTCGAGTTCCTCGCACGTCCACAGGACTTTGCGGACATTGATCGAGGCGGCTTTTCCAAGAATTTTCAGCATGCGGGGCTCCGTAGGACAGGGATCGATCTGCCACTGTAGCGGATTTGGCCGCGCGGCGCCGGTGAAAGTGCCTTGCATAGTTGCGCTTTTCTTGGCATCGTAGCCACCCATGAAACCTATGCGCCACCACATGTCCAAAATCCTCGCGTTCAGCCGCTTTTCCGTGCGCGATTTCCTCGCCACCGCCGGTCCCACCCTGCTGCTGGTCGGCGCGTTTTGCGCGCTCGCTTATTGGCTGGTCGACCCGGCGCCACCGCGCCAGGTGAGCCTGTCGACGGGACAGGACAATAGCGCGTATGAAGAATTCGGCAAGAAATACGCAGCCACCCTGGCCAGGCACGGCATCAAGGTGACCTTGCAGCCGTCGCTGGGCTCGCAGGAAAACCTGCAGCGCCTCAATAACGGCAAGACCGATATTGCCTTCGTGCAAAGCGGCTCGACGGAGCACGCCGATGCCGAACGGCATGGCCTCATATCCTTGGGCAGCCTGTTTACGGAACCCGTCTGGCTGTTCCTGCGCGAAGACAAGGCGGTGACGGAACTGACGCAATTGAAGGGCATGAAGATCAACCTGGGACCGGAAGGCACGGGCGTGCCCAGCCTGTTCCGGCAGTTGCTGTCCGTCAATGGCGTGGAAGCGAACGAGTTGACCGTCAGCGACTTGCAAAACACACCCGCCACGGTGGAGCTGCTGGAAGGGCGCATCGATGGCCTCGTGTTCAGCTCGGCGCCGGAAGCGCCGCTGATCCAGATGCTGCTGCAAACGCCGGGCATCAAGCTGTTTGATTTTTCGCAAGCGGAGGCGTACACGCGGCGCCTGCCTTTCCTCACGCATGTGGTCTTGCCACGCGGTATCGTCGACCTGGGGCGTAACATTCCCGCGCAGGATTACCACCTGATCGCACCGACCGCCACCCTGGTCGCGCGCGAAGACTTGCATCCGGCCTTGATCGACCTGTTCGTGCAGGCGGCGGCCAGTATTCACGGCGGCACGGGCTGGTTCCAGCAACAGGGGCAGTTCCCGTCCGCGCGCTACACGGAAATTCCCGTCGCGCCCGAAGCGCTGAAGTTCTACAAGGATGGCGCGCCCGTGCTGCAGCGCTACATGAGTTTCTGGCTGGCCAATTTCTTCGACCGCATGTGGGTCCTGGTGGTGGCGCTCGGTGCCTTGATATTGCCGCTGTCGCGCGTGGTGCCGCCGCTGTACGTGTGGCGCATCCGATCGCGCGTGTACCGCTGGTATGGCCAGCTGCGCACGGTGGAGCAGGCGCTGGAAGATGTGCCGCCAGAGCAGCGTGCGCAAGTGTATGCGGCGCAATTGACGCGGCTCGACCAGATCGAGGAAATGGTCAACCAGATCTCGATTCCCCTGTCGTTTGCCGATGGCTTGTATGGCTTGCGCAGCCACATCAATTTCGTGCGCAAGCGCATCTTGACCTTGATGGGCGAGCACCAGCCGGCGGAATCAAACTAAGGTGATCGACAGCTTGCGCCCGACCAGCGCGGCGGCCCGCTCCAGGGTAGAGAGCGTCACGTCGCTGCTGGGATCGAGCAGGCGGTCGAGCTGCGAGCGGCTCGTCTGCAGCAGGGCCGCCATGCGCGTTTTCGACATCGCTTGTTCCTGCATCGCCTGCGTCAGTTGCCAGGCGATCACTTCCTTGATGGCGCGGTTTTGCGTTTGCTCGAAGATGCCTTCTTCCTTGAGGAAGTCGTCGAGACTGCTGCCGAGATGCGGAGCGGTGGTGTTCATGTCAGTTCCTTGTGGCGTTTGCGGGCCAGCGCCAGGTCGTCGTCCGGCGTGGCGCGGGTTTTCTTGATAAAGCCGTGCAGCGCCACCAGGCAATCTCCATGATGGCAGATCAGCACGCGGGCGATGCGGTTGCCGGGCAAGCTGCTGCGAATTTCCGATAGACCTTGCCCCAGATGCCGGCACAGGGGCATGCCCACGGGCCAGCGCCATTGCGCATGCATCAAGTCTTGCCCAATCATATGGCGCTCCTCGATGGGCAGCGACTTGAGCCAGTCGCGCACGGGCTCGCCGCCATTGCCGTTCGCGTAGAACAGCAGGGTAATCTGCCGCAAGCCGGAAGCATCCATGACGCACCTCTACGTTGTACTATATAAGGTACATATTTACAAGGAGAATTTGCGCCGCAGTTAAAAAATCGGGCGCGCATGGATGGTTGTAGCCGATGGCGGGCCGCAAGGTGGCCCGCCAGATCAAACACGGTTCAGAAAGTCAGGCGGCCAGCGTCAGGCGCCCAACCACGGCAGGCCCGCCTTGCACCAGCCGCCGATCTGCTTGCGGTGGCCGTCGGCGTCCTTGTCGCCTTCGAAACCTTCGAGGATGTCGAAGCAGTTCACGTAGCCGTGCTCGGTCGCCAGCTTGGCCGCATGGCGCGACCGCACGCCGGAGCGGCACAGAAACAGCAGCACCTCGTCCTTGCCGGCCTGGGCAGCCAGATGCGCGAGGAAGTCGGGATTCGGTACGCCACCCGGATACGTGGCCCACTGCACCGCGCCATGCTGGGTATCGGCGATATCGACCCGGCCCACCCAGTCGCGCTCGGCATTCGTGCGCACATCGATGAGCTTGACGGCAGCATCGCCCTGCAGCAGCTCGTAGGCTTCCTGCGGCGTGACGGCGCCGGCATACGGCGTACCTTCATTGGCCCGGCTGCGGGCGGTGGTCAGGATGTCGGCGGCGGTAGTCATGGCGTCCTCGATGAAAGTGGATAGGTGTGAACGATTATAGTGCGCCGTCCGCGCCCCGCAAACGGGAAAGCACGGTGCACGGCGCATGCACCACAAGAAGGCATTTTTCAGGAAATCGTGAAAAATGCACGATAATAGTGCGTTATTCGTTTTTTGCACTTGCATAGTGCATTCTTGATGTGGCGCAACCGCGCGTGAAAAGCGCGGGCAGGAAAACTTTCACTGGGATGGCAGTCATTTTGCTGCCGGCGCCAGGGCGCTTCAGGAGCTGGCATGGAATCTGCTATGATCCTTATGAGTTTTGGTGGCACGCAATGTTTGCTTCGCTTCATCAGCCCAGACGCATTAAGGTCGGCTCACCCCACATTCATTTAGGAGATACGCATGGCAATGACAGCCGCAGAAGTCTTGAAGATGGTAGAAGAAAACGAAGTCAAATTCGTTGATTTCCGCTTTGCTGATACCCGTGGTAAAGAGCAGCACGTGACGGTTCCCGTGTCGCACTTCGACATGGACAAATTCGAATCGGGCCACGCCTTTGACGGTTCTTCGATCGCTGGCTGGAAAGGCATCGAAGCGTCCGACATGATCTTGCTGCCGGATCCAAACACGGCTAATATCGACCCGTTCATGGAAGAAACGACCTTGTTCATGCAGTGCGACGTGATCGAACCGTCGGACGGCAAGGGCTATGACCGCGACCCGCGCTCGATCGCGAAACGCGCCGAAGCCTACCTGAAATCGTCGGGCATGGGCGACACCGCCTACTTTGGCCCTGAGCCAGAATTCTTCATCTTCGACAGCGTGCGCTGGAAGATCGACATGTCGGGCTGCTTCGTCAAGATCGGTTCGGACGAAGGTTCGTGGTCGACCGGCAAGGACATCGAAGGCGGCAACAGCGGCCACCGTCCTACCGTCAAGGGCGGCTACTTCCCCGTGCCACCAGTGGACAGCTTCCAGGACATGCGTTCGGAAATGTGCCTGATCCTGGAGTCCTTGGGCATCCCGGTTGAAGTCCATCATCACGAAGTCGCTGGTGCAGGCCAGAATGAAATCGGCACCCGCTTCTCGACCCTGGTCGAGCGCGCCGACTGGACGCAAAACCTGAAATACGTGGTGTGGAACGTGGCGCACAGCTATGGCAAGACCGCCACCTTCATGCCGAAACCTATCGTTGGCGACAACGGTTCGGGCATGCACGTGCATCAATCCGTATGGAAAGATGGCAAAAACCTGTTCGCTGGCGACGGCTATGCCGGCCTGTCCGATTTCGCCCTGTACTACATCGGCGGCATCATCAAGCACGCCAAGGCACTGAACGCGATCACCAACCCGGGCACCAACTCGTACAAGCGTCTGGTACCAGGCTACGAAGCTCCGGTGAAACTGGCGTACTCGGCGAAAAACCGTTCCGCCTCGATCCGCATCCCGCACGTGGCCAATCCAAAAGGCCGCCGCGTGGAAGCGCGCTTCCCGGATCCACTGGCGAACCCGTACCTGTGCTTCGCTGCACTGCTGATGGCTGGCCTGGACGGCGTTGCCAACAAGATCCATCCTGGCGAAGCCGCCTCGAAAGATCTGTACCATCTGCCGCCAGAAGAAGACGCACTGATCCCTACCGTGTGCGCTTCGCTGGAAGAAGCACTGGAAGCCCTGGACAAGGACCGCGAGTTCCTGACCCGTGGCGGCGTGTTCAGCGATTCCATGATCGACGCTTACCTGGAACTGAAAATGCAGGACGTACAGCGCATGCGCATGACCACGCATCCTGCCGAGTTCGACATGTACTACTCGCTGTAATGGCGCCATGCCGGCAACTTGCCGGTAGTGAATAAAAAACGCGGGTGAGGCGATCGGTCTTGCCCGCGTTTTTTTATGCGGCGCGCCAAGGTGGCGCCGGTGCAGTGTTGTATAGTCGGCCCAGGAACGATGCGGCATGTGCCGACAGGAGTGAAGATTGACCAAGCATTACAGAATGGCGCTGATGGCAGGATTGCTGGGCGCGGCGGCACAGGCGCACGGGCAGTTGTATGTGTGCGCCGATGCGCAAGGACACAAGACGTACACGGACAAGCGGGCTGGCGCGCATTGCCAGCTGCTCGATTTACCGGGCGCCATGACGGAGCCGCCACGCAAGACGGCGCCGCTGGCTGGCGCGCCTGCGCGGCCCGCCACGCAGGCGGTGGCCACGGCGGCGCCTGCCGCTGGCGCGTTTCCCAAGGTCGATGGCGCCGAGCAGCGTGCGCGCGACCTGGACCGGCGCCAGATCCTGCAGGACGAATTGCGCAGCGAAGAGCAGAAACTGGCGGCCCAGCGCCTGGAGTTCAACGAGGGCCAGCCTGAACGCCAGGGCAATGAACGCAACTATGCCAAGTATCAGGAAAGAGCGGCGCAGTTGAAAGAGAATATCAACCGGACCCAGCAGAACGTCGAGGCCCTGAAACGCGAGATTGCGAATATTCGGTAAAGCACATGACAATAGACAACCATTCCAGCCGTCCCGCCCACCTGGCCGGCCTTGATTTGCTCGCTTCGGCCGTGATCCTGCTCGATGGCGACGGCCGCATCAGCTATGCCAACGCGGCCGCGGAAAACCTGCTGGAAAGCTCATTGAAGGCCCTGTCGCGGCAAAAGCTGACGGCGCTGTTCCTCAATCCCGAGGAGCTGGCCGGCATCTGCGCGCAAGCGCTTGAACACAAGTTTTCCGACTTGCGCCAGGACCTGAGCCTGGAGCGCCTGGGGCGCGAACCGCTGCGCGTGCACAGCATCGTCAGCGCGCTCGATGCGCCGCGCGACGGCGTGCTGATCGAGCTGCGCGAAAACGTGCAGCAGTTAAAACTCGACCGCGAGGAGCGTATCCTCGACCAGAGCCAGGTCAACAAGGAGCTGATCCGCAACCTGGCGCATGAAATCAAGAACCCGCTGGGCGGCATCCGCGGCGCGGCCCAGCTGCTGGAGCTGGAGTTGCCGGCCCTGCACCTGAGCGAGCTGCGCGAATACACGCAAGTCATCATCAAGGAAGCGGACCGCCTGCAAACCCTGGTCGACCGCCTGCTGGCGCCGCACCGCCGCCCGCACATCGTGGGTGACGTGAATATCCATGAAGTGTGCGAGCGTGTGCGCAGCCTGATCCTGGCCGAATTTCCCAGCGGCCTCACCATTTCGCGCGATTACGATGCGTCGATCCCCGAGTTTCGCGGCGACAAGGAGCAATTGATACAGACCGTGCTCAACATCGCGCACAACGCGGCGCAAGCGCTGGCCGAGCGCATCGAGGCGGGCGATGCAGAGCTGATTTTCAAGACGCGCGTGGCGCGCCAGGTGACCCTGGCCAAGGTCCGCTACAACCTGGCATTAGACTTGCATATCATTGACAATGGACCGGGCATCGCACCCCAGATCCGCGACCGGATTTTCTACCCGCTGGTGTCGGGCAGGGATGGCGGCAGCGGGCTGGGACTGACCTTGGCGCAAACCTTCGTGCAACAGCACCTGGGCGTGATCGAGTGCGAAAGCCGGCCTGGATACACCGATTTCAGGATCGTTCTCCCCTTGCCATAAGCGAGGAAGTATCCCACCCATGAAATCCATTGCGGGACGCACACACTAATGAAGCCAATCTGGATAGTTGACGACGACGAATCAATCCGCTGGGTGCTGGAAAAAGCCCTGGCGCGGGAAAATCTCGCCACCAAGAGTTTTGCCAATGCACGCGACGCCATCGCTGCACTGGAGTTTGACACGCCGCAAGTGCTCGTGTCCGATATCCGCATGCCGGGCGCGTCCGGCCTGGAGCTGTTGCAGACGGTCAAATCGCGCTTTCCCGGCTTGCCTGTCATCATCATCACCGCCTTTTCCGACCTCGATTCGGCCGTCGCGGCCTTCCAGGGCGGCGCCTTCGAATACCTGGCCAAGCCCTTCGATATCGACAAGGCTGTCGAACTGATCCGTCGCGCGCTGGAAGAGAGTCTGCGCGAGACCAGCGTCGAATCGGGCCCGTCGGAAACGCCGGAAATCCTCGGCCAGGCGCCGGCCATGCAGGAAGTCTTCCGCGCCATCGGCCGTTTGTCGCAATCGAATGTGACGGTGCTCATCACGGGTGAATCCGGTTCCGGCAAGGAACTGGTGGCGCGCGCGCTGCACAAGCACAGTCCGCGTGCGGCGCAGCCCTTCATTGCCCTGAACACGGCGGCGATCCCGAAAGATTTGCTGGAATCCGAATTGTTCGGCCATGAACGGGGGGCGTTTACGGGCGCGCAGACGACGCGCCGGGGCCGCTTCGAGCAAGCCGAGAACGGCACCCTGTTCCTCGATGAAATCGGCGACATGCCGTTCGACCTGCAGACGCGGCTGTTGCGCGTGCTGTCCGACGGCCATTTCTATCGCGTCGGTGGGCATCAGCCCATGAAGGCCAACGTGCGCGTCATTACGGCCACGCACCAGAACCTCGAGCAGCGCGTGCGCGACGGCCTGTTCCGCGAAGACTTGTATCACCGCCTGAACGTGATCCGTTTGCGCCTGCCCAGTTTGAGGGAGCGGCGCGAGGATATCCCCATCCTGGTGCGCCACTTCCTGGTGCAAAGCGCGCGCCAGCTGGGGGTGGAAGCCAAGCGCATGAGCGAACCGACGATGCAATTTCTCAGCGGCCTCGATTTGCCCGGCAATGTGCGCCAGCTGGAAAACCTGTGCAACTGGATCACCGTGATGGCGCCGGGCCAGACGGTGGAAATCAAGGACTTGCCGCTGGAATTGACGCAGGGGCAGGGCGATGCCGGCGCTCCCGCAGCGCATGGCGAAGCGACGCCGCCGGCCGTGACTCATCCGCATGGCGGCCAGGTATTTGACGCCGCCGCGCCCGCCACCGGTGCGCCGCCGGGCTGGATCGGCCTGCTGGAATTGCAGGCGGCCGGCATGCTGGGTGCCGGGCAACAGGAAGTCATGGCCGTGCTGGGGCGGCAATTCGAGTCGGCCCTGATCAAGACGGCGCTCAAGCATACGCACGGGCGCAAGAACGACGCCGCCGTGCGCCTGGGCATCGGCCGCAACACCATCACCCGCAAGATCTCTGAACTGGGCATCGACGGCGCCAAGGACGATTGACGCATGGCCGGACGGGGGCTCCCCCGTCCGCTTTTCCCCGCGGCGTCCCTTGCACGCCACAACACCCACAGCAGGCAATAAGGTAAGCTGGCGCCTGCCGGACTGTTTCGTGCGGTCTTAACTTTCATTGTGGAACTGTATGCTGATTAACTGCGTGGCCTACCAAGATGGCAAAAAACTGGCCGACTTGCCGATTGACGATATCAGCGATTACGTCGAGCGCCCCGACTGTTTCGTCTGGGTAGCCCTGCTCGATGCCACGCCGGACGAGCTGAAACAGATGCAGCACGAGTTTTGCCTGCATGAACTGGCCGTCGAGGATGCGCAGCGCGGTCACCAGCGTCCGAAGATCGAGGAATATGGCGATTCCCTGTTTGCCGTGGTGAAAACCGTGGAAATGGTCGAGAACGAACTGGTCATGGGGGAAGTCGACATCTTTGTCGGCGCCAATTACGTGCTCTCGTCACGCAGCAACAGCTCGCAAGGTTTTCTCGGCGTGCGCGCGCGCGCCGAGCGCGAACCACACTTGCTGCGCCAGGGCTCGGCCTTCGTGCTGTACGCGCTGATGGATGCCGTCGTCGACCGTTATTTTCCCGTACTCGACGCGCTGGAATCGGAACTGGAATTGATCGAGGATCGCATCTTCGACCGTGGCACCGAGCGCGACAATATCGAACGGCTGTATCAATTGAAACGCAAAGTCATGGTCTTGCGTCACGTGGTGGCGCCCCTGATGGAAGCGGTGGGCAAGCTGCACGGCGGGAGGGTGCCGCCGCTGTGCCACGATACCCAGGAGTATTTCCGTGATGTGCACGACCACCTGGCGCGCATCAACGGCACGCTCGACACCATCCGCGACACCATCAGCACGGCCATCCAGGTGAACCTGTCGATGGTGGCCATCGACGAGAGCGAAGTGAACAAGCAGTTGGCGGCCTGGGCGGCTATTTTCGCCGTATTTACCGCGTTTGCCGGCGTGTGGGGCATGAACTTCAAGTTCATGCCGGAGCTGGACTGGCAATACGGCTATCCCGTGGCCGTGGGACTGATGAGCTGTGTCTGCGGTTATATGTATTACTTGTTCAAGCGTTCCGGCTGGCTGTAAAAAATTCCTGTGTATCTGTATTATTAAGCAATAGCCAGGGGTACAATCGCGGCAGGTCCGCTCGGGCGGGCCATGGCTGAGGGTTGCCACGCCGGCAGGTTGGCTGGCGCTTCCAATGCTGCGCAGGAGCATTCATGAGTATTCCGTTGTTTGATGTGAATTCGCAAGAACCCCTGTTCGATCCCGAGCAGCGACGCACCCTGGCGGAAGCGGCCCTGCGCTCGATTACGGCCTCGACGGCGCACGCCCGTGGCGACGACTTCCTGCGCATCCTCGTCAAGGACCTGGCCGAAGCGCTCGACGTGCACTATGTAATCGCTGGGCGCCTGGTGCGCATGGACGATGGCAGCGAAGGCATCCGCACCCTGGCCCTGTGGGGCGGCGACGGCTACCAGCCGAATATCGAATACAGCCTGCAGCACACGCCTTGCCAGGACGTAACGTGCCAAAGCATGTGTTTTCATGGCAGCGACATCCAGCGTCGCTTTCCATTCGATACCCTGCTGGTTGACATGCGGGCGGAAAGCTATGTCGGCATGCCGCTGATCGATACCGATGGCAAGACCCTGGGCATCCTGTCGGCCATCGACACGCGTCCCATCGATGAAAACAAGCGCTTGCTGGCCTTGCTGCTGCTGTCGATCTTTTCGGCTCGCGGCGCGGCCGAGCTGCAGCACCAGGAGCGCACGCAGCAGCTGGAAGAGATCGTGCGCGTGCGCACCGAGTCGCTGCTGGCGGCGCAGGCCAACCTGATCGAGCAGGAACAGATGGCGGCCCTCGGTTCGCTGGTGGCGGGGGTATCGCATGAAGTCAACACGCCCATCGGCGTGGCGCTGACGGCGGCGTCGAGCATGGGCAGTTATGCCGACCAGCTGGTGCAGCTGCTGGGCGGCGCCAAGGTCAGCCGCGCCGAACTGGTCGACATTGCCGAAGCCCTCAAAGGCGCGGCCGCCTTGATCGAACGCAACCTGGCGCGCGCCGCCGACCTGATCGGCAATTTCAAGCAGCTGGCCGTGGACCAGGTCAGCGAATACGTGGCCGACCTGGCGCTGCACGACTATGTACACGGCCTGGTGTCGGCGCACAGTCCCGAGCTGCGCAAGGCGGCGCTGGGCGTGGAACTCGATATCGCGCCCGATTGCCAAGTGCGCCTGGCGGCCGGGAAATTGTCGCAAATCCTCTCGAACCTGCTGATGAACAGCGCCCGCCACGGCTATCCGCAGGGCGGGCCGGGGCGCATCACGATACGCGCGCGCATCGAGGCGGACGCGGATGAGGCGGCCTTGCGCTGGCTGCTGCTGGAGTTTTCCGACGATGGCGTCGGCCTGGCGCCGGCCGTGCGCGAGCATATGTTTGAACCGTTCTTCACCACCAAGCGGGGCCAGGGCGGCTCCGGCCTGGGCATGCATATCGTCTACACCATCGTGCAGCAGCTGGGCGGCCAGGTGTGCGCCATCGACTGCACTCCCGGCTGTCATATACAGATCAGGCTGCCGCTGGCCTCCACGCAGGCGTGAAAAAATCTCACTGACATAGTGCAGCGACGCTTATTCCTGGTGCATACCGTACACCATGATTGTGCAAAATAGTATTACTGAATTATAAATTGTTGTTTTCTATTCCCACGCTCAGTACATCGTTGACACCTCCCAATTCCGCGTGTTTTGATGGCTCATTAAGGTTTAGTTTTGCCAATGGCAGCTGGGCCTTTGACCGGTAGTGGCATGGCGGCTATGCATCATTCATTAAATTCGGGAAGCCCTTTGGCGGAAGCCTGAATGCGGTTTTCATAACGATAAGAATGTTAGTGAGCAGATAGCCTCCCTGCACGGAGCGCCGCATCCGCAGTTCAGTGGCGCCGAGTTTACATGATAATAATGCAACATAAAACTATATCAAAGGGAGTTTGCAATGATGATGGAAACAGTTTTGTCTCGTTCTTTGCGTTTGATGTTTTCGGGTAGCGCCGTTTTGGCTGGCCTGACCATGCTGGCCCAGCCAGCCATGGCACAACAGAACGATGCACCCATGCAGCGTGTTGAAGTCACCGGCTCCGCCATTAAGCGGATCGATGGTGAAACCTCGGTGCCGATCACCATTATTAAAATGGATGATCTGAAAAAACAGGGCATTACCACCATCGAGCAAGTAATGTCGAACCTGAGCGCTTCGCAGGCTTCGCAAGGCACCAGCCAGGTCGTCGGCCTGGGTACCGGCGGCGCGTCGTTCGCCAACCTGCGCGGCATCGGCGCCAACAAGACTCTCGTCTTGCTGAACGGGCGCCGCCTGGCCAACAATGCGCTCGACAGCTCGGCGCCCGACTTGAACATGATTCCCTTCGCCGCGCTCGAGCGCGTCGAAGTACTGCGTGACGGCGCGTCGTCGCTGTACGGCAGCGATGCCGTGGGCGGCGTCATCAACTTCATCACGCGCAAGGATTTCCAGGGTGGCGTCGCCAGCATTGGCGCGGATATGCCGGAACAATCGGGTGGTTTCTCCAACAGCGCCAATATCGGTTACGGCTTTGGCGACCTCGACAAGGACGGCTTCAACTTCTTCGCGATGCTCGACCACCAGGCCCAGCGCGCCATTACCGGCACGCAGCGTCCGTATAACACGCGCTTCCCGGGTGGCCTGTCGCCCACCACCAGCCCGGCCAACTACTACCAGGACGGCAAGAGCGGCAATCCCGCCGCGCCTAGTTGCACCAGCGGTACCTTCCTGATACCACTGGGCGTTGGCTGCCAGATGACGACGTCGAGCTTTGTCGACTACGTGCCGAAAAGCGAGCGCACGACCGGCCTGGTCAAGGGCACGCTGAAGCTCAATGCGAACCATGAACTGAGCCTCGAGTATATGGGCAGCGAAAGCAAGGTCTACAGCCATATCGCTCCCGTGCCATACGGTGGCCTGTTTCAGAATCGTACCCGTCTCGACGGTTCGCCCAACCCCTATTTCCCGGGCAATGGCAATTTCGTGCCGAACATTCCGCTCAGCTCGACCTATTGGGAACCGGACTCGCCGCCACCGTCCGGCGTCAATCCCGGCTTTGTCCATGTCAAATGGCGCGATCTGCCGAATGGTTCGCGTTCGGACGAAAACATCAATAAACAGCAGCGCTTGGTAGCCGCCCTGACGGGGAATATCGCCGGCTGGGACTACAACGCCGCACTGACGTATAACGAAAACAAGGTCAAGGTTAACCTGAAGGGTTACAGTGACGGCGGCATCATCACCAAGGGCGTATTGAACGGCATTATCAATCCGTATGGCGACCAGGACGCTGCCGGCATGGCGCTGATCCAGAGTGCCGCACTGGACGGCAACGTACAGAATGCCAAGGGTACGACCAAGGGCGCGGACTTCAATGCCAGCCGCGAATTGAGCGACTGGTTCGGCGCAGGCCGCTCGGCCGCGCTGGCTGTCGGTGGCCAGGCAACCCATGAAAGCTTCCTCAGCACCGCCAATTTCGATTACGCCAGCAAGGTCGTTGCCAGTACCGGTATCGATCCCGAGCTGCATAACGAAGGTTCGCGCAACACCCAGGCGCTGTATGCCGAGTTGAACGTGCCCATCATCAAGTCGCTGGATGTGACGGCCGCCGTCCGTTATGATCGTTATAGTGATTTTGGCAACACCACCAATCCGAAGGTGGCGTTCCGCTTCCAGCCGACCAAGGAAGTCCTGCTGCGCGGTTCCTACTCGACGGGCTTCCGTGCGCCGTCGCTGTATGAAATCAACTCGGCCCAGACGTACACCAATACCAGCCAGCAAGATGACCCTATCAACTGCCCTGGCGGTAAAGCGTTGCCCGGCAAGCCCGAAGCGGCGAACTGCAGCCAGCAATTCCAGGCTTTGGGTGGGGGTAACAAGAAACTCCAGCCTGAAAAATCGAAAAATGCCACGCTGGGCATCGTTTTCGAGCCGCTCAACAACCTGAGCATCGGCGTTGACGTGTGGTGGATCCAGCTGAAACATTCGATCGGCAGCCTGAGCGAAGATGATGTGTTCGGCGACCCGGTGACCTATGCCGCCGTCTACCATCGCACGTCGGCGGGCAACCTGGCGACGGACGGTTCGCAATGTCCGAATCCGGCCACTTGCGGCTATGTTGACCTGCGTACGCAAAATCTGGGCGGCATCAATACCAACGGCGTCGACCTGAGCCTGAACTACCGCATGCGCTCGAACGACTACGGCACCTTTGCCATCGTGTCCAATAGTACCTACATCAACAAGTATGAGTACCAAAATACGGATGGCGGCAACTGGAAGGATAACGTGGGTATTTACTCGGGTATCGGTCCCGTCTTCCGCTGGCAGCATAATGTCACGCTGAACTGGAACAGCGGCATCTTCAGCGGCGGCCTGTCCGGCCATTACAAATCCGGCTATGTCGACCAGGATCCAAGCCACAATGTGTCGTCGTACACGACCTTCGACACCTTCGGCGCGGTCGCTGCCACCAAGAACGTAACCCTGACCGCTGGCGTGCGCAATCTGTTCGACCGCGCACCGCCACTGAGCCTCCAGACCAAGACGTTCCAGGCTGGCTACGATCCACGCTACGCCGATGCCATCGGCCGTACCATCTACGTACGCGGCAGCTACACGTTCTAAGTAGTTGCAGGCTGAAAATTGAAACGCCCGGGTGATTTACCCGGGCGTTTTTTTTGCGCTGCCGCAAACGGCGGCGAAGCACGTTTACTTGCCGCGCGCCGCCATCGACAGCGCAACCGCCTCGGCCACCTTGATGCCGTCGACGGCCGCCGACAGGATGCCGCCCGCATAGCCGGCGCCTTCGCCGGCCGGGAACAGGCCCCGCGTATTCAGGCTTTGCAGGTTGTCGTCGCGGCGCTTGATGCGGATCGGCGAGGAAGTGCGCGTTTCCACGCCCGTCAGCACGGCGTCGGCCTTGTAGTAGCCCTTGATCTGCTTGTTGAATGCCGGAAACGCTTCACGCATGGCCGTGATTGCGTACTCGGGCAGGGCCGGCGCCAGATCCGTCAAGTGCACTGCCGGCTTGTACGAAGGAATCACGCTGCCGAACTCCGTCGAGGCGCGGCCCGCCACGAAATCGCCCACCAGTTGGCCTGGCGCATCGTAGTTGCCGCCGCCCAGGGCGAACGCACGCTCTTCCAGGTCGCGCTGCAGGGCGATGCCGGCCAGCGGGTCGCCCGGATAGTCGGCTGGCGTGATGCCGACGACGATGGCGCTGTTGGCGTTGCGCTCGTTGCGCGAGTACTG
Source organism: Janthinobacterium sp. PSPC1-1 (assembly GCF_049897625.1). Classification (NCBI taxonomy): domain Bacteria; kingdom Pseudomonadati; phylum Pseudomonadota; class Betaproteobacteria; order Burkholderiales; family Oxalobacteraceae; genus Janthinobacterium; species Janthinobacterium sp. PSPC1-1. Next base: position 464,021 of record NZ_JAFCWP010000005.1, on the reverse strand, counting down.
GCTCATGCCGTTCGTCACCAGGCGGCCTGGCTCCGAGGCGGCAGCCACCACCGTGCCGCCCGGGCACATGCAGAAGCTGTAGACGGAGCGGCCATTGCTGGCGTGGTGCACCAGCTTGTAGTCGGCCGCACCCAGAATCGGGTGGCCGGCGCTGGGGCCGAAGCGGCAGCTGTCGATCAAGGATTGCGGGTGTTCCACGCGGAAACCGATCGAGAACGGCTTGGCTTCGATGTACACGCCGCGGCGGTGCAGCATCTCGAAGGTGTCGCGCGCGCTGTGGCCGATGGCCAGCACCACGTGGTTGCTGGCGATGGTCTCGCCATTGTCCAGCACCACGCCGCGTACCTGGCCGCCGTCGGCACCCGGCACGATGTCGAGATCGACCACTTTGCTGCTGAAGCGGTATTCGCCGCCCAGTTGTTCGATATTGGCGCGCATTTCTTCCACCATCTTGACCAGGCGGAAGGTGCCGATGTGCGGCTTGCTCACATACATGATTTCCTCGGGCGCGCCGGCCTTGACGAATTCCGTCAATACCTTGCGGCCGTAGTGCTTGGGATCCTTGATCTGGCTGTACAGCTTGCCGTCGGAAAAGGTGCCGGCGCCGCCTTCGCCGAACTGCACGTTCGATTCCGGGTTCAGTTCGCGCTTGCGCCAGAAGCCGAAGGTGTCGACCGTGCGTTCGCGCACCTGCTTGCCGCGTTCCAGGATGAGGGGGCGCAAGCCCATCTGCGCCAGGATCAGCGCCACGAACAGGCCGCATGGCCCCGTGCCGATGACGATGGGACGCGCTTCATGCGTGTGGCCGGCCAGCTGTTCGCCGCCGGCGACGAATTTATAGTCGGTGTCGGGCGCGGGCATCAGGTGGATATCGTGGCCCAGGCGCGCCAGTACGGCCGCTTCATTCTTGACTTCCACATGCAGCGAGTAAATCAACACCACGGCGCTGCGCTTGCGCGCGTCGTAGCTGCGCTTGAAGACAGTAAAGCCGAGCAGCTCGTCCGCGGCAATGCCGAGGCGCGCCAGGATGGCGGCAGGCAGGGCTGCATCGTCGTGTTCGAGGGGGAGTTTTACTTCGTTGAGTCGCAACATAATATCTGTCTATATAAATGGCCGGGCTCCGTATCTAGCGGAGAGTCTGTGAGGCAGCGCATGCGCGCTGCCATCAAGCCGCCATTTTACCTGCAGCTGGCGTTTTTTTGAGAAGACCGGGCCTGGGTCGCTTGGGCCGCAGGTGCGGCGCGGTAGTGGTGCAAGCATGCCGTGAAGGCCGCCGTGGGCAGTGCCAACAGAAATATAACGGGAAGCATAACGTGACTCAAAGCAGGCGCAAGCGATTACGGCGCGCCGCATCCGGCATGCGCAGGCGTACGAATCGGCTCGCGTCAAGCACCGCAGATGGACAAGCACAGGCATGCAGGAGGGAATCAGCTGGAAGCGTACCAAAACCGTGGCGCGCACCGATGAAAAGCATTTTGTATCTTATAAGTAGGTCGTGGGAAATTATTGTGAAGTTATGACGAACAGAACCGGATGCTCTGCAAGGCGCCCGCTGCGACGCAGTGCGAGCACTGCTAGCATCGGGCAACACCGCAGAGCGCCGGTTATGGAAGTCAGAAATCACAATAATTTATTGCGACCTACTTAGTTGGCGTAGCAGTTTTATTTTTTGAGAAATGATCAGGCGCGATACATCAGCCGGTGTATTGAGATTTACTCGGTTATATTTTGGCAGGACGTGGCTATCTTTTATCCCTGAAAATATAATTTATCTTTGGAATAAAAATGGAGCGCGGATTGTTTTTCAAAAAAACAATTTGCATTTGGGCGCGCATGAATATCTGTATTCATGCCCGAGCGTGCAGATGAGGAGAAGCATTTTTATTTACCCTGCATCATATAATGAAAAAATGAGATTGTGACGGATTTAACTTCTATTGTTGTGTTTTTGCAACTCTTGGCCGTTATCCCATGTCTCTGGCGCAAAAAAATCGCATCCATGCAAAGTCGCGATTGGAAAAACACTGTTTTTTTCTGGCGTTGCACCATTTTTGTGCGTTTGATTTAGGCGGGAACGTGGGGATTTGATGCTTTTGCTGGTAGTTGCAGGTGGTTTGCGTACCATTCCCTATTTTTCCGTACGCCAGACAAGCGTCGACAGCGCACTGCAATGCAGCAGCCGAGTTCGTATCAGTCCGACTATTGCTCGCGCCTGGTGCATCCGGTATTGCTATCGAGCACTACATGCTCTTTTTTCTACGGGAAACAGGAAATGCTTAGTGGAAAAGTGTTGTTTCTTTGATGAATCCATTTTCAACGATTATTGACAGTGCCGCTTTGGAAATGGTTTGATGATGAGATGTCATAGCAATCTTGCTGACTCGCTCATAAAGCGATAAACGGTTGGGCACATGGCCGACAGCACCAGGTTAAGAAAGACATTAGACATACTTGTTATGTTTACAAGAGCCTGACTAGATCAGTAGGTATAGTATTTTCAAATCGGAGAACTTATGCATCAACGCACTAAAATTGCTGTAGCAGTGGCAATGGCATTGAACTCGCTGACCGTGTTTGCCCAGGCACAAGCTGAAGCTGAAGCACCGCAGCGCGTGGAGATTACCGGCTCGCGTATCCGCCAGGTCGATCTCGAGACCGCTCAACCTGTTCTGAAAATGACGGCGCAACAGATCCAGGCGACCGGTCTGGTTACTATTGGCGATGTCTTGAATCAACTGACTTCGGCCGGCCCTCCAGCGTTCAGCAAGGGCTCGACGCTGACGTCGAACCGCGAGCAAGGCGGCCAGTACATCGACATGCGCGGCTTGGGCTCGCAACGTCTGCTGGTACTCGTCAACGGCAAGCGCTGGACCACCACCGTTGCCGGTTACACCGACATGTCGACGGTACCTACGTCCATGATCGAACGCATTGAAATCCTGAAAGATGGCGCATCGTCGATCTACGGTTCCGATGCGATTTCCGGCGTGGTCAACATCATTCTGAAAAAATCCATGCAAGGCGCGAACATGAGCGTCTACCACGGCCAGAATGACAAAGGCGATGGCAAAAACTCCGACTACAGCTTCTCGTATGGCGCTGGCGACGAAAAAGCCAACTTGATGTTTGGTCTGTCGCACACCACTTCGGGTGTCGTATGGTCCAAGGATCGCAAGGCCACCAGCACCACCTATGGTCCTGATCATCCACTCGACGGCCTTGGCGTTGGTCAGTGGGGACGTTACCGTCAAGTCAGTGCTAGCGGCGCTGCGACGGGCGCCAACCAGTACCTGAACCACACCGGCACCTGGCAGAACCCGGCCGGTGTTGGTCAGGATTCGCGCAATCCTGCCAGCTATCACCCTTATGCGGCAGCACCGAACGATCTGTTCAACACGACAGAGCAAATGATGTTCCAGTCGCCGAATTCACTGACGACGATGTTTACCAAGGGCACGTATGAACTGCCGATGGGTATCCGTTTCGCCAGTACGGCGATGTTCTCGGAGCGTAATTCCTCCCGTCAAAACGGCGGCTACCCGCTCAACAGCCTGAGCCAGGCCAAGTATCCTGTCTACCTCGACAAGAACAGCTATTACAACCCGATCGGCGCTTCCGTTACCGGTGGCACTGGCGCGGATGCGTTCTTCTACCGCCGCATGATCGAAATGCCGCGTGTCACGGACAGCAAGAACCAGACAGTCCACATCGATGCGTCGCTGGAAGGCGACTTCACGCTGCGCGGCCTGCCATGGGGCTGGAGCGTAGGCTACAACCACAATGCAGTGACCGGCCTGGCGTCGAGCACCGGCAACCTGAACCTGATCAACCTGAAAAAGGCTCTGGGCCCATCGTTCCTGAACGCTGGTGGCGTGGTGCAGTGCGGTACGGCAGCCAACCCGATCGGCCTGGCAGAGTGCACACCGTTCAATATCCTGGGCGGTCCATCGGCTTCGACGCCGGCGGCATTGAAATACATCGCCGCAAACGGCCAGGCAACCTACGGTAGCACGGTCAACAGCATCACTGCCGATATCACGGGCGAACTGTTCTCGCTGCCAGCGGGTGCAGTCGGCTTTGCCGGCGGCATGGAGCATCGCGAAGTCCGCGGTTACGATGTTCCGGATCAGTTTGCACAGTCGAATCTGACCACGGATCTGGCAGGTAACGCCACCTTTGGCCGCTACACGGTCAAGGAAGTGTACTTGGAAACGATTATTCCATTGCTGAAAGACAAGCCGTTCGCAAAACTGCTGTCGATCGACCTGGCATCCCGCTACTCGGACTACAGCAACTTCGGTACGACGACCAATAGCAAGGCCAGCTTCATGTGGAAACCGGTCAATGACCTGCTGACACGTGGTACCTGGGCTCAAGGTTTCCGCGCTCCATCGCTGAATGATACTTTCGGCGGCGGTTCGCAATCCTTCGACAGCTATCTGGATATTTGCGATAGCAAATACGGCCAGACCTCCAACCCGACGATTGCGACAAACTGCAAGAATGGCGGCGTTCCAACCGACTATCGCCAGCGCAGTTCCACTGGAGCGGTGGTGACAGCTGCTGCACAGACCGCAATCCCATTCAACACGGGTGCGGGTAACAGTAGCCTGAAGCCGGAAACAGCGACGACGAAGACCTTGGGTCTGGTGTACAGCCCGTCGTTCGTGCCTGGCTTTACCACTACCCTGGACTGGTTTAATATCCAGATCGAAAATCGCATCACGGCAGTGAGTACGCCTTACACCTTGAGCCAGTGCTACCAGTACGGCGTTCAAGCGTTCTGCGACAACCTGAAACGTGATACGACAGGCGCCATCATCAGCCTCAATCGCGGCAACACCAACCTGGGTACGATGGAAACCGAAGGCGTTGATATTGGTCTGTCTTACCGTCTGCCGCGTACGGCATACGGCCAGTTCACGCTCAATTCGCAGTCGACCTGGGTCAAGACTTTCAGGACCAAGAGCTCGGCGACGTCCGATTGGAACGAGTCCACCGGCGATTTCGATACGCCACGCCTGAAGTCGAATCTGACCCTGGATTGGGCTATGGGCAACTGGAGTGCTTCGTTCACGTCGCGCTTCATCTCCGGCACCAAGGCTGATTGCGCCTTTGGTGAGGCCATCGAGTGCTCGAACCCGGCTACTGAAGTCCGTACTGCGTACAACAAGGTCGGCGCCACGGTGTATAGCGACCTGAGTGTTGCTTATGCGACGCCTTGGAAGGGCCGCATCATGGTCGGCGCGAATAATGTATTCGACAAGAAGCCAGCGGTCGTGTACAGCGCCAACAGCAATTACGCCGGTGCATCGTCGTCGTCGTCGGTAGATCCTAACCTGCCTATCGACCGTTTCGTCTACGTTCGCTACAACCAGTCGTTCTAATCTGAGGCTCCGCAAGGAGCATCTGATGAACGTTTGAATAAGGTCCGCCAGGATTTCCTGGTGGACCTTTTTGCTTTCTACGTCCGTTGCCGGACGCATCTGCAACTCCATATTGCAAATTGGCGGGACGTCGCTGCTACGTCGAGCCACTGGCGCAGCACGGATCCGTGCGTTGTGGGCGAAACCTCGCTACATCCCACCCCACAATGCACTCAGCGTCGCCAGCGCCGTCAATCCCGCCGTTTCCGTGCGCAGGATGCGCGGCCCCATCGCCAAGCCGATGGCGCCAGCCGCGATGGCGGCTTTTTCTTCCGCCTCGGTAAACCCGCCTTCCGGCCCCACCATCACGGTGATCGCTTGCGGCGGCTGGTGACGCGCCCAGTCGGCTAGCGACTGCTCCGCGCGCGGCGTCAAAATGATGCGCTTATGCAGATCTTGCTGGCTGCTCCAGCTACTAAAATCCTGCAATGGCGCCAGCTGGGCCAGTCGGTTGCGGCCGCATTGTTCCGATGCGGAGACGATGATGCCTTGCCAATGCGCGAGCTTTTTCTCGGCCCGCTCGCTCGACAAGCGCACCACGCAACGCTGCGCCGCCAGCGGCACGATGCCCGCCGCGCCCAGTTCGATGGCTTTTTCGATGATCCAGTCCATTTTCGATGCTTCCGGCAGCGCCTGCGCCAGGGTCACGGCATACGGCAGTTCCGCTTCGCGCGCCACGTGCGCCTGTATTTCCGCCGTCACGCTGCGCTTGGCGACCGCCACCAGGCTGGCTTGCACTTCGCCGCCTTCGCCATTGAACAGGGTGATGACGTCGCCCGGCGCCAGGCGCACGACCTGGATATGGTGGGCGACAGCCTCCGGCAGGGAGACGGTGGCGCCGGCGACGAGCGGCTGGGGGCAGAAAAAACGCGGCATGCAAATCCTCAACGGGGGTAAGTGGGGTGGAAAGACGTCAAAGTATAGCCATTTGGCGGGCCAGTACGCCGCAATTCTAATTTGCAGCCCCCCAGTCTGGTAAAATAGTTGACTACAGAAAGCAGCCGGCTTCCCTGTCCGCGCTGTTGCAAACGAATCCCAAACTCGCGACTGACCCACACCATCATGACAACTACGCTCCCGACTACCAAAATGGCCAATGCGATCCGCGCACTGGCAATGGACGCTGTACAAAAGGCCAACTCCGGCCATCCAGGCATGCCGATGGGCATGGCCGAGATCGCAGTTGCCCTGTGGAGTGGTCACTATCGCCACAATCCCGCGAATCCAAAATGGCAGAACCGCGACCGTTTCCTGTTGTCGAACGGCCACGGCTCCATGCTGCACTACGCGCTGCTGCACCTGACCGGTTACGACCTGTCGATGGATGACATCAAGGCCTTCCGCCAGATGCATTCGAAAACCCCGGGCCACCCGGAAGTCGATGTCACGCCAGGCGTGGAAACGACCACTGGTCCGCTGGGCCAGGGCATCGCCAACGCCGTCGGCATGGCCCTGTCGGAGCAATTGCTGGCCGCTGAATTCAACAAGCCTGGCCACGACATCGTCAATCACTACACCTATGCTTTCCTGGGCGACGGTTGCCTGATGGAAGGTATTTCGCACGAAGTGTGCGCGCTGGCCGGCACGCTGGGCTTGAATAAACTGATCGCTCTGTACGACGACAACGGCATTTCCATCGACGGCAAAGTCGAAGGCTGGTTCACGGACGACACCCCGGCCCGCTTCGAAGCGTACGGCTGGAACGTCATCCGCGCTGTCGACGGTCACGATGTTGCCGCCGTGGCTGCCGCCATCGCCGCCGCCAAGACCGCCAGCAAGCCAACCTTGATTTGCTGCAAGACCATCATCGGCAAGGGTTCGCCGAACCTGCAAGGCGGCGACAAGGTCCACGGCGCCGCGCTGGGCGACAAGGAAATCGCTGCCGTACGCGAATACATCGGTTGGGATGCCGCACCGTTCGAGATGCCGGCCGACGTGTACGCAGCCTGGGATGCCAAGAAACAAGGCGCCCTGCTGGAAGCGGACTGGAACGAGCGCTTCGCCGCCTACACCCGCGAATTCCCGCAGCAAGCCGCTGAGCTGACCCGCCGCATGCAGGGCGAGTTGCCACAGGCATTCGAAGTGGCCCTGAGCGCCGCCATCGCTTCCTGCGTCGAGAAGAAAGAAAACATCGCCACCCGCAAGGCCAGCCAGAACGCCATCCAGGCACTGGCGTCGTCGCTGCCGGAATTCCTCGGCGGCTCGGCCGACCTGACCGGTTCGAACCTGACCAACTGGAAAGAATGCGTGGCCGTGCGTTCGGGCCAGCCAGGCAACCACATCAACTACGGCGTGCGCGAATTCGGCATGAGCGCCATCATGAACGGCATCACCTTGCACGGCGGCTACATCCCGTTCGGCGCCACGTTCCTGACGTTCTCCGACTACAGCCGCAATGCCCTGCGCATGGCCGCGCTGATGAAACTGCGTTCGATCTTCGTGTTCACCCACGATTCGATCGGCCTGGGCGAAGACGGCCCGACGCACCAATCGGTCGAGCACGTCTCGTCGATGCGTCTGATCCCGAACCTGGACAACTGGCGTCCATGCGATACCGTCGAGTCGGCTGCTGCCTGGGGCGCCGCCGTGCGCCGCAAGGATGGCCCGTCGACCCTGATCTTCTCGCGCCAGAACCTGCCGTACCAGGAGCGTTCCAGCGAGCAAATTGAAAATATCTACCGCGGCGGCTATGTGCTGAACGACGTGGCGGACGCCAAGGCGATCCTGATCGCTACCGGTTCCGAAGTGGAACTGGCTGTCGCTGCCGCCAGCGCGCTGGCCTCGGAAGGCATCAACGTGCGCGTGGTGTCGATGCCATCGACCGACGTGTATGATCGCCAGGACGCCGCCTACAAGGCCAGCGTACTGACGAAGGGCGTGCCGCGCGTAGCCATCGAGGCTGGCGTGACCAGCTTCTGGTACAAATACGTGGGCCTGGAAGGCGCCGTGGTCGGTATCGACACGTTTGGCGAATCGGCGCCTGCCGGCGTGCTGTTCAAGCATTTCGGTTTCACGGTCGAGAACGTTGTCGCCAAGGTGAAAGCCGTTATCGCAGGCTAATATTGATTTTTAACGGTCCTGGCGATGTGCTCGCCAGGGGCGTGCATGTACCTTCTTTTTTAATCAGGAGCAGAGTATGACGATCAAAGTTGCAATCAATGGCTACGGCCGCATCGGCCGTAATGTATTGCGCGCTTTCTACGAAGGCGGCAAGAAACAGGATATCCAGATCGTTGCCATCAACGACCTGGGCGATGCCAAATCGAACGCCCACCTGACCCGCTACGACACCGCGCACGGCAAGTTCCCGGGCACGGTCACCGTCGAAGGCGACAACATGATCGTCAATGGCGATCCGATCCGCGTGTTTGCACAGCGCAATCCTGCTGAAATCCCATGGGGCGAGCTGGGCGTGGACGTCGTGCTGGAATGCACGGGTTTCTTCACCACCAAAGAGAAAGCTTCGGCTCACTTGAAGGGCGGCGCGAAAAAAGTCATCATCTCGGCACCAGGCGGCAAGGACGTCGATGCAACTGTCGTGTTCGGCGTGAACCACTCGGTACTGAAATCGACCGACACCGTCATCTCGAACGCATCGTGCACCACCAACTGCCTGGCACCGCTGGTCAAACCACTCAACGACGCCATCGGCATCGAAACGGGCCTGATGACCACCGTGCACGCCTACACCAATGACCAGGTGCTGTCCGACGTGATGCATGAAGACCTGCGCCGCGCCCGTTCGGCCACCATGAGCATGATCCCGACCAAGACGGGCGCTGCTGCCGCCGTTGGCCTGGTGCTGCCTGAGCTGAATGGCAAGCTGGACGGCTTCGCCATCCGCGTGCCGACCATCAACGTGTCGCTGGTCGACCTGACCTTCATCGCCAAGCGCGACACCACCGTGGAAGAAGTCAACGCGCTGATGAAAGCCGCGTCGGAAGGCGCCCTGGAAGGTATCCTGACGTACCAGACCGAACCGCTGGTATCGATCGACTTCAACCATAACCCGGCTTCGTCGAACTTCGATTCGACCCTGACCAAGGTATCGGGCCGTCTGGTGAAAGTATCGTCGTGGTATGACAATGAGTGGGGTTTCTCGAACCGCATGCTCGACACCACCGTCGCACTGATGTCGGCCAAGTAATTCCTGGCTAGCCTGCAAAAAACGCCCTTCGGGGCGTTTTTTTCGTCTGTATGATTAAAAACGCCGGCGGTAGAAGCGCCACAGCACGCGCAAGTCGCGCAGCACGGGCACGCCGGACAGCAGGGTCAGCACGCCGGCGAGCAGGATGGTGGCGGCCGGAAAGCCGATGTGCTTGAAGGCCAGGGCGCCGCTGACGCCGCCGATGAAAAAGCAGCTGATCAAGAGGCTGTGCGTTCTCAGCTTGCCGCGGTTGACCTTGACCATCCGGTCCGGCAGGTGGCGCCGGTTGTAATACGCCATCTTGCCCAGTTCGATGCCGATATCGGTGGACAGGCCCGTCACGTGGGTGGTGCGGATGACGGCGCCCGAAATCTTGGTGATGATGGCGTTCTGCAGACCCATGACAAAGCACAGCAGCAAGATGGTGACGGGGCCCAGCACGTCGGGCATGGTGGCCAGATAATTGCCCGTCAAGCCGAACAGCAATAACAGGGTCGCTTCCAGCAGCAGGCTGGCGGCAAACTGGCTGTGCAGTCGGCGCCGCTTGCCCCAGTTCACCATGATGGCCGTCACGGCCGCACCGCTGACAAAGGCCAGCCAGGCGCCCAGCGCGGCCAGGGCCAGCGTGATATTGCCCAGCGCCAGGTCGTCCGCCATGCCGGAAACGATGCCCGTCATGTGCGAAGTATAGCCGCCGATGGCGAGAAAGCCGCCCGCATTCACGGCGCCGGCCACCAGCGCCAGCACGCAGCCCAGTTGCAAATTGGCTTGCGTGTCGCGCGCCGCGCCGCTCAGGCGGGACAGGTAGTGCAATGGCATGGCGGTAGATTTCCTTCGTCAACGCGGCAGTGACCTCCATCATACGCCCTGCCGTGGCCGTGGAATATCTTCAAATAAACTTTCAATGGGTGCCCGCTACTGGATGCGTACCACCTTGGGTGAGCGGGACGCCCCTTCGATGTCGAGATAGATGGCACCCAGCATGCCGCGCACCAGTGTCGCTTTCAAATCCTTGCCGACCACCACGCCATCGCTGCCGTCAACCACCTTCCAGCGCTGGCCATTGGCCAGGGTGATGGTCTGGCCCGGCTGCCAGCCCTCGAACTTACCCGGGATATGGCTGCTCAGGCTGGCAAGCTGCGGCGCCGGCATGGCATCGATGGCACGCTTTTGCCTGCCTTCCATGCCAAATGCCTGTTTTTGCTGTTCCACGGTGGGAGGCACGGCCGCCACTGCCGGGCCGCCGACGGGCATGGCGTCATAGCAGGCCAGTCGTGCCGCACCGTCGCTCAGCGTGCGACAGCGCAAGGTTGCCGCATCGTCGGCCTGGGCGGGGCCACAAACTGCCAGCAACAGTAATAATTTTCTCATGTCGGTTCCCCTTGTTTTCTTCTGCGGAAATGAAAACGGCGCGCCGTAGCGCACCGTTGTTGCGAGGATGGCTGGCCGTCAAGCCCGCCATCCCGTGCAGGATTACATCGTCACGCGTACGCCGACATAGTAGCGGCGGCCAATCGGGTCATACGTACCCGCGTTGGTGTTGGTGCCGGTGCTGTTGCCGGTCACGCCACTCAAGATCATTGGTGCGGATGTGTCGAAGGCATTGTCGATGCCCAGATACAGTTGCACTTGCTTCTTCACGTCGAAGGTGAGCTGGAAGTCCTGGTAGGTACGCGAGCCAACCTTGATGGAGTCGGCTGGGAGCTTGAACTGTGCCAGGTACTGATCATCCAGCGCCGAACTGCCGATGAAGGTCGTGGTGCTGCTGATGCCGAAGGTGCCCCATTTGTAGGCCAGGTTCAGGTTAGCCTTGTTCTTGGCTGCACCGATTTCGCCCGCAAACAGATCCCTTTTTTCCTTGCTCTTGTCCGCATCTTTCAGAGGAATGACGTAACCCTCTTTGACATACGTATATTGAATCTTGGCGCTCAGACGGCCTGGGCCAACCATATCGACCCAAGATGCGGTCAAGTCGACACCTTCAGTGGCCAGGCCGCCGCTGTTCGACACGGCCGAGTCAATATAGGTGAGGGCGCCGACGTTGTTGTCGCCACTGGTAGCGGCACGGCGCGTGATGAAGCTGCAGAATGCCGGGTTGCCGCCACCGTAGCATTGGCTCAGGGCATACTGGCGCGGCGTGCTGACGATGGCATCCGAGATCTTGATGTCGAAGTAGTCCGCCGTGAAGGTGAACTTGCTGAGCATCGGGATCGAACGCGGGGTAAGTACCACGCCGACGGTTGTCGAACGGCCTTGCTCGGCCTTCAGGTCAGGATTGCCGCGGTTGTAGCCACTGATGCCCTGCAAGTCCGATTGCGACTGCTTGAACGTGCCATTTGCCTGGATATTAGCCAAGACGTAAGGATTGGCGCGACATGCGTCTGCGGTTGCGCCAGGCGTGCCGGCCGTGACGCCCAGGCATGGATCGGTCAGGCCGCTTGGGAAGTCCTGGCTCGGTGGCGAATACAGTTCGTTGATGTTCGGCGCGCGGGTCGAGATCGAACGTGTGGCTCGGAACTTCACATCCGACGTCGGCGCCCATTCCAGGCCCATATTCCAGCTGTTGGTGTGGCCGACGGTGGAGTAGTCACCGACGCGGTAGGCGGCGCGGAAGTCGAGCTGCTTCGCTAGGAACTTGTCTTTCAGCAGCGGTACCAAGGTTTCCAGGTAGGCTTCCTTGACATTGAATTTGCCGTACGTCGGCGGCGTAGCGTTGCCTGCATTCAATCCAGCTTGCGTCAGCGGATCGGGTATGCTGCTCGATTCTTCCTGGCGCCATTCGAAACCGCCGGACAGGCCGACTTTACCCGCTGGCAGCTGGAACAATTCGCCGCTCAAGTTACCACCAGCAATTTTTTGCGTGGTCGAGGTGATCAACGAACCTGGCGCCGTGACGTATTTCAATGCTTCGGGCGAAATCGTGTTGTAGCCAAAGATATTGATTGGCACGCAACCTTGCTGACGCGCGATGGCATCCGAACATTGCACGCCGCCGGCGCCGTCAGGCGTGCCAAGCAAGGCATTGCGGAAGTTTTGCACGTTCACCTGGCCGCTCGAATTCTGTGCTTCCTTGGTCTTGCCGTACGACACGAAGGCTTCATAGTTCCAGTCCATGATCGTGCCCTTCAAGCCGGTCGCCAGGCGGAAGGTATCGCGTTCCGCCGTGCTGCCGCGCGTGCCGACTTCGGACAGCCGGCGCGTGAACGAGTAATCGGGAATGCCATCGCCATCGTTGTCGGTAATACGGTCATACAGGTATTGCGGAACCAGTGGATTGCGCACCACGACGCCATTGACGAGGGTGCCGGCAGGAACCTGGCCCGTATCCGGGAAAATGTCGCCCGCTTGCAGGGCGAATGGTTCGATGCGCGATGTCACCTTGGTCGACGAATACGTGCCTTCAAAGAAGGCGCTGTGATTCTCATCGAAGGCATGGGTACCATTGGTGGCAAACAGGAAACGTTCGGTCGGTACGGCGATGGTACGGAAGGCATTGCGGTTGAAGCCCGTCGCCGCCAGGGCGGCAGTGCCGTTGGTGCTCCATGGAATGACGTTGCCGGCCTTGTCGTACGTGAAATCGCCTGTGTCATGGAAGAAACGACCCTGTGGCGAGATACTCGAGTAGAACGGCGAGATGGGGGTGAAGATGTCGGCAGCTTTACCTGTGATGGCTGCTTTCGACTGGTTGTCGACATCGGTGCCATTACGGTCACGCGAGTACACGGCACCTTGCTTGGAGTAGCCGAAGTGGCCCATGACATTGCTGGCGCCGTCTGCGCTGCTGGTGCCGAAGGTGATGGCCAGTTTTTTCTTCGAATCGTCGTGGTGGTCGCTCTGGCCCAGCGATGCATCGACCAGTACGCCATTGAAGTTGCGTTTCAAGATGATGTTGACTACGCCTGCCACGGCGTCCGAGCCGTATGCGGCGGACGCGCCACCGGTCAGCAATTCCACACGTTCGATGAAGTCGGTCGGAATGGTGTTCATGTCGACCGCGGATTCGCCTGGAATGCCGGAGACAAAGCGGCGGCCGTTGACCAGCACCAGGGTGCGCGACGTGCCCAGGTTGCGCAGGTCAACCGTAGCCACGCCGACACTGGCGGTCTGGAAGTTGGAATTGGTGCGGCTGATGGTTGGCGTGCCTAATGTTGGATTTTTCAGCAACAGTTCCTGCAAGTTGGTGGCACCGGAAGCGGCGATATCGGCCGATGTCAGGATTTGCAGCGGGGATGGTGATACGGCATTTGGCGAGGTCAGACGCGAACCGGTGACTTGCACCCTGGTGACGTTTTCCTCTTGTGTCTGAGCAAATGCGGAGTGCATGGTGAGCACGATACTGCCTGCGCATATGAGCCTGACTGAACGCGCTAGAACTGTTTCATTCAACATTGTCGATTCCCTTGTGCTGTAAGTTAATAGTTATGTTTTAAGAACTTTACGACGATTGACTGTACCTAGGCACAAGTTGCAAGTCAATTTAATACTTGCAATATTTAAGAATAACGGAAAGTTGCATTTGAATTAACTTTTTGTGCAGTCGCATATATTTTCATGATGAGTAACATGAATATTCATGCAGCGGTAACTGCAATGAAAGCGCAGGCAATATTTTCGTTCACTAAAAACTCTGCCGCACCCAATGCCTGAATTTTTGCCTTGCCTGTCTAGACAATATGCGGTGAAGAGGGGGGAATGCCGTCTTCTTTTTTTCCCGGAAAGATTAAATCGGCCTTGTTTGGGAACTTTTTTTTAAATTAACTTTAATTTATTGATATTTTATTGTGGTGATTAATTTCGGATTAATGGATATTAATTAGTATATTTTATTTTTTATTTAATATATTGCAATTTTGAAACTTTTGATATTCTTTTGCAATCCTCGCATATAGAGAGCATAGGTGGTTTGATGACATTTTTTCTCCTGCGTGCCAGTGGGCGGTGATGTGGTGGAAACTGGAAATGGATAGCGCCTTTCGCATGCGGCTATCGCTCGTTCACGGCAGTTATCGCCGATATACAGGCGGGGAATAATTTGATTATTTTTTGGTATGAATAAAATGTGGCCCGCGCTCATGATGTTTATTGAGAAACAACGTGCGACGGGAATCTGCGGACTTTTATTGCGTGTTAACGAGGATAATGAGCGTTGCCAGAAATGCAGTGGCTTGGCGTGCTTGATTCGTTTTGTCTGGGCGCCTGGTACTGCGTTCATGGCTCGCTGGCGCGGCAAGGGAGGCATGTTGGACCTGGCTCAGAGGCGAGAGATTCTTCCGTTCGTTGTGGTAAGTTTGCGACAGCAGCGAACGGGAGGGCAGGTTACGGCAGACCTATCAGCGCGCATCCTGGAAGATGGCTTGCCATAAACGCCGCACATTGTCCGCATGCACGCGCACTCTTTCCGGTTCTACCCGTGCCAGGTCGTGGCCCTGCAGGCGCAACTGGTGCTGCAGCTTGCGCAGCGCGCGGTACGCGTCGGCCACCAGAGCGGCCAGCTGCGCGTCGATCAGCCCCAGTTCGCCGCACAGGCGCAGCAGGGCGATATTGCCCGAGTTGGCCGTCAGCTGCGGATACTGCGCCGCATGCTGCAGCACCAGATATTGCACCATGAACTCGATGTCGATCATGCCGCCCGGATCTTGTTTCAAATCAAAGCTGCCAGGGCGGGGCGGGTGGGCGTCCAGCATTTTCTTGCGCATGGCCACCACTTCGCCCTTGAGCGGGCCGTTTTCCGGGCGCTCCTTGCGCAAGATCGTGTCGCGGATGCGTTCGAAGTGCTTGCCGATGGCGACGTCGCCGGCGCAGAAGCGCGCGCGCGTGAGCGCCTGGTGCTCCCACACCCAGGCCGCGCTGCCCTGGTAGCGCTCGAATGCCTGCACGCTGGAAACCAGCATGCCCGAGGCGCCATCGGGGCGCAGGGCGATATCGATGTCGAACAGGATGCCAGCCGAGGTGTGCGAGGTCATCCAGGTGATGAAACGTTGCGCCAGCTTGGCATACAGGCCGGGCGCTTCCTGGTCGTCGTCGTCGAACAGGAAGATGACGTCGAGGTCGGAGACATAGCCCAGTTCCTTGCCGCCCAGCTTGCCATATGCGATGACGGCGAATTTCGGCACGTCGCGGTGGCGCGTAGGTAACGTTTGCCACACGGCTTGGACGGTGGCGGCGACGATGATGTCGGCCAGCTGCGACAGGTAATCGGCCAGCTTTTCCACGCTGAGGTCGCCCGCCAGGTCTTGCGCCAGGCACTGGAACAGCTGCGCATGGTGTGTTTCGCGCAGGATATCCATCTGCCGCTCCGTGTCGCCGGGCGCGTCGTCGAGCTGGCGCTGCAGGTCCAGCGCCAGCGCGTTTGGATCGGGCACTGTGTTGCGGATGCGTTCATCGAGCAGTTCGTCGAGCAGGATAGGATGTTGCGTGAGGAAGGTGGCGGCCCAGCCGCTGGCGCACACCATGCGCACGACGCGCTCGAGCGTATGTGGATATTCCGTCAGCAGCGACAGATAGGCCGAGCGGCGCGCGATGGCTTCCAAAAAGTCGAGCAGGCGGCCCAGGGTGGCCAGCTGGCTGGCGTTACCATTGGAAACGGAGCAATCGGTGATCAGGGGCAGCGCGGAATTGACGAGGGCCACCAAACGCGTGCGGCTCGCCTCGGGCAATGATTGCAGCCGCGGCGCCTGCCATGTGGCCAGCAAACGGCGCGCGCAGGCGGCCGGCTCGTGGAAACCCAGCGCGGCGAAGCGCGCCTCGATGGCTTCCTGCTGGTCCGAGGCGGCGCAGTCGTTCGACGTCTGCGGGTCGATGCCCGTGTCGGCCGGCGGCGCGCCGCTGCTCTTGTCGCTGAACATCTCGTCGAATTGTCCGGCGACAAACACGCGGTGCGCTTCGAGCTGGGCCAGCAGGGTAGGCGTGTCGGGCAAGCCCATCATCTGCGCCACCACCAGGCGGTCGGCCTCGTTGGCGGGCAGGGTATGGGTTTGCGCATCATCCAGGTATTGCAGCCGGTGTTCGAGGTTGCGCAGGAAAGTGTAGGAACCGAGTAATTGCTCCACGATAGCCGGTTCCAGCAAGCCCTTGTCCGCCACTGTGCGCAGGGTGGCGCGTGTGGAACGCTCGCGCAGTTCGGCATCGCGCCCGCCGCGTATCAATTGAAACACTTGCGCGAGGAATTCGATTTCGCGGATGCCGCCCCGGCCCAGCTTGACGTTGTTGCTGCGGTCGGGATGCAGCCGCTCCTGGCGGTTGACCTCGGCGCGGATCTGGCCATGCATGGTGCGGATGGCATCGATGACGCCGAAATCGAGGTAGCGGCGGAAGACAAACGGGCGCACGATGGCGTCGAGCGACGCAATGTCTTCCGGCTTGCCCGTCACGGCGCGCGCCTTGACCCAGGCATAGCGCTCCCATTCGCGCCCTTGCACGATCAGGTATTGTTCCACCATGCCCAGGCTGGCGGCCAGCGGACCCGAGTTGCCGTTCGGACGCAAGGCCATGTCCACACGGAAAGTAAAACCGTCTTGCGTGATCTCGGCCATGGCGGCGATCAGTTTCTTGCCCATGCGAATGAAAAACTCGTGATTCGACAGGCTGCGCTGGCCCGGCGCGGTGACTTGCGTGTCGCCATCTTCCGGGTAAACAAAGATCAGGTCGATATCCGACGAGACATTCAGCTCACCGCCGCCCTGCTTGCCCATCGCCAGCACCATCAAGGCCTGTTCCTCGCCCGATTCTTCGCCGACGGGCATGCCGTGCAAGGCCACCATCTCGGCCATGATGGCGTCCACATGCGTGCGGATGGCGAAATCGGCAAAGCCCGTCATGGCCGTGACGACTTCGTTCAAGTCTGCCTGGCCGTCCAGGTCGCGCTCAATCAGGCCGCACACGAGCAGGTTGCGCAGGCGGCGCATGGCCCGCTCGGCCGGCAGCGGCGGCGTGGCGGCGTTCGCTTGGTCGGCCAGCGCGGCGGCAAAGTCGAGCTTGTCCAGCGGCGCGCGCACCAGCTGCGCTACCTGTGCGGCGCGCTCGGGGGCGGCACCCAGCCAGCGCTGGTAGAAACGGGAGGCGGAGATCAAAGGCTGTGTGCTCATGGTGTCGGTAAGGCTCTCTTGAATGCTGCTTGCATGGTTCTTGTTTAACTTGGCTGCGAACGGCGGGGGATGCGGTAAAATTGTGCCGCCGGCGGGAATGCCGCCGGCAGTGCATGCTCTTCCGGACGATGGTAAGGGAGGCTTTGCTCAGAAGCAAGCGCAAGGATGCAGGCGCGCACCACGAATGCAGACGATTTTTGCCATTATTTGACGCCGGGCCAGTTTATTAGCTTATTGATGCAAAAACCGCCAGAAGCAAGCGTGACAGAACATGTGCCATTGGCCCTGCGCTGGCAGCGGCTGCGTGCCGCCTATCGCATGGCCAATCTGGCCACCCATCATGTGTTGGGTTTTACCATCAAACTGGTGCTGCTGGCGTATTTCGCCTTCGCCGTGCTGTTTTTATTCCTGCGCTACGCCATCTTGCCGAATATCGATTACTACAAGGGCAATATCGAGCGGGCGGCCAGCCGCGCGCTGGGCAACCCTGTCAGCATCGCGCGTATTTACGCCTCCTGGCATGGCGTGCGGCCAAATCTCTTCCTCGGCGACGTGAGCCTGCGCGACCAGGCGGGTCGCCAGGTGCTGAGCCTGCCGAGCGTCTCGGCCACCGTGTCGTGGTGGAGCGTACTCGGTTCCGTGCGCTTCGAGGCACTGGAAATCACGCGGCCCGACCTGGACGTACGGCGCAGCAAGGATGGCAAGCTGTATGTGGCAGGCGTACTGGTCGACAGCACGCAAGGCAGCGATGGCAAGGGTGCCGACTGGCTGCTGTCGCAGCATGAGATCATCATTCGCGACGGCAAGGTGCGCTGGACCGACGAAGCGCGCGGCACGCCGGAGCTGGCTTTAAGCCAGGTCAACTTGCTGCTGCGCAACCGCTGGCGCAGCCACCGGCTGGGCTTGCAGGCCACGCCGCCCGCCAGCCTGGCCGCCCCTGTCGATGTGCGCGCTCACTTCACGCATCCGCCCTTCAGCACGCGCATCTCCGATGTGTCGATGTGGAAGGGCGAGCTGTACGCCGACCTGAAAAACGCCGACCTGGCCGCCTGGCGCCGCTATCTCGACTACCCGTTTGAATTAAGCCAGGGCAAGGGCGCCCTGCGCGCCTGGCTGAGCCTGGATCACGCGCGCCTGGCCGGCTTCACGGCCGATGTGGGCTTGACGGATGTGCAGGCGCAACTGGGCGAGCATATCGCGCCGCTCGACTTGCTGTCGGTCAGCGGGCGCATTTCGGCAAAGGAAGAGCTGTCGGCGCAGGTGCCGGACGGCAAGCCAACCTTTGGCGCGAATGGACACCAGGTCGAATTGACGAATTTTGCGGTGGAAACCCGCGATGGCCTCAGCCTGCCGCCCACGACCCTGTCCGAACGCTTTGTTGCAGCCACCAAGCGCAAGCCGGCGCGTACGGAAATCACGGCCAAGTCGCTCGATTTGCAAACCCTGGCCGCGCTGGCCGACAAGCTGCCGCTGGGCGAGCAGCAGCGCCAGCGCCTCGACGCCCTGGCGCCACGAGGGCGTTTGCAGGATTTTTCAGCGCAATGGGAAGGCGACATGGCCACGCCCGCCAGCTACCGTTTGCGCGGCAAGCTCATCGATCTGGGCCTGAATGCGCAGCCGGCGCGCCTGGCTGTGGCGAAGACGGCGAGCAGCCCTGCACAGGCGGCTGCGCCGGCCATTCCCGGCTTCGACCACCTGACCGGCAGCATCGACGCCAATGACAAGGGCGGCAGCATTGCCATCGACGCGCAGGACCTGGTGTTGCAGTTCCCCACCTACCTGAGCGAACCGGCCTTGCCGTTCGAACAATTCGCCATGCAGGCGCGCTGGACCTTTGAAGCGGGCAATATGCTGCAAGTCGGGCTGGACAAGCTGGACTTCGATCAGCAAGGCTTGCGCGTCGCCTTGCAGGGCACGCACCGCATGCCGCTCGATGGCAAGAATCTGGGCCAGGTCGACTTGACGGGCACGATCGACAATTTCCAGATCAACACCATCGGCCGCTATCTGCCGCTGCAAACGCCCGAGCACCTGCGCCACTGGCTGACGGGCGCGCTGGAAGGCGGCGTGGCGCGCGATGTCAGCCTGCGCTTGCGCGGCGAACTCGAACATTTCCCCTTCAAGGCCGACACGCCCGCCCAGCGCAATCGCGGCGACTTCCGCGTGGCCGGCAAGCTCGAGAACGGCATCCTCAATTATGCACCGGGCGAATTGGCGGAAAACGGACCGCTGGCGGGCAAGGCGCCGTTGTGGCCGCAGGCGGAAAAAATCAAGGGCAGCTTTATTTTCGAGCGGGCGCGCATGGAAATCCGCGGCGACACGGCCACCACGGGCGGCGTGGCTCTGACAAATGTCAAAGCCGTGATCCCCGACCTGACCGTGTTCGACACCTTGCTCGATATCGAGGGCAATGCGGCCGGCCCGATGCAGGAATTCCTCAAGTACGTGACGGCCAGCCCCGTGCTGGGCTGGATCGAGCATTTCACGGACGAAACGACGGCGACGGGCAACGCCAGGCTCGCCCTCAAATTGCACTTGCCGATCGAGCGCATGCTCGAGGCGACCGTGCAGGGCAGCTTGCAGCTGGCGGGCAACGACGTGGTGCTGTTCCACGACATGCCGCCCGTGCTGGGCACGCAGGGCAAGATCGAATTCAACGAAAAGGGCGTCAATCTGAATGGCTTGAATGGCAGCCTGCTGGGCGGGCCGCTGGCCATCTCGGGCGGCACGCAGGCAGACAATTCCATCCAGGTGAAAATTGCCGGCAACATGACCATCGACGGCTTGCGCAAGACGTATCCGGCGCCCGTGCTGCAGCGCCTGGCGAAACATTTGAATGGCGGCGCCCGTTACAGCGGCTTGATCACGGCGCGCGACCACCAGGTGGTGGTCAATGTCGAGTCGCCGCTGACGGGCCTGGGCCTGGATTTCCCCGCGCCCCTGAAAAAGGCGGCCGGCGACAGCCTGCCCGTGAAATTCACCTTGACGGGCAATGCGGCGAACGGCGCCGGCCTGCGCACGGACGATATCCGCATCGCGCTGGGGTCTGGCATCACCGCCCGCTACCAGCGCCAGAAGCAGGGCAAGGATGCATGGCGCCTGCTGCGCGGCGGCATCGGCGTGAACGTGCCGGCGCCGGAACCGGACAGCGGCATGATGCTCAACGTGAATATGAAAACCCTGGACGTGGACAGCTGGATCGACGTCGGCGGCGAAATCGCCGGCAACGCCACGGCGCCGGCCGATGCCAGTGGCAATGCCGACGACGCACCCGATATCGGGCAATATGTGGTGCCGGACATGATGGCGGCGCGCGCCGGCGAACTGATGCTGGGCGAGCGCAAGCTGGAAAACGTGGTGGTGGGCGCCACGCATCAAAAGGATGTGTGGCAAGCCAATATTGACGCGAAACAAGTATCGGGCTATGTGACGTGGCTGGAAACGCCGTCCGGCCTGGGCAAGATGACGGCGCGCCTGTCGTCGCTGATCATTCCGGAATCGGCCGCCAACGATGTGAAGAGCTTACTGGAAGGCAAGAGCGGCGCCCAGTCGATCCCGTCGCTCGATATCATCGCCGAGCAATTTGAACTGTTCAACAAGAAGATCGGCCGGCTGGAGTTGCAGGCCTATAACACCATGGCGGCGGGCGGGCGCGAGTGGCGCGTGGGCAAGCTGCAATTGTCGAATCCCGATGGTGCGCTGAGCGGCAATGGCAAATGGGTCATCAAGGATGGGCAAAGCACGACCAGTCTGCGTTTCGGCCTCGATATCGTCGATGCGGGCAAGTTGCTTGACCGCTTCGGCTTTGCCGATACGGTGCGTCGCGGCAAGGGGCGCCTGAGTGGCGACATCGCCTGGAACGGCTTGCCGTATTCGCTCGACATTCCCACCCTGTCGGGGCAGATCGAAATGAATGTGGAATCGGGCCAGTTCCTCAAGCAGGATCCGGGCGCGGCCAAGCTGTTGGGCGTGCTCAGCCTGCAAGCTTTGCCCCGTTTGCTGAAACTCGATTTCCACGATGTGTTTTCGGAAGGGCTGGCCTTCGACGGCATCACGGCCAACGCCAGCATCAAGCGCGGAGTGGTGAGCACCGACAACCTCAAGATGCACGGCGTGGCGGCCACCGTGCTGATGGATGGCAAGGCCGACATCGCCAATGAAACGACAAATTTGCACGTGGTGGTGATCCCCGAATTTAACCTGGGCACGGGGCCGCTCGTGTATGCGCTGGCCGTCAACCCCGTCATCGGCCTGGGTAGTTTCCTGGCGCAATTGTTCCTGCGTGCCCCCGTGATGAAGGCGCTCACCTATCACATGCAGATCGCCGGCCCGTGGAAGTCGCCCGTCGTGACCAAGCTCGATGGTGGTAAATTGGAGCCTGTCGCCGTGCCTGCCGCTACGGCCGTGGAGGCGGTGGCGAAATAGGCGAGGCGTTCGAATGGATAAGAGGTGGCAATGATGCATACAGTTGCAGCAATACAAATGATTTCTTCGCCGTCCGTGGCAGACAACCTGGCCACGGCGCGACGCCTGGTGGCGGAGGCTGCCGCCGCTGGCGCGCAGCTGGTGGTGTTGCCTGAATACTGGGCCATCATGGGCCAGCAGGAAACGGACAAGCTGGCCCATGCGGAACAGCCCGGCAGCGGACCGATCCAGGATGACATGGCGCAGATGGCGCGCCAGCACGGCATCTGGCTGATCGGCGGCACCTTGCCCCTGATCTCCGGCGAGGAGGGCAAGGTCTTGAACACCACGCTGGTGTACGACCCGCAAGGCGAGCCGGCCGGCCGCTACGACAAGATCCACCTGTTCGGTTTTACGCGCGGCACCGAGTCGTACAATGAATCGCGCACTATCGTGCCCGGCGCGCAAGTGCGCGCGATCGAGACGCCGTTCGGCCGCGTCGGCCTGTCCATCTGCTATGACTTGCGCTTTCCCGAGCTGTACCGCGCCATGGGCGATTGCGCGCTGATCGTCGTGCCTGCCGCATTTACCCATACGACGGGCAGCGCCCACTGGGAAGTACTGCTGCGCGCGCGCGCCATCGAAAACCAGTGCTATGTGCTGGCCTCGGCGCAGGGCGGCTTGCATCCGAACGGCCGGCGCACCTGGGGCCACAGCATGCTGATCGACCCGTGGGGCGAAGTGAAAGCCGTGTTGCCCGAAGGCGAGGGCGTGGTCAGCGGCGAGATCGACCTGGTGTTTTTGGCGGGCGTGCGCGAATCGCTGCCTGCCCTAGCGCACCGCACTATGTGAGGGTACCTGACATAAGCTACTGCGCGTCGCGCTTTGCGGCCTGCGATGTTCACCGTGCTCAAGCACGGCTGCGCTTCTCGGCCACAAATCACTGCCGCTCGCTACGCTTCTGTCAGGTACTGAGAATGAGTTGAATATAATTAGCGAGTGCAAAGTTATGAAGCCATTTGAACCCAATCTGTCCAGCCTGGCTGTGGCGCGCGAGATCCTGCTCACGCCGTTCGGCCTGGACGAAGACAAGCTGCTCAAAGCGTTGGGCACGATGTTTACGCACAAGGTCGACTATGCCGACCTGTATTTCCAGTCGACCAGGAGCGAAGGCTGGAGTCTGGAAGAGGGCATCGTCAAGACGGGCAGTTTTTCCATCGACCAGGGCGTGGGCGTGCGCGCCGTGTCCGGCGACAAGACGGCCTTTGCGTATTCCGACGATATTTCCGAGCGGGCCTTGCTGGAAGCGGCAGCGGCCACGCGCACCATCGCGCGCGCGGGTGCCGGCAGAGTCAAGATCGCGGGCCAGATGCAGCCGCAGGGCGGGCGTTCCTTGTACCTGCCCAATGATCCGCTCGCTTCGCTGGATGCCACGGCCAAGGTGCAATTGCTCGAGCGTGTGGAAAAGATGGCGCGGGCGAAAGACCCCCGAGTCGTGCAAGTGATGGCGAGCCTGGCGGGCGAGTACGACGTGGTGCTGGTGCTGCGCAGCGACGGCGTGCTGGCGGCCGACATCCGCCCGCTGGTGCGCGTCTCGCTGACCGTGATCGCGGAGCAGAATGGCCGCCGCGAAACGGGTTCAGCCGGTGGTGGCGGGCGTTTCAGCTATGACTATTTCAGTGATGCCGTGCTGGAACAATACGCGTCCGACGCCGTCAACTCGGCCCTGGTGAACCTGGAAGCGCGTCCCGCACCCGCCGGCCCCATGACCATCGTGCTGGGACCGGGCTGGCCCGGCATCCTGCTGCACGAGGCGATCGGCCATGGCCTGGAAGGCGATTTCAACCGCAAGGGTTCGTCCGCGTTTTCCGGACGCATCGGCGAGCGCGTGGCGGCCAAGGGCGTCACGGTGGTCGATGACGGCACCCTGGCTGGCCGGCGTGGCTCCCTGAATATCGACGACGAGGGCAACCCGACGCAGTGCACAACCCTGATCGAGGATGGCATCCTGAAGGGTTACATCCAGGACACGATGAATGCGCGCCTGATGAAGATGCCCGTGACGGGCAATGCGCGCCGCGAATCGTTCGCCCACCTGCCCATGCCGCGCATGACGAACACGTATATGCTGGGCGGCGACAAGGACCCCGGTGACATCCTCGCTTCCGTGAAAAATGGCTTGTATGCCGTCAACTTTGGCGGCGGCCAGGTCGATATTACCAATGGCAAGTTTGTCTTCTCGGCCAGCGAAGCGTACATGATCGAAAACGGCAAGCTCAGCTATCCGGTCAAAGGGGCGACCTTGATCGGCAATGGCCCGGACGTGCTCAACCGCGTCTCCATGATCGGCAACGACATGCGCCTCGATTCGGGCGTGGGCGTGTGCGGCAAGGAGGGGCAGAGCGTGCCCGTGGGCGTGGGGCAGCCGACCCTGCGCCTCGATGGCATTACCGTCGGCGGCACGGCCTGATTTTTCTGGACACGGCGCGGCCAACACGGTTGTCGGATTACGCCCTCCGGGCTAATCCGACCTACTTTTTTCTGACATGGCGCGCGCGTAGGTCGGGTTAGCGCAAAGCGCGTAACCCGACACCACCATCACGCCGACACCACCATCACGCCAACACCACCGGCCGTGCCAACACGGTTGCTGGATTTCTCAGAACTTGTATTTCACCCCCGCACTGATAAAGCGTCCCGCCGCGCCCGCGTAGTCGAGCGGGTTGTAGCCCGTGGCGCCATACGTGAGCGGGTCGAGCGGGGCGATCTTGTCGAACAGGTTTTGCACCGTTGCAAACACTTCCAGCTTGGGCGTGGCCAGCCAGCGGGCCGTCAGGTCCACCGTCGTGAACGAGGCGATGCGGCAGCCGCGCGGCGCATCGGTGCCGTCGGCGAAATGCGTGGCGCAGCCGTCCGGATCGTTCTTGAAACTGATATTGTCGAGCGGCGCGCGGTAGTTGACATTGGCCGAGATGCGCCACTTCTGACGCTCCCAGGTGGCGCTCAGGTTGACCCTGTCACCGGGTGTGCCCATGCAGTTGGAGACATCGCAATTGCCGTGCGTGCCGGCGAAATCGCGCTGCGTGCCATCCTGCTCCGTGCGCAGCCATTTGTACAGATGCGTCCACTTCAGGTCGAACACCAGGTTGCCATAGTCGCCGCCCAGGTTGAAGCGCTGGCGCGCGTCGATATCGATGCCGCGCACCGTCGTTTGCGCGGAATTGACATAACTGGCCAGCACGGCCGTGATGGCACCCGGATCGCCGGGCTTGTCGCTGGCCGTGGAGGGGTCGCGCGCCACATGGCCCTGCGCAATCGCCGTGTCCGTCTGTTCCTGGTTGATCTCATTCTTGCGGCGGATTTGCCACAGGTCGACCGAGAGGCTGGTGCGCGGCAGCGGATCCCAGATGGCGCCCACGGAATAGCTGCGCGAACGCTCGGGCGACAGTTTGGGATTGGGCGAGGTGATGACGGCGATCGATGCCGGGTCGCACGCGACCTCCACGCCCAGCGCGCAGCGCAGCGGGTCGCTGGCGGTGGAAAACGCGGCCAGGCCACCGACGCCGTTTTCCGCCGCGCCGGGCGCGCGGAAGCCCTTGGCGAAGGTGCCGCGCAGGGCCAGTTCGCGCAGTGGCGTCCATTTCACGCCCACTTTCGGTGTATAGGAATTGCCCACGTCGGTGAAATGGTCGGCGCGCAGGGCACCCGACAGTTCCACGCTTTTCAGCACTGGCGCCAGCACTTCGGCATACAGGGCCGAAGCGTTGCGGCTGCCCTTGTAGGCGGAATAACCGAGGCCGATGATATTGCCCCGTTCCGTGCCTGTGGTCGGCTTGAGTTCCGTCGCTTCGTGGCGGAATTCCGCACCCACGGCCACGCCCAGTTTGCCGCCCTCGAGTTGGCCCATTTCGCGGCTGGCCTTGAAGTCGATCTGCGCGATATGCGTCTTGGCGTCGTTCGAGATGCGCGGCGACAGGGCCGCGTACAGGGCGGGCGAATTGAGGCCCGCGTTTTCCGCGATGCGCCATACGCTGCCGGGAGGCAGGGCCGCATAGGCCGGGTTCAGGCGGGCTGCGGCCACATTGGCGTCGCTGGGGTTGAGCAGGGCGAAGGCCACGTCGCGCTGCAGGAAGCCGCCTTGCTCGTTCGCGACCTTGTTTTGCGAGTACAGCAGGGCGCTGTCGATGTCCCAGCCCGCCACGCTGCCCTTGATGCCGGCGACGAAGCGCGCAAAGGTGGAATCGACTTCCGAGGTGCGCGGGCCGACGTCGGCGGCCAGGTAACGCAGTCGTGCATCGCGGCCGAAGTAGGGATTGTCAGGATGGCCGGCGCCCAGCGCCACGGCCGCATTGCTGACCGGGCCACCCGGAAAACCCACCGAGCCGCTGATGGTCGACGGCGTGGTGACGGAACGCGATTCGCTGTGATACAGATTCAGTTCCACATAGGTTTGCAGTGCCGGCGTCAGTTGCCAGGCGCCGCGGCCAAAAAAATTGATGTTCTTTTGCTTGGGCTGGATCTGGCCGTATTGCTGCGCCGCATCGATGAGGCAGCCGCCGCCCGGATCGCCTTGCGGGTGCGTGGTGAAATTGCCGCAGGCGGCGCCGGGGAAGGTGCGCGTAAAGCCCGCGCCGGCCAAGTTGCCGCGGTTATAGTAATCGAGGGTGTCGGGATTGCGCACATTGCCGTTGACGGCGCTGCCGGCCGCATTGTTGTCGGTGATGGCACCGGCGCCACTGAGCGATTCCTGCGCGCTGAAGCCCAGGTCGCGCAAGTCGCTGCGGCCGACGGCGCCCCGTCCGGCCCGGTCGCGGTTCGAGATTGCCCCTTTTTCGCTGTATTCCAGGTTCAGCAGTACATTGTAGCGGTCGTTGTCGATATCGCCGAAGCCGTGCGTGATGGACGCGCGCGCCTCGCGCCCGTCCCAGTCCTTGGTCTTGCCGTAATTGCCCTTCACTGCCGTGCCCTGGTAATCGCGCCGCAGGATCACGTTGACGACGCCGGCGATGGCGTCCGAGCCGTAGATGGCCGAGGCGCCATCCTTGAGGATTTCCACGCGTTCCACCGCTTCCAGGGGGATGATGTTCAGGTCGGCAAACACTTTCTGGCCGTCGTCGGCCAGGCCGTAGGGCGCCACGCGGCGCCCGTTCAGCAAGACCAGGGTCGACGCCGTGCCCAGGCCGCGCAGCGAGATGCCCGACGCGCCGGCGGCAAAGCCGCCGCTGAAGCTGGTAGGGACGGAACCCTGGTTGTCGACGGCCAGGGTTTGCAGCAGTTCGGCCACGCTGGCCTTGCCCGATTTCTCGATATCGGCAGCGCTCAGGGTTTGCACGGCCGAGGCTGTTTCAGCCTGGGCGCGGCGGATGTTCGAGCCGGTGATTTCCACGCGCTGCAGGGGCGCGGGTGCAGCATTGTCCTGTGCCAGGACGGGTAGACTCAGCAGTGCGCTGGCCAGTGCCAGGCCCAGGCGTGGTGGCGAAAAGGCAGCGGGCTGAAGCAAGGGGGTAGGGCTCATTGTGTTCTCCGGAAAGGTCAGGCAATCAAAGGTCGTCGATGCGTCCTTGAGTCTTGTCCGTCCGGTCTGCCCGGGATTAGATCTTGATCAGTAGTGTGTCGCTTGCCGTCGCCGCAATGGGCGTTGTGTGGTGTGCGTGCCACGACGGGCTCAGCACTGGACTGACCATGCCGGTCTAACGGCGCGCAACTTTTTATGCTTTTTTACGCGCTTTGCCGTCTAAAACGGCAGCGGCATGCGGCTTTGCCGACAAATATACTTGCCAATCCTTGCAATTTAGGTTTATAGTCGTTCATCACTTATGGATGACTCGCATGTTCGCTCGCCACTTTTTTACCGCTTATTTTTACTTTAGCAATTCCAACCCAAAGGCGGTGGAGTAGCGGTCGGTTCACGTAGCAGCAAAAAACGAGATCCCAGCAAATTCTAAAAAACCGCCACTGATGGCGGTTTTTTTTTACCCAGATGTTTTACCCTTCCTTAAATTTTGGAGAAAATGATGCCCCGCACCGATGATTTGCGAATTCGCGAAATGAAGGAATTGACCCCGCCGTCCCACCTGATCCGCGAATTCGCCTGCTCGGAGCAAGCCGAACAGACCGCTGCCAGCGCCCGTATCGCCCTGCACCGCATCCTGCACGGCCAGGATGACCGCCTGATGGTGGTCATCGGGCCTTGCTCCATCCACGATACCAAGGCGGCGATGGAATATGCGCGCCTGCTGGTCAAGGAGCGTGCGCGTTTCGCGGGTGAACTGGAAATCGTCATGCGCGTCTACTTCGAGAAGCCGCGCACCACGGTGGGCTGGAAGGGCCTGATCAACGACCCGTACATGGACAACAGCTTCCGCATCAACGACGGCTTGCGCATGGCGCGCGAACTGTTGCGCAATATCAATGAGCTGGGCTTGCCGGCTGGCACGGAGTTCCTCGACGTCATCAGCCCGCAATACATCGCCGACCTGATCAGCTGGGGTGCCATCGGCGCGCGCACCACGGAGTCGCAGGTGCACCGCGAGCTGGCCTCGGGACTGTCCTGTCCGGTCGGCTTCAAGAATGGCACGGACGGCAATGTGAAAATCGCCGTGGAAGCCATCAAAGCCGCCTCGCAGCCGCACCATTTTCTTTCCGTCACGAAGGGCGGCCACTCGGCCATCGTCTCGACCAACGGCAACGAAGATTGCCACATCATCTTGCGCGGCGGCAAGACGCCCAACTATGACGCGGCCAGCGTGGACGAGGCCTGCAAGGCGATCGCGGCGCAAGGCCTGGCAGCGCGCCTGATGATCGACGCCTCGCATGCGAACAGCTCGAAAAAACCGGAAAACCAGATCCCCGTGTGTGCCGACATCGCCAGCCAGGTGGCGGGCGGCGACAGCCGCATCGTCGGCGTGATGGTGGAATCGCACCTGGTGGCAGGGCGCCAGGATTTGATCCCGGGCAAGGAATTGATCTACGGCCAATCCGTCACGGATGGCTGCATCGACTGGAGCGCCAGCGTGGCCGTGCTGGAAAACCTGGCGGAGGCCGTCAAGCAGCGCCGCCTGCAGGGCGACGCGCAATAAGGTGGCGCGCAGCATGAAAAAAAGCCCGGAAAGCTAAGCTTCCCGGGCTTTTTTACTTAATTCAAGACGCCTGACAAAAGCGTAGCGAGCGGCAACGAGTTGCGGCCGAGACGCGGAACTGTGCTTGAGCACAGTGAGCATCGCAGGCCGCAAATCGCGACGCGCAGTAGCTTTTGTCAGGTGTACTTAGAACTTGTACGTGGCGCGCACGTAGAAGGTGCGGCCCAGCGGATCAGTGTAACGCGGATCGTAGCCGGACTGGAAGGTGCCGATCTGGTTACTGAACGGTGGATCTTCGTTCAGCAGATTTTTTACGCCCACGGTGACTTCGGTATTCTTGAAGCCTGAGTACGCGCCCGACAGCGACCATACCGAGTAAGCCTTGACGCTTTGCTCGAATTGCGGATCGACATAGTTCTGGTCGCGGTAGCCGCTCATGTACTTGTTCGACAGCGTGGCATTCCACTTGTCCATATTCCATTGCAGGGAGGCATTGTGTCTCCAGCGGAATACCGGTGCATTGTCGCCATACACGCCCACGTTTTGCACGAATTCACCGCCGCGTTCGTTCTGGTACTCATACTTCTGTACCCAGGTGCCGTCAAAGGCGAACGTGAAGTTGCCATACTGGCTACGTGGCAATTTCCAGTTCAGGCCCAAGTCGATGCCCGAGGTGTGCATTTCGCCCAGGTTGCCCAGGGTGGCCAGCACGTAATCGAGCTTGCCATCAGCGGTATAGATGAAGTTGTTCTGATACTTGGCGTAGTTGTCGAACAGGGTCTGTTCGGCCACGGTACCGATCTTGTCGCGCAGCTTGATCTGGAAGTAATCGAGCGAGACGGTCAGCGACTTGGTAGGTTCGATGACGATACCGGCGCTGAAGGTTTTCGATTTTTCCGGGCCGACCTCCGGATTGCCACCCGAGCGGATGTACTGCTGCGCGCCGCAGGCGACATTGCTGTTGGCGCCAGGAATCGGTACGCCGCCTGGGCACAGGCGTGGATCGTCGTACTTGTTGGCCGTGAAGGTCTTGGTTTGCGGACCATGCAGGTCATACAGTGTTGGCGCGCGGAAGCCTGTGTTGTAGGAGCTGCGCAGCAGCACCTGGCTCGTTGGTTGCCAGCGCACGCCGACCTTCGGATTGAAGCTGCCGCCGACGTCGTTATAGTGGTCATAACGGGCTGCCAGCGACAGTTCCAGGTCTTTCACGACAGGAATGCTCAGTTCCGAGAATATGGCGGCGATATTGCGGCTGCCCGACTGGTTCTGTGCTTCGGCGTAGCCGGAGCTCGATGCCTGGCCGGCCAGATCCCGGTTCACGTTGTACTCGGCCTTGTCGTTGCGGAATTCCGTACCGACGGCGAAACCGACGGCGCCAGCCGGCAGGTTGAACAGCTCGCGGCTGACCTTGGCGTCGACCGCAGTGCTGGTCATCTTCGCGCTCAGGTATTCGCCTTTCAGGACGGAGTCCTTCAGGTACGCATCGCCAGCGCTACTCTGCGCGCCGAACGGGTTCAGTATGCCATTGCCGATGCCGTCGATGATGCGCTGGTCATTCAGGTAGCCGCCCGTGAAGGCGCTGGTGGCCTTGCTGACGGAGTAGCTGAGGCCGACGTTGTAGTCCCACGCACCCAGGACGCCTTCCGAAGCCAGTACCAGGCGGTCCGAGGTGCTGGTGTCGAAGCCGCTGCGCTGGCCCGACGCCACCGGACGCCAGCTGATGTCCAGCGGCTCGCCCGACAGGCCCGCCATGGCTGGTACACCGCCGCTGCCGCCTGGATAGTAAGGGGAGCTCGACGACATGAGGATGCCGATGTTCGACATCGGCGGCGGCGAGATGCGCGCCTCGTTGGTGCTGCGCGAGTGCAGGTATTCGATGGTGGCCAGGTGATCCTGGTTCAGCTTGAAGCTGGCCTTGCCGAGGAAGGATTCCTGCTGGGTTTTCGGGATGGCCTGGATGAATGGTGTGACATCCATGGCGCAGGTGCTCTTGCCCGAAGTATTCTTGTACAGGTTCTCACCCACGCAACCGCCGGCAAAGGCCGGGTTGCCGATCAGGCCATTGCCGGTATCGTAGAAGTTGGCAGGGAAGGTGGTGCCGCTCAGGTTATCCACGCCCTTGCTTGGGATGTAGCCGCTCTTCGAGAAGGAACGGTCGGCCGTGCTCAGCGCCGACTGGCGATGTACGTCAACCACGCCGAAGACGTTGAAGCCATCTTTGTTCAGATCGCCGTAGCCGCCGGACAGGTTCAGGCGCGATTCGTCGCCGCCACCCGCTTTTTGTGGCTCGTAATGTTCGACCGTGACGGAGCCGCCCTTGACGGAACGCTTGGTGATGAAGTTAATCACGCCGCCGATGGCATCGGTACCGTAGATGGCGGAGGCGCCGTCGCGCAGCACTTCAACGCGTTCCAGGGCCGAAATCGGAATGATGTTCAGGTCGACGGACGAACCGTTGAATGGGTGGCTGGCGATACGGCGGCCGTTCAGCAGGACCAGGGTCTTGTCGCCGCCGATGCCGCGCAGGTCGGCGACGGACTGGCCGCCCGTGCCGGAGCCTACGGATTGCGAGCTGCTTTGCGAGCTCTGATTCATGGAAATGGTGGACAGGACTTCCTGTGCCGTCGTCAAGCCTTGCTTGGCGAAATCATCGGCCTTGATCGAGGTGATCGGCAGCGCTGTCTCCGATGCCAGGCGCTTGATGCTCGAACCTGTGACTTCCACGCGCTGCATGGCGCCATCTGTTGTTTCTTGCGCATATGCAGCGTGCATGCTCAGGGCCATGCCGCCAGCAAACATCAGGCGCAGCGACCGCGATATTACATTTTCTATCATCATCTGAAATTCCTTATTATTGTGATAAAGGCGGCAATTATTTTGAAATAACTTGTTGCTTACTAACAATTTATTTGCCTTTTTGCAAAACCACCAATGAAAATTTTGTAAATTTCCTGGGCCCTCATCAAAACATTCACGATTCAGATTGTCAATTTCGTGCAGACTTTTTGGACGAAATGCAACATATTGCTAATTTTTTTGCATTACTTCAGGAATAAAGTATCGCCAACCCTTGTCAGGCGCGGTCAGGCGCGTAAAATAAAACGGCGCTCAGCATACCTGCTGGCGCCGTCCTTCGTGCTGCAGGCAAACGCTGGTCAGCGCTGCCCCGTTTATCTCTGTTTCAGCCCATCTCCCTTAGAACGTATAGCTGCCGCGCAGGTAATACGCGCGCCCGATCGGATCCGTGTAGCGCGGGTCATAGCCTTTCTGGAACAGGGTGCCCTGGTTCGAGAACGGTGGTTCCTTGTCGAACAGGTTCTTTACGCCGGCAGTCAGCAGCAAGCCTTTCCATACGTAGCTACCCGACACGTTCAGCAGGCTGTAGGAGGGTACATCGTGCCGGTACTGCGGATCGACCTGGTTCTGATCCGTATAGCCGGACTTGAACGATTGCGACACGGTGGCGCCCCAGTTTCCCAAGCGCCAGTTGAGGGCCGCCGTATGTTTCCAGCGGAACACAGGATTGTTGTCCGCATAGCGGCCGACGTTGGCAATGAATTCGCCACCGCGCTCATTCTGGTAGTCATACTTGTGGGTCCAGGTGCCGTCGACCGACACGCTGAAATCGCCGTAGGCGCCGCGCCCCAGGCGTGCATTCAGGCTCACGTCGATGCCGTCGGTTTTTACTTCGCCGAGGTTGTCGTTCAAGTCCAGGATGGCGAAAGGCGAACCGTCGGGATTGCGCAGGAACAAGGCCTTATATTTTTCGTAGTTACCGTAGATGGATTGTTCGGGCAAGGACGAAATCTTGTCCTTCAGGTGAATGTTCCAGTAATCGATGGCCACCGTCACTTCCTTGACGGGTTCGAGCACCAGGCCGAAAGCAAACGTGGTGGATTTTTCCGGTTTCAGCTTTTCATTCCCGCCTTGCAGCTTGAATTGCTGCAAGTCGCAATCGCGCAGGGGATTGGCGCCCGGCTGCGGCACGCCGCCCGGGCAGAGGATGGGGTCGTCGTAGGAATCGTTGGTATCGTTCTTCGACGGCGGCGCGTTCTTTTCAAACAAGGTCGGTGCGCGGAAACCCGTGCTGGCCGAACCGCGCAGCACCAGCGCGCTGCTGGCCTGGTAGCGCAGGGCCAGCTTGGGATTGGTCGTGCTGCCCACGTCGCTGTAATGGTCGAAGCGGGCCGCCAGCTGGACTTCCAGATCCTTGATCAATGGCAAGTTGACTTCGCCGAAGACGGCCTGGATCGTGCGCGAGCCGCTTTTCGACAGCGAACCGGACAGGCCGGAACTGGTGGCCTGGCTGGCGATCTCGCGGTTGACATTGAAGTCGGCTTTTTCGCGCCGCAGTTCGCCGCCCAAGGCGATGGCCAGCGGGCCGCCGGCCAGTTGCATCAGTTCGCGGCTGCCCTTGATGTCGAAACCCGTGGTGGTGACCTTGGCGCTCTGCACTTCGCCGCGCAGGGCCGTGCTGTCGAGGTAAGCCTTGCCGGCTGCATCCTGCACGCCAAACGGGTTCAGTATGCCGTTCAGCACGCCAGCGGCAAAACCCGCATCCTGCACGTAGCCGCCCGTAAATTTCTCGGACGACTTGCTGATCGCATGGCTCAGGCCCGTCTTGTAGTCCCAGCCAGCCAGCTCGCCTTCGAGCGCCAGCACCAGGCGGTCCGCCTTGCCGGTGGAATCGATCTGCCGCTGGCCCGCTTCCACGGGGCGCCAGTTGACGCTCAGCGGCTGTCCCGACAGCCCCGGCTGGGCCGGCACGCCGCCCGCATTGCCCGGGTAGTATTTGCTGCTGATGGGCAGGATCAAGGCCGTTTGTGGTGGCGGCGCCGTGCGCGCCTTCACCTTGTTTTCCGAATGCAAGTATTCGAGCGTGGCCAGGTGGCCGCCGCCCAGCTTGAAGGCGCCCTTGCCGAAGAATGCCACCTGCTCCTGTGCCGGCAGATCGTCGATCTGTCGCGTGTAGTCCTGGCGACAGGTGCCGTTGGCAGCCGCCACGGACAGGGGCGGGTTGCAGCCCGTGGCCGCATACGGATTGCCGGCCAGGCCCTTGCCGCCGTTGGCCGCGGCATCGAAGTAGTTGCCGGGGAAAGTGGTGCCGCTGGTGAGCGACAGGCCGCGCTCGGGAATGATGCCCGTTGCCGAGAAGGCGCGGTCTTGCGAGGTCAGCACATTTTGCTTGTGGTAATCGACCACGCCGAAAATATTGTAGCCGTCCGTATCGAGCTTGCCGAAGCCGGTCGACAGGTTGATGCGGTGTTCGCCACCGCCCTTGTGTTCGGGCGCGACGACCTCGGCGGTGATGTTCGTGACGTTGATGGAGCGCTTGGTGATGAAGTTGATGACGCCGCCGATGGCGTCCGTGCCGTAGATGGCCGAAGCGCCGTCGCGCAGCACTTCGACGCGCTCCAGGGCGGCGATGGGAATGATGTTCAGGTCGACGCTGGCGCCGTCATACGGATGGTTGGCGATGCGCCGGCCATTGAGCAGCACCAGGGTCTTGTCGCCGCCCAGACCGCGCAAGTCGGCGCTGGCCTGGCCGCCTGTGGGCAAGCCGCTGGTATTGCCGCCGACGGCATTGCCGCTGCCCATGCTGGAGGAATTCGAGGGTATCTTGCTGAGCACTTCCTGGGCCGTGGTCAGGCCCTGCTTGGCAAAGTCTTCGGCCTTGAAGATGGAGAGAGGGGTGGCTGTTTCCGAAACCAGCCGTTTGATGGAAGAACCTGTGACTTCTACGCGCTGCATGCCGGTTGTTTCACCGGTTTCCTGGGCCAGTGCCGGCTGGCTGAGGATGCCGGCGGCGAGGCCGCCGGCGCAGATCAAACGGATGGAGCGGGACAGGCATATTTCTCTAATCATGTTCAAGACTCCTGATAAAGCGGTTGGCTAAAAGGGCAAGAACGGCCGCGCCGGTAAGCACGTCCGAGAATATTGAAAATGCGAAATGATTTATCTCTTTTCAATTGATTGAATGTAATGATTAACAAAACTCTTTGTCAACAGGGTGTTGTACTTTGTGTTTTTAAACAACGGCTTCCATTCAGTGATATTGATTTGAAACAAAGTGTCCTCGTTTGGTGATGTATTCCCCGCCGAAACTGTTTTTTGCTGCGTAGCGTGCGCCCCGGCAGCGAATGCTGTACTGCAGCGTAGATGTCCGGCCGGTCTTTTCCTTGCCGATGAAAATCGGGTGTGGTGCAATGCAGCAAAATCGGACGGGGAGCGGGCCGGGAGTGGCGGCCCCTGCATTTCTCTTTGTCGGCGAGGGCGAAACTGCGTTATCGTTACGCGTTTTTCAGGCAGTCGAGACGGCTGCGAACAAGGCACAGATCTTGCGAGGATGGACTGGTTTTGGCGGTGGAATCCTGTATCCCAGGGGGAAGCCAGTACAAGCGCACCAATACGGTGCGACAGATAATCGAGATGAAGGGTATTACATGAAGTCACCATGGATGCGGCGCGTGGCGCTGCTCGCCTGCCTGGCCACCCTGCCGCTGGCGGCCGTTGCCGCTGCCGCGGATGCCACCCCTGCGGCCGCACCGGTCAAAACCTTGCGCTATATCCTGCCGGCCGCCGAGACGGGCTTCGATCCGGCCACCGCGCGCGACCTGTATTCGAACCACATCACACAGGCCGTCTTCGACACCCTGTACACGTATGACTACCTGGCGCGCCCCGTCAAGGTCGTGCCGGGCGCCGCCGCCGCCATGCCGGAAGTATCAAGCGACGGCAAGACTTACACCATCCGCCTGAAAAAAGGCATTCTGTTTACGCCCGACGCCGCGTTCGGCGGCAAGCGCCGCGAACTGACGATGGCCGATTATGTGTATTCGTGGAAGCGATTGTTCGACCCGCGCCTGGCCTCGCCGCACAGTTGGCTGTTTGAAGGCAAGGTGGTGGGCCTGGACGACCTGGCCAAGGAAGCAGGCAAGTCGAACAAACTCGATTTCAACAAGAAGGTGGCGGGCCTGGAAATCCTCGACCCGTACACCTTGCGCATCACGCTGACCAAGACCGATTTCAACTTCCCCATGATCCTCGCCTACGTGCCGACGGCCGCCGTGGCGCGCGAAGTGGTGGACAAGTATGGCGACGTGAAGGGCGAAGTGGGCTCGAATCCCGTCGGCACCGGCTATTACACCCTGGGTGAGTGGACGCGCGGCAACCGCATCGTCCTGAACCGTAACCCGCAGCACTTGCCCGAGACGTGGAATTTCATGGCCGGCGACGACCCGGATGATCAGCGCATCGTGCGCCAGATGCAGGGCAAGCGCATTCCCGCCATCGACCGCATCGAAATTTCCGTGATGATCGAAGACCAGTCGCGCTGGCTGTCGTTCCAGAGCGGCGGCACGGATGTGTTCTGGCTCGACGGCCCGCTGGCGCCGAAAGCGCTGCTCAACGGCAAGCTGCGTCCCGAGCTGGCGGAGAAGGGCGTGCAACTGTCGCGTCTGCTGGATCCGGAAATCAGCTATTACTACTGGAATATGCAAGACCCGACTCTGGGCGGCTTCAGCAAGGAAAAGATCGCCCTGCGCCGCGCCATTGCCATGGCGCACAATATCGATGAAGAAATCCGCATCATCTGGAATGGCCAGGCCAAGCGCCTCGACTATCCGATTCCACCGGGCGTGGTCGGCTACGATCCGCATTACAAATCCCTGCTGCAATACGATCCCGTGCTGGCGAATAAACTGCTGGATAAATTCGGCTACAAGAAGGGCGCCGATGGCTGGCGTACTTTGCCAGATGGCAAGCCGCTGCTGATCCGCTACGCCTCGCGCAATGAAGCCAATGGCGTGCTGCAGGCGGAAATGTGGCGCAAGACGTACAACTCGCTGGGCATCCGCATGGAAAACGACCGCATGATCTTTTCTGACATTCTGAAAACGGAAAAGCAGTGCAAGATGCAGACGCGCACGGCGCCGTGGCTGGCCGATTATCCGGACGGCGACAACTTCATGCAGCTGTTCTACGGCCCGAACACGCACCAGAACAACAACGGCTGCTACCAGGACCCGGAATACGACAAGTGGTACGCGGCCAGCCAGGCCATGCCGGCCAGCCCCGAGCGCGATGAGCTGTTCCACAAGATGGCGCGCCGCCTGGAAGTGAATGCGGGCGCCCTGATCGGCTATGCGCGCTACCGCAACATGCTGGCGCAAAAGACGGTGCAAGGCTACAAGAAGCACCCGATCCTGTTCCAGGAGTGGGCGTATATGGATATCGACAGCAATGGCGCACCAGTTCCGGCGCCAGCCGCCAAATAAGCGCAGCCGCTTATAACAACATATACAACAAGGAATTATTATGTTCGCTTATATCCTGCGCCGTCTGTGGCAGATGCTGCCCACCATGCTGGGCGTCGTCCTGCTGGTGTTTATCCTGTTCAACTGGGTAGGCGGCGACCCCGCCTACATCCTGGCCGGCAAGATGTCGAGTGCGGAAAGCATCGCCAACATCCGCCGCCAGCTCGGTGTCGACCAGCCGTATTACGTGCAACTGTGGATCTTCATCAAGCAGATCGTCACGTTTGACTTCGGCCAGAGTTGGGCCACGGGGGAATCCGTGTCGCACATCATTACGTCGCGCCTGGGTCCGTCGATGATGGTCTTGATCCCGCTGACCGTACTGGAAACGTTTTTTGGCGTGGCGCTGGCGCTGGCCATCGCCTTCGTGCGCGGCTCGCTGACGGACCGCGCCGTCATGATCGCTTGTACGGTGGGCATGTCGATTTCCATCCTCGTCTACATCATCGTCTTCCAGTACGGCTTTGCCTACAAGCTGGGCCTGTTCCCCGTGCAGGGCTGGGGTGACAGCTTCTGGGAAAACCTGCTGCGCTATTCGACCCTGCCGATTCTGATCGGCCTGGCCGTGTCGATTGCGCCGACCCTGCGCCTGTTCCGCACCTTCGTGCTGGACGAGGCGAACCAGGATTACGTACGCACGGCGCGTGCCAAGGGTCTCAAGGAAGGCCGCATCATGTGGGTGCACGTGCTGCGCAACGCCGGCATCCCCATCATTACCTATGTGATGTCGAACTTGCCGGCCCTGCTGATCGGCGCTTTCCTGCTGGAACGCTTTTTCGGCATCCCCGGCATCGGGCGTGAAGTGATCCTGGCCGTCGAGCGCAGCGACTTTCCGGTGATCAAGGCGATCACCGTGTACGTTGCCGCCGCCACCATGCTCTTCAACCTGCTCACCGACCTGCTGTACCAGGCGGTCGATCCTCGCGTACAACTGAAGTAGAAAGAGACGATGTCGAAACCTCATACATCGCCCGGCCTGTGGGCCCTGGCGTGGCGCCGTTTGCGCGGCGACAAGATTGCAATGGTATCGCTGGCCGTGGTCGGCGCCTTTTTCCTGCTGGTGCTGGCGTCCGCCAGCGGCCTGGTGGCCTCGAACTGGGAAGACGAAGTGGCCGTCAGCTATGCGCCGCCCACGTTTGTGGGCGCCGACAAGGATGTCGCCGCCGATGGCGCGATGCCCGTGACGGACGAGCGCAGCGCTCCCACACCCGTCAACGTGCTCGATCCGCTGGCCGACGATATCGCCGAACTGCGCGCGCAGATGGGCAGCAACCCATCGGCTGGCGTCGAGATGTACGGCGTCACCGACCCGCTGGCCGACGACTTGACGGCCTTGCGCGCCGGCATGGGCAAGGCCAGGAAACTCGTCACGCACAAGGCGGCAACGTTACCGTTCGGCGCCGACAAGTGGGGCCACGATATCGTGCAGAAAACCATCAAGGGCGGCGAAACGTCGATCGTCGTGGGCCTGGTGGCAGCTTTGCTGGCCGTGGTCCTGGGCACCTTGTTTGGCGCCGTGTCCGGCTACTTCGGCGGCATGGTCGATGATTTCTTCAACTGGTTCTACAGCATTTTTACGTCGATTCCATCGATCCTCATGATTCTCACTGTGGCGGCCGTGCTGCAGCAAAAGGGCGTGCTGACCATCGTGCTGATCCTGGGGCTGACCGGCTGGACGGGGCCATACCGTTTGATCCGCGCCGAATACATCAAGCACAAGGCGCGCGAATACGTGATGGCGGCCGACGCCATCGGCGCCTCGCACTGGCGCAAGATGTTTTCGCACATCTTCCCGAACGTCAGTCACGTGGCGCTGGTGCAAATGTCGATTCTGGTGGTGGGCTTCATCAAGGCCGAAGTGATTCTGAGTTTCCTCGGCTTTGGCGTGCCGGTGGGCACCGTCTCGTGGGGCAGCATGCTCAACGAGGCACAAAATGAACTGATCCTGGGCAAATGGTGGCAGCTGACCGCCGCCGCCACGGCGATGGCCGTGCTGGTGACGGCGTTCTCGCTGTTTACCGATGCCTTGCGCGATGCGCTCGACCCCAAAGTGAAATAGGAGTTGCTCATGGACCAGAATAACTTGTTGGAAGTGCGCGACCTGCGCGTCACCTTCCGCCTGGACAAGAAGACCACGTTCGAAGCTGTCAAGGGCATCTCGTTCAACGTGCCGCGCAACAGCACCGTGGCCCTGGTGGGCGAATCGGGCAGCGGCAAGTCCGTCAGTTCGCTGGCCGTGATGGGCTTGTTGCCGCCAGATAACACCATCATCGATCCTGCATCGAGCATCCATTTCGGCGGGCGCGACTTGCTGCAACTGTCGATCGCCGAGCGGCGCACCATGTGCGGCAAGGATATCTCGATGATCTTCCAGGAGCCGATGTCGTCGCTGAATCCCGTCTTCACGGTCGGCTTCCAGATCGCCGAAGTGTTGCGCCAGCACATGGGCATGAACCGCAAGCAGGCGCGCGCGCGCACGCTGGAGTTGCTGGAAGAAGTGGGCATACCCGATCCCGCCACCAAGATCGACGCCTACCCGAGCCAGATGTCGGGCGGCCAGCAGCAGCGCGTGATGATCGCCATGGCGATCGCCTGCGAACCGAAACTGCTGATTGCCGACGAGCCGACGACGGCGCTGGACGTGACGATCCAGAAGCAGATCATGGACCTGATCGCGGCGCTGCAAAAGAAACATCAAATGTCCGTGCTCTTCATTACCCACGACCTGGGCCTGGTGGGAGAGATCGCCGACCAGGTCATCGTCATGCGCCACGGCGAAGTGCGCGAAACGGGCGAAGTGCGGCAAGTGTTTGAAGCGCCGCAAGACAGCTACACGAAAGCCCTGCTGCATTGCCGTCCCTCGCTGGACGAGCGCCCATGGCGCTTGCCCGTGATCGCCGATTACATGGATGGTAAGCATGAGGCAATCAAGGCCGGCCCCGGCATCGACATGAAGCAGCGCACGCGCGGCTACACCCCGGGCGACGAACCGGTGCTGGTGGTGAA
This sequence comes from Janthinobacterium sp. PSPC1-1, assembly GCF_049897625.1. Classification (NCBI taxonomy): domain Bacteria; kingdom Pseudomonadati; phylum Pseudomonadota; class Betaproteobacteria; order Burkholderiales; family Oxalobacteraceae; genus Janthinobacterium; species Janthinobacterium sp. PSPC1-1. The sequence goes on along the minus strand of NZ_JAFCWP010000005.1, from coordinate 423,560 downwards.
TAACTTAAGTAAAAGCTTTTATACGCGTGTAGGCCTGTTCGGCAAGCGCGAATTCCAGGCCGTCAAGGACGTGTCGTTCACTTTGCCACGCGGAAAAACACTGGGCGTGGTGGGCGAATCCGGTTCGGGCAAGACGACGGTGGGATTGACCTTGCTGCGCTTGCACCAGGCGACGGGCGGCACGGCCATGTTCCACGGCAAGGACCTGATTGCCATGCCGAACAAGGAGTATTTGCCGTATAAACGCCGCATCCAGATCATCTTCCAGAATCCATACGCCTCGCTGAACCCCCGTTTTACGGTGGGGCAGATCTTGCTCGAACCGATGCGCATCCACAAGATCGGCGCGAACGACCAGGAACGCATCGCCAAGGCCTACTGGCTGCTCGACAAGGTGGGCTTGCCGGAACAGGCATTCCACCGCTATCCGCACGAGTTTTCCGGCGGCCAGCGTCAGCGCATCGCGATTGCCCGCTGCCTGACCATGCAGCCGGAAATTTTGGTCTGCGACGAATCCGTCTCGGCGCTGGACGTGTCGGTGCAGGCGCAGGTATTGAACCTGCTGCAGGACTTGCAGGATGAGTTCGGCTTGTCGTACATCTTCATCTCGCACGATTTGTCGGTGGTGAAATACATCGCCGACCAGGTGATGGTGATGCACAAGGGGCAGGTGGTGGAGCTGGCCGATTCGGATGAGCTGTACCGCAATCCCGTGCATCCGTACACGCGCACCTTGCTCAGTGCTATCCCGAAGGGCGTGCAATTGTAGGGGGATTTTTACGGTAAGATAGCGGCCATGCCCAACCTCATTTATCTGCTCGAACATTACGGTGTCCTGATTGTCTTTGGCATCGTGCTGGTGGAGCAGCTCGGCTTGCCGATTCCTGCCTTTCCCATCCTTGTGGTGGCGGGGGCGCTGGCCGTCGATGGCGACATGAATGGGGGGCTGGTGCTGGCCGCCGCGCTGGGTGCCTGCCTGATCAGCGACTTCACGTGGTTCCGCGCGGGCCGGCATTTCGGCAAGCGCATCCTGCGGCTGCTGTGCCGCATCTCGCTGTCGCCCGATTACTGCGTCAGCCAGACGGAAGACAAGTTCAAGCGCTGGGGGCCGAAAGCCCTGATCGTCTCCAAGTTCGTGCCGGGCTTCAATACCGTGGCCGCGCCCATGTCGGGCGCGCTGGGTACGCCGCCGGGCCTGTTCTTCCTGTACGCGGGCCTGGGCGCCTTGCTGTGGAGCGGCACGGGCATCGTCGTTGGCGTGATTTTCCATGCCAGCGTGCAGCAGGTGCTCGACTTGCTCAGCACCATGGGCAGCACCGCCTTGCTGATGCTGGCCACCTTGCTGGGCTTGTTCCTGCTGTATAAATTCCTCGAGCGCCGGCGTTTCCGTCAGGCCTTGCAGATCGAGCGCATCGGCATCGATGAATTGCTCGAACTCATAGAGCAGGGCGAAGAACCGCTGATGGTCGACGCGCGCAGCGCCACGGCGCAAGCGCTGGAGCCGGCCGTGCCGGGCGCCTTGTTCTTCAATGGCAAGGAACCGGTGCCCGCCATGATCGCCATGGACAAGGACCGCCACATCATCGTGTATTGCAGCTGCCCCAACGACGTGACGGCCGCGCAAGTGGCCAAGCTGCTGCACCAGCACGGCTTTCACCGGGCCAAGCCCCTGCATGGCGGCCTCGATGCGTGGAATGCCGCCTACCGCTCCGACCAGCCGGCGCCTGCCAGCCTGCTGGGCGAAGGCATGCCCACCTGATCAGTAAAAACCGGTAGTAATAATACGAAAACACCGTCGCCGGGCCACCGGGACGGCAGCGTCACGCCTGCGTCGTTCCATACAAAGCGCCTTTGCGCAAACTGCGGCATACTCTCCGTGAAGGGCGACTCCTGCTGCTGTGCAGCATGCTTTTCGGGCGCTTGCTGAGTGCAAGTACTTACTATAAATCATTGTTTTTGAGTAATTTTGGTGCCACTTGTTGCATTTGGAGTGGAACTACCAATAAAGGCTGATTTTGATGTACTTAAACTACAAACTTTGCTTGCCTCCGGGCGCATTCATCCTTTAAGCTTGGCGTCCCATGCGTCCCACTTCATCATTTAAAATCATGAGCGCTTCGTCTTCTCCCGTACTGCCGACTTCCGCCTTCGCCGATGGACCGCGCCTGCTGGCCGACGTGGGCGGCACCAATGCCCGTTTCGCCCTGGAAGTGGCCGCTGGCCACATCACCCTGGTGGAAGTGCTGCCCTGTGCCGATTACCCGAGCCTGTCCGCCGCCCTGCAAGCCTACCTGGCCCTGCCGCACATCGCTGCCGCCGGCGGGCAAGCCGTGCGCCATGCCGTGATCGCCATCGCCAACCCCGTCGACGGCGATTTCCTCAGCATGACGAACCATCACTGGTCGTTCTCGATCCGCGCCATGCGCGAAGAGTGCGGTTTCACGACCCTGGACGTGGTCAACGATTTCACGGCCCTGGCGCGTTCCTTGCCGCAGCTGTCGAACGAGCAAAAGCACCAGGTGGGCGCAGGCACGGCCCGACCGAACACGGCCATCGGCCTGATCGGCGCCGGCACGGGCCTGGGCGTGTCGGGCCTGATTCCCTCGCACGGCGGCTGGATCGCCCTGCAAAGCGAAGGCGGCCACGTCAGCTTTGCGCCGTTCAATGAAGTGGAAGTGAGCATTCTGCAATTTGCCTGGCGCGAATACGAGCACGTTTCGGCCGAACGCCTGATTTCCGGCGATGGCCTGGAACTGATCTACCGCGCCCTGGCCGACCGCGCGGGTGTGCCGGCCGAAGCCTTGCCGGCGGCGGAAATCACGCGCCGCGCGCTGGCCGGCGAATCCCAGTTGTGCGACGACGTCATCGAAGCGTTCTGCTGCATGCTGGGTACGGTGGCGGGCAACGTCGCCGTCACGCTGGGCGCGCTCGGCGGTATTTATATCGGCGGCGGCATCGTGCCACGCCTGGGGCCGCGCTTCGACCGTTCCGGTTTCCGCGCCCGCTTCGAGCGCAAGGGCCGCTTTGCCAATTATGTCTCGCAAGTGCCGACCTTCGTCATCACGGCGCAGTATCCAGCTTTCCTGGGTGCATCGGCCATTCTCTCGGAGAAACTCGCCTCCCTGTGATACGGGCAGTGGGTGATGTGTCGCGCCAGGGCCGGGTAAAACGCGTGTTTTACCCGGTTTTGCGCTTTTCCGCTTTTTATCAGGTACAATTGGCATCGTTGGATGAAACGACGACTGTCGCTATCCTGTCTGGCTGAATCTTCGCCACGGGAATAGCACGGGAATAGCAGCAGCTCCGGAGTTCGTTTCATTGCTGGTTATTTAAGGCCAGCACCATGGATGGCAGGACTTTCACTGCATCCGCTTTAATCCCGCTTTGCGCGCATCGGCCAAGGCGTCGGAAAAACAGCCTCAACTTGTAACCCAGCACGGCGTCATCATCGATGTCTGCCATCTGTTACGTTGAAATGAACGTTTTTGATTTCTTTCTCTGCCTACGAATTGCAATACACATCCGCACAGAATTGCTATGAATACAATTGAGGCTAAAAAAGTCCTCGAAACCGCGTTGCTGTGCGCTCGTGAGTCGCTGACGATCCACAGCCTGAAAAAGCTGTTCGTCGATGCGGACGAGAACGGTCGCGTGCGCGGTGTCGGCGTTGGTGCCGACACGATCAAGCAATTGCTGGAAGAATTGCGGCAGGAGTGGGAAGGGCGCGGCATCGAAATCGTCAGTCTGGCTTCGGGCTGGCGCTTTCAAAGCCGCCCGGAAATGAAGATGTATCTGGATCGCATGACGCCCGAGCGGCCGCCCAAGTATTCGCGGGCGACCCTGGAAACCCTGGCCATCATCGCCTACCGCCAGCCGGTGACGCGCGGCGATATCGAGGAGATTCGCGGTGTTGCCGTCAATTCGCAGACGATCAAGATGCTGGAAGACCGTGGCTGGGTCGACGCCATCGGCTACCGCGACGTGGTGGGACGGCCGGCCTTGCTGGCCACCACCAAGCAGTTTTTGGATGACCTGGGTTTGCATTCGCTGTCCCAACTGCCGCCTTTGCAGCAAATCAGTGAAATGCAGGGCAATGGGCTCGAAGCCCTGGAAGCGGCCCTGCAAGAAAATTTTGACAAGGCAAGCAATGAGCTTGTCCCCCAGCTTGGTGCAGGTAGCAATACGGCTGTGACAGATGTAGATGTGACAGCAAGCCTTGATACCGGCCCCGATGCTTCGCCCACGGACGAAGCCTACACTCACGACCCTGCGCCAGAACTAACGGTTGACGCTGCGCCAGGTCAGCACAGCCAAGAAACGAAGAATGAATAATCCGAACACACCCGAGACAGTAATCGCCAGCGACGAAGCCATCGTTGCCAAGCCCAAGCGCCGCACCAAGGCCCAAATCGAAGCCGATGCGGCTGCTGCCGTTGCAACGGTGGCTGCCGGCGACAGCGTCGCTGCCAAGCCGAAGCGCCGCACCAAAGCCGACGTGGCCGCCGACTCAGTTGCTGAATCCTCCGTCGCTGCTGCTGCCGAAGCTGCTCCAGCCGTCAAGAAAACCCGCGCCAAGCCGGCCCTGAAAGCCGTCTCCGACGCCGCGGAAGCCGCTGCCGAAGCGGTCGCCGAAGTTGCCAGCACCCCGGCGCCGCGTCCGCCGCGTGCCCGCGCCGCCGCCAAGGCCGCTGCCGCCGTCGCTGAAGCGGCGCCGGAAGTCGTCGCTGACAAGCCGGCCGAAGCGCGTCCGACCCGTGGTCCGCGCCAGATGCGTGGCGTGCAGGCGGAACGCGCACTGCGCCAGCCGCCGCGCGCCGAAGCGCCGCAGGCGGCCGAAGCCGTTGCCGCAGCGCCTGCCGCCGAGCAAGCAGCCGCGCCTGTCGCCGATGTGTTCGATGCCGAAGGCAACCTCGTGTCCGGCCCGCGCCTGCCGCGCGGTCCGCGCAACGACGTGCCGGGCGCCGGCAAGAATGCCGGCAAGAGCCGTAAAAAGGGCAAGGGCCGTCAGGCTGCGCCAGGTAAGCTCAGTGACGCCGACGCGGTCTTCTCGTTCGTCACCTCCGACGCGTTCGACAGCGAAGAAGGCGGTGCGGGCCGCGTGCAGAAAGTGGCCGTGCGCCGCGACCTGACGTCCGACGACGACGCGCCGAAGCTGCACAAGGTGCTGGCCGAAGCCGGTCTCGGTTCGCGCCGCGACATGGAAGACCTGATCGTCTCGGGCCGCGTGTCCGTGAATGGCGAGCCGGCCCACATCGGCCAGCGTATCTTGCCAAGCGACCACGTGCGCATCAATGGCAAGTTGATCCAGCGCCGCGTCAGCAAGAAGCCGCCACGAGTGCTGGTGTACCACAAGCCGGCCGGCGAAATCGTCAGCCACAACGACCCGGACGGCCGTCCATCCGTGTTTGACCGCCTGCCGACCATGAAAGCCGGCAAATGGCTGGCCGTTGGCCGCCTCGACTTCAACACGGAAGGCTTGCTGCTGTTTACCACCTCCGGTGACCTGGCCAACCGCCTGATGCACCCGCGCTACGGCATCGACCGCGAGTACGCCGTGCGTACCCTGGGCGAGCTGGAAGAGGGCATGCGCCAGAAGCTGCTGGCCGGCGTCGAGCTGGAAGACGGCCTGGCGCAATTTTCGAAGATCGCCGATGGCGGCGGCGAAGGCATCAACAAGTGGTACCGCGTGGTGATCGGCGAAGGCCGTAACCGCGAGGTGCGTCGCATGTTCGAAGCCATCGGTCTGACCGTTTCGCGCCTGATCCGTACCCGTTACGGCGCCATGACCCTGCCGAGCGGCTTGAAGCGCGGCCGTTGGGAAGAAATGGAAGAAAATACCGTGCGCGATCTGTTGACCGCCTATGGTATCGAAAAGAAAATGCCGGCATCGGGCGACCCCCGTGCCGCTGGCGCAGCCAAGGGCCGCGAAGCGCGCAAGGTCGAACGCAAGGACCGCGATGACGAGCCGAATGGCAATCGCATCGATGTCAGCAACCGCAACGCCGATCCATTCCCGGTCGCGCCGCGCCGTGGCCAGCCGCAAGGCCAGTTTGCACGTCCGCAAGGCCAGGGTCGTCCAGGCGGCACCGGCCGTCCAGGCGAAGCGCGTGGTCCTGGCCGTGGCCAGCCGCAAGGTCCGTTCCAGGGCGGCCAGCCGCGTTCGTCGGCATCGTTCGAAGGTGCGCCGCAAGGCCAGGGTCGTCCGCCGCGTGCGGCAGGCCAGGGGCAGGGACGTCCGGCCGGTGGTGAAGGCCGCGCGCCGCAGCGCGCTCCGCGCCAGCCCGATCCGCTGCAAACGACCTTCGGCTTTGCCAACACGGGTCCGCGCCGCAATGCGGGCGGTGCAGGTGGGCAAGCGCGTTCCGGTGGTCAGCCGCGTGGCGGCATGGACCGTGGCGGCATGGATGGCATGCCGCGCCGTCGCAGCAAAGGTTAAATCAGGGGATTTCTTCTTGCGCGCCCGCTAATCTGCTGCGTGCGCGCGCTCTTGTAACTGTTGTAAGCCGGGCCGCTCCTTGTGTGCGGCATTGCGGCGAAGTTAATAAGAGGTTATAATCTGCAGCCTAATAAAAGTTCTCCGCAGGGTTGTTTGGCGGGGAGTGCTTATCTGGTTGGGGAAATACAGAAAGATGGGCAGATGCCCATTTTTTTTTTGTTGAACCGTTTGTCATGGCTCCGCAAGGGGCCATATATGACTTGAATGCGTGTTTTTGCATGTTGTCGGCGCTCAATGCGGCGCTGTCATGCCGAAAACGGGCCTTATTTCTGGAGAATTTCTTGCAGCAGTTGGGATTAATTGAAAAGACAGTTACAGGTCTGGGCTATGAGCTCGTTGATGTTGAACGTGCCGAGCGCGGAATGCTGCGCGTCTTTATTGATTTCAGCGCCGCCGATGCCGCTGAAAAAGGTCCGATCACGGTCGAAGACTGTGCCACGGTGAGTCACCAGTTATCGCATGTGTTGACGGTAGAGAACGTTCCTTACGAGCGTCTCGAGATTTCTTCCCCGGGTCTGGATCGTCCGGTGCGCAAGCTGGAAGACTTTGTTCGTTTCGCAGGCCAGGAAATCATCGTCAAGCTGAATGTGGCGATGCCGGGTACGAACAACCGGAAATCGTTCCAGGGGATCTTGCAAGAACCCGTGGGCGATAAATTGTCGTTGGAATTTGAAGGTAAGGATGGTCCGGCGATGTTGGAATTTACGCTCGCGGATGTGGATAAGGCACGCTTGGTGCCGCAGGTGGTTTTTAAGGGACGCAAAGCATGAGCCGCGAAGTTTTATTATTGGTTGACGCGCTGGCGCGCGAAAAAAACGTCGATAAAGATGTCGTCTTCGGCGCCCTCGAATTCGCGTTGGCGCAAGCCACGAAGAAACGGTATGAGGGTGAGGTAGACATCCGCGTTTCGATCGACCGCGAAACGGGCGAATTCGAATCGTTCCGCCGCTGGCACGTGGTGCCCGATGAAGCTGGCCTGCAATTGCCGGATCAGGAGATCCTGCATTTCGAGGCAAAAGAACAGATTTCCGATATCGAAGTCGATGACCACATCGAAGAGCCGATCGAATCCGTTGAATTCGGCCGCCGTTTCGCCCAGGATACCAAACAGGTCGTCCTGCAGCGCGTGCGTGACGCCGAACGTGAACAGATCCTGGTCGACTTCCTGGAACGTGGCGATTCGCTCGTCACCGGCACCATCAAGCGCATGGAACGCGGCGACGCCATCGTCGAATCGGGCAAGATCGAAGCGCGTCTGCCACGCGACCAGATGATCCCGAAAGAAAATCTGCGTATCGGCGACCGTGTGCGTGCATACATCTTGCGCATCGACCGCAATATGCGCGGCCCGCAAGTGATCCTGTCGCGCACCGCGCCAGAATTCATCATGAAGCTGTTTGAACTGGAAGTGCCGGAAATCGAGCAAGGCATGCTGGAAATCAAATCCGCAGCCCGCGATGCCGGCGTACGCGCCAAGATCGCCGTCTACACGGCCGACAAGCGCATCGACCCGATCGGTACTTGCGTCGGCATGCGCGGTTCGCGCGTGCAGGCTGTTACCGGCGAGCTCGGTGGCGAACGTGTCGACATCGTGCTGTGGTCGGAAGATCCGGCGCAGTTCGTCATCGGCGCCCTGGCGCCGGCGAACGTGTCGTCGATCATGGTCGATGAAGAAAAACACGCGATGGATGTCGTCGTGGATGAAGAAAACCTGGCAATCGCGATCGGCCGTTCCGGCCAGAACGTGCGCCTGGCCTCGGACCTGACCGGCTGGAAGATCAACATCATGACGGCCGAAGAATCGGCTGACAAAGCTGCCCAGGAAACGGCTGCCGTGCGCATCCTGTTCATGGAAAAGCTCGATGTCGACCAGGAAGTGGCCGATATTCTGGTAGAAGAAGGTTTCGCCAGTCTGGAAGAAATCGCTTACGTGCCAATTTCCGAAATGCTGGAAATCGAATCGTTTGACGAAGATACCGTCAATGAACTCCGTACCCGTGCGCGTGATGCGCTCGTGACCGAAGCGATTGCTTCGGAAGAGGGTCTGGAAGGCATGGACGAGGCGTTGGTGGGTCTGGAAGGCATGGACCGCATTACCGCCGGCAAGCTGGGTCTGGCTGGTATCAAGACCGTTGAAGCATTTGCAGCACTGGCATACGACGAATTTGGCGCAATCCTGGCCTTGTCTGCGGACCGTGCGCGTGAACTGATTACAAGTGAATTTAAAGATGTGACCGACGATGAGATGAAGTTGGTTGACTCGAAATATGACGATCGTGCCAAGGCGTTGCAAGCCAAGGCATGGAGTCTGGCCGAATCCGCAAAGGCTTAATTTGAGTATCTTTATCATCTCCGCGACACATAGAAAAGAGGACTGAATGGCGAGTAACAACGTAGCCCAATTTGCCACCGAACTGAAGATGCCTGCAGATTTGCTGCTGACGCAGCTGCGTTCTGCCGGCGTCGAGAAAAGTTCGACGTCAGATCCATTGTCGAAAGATGATAAGGACAAGCTTTTGGATCATCTGCGCCGCACACACGGCGCAGCGGCTGACACAGAAAAGAAAAAAATCACCGTGACCCGCAAGGAAACGACTGAAATCAAGCAAGCTGACGCCACCGGCAAGTCGCGCACCATCCAGGTGGAAGTGCGCAAGAAGCGCACTTTCGTCCAGCGTGACGAAGCTGCGCCGGTCGCAGCAGAACCGGTCGCGCCTGCCGCACCGGTGATCGATCCCGCCGACGTGGCGCGCCGTGAAGAAGATGCCCGTAAACAGGCTGAACTGATCGCCCGCCAGGAAGCCGATCTGCGCGAAAAGCAAGAACGTCTGGCCAAGCTCGACGCGGAAAAAGAAGCCCAGGCGAAAGCCACGCAACAGGCTGAATTGGCTGCGAAGAAAGAAGCTGACGCGGAAGCGAAGAAAGCGGCTGCCAAGGCTGCTGCTGCGCCTGTCGCCAGCGCCGCTGCGCCTGTCGTTGACGACGCCGCTGCCGAAGCGAAAAAAGCTGCTGCCGCTGAAGAAGCGAAGAAGAAGGCCGCTGCCGCCGCTGTTGCCGCCAAGGAAGCCGCTGACAAAGCGGAAGCCACGGACCGTGCACGCAAGGCTGTTGCCGACGAAGTTGCCCAGATCAAGGCCATGATGAACGCGCCACGCCGCGCCATCAAGGCACCGGAACCCGTACCGGTTCCGGTCAAGCCGAAGGCGCCGGAAGGCACCCTGCACAAGCCTGCTGACAAGAAACCTGGCGACAAGCCGGGCGACAAGAAGCCTGCTGTTGCAGACAAGAAATCCATCAAGTCGGCCAATGTGTCGTCCACCTGGTCCGATGACGCGAAAAAACGCGGCACCACCGGTGGTCCCAAGCCACGCGGCAATAGCGGCCCAGGCGGCCGTGACAGCTGGCGCGGTGGCGCGAAGGGCCGTCGCCCGACGCACCATGACGACCGTGAATCGAACTTCCAGGCGCCTACGGAAGCCGTCGTCAAAGACGTGCACGTACCGGAAACGATCACCGTGGCCGAATTGGCACACAAAATGTCCGTCAAGGCATCCGAAGTCATCAAGCATTTGATGAAATTGGGCCAGATGTGCACGATCAACCAGGTGCTGGACCAGGAAACCGCCATGATTTTGGTGGAAGAAATGGGCCACAAGGCGTTCGCCGCCGAGCAGGATGATCCGGAAGCGTTGCTGGCCGATGTGGGCGAGCACGCGCACTTCGAGTCGAAGCCGCGCGCACCGGTGGTCACCGTCATGGGTCACGTCGACCACGGCAAGACCTCGTTGCTCGATTACATCCGTCGCGCCAAGGTTGCCTCCGGCGAAGCGGGCGGCATTACGCAGCATATCGGCGCTTACCACGTCAATACGCCACGCGGCATGATCACCTTCCTCGACACCCCGGGCCACGAAGCGTTTACCGCCATGCGTGCCCGTGGCGCCAAGGCAACCGACATCGTTATTCTGGTGGTTGCCGCCGACGATGGCGTGATGCCGCAAACGAAAGAAGCGATTGCCCATGCGAAAGCAGCCGGCGTGCCGCTGGTGGTGGCGATCAACAAGGTCGACAAACCGGGTGGTAACGTGGACCGCGTGACGCAGGAACTGGTCGCCGAGCAAGTCGTGCCGGAAGAATACGGTGGCGAATCGCCATTCGTGCCGGTGTCGGCCAAAACGGGCCAGGGTATCGACGATCTGCTGGAACAAGTGCTGTTGCAAGCCGAAGTGCTGGAACTGACGGCACCGGTCGATGCGCCTGCGCGCGGCCTGGTTGTCGAGGCACGTCTGGACAAGGGCCGTGGTCCTGTTGCGACGATCCTGGTGCAGTCCGGTACCTTGAAACGCGGCGACGTGATTCTGGCTGGCTCTTCGTATGGCCGTGTTCGCGCCATGCTGGATGAGAACGGCAAGTCCATCGCTGAAGCGGGTCCTTCGATTCCGGTCGAAATCCAGGGCTTGACGGAAGTGCCGGTTGCCGGTGAAGAAGTCGTCGTCATGGCTGACGAGCGCAAGGCGCGTGAAATTGGTCTGTTCCGTCAAGGTAAGTTCCGCGACGTGAAACTGGCCAAGCAGCAAGCTGCGAAACTGGAAAACATGTTCGACCAGATGGCCGAAGGCGAAGTGAAAAACTTGCCGCTGATCATCAAAACCGACGTGCAAGGTTCGCAAGAAGCGCTGGTTGGTTCGCTGCAGAAACTGTCGACCTCCGAAGTGCGCGTACAAGTTGTCCACGCGGCCGTCGGCGGCATCACGGAATCGGACGTCAACCTGGCAGTCGCCTCGAAAGCGGTCATCATCGGCTTTAATGCCCGTGCTGATGCCCAGGCACGCAAGCTGGCCGAGTCGAATGGCGTGGACATTCGCTACTACAACATCATTTACGATGCGATCGACGAGATCCGTTCGGCGTTGTCGGGCATGTTGGCACCAGAGAAACGCGAAACCGTCATCGGCCAGGTCGAGATCCGCCAGGTTATCTTGGTCTCGAAAGTGGGCGCGATTGCCGGTTGCCTGGTCACCGATGGTGTGGTCAAGCGTGCTTCTTCCGTCCGCCTGTTGCGCAACAACATCGTGGTGTGGAGCGGCGAGATCGACTCCCTGAAACGCTTCAAGGACGATGCGAAAGAAGTTCGTGCCGGTCTGGAGTGCGGCCTGTCGCTGCGCAACTACAACGACATTCAGGTTGGCGACACGCTGGAAGTGTTCGAAGTCCAGGAAATCGCTCGTACCCTGTAATCTCAGCAAGAACAATGGCGCGGGCATAGTGATGTCCGCGCAAACACGTGGGGCGCATTGGTCAACGGGCAACCGTTTGACTCATGCGCCCTGCGGCACTTAGGACAGCATAAAATCATGGCTAAACATAGCAAAACCATGCCAGCGCGCGGCTTGCGCGTGGCCGACCAGATCCAGCGCGATCTGGCTGAAATCGTCGCCTACGAATTGAAAGACCCGCGCGTGGGCACGATGATCACCATCACCGAAGTGCAGATCACGCCCGATTACGCGCACGCCAAGGTGTTTTTCACGATGTTGAAAGACAGCAAGGAAGCCATCAAGAACACCACCGAAGGCTTGATGGCCGCGTCTGGCTTCATCCGTGGCTTGCTGGGCAAGCGCCTGCACATCCATACCCTGCCGATGCTGCATTTCGTGCACGACAGCTCGACTTCGCGCGGCATGGAAATGTCCTTGCTGATCGATAAGGCCAACGCCACGCGCGCGGCCGACGCCGAGCCGGACGAAAAGCCTGCTGACAAAGCGGACGAGCAATAAACGTGGCGGGTCCGAAGAAACCACCCGGCATCAAGCGGGTGCGCGACCTGGTCGATGGCGTCTTGCTGCTTGATAAGCCCGTGGGCTGGTCCAGCAACGATGCCCTGATCAAGGCCAAGCGCGTGCTGAATGCAAAAAAAGCGGGCCATACGGGCACGCTGGACCCGTTCGCCACGGGCTTGCTGCCGCTGTGCTTTGGCGAGGCCACGAAGTTCTCGCAGGACTTGCTGGAAGCCGATAAAACCTACGAAACCCTGGTGCACCTGGGGCAGACGACGGATACGGGCGATACCGAGGGCGCAGTGCTGGAAACGCGCGATGTCAACGTCACCGAAGAGCAGATCGAAGCCGTGCTGGCGCAGTTTCGCGGGCCTATCCTGCAGACGCCGCCCATGTACTCGGCCTTGAAAAGAGACGGCAAGCCCTTATATGAGTATGCAAGGGCAGGCATCACCCTGGAGCGCGAAGCGCGCCCGGTGACCATCCACAAGCTCGAGTTCCTCGGCTATGAAGCCCCGTTCCTGAAATTGTCCGTGATGTGCAGCAAGGGCACGTATATCCGCGTGCTGGGCGAAGATATCGGCCATGCCCTCGGTTGCGGCGGCCATTTGAACGCCTTGCGCCGCACGCAGGTGGGCAGCCTGACGTTGGACGGCGTCGTCACCCTGGACGAGCTGACGGCGCATGCCGCGCCGCTGAGCTTGCTGGCGCCCGTCGATGCATTGTTGTCGAGTTTCCCCGCCGTCCAGTTGACCGAAGAATTGGCCAAGCGTTTCCTGCATGGCCAGCGCATCGCACTGGGCAAGGAAGAGGTCGCCGTACCAGCCGAACCGGGCAGGGTGCGCGTGTATCACGACAGCAAGCTGCTGGGCACGGGCCAGTTGCAGGAATACAGCATCCTGGCGCCGGAACGCTTGATTGCCACGGCACATCAATAAGTCACAGCAACGTCATATTACCCAGCGACACTCGTTAAACAGTGTCGCTTTTTTAAACAAATCGTCCCCGACTGCGGGAGCCGCCAGCATTTTTAGATAGCGTTGCAACGCAACATGCTATACTACGCGGTTCCGGAAATAGATTAGCATTCGGGTATCTCGTACACCTTGTACGCACTCCGCAGTTTTTCAGTAACTACTACGACCATGTCAAATACAAAACGCGCAATTCGTAATATCGCCATTATCGCCCACGTTGACCACGGCAAAACCACGCTGGTGGATCAGCTGCTGCGCCAATCCGGCACCTTCCGTGAAAACCAAGCGGTCGACACCCGAGTCATGGACTCGAACGACCTGGAAAAGGAGCGCGGCATTACGATTCTGTCGAAGAACTGCGCTGTTGAGTACGAAGGCACCCACATTAACATCGTCGACACCCCAGGCCACGCCGACTTCGGCGGCGAAGTGGAACGTGTTCTGTCGATGGTTGACTCGGTTCTGCTGCTGATCGATGCACAAGAAGGCCCGATGCCGCAAACCCGTTTCGTCACGCGCAAAGCGCTGGCACTGGGTCTGAAGCCTATCGTCATCGTCAACAAGATCGACCGTCCAGGCGCACGTCCGGACTGGGCCATCAACCAGACGTTCGAACTGTTCGACAAACTGGGCGCTACCGACGAGCAACTGGATTTCCCTATCATTTACGCTTCGGGCCTGAACGGCTATGCCGGCCTGACCGAAGACGTACGCAGCGGCGACATGAAGCCGATGTTCGATGCGATCCTGCAACACGTGCCTGTCCGTGATGACAATCCGGAAGGCCCGCTGCAGATGCAAATCACCTCGCTCGACTACTCGTCGTACGTCGGCAAGATCGGCATTGGCCGCGTCAACCGCGGTACCGTCAAGGTCGGCCAGGACGTGCTGGTCATCAACGGTCCAGGCGCCACGCCTATCAAAGGCCGCATCAACCAGGTGCTGAACTTCAAGGGCCTGGAGCGCGTGCTGGTAGACGAAGCCGTTGCCGGCGACATCTGCCTGATCAACGGTATCGACGAAATCGGCATCGGTTCGACCCTGTGCGCACTGGACACCCCGGAAGCGCTGCCTATGCTGACCGTCGACGAGCCAACCCTGACCATGAACTTCATGGTCAACAACTCGCCACTGGCTGGCCGCGAAGGCAAGTTCGTGACCTCGCGTCAATTGCGTGACCGTCTGGACCGCGAACTGAAAGCCAACGTTGCTCTGCGCGTAGCGCCGACCGACGACGACACGATCTTTGAAGTATCGGGTCGCGGTGAATTGCACCTGACGATTCTGCTGGAAAACATGCGTCGCGAAGGCTTCGAGCTGGCCGTATCGCGTCCGCGCGTGGTCTACAAGATGGTCGATGGCGTGCGCCACGAGCCGTTTGAAAACCTGTCGGTCGACGTGGAAGAAGTCAACCAGGGCGGCGTCATGGAAGAGCTGGGCCGTCGTCGTGGCGACCTGCAAAACATGGAATCGGATGGCAAGGGCCGCGTGCGTCTCGAGTATCTGATCCCGGCGCGTGGCCTGATCGGCTTCCAGGGCGAATTCATGACCCTGACCCGCGGCACCGGCTTGATGAGCCACGTATTCAACGAATACGCGCCAGTCGACAACACCCGTGGCGAAATGGCTGGCCGTCGTAACGGCGTGCTGATCTCGCAAGATGACGGCGCCGCTGTTGCCTACGCCCTGTGGAAACTGCAAGATCGCGGCCGCATGTTCGTGGTCCACAACGATCCAGTGTACGAAGGCATGATCATCGGTATTCACTCGCGTGACAACGATCTGGTCGTCAACCCGATCAAGGGCAAGCAGCTGACCAACGTGCGTTCGTCGGGTACCGATGAAGCAGTGCGCCTGGTACCACCAGTGCAAATGTCGCTGGAATACGCGGTGGAATTCATCGCTGACGACGAACTGGTGGAAATCACGCCTAAATCGATCCGTCTGCGCAAGCGCTTCCTGAAAGAAAACGAGCGTAAGCGCGCCGGCCGCGACGCGTAATTGTTGTAGTGGTGTAGTGGTGCGGCGCTGCGTCGCCGCGCCAACCAGACCCGCTGTGCTTGCATAACCTTGCGGTGATGCGACGCAGCGGGTTTGCCGTTCTGGATTCCCTTTTTTGTAGCGAGCGTATTGTGACCGTCCCAACCCTGCCTTCCCGCCGCCTGTCCGTTGCCCCCATGATGGACTGGAGCGACCGCCACTGCCGCAAGTTCCACCGCGAAATCACACGCCACACCTGGCTCTACACCGAGATGGTGACCACGGGCGCGCTGGTGTACGGCGACGTGGAACGCCACTTGCGCTTCAACGAGGAAGAGCATCCGGTGGCGCTGCAGCTGGGCGGCAGCGACCCGAAGGACCTGGCCACCAGCGCCAAGCTGGGCCAGCAATGGGGCTATGACGAAATCAACCTCAATTGCGGCTGCCCGTCCGAGCGCGTGCAGAAGGGCGCGTTTGGCGCCTGTCTGATGGCCGAGCCGCAACTGGTGGCCGACTGCGTGAAAGCCATGCGCGACGTGGTCGATATCGACGTCACGGTGAAGCACCGCATCGGCATCGACGACAGCGAGTCGTACGACTTCGTGCGCGATTTCGTCGGCACCGTGGCCGATGCCGGTTGCAAGACGTTTATCGTGCATGCGCGCAATGCCATCCTGAAAGGCTTGAGCCCGAAGGAAAACCGCGAAGTGCCGCCCCTCAAGTATGACTATGCCTACCGCTTGAAGCGCGAGTTTCCCCAGTTCGAGTTCATTATCAATGGCGGCATCAAGACCCTGGACGAGATCGACCTGCATCTGCAGCACCTCGATGGCGTGATGCTGGGCCGCGAGGCGTATCACAATCCGTACGTGATGGCGCAGTTCGACCAGCGCTACTACGGCGACGACACGCCCGTGAAAACGCGCGAACAGGTGCTTGAAGCGATGATTCCGTATATTAGCGCGCAGCTGGAAAAGGAAGCGGGGCGGCTGAAGCTCAACAGCATCACGCGCCACATGCTGGGCTTGATGCAAAACCTGCCTGGCGCGCGCGGTTTCCGCCAGACCCTGTCCGATTCGAAGAAGCTGGCCTCGGGCGACCCGCGCCTGCTGCTGGAAGCGGCGGCGCGCCTGTCTCTGCCCGCCTGATGCGCGGCGACGTCCACGCCCATGCGCAGCAGTTGCATGGCTACCTGCAGGCCGTCACAGCATTGAAGGATGATGGCAGCCTGTTTCTGTGCGAGTATCTGGGGTCCGTCGCGCCGCAGGCATCGCTCGACGCGCTGTGCCGCACGCTGAAGTTGCTGCCGGACGGCATGCGCCTGCAGCCGATCGAGAGCATGGTATGTAGCGGCGCCTTGTGCACGCCGCGCCAGTGGCTGCTCGAGCGCTTGCTGCCGATGAGCGAGGCGGACCGCGCGCCGCTTGACGCCCGTTTATATGATGGTTTCGAGGCCGAACTGGCCGAACTGTTCGGTAGCGAGCCGCACTGGTATCAACTGGTATCATCGGGCCAGCGCAGCCTGGCCAGTCAATTGGGCGCCATCTGGAGCGTCTTTGTCTTTGGCACAGAGTGTCACGCCTATGTGATGCGTTGCAGCTGGGACCGCTAATCCAACTTGTCTATACCGGTGCCCTTGCGCACTGGTATTGTCCGCACTACCCCCTCCTCTGAGTACCTCTCCAAAAACGATGCAATATGGCTACGCCATGTGTTGTAAATGCGCTGTTTCGGCGCACGCCCGCTCTGTCGTGGGGCATTTCTATGGGGCAAGAAACGGCGTTGTTGCCATTTCCCCGAAGAAAGTTAATCAGGCATTTATTCAGGTACTTATTGCTTGCTTTGAGGCAAAATTTACACCTATAATTGATTATAGACAAATATTTCTCATATGAATTTTTGATGTTGATTTCATATTAACGGTGTCAACAATTCAGTCTGTGGAACAAATTTGCATTCGCAGTCACTGGCGTTTTCAGGGCTGTTGTAGACCAGGAAGTACCCCAGGCTGCGTGCGGCCGGATACCGCCAGCATACCAATGGGTAAGGGCGGATACCGGTGTCTCGCGGCCTTCGTCTTGTCGTGCCGGGCAAAAATTCTTATCAATAGTTTCATTTACGAAGAGCCGAAATGAATTTAGCAAAAATGAAGGTTGGTACCCGCCTGGGCCTGGGATTCGCCCTGGTACTGGTTCTGCTGGTGGCCGTGACCGTCCTCGGCATCGCGCGCATGGCGCAAATCCAGGAACGTCTCGATCACGTGATCAATGTCAACAATGTCGTCACCCGCCTGGTGATCGACATGCGTGGCAACGTCAGCGACCGCATCACCTCGCTGCGCATCCTTACCCTGATGACCGACGCGAGCGATATGGAGCCGGAAATGGCGCGTATCAAGACGCAGACCAGCACCTATCAGGAAACGCAGAAAAAGCTCGAAGAGAAATTCGCCGTCGAGTCGACTGCCGAAGAAAAAACCTTGCTCGCTTCGATCAAGGAATACGAGGCGGCCGCCATGCCGGCCATCGCCAAGGCGTCGGCACTGTGGATGGCCAACGATGCGGAAGGCGCCACGCGCGTGATGATCAAGGAAATCCGCCCGGTACAGAAAAAATGGATGGATGCGCTGGAGCAACTGGCCACCCTGGAAGACAAGTTGAACGAGCAGATGCAATCGGATGCCCGCAAGGCGTTCGACAGTGCGCGCCTGTTCATGATCATCCTCGGCGTACTGGCCGTGGCGATGGGCGTGGCGGCGGCACTGGTGATCACCCGCGGCCTGCTGAAACAGCTGGGCGGCGAGCCTGACTACACGGCATCGATCGCCGGCAGCATCGCCAATGGCGACCTGTCGATCGGCATTCACACCGAGCCGTCCGATACGTCCAGCCTGCTGGCGGAAATGAAGGAAATGCGCAACAGCCTGGTAGGCATCGTCGGCCAGGTACGCGTCGGCACGGAAACCATCGGCACGGCGTCGCGCGAGATCGCCGCCGGCAATATCGACTTGTCGTCGCGTACGGAAATGCAGGCCAGTGCGCTGGAAAAAACGGCATCGGCCATGGAAGAGCTGACTTCGACCGTGAAACAGAATGCGGACAATGCGCGCGAAGCCAACAAGCTGGCCGCCACCGCCTCGGACGTGGCCCTGAAGGGCGGTTCCGTGGTGTCGCAAGTGGTTGACACCATGAGCTCGATCAATGAATCGGCGAAGAAAATTGTCGACATCATCGGCGTCATCGATGGCATCGCCTTCCAGACCAACATCCTGGCGCTGAACGCGGCCGTGGAAGCGGCACGTGCCGGCGAGCAAGGCCGCGGCTTTGCCGTGGTGGCCTCGGAAGTGCGCAACCTGGCCCAGCGCTCCGCTGGCGCCGCCAAGGAAATCAAGATCCTCATCGACGATTCGGCCGAGAAGACGGAACGTGGTACGCGACTGGTCGGTCAGGCTGGCGTAACGATGGGTGAAGTGGTCGACAGCGTGCGCCGCGTCACCGACATCATGAGCGAGATCGCCAGTGCCAGCCAGGAGCAAAGCGCCGGCATCGAACAGGTCAACCTGTCGATCATCGAGATGGATGGCATGACGCAGCAAAATGCGGCCCTGGTGGAACAGGCGGCCGCTGCGGCGCAAAGCTTGCAAGACCAGGCGGCCGAACTGGCCCACGTGGTCAGCATCTTCAAACTGGTCGAAGGCGAAGAGAAACCGGCAGCGTATGTGCCGGCACCCGTGGCCGCCGCACCAGTGGCCGCGCGCAAGCCGGCGCCGGCATTGCGTCCGGTCAAGTCGCTGACACGCAAGACGGAAGCGTCCGCTCCCGCAGCGGCTCCTGCGCCACGCAAGGCGGCAGGCGCCGGCAGCAATGACGAGTGGGAAGAGTTTTAAGCGCAGCCAACGGCGCACAGGAAATTGTAATTACCGTATCTGATAATCATGGGGAAGCACATGTTTGAGAATAAGCGTTTGATGAGTGTTGCAGCAGCCTTGCTGGTGTCCGTTTCTTCCGCCGCCTTCGCGGCCGAGGTGCCGGCGTCGTTCGATGCCAAGAACTGCAAGGCCGACTATCCAAAAGCGTCGCTGATGAACGAAGAGCAGGGCACCGTGACGATGTCCTTCCTGATCAATGCCGATGGCAGCGTTGCCGATTCGAAACTCGACAAGAGCAGCGGCTTCAAGAACCTGGACAAGGCCGCCATCAAGGCCCTGTCCGCGTGCAAGTTCAAGCCGGGCACCAAGGATGGCGCCGCAGCGCAAACCTGGACCAAGGTCGATTACGCCTGGAAGCTGGACTGATCCACGTAGCGCCGGGAGCGTCGCTCCCGGCATGGCCATTCCGCTACGGGCGGCGCCTGCAAGGGTGCCGCCCGTTCTGTTATGTGTGCCAGCCAACGGCACCGTCGCTGCCGATTCTGTTACCCTCGAAATATACCTTCGGGAAATCCCATCACAAGAGGCTTACCATGCAGCGCATCCTGACACTTTCCACCCTGGCCGCCAGCGGCTTGCTGCTTTCCGCTTGCGCAACGCTGGGCACGCCTGTGGGCTTGCAGGCGGGGCAGACCGTGGCCGTCGTGAATAGCCTGAGCTGGGACAATCCCCTGACGGGCAAGCGCGACGGCGTGCGCACCAGCTGGCCCATCAAGGATGGCAAGATTGCCCCTGAGTATTTTCCGCTGGCGCAATTGAAACAATGCGGTACGGACGGCAAGCCTTGCGCCTGGGGCGTGATGCGGGCGCAGCGCGGCGCGCCCACGCTGGCCTATGTGGACGGCGGGGTCGACCTGGCCGTGAGCGTATCGATCGACGTGGCGCGGCGCCAGGATGCGCGCCAGGGCGAGACGCAAACGGCGATGGCGATTCCGCAGGATGTGGCCGCGCTGGCGGGCAAGCAGCGCGTGCAGCCCAGCTGGAAATTGAAGTATGGCAAGGTCGAGCAAGTCGAACTCGATTACGGCGTGCGCTACCAGGTGTGCGTGCAACGCTACGATGCCGCCGGCAAGGTCATCGACACCTGCGCGATTCCGTTTATTTGAGGAAACACGCCGTCTGGCCCGCTTGTGGCCGCTTTGCCACATTTCATGTTGCGGCGTGCGTCGGCGTGTAACAATCGGTAAAAGCGCAGCAAAGCTCGGCGTAATTTCTTATAGTACTGATAGTACACATTAGGAGAATTGCGATGAAAACCCTGTTGGCAGTAATCTCGCTGGCCGCCTTGGGTGGCTGCGCCGTGGCGCCCCCCGGTCCCGCGTATTACGGTTCGCGCACGCCGCAGGGGGCCTACAATCCCTATGAATGGCATACGGTCTCGTCCGAGCCGGTGCAGTCGGGCCGCGTGATGAGCGCACCGCGCGTGGAATACACGAATGAGCCCGTCTACGTGCAGCAGCAGCCTGTGTACGTGCAGCAACCTGTGTATGTACCGGCACCCGTGTACGCGCCACAACCGTATTATTACAATCCACCCGTATCGATCGGGCTGGACTTCATGTTTGGTTTTGGACGCTACGGTGGACACCGGGGCGGCTGGGGCGGGCATGGCCGCTACCACGGCCGCCGCTAATCTTTTGCGCTTGCATGCAGGACAAAGCCGGACAAGCGTTGCTTGCCCGGCTTTGTCATTTTACTAGTGGAAATATACCGAACTCTGGTGCAGCACATCCGCCGAGCACAGGATATACATCGCCGCCGCTGCCAGACCTATTTGCAAGGCGCCAAAGCTGATCGGGATGAGGCGGGACATGTCGTACTCCTGAGTGGTGGGGAATGTGTGGTCAGGCTTTCATCATAGGTTGAGTCGATGCTCTGGGGCATCGGATGAATGTCCGCCGCGATGTAGGACAACACCTCGTGCCTGGCGCCCCGCCTCGCTCTCCCGCCTGAGGATTACTTAGCGGTTTTTCCAGCGCACCACCGGCTCTTCCGGCGCCGTGTCCGGCACGTTCGAGATCGCCAGCCAGTGCGTCAGGCGTTCCGGATGCTTGAGATTGATGCCCATGCCATCGATGATGCCGACCTGTTCCAGCATGCGTGCATCGATTTTCGCCTTTGACACCGTGGGCGCGCCCATGACCATGCGGTCATACGCCTTGCGCGCCTTGTGCTCCCACTTGTGCAGATTGCTTTCGTCGAAGCGGTTGGCTTCGAAATACACGGTCAGGGTGCCATCGAGGTTGCCGAAGCCGACGATGCCCGCGCCCTTGCGAATGGTGGTGGTGTTGTCGAGGTCAAATTCCGCGGTGGGCACGAAAATGCCGGCGCGGCCATCGATGTCGGGACGTCCCACGGGCGTATCCTTGCCGTAGGAGCTGGTTTCGGTAATGGGTTTCTCTGCAGACATGGTGCGTGTGTGGTGGCCGTACCGGGAGCGCAATCGGGCCCGGCAGCGCCAGTCATCCTGTTCAAAAAATGCGTGCTGATAATCAGGGCGGGGTAGGGGCCCTGGCGGTGCGATGCTTGGCATTGCTTGATGCCCCGCTATTGTAGCGCCAATTTAATTCTTCCTTGCAACATTTCCTGAGGTAAGGCACCCGTTTGCCCATGAAAAAGCCGCCCGGCCAGGTGGCGGAGCGGCTGTTGCCCAACGACCCTGGATTCAGGCGGCAGTCTTGCGGCGTGCCATGAAAACCAGCAAGCCCAGGCCCAGCAGCATCATGGCGTAGCTTTCCGGTTCCGGCACGGCGGCCATCACCGAGACATTGTCCAGGTAGGAACCATAGGCCGGTGCGGAGACCGGGCCGATACTCACGCCAAAAAACCAGGGCCGATTAAAATATTTGCAATTGTGAAATCATTTATGTCTGTAATGCAATTAATTTGTATGGCGAGGCAATTACTGCCGTGATGCAAGGCGAGCGCGACTTCGAACCTTCTTGCATGGCAGTATTTTTGTAACATCAGGGCGTAAAAAAACCTGCATCGTAACAACAATGATGCAGGTTTCTTTGAGGGTATGTGCGCCTGCGGCGGCATATCGATTCGATAGGCACTGCCGCATGCAGCGCTCAGAACGCCAGGCGGCCCTGCAGATAGACCATGCGCGGTGCGCCCACCAGCTTGCCCAGGTTGCCGTCCGAAGTGCGTGTGAAGTAGCGCTTGTCGGCGAGGTTGTTGACGCCGGCGACCAGCTCCAGGCCCTTCTGGCCCGGCACTTTCCATTTTACTTGCGTGTTCCAGGTGCGAAAGCCTGGGATGAGGCCCAAGTTGCCGGCCGGGTTTTCCGCCACGGTGTTGGCCTCGTCGGCGAACTGGCGGCTCTGGTGGCTGCTCGACAAATCGAAGCCCCAGGCGCCCAGCTGGTAGTGGGCGCCGACGGTGTCCGTGGTGCGCGAATAGAAGGGTACGTCATTGCCTGCGTTCACGCCATCCTGCAAGGTCGCCTTGGTGTAAGTGTAGGTGGCGTAGGCGTTCAAGCCGGCCAGCGGGCCGGATTGGTCGAAATGGTAATCGACGGCCGTTTCCAGGCCCCGGTGATGCGTGGCGCCCACGTTGTAGAAGACGGCGTTCTCGCCGCTGCCGACGGACTGGATCTGGTTGTCGAACTTGATGTTGAACAAGGTCGCTTCGGCCGACAGCTGACCACTCTTCCAGCGCGCGCCCAGCTCGGCTGTTTTCGCCAGTTCCGGCTGCAACGGGTTCTTGCTTGACTGCGAGTTCAGCTGCGTATTTTGCACGGCGCCAAACGAGCTGTTGTAATTGCTGAACAGGGTCACGTTGTTGCTCAGCAAGTAGGCCACGTTCAGCGAGGGCAAGGCCTTGTTGTTGAGCAACTCGATCTTCTGGTCGACCGGCAAGTGGTTGAAGCGTTCCGTTTTGATGTGCTCGTAGCGCACGCCGGGTGTGATGCGCCAGGCGCCGATGGCGATCTTGTCATCGATATACACGGCCTGTGCATCGGTCGAATTGTTGGCGAAGCGCGTCGGCTTTTGTTGCACGCCGCTGGCGATGACCACGTTGTAGATGGTTTCATCGGCCCGTTCGGCCAGGTAGCGGTAGCCGATGGTGACGTCCTGCGAAACCTTGCCGGTGGTAAAGCGCTGCGTGTAGCGCGGCTCGAGGGCCGTCGTTTCATAGTTGCGCGGCTGGTGGCCCAGGTTCTTTCCACTGATCAGCGTGCTTTCGCGCGAGCTCTTGTTGTAATAGGCGCGCACCTCGAATTCCTGCGTGCCGGACAGGGCATTCAGATAGCCGATGTCGAAGGCCTTGCGCTCGCCGCTCCAGAAGTCGGTCGGACGCGTGTTCTGGAACGGATCCGCCTTGTACTGGGCTGCCGTCAGGCCGCCCGGCGTGCGCGACGTCACGTCGTAGTAGGACAGCTTGGCGTACACCTCGGCCGTGGGGCTCAGGTCGTAGCGCAATTTCAGGGCGAAGTCGTTGACCTTCTCGTCGCTGCCGACGCGCCAGTCGCTGCCGCGGATGCCCGAGTACAGCACCGCCAGGCCCAGGCCGCTGTCGAGCTGGGTGCCGGCAAACACGCTGGCCTGCGTGTTGTGGCCCACTTCGCTGTAAGAGTTGTAGCGCACGCTGACATCGCCCGTGATGCCTGGCGTGGTGGGCACGCGGCGCGTCTTGAAGTTGATGATGCCGCCCACGTTTTGCGGACCGAAACGCACGGCGCCGCCGCCGCGCACCACGTCGACCGTTTCGACATTGGCCAGGCTGACGGGCGCGAACGACAGTTGCGGCTGGCCATACGGCGCCACCGACATCGGGATGCCGTCAAGTAACACCGTGCTGCGCGGCGAATAGCGTCCGGCCAGGCCGCGCACGCCGATATTCAGGGCGATGGCGCTGCCTGCGCTGCCCGAGTTGTCGCTGATCTGCACGCCGGGAATGCGGCGCATCACATCGCTGAGGCTGGTCGCGCCCGAGTTTTCGATGTCATCCTTTTGCACCACCGTGCGCGCGCCCGCGAAATTCTTCGTGCTGGCGGCCATGCTGGTGCCCAGCAGGTTGCTGCTGACCTGGATCGATTCCAGGATGGGGCCGGCGCTATCGGCTGTACTGGCGCTATTGGCATCCTGCGCCTGCGCGGCAAGGGAAGTGCCCAGGCAGGCGAGGGCGATGGCCAGCGCGCAGGGGCGCAGGGAAAACGGCAGTGTGGGAAGTGTGGCGGCCATGCATGGATCTCCGTAATGACAATGTTTGCGCGGGCAATCAGGCGGCGCGACAACAGCGTGGCGTGGACATCCGGCGCAAGGGGATAAGAATGATAATGATTCTCATTTTATTCGTCAATTGCGCAAACTGCGTAGGGCTGGCTTTCTCCGCGCGGGGTGGGGAAGTGTTGCTGGCGCGGTACAGCGGGGGGCCTGGATTGCTGCTTGGCAGCATTGCTGGGGTGCGACGGCATTGCGCGCGCTTCTTGTATACTGCCGTTTTTGCAGCCGTCAGACGTGAAGGTACAATGAGCCAGACAACTGAAACGACACCAGGCAGTTCCTCCGTGGAACGCCGCCAGGACGACCAGCCGGCAAGTGCTGCGCGCAAACTCAATCTGCTGGTGGTCGACGACAACCAGGAAGTGGGCGAATCGCTTGCCATGCTGCTCGAAGCGCTGGGCCACCACGCGGTGGTGGTGCGCAACTGGCAGATGGCCGTCGAGCAAGTCAAGCTGTGCGTGCCCGACGCCGTCTACCTCGACATCGAAATGCCCGGCATCAGCGGCATCGAAATCGGCCGCCGCCTGCACCACAATCCCGAGACGGCCAACGCCGTCCTGATCGCCGTCACCGGCCACAGCCTGCCCATGTACATGGACGACGCGCTGGCCGTGGGCTTCCGCCACTTCCTCGTCAAACCCGTGCGCCTGGAAGACCTGGCGACGACGGTGCAGTCGGTGCTGGCGGGTGTTTAAGGATGGACTAGAAATCCCGGCTCGCAGCCAATGATTTTCTCAACGATTTGAGTGTCTCTTTTTGTTGGCTGTAGAGCTTGCTCGGATCCAACAGCACTTCATCGATCAGTTTGCCGAGCAGTTTGCTCAATTTTATTTCGGTCTTTTCACCGTTCACCTCTGCGTGCTTGGTGATATGTTCAAGATGAATTTCTTGTTGGTGGAAAATATGCGGCGTGGTCGAGTCGGTACCAAAGAGACTTCCATGGGTTTGGGCATATAAACTAACTCTAGTCTCTTCGCGCGGTTCCACGTCAAAAATGAAGCCATACTCAATACGCATATACTTGCCGTGGCCATGGCCCAGTGCGTGACGCGCAAAGGCCATGATCCGGCCTCCATTTTTGACTGATTGGGACAGCCAGCTTTGACTGTCATCGTCTTCCTCAAAAGCCCTGTTCTCGTCTTTGGTGCTTGTCCGGTTCACTATCCGGAAATCAATAGTGGCAATTCTGGTGCCATTGGTAAATTCAGTGTCGTTGCTATTTTCGATGGCATTGTTCCACGCGCTTTTAAATTGGTGATCAAACGTGACGGCCAACAAGCGCATATTGGAAAGAAATTTGCTGAATTCTGCCGGGCCGTCAAGATTGTTCGCCAGCGTACCGGCATTGCCTCCACAAACCAGGCGCTTGAAAAAACCGATCAAATTTTTGTTATTTATATCTTGCATAACGTTTCCTTGTTCTTCGAGATAAGTGACCAGCATGGCTATCAGATCTGATTTGTCGCAATACGGCCGCAGTTCACGTGCCAGATCTCCCCACCTTCTGGTAATGCAACCAGTGGCGCAAAAAAGTTCGCGTGACAATATCAGCACCTTTCTGTCTGGGTGTTCATCCTTCCAAACAACGTAGTCTTCAAGTTGTGCGGGCTTGGCTTCGGTTTCCTTGAGGGGCTTGTCGTGATACTTGATTTCGATAAGAATAGCCGGGAAATTATCCTCGTCTTTTAAAAATATTGCGAGGTCTGCACGGCGAATTCCTTTACTTCCTCTAAAACTGTATTCCGTCTGGAAGCTTGCGCCTTTCAATGCTGTTCGGTTTATTTTGCATGCTTTCGCCACAAAGGCCAGTAGCGGCTCCGGTCTGCGACCTCCTATTTCATTTAAAATCAATGCTAGATAACGTCCGTGATTCTTGCTGTCGAACCATGATTGTATGCCTGTAAATAAGCTGCTCACGTCAGATGATCCGTTCTTTAGTGGTTAGGATGGCGAGTAAATGACAGCCTGTTAAGTTAGCTGAATTTTAGAGAAAATAAAAGCATATTTTCCAGCTAAACGAAATGAGATTGTCGATTGAATACTGTATTGCTTCTCAATGATAATGCTGGCACCTCTTTTTTTTCATTGATTGAGGTTTGCCATGAAGCACATGGTATGGAGGGCAATACAATGGCCGTGGTGGGAGGCAGTGTTATCGTTGGTAATTTTCTGCATGCAAGCGATATAAGTATTGTTGCGCCGTCGCTTGAGTGTATCGAGTCCCCCTCTTAGCACTCCATGCCGCTCACGGACGCGCCAAGGGCCGCAGCACGTTTGTCGGCTCTCCACATTATCTGTATGGCGGGACTCCGATGAGCTGGCTAACGGAGTAGTTGATTTCGCGGACGCACACGGCTGCGCCGTCATCGGCATCAAGCACTTTGCCAAGGGCGGCGCCGGGAAAGCACCGCAGGACCGGGTTATCGGCTCGCAGGCATTGGGCGCTCTGGCGCGCATGGTGCTGGTGACGGCAAAGGAGGAAGGCAGCAACCGGCGTGTGATGGCCAAGGCGAAGTCGAACATTACCCCAGATGATGGCGGCGTGGCCTACTCGCTCGACTTGGTGACGATTGCCGTCGGTATAGAGATGACGCACGCTGTTTGGGAAGGCATCATTGAGGGCACGGCGCGGGAGATTCTTGGAGATGTGAAGCACGCCGACAGCGAGGGCGGCGATGAGCGCCTGGATGTCGAGCAGTTCTTGCGCGGGCTGCTGGCGGATGGGCCGCTGCCGACACGGCAAATCAAAGCTGATGCGGACGGCGCTGGCTATGCCTGGGCGACTGTTCGCCGGGCACAAAAGTCCTTGGGCATCATGGTAATTAAAGGCGGGATGAAAGAAGGGTGGACCTGGCGGCTGTGAGCCGTAATTGCCGAAGGTGCTCAAGAAACGTAAGCGTCTTCCCAGCGCCGTCTGGACTGTCTGATCACCACCATTCATGATCGAATTTTGGCACAGCATTTGTGCCCACAAATTCTGATTATGGACACAAATTTTCAACCGATCACTTCCAAGAACGCGCGCGGTCATTATCGGCAGCACTCGTTGGAGTTCAAGCGCGCATTGGTGGCTCTGGCGCTGGAGCCGGGCATCTCCGTCGCTCGCATTGCACGCGAACACGGCGTCAACGCGAACCAGGTGTTCAGCTGGCGCCGCCTTTATCAACAAGGGCGCCTCGGCGTGCCTGCGTTGATGCGCGACGATGGCTTGTTGCCGGTGGTGCTGGCGCCGACGGCGCCTGCTCCAGGCAAGGCCTCGGCCGACGGCGACGCCATCGGCACGATCGTGCTTGAGCTGGGCCAGGTCCTGGTGCGAATCGATGGCCAGCCCAACCCGGCCGTCCTGGCGCAGGTGCTCGATCGGGTGCTGCGATGATCGGCCTACCAGCCGGCACCAAGGTGTGGCTGGCCGCTGGCACCACCGACATGCGCTCCGGCTTCAATGGGCTGGCGGCCAAAGTGCAAACGGCGCTGGAGGAAGATCCGTTCAGCGGCCACGTATTTGTGTTCCGGGGCCGGCGCGGCGACCTCATCAAATTATTGTGGTGGACCGGCGATGGTTTGTGCCTGCTGGCCAAGCGGCTTGAGCGCGGGCGCTTCATCTGGCCGCAGGCCAGCAACGGTTCGGTGGCGCTGACGCAGGCGCAGCTGTCGATGCTGCTTGAGGGCATAGACTGGCGGAGGCCGGAGCGGACCTGTAAACCAACGTCGGCCTTGTAAACGGTAGAAGCCTCGCGTAAACTTGGCGCATGCTCAACCCAGCCGACCTCCCCAACGACATCGCCGCCTTGAAAGCGCTGCTGCTCGCCCAGGACGAGGTGGTGGAAGGGCTGCGTGAACAACTGAACACGCGCGCCGTCGAGATCGAGCACCTCAAGCTGCAGATCGCCAAATTGCGGCGCATGCAGTTCGGCCGCAAGTCGGAAAAGCTGGATCATCAGATCGAGCAGTTGGAGTTGCAGCTGGAAGACTTGCAGGCCGACGAGGCCGAGGCGGCGCGCAAGAAGTCAGTGCGGCGTCCCTTGCCCGATCATTTGCCGCGTGACGAGAAGGTCTACGCGCCGACGGCCGATGCCTGCCCTGCCTGTGGTGGCGGCCTTCGGCCGCTGGGCGAGGACGTCGCCGAGCAACTGGAATTCGTGCCAGCGAGCTTCCGCGTGATCCGTCATGTACGCCCCAAGCTGGCATGCGTCTGCTGCGACGCCATCGTCCAGGAGCCGGCGCCAAGCCGTCCGATCGAGCGCGGTATCGCCGGCCCCGGCCTGCTGGCGCACATCCTGGTGGCAAAGTTCGCCGATCATCTGCCGCTGTACCGCCAGGCCGTCATTTACGCCCGCGAAGGTGTCGACCTCGATCGCGCGCTGCTGGCGAGCTGGGTCGGCGCCGCCAGCGCGTTGCTGCGCCCGTTGGTCGACGCCGTTCGCCGCCACGTATTGGCGGCCTCGAAGCTGCATGCCGACGACACGCCGATCCCGGTGCTGGCGCCCGGCAATGGCAAAACCAAGACGGCGCGCTTGTGGACCTATGTGCGCGATGACCGGCCAGCCGGCGACTCGACGCCACCGGCCGTTTGGTTTGCCTACACGCCCGACCGCAAGGGCATCCATCCGCAAACCCACTTGGCCAAGTTTGAGGGAGTGCTGCAAGCGGACGCCTATGCGGGTTTCAACGCCTTGTTCGACGACGGCACGATCCGCGAAGCGGCCTGCTGGGCGCACGCTCGGCGCAAATTTCACGACCTGCACGCAGCGCGCGCAACGCCGCTGACCACCGAGGCGCTGCGCCGGATCGCCGAGCTCTATCTGATCGAGAGCGAGATCCGGGGCAAACCACCCGACGAACGAAGGCAAGTTCGACAAACCCTCTCGCGCCCACTGCTCGACGACCTGGAGCGCTGGCTGCGCAGCATGCTCGATACTTTATCGCGCAAGTCCGACACGGCGGCAGCAATCCTGTACGCGCTCAAGCTGTGGCCCGCGCTGCTGCGCTATTGCGACGACGGCGCCATCGAGATCGATAACTCTGCGGCCGAACGCGCCTTGCGTGGCGTGGCCATCGGCCGCCGCAATTACTTGTTCGCCGGCGCCGACAGCGGCGGCGAGCGCGCCGCCGCGATCTACTCGCTGATCGGCACGGCCAAGCTGAACGGTGTCGACCCCGAAGCCTGGTTGCGTCACGTGCTGACGCATATCGCCGATCATCCCGTCAATCGGGTTGATGATTTCTTGCCCTGGAACTGCAACCTGCCAGCAGCCCTTTGAGATCACGCCGCTTCCCAGCGGTGTGACGCCATCATCGATCAAAACGCCCCTGCACTCAATAAGGCGCTGAGCGGACGCTTACGCTGATCTGGACATCAAAAGCATGAATTCTGGTTGAACCGCTTGCCAACCGATCGCACCAAGCCGGTAGAAGGTTCGATATTAAACACCACGTAGCGGCGCTGCGGGCAGACCAGTTCCAGCGACTTCTTGCTGCATTCGAGCATGTCGGTCTTGCGCGTGCCTTGCGGGGTAGATACCGAGACGTCCCGGTTGATGTACGGACTGCACTCGAAGCCCTGTTCCGTGGCGACCTTTCTGGCCGCGTCCATGGTCAGGCCGACCGCGTGCAGCTGGTCCACTTCGGCCGCCAGCGTGGCGTCGGAAACGCGGGTGAGGGCGCAGCCGGCCAGTAACGCGCAGGCCAGCAGTGGCAACATCAAACGTAACATTGTCTTTTTTCCTGGCTTTGTAGTCGAGCTAAGCAGTGTACTGGAAGAACCCTCGCACTGTACGCCGCCGTACCGTGCGCCATCGTCGCGTATTCGATAGTGATGGGATGGATATCAAGAAAACTCCGCGCACCGATGCCCGCCATGCGTCGATCGTGCGCCAGGGCCTGGAATGGGCCCTCACTTACGGCCAGCGCAGCGCCGCCGCCTTTCTGCTGGTGCGCAAGGTGCCGCGCCCGGTGGTCGAACGCATACCCATCAGCATGGACGGGCGCGGACGAGCACTGGTGGTGGTCAGACAGTCTAGACGGCGCTGGGAAGACGCTTACCAAGAAACGCCGAAGGTGCTCACTTAATTGTGTGAGCGCCTTCGGGGAAAGTGAGCACCTTCGTGGCGGTGTTGGGGACCAAGTCGGCGGCAGGCAAGATTGAAGTGAGCGCTGTTTTTCCCTCGCGCCCTTCGCGATGATTCAGCGTGCGCATCGGCCGGCAATCGCTGCTGGCGCTGGAAAACAAGGGGGGCGAAACGCTCCCCGTCTGTCACCCTACGTTGCGTCGCGCTTTGCAATCCCGGCTAAAGCACCTGCGGGTAAGGCATCGTATAGCTCTTGCACGCGAGCTGGCATCGAAATTTGATACTCGACAATGATATTCACGAGAGGGAATAACTGCTCAGCAATCCCAACGTCGTCTGCATCCAATTGGCCAGGATGCACTGCATTATTTCCTGTGATTCTGACGATATCCAAAGCCTGCTGTACCTGTTTTGGCAGCCCCTTTGCTACCAGCGCTGCAATGTCTTCGTTGATATTCTTCCCGCGCTCGCCCAAATAAACCATCAATTTCTGGATGGACAGTCTCAGAAGTGCAGCACCGCCACGTGGCGACTGTCTGTAGATTCCAGCCGCCTCTAAGTAATCCGCCATTATTTCAGTGGGCATGTCAGGGTTCGGACGCGGCGCAGAAGTTGTTGGAGGGTACACATAATCTTCGTTCACCCATAGGCAATTTTTCGCGCAATGCTCGCACAAACTAATCTTGAGGGATGCATGTTGGATTTGAACTTCCTGCCAATAGTCCTGCATCGGATGAGCAAGGTCATAGCCCCACTTGCGCTGCCGCGCGAGTACTCCACAGTGCGGGCATGTGAATGATTTTGTATTGAAATCAGCAGGCACGATGTTCACGATAACTCCAGTCATTGAATGTTGCCATTCTTGCATATTCAGCTTGTGGGCGTCCATTGGCTCACCTCCCTGTTAGAAAACGAACGATTTCTAACATCTACAAACATCAACATAAATCCATGTTGGAAATATAGGGATTGCTATTTCTAACAGTCTTAACCGGAGCAACACCATGGCAACCTTCGCATACGGCCGCGTCAGCACCAAAGAGCAAACCGCAGACAACCAGAAGATGGAAATCGAAGCGGCCGGCCACCAGGTCGATTACTGGTATGCGGATACCATCAGCGGCAAAACCAGCGCCAGCGAACGCCCGGAGTTCGCCGCGCTGCTGGCCCAGATTCGCAATGGCGAAACTCTGGTAGTGGCGAAGCTGGACCGCCTCGGCCGCGACGCGCAGGACGTCGGCGCCACCGTCAAGCTGCTGGCCGCCCGCAAGATTGCCGTCATCGTGCTGCAGTTGGGCAAGCTGGACCTGACTTCGCCAGCAGGCAAGATGATGATGACCATGTTGGCAGCTGTGGCCGAGATGAAGCGCGATTTGCTGGTGGAGCGCACGCAAGCTGGCCTGGCTCGCGCCAAGAGTGAAGGCAAGACGCTGGGCCGGCCGTCGAAGACCACACCCGAGCAGCGCGCAGACATAATTGGCAAGTACGCTACCGGCGAAAGCATCAGCTCACTGGCCCGCATGTATGAAGTCTCGCGGGCAAATATTCTCGGGGTAGTTAAACCAACTTGAACCGAAGCATATACTCAATTTGCGGGGTGATTTATGCTGTTTCGCAGGTGCTTCAGTAAGTCATTCGCATCCCCCGGCCCTGTGCAGCCTCGATAGTTCAAAGGGCCGACTCCGACAGCTTCACCGACAGCATCAGTGTAGCGATACATGCTGTCCAAAAACACCGTCCAGTCCTCTTTTTCGTGCGCCCCAACTGGCTCTCCAAGCATTGTCGCCTCAAGGTCATGATGTGAAATGATCCAATGGCGCGAATCGAGAACCAGTTTGCGGTATGACGCCATTTTCGCGCTGAGCTCTTCAATCTCTGGTGTGAGGAGATTGGCTGCTCGAAGCATATTATTAACATGGCTCAATGTTAAGTTTTTTTTGCCCATCATAACCGCTGGGTCAGTCAATTTGCATGCCTGTAAAATGCAATGTTGCTGAAGTACCTGATTGTGCTCCATGAAAAAGCCTGGTGCGGTTGACCCCAAGAGTTTGCGACGGTCGTCTCCGCTTTCATACAACGACGAAAAAGTTGTGTAACAGCTGTCAAGCCACATGCACCTTTCACGAAGCGCCAAAAAAACATCCACTACAGAATTGATATCTCTCATCACTGCTCCTTAGGTAAAACCTACACAGTGCCTACATGGATTATGCAGGTTAATGAAACGCAAAAAAGGGTTACAAGCCGAAGCATGTAACCCTTTGATTTTCCTACGCATTCTGTGGGGTGGCTGATGGGGCTCGAACCCACGACAACAGGAATCACAATCCTGGACTCTACCAACTGAGCTACAGCCACCACTGTCTTACTTGCCTGTTTAGCTGTTTTGCTGAACAGGTGCCGAATTATACAAAGAACTCGGCGAAGTGGCAAATCTAAATGCAGTCTTTTTTAAAGAATCGAAAGATTGCATGAAAACGGTCGCTTTTGCTCACACCGCTCACACGGACAGGTGTGTGACGGGCGGCTGCAAGTTCAGCAAACCGGCGAAGGCTTTCGCCAATGCTTCGACCTTGGCCGTCGTGTAGCCCTGTAGCTGTGGGGCCTCGTTTTCGATGCGGCGCAGGCTTGCTGCGTCGAGCAAGCGGGCCAGCTGGCGCGCCACGGCGTCGCCTGTGTCCACCAGGGTAATCGTTTCCTGCGTATGCGCGCGCACCGTGCGTACGATGGCGTCCTGCACGAACGGGTAGTGCGTGCAGCCGAGCACCAGGGTGTCGACGCCTTGCGCCAGCATGGGCGCGATGTAGCGTTCCAGCATGGCGCTGGTGGCGTCCTGCGGATCATTGCCCAGCTCGCACTGCTCGATGCGGTCGGCCAGGCCGATGCAGGGCTGCAAGATGAACGTGGCGCCCGTGGCGGCGCTCACCTGTTCGCGCAGGGCCAGCAGCTTGTCGCCGCGCAAGGCGCGTTCCGTGGCCAGCACGGCGATCTTGCCGTTGCGGCTGATGCTGGCCGCTGGTTTGAGGCCCGGTTCGACGCCGACGATGGGCAGGTCGGGATAGCGCGCGCGCAGCGCCTTGATGGCGGCGATGGTGGCCGTGTTGCACGCCACCACCAGTGCTTTCGCGCCTTGCTGCAATAAAAAGGCGGTGATCGCCAGCGAACGGTCGACCACTTGCTGTTCCGTCTTGTCGCCATACGGCGCATAGCCGGAATCGGCAAAGTAAATCAGGTCTTCCTGCGGCAGCTGCGCGCGGATATGGCGCAGCACCGACAGGCCGCCCACGCCGGAATCAAAAATGCCGACAGGCAGCTTGACTGCTGGGGTCAGACCCGTCGGGTCTGACCCCAGATTTGCGCTATTACTTGAGGTAAAAGTCATATTAAGCCGAAGCCGATGAAAATAAAAAAACGCCGCGCTATGTTGCCGCGCGGCGTCTATGGTAGAGCTTGTTTAAGCGACCGTCACGGGAATCTTGCTGACGCTATTGAGTTGCTCGATCTTCGCCTGCCACTCTTTCGGACCCGTATTGTGCACCGAAGTGCCTTTCGCATCCACGGCCACCGTCACCGGCATGTCGACGACGTCGAATTCGTAGATCGCTTCCATGCCCATGTCGGCAAAGCCCAGCACCTTGGCGTGCTTGATGGCTTTCGACACCAGGTAGGCGGCGCCGCCCACAGCCATCAGGTAAGCCGACTTGTGCCGCTGGATCGATTCGATGGCGACGGGGCCACGTTCGGCCTTGCCGATCATGGCGATCAGGCCGGTTTTTTCCAGCATCATGTCGGTGAACTTGTCCATGCGCGTGGCGGTCGTCGGACCGGCCGGGCCGACGGCTTCGTCGCGCACGGGGTCGACTGGGCCGACGTAGTAGATCACGCGGTTCTTGAAGTCGACCGGCAATTCTTCGCCACGGGCCAGCATGTCCTGGATGCGCTTGTGTGCGGCGTCGCGGCCCGTCAGCATCTTGCCGTTCAACAGCAAGGTCTGGCCCGGCGTCCACGAAGCGACTTCTTCTTTCGTCAGGGTATTGAGGTCGACGCGCTTGGATTTTTCCGTGTCCGGCGTCCAGTGCACTTCCGGCCACGACGACAGCGACGGCGGCGTCATGTAGGCGGGGCCGGAGCCGTCGAGCACGAAGTGGCCGTGGCGCGTGGCGGCGCAGTTCGGGATCATGGCGACCGGCTTCGACGCGGCGTGCGTCGGGTGCATCATGATTTTCACGTCGAGCACGGTCGTCAGGCCGCCCAGGCCTTGCGCGCCGATGCCCAGCGAGTTGATCTTGTCGCACAGTTCGATACGCAGTTCTTCCAGCTTGTTTTGCGGGCCGCGCTGTTTCAGCTCAAACATGTCGATGTCTTCCATCAACACCTCTTTTGCCATCAGCATGGCTTTCTCGGCCGTGCCGCCGATGCCGATGCCCAGCATGCCAGGCGGGCACCAGCCGGCGCCCATCGTTGGCACCGTCTTCATGACCCAGTCCACCAGCGAATCGGACGGGTTCATCATGATCATCTTGGATTTGTTTTCCGAACCGCCGCCCTTGGCAGCGACTTTTACGTCGACGGTATTGCCTTCGACCAGTTCCATGTGCACCACGGCTGGCGTGTTGTCCTTGGTGTTCTTGCGGTCGAAATGCGGGTCTGCCACGATGGAGGCGCGCAGCTTGTTGTCGTCGAAGTTGTACGCGCGGCGCACGCCTTCGTTGACGGCGTCGGTGACCGTGCCGGAGAAGCCTTCGAAGCGCACGTCCATGCCGATTTTCAGGAAGACGTTGACGATACCCGTGTCCTGGCAGATAGGACGCTTGCCTTCCGCGCACATGCGCGAGTTGGTCAGGATTTGCGCGATCGCATCTTTTGCCGCCGGGCTTTGCTCGGCCGCGTAGGCGCGCGCCAGGTGCTCGATGTAATCAGCAGGATGGTAGTAGCTAATGTACTGCAACGCTGCGGCGACGGATTCGATCAGGTCTTCTTGCTTTATGACAGTCATGGTGTTCTCGCGGTGGATAAGAAGGGTAGGACTCTTTGCTGAAAGCCCATGGCCGCCGCTGGCAGCCATGGGCTTCTTTTCTTTAGTGTGGTGCTCTGGCCTGGTTTTGCGTGACCGTCATAATGCGGTCCGTGTACGCAATCGCCATCGCCGACAGGATGAAGACCATATGTATCACCGTTTGCGCGATGATCACTTCGATCTTGTACGAGTTGGCGTTGATGAAGGTCTTCAGCAGGTGGATGGACGAGATGCCGATGATGGCCATCGCCAGTTTCGTCTTCAGCACGGACGCATTCACATGCGACAGCCATTCCGGCTGGTCCGGATGGTCATCGAGGTGCATGCGTGAGACAAACGTTTCATAGCCGCCGATGATGACCATGATCAACAGATTCGAGATCATGACCACATCGATCAAGCCCAATACCACCAGCATGATGGTCGCTTCATTGAGCTTGGTTGGCAGGGCGCTGCCTGGTACGGCCACGGCCGTCAAGACGTGCTGCAGGGCCGCATCATTGCCGAATACGGCGCCGATCAGGTCCGACAGTTCCACCCAGAAATGAAATACGTACACGCATTGCGCGAGGATCAGGCCCAGGTACAGCGGCAGCTGCAGCCAGCGCGACATGAAGATGAAGGCGGACAGGGGATGCAGTTTGCTATGAGAGGGCTTTTGTGAGTGGTCGATCATCTGGAGTTTCCTGGGGGTAAATACCAATTTTTGGTATGCCCGACATTTTACACTCGCTGCTGATCACTGCGCATGCCCTCGATTTGGATTCTTGGCCTTGATGAAACACAAAGCGACGCCAACTAATTGACTTGTTATCAGTTTTTCCATCCAGAATGCTGGGCGGCGTACGCTTGACGCCCGTCGGCAGTGGCGATTATGGTTAGAATGGATCGAGGAAAACGCTGCATGTAAGGCGTCCGTAAGACAGCAGGAATATGGTGTTACCAAACAATTACTACACTGGAGACTAGCATGGCCGCTATAGAGAACCAAGGGCAGGGCACTGAGCAGCAGGGACCGGAAGAGTCGCGCGTATTTCAACCGTCGGCAGCGTTTGCCGCACAGGCAACGATTTCCGGCATGGACGCCTACCGCGCCATGGTGGCCGATGCCGAACGCGACTACGAAGGCTTCTGGGCCAAGCTGGCGCGCGAAAACCTGAGCTGGAAAAAGCCGTTTACCCGCACCCTGAACGAAGACAACGCGCCGTTCTACAAGTGGTTCGAAGACGGCCTGCTGAACGTGTCCTACAACTGCCTGGACCGCAACATCGAAAATGGCCTGGGCGACAAGACGGCCATCATCTTCGAAGCGGATGACGGCACTGTCACCAAGGCAACGTACAAAGAGCTGCACGAAAAAGTCTGCAAGTTCGCCAACGGCCTGAAAGCCAAGGGCATCGCCAAGGGCGACCGCGTGATCATCTATATGTCGATGTCCGTCGAAGGCGTTGCTGCCATGCAAGCCTGCGCGCGCATCGGCGCCACCCACTCCGTCGTGTTCGGCGGCTTCTCGGCGAAATCGCTGCAGGAACGCATCATCGACGCGGGCGCCGTGGCCGTCATCACGGGCGACGAACAATTGCGCGGCGGCAAGAAGTTGCCATTGAAATCCATCGTCGACGAAGCGCTGGCGCTGGGCGGCTGCGAGTGCGTGAAAAACGTCATCGTCTACCAGCGCACGGGCAGCGACTTGCCGATGGTGGCCGGCCGCGACACGTGGCTGCACGACCTGGTCGAAGGCCAGAGCGCGCAATGCGAGCCGGAATGGGTCGATGCCGAGCATCCACTGTTCATCTTGTATACCTCCGGTTCGACGGGTACGCCGAAGGGCGTGCAGCATTCGAGCGGCGGCTACCTGCTGTGGGCCGCGCTGACGATGAAATGGAGTTTCGACATCAAGCCCGACGACGTGTTCTGGTGCACGGCCGACATCGGCTGGGTGACGGGCCACAGCTACATCGCGTATGGCCCGATGGCCGTGGGAGCCACGCAAGTGGTGTTCGAAGGCATCCCGACCTACCCGAACGCGGGCCGCTTCTGGGAAACCATCAAGAAACACAACGTCAGCATCTTCTACACGGCGCCTACGGCCATCCGTTCGCTGATCAAGGCAGCCGATGTGGACCCGAAAGTCCATCCGAAGAATTACGACCTGAGCAGCCTGCGCCTGCTGGGCACGGTTGGCGAGCCGATCAATCCGGAAGCGTGGATGTGGTACTACAAGCACATCGGCGGCGAGAAATGCCCGATTGTCGATACCTTCTGGCAAACGGAAACGGGTGGCCACATGATCACCCCGTTGCCAGGCGCCACGCCGATGGTCCCCGGTTCCTGCACCCTGCCATTGCCGGGCATCATGGCTGCCATCGTCGACGAAGCGGGCCACGACGTGCCGAACGGCCAGGGCGGTATTTTGGTGGTGAAACGCCCATGGCCATCGATGATCCGCACGATCTGGAACAACCCCGAGCGTTTCAAGTCGAGCTACTTCCCGGAAGAATTGGGCGGCAAGATGTACCTGGCAGGCGACGGCGCCATCCGCAACAAGGAAACGGGCTACTTCACCATCACGGGCCGCATCGATGACGTCCTGAACGTGTCGGGCCACCGCATGGGCACGATGGAAATCGAATCGGCCCTGGTGGCCAACCCGCTGGTGGCCGAGGCGGCCGTGGTGGGCCGCCCGGACGACACGACAGGCGAATCGATCTGCGCCTTCGTGGTGCTGAAGCAAGCGCGTCCGACGGGCGAGGAAGCGAAACGACTGGCGCTGGAGCTGCGCAACTGGGTCGGCAAGGAAATCGGCCCGATTGCGAAACCGAAGGAAATCCGTTTCGGCGACAACCTGCCAAAAACCCGCTCCGGCAAAATCATGCGCCGCCTGCTGCGCGTGCTGGCCAAGGGCGAGACGATCACGCAAGACGTCTCGACCCTGGAAAACCCGGCGATTCTGGATCAGTTGAAAGAAACGTCTTAACAGGCAGGCCTGGCCCGCCGGAAGGCCCGTGCGCACCACTGTGGCGCATCCTTCCGGCAGGCCTGGCCAAACTTTTACCCCTGGGTAAATAACTTTGGCAGTCTGTAGAATCTTTGCTATAATCTGCGGCTTCGCGACAAGCGATATGCAGTACACAATGTGAGCAAGCAAGACGCGCGCATTGCCTTCAGGAGAGATGGCTGAGCGGCTGAAGGCGCACGCCTGGAAAGCGTGTATAGGGTAATACTCTATCGGGGGTTCGAATCCCCCTCTCTCCGCCACGGATAGTAATTAAGTAAGATCAGGACGTCTCAGGAAGTCCCTCAAAAACCGCTTAGATCATTGATTCTAAGCGGTTTTTTCGTTTTTCGGCGTCTCGAAATGTGCCAAGACGTTTCAGTACGTCTAACTTTTTTGAGGGAAAGCGCCGGGCCGGATTCCCCCATCCTTGACTACCATTCCCGCATAACTGTCCTATAGTGGTTTCAGACGCATTTGCGAAGGAGGCCACCATGGCAAAGCTCATCGTACCGCTGTCCGAACTCCAGGTCAAAAACGCCAAACCAAAGGATAAACCATACAAGTTATCCGACGGCGGTGGCCTGTTCGTGGAAGTCATGCCGAGCGGGTCTCGCATCTGGCGCTGGAAGTTTCGCCAGGCCAACGGTAAGGAGAACGCACTGACGTTTGGTCCTTATCCGGAAATTAC
Source organism: Janthinobacterium sp. PSPC1-1 (assembly GCF_049897625.1). NCBI lineage: Bacteria > Pseudomonadati > Pseudomonadota > Betaproteobacteria > Burkholderiales > Oxalobacteraceae > Janthinobacterium > Janthinobacterium sp. PSPC1-1. The sequence continues at coordinate 384,400 of NZ_JAFCWP010000005.1, read as the reverse complement.
GTTGCAGGATGCGCGTGAAAAGCGCTTGGCAGCGCGGCGCCTGATGCTGCAAGGGATCGACCCGGCCAAGCATCGCGACGACGCCAAACGACTGTTGAAAGAGCGCGCCGCCAATACTTTTGAAAAAATCGCCCGCGAGTGGCATGCCAACAGGGTGCCGACCTGGAGCGAGCGCACCGCCAAGAACGTCCTGCAACGGCTGGAGGCAGATATCTTTCCTGCCATTGGCCGCAAGCCCATCGATGAACTCAAGCACCTCGATGTGATCGCCGCACTGCGCAAGATCGAGGAGCGCGGCGCAAGCGAGGTCGCCCATCGCCAGAGAGCGGTATGTTCGTCAATTTTCAGCTACGCGATTCAGTGCGGATTCACAGAGCGCAATCTGGTCACCGATATGAAGGATGTGCTGAAGACCGTCCGCGCCGGACACTTCGCCGCCATCAACGCCGACGAGCTACCGCATTTCCTGGCCATTCTGGACCGCAACGAAGCACGCATGTTCGCGCCGACCCGCATTGCGCTGCGGCTGATGCTGCTGTGCTTTGTGCGTACCAGCGAGTTGATCGAAACGCCCTGGAGTGAAATTGACCTGGAGCGCGGCGAGTGGATCATTCCATGGCAGCGCATGAAGCGCGGCAAGCTGACCGTCAATCCGGATATGACCAACCATCACGTATGCCTGTCGCGCCAGGCGCTGGAGCTGCTGCGCGAACTGCACGCGATCACGGGCCGCAGCAAGTACCTGTTCCCGAATCAGCGCGACCACGAAAAGCCGATCAGCAATAACACGATACTGGTGGCGCTTGGACGCATGGGATACAAGGGCAAGATGACCGGCCATGGCTTCCGGGCGCTGGCCATGAGCACCATCAAGGAGCGCCTGGGCTACCGGCATGAAGTCGTGGACCGGCAGCTGGCACATGCACCGAAGGATAAGGTGGCCAGCGCCTATGACCGCGCCCAGTTCCTGGCGGAGCGGCGCCGGATGATGCAGGATTGGGCCGACTATATCGATGCCGTCAGCGGCAAGGGAGCGCCGCCGCAGACGCCAAGATTAACGCTTGTCAGTGGCGAATTCGGCCGGGATGGAGGAACAGGAGGGCACCATGTCTAAGTATGTATTGCGCCTCACGGATGAGCTTATCAAGCAAGCTGTTCCGAAGGACAAAATATACAAACTATTCGATGGAGCTGGTCTGTACATCGCAGTGCAGCCCAGCGGCAGCAAGGTCTGGCGCATGAAGTATCTCCAGCAAAGCGGTGGCGAAAGCGTTCTGACTTTTGGCCGGTACCCTGAAGTTTCCATTGCCAAAGCGAGAGAACACAGGCTTGCAGCGCATAAGCTGCTGGAGCGGCAGCAGGACCCGCACACAGAATTCAATCGAGAAAAATTGCATCCACTGCCAAAGCCTATGCCAATCGACGAAATATTCGATGAGCCGGAGTGGGTTCATGTGCAGACCAGTATCCGGAGGGCGACCCTGCTCGCTATCCGTCACCTCGAAACCGCCTTATTTCCGGCATTGCAGCGCATTTCCATCAGTGAAGCACAGCACAGTATCCAGCAAGCAGCCATTCGGCAAATTGAACAGGCTGGTTTGCAGGTCGTCTCCGGTCAGCTGGAGGGTGTCGCGACGGCGCTCGCTGCTAGTTATTTACGTAACGGTATGAGCATGGACCAATTGGTTAGTGCGATGAAGGAGTCAAGGAGGCGGGTACGTCACCAGGGCGACAACATGCAGTAGCTATCAGAGCCTTTGTCCGGGCTGCAATTCTGCGTACTACGAAAAGCGCACTTGACGAAACGAACCGCTTGCAAAAGTCGATATCAGGCATAGAATGAAGCTCTCTTATGTGGGAATCGCTCCCACGAGGGCATGCATCGAGCATGTCCCTATGCTTAGCGGCATAGGCGTTGCGGTCGTCACCCGCCACCATGATACTTAGCAGTTTCTGCTAGATAAATCGCCGGGCCATGCAGAAGCATGCACATCTCGGCAAGATAAAGCGCTGCCTTCAGCGTCTTCATATCCCACAATCCGCAAGTCGGATTGCCTGGATGATTGCGCCCGATGGGCGCTTCCTCAAACAGGAGCAAGACTCCTGCCCTGATTGGTTCGCATGCCCCGCGAGGTAGCGCACCTTATGAAGCACAGCATGGCTTTGCCGCAAGCCGCACCGTTAGCAGAAATGCCAGCGATGCGATGCCATCGCGGCTGCTGCCAGCGCATGTGCTTCAGAGTCGCCAGTATCGTCACCGCGAGTGAGATGCTGGCTTATATGCCGTCGCCTGCCATGGCTGCGTGCACGCGTCGTTACTGGCGGCGTGCTGCCAGTGACGACGCGCCGCCGACGGCATAGGCCCAGGCGGCAAGCGGAATTCCACCGCGTGATGTTGTTCAGTGACGGGGCCAGGCGCCCCCCATCGCAGGCAAGCCCTGCGATGTCCTTTGCCCGCAACGGGCTGATTAGTTGAAGTTGATCCGTGCGCGAGGTGCACTCCATGGACCCTGGGTGATTGGTCCCCGCTGCGGCGGCTTCCTCCGGGAGCGCGCAGCGGTGCCACACGCGCATGCGGCGCGGGCAGGCAGTAACAGCAACCGCATACACGGGAGTGGTGTCCCGAGGCCCTTGATTCAACCTTTTCTGCCGAGGCAGTGAGGGTGGCCAGAAACACTTACCAGACAGGATTACACCACGCAGCATCGATGTGAAAACCAAAGATCGAAGGGATGACTTTGCCATGCGCGACTTGAACTACCAGCTCAAGCAACTGTGTCACCGCAACCGGGATGGCAGCTTTGCGACGCAGGCCGACCGCGAGCGCCTATTAAACCTGTGCGCCAACGACCTGGCGGAACGGGGCTTCCAGCATATGAGCGTGGACAGTCTGAAACCGAAGCATGTGGCGGCGCTGCTAGACAAGTGGAAGCAGGATGGCGTCAGTACCGGCACGATCAAGAATCGCATGAGCGCCTTGCGCTGGTGGGCCGAGAAGATCGGTAAGGAAAACATCATTGCGCGCACCAACGGCGAATACGGCATCGCGGAGCGGGTGTTTGTCACCAATGTTTCTAAGGCGAAGGTGCTCGACGCCGACACGCTGGCCCGCGTGAATGATCCGTATACGCGCATGTCCCTGCAGCTGCAGGCGGCGTTTGGTTTGCGGCGCGAGGAAAGTATCAAGATCAAGCCGGGATGGGCCGATGGCGGGAGCGTCTTGCGGCTGCTTGACAGCTGGACCAAGGGCGGCAAGTACCGGGAAGTGCCGATTGCCACCATGCAGCAGCGCGCCATGCTGGACGCGGCCAAGGCGCTGGCGGGCAAAGGCAGCTTGATTCCGGCGGAGTTGCGGTATCGGGACCAGTTGAACCGCTTTCGGGCGCAGTGCGACAAGGCTGGCATTCATGGCGTGCATGGTCTGCGCCATGAGTACGCGCAGCGGCGCTATGCGGAGCTGACTGGCCGACCTAGTCCAGCCTGTGGCGGCCCGACGTCCAGACAGCTGGATGCTTCACAAAAACTTGCAGATCACGCTGCGCGGATGAAGATTTCGGCGGAGATGGGACATGGCCGCGAACAGGTCACTTCCATCTATCTGGGCAGATGACTGCCCACTTGTATCAGAGGCGCAGCGTATGGAGCGGAAGATATGTAAGGGGTGCAGCCCTGGCGCTGCCGGAATGATCGCGGAGAGTCGGCATGATTCTCTATTGTTTGCTGTTCATCAATCGAAGGAGAATCGTATGACCACGACTAAAAAATTCCTCCGCTTGCCTGCGGTCATCGAGGCTACCGGCTGGTCGAGCGCCACAATCTGGCGCAAGGTGAAGGCAGGCGTGTTGCCAGCGCCTATCCCCATCGGCCCCAAGTCTGTTGCCTGGGACGCAGCCGAAATTGCGGAATGGCAGCAGCGCTGTATTGACGCTAGGCGTGGAATCGCTTGAGTGGGAGTTAATAAGAGGTGCACGGTGCTTCGGTCGCCCCAGCGGGCAGCATCGCGCCCCAGCTGCATACCTGATCGGCGCGGAGTTGTCGGCGCGCAGTGCTATACAACATCGCATGATCAGCTGGACGAATCGTCGCCGAAATCGTCATGGAGAGGCGCGCTGGCGAAGCGCCCCTGCTCTCGCAATCCATAAGCGGCTCCACGCGTATCTGATGCGAAGCCAACTGGGCCATTGCGTACCGGCGTTGGGGAACTGGTTGCGAGCTTGGCCATACGAGCTGCTTTTTCCTCGCTCACTTCATAGTAGCCTTTGCCATCACAGCGGAAGCAGCGCTCATTTTCACCGCAGCAAGAGCACGGAACATCCACCGATGACGAGGGGCGCGGCATGAGCGCCTGCCTAGCCGATTCCCCCACCTGTGTGGGCGATGGCGTCACGGGCGCGGGTACGTTTCGGGCTGGCACTCTTCCAAGCTGCAACGAATAGCTATGTTCTTGGCGCCTCACTTTCGCGGAAGGCCGGGTGGCCACCTTCGCTTTGAGAGGCGACAACTTGGCCACCTGCTCTTTCCACACCGAGCTAAGTGGCTCGATGTTCGCTTTTTGCTGCGCCGACCGTTTGATGAACGCGGCCGTCGCATCATTTTTTCTCCCCTGTAGTTCGTGTCGAACTTTCTGCGCCTCCTCTGCCTTGGTAAGCCGGCTGCCGAAGTTTGCTTGAGATGAATTTCGGTTCTGATTAGCTTCATGGCCGCGCAACTTACTCGCCGACGCGTTGTCCGGGCTTGCGCGGGTCTGCACAGTGATGGTTCGTGCGCGAACGTCGGTGCCATGCTTGGCTCGGACGTGTTCTGCCATTCCCTTGGTGGAAAAGAATTGATGGCAGAACTGGCACTCTGAAAGCAAACCCATAGCGACTCCGTGAGCAAAGCTGGCATTAATTCAAGTGATAAGTCAAAAACCTAGAGATGTGTTTTTTTGTTAATTATAGCTCCACGGCAGCCTTGACTAGTTTGACCGAGTTGATAAGGGTGTGGCCATATCTAACCTGCAGCAGTCGCGCCCAGTCGATGTTTGGTGTCGTGCATGAAGCGCGTGCGCAAAATACTGCTTCATCTACAATAAATTGACTGTAGGAATCAAACTCAATTTAGAATATGAGATCGTCTCTCCCTACTCGCTGAAACTACCCCATGAAGATAATTGCGTATTTGAAGTCAACAATGCGTCTGGCAACTGCCCTGTTTCTTTCCGTCTTTGCACTGGTGGTGGTGTTTGGCTTAGGGACTGCCGGGTATTACCAGTGGCAAAAGATACAAGCTAAAGAATACGAGACAGCTAAAACTTGGACTTCAGATCTAAATTCTATCCTTCAATTTTCTTTGAACGCACGTACGAAAATGGTGGACGGGCGCCTTCACCTAATTGTTACCACCGACTCTCTGCCCCCATACATGAAATACCAACGCATTGCCGCACGCCAAGACGAGAACAAAGGGTTATATTTGAATTTCGTGGACAAGGACGGGTTCAAAGTCTTCTCGAAATCTATCCCGCTCAGCAGCATGACCAACGTCGTTGACGCCACAGGAAAAGCCGTTGGTTTGAATTTCGAGGCGGACGAGTACTTGGACGTGGCGAAGTACGCGACCTTTTCAAAGTTGGACGTTCAGTGGAATCTGAACACCGAATTACCGGCGGCCGCGGCGCCGACTGAGGCTTCTGCCGAAACTGGCCCTGATCATTGCGCTCCGAACCTCACTAAAGAAGAACGCTTGAAGCGATTGTCTACCTATGGCAAGTTGCGCCAGACTGGTAATGGTGCCTACTCTGTTGGACATCGAAGTGTTGTTTTTTTCCCCCACGATAATAGCTTGCTAAATTGTGAGTAGTTCACCGTCAAGCTGCTAGCTCTGCGTCGGCCGCAGATCGTCGCCAGCGGCTTTTGGCGGAACGGCGAATGACCGTTGTTGGCAGCCGTTTGCCGTCGATTGTGCCCGACACTGTTGGCATCATAACGAGAATATGGGCCGATGCCTATCTCTCCGCTAAACGCAAAAGATCACGCCTTAGTTGCCTTTGGCCATGCTCTGCGCGCAATGCGAAAATCGCGAGGAGTTTCCCAGGAGGAAATGGTACATCTCTGTGCCATCGACCGCTCATATCTTGGCGCTATCGAACGGGGCGAGCAGAACTGCGGTTTGCTTCATCTGGTGAGAATAGTTGCAGCCCTCAACACATCCGTGACAAAACTGATTAAAGATGCAGGTCTGTAATTGGAAATACCCCGGCGATATATGGTCATCGGCCTTTAGCGTAACGCTGCTGTACTTTTCTTGTAACGCTGCTTGCGTTACCGTGGCGCCCACATTCCGGTGATGCGCCACATGCTTGGCCGTTACCATGCGCGTCTTGGCCGTCGCGCCATTGAGTTCATCAAAGTGGTTCACAATAACGCCTTCGTTGGTGAACGCGAGCCAGCCGCCCACCGCCAGCGCGGCGTCCAACCCGGCCCATCGTGAAAACTAACTGAACAGGTAAGCCGTAATGGCCGTGGCAGCGCTTGCGGTGCCCACCCTTTGCACCGTATCGCTCACCGCTTGCGGAAAGTCCTTTTTACCATTCAGCATAGAGATCAACTCATATCCGGTACTGATCGCGGCTGACAACTCGGCAGAATTGAGCACACGGTCGCCCACGGTGTTGGCGGCAATTGCTTCAAGGTCATGATTGACCTGTCCTGTAATTTGAACGTTGTCTATGCCGCTGGAGTGCACTCCACTCATGCGTTCGGCGGTTTCATTGGTCACCAGCACATCGATATCCGGGTAGCGTTCCAAATGCTCCCTCACATAAGCCACGCTGTCGGTCGCCTTCAACTGGATGGTATCGACAACTTCATCCGTACCGGAAAATTTTATCTCGATATCGGCGCCAGCATGATTGGTCGCGCCAAACAGTGCGGCGTAGGTGTCTTCGTGTGTATCGTTGTACTGACGCACCCACAGCACCTCATGATAGATGCCCTTGATGTTGTTGGCGATGCCTTTCAATTGGTCGGCATCATAGCCGTCGAGATAATCGCTCAGTTCGGCTTCGGATGCGCCGCCTAGGCTCGCTGTAGAGCGTCGTAGCGCATCCAGCACCAACTGGCTTTCGACGCTCTCATCGACGGCTGTGCGCGTCAGCAGCGCATAGAACACGCCGCCGATCACGTTTTCGTAGGAGCGCGATTTGGCCGCGCTGCCGGACCCGATGAATTGATTGAAACCGCCGATCACCACGCGCTGGACGTCGACCAACACATGCTGCCTGAACGCCACTGCATGCTTGCCATCGAGATTGCCGCAAATGGCATCGGCATGCTCGGTCAGCAGGGCTTGCAAGGGTAGCAGCGTATTGTTCAGCAAACCCACTGCGACATCGGCATCGACGCGACGGGACTCATCCGCCAACAGGTCATCGATCATGGCGATCAGGAACCAGCAGGATTGAACAATGCGCTGCTCGACATCAGGCAAGCTCTCAAACGCGCGTCGTTCGGAACCGAGCAATTTGTAGGCGCCAAGCCCAGCGATGATGCTCAGGCCGCCGGTTAGTACTGCACCTGCCGCCATGCCGCCACCCAACAGGCTGCCAACCCAGGCCAGCGTGGCATTGGTCGCAGCCGCGCCCGACAGGCTGGCGATCGCCGTGCCGGTGCCCGCCGTGCCGAACGTACCAACCAATGCCAGCAAGGCGCCCGTCGTCGCTACGCCGGTGATTTTCGAGGCGATGGCAGCGCCAAATTGCCCTGCCGCCTTTTCCGCTTCGCCCGCGCTAATTTGCATGATGCAGGCGGAAATGTGATTCAGTTCGTTCCTGGTATTGCGCAGCAGCTCATCGACATTGGCCGCAGCAAAATACGGCTTGATGATGCTGCGGGTCGCACCGTAGCCACGCTCCAGCACATTACCCACAGATTGCAAACGTCTAGCCAGTTCATGTTTGCTGATTAACTCGGCCGTAGGATCTGCCACATGGGTCTTGATTGCATCGCCGACCGTGGCCAAGTGCCGGTTCAAGCCGGATTCTTCCGCCATGCGCAGGGCGACATCCTTAGTCTGCAGCGTGGTGACAGTGGCCGCTTTCATGGCGATGCCAGCCTTGCCGGAAATGTCATGGCGCTGCTCGACTTGCTCCGCCAGCGCGACAATGGTGTCGCCCGTCTTCTTCAACTTATCGGTGATGGCGTGCTTGTCATCGAGTTTCCTCAAACCACTTTTCGCCTCCTCCAGAGCAAGCGACGTCTTGTTAGCCAATGTCGCGCCGATCTCGATGGCTTGCTTCTGGAAAACGCGAGTCAACGACAATTCTTTTTTCATCGCCAGCCCTTTTCTTCGATCACGCGACGGCTTGCGCCACTATCACGTCGGCCAGCTTGCGCTGCAAAGCGCCTGCGTCGGCGATGCGCTTTTTCATCCGGTCACACAGCGCCATCAATTCATCGACTTTGGCGACGATGCGTTCCTGTTCTAATAGAGGAGGTACTGGAATTGGTAGGCTATTTGATACTGATAAATATAAACACGGTTGTGCATTTTTCTTCACTCCGCCCCAGATATACTCTTGCAAGGTGGGGCTGCGCAGTCCTAACGCGAGATATTTAACTTTTATCAATAAAGGTTTAATCAAAGTCACGCTTCTTACTATCACCATATCCTGATGATCATCGATAATTGTAAGCCGACCAATCGTTGCTCCCACAGAAACTATCAAAATATCATTAGGTTCTGGCCTACATCTATTCCAACACTTAGTTGCAATATCCAAAGGAACATAATCTGTAACGCTGTAATCCATATTTCCATCTCGTACATTTTTTGCCGTCACCAGTGGTATTTGGGTGGCATCTATAGTTCGCTCGGGAGTTAAATGTTCTCCATCGGTGATTTGTTTGGCGCAATTGATCATACGCGTCCACTCCCACCCCTGCGGCAGCTCAAACGGCTTATCATTTCCCGGTATTGTCGCCAGCGGTTTGTCCTTCTTGATATGGCCTTCAAAAACCAGCTTGGCCTTTTCAACCTGTATGCGCTCAAGCAATGCGCTAGCCGGTTCGTCGCTGGGGTCTTGTGGCACCAGCTTGCCCATCACCGCCAGTTGAAGCAGCGTTTGCTTCAACGCGTCAATGCTGGCTTCGGTCGTGAACAGCATATCGAAATGCGCAGCAATGCGCTGCCAGCTTGCGCTGAAATCAGCACTGTCTTTCGATCCGGTCAGCGTGGCCAAAAGGTGGCTGACGAGCGTTTCGTGGGCATCGACGGCATCGACGTGACCGGCTTCCAGTTGGTCGCACAGCGCCATGAGTTCATCGATTTTGGCGACGATGCGGTGTTGCTCTGCGAGCGGCGGTAGCGGGAATGGATTTGACTCGACAAATTCTTTTGGCAGTCGCTTCTGCCCCGCAGTACCGGTCATTCTTGTCTCTCCAACCAATAAAAATTGTGGAGACTTCAAATAAGCCAAGACATATCGTGGTGCAAGAGTGGAATTGATTGGGCGTATAATGTGCAACTCGGTCGTCCCTGCGCCAATTTTGTTCTGCAGCCCAGAAAAAACACATGCCTTACTATTTTCAAAACATGGCGTTATTTTTGCGATCCCAATATCACCTTCTGCAAAATGAGTAAATGCTTGCTTTACTTCTTTCCAAAGTCGGATATCTTGGTCATGCGATGAATTAAATCTCGCACCAATCATTGTCATCGGCACAAACGATACAGTGGAATTATCGTTTGCAATATTTCTAGGGTTTACTTGGGATATGGTGGCGAGAGTCGACCACTCCCACCCCTGTGGCAATTCAAACGGTCTCTCATCATCCGTTATCGCAGCCAGCGGCTTGTCTTTCTTTATCTTTCCATCAAGAACCAGTCTGGCCTTCTCTTCCCGTATGCGCGCCAGCAATGCGTTGGCCGGCTCGTCGTCTGAGTCTTGCGGAACCAGCTTGCCACGTACAGCCAGCTCCAGTATCAGTTCGCGCAGTTTCTTGATGCCGTACACGGTGCCGGCGCTGCCGGAAGCTCGACCGCGTCCCGTTTTCTTGGCCGTGTCGGCGCCGGTCCACAAGCCGATGTTCTCGGTCAACAGCCGCTGGATCGGGTTCATGCCGGCTCACCGCGTTGCAGTGCTTCGGCCAGTACGTCTTTCAATGTTGTGCGTAGCGCGGCGATGTCGGCTTGCATCGCGCTGTACTGGGCCAGCAACAGGTCCGGGTCATGGATCTCCTGTTCGCCGATGTGCGGATTCTTGCAGTCGAGGTTGTAGTTGCGTGCCTTAATGTCAGCTACGCTGATTTTCCACGCCTGTTCGTTCTCAACGCGGCTGGCAAAGCCATCGGCTTCATTGCCCCACCATGCGGCTTCGACGTCGAATTCTTCGATGCGCATCGGCTTGGTCTTGTTGTAGCTTTTCACGCCCGGCGGGTATGGGTGTTCGTAGAACCAGATATCGGTCGTCGGCGTACCCTTGCTGAAAAATAGCAGATTGGTCTTGATGCCGGTGTAAGGCGCGAACACGCCATTAGGCAGGCGCACGATGGTGTGCAGATTGCATTCTTCGAGCAGCTTTTCCTTGATGCGGGTCTTGATGCCTTCGCCGAACAGGAAGCCATCCGGCAGCACCAGTGCCGCCCGTCCGCCGTTTTTGAGCATTTGCATGATCAGCACCAGGAACAGGTCGGCCGTCTCGCGGGTGCGGAAAGTCGCGGGGAAGTTGGTTTCGATGCCGTCTTCTTCCATGCCGCCGAATGGTGGATTAGTGACGACGACATCGACGCGCTCCTTTGGCCCCCAGCTGATCAGCGGGCGCGCCAAGGTGTTGTCGTGGCGGATATTGCTGGGGACGTCAATGCCATGCAAGATCATGTTGGTGGTGCACAGCAAATGCGGCATCGGCTTTTTTTCGATACCGAATATGGCCGCTTGCAGTTGCGCTTCGTCATCGACTGTTTTGACGTCATGCTTGCGGATGTGCTCGATGGAGCAAGTCAGGAAGCCGCCGGTGCCGCAAGCCGGGTCCATCACTTTTTCACCGAGGCGCGGGTTGACCATGCGTACCATGAATTCTGTCACGGCGCGCGGTGTGTAGAACTCGCCGGCATTGCCCGCTGCCTGCAGATCGCGCAGCAATTGCTCGTACATGTCGCCAAACAAGTGGCGCTCCTGCGCCTTGTTGAAGTCGATGCCTTCCTGGATCTTGTTGATCACTTGCCGGATCAATTGGCCCGACTTCATGTAATTGTAGGCATCCTCGAATACCGAACGGACCACATGAGCGCGCTGGTCGTTGCCCTTGGCTTGAAGTTGTTGCAGGTTCGGAAACAGCTCATTGTCGAGAAACTGCTTCAACTCGTCGCCCGTCATGCCCTCGGCATCGGCTGCCCAGTTGCGCCAGCGATATCGCTCCGGCAATGGCGACTTGTAATTATCTTGCAGCAACTCCCACTCGCTTTCGCGGTCATCAAAGATTTTCAGGAACAACATCCAGACCAGCTGGCTCAGGCGCTGCGCGTCACCATCGACGCCGACATCCTTGCGCATGGTGTCCTGGATCGATTTGATGGTGGAAGAAATACTCATAATTCGTGATGCTTTTCTATTAGGTTGTTTCAGGCATAGAGCCGGGTTTTTAATTCATCGAGGGCGGCAATGTAGCCTGTCTTGCCGCCGAAGGCTGACACCAGTTCGCTGGCCGTGCCCATGTTCTTGAACGGGTCCAGCGTCAATATCTTGATGTCTTCGATATTCCTGATGCCGGTGTCGGCATATTTTTCCAGCAACGTTTCGAGAACGCGGCGCGCCTGTTCACCGTAATTGGCGAAGTAATTGCGTTTTTTAACGTTGTCGGCACGCTCGCGGCGGGTCAGCGGCGGCTGGTCGAAAGCGACGTGGCAGATCAGATCAAAGGCGTCGAAATCCTTGCCCACTTCGTCAGCCAGTGCCTCGAAAAACACACCGTGCTGCTCCAGTTCAGCCAGGATGGCAGCCTTGCGCTCGCTGCCCGTCCAACGCAGCAGGAATTGGTCAAGCGAGGCATAATCCCTGAGCACCGTGTTTCGTGTGTAATCCTTCAGAGATTCAGTAATCAGCTTGCCTTCTGGCCCGTAATACTGGATGCGTTCGGCAACGACATATACCGTCACATCGCCGAGCACGTATTTTACACGCCCGGGACCGGGGCGGTCACCACCCAGGCCGTCACCCTCACCGCCCAAGTCGCCGCTGTCATCGCCAAGCGGATCACCGGCTGGAATGGGATTACCGTCCTCGTCGAAGATGATTTCTGGCACTTCGTCTGGCGGCACCGGCGATTCGTCGCCTTTCGGCGCATAAATCATGACCGGGTCGCCATCGAACGCCGGGTCGGCAAACAACTCGGTCGCTTTTTTGAAATCCATGATGGTGAACCAGTATTTGTCGTAGTCCTCATTGATGCGAGTGCCGCGTCCGATGATCTGCTTGAACTCGGTAATCGACTTGATGTGCTGGTCGAGGACAATCAACTTGCAGGTCTGCGCATCCACACCCGTCGTCATGAGCTTGGACGTGGTGGCAATCACCGGGTAAGGCTCTTCCGGGTTGATGAAGTTGTCCAGCTCAGCCTTTCCCTCCTGCTCATCCCCGGTAATGCGCATCACATACTTACGGTTTTGCAACACGCGTTCGGGATTCAGATTGACCAGCGCCTGGCGCATGCGCTCGGCATGGTCGATATCATCGCAAAACACGATGGTCTTGGCATAGGGGTCGGTAGCGACCAAAAATTCGGTGATCTTCCTGGCGACCAGCTCAGTGCGCTTTTCCAGCACCAGCGTGCGGTCCATGTCGATCTGGTTGTACACGCGGTCTTCAATCAGCTGCCCGGTCTTGTCTGTCTGGCCCTTGCTGGGACGCCAGCCTTGCACGTCCTTATCGATGTCGATACGCACGACCTTGTATGGCGCCAGGAAGCCGTCTTCGATACCTTGCTTGAGTGTGTAGGTATAGACCGGATCGCCAAAGTAATAGATGCTGGAAACGTCCTTTGTTTCCTTCGGCGTGGCGGTCAAACCAACATGCGTGGCGAAAGAAAAATATGCCAGAATTTCGCGCCATGCGGAGTCTTCCGCAGCACTGCCGCGATGGCATTCATCGATCACTATCAGGTCGAAAAACTCGGGCGAAAACTGCTTGTAGATATCCTGCTCGTCATCGCTGCCGGTGACCGCCTGGTACAGCGAAAGATAGATTTCATAGCTGGGGTCGATCTTGCGCTTGCTGATCTTGGTCATCTTGCTACCGAACGGCTTGAAATCGTTGTTCTTGGCCTGATCCACCAAAATGTTTCGGTCAGCCAGGAACAGGATGCGTTTCTTTGCGCCGGATTTCCACAGGCGCCAGATAATCTGGAATGCGGTATAGGTCTTGCCGGTACCTGTCGCCATCACCAGTAAGATACGCTGCTGGCCCCTGGCAACAGCCTCCACCGTGTTATTAATCGCATTGGCCTGATAGTAGCGGGGCGCGCGACCAGATCCATTGTCGTGGTATGGCATCTCGACGACATGGCGAGCCGCCTCAGTTTCCAGCCCCTTCCACTGGCAATAGCGCTGCCACAGTTGATCTGACGACGGAAAGGCATCCAGCGCCAGTTCTTGTTCGATTTTTCCAGGCAGCCCGGTACGGTCGTGCATCAAGAAGGCATCGCCGTTAGAACTGAACACAAATGGCGCACCCAGAGTTTCGGCATAATTCAATGCCTGCTGCATGCCAGCGCCCACGCTGTGGCTGTTGTCCTTCGCTTCGATCACTGCGAGCGCAATGTTTGGCTTGTAATACAGCACGTAATCGGCGAACTTGCGCTCACCACGGGTGTGTAGTTTGCCTCGCACGATGACGCGGCCTTTGGTGAAAAACACTTCTTCCCGAATCTGGCTGTGCAAATCCCAGCCCGCGCCAGTAACGGCAGGCGTGATGTACTTGGTGCAGATGTCGCGTTCCGAAAGCAGTTTCTTATCCATGGTGGCCTCATTCATCATTTCATTGCCCGCACCCGGACTTGGCGCCTGTAGCCGGGTTGTGGGGAGTTCGTACAAGGGCATGCGCACCGGTCAAGCCACCAACATCATTTGCGGAACAGGTCGCTGCGCCTTGCATAGTGCGTGCAAGCAACACTCTAACAGGCAGTTGAATGATTGCCAATTTTTTGAGTCTGAGGTGCGGCTGATATTGCTCATCGCCATTTTTCGTGGCAAGCGTTAGGGTACGTGTAAGCAATCGTGCTTGCAGATCAAGCTGGCGCCGTAATCCTTTATATTCTTGGTGGCCCGGGGCGGAATTGAACCACCGACACAAGGATCTTCAATCCTTAGCTCGAATGGGTATTTTTTGTTACATTAATTTATAGTGCAGGTATGCAACTTTTTGGTAAGGGCATCGTTGGGGGGATTCTTCAGTCTACCATCCGTCGAAATCAGCCACCTATGCGCGCTGCCAGTAATGATTCGAATCCCCCTCTCCGCCAAAGACGAAAAAGAAAAAGCTACCCTCGGGTAGCTTTTTTTTTCGTCTGTACGCGGAGAGAAGCAAGCCCCCTGCGGGGCGTGCGCGGGGGATTCGAAGGGGCGGGCCTACCGGCCCGGCCCTCTCCGAATCCACTGATTGCTGCCGCTGCGCGGCAGCCCTGCGCGCCGTAGGCGCGCGTTCGTGGTTCTAATCAGGTTTCGATTGAGCGAGCTTCTACGGCGCCCAATACATCAGTCCGTGTCCGAATAGCGGACCTGACCCCGGCATGCTGTGACCCCGGCATGCTGACTGCTGCCGCTGCGCGGCAGCTCCGCGCGCCTGCGGCGCGCGTTCGTGGTTCTAATTAGGTTTCGACTGAGCAAGCTTCTACGACGCCCAATGCATCAGTCCGTGTCCAAATGGCGGACCTGACCCCGGCTCTGTGACCCCGGCTCTGCAACTTCTAAGGAATGGGTGCAAATTGTCTCTGCGTATCAGCGCAGATAGCGCGATGTGAAGTTACAACATCTGCTGCAAAAATATTTAAGACGTAAGAGTTACTTCCGAAAAATATTGATCAATGTCACAATGGGATTTCCGTTTCGAGGTAACTATGAAAATTGCGCTACTGCATCTCAGTGACATCCATATTCAGCATGTTTCTTGCCCTATTCTTACCCGAGCTGAAAAAATTTGCGCAACAGTCAATACGTTATTGCCTGACGTACGAGGGGTGCTTATAACCGTGACTGGTGACATTGCTTTTTCCGGAACAAAAGAGGAATATGTATTGGCGAAGAAATTTTTTGATGCTCTAATTACGTGCATTAAATCTCGCGTTGCTGATGATGTGGTTGTCTATATGGTAGTTGTTCCAGGGAATCATGATGGCGAATTCAAACATTCGTCGGGAGCACGAAAAGGGTTAATTGAGACCGTTATTGCGAATCAAGAAATCGATGATAGTGTTATTGAGGTAATATCAGCACCACAAAAAAATTACTTCGATTTTGAGAATTCTTTACCTAATGAATTCAATAAATTTTCTGATCCGTTATGGAAACAACATTCAATAAAAATTGATGATAAAATAATTTCCATAAGCGCAATAAATGTTAGCTGGATGTCGCAAGTTCCAGAGGAGCCTGGAAAGCTGGTTTTTCCAGTGGATAGATACGCCGATCAAGCCAAAGCCAAAGCCGATGTTCGAATAGCTCTTATACATCACCCGTTAAACTGGTATTCGCAAGCAACTTATCACCCTCTTCGAGCACTCTGCCGGTCACAGTACGAAATTGTAATGTCGGGACATGAACACACGAGTAGTGCTACTTTATCTAAAGAATTGGATATTGGTGAGAACCTGATGCTTGAGTGTGGAGCTTTATGGCCCCATAAGAGCGGCGATTCGGAGTTTTGCGTGATAACTCTTGATCTTTCAACCCAAGAATTTGCGAAAGTAAAATTCATTTGGAAGGATAATTGTTATATGCCAAGCCAAGGTGAAGCAGTTTGGGATTCATTTAATCCACTTCCAAAGAAGAAAAATGAGCTTTTTGCAATCGACGCTGAATTTAGAAGGCGGCTTGAAGATGTTGGAGCAACATTTACTCATCCTAATAAAGAAAAATTAGTTCTTTCTGATATCTATGTTTATCCAGAATTAACTAAAATTGATCCTGTTGACGATACTACAGAAATCGTAAGCGGAAAAATTTTTGCAACCGACATATTGAAAATAGGAAAAGCAGTTCTTCGTGGAGATGATCAATTTGGAAAATCTGCGTTACTTCACACGCTTTATCAAAATTATTTGAATATTGGATATGTTCCTTTGCTTGTTAATGGGAAAGATATTGGAAATACAAATGATGAGCAATTTCAGAGAAAATTGATTGCTGCCGTAGAGAACCAGTATGGAAAAAAATCAATAAATACCTATGGTCAGTTAGATAAAGAATCGAAAATACTTTTAGTAGATGATCTTGACCGCGCTGGTTTGCATCCCGATGCGATTGCCCGAGCCTTAAATTCAATATCACGACATTTTAGTTATTCTGTAGTGACCGTTAGCGAACGCTTTGATATGGCAGAAGCCACCTCTTCAAAAACGGTAGAAGCTGCGCAATCATTTCATCATTATCGGTTTAGTGGGTTCGGATTTAAGCTGAGAAGTGAACTAATTGCTCGCTGGTTATCTGTCGGCCAAGCCTTGACTGAATCAGAGTTGCAAGCACTTTGTCATGCGTCTGAACAAACTATCGATACTGTAATAGGAAAAGGTCTGGTTCCTACCACTGCTTTTAATGTACTAATTTTACTTCAGTCGATGGAGGCAGGTTCAAAGGGGACTCTAGCGAACGCTGGAATGGCACAATATTACGAGTTTCTCATTCGCCGAAGCCTTTTTCAAGCAAAGCTTAGGGCAGAACAATTTGATGAGATTTTTAGTTACATTTCTTATCTTGCTTGGCATTTTACAAAGCTTCGAGTTAAGAGCTTAGATGCCACAGACTTGATAAGCTTTAACGAGTATTTTTCCAATCATGTATTGGAAACTGAATTTTCCAGTAGAATGGATTTTTTAGTTAAATGCAGAATTCTAACTGTAATGGGTAATACATATTCTTTTAGATATCACTATATAAAATACTTTTTTTCTGCAAAATATATTGCCGACCATGTCGATGATGAAGTGGATCTTAAGGATTACGTAATTCATGCCTGTAATCATTTATATCTTCGTGAAAATGCCAACACAATTCTTTTTCTTTCTCATCATGCTCCAAATAAATGGATAATCCGTGAGATTGAGAAAACTCTAAAAAAAATATTGGAAGGTATTTCTCCTCTCAATATAGTTTCTGATACTAAGGTACTAAATGGTTGGGTGACAAAAACTGCTCAGTTAATTGTGGATACGACAAATATAAAAAATAATCGTGATAAGCAGCGCGTTGCTGCTGACAAGGCAGCAAGTAGGGTGGAAGTAGAACAAAAATCTGAGTTGAACTCAATCTCTGATCTTGACTTTGCATCGCAAATAAACCTGCTTTTTAAAACGGGTGAAATACTTGGTCAGATATTGAAAAACAGATATGGTTCTCTTGATAAAACCTTTAAGCAAGATCTAATGAAGGAACTTTTCGATGGGCCATTAAGAGGTATAAATTACTTTCTTCAGGTAGTTAACGAAGATCCCGCTGCTTTATTGGAAGATTTGAGCTCGAAATTCCTGGAGCGCTCACCATCGTTACTCAAGGAAGATGCAGACCGTTTAGCCCAGCGACTAATTTTTTCTTCAATTGGATCTATGGCGGATAGTCTTATTGCGCGCCAAGGGGAAATTATCGGTGCCCCAACGCTTAAAGCAACGACTGATTATGTAAGTAAAAATTCAGAGAATGTTACGTATAAGCTTGTCGCGATAGCTGCTCAGCTTAGTTATCCAGGTGATCCGCCTTTCGGAGCCGTTGAAGAATACGCTGAAAAATTGAAGGACAACGTGTTTGGCTATCGCCTTTTGCAGGGAATAGTTAGCAGGCACCTCTATATGTTTTCTTTGCCATATGATCAAAGGCAACGACTTGCGGATGCTGCAGGAGTCGGTGTGCGCCAACAAAATTCGATAGCGTTTAGATCGGCAGATGTTAAAAAAGTTTCTGGTCGAACTCATCAACCTCAACATGCACGAAGCCTGCTTGGTAAGTTACAACACTCTTTTCTACTTAGGAATAAAAGTGCGACTGATGTTGTAATTTCCAAGTTTTCCAAGAAAAAACAGTCACAAGAGGATTGACTTTTTTTGAGATCACAGCGGACGCTGGGGTTAGGTCCGCCATTTATACACGATCTCAGCCTTGGCCATCTCAATCTGCACCGATGCAGGCACTCATGTGGCAGCCGCAGGGTCAGGCAGCCGCAGGGTCACGTCTGCCATTCGAACACGACCTCAGCTATTTATCTAATGCTTTACCTAGCAATATTTACTTAATCTTGTTTCCTGCCGCGTTATTCAGATGCCATTTCCGCATAAAGTTGTGTCACTTTGAAGGACGAGCCTGTCTCAGAGCTTGTTGACCCCTCACACGAAATAGCCGACTCCCCCTTCAAATCTTGCGGCTCCTCAATCTCCGCACAGTTTCCCGCATGTATCGTAAGCCTCTCCCACCAACCCCGGAGAACCCCCATGTCCTACGCCTACACCAAAGTCACCGACCTGGAAAAAACCACCATGGTCGGCAATCATCAATGCGTTGCGCTGGTCCGCTACTACGCGGGTGCGCCGGCCACGTTGGCCTGGAAGCAGGGGGAAGCAGTGCTGGGAAATCGCTTGCTGCGCAAAGGCACGGCCATTGCCACGTTTATCAACGGCAAGTATGCGAATCATCAACAAGGCAATCACGCAGCCCTGTATATGGGACAGACGCTGGACGGGATCATTGTCATGGATCAGTGGTCGGGCAAGCGCCTGGGCATCGTGACTTCGCGCACCTTGCGTGCCAAAGGCCAGTACAAGAATGGCTTGCATATCGACCCCAGCAACAATGCCGATGCTTTTTTCGTCATCGAATAGGGGAGCATCCATGCAACCTAAACCTTTGTTGACCGGCGTCGCCTGCTGTATTTTCCCGGTGCTCGCGCAGGCAGCCATGGCCGCCTCATATGCTTGCCCGGAAAGCGTGCCAGCAACATCAATCAAACTGGATGCCGTGCCGGACGGCTGGACGCCGTATATCGGCAGTCCGCTCTACCTGAGTGCCGCAGCGCCGATCGATGGCGCACCGGAGCGCAGGGGGCAGCTGGTGCCCAGCGGGGAGCGCAAGAAGAAAGGGCAAACGACGCTCAGCTACCGTCTGGAAGGCCGCTATCCAGATGGCAAGTGGCTGCAATGCAGCTATGGCGTGCATGGAGAAGTAACACTGTCGAGGCGAATGGACGATAGTGTCAGCCTGTGCGAATTTACCTACAGAAAGGGCAGCAAGGCTGGGCAGAACGAGATCGATATCGATTGCCGTTAAGTCATTTTGGCATCACCGCGCTCCACCACTCTTGGCTTCGGCCTCGATCAAGCCGAGCGCCGCACGCGACAGCAGGCCGCTGCGCGTCTCGTGCCGCACCGCCGCATAGCGGTCGATCTTGCTGAGCACAAAGCTTGGCATGCTGATGTTGATGCGTTCGGGCTTGCTATCGAGTTTTTCAAGGTCGAGTTGGACCAGTGCCCAGATGCCACCCGCATGCTCAGGATAGTCCTGCAGGGCTTCGATCTTGCTTTGCGTGATATCCAAGGGCTCGCCCAGTTCCAGCAATGTCTCGATGTGACTGGTGATGGCTGCCCAGACGTTGTTGAGCGCGTCTTCCACGCTATCGCCCCACGAGTGGACGCCTTTGATATCGGGGACGTTCACACCGTACACGCTAGCCTCATCTTTGAAAATGACAACGGGGATATACAGGGCCGCTCCCTGTGATTGAGCTGAGCGTGTATTTCAGGCCAGTCGCTGCGCTGCAAGGGTTCAAACGCAATAAAGATAGCGGAAGCGTTTTTTGCACTCAATAAGCAACCCCACCAAGCCGCGCCTGCGGCTGTGCATGTCGGCTTACGCGGTCCGCTAGGCCGACCTACGAAATTGCCGCCTGCCCGCAGCGCAAACGCAAAAAACCCGCCGAAGCGGGTTTTTCACTCTACAGCCAAACCAAAAGCTTAGAACTGGTTCATGGTGTTGTCTTTACCAGCTGCCTTCAATGCAGCTTCGCCGCTGAAGTAATCCTTGTGATCGTCGCCGATGTCCGAGCCGGACATGTTTTGATGTTTCACGCAGGCGATGCCCTGGCGGATTTCCTTGCGCTGCACGCCGGCAACGTAGCCCAGCATGCCCTGGTCGCCGAAGTATTCCTTGGCCAGGTTGTCGGTCGACAAGGCGGCCGTGTGGTAAGTAGGCAGGGTGATCAGGTGATGGAAGATGCCGGCTTCGCGGGCCGAGTCGGCCTGGAAGGTGCGGATTTTCTCGTCGGCCGTGATCGCCAATTCCGTCTGATCGTATTCCACGCTCATCAGCTGGGCGCGTTCGTAGGCGGACACGTCCTTGCCGTCGGCCTTCATGATGTCATACACCTGCTGGCGGAAGTTCAGGGTCCAGTTGAACGATGGGCTGTTGTTGTACACCAGCTTGGCGTTCGGGATGACCTTGCGGATTTCGCTGACCATGCCGCCGATTTGCGCGATATGCGGTTTTTCCGTTTCGATCCACAGCAGGTCGGCGCCGTTTTGCAGCGAGGTGATGCAATCGAGGACGCAACGCTCTTCGCCGGAACCGGCGCGGAACTGGAACAGGTTGCTTGGCAGGCGTTTTGGACGCAGCAGCTTGCCTTCGCGCTTGAGGATGACGTCGCCATTGCCCAGCGCGTCGGCCGACACTTCTTCGCAGTCGAGGAAGGAATTGTATTGGTCGCCCAGGTCGCCTGGTTCATTGGTGACGGCGATCTGCTTGGTCAGGCCGGCGCCCAGCGAATCGGTGCGGGCAACGATGATGCCGTCGTCCACGCCCAGTTCCAGGAAGGCGTAGCGGATGGCGCGGATCTTGGCCAGGAAGTCTTCGTGCGGTACCGTGACTTTACCGTCCTGGTGGCCGCATTGTTTCTCGTCCGATACCTGGTTTTCGATCTGGATGCAGCAGGCGCCCGCTTCGATGAACTGTTTCGCCAGCAGGTAGGTCGCTTCGGCATTGCCGAAACCGGCATCGATGTCGGCGATGATGGGCACGACGTGGGTGATGTGGCCGTCGATCTTGGCCTGGATCGCTTGCTTCTCAGCACCTTGGGCAGCGTCCAGCTGGCGGAACAGGCCACCCAGTTCGCGGGCATCGGCCTGGCGCAGGAAGGTGTAGAGTTCGCGGATCAAGCTGGTGACGGCGGTTTTTTCATGCATCGACTGGTCTGGCAGCGGGCCGAACTCGGAGCGCAGGGCGGCGACCATCCAGCCGGACAGGTAGAGGTAGCGGCGGTCGGTGCTGTTGAAGTGCTTCTTGATCGAGATCATCTTCTGTTGACCGATGAAACCGTGCCAGCAACCGAGCGACTGGGTGTACTTGGATGGGTCCGCATCGTAGGCAGCCATGTCGTTGCGCATGATCTTGGCCGTGTAGCGGGCGATGTCCAGGCCAGTCTTGAACTTGTTCTGGGCGCGCATGCGGGCGGCGGACTCGGGATTGATGGCGTTCCAGGCGCTGCCTTGTTGCTCTTTCAAACCAGCAACAGCTTTGATGTCGTCTTGATATTGGGACATGTGAATCTCCTAAAAAGAAAAGCTATGTTTGAGAAAATCGCCGAGTGCGCCACAACGTCTTGTCGAAGCAAACTGCATGACTAAATAGTAGGCCGATTCGCGCCAATGTTCAAGTCTTATATAAGACATATAACTTAAATTAAGTCTTTGTTTTTCAATGGCTTAATTATGATTTTTCAGGATGTGAAATGAATTTTCAAAAAGTGAGAGCATCAATGGCTGAGTCCGCTGTTTGAAATTTCGCGATGTGAAACGCCTTTTCAGAATTTGGTGCAGCGCGACATATCGGGGCGAAAAAAACCACCCGAAGGTGGCGTAGAAGCAATTTTGTTTTAATATCATGATCCGATTGTGAAAGGTAAAGTCAGCAATGCAGATGAACGGTATGGATTTACCCGTCGAGTATGTTGCTTTTGCAGCAAGATATCGGGATGCGGAAGGATTTTGTAATTTGAGACTGAAAGAAGAGCTCGATTCTTTCGGTGGCGTCTTGCAGACGGAACTGGCTCAAATCTATACGCATGTCGTCGAATTGACTGCCCAGACAGCGAAGCTTGGCGCGTGTTTCGTCGACGATGGCTGCTATGGAGAGCCTGGAAGTGTCAGTGCCGGCCCGGGAGCCATTCCGGACATCGTTGATTTTACAGAAATCATTTGTTTCGGCATGGCCGGTGACGGGAGTCAATTCTGTTTTGATTTCAGGGGCGCTCGGAGCGCGCCCTCTGTCATCTTATGGGACGATGATTACTGGCGAAAGATTTCAAACTCCTTTGAAGACTTCCTGTTTCTATTTTCTTGATAGCTTGCCGGGGCAGCTGCTGATGTGAAACGCCTTTTCAGACTGTGGTGCGGCGCGACATATTGTGGCGCTGGCTTGTATGCCTGCTGGCAATGTGTGGAGGACCGTGCGGGGTGCTTTTTCAGCGCAGATGTCGTATGCCGGCCACAGCTTAGCGGACAAGGTGGGGCGCTGGCGCAGGGCAAGGGCGGGACAGTGCGTCAATCACGTCCGCCGTTGCCACCACTTGCGCATACTCGCCATGCAAATTGGCCAGCGCCATCGCATGCACCTCGTCCGCCGTCCTTGGCGTGCCCGCATAATCGACTTGAGCAAACGCAAAGCACGCATC
Organism: Janthinobacterium sp. PSPC1-1; assembly: GCF_049897625.1. Classification (NCBI taxonomy): domain Bacteria; kingdom Pseudomonadati; phylum Pseudomonadota; class Betaproteobacteria; order Burkholderiales; family Oxalobacteraceae; genus Janthinobacterium; species Janthinobacterium sp. PSPC1-1. The sequence goes on along the minus strand of NZ_JAFCWP010000005.1, from coordinate 361,510 downwards.
GGCGACGACTTGCGTGGCAAAGCCCAGATTGCCCGCCGTGCGCGCGCTTGACTCCACGGAATTGTTGGTGCTGACGCCCACGATGACCAGCTTGCTGATGCTGCGTACGCGCAACCAGCGTTCCAGTCCCGAGTGGATGAAGGCATCCGGCACATTTTTCTCCACAACATGCTCTTCCGGTAAAGGTGCCAGCGCTGCCTGAAATTCCACACCGGGTTGGCCGGGCCAGAAGGCCGAGCCTGGCGTTCTGGAAATGTGGCGCACATGTACGACGGTGGCGTCCGCTGCGCGCCAGGCTTGCAGCAGGGTGGCGATCTGGTGTTCCGCGCCGGGATTGTTGCGGCTTCCGGCAGTGGGGCTGGCCATGCCTTGTTGCATGTCGATGATGATGAGTGCGGGATGGTGGGCATGCATGTTGGTAGCTTGGGAGGGGGGCAGGCGCACTTGGCGCCTGCCTGGGGAAACAGTGCTGCAGTGATTGCCGCAGGGGCGCGAATCTAGCGTCCCACGGTCTGCCGCTGGTCCTTGATGAACAGGGCCGTCAGCATGCCCACCACGCACACGCCGATCACATAATAGGCGGGGCCCAGCACGTTGTTTTTCAGCATCAGGGTCACGACCACGGGCGTCAGGCCGCCGAAAATCGCGTACGACAAGTTGTAGGAAAACGACAGTCCCGAGAAGCGCACCTGCGCCGGGAACGCTTGCACCAGCACGTAGGGCACGGCGCCGACGACGCCGACGAACAGGCCCGTCATGGCGTACAGGGGCAGCAGCAGGTCGGGGCGGCTGCCGACGGTGGTGTAGAAGATGTACGTGGAAATGGCCAGCAGCACGGAGCCGACGAAGATCACGCGCTTGCCGCCCAGGCGGTCGGCCAGCATGCCGGCGATGATGCAGCCGAAGGCCAGGCACAGGGTGGCGACGGTATTGGCCACCAGAGTGGTGCGCGGCGCGATGTGGTGGATCTTTTGCAGCAGGGCAGGCGTCATCAAAATGACGACGACGATGCCGGCCGACAGCATCCAGGTCAGCAGCATCGACACGGCGACGGCGCCGCGGTGGCTGCGCAGCACGGATTTCAAGGGCATTTCCGTGGACAGCGCCTTGCGCTGCTGCATTTCCGCAAAGACGGGGGTTTCATGCAGCCAGCGGCGCAGATACATGGCGCCAAAGCCGAAGAGGCCGCCCAGCAAGAACGGATAGCGCCAGGCGCCATCGGTGATTTCTGCCGGCGTGTAGACGGTGTTGAGGCCCGTCGCCACGAGCGAACCCAACAAAATACCGACAGTCAGGCCGGCCGTCAGCACGCCGCAGGCAAAGCCCGTGAAACGGCTGGGCACGTGTTCGGACACAAACACCCAGGCGCCCGGCACTTCGCCGCCCACGGCCGCACCCTGGAAGACGCGCATCAGGAGCAGCAGCAGCGGTGCAGCCAGGCCGATGGTGGCGTAGGTCGGCAGCAGGCCGATCAGCAGGGTCGGCACGGCCATCATCAGGATGGAGAGGGTGAACATGCGCTTGCGGCCCAGCAAGTCGCCGAAGTGGGCCATGACGATGCCGCCCAGCGGACGCACCACGTAGCCGGCGGCGAAGATGCCGAAGGTTTGCAGCAAGCGCAGCCATTCCGGCATTTCCGGCGGGAAGAACAGCTGGCCGATGGCGTTGGCAAAGAAGACGAAAATGATGAAATCGTAGAATTCCAGCGCGCCACCTAGGGCGGCCAGCGACAGGGTCTTGTAGTCTTGTTTGGTGAGGGGACGGCTTGCGGCGTTGATTGCGGCGGTGTTGGAAGTAGGCATGTGTCTCGTTCTTGTGTGTTATCGGAGATTGCCAGACCTAGCATACGCATTTCCGCCGCGTGAGTAAATGCGGCGCGTATGGGGAGCAGCCTCAGCTGCGCTTAATACAACGCCGCTATCATCAGCGTTGACTTCATTGGAAAGGACACACAATGCACATCATGATCGTGGGCGCCAGCCGGGGCCTGGGACGCGCGCTGGTGGACGGTTTGCTCGCTGACGGACATACCGTCATCGGCGTATCGCGCCAGCAACCCGCCGACTTGCCTGCTGGCCAGGGCACACAGCTGCAATGGATCGCGGCGGACCTGGCCGCACCCGCCGAGGCCGTCGAATGCATCGCGCGTGTAGCGCCGGCCGTGCTGGACGCGGTGATCTACAACCTGGGCGTGTGGGAAGAAAAGGCCTTCAGCGATGACTACGCTTTTCTCGGCGATGCGGACGAGGCCATCGTCGACATGGTCAATACCAACATCACGGCGACGATATTGCTGCTCAAGCGCCTGGTGCCGCGCTTGCTGGCCAGCAGCAAGCCGCAGCTGATACTCACGGGGTCGACGTCTGGCCTGCGCCAGAGCGGCCGCCCGGAAGTGACGTTCAGCGCCTCGAAATTCGCCTTGAACGGCATCGCCGATGCCTTGCGCGAAGGTTTCCGCGCACAGGGACTGGCCGTGACGGCGTTGCAGCTGGGCTATCTGAATACCTATGATGGCTTGTCCGTGCCGCTGGCGGACGCTGCCGCGCGGGGCGAGGGCGAGCTGATCCCCGTGCATGACGTCGTTGCCGTCGTGCGCATGCTGTTGAGCCTGTCGAATGCCTCGTTCGTGCGCGAACTGGTGCTGCCGGCACTGCGCGACGAGCGTTTCTGACTGTTACGCGTCCGCGCCGTAGACCTCGGACCAGCCGAGACGCTCTTCCAGCCACTCGTCCACCTCCGAGCTATCCATGTGCAGCAGGGCAGCGCCCAGCCGTAGCTTGCCATTGGCAAGGGCCAGCACGGCGAACACGGATTCCAGCATGACGGGATCGAACTGGCCTTGCAGGTCGCGCGCGGCGATGGCGGGCAGCTGCGCCCAGGCATCATGGTAGCTGCCGGCCAGCCACTCCGGCAGCGGCGGATTGTGCTTGCGGTGGCGCTCCAGCTCGATCAGGGCGATGAGCGCATAAAAATCTTCCTCGCGCGACGCTGCGTTGCCCAGCATGTGGACGAGCTGGGGCACGGCCGCATACGAGGCGATGCCCACGTCGCCCTGGTGGTGCAGCTCTTCCCACAGCTCATGCCAGACGTCTTCGCCCGCCTGCATGGCCTTGAGCGCTGCGGCCACGTCGTAGGGCATGCGGTAGCCGCCTTCCAGGGTGGGCCAGATGGGATCGTCGAGTGCTAACAGCATGGGTTTTCTTCCTTCACATATACAAGTAGTTATGCCTGGCGCGCATACGCAAACATATGCTGCACATACTCGGCCTTGCCGAGCGGCACGCCGTTATGGCGCAGGATGTTGTAGGCCGTCACCAGGTGAAAATAGAATTGCGGCGTGGCCCAGTTGAGCGCGTATTCCTGGCCTGTCATGTCGAAGCTCAGGCCGCCGGCCAGGGTGATCGATACTTGCTGTTGCGCGCTGTCATCGACCGCTGCGCGATCCGCCGCAGCGAGCATTGCCAGGGTGTCCTCGATCAGCGCCTTGGCTTGCCGCATGTCGGTGGGCGTGGCGAGCCGGGGCAGCGCTTTCTGCGTCAGCAGGCACACGGCTTCCTGTGCCTGCGTGCACGTAAATTCCACCTGGCGCGCCAGGGTGTGCATGTCGGGCGCCAGGCGTGATACGAGCAGGTTTTGCGGATCGAAGCCCAGCGCCTGGGCGTGTTCTTCGCCTTTATTTAACAGCGTCGTCAGGGAGCGCAGCATCTGTGCAAAGCAGGGGATGGTAATGGCGTAGACCGACATGGATAGTCCTCATGTAGTTAAATGGACAGGGAGTGGAAAGGCCGGTAGCCCCTACGGATGCCCCAGCACGCCAGGGCAATGCTCGAGCCAGCCGTCATCTTCTTCCTGTGCAATAAAAGCCGCGATCAGCGCTTGATGCGCGGGTGGCGCGGCAGCCAGCAGGGTGTTGACGCAGGTGATGGCCGAGGCGTGGGGTGTGCCGGCGCCGTTGGCGATGCCGACGAGAAACTCGCCTGCCCAGTCGGGCAGGGTGGCGATCAGGCGCGGCAGTTCCTGCAGCAGCGCAGCGCAATACGCCATTTCGCCGAAGCGCCAGGCGGCGCGGTTGGCCGTCTGGTAGGCGCCGTAATCGTGCCCGGCCTGCACGGATTGCACAATGGCCAGCGCATAGTGCGCGCCTTCCGTGCCCGTCAGCGCATCGAGCATGGCGCAGTAGCGCTGGAAACGCCGCTGGGCTTCATCGGGCGGCGTGGAGGTATCGTCATCCTGGACGATGTTGCCCACAATTAAAAGTTCGGCTTTCCAGCGTTCGAATGAGGGTGGCATGGAATGAATGAAATGATCGCGATGGGCTGTCATTATGACTTGTGTGTCCATATTTTACTCACAGTAATAGATTTCTTTTCGGCGAAAAGGAATCATCCTTGTTCTTCTATTTCTTGATTTTACTGGCGGCGGTAACTCATCGTTACAAATGAAAGTTGGTCGATGGTTGCAATGTGATTGTTTTTCTTTGCTTGAAATGAATAATAAGAATGCGGCGCTGGAATTAAGATATTTTTATGCCGTTCAATTCAGCGCTTGCCTATCATATTTTTTATTTATCGTGAATAATTCGGGTCGAGTGAAATGTCATTAACCTGATCGGAATATCACGTGAATAGTAGAATTTTATTTTGTGCGCTGGCTTTTGCTGCCTTGTCGGCCTGTGGCGGCGGGAGCAATGACGCTGCGGAGAATAGCGGCGCAGTTGTGCCGCCCGTTACTCCCCCCGTCACCGTGGTCAATACGCAGCCAGTCGCGCAAGCCGGCCCAGCCCAAAGCGTGGTGGTTGGCAGCGTCGTGACCCTGGATGCGAGTACCAGCTCCGATGCGAATGGCGATGCCTTGACCTACAAATGGGTGATGAGTTCCAAACCCGTCACCAGTGCCGCCGTCCTGGATGCCTTATCCGCCGTGAAACCGACCTTTACCGCTGATGTGGCTGGCACTTACGTGGCCACCTTGCTGGTCAGTGATGGCAAGATCAGCAGCGAGCTGTCTTCGGTCACGATCACCGCATCGGTAGCCAATGCCCCGCCGGTCGCCCACGCGGGCCGTGCAATGAGCGTCGTTGCGGGGATGGGCATCATGTTGTACGGTAGCGAAAGCAGCGATGCGAATGGCGATATCCTGATATATAAATGGAGCCTGGTATCGAAGCCGGCCGGCAGCACTGCGCAGTTGTTGGATGTCAACTCGGTGCGCCCGTATCTCTCTATGGATTTGCCTGGTGCATATGAAGTGAGCCTGATTGTCAACGACGGCAAGGTGGATAGTGCGCCGGCTTTCGTGACGATGACGGCGGTTGTCGCCAATGCCGAGCCATTGGCCAATGCGGGCGCGGCGCAGAACGTACTCAAGGGGAGCACCGTCACTCTCGACGGCAGCGCAAGTTCCGATGCGAATGGCGATACCCTGACGTATTACTGGACGCTGACTTCGCGTCCTGTGGGGAGCACGGCCACGCTGTCGTCTCCCATGCTGGTGAAACCCTCATTTATTGCTGACAAGGCTGGCACGTATGTCGCCACGCTGAGTGTGTACGATAAAACACTGAGCTCCTCAATGAACGTCACGATAACGGCGACGTCTACGAATGCCGCCCCGGTGGCGAATGCCGGGGTGGATCTGCATGTATTGGCAGGCGCGAATATCGTGACCCTCGACGGCAGGGGCAGCACGGATGCGGACGGCGACAATCTCAGTTATAAGTGGACGTTCATCTCCGTGCCTGCAAATAGCATGCTGCAACCATTTCCCGGCGCATGGGACCGCAGCCAGGCAGTCAGCAGCTTTTGGGCGAATGTGCCGGGAACCTATGTCGTCAGCCTTGTCGTCAATGACGGTACGGTCGACAGTGCACCATCGACCGCCACCATTATTGCCACTGCAAGCTCGACCAATGGCGTGCCGATGTCCAATGCGGGCATAGACCAGGTTGTCGCGCCGGGAACGACCGTGCGTTTGACAGGACTTGGCAGTGTAGATATAGAACACGATGTTTTGACATACCGATGGCAATTGAAGAGCAAGCCTTTCGGCAGCACGGCCATGCTGTCATCGCTGACTGCCGCGCAGCCGACATTTGTCGCGGATATGGCCGGTGATTATGTCGCGACATTAATCGTCAACGATGGCTCGGTGAATAGTGGCGAAGATAATGTCACGGTGACGGCGACGCCGAATCTGCTCAATTTGTACCAGGTGCAGGACAATGGGGCTGGTTCGGTTGAAACGCAGGCCGGCCTGCCTTACATCACCAATGCAACGGTACAGAAGTCGTGCTCAGGATCGTGTGCGGCCAACTTTACGGTCGATACTTTCAAGGTGGCCGCTGCCGGGACGAGCTTCATGATTACCAATGTGACGGCTGTCGACAGTACCGGCAAGGTCGTTCCTGCCATCGTCGGTCTGGTGTCGGGCCAGGTCATTCCTGCCGGTAGCAGCGCCACCTTTTCGCTGGTGTCGCCCAAGACGAATGGCGCAACCGCTAAACTGAGCTATAAGTTCTTTGTGGCGGAAACGGGCCAGTCTTTCGTTTATAACGCAGACTTCACGTCCAACTAAGTGATGTAATATGGCGAACGCCGGGCTTCGGTCCCGCGTTCGCCAGCCCTTCTTGGTTGTGTATCCCATGCCCACCTGGACTTCCCCGCCTCAACTCGTCGTCCTTGCCGCTTTCTATGCGCAAGCGCAAGCCCAGCCGGATGCCTTCAGCGACGCGGCCTTCCTCGACGCCGTCAAGGCTGCCCACTGGCCCACCAACTGCTGGAGTTACATGGAGGCGTCATTCGCCATCATCGCCCCCGCCTGCCTGCTGCGTCCGCATCTGACCGCCGAGCTGATCGCCATGCCTATCGACACCATGATCGCCGGCGGCCTGGACGATGCGGAGCAAGTCATTGATATCGGCCTGGCGTACACCAGGCGCGACGCGCCGTATGTGGTGCCGAGCGAGGAGGGCAAGCGCTGGCTGACGCAGGTGTGGCCGGGATTGGGAGAACTGATCGGGCAGGTATTTGCGGCCAGGCTGCAAGCGGCGCTGGCCGATGAAGATTGATGTAATTATAAACTGACAGGAATACACATGATTGCAGGAAATTTCTTCCCTCCCGACTATAAAACTTTTCCTTTCAAGCAAGGAGATCTGCTGCTTTCTCAAGACGAGGGCGGCAAGTTTTCTGTTTCCAAGGTGTTGAAGATAGATACAGTCGAGGTCGGCCGCGGCGAGGCGATTTACATGGGCGGCAAGGACATCGTGGCAACGGAGGACGATTACCTGTTGATCATCGGCTGTGCATACGGCGAATACGAGTTCGACACGGCCGAGGAGGCGCAGGCCGCTGCGCTGGACGGCAACTGGACGGTCAGGATAGGCCATGCTCCGAATCGCAGTCCGGGCGCGGCGGCGGGGCAGTCATTGATTGGCCATGAACCTGTTCATGAAAGCGAACTGGAGGGCTACCATCTGTGGAAGGAAGCCTTTGATGCGGGTAAGGCGGGCGTGTTCTGACATCGACGTGGCCTGTTGCAGGGTGGTCGCTGGCCCTTGACCTGGAAAGCCAGTTTACGTTAGGGTATACGTAACTACTTACATATATCCCCATAATCATGTCCTCCAATTTGCAAACCTACGGCTCGCTGATGCTGGCCAGCCGCCTGCGTCGTCTTTCCGATCAACTGTATGCCGGTGTCGATACCAGCTATCTGGCCGCTGGCGTCGAACTGACGTCGCGCTGTTTCCCCCTGTTACTGCTGCTGCGCGACAACGGTCCCACGGCGATTACGGCCCTGGCCGCGCAGATCGGGCAGACGCATCCGGTGGTGGTGCAACTGGGGCGCAAGTTGCTCGACGCGGGTATGGTGACGGAGCTGCCGGACGCCAAGGATGAGCGGCGCCGCCTGCTGGCGCTGTCCGACGCGGGGCAAGCTTTGCTGCGCAGCATGGCGCCCCTGTGGGATGACGTGCGCGCAGCCGTCGATGCCGTGTTCGAACAGGGCACGCCGCAACTGATGGCCAGCCTCGACCGGGCGGAAGCGCGCTTGCAATCGCAAGGCTTTGGCGAGACGATCGCCGCCTGCCGGCGCCAGCGCGAGCGGGCCGCCGTGGAAATCATCGACTACGCCGCACCCTACGCGGCCGATTTCAAGCGCCTGAATATCGCATGGCTGGAACGCTATTTCTATGTCGAGGCGCTGGACGACAAGGTGCTGTCCGATCCGCAACGCTCGATCCTCGACGACGGTGGGCAGATTTTCCTCGCGCGCCTCGATGGAAAAATCGTTGGCACCTGCGCCCTGATCCGCGCTGGCGACGCCAGCATCGAGCTGTCGAAGATGGCCGTCACGCCAGAATGCCAGGGGCTGGGCATCGCGCGCCGCCTGATCGAGCGGGCCTTCGACGCCTTCGAGGCCAGCGGCGCGCAACTGTTGTTCCTGGAGTCGAACAGCAAGCTGGCGCCGGCCATCTGCCTGTACGAAAGCAGCGGCTTTGCGCACGTGGCGCGGCCCGCCGGCGACGCGCATTACCAGCGCGCCGACGTCTACATGGAGTGGCAGGGCCGGTAGCGAATTTGATGCCGCCACGCGGCGCTCCCCATCGGCCGTCTCCCGCGTTACAATACGCGCACCCATAACGGAACTCAGGTTCCACTATTCGAGACGCCGACGCCGCATGCCTTCCTTCCCGATGCCCTTCCCGCAGATGATCGTTCCACCGGAGCCCACCCAGGCGCGCAGCAAGCAGGCGTTCGAGCGCCTGCTGCTGGTGGGCGAACAGTTGCTGGCGGAAAACCGTTTCGATGAAATCGGCGTGGCCGACCTGGCCAGGCTGGCGGAAACATCTGTCGGCACCTTTTACCGTTTATTAGGCGACAAGGACACCCTGAGCCGCTTGCTGCTGCAGCGCTTTTTTTCCGACATGGTGGAAAAGGTCGAGACCCTGACGGAGTTGCGCCAGTGGGAAGGGCGCAGCCTGGAAGACTTCATCCGCGCCATGGTGGCCATGTTCGTGGCCGTGAATGGCGGGCGCAGCGGCGTCTTGCGGGCCCTGATCACGCGCGCGTCGCAGGATGCGCAATTTCGCGACAGGGTGCATCAGATCAATCATTTGATCTCGCAACGCACGGTCGCCGTGCTGGCCAGCAAGTCGGCCAGCATCCGCCACCCGAACCCCACGCAGGCGATGATGGTGGTGCCGCCCGTACTGCTGGGCATCCTGAACCAGCATACCCTGACGGGTTCGCTGTCCTTTTTATCGGGCGCGGCACTGGAAGATGAACTGGTGCGTGTTGCTTTAAATTACCTGACCTAAGATATTTAGCGATTTAACTTGAAATCGGAATTCGGATTCCGTATTATGTTTTCCAACAGCAGGAAAACATATTCCTGCACCTGAACACAAAGCATGTTCAACAGCAAGGAGACAGAATGCGGCGTCACACGACATCCGATGTTCCATTGCATTACCTCGACCTGGGCAAGGGGCAGGGCGAGCCCGTGTTTTTGTTACACGGCCTCGGTTCCTGCGCCGCAGACTGGCGCCCGCAAATCGACGCCCTCGGCAGCAGCTATCGCCTGATCGTGCCCGATATGCGCGGCCATGGCCGCAGTCCCGCACCGGGCGGCGACTGGCAGATCGGCGACTTTGCCAACGACCTTTTCAATTTGATGGACCAGCTCGACGTGCCGCGCGCGCACATCGTCGGCTTTTCCCTGGGCGGCATGGTGGGTCTTGAAATGGCCAACCGCGCCCCTGGCCGGGTAGCCAGTTTGTGCCTGATCAACTCGCAACCGTTTCAGGGCAGCAAGCCGGCGTCTTTGCTGTTTGCCTACTGGCTGCGCCGTACCGTGATTGCCACCCTGGGCTTGAAAGCCATGGGCAAGATCATCGGCAAGAAACTGTTTCCTGATCCGTCGCAGCAAGCGCTGGTCGAGCGCTTCGCCACGCAAATGGCAGGCATGGACAAGCGCGCCTATCTGGCCGCGCTGGACGCCATTTTCCACTGGGATATCGACATTCATTTCCCGGCCCTGGCCATGCCCGTCTTCATCATGGCGGCCGACCAGGATTACACGCCCGTCGCCAGCAAGCGGGCCTTTGCCGCACAGTTTCAGCAGTGCGAGATCGAGATTATCGCGAACTCGCGCCACGCCACGCCCCTGGACCAGGCGCAGCGTGTGAATACCTTGTTGCAGTCCTTCCTCGCCACACATTCAAAATAAACAGGCCACTCGCCGCACGGGCCGAGGGCCGGGAAACAGTCATCGCAGGGCAGGTGCATGCTTTTTGCGCGCCGGTACCGTTACGTCTTGCGCTTCTGGAATCCGGCCGTCTGCCCTGGTGGCAAGCAAGCCTGACATTGGAGACGCTATGAAACTTGCTTTGAAATTAATGCCCGCCGCCCTCGCCGTTGCCGGTGCCTTTGCTACCCAGGCCCAGGCGCAGGAAGCCACTCCCGCTGCTGCCAGAACGGCCCAGGAAGCCAGCGATGCGAAAGAACGCATGGAAACCGTGACGGTCTCTGCCCGCCGCCGCGAAGAGCGGCTGCAGGACGTGCCGCTGGCCGTCACGGCGTTTTCCGCCAAGGCCCTGGAACGGGCGAATATCCAGAACCTGGCCGACTTGCAGGAGCGCGTGCCGAACCTGACCGTGTACGCCTCGCGCGGCACGAATACCACGCTGACGGCCTTCATTCGCGGCGTGGGCCAGGCCGACCCCGTCTGGGGCGTGGATCCGGGCGTGGGCATCTATTTTGACGACGTCTACATGGCCCGTCCGCAAGGCGCACTGCTCGACGTGTTCGACGTGCAGCGCATCGAAGTACTGCGCGGCCCGCAAGGCACCCTGTATGGCAAGAACACCATCGGCGGCGCCATCAAGTACATTTCGCGCCCCCTTGCGAAGGAAAACGGCGCTTCGGCGGAAGTGGGCATCGGCAATTACAATCAGCGCAACTTCAAGGCCGCCTTCAACCTGGCCAACGAGAGCGGCACCTGGCGCGCGCGCCTGGCGGCCGCCAAGCTGGACCGCGACGGTTTCGGCCGCAACACCTTTAATGGCGAACAGGTCAGCGACCAGGACAGCACGGCCGCGCGCCTGTCCGTCGGCTACTTTCCGCAGGACATACCCTTGACTGTCGTGCTGAGCCTGGACGCCACGGACGACAAGTCGGGCGTGCGCGGCTTCCAGCGCATGGGCGTGAGCGCCTTTGACCCGCTCAAGCGTCCCGCCAGCACGGATGCGTATGACATCCAGAGCGGCATGCCGGGCAACAACTTCACGCATAACCGGGGCGGCTCGCTGGTGGCCAACTACACGCTGTCGAACGAGTGGTCCGTGAAAGTGATTGGCGCCAAGCGGCGCAGCACGTCCGAGCAAACCATCGACTTCGACGGCTTGCCGCAACCGATTGCCGACGTATTCGGCGATTCGCGCGACGAACAGAAAAGCCTGGAATTGCAGGCCTCGTACAGCGGCGACTATGGCGCCGGCGTGATCGGCCTGTACCGCTTCGAAGGCACGGCCGGCGGCGGCATCTACAACAACTTCCTGGGACGCCAGTTCACGGCCGCCGTCAGCACGGTGGAGACGGACAGCACGGCGTTGTACACGGACTGGACCTGGCCGCTGGGCAAGGTGTGGAGCATCAATGCGGGCTTGCGCCACACGCGCGAGGAAAAGCGCGCCATCGTGCTGAACCGCGCTTTTGCCGACGTGGGCTTCACGCGGCCCATCCAGACGGCGGCCGACTTCGACAAGTCCTTGTCGGTCAGCAATACCTCGCCGAAAATCTCCGTGCGCTACGAAGCGTCGAAGACGACGAATTTCTACAGCAACCTGTCGCGCGGTTTCAAATCGGGCGGCTACAACGTGCGTGCCAACAACCTGGTGGTGCCCGACTCCGCGCGGCCTTACAAGGATGAAAAACTCGACGCGCTGGAAGTGGGCATGAAATACGCGGCGCCGGACGATACCTTCGACGCCAATGTGGCCCTGTTCACCAACCGCTACAAGGATATTCAGTTGTCCGTGTTTACCAGCTATGTGCAGCCGGGCGGCGTGCCTGGCTTCTATGGCGACTTCACGAATGCGGGCAAGGCGACGGTGAAAGGCGCGGAATTCGAATTCTCGTGGCGGCCGAATCGCCAGTGGGAAGTCAACGGTTTCCTCGCCTTGCTCAATGCCCACTATGACGAGTTCATGAGCGGCGGCAAGAACATTGCGGATACGCAAAAGTTCAGCAATACGCCAGCGCGGCAAGTGGGTTTGAATGTGACGCGCACGGACCGCGACGTCTTCGGCGGCGCGCTGCGCAGCATGGTCGGCTACGGCTATCGCAGCAAGGTCTACCCGACCACGGACTTGAGCGCAACCCTGGCGCAAGGCGGCTACAGCATCTGGACGGCCGGTGTCGTGTGGGAAGCGCCGAAGAACTGGACCTTCAGCCTGCACGGCAGCAACCTGGGCAACAAGCGCTACCGCACGGATGGCTACAACATTCCCGCCGTCTTCATCCTAGACGGTTTCTATGGCCCGCCGCGCCAGATCATCGCCAAGGCTGGCTATAAATTTTAAGAAGTTGTAGAAGTACCGGCTTGATGTGCATCAAGCCGGTTCGTTGTCACTGTTTTCGTCCTTAATAACAATCAGGAGACTGGCATGGCACATCTGCATCAGCAACTGCGTCACTTCTTATCCGCAATCATCGCCGCCTGCGGCATGCTGGCCGCGCTGCCGGCTGCCGCTGGCCAGTGGGATTTCGGCCTGTACGCGAGCCTGTGGGGCACGCGCGAATACCAGGTCTGGCTACCGAGCAATTACAATCCGAACACACCGCTGCCCGTGGTGCTGATGCTGCACGGCTGCGGTTCCGAGCCCAACAGCATGGCCGCCGTCAGCCGCTACAACCAGCTGGCCGACAGCGAAAACTTCATCGTCGTCTATCCGCGCCAGAACGCCACGGCCAACCCCATGCGCTGCTGGAATTTCATGTTGCCGCTGAACCAGGAACGGGGCACGGGCGAGCCGGCCGTGCTGATGGGCATCTTGAACAAGGTCAAGAACAAGTATGCGGTACAGGACAGCCGCGTGTACGTGACGGGCATCTCGGCGGGCGGCGCCATGGCTTCCATCATGGCCGCCTGCTATTCGGACGTGTTCGCTGCCGTGATGGTGCATTCGGGCGGCATGTACAAGGGCGCCATCGGCATGCTCACGGCCGCCGATTCGCTGTTCAACGGCAGCTCGTTCGACCCGAAAGTACGCGGCAAGGATGCCTGGCGCTGCTCCGGTTCGCCGCGCCGCCTGATGCCGACGATGGTGTTCCACGGCACTTCCGACATCGTCGTCAACCCCGTCAACGGCGAGCAAACCATCGAGCAATTCCTGCAGACCAGTGATTATGGCGACGATGGCCTCGACAATGACAGCGTGCGCTACCGTGCCGACAGCATCGTGCGCCAGACGGTGCCGTACGGCCGCAGCTATTCCATCGACACGTATCTGCACAACGGCACCGTCATCGCGCAAAAGTACACGGTCGAGGGCATGAATCACGCGTGGAGTGGTGGTCCTCCCGGCTGGCCATTCAGCGATGAACTGGGCCCGGACGCCACCGTGATCAGCTGGAATTTCTTCAAGCATTACCAGCGCTGATGGCGTGAGGAACTGCGGCTTGTACAATGGGGCGCAGCGATTGCGCCCCACTTTATGCCTGTGAAAGCTCCCATGCCTGCTTGCCGCATGTTGTCCTGTATTGCCGTTGCGTTGCTGTCCGCTTGCGCCAGTGTCGGCCCGGCCGCGCCATCGACGGCCGACGTGCAGGCGTTCGAGCGTGCTGCCCAGCAAGACAGCATGCGCAGCGAATGCGACTGGAGCGTGCGCTATGCGCCCGTCGCACCGAAGGACGCCAGCGTGGCGCAACTGCAGGCGATCGCCACGGCGCGCCTGGGGGCCTTGCAACTGCTGCCCGCCTGGACCCTGGCCATGCCCGACAGCGCGGCGCGCGCCTTTACGGAGTCGGAGCAAGACCGCGCCGGGCTGCAATTGTTGCTCAGCATCGTACTGCCCGCCATGGAGCGCTACCCGGTCGGCGTCTTCGCGCGCACGGGCTTGCGCCACGTCGTCCTTGTCAAGGATCTGAGCGTAGACGGCCAGCGCCGCCTGGCCATGCCGGCGCCGGAAATCGACAGCGTCGTCTACGCCGACAATCTGCTGGCCGCCCTGTGTCCATCCGGCATGGAGCTGCGCGTGCACCACGAGTATTACCACTTCATCGAATACCGCCTGTTCAACGATTTCTATTACCGCGACCCCGCCTGGCTGGCCCTGAACCCGCCCGGAACAGCCTACGGCCAGGGCGGCGCCACGGCCTATGGCAAGGGCTTCCAGAACCTGGGCCACCCGCAGCCTGGCCTCGTCAGCCTGTACGCCGCTTACGGTCCCGAGGAAGACAAGGCGGAAGTGTTCGGGTGGATGATGACGCCGGCTTACACCGTGCGCCTGCAGCAATGGACAGCATTTGATCCCGTCCTGCTGGCCAAGCGGAAAAAGTTGAGGGAAGTATTGGGAACCTTGGCGGATTCTTACTAAATATCAAGTATTTCCTTGCCATCCCATGGCATTGTCGGCTCTCCAGCTTGATGTAGGAACGAGGAGAACGCCATGGACGATGATGAGTTGATATCGGGTACCCAGCGTCCCTTGCGCCTGCGCCTGGGTATCTCGCCCAAGGTACCTGCCGGTGTGCTGATACCGCAGCGCATCGCCGGCAGCGAGGCCATCTGTGGCGGGATTGAATACCGTGTGCTGTGCGTCTCGACGCATGCGGATTTGCCGCTCAATAGTTTGATTGCCTTGCCGGCCGCTATCGATATAGTCACCGACCAAGGGCAGCTGCGCAGCATCTGCGGCCTCATCACGCAAGCGAGCGCCGGTGACAGCGATGGCGCGCTGGCCAGCTATCAGCTGGTGTTGACGGACGCCTTCGCCATCATGGAAAAACGCTGCAATACGCGCGTCTTCCGGCGCCTCACGGATATCGAGATCGTCAAGACCCTGCTCGATGAGTGGATACGCAGCAATACGGTAATGGCGCATGCCTTCCAGTATGCGTTTGCCGATTTCTTCGAGGCGCAGACGTATCCGCAGCGTGAATTTGTCATGCAGCACAATGAATCCGATGCGGCCTTCGTGCGGCGCCTGCTCAAGCGCAGCGGCGTCGCCTGGTTTTTTCGTGCCGAGGGCAATACGAATGCACATGCCGAGCCGGCGCATACCCTGGTGCTGTTCAACCACGCCGATTGCTTGCGAAAGAACATGGCGGACACCGTGCGCTATCACGCGGACCGGGCAACTGAAGAGCGCGACACCCTGACGTCGTGGAACGAAGTGCGCAAGCTGCAGGCGGGCAAGGTTACGCGCCATAGCTGGAACGAGGAACATCCGCGCGCGCGGCCGTTCATGACCGCCGATGCCTTGGGGCAGGGGGCACAAGGCATGCATGGCAATGCCATTGCCGCTACCCTTGATGATTATCGCGTGCTGCCGCCGCGCGCGGGCATGGATCATGATGCCTTGTGTCAGCTGGGCATGCTGGCCATGCAGCAGCACGATTACGAGAGCCATTGCTTTCATGCCGAAGGCAGCGTGCGCGACCTGTGTCCGGGTGAATACTTTACGCTGGCCGAGCATCCGGACGTTGACGCCTTGCCAGCGGCCGCGCGCGATTTTGTCGTCACGTCGCTGCATGTGGCGGCGCAAAATAATTTACCCAGGGAGCTGGCCGCCCGGGTGGCGCGTTTGTTTGCGCGCAACCGCTGGCTGGCCGATGACGCATTGCTGCCGCAGCGCGAACTGGCGTCGGCCGTGGACGGTGGCGCCTTGCGCATGCGTATCGAACTGACGGCAGTGCGGCGCGGCGTGGCCATCGTGCCGGCCTACGACACGCGCAGTGATTTGCCGCCAGTCACCATGCAAAGCGCCATGGTGGTGGGGCCGGCGAATGAGGAAGTCCATTGCGATGCGATGGGCCGGGTCAAGGTGCGCTTTCCCGCCACACGCAAGCTGGACCATGAGCATGCAGGCGGCACGGGCGCCTCCGACACGGATGCCGATTCGGCCTGGGTGCGCGTTGCGTCGAGCTGGGCGGGAAACGGACCTGGCAGCATGCAGCAATGCGGCTACCTGGGCTTGCCCCGCGTAGGCAGCGAAGTCTTGCTGGCTTTCCTGGGCGGCGATCCGGACCGGCCTATCATCGTGGGACAATTGTACAACCATAATGCGCAGCCGGTTGCCTTGAGCAAGGCGGGCGACCTGCCGGGTAACCGCTATTTGTCCGGCATCAAGAGTCGCGAGATCAAGGGCACGCGCGCCAACCAACTGCGCTTTGACGATGTGCATGGGCAAATCAACGCCCAGCTTGCCAGCGATCACGGTTCCAGCCAGCTCAACCTGGGCTGGCTGACGCAGGACCGGCGCAACGGCCAGGGCGACGCGCGCGGCGAGGGGGCCGAGCTGCGCACCGATGAGCAACTGGCCATGCGTGCGGGCAAGGGCATGCTGCTCTCGGCCTGGAAGCGCCTGAACGGCGATGGCGGCCACATGGCGCGCAGCGAATATCTGGGCCTGATGGAAAACTGTCTGGAATTGTTTCGCTCGCTGGGCAGTTATGCCGCCACGCATCAGGCGCTGGAGAACGCCGACGAAGCGCAGCAGGAGTTGCAGCAAAGCTTGAAAAGCTGGGAAGGTGGTAGCAATACGCAGCCCCGTTCCGAATTTGGCGGTGCGGCGGCGATTGCCGTCACGGCGCCGGCCGGCATCAGCTTTGCCAGTTCGAAGGCCATCGTCAGCTATGCCGTCAGCAATATCGATACGGTGGCGCAGCAGCACCTGCAAGCGGTGGCAGGCCAGCGCTACAGCGTGAACGCGGGCAAGGGCATCTCGCTGTTTGCCCATGCGGATGGCATCCGCGCCATCGCCCATCATGGCAAGTTCTTGCTGCAAAGCCAGCATGACGACATGGACCTCAATGCGGGAAAAAATTTGAAGCTGACCGCCAGCGAAGGCAAGCTGACGGGCATGGCCGATGAAATCGTGTTGATTTCCAAGCATGGCGCTTTCATCCGCATCGCCGACGGCATCACCTTCGGCAGCAAGTCGCCGCTGAACTTCAATGCGCCAAACTTCGTCTTCAACGACCCGCAAAGCATGGAGGTGCAATTGCCAAACTTTGCCGAGGGCAAGGCCGACCAGCAATTCATTTTTCAGTATGAGGGCGACGACAGCGCCGTCGATGGCGGGCCGCAACAACCGCAGTTGGCACCGCAGGCACACTTCGCCGTGAAGCTGGGCGATGGTTCATCGGCCGATGGCCGCAGCGATGGAGGCGGCAAGACGGAGGTGCTGGAGCGTGCAGCGATGCACCTGGCCGCCATCGAAGTGTTCAACAACAAGGATTGATGACGCCAGGAGAGTGCGATGGGCAGCTATCCGAAAGTGCCGTACGTGGTGGGCGAAGACGTGACGATCCTGCATTGCGAACGCACCGTCTGCAAGAAGGTCAAGATACGCCGCAATTTGCCGGGAAATATCATCGTCATTCACGGCGTCAACGATGTGGGTGTCAGCTACAAGGCGGTGGAGCACGGCTTGTGCGAGGGCTTGAAGCAAAGGCTGGGGCGCGGCTTTACGCCGGCCACTTACCGCATGCCCGGGGCGGCGGACAAGGACAAGCTGGAAGATGATCCCGACGCCGTCTTTTTCAAGCGCACGATAGCCAAGGATACCAACAGTCCCGTGATTCCGTTTTACTGGGGCTACCGTGAAGTTGAAGGTAAGACGAGTACCGTCAATGGTCAGTTCGTCGATCGCTACGGCAACCGGCTGGACAAGGATCTGTCGAAGGAAGGCGGGCCGTTCGGCAACGCCACCAGCAGCTTGCCCGACATGTGGCGTCCCGGCATGTATGCGCCTGCCGATCCCATGGGCGATGCCTTGCGCCCGCTGAGGACGGCGCCTGGACGCATGTATATGGTGCTGGCAGCCCAGCGGCTGGCCGCGCTCATTTCCATGATCCGCGATTACGACGCGGATGATACCGTCAGCATCGTTGCGCACAGCCAGGGTTGCCTGCTGTCGCTGCTGGCGCAAGCCATGCTGATGGAAAAGGGGCTGGCGCCGGCCGATAATTTGATACTCACACATCCGCCGTACAGCTTGGTGGACAGCCTGCCTCTGTTGATGCGAGGTGCTGCCTGGTTCGATGGTGGCGAAGATGCGGCGATGAAGTCCTATTACCATTTGCTCAGTGGTGCGCAGACCATGGGAGCGCGCCTGAAGACTTTGGCGAATATCGTGGCCGGTGTGGCAAAAGGCAGTGGCCAGGCCTGCCAGCCGTCGTTTGCCGACTTGAAAAAGGATGAGCATCGCGGCATGGTCGGCAGCCGCTGGCAGAGCGCCGAAGACCGCGACAACCGCCGCAAGGTTTATCTGTATTTTTGCCCTGAAGACATGACGGTGGCGCTCGATAACATCCAGGGCATAGGGTGGGATGGCGTGCCCGATCATGCATTGGGAAGTGAATTGGTGGAAGAAGAGGAGACATCCAGTCTTGATGGGTACAGTATTTCCTCCGGACATACCAAGATGGTGGAACACAAGCAGGTACGCGGCGCGCTGGCGGAACTGGGCGGCAGATTCTATCAACGGGTATTCAGCGACAAGACCCGCCTTGATCCGGCCACGGGCAAGACTACGGTGTCGTTGGTAGGCAAGCCGCCACCTTTTGACTTTCCGTTGCGCCTGCCGACGGAAACCGAGCAGTCGCATGTGGAGGTTTCTCTGCGAAAACACCGTGCACAACATAAAGCGGTGGCCTGGCCTGTCAATACCAGGTTGAGCAAGATAGAGCAGCGCAATGGCATACGCACCATCACGGGCGAAGTATTGAAACAGCCTGTAGCCGCCGACCTGCGCGGCACATCGCAAATCGATCCGGTGAATATCCCGGCAACTTCCATGATGAGAAATCGTCCTGTTGCCGATCAGGGACCTGCGGAAGAAGTCGATCCCTGCGATGCGTCGGTGGCACCGACTAGCGGGAGCGGCATGCAGTTACGCAGCGAGTATCGTCCTGATCCGGGAGGCTACCAAAAGTTTCCCGAGCGGGAGGAGCACCTCAGTCCACGAGAGCTGGCATTGATGACGGCTAGCTACAACAAGGAAAAAGGACTGGACGTGAAAGACAAGCTCGATCAACGCGAAGTTGTTTCCGCGAAACGCTACCCAGACAGTAATGTCGTGGCGAAAATTCAGGAAAGCCCGAACGAGGCGCGCTTGCGCTGGCAGCGGGAAGTCAGTGCCAAATCTTTCCACAGTTCCATTATCGGTAGCGCGAAAAACCATAGTCAGGTGACCGCGTATGACGTGGCGATTGGCAGCGGTAAGGCGTCATCCGATCCGCTGTTCTATGCGTATCTATGTGCGGTGGCGGATTGGCGGGTAAAGATGCTGAAGAAAGGTGAGCAACCGAGAGACGGAATACTATTAATGCATCGATTTCGTGCTTTGTATTCTTCTTATCTGGATGTTGAGCCAGCATGGCGGCAATCAATTATTGAAGGAAATATTGGCTATTACAACAGCGGAAGTTTGCCTGCAGGACTACCATTATTGTCGGGCGCCTTGTGGAAGATTGTCGTATCGCAAACAAAAAGTATGAAAATAGTGGCTGAAAAAAAGATAAGTAGCGTGTCCAAGACGCATCGATAACAGGTTATTTGGACTGATTGTGCTTCCTTCGGAATTGCTGACCCAAAAGGTGAGAACTATGATGATGCTTCGTTGGTTGGGGATATCGATAGTTGTTGTAATTTTATTTGCTGGCTGGTTATGGCTAGGCGCCGCTTCTAAGAGTCAGGCACGTGAAATTGCGTCACAGTTGCAGGCGAAACAGCTAAAGGTGCCTGTGGAGCCGGTGCGGGAGTATGTACTGGAGGTGATTGGACTGGGCGTTACCCTGGATAAGTATCGACAAGGAAAGCTGTGGGATATCTTACAAAAAGGAAGTGCTTATACCAGCATACGTGAGCAGGATCCGACGAAGTATCCGTGGAAAGGGATGGATAAGGATGGGCAGGGGGGAGGCCGAGCTTGCGACGCATTGGAAAACGGCGTTAATTTCACACCCATGTATTGGGGCTTGCCATCGTTTTATGCTGGTTCTCCCATTCTTGATCCTGATGAGCAACCCAGTTTGTACGAGCCGATGGCTGGACTGGTAGCGGGTGCATCGACAATTGGCCTGCCGGCACATTTATTTTCGATAGGTCCTTGGAAATTGGATGAGAGACCGGATCGCTTGTTGATTGAAGTCTTTGAATTTTTCGACCAACATCCAGAGCTGCCTTATGTTGTCGTACATTCCGAAGATAGTGTGGGTACGCGCGATGGAAGTCGCAAGCCGGGTGATGCGATGAGACTAAAGGATGGCTATTACATCCCCGAGATGCCCGATGCCACCGCCGTGTTTGTGTTGGCGCGCCGCGAAAGAATAGATCCTTTGCGGCCTTACGTATGGGAGGATCCCGAGAATAAGTTTGTACAGGGGCACTTCAAGGCCATGTATTACGATTTGAAGAGTTCATTGGCCAGGCCAGTCAAATCAATATGGTCCAGTTTTAGCATGCCTCGTCAACCCACCGTCGCCGAATGGCTCACCGCCGCAGCCGCCTTCGCCCAGCGTCCCGATATCCGCGGCATCGGTTTGCAGGCGTTCGGCAAGCTCAACCCTTGGGAAAATCGCCCCCCGCGCGACTGGAAGCCGACGCCGTGGTTTCCCATTCCGTGGAACCGGGAGCAGATGGAAACATTTGACCGCCTGCCCTCATTCGGTTTCGTGCACCGACCCGTGTTCGTCAAGTTCGCGGACGAGGAAGGCAAGCCCGTCACGCGGCGCGACGCTCGCCAGAAGATATTCAATGCAGGCTGGCAGCAGGCGCTGCAGACCTTGCCGGAAGCGGAGCGCGGCAAGGGGCCGGCGCGAATCGTGGCTGGCACGGGAAATCAGCCGGAACAGTTGCTGATGCTCGAAGGCCTGTTGCATGATTATGCGTCACAAGGCGGACCGGAAATCGACAGCGGCAAGAGCGCGCAGTTCATCAATACGGATCTTCGCCTGGGCAACACGGGTGCAGCCACCTGGTTCATGCAGATGGCCATCGGCGTGATGGGTAGCTATCGCGATGGTGGCGCCAGTGCGGCGATTAATTTACGTGACAGCAATGAGGCCAGCATCATCTTCATCACGCCGCCATCGGATGCGAAACGCCAGCAGCAGGATGCCAGCGGCGATATCTTCCGCAGCCGCGTCACGCCGGCGGTCGACCCGGCCAACTACGCGGCGCCATCGGTGGAAGCCATCCTGGAAAGTCAGGCTGGGCAATAATTCTGGAGGCAGCATGCGCAAAGTCATCCGTTTGGGCGACGCCACTTCGCATGGCGGCAAGGTGCTCAGTTGTGCCGCCACGCATTTTACGGTCAAAGGCGTCTCCGTCGCCTGTGTCGGGGACTTGTGCAGCTGCCCCATCAAGGGGCATCAGGGCTGCAAGATTGCCAGCGGCTCATCCCGGCATAGCATCAACGGTATCGCCATCGCCTTCGAAGGCGACACCACCACCTGCGGCGCCAAGTTGCTCGCTGGAGGTGTCAACCTCCGCACGGCCTGACGCCGTACGCTCCCGGTATTTCCTGGTAACTATATAATCTGCGCTTGGGCGATACCCGCCCCTGAACGTCGATTGAAGGAATGCCATGCCAGGATATTTCATGCGCTCTGTAGCGCTCTTTACCGTATCGGCCGTGTGCATCTCAGCCAGCGCTGCCGAGGTGGTGGCAGTGGATGCGCAGCAGCGCGCGTCCTTGCTGGAATTTTATGCGCAGCAATATCCGGGCGAGCCCGCTGCGCGCACCGTGTTCGAGAGCGTGCCCGTGGTGGGCAGTCGTGGCCGCGAAGTGGTGGGCAGCGTGGAAACGCCGCCGTATCGTGGTCATGGCGCGCTGTGCCGTACGCAGCGCACCAAGTTCGTGCTGCACGGCGAGGGCAAGCAGGCGCGCTGGCAGGAGGCGGGCATGGAGTATTACGCCTGGCTCGACCGTGGCACTTGCCGCGCGGTGGCCGAACCCGTGCGCATGCTGCAACGCATCCCCGATGTGGAGCTGGAAGGCGTGTTGCTGTACCAGAAGCCACTGCTGGAGCGGGCGCGATTATTGATGGCGGGTAACACGGCCTGCGCGCCGCTGCGCGCGCTGAAGTTTACGCTGGCGGCCGTCGATGTGGGCGCCGCCGCACCGCGTGCAGAAGAGCGTTATGCGCTGGTGTTCAAGAGCGACCGCGACAGCTACGCCCGCGTCTGGCTGCGCAAGAGCGGCGCCCAGTATGACGCCTGGAATGTGACTTGCCCGCCCGTGCTGTAAGCTGCGCCCCCTCGATTGATTTTTTTGACTGTTGCAACCATGAACGAAAATTCCACTTCCGCCCGCAGTTGGGGCACCATCGTCACGCATAGCGACGAGATGGCCATCATCTACCGTTATGTCGAGGCCTTCCATGACGACTGGGACCTGTCGTCGCAGCCGGACCGCATCATCATCGCCTGGCGCTATGAAGATGAAACGGGCATGCCCGCGCCGAATGAGCGCGAGCATATGGAAGAGCTGGAAGCGGCGCTGGCACCCGTGGTGGAAGAGGGCGGCTTCGCCACGCTGGCACTGGTGTCGACCGGTGAAAACTTGCGCGAATGGATTTATTACACGCAGTCGGGCGAAGAGTTTTTCAACCGCCTCAACACGGCGCTGGCATCGCGCCCGAAATTCCCGATTGAAATCCGCAGCGCGGCCGACCCCGCCTGGTCGACTTACGCGGGTTTCATGGCGGCCTTACCGAAATAATCAGACCAACGCGGCCGTCACGATGCGCGTGGCGGCCGTGATGATGTCCTGGTTGGTGTCCGCTTTTTTCTGTTCGCGCGTGTAGTACACGGCGATGACCAGCGGCGCGCCGCTTGGCGGGTAGGCCACGCCGATATCGTTGACGCTGCCATACGCGCCCGAGCCCGTTTTATCCGCCACTTGCCAGCCGGCCGGTACGCCGGCGCGGATGCGTTTGTCGCCCGTCGTGTTGCCGCGCATCCAGGCGTCCAGTTGCTGGCGTTGCGGCGCCGGCAAGCTATTTCCCAACAATAATTGCTGCAAGCTGTGCGCCATCGACGCAGGGCTGGCCGTGTCGCGCACGTCGCCGGGGATGGCGCTATTGAGCTCCGTTTCCCAGCGTTCCAGCTGGAATACCGTATTGCCGATGCTGCGCGCAAACGCCGTCACGGCTTGCGGCCCGCCTAATAATGTCATCAAGAAATTGGCTGCGCTATTGTCGCTGTACTGCAAGGTGGCGGCGCACAGGTCGGCCACGCTCATGCCGTCGGCCAGATGCTTTTCCGTGATCGGTGAATACGTGACCAGTTCCTTTTTCTCGTAACGCACGTGCTGATCCAGCAAGCCCGGCTGGCTGACGCTGCGGGCAAGTACGGCGGCCGCCAGCATCGCCTTGAAGGTGCTGGCCAGGGGGAAACGTTCGTCGGCGCGATAGGCAACGCGCAGCTCGCTGCCCTGGCGCCAGGCCGCCACGCCGAGGCGTCCGCCAGAGGCTTGTTCCAGCGCGGCCAGCTGCGTGTGGGCGGCGGTGAGGCTGGTGGCGGGCGCGGCAAACAGCAGCGGTGCGGGGCACAGCATGGCGGCGCCGCTGGCCAGCAGGAGGTGGCGGCGGATGTGGTTCGGGGATTCAGTCATGGTTTGTCGGTGTTGTTGGTGTGGAAAGGGTGGCCAGCAGTTCGCCGATGGCGAGCAGGTTGGCCGGTTTGGTCAGATGGTGGTCGAAACCGGCCGCGCTCGATTGGCTGCGGTCGTTTTCGGCGCCCCAGCCCGTCAATGCGACGAGCACGACGTTGGCGCCGGCCGGTATGCGGCGCAGCGCGCGCGCCACTTCGTAGCCGTTCATGCCGGGCAAGCCGATGTCGAGGAAGATAACGTCTGGCAAGAATTGCGGCGCCATGGCCAGCGCCTGCGCGCCATCGTGGGCCACTTGCGTGGCATGGCCCATCATGTCGAGCACGGCGGCGAGGGTATCGGCCGCATCGATATTGTCGTCGACCACCAGCACGCGGAAGTGGGGGCCGCTGGCGCTGTGGACCGGCGCGGCCGGTGCGGCGGACGCTTTCGCTTCCTCCTCCAGCAGGGGCAGGCGCACGCTGAAGGTGCTGCCCAGGCCGGTGCCGGGACTGGCCACCGTGGCGCTGCCGCCATGCAGCTCGGCCAGGCGCCGCACCAGCGACAGGCCGATGCCCAGCCCGCCCTGCGCCCTGCCCATGTTTTGCCCCACCTGGGTAAACATGTCAAAGACGGTGGCGATCGACTCGGCGGGAATGCCCACGCCGCTGTCCCTGACCTCGATCAAGACCTCGTTGTCATCACGTACCGCGCGCAAGCTGATATGGCCGCCGGCGGGCGTGTACTTGGCGGCATTGTTGAGCAAATTGCCCAGTACTTGCGCCAGCCGCGTGGGATCGGCATCGAGCGGCAGCGGGTCTTCAGCGAGTTGCATCTGGAACTGGTGGTGGCCCGCTTCGATCAGCGGCATGCTCGTTTCCACGGCGCTGGCGATGATGGTTTTCAAGTCCGCGCGTTCCAGCTTGAGTTCGATCTGGCCCCGCGTGATGCGGGCCACGTCCAGCAAATCATTGACCAGGTGCACCATCTGATTGACTTGCCGCTCCATCACGTCGCGCACTCGCGCCATGGTGGCGGGCTTGTCGGCAGCCAGGCGCATGATCTGCAAGCCGTTGCGGATGGGCGCGAGCGGGTTGCGCAGTTCGTGCGCCAGGGTGGCCAGAAATTCCGTCTTGCGCCGGTCCATCTCGGACAGGTTGTCGGCCAGTTGGCGCAATTGCTGCTCCGAGCGCTTGCGCTCGCTGATGTCGCTGAACAGCACCGTCAGCAGGCGGCTGCCGGGGCCGCCCAGGCGCGCGGCGAAGACTTCGAACCAGCGCTCCATGGCCACGGCTTCGTTTTCGTAGCGCACGGGCTCGCCTGTCTTGACGACCTGGTCGTACAGGTCGAACCAGTGCTGGTCGTGCTCGGGCACGAAGCTGCGGATGGTCTTGCCGATGGCATTATCCAGTCCCGACTGCTTGACGAAGGCGGCGTTGCCTTCCAGGTAGCGGAAGTCCACGGGGCGGCCTTGCTCGTCGTACAGCATTTCGATGACGCAAAAGGCCTGGTCCATCAGCTCGATCAGGGTGCGGTAGCGTTCCTCGCTGCGGCGCAGCGCATCTTCCACCTGTTTCTGGCGCGTGACGTCGAGCAGGACGCCGGGAAAATGCAAGGGCGTGCCATCGGGTGCGTATTCCGCGCGGCCCCGCGCGATGACCGAGCGGTACTGGCCATCGCCGGAACCGATGCGGTAGCTGGCCTCGAACGGCGTGTGCGCTTGCAGCGCCTGGGTAATCTGCGCGCAGACTTGCTCGCGCTCATCGGGATGGATGATGTCCAGGTAGCGCGCCAGCGGCGCCGCCGTGGCCGCACCGGCATTGACGGGGAACAGGCGCGCCATGTTGCTGTCGGCCGTGACCCGGTCGGCCACGATGTCCCAGTTCCAGGTGGCCACTTCACCGGCCTCCAGGGTCAGGCGCAGGGTTTCCTCGTTTTGCTTGCTGGCCGTCAAGTCGAGCGAGATGCCGGACAAGGCGATCACGTTGCCGGCGCCGTCGCTGGTACAGGTGCCGCGCATGTGCGCCCAGTGCAGCGATCCATCGGGCCAGCGCACGCGGATGTCGATCTCGAAATCGCTGGCGCTGGCGATGGCGGCGTGCACCACCGTTTGCCAGTGCTGCAGCTCGCCGTCGAGCATGGAACCGGTCAGTTGCGCGTAGTCGATGTGGCTGGCAGGCGGCAGGCCCAGATTGGCCTTGAATGCGTCGGAGCAGGCCATGCTGCCGCTGCCCAGGTCGATCTCCCACGTGCCCATGCGCCCGCCCTGCATGGCCAGGCGCAGCCGCTGTTCCGTCTGCCGTTGCTGCGTCACGTCGCAATGCGAACCAAGCCATTCAACGATGCTGCCGTCGGGCGCCAGCACAGGCAGCATGCGCACGACCATATTGCGGTAGGTGCCGCTGACGTGGCGCAGCCGGTATTCCGCTTCGAACACGCTCGTCAGATGTGACGGCATGACGTAAGGCAAGTTGCGGTCGTCCGGATGCAGGGCATTGAGCCAGCCGCGGCCCAGCAGTTCGGCTTCGGTCTGGCCCGTGAAGGCGCGCCAGGAGGGCTGGTCGGCATCGAACTGGCCGAAGGTTTTCGTGCTCCAGACGATGTCGCAATGGGCGCGCAGCAGCGAATGGGCGGCCTGGGCGGCGGCGATGGAGGACGGGACGGCGGTGCTGGGCTGGCTCGGTTCTGGCATGGAGGCGATCGACGATGGTGCGGGGTACCGCCGCCGCACTGGGATGGGGCGGCATGGCAGCTCAATTCTGGCGATATTACAACTATTTTTACCCTCAGGGTTGTCTTGCAGGACGCCAATTCTGCTTTCTGCAGGCCACGAGAAAAAGGCGCGTCGTGCGGCAAATCATCGGGTGAAACAGCAAGGCACTGGCGTTGTTGTGGCTGAATAACCACTAGTCAGCCCTTTATGTTGATGAATGAATATTTTACATAACAATATTCTTGCAGCGCATAAGGCGCTTGAATTAAATTGGCGCCTTACTTAAAAGTTGGTGTTCATCAGACATCCCAGAGATGCGGCCGCCACCGCTGTCAGCTTGGACGACAGCCAGGGCAGAGCCAGTGACGCCAGGACCGGAGAAACATCCGCTCGCGCTGCTGCACCATGACGGTGCAGAGAACGCCAGCGCCGTACATAAGCCGGAGACAGGTTGGAGACAGATTTCGCAATTCTTTTTTAAACTTCTGGGAAACAACATGATCAAGATGTCCAAGATGCACCAGCGTTTGTGCGCCAAAAGCGCCGCCATGCTGGCACTGTCCGCTGCCTTGCCTATCGGCTCGGCGTATGCTGATGAAGTCGCTGCTGATACGACCCCTGCCGCCAGCCAGCTGGAAACTGTGACCGTGACGGCGCAGCGCCGCAAGGAAAATATCCGCGACGTGCCCGTCTCCGTATCGCTGTTGCGCGACGAGAAGCTCGACGTGCTGGTATCCGGCGGACAAGACATCCGCGTGCTGGCCGGCAAAGTGCCTAGCCTGAACGTGGAATCGTCGAATGGCCGCACCTTTCCCCGCTTCTACATCCGCGGCTACGGCAATACCGACTTCAACATCTTTGCATCGCAGCCTGTTTCCCTGATTTACGACGATGTCGTGCAAGAAAATCCGATCCTCAAGGGCTATCCGATTTTCGACGTGGCTGGCGTGGAAGTGCTGCGCGGCCCGCAAGGCACCTTGTTCGGCCGCAACACCCCTGCCGGCGTGGTCAAGTTCGAATCCGTCAAGCCGAACCTGGACAAGGTTGAAGGCTATTACAACGTCTCCGCCGCCACGCACAACACGACCAATTTCGATGGCGCCGTCAACGTGCCACTGAGCAAAGAATGGGCCATGCGTGTCTCGACCCTGCGCCAGCATCGCGACGACTACGTCGACAACACGTTTACGGGCAAGAAAAACGCCCTGGACGGCTACAACGAACACGCGGAACGCGTGCAATTGATGTATGCGCCGAACGGTACGTTCAACGCTCTGTTCAATGTGCATCAGCGCAGCACCACGGGTAGCGCGCGCGTGTTCTTCGCCAACGCCATCAAGCTTGGCACGAATGACCTGGTCGACGGTTTCGATCCGACCAAATCCTACACCGATGCCCTGAACTTCCAGGAGCTGCGCACCAATGGCGCCAGCGCTCGCCTGAGCTGGGAACTTGACGGCGTCAAACTGTACTCGATCACTGGTTTCGAACGCGTGGGCAAGTATGTGTCGCATGGCGACATCGACGGTGGCGCACCAGGCATGGTGCCAGCGATTCCATTCCCGGTGGAAACCGCTGGCGGCATCAGCAGCGTGAAACAGTACTCGCAAGAATTCCGCGCCGAATCGAAAAATGCCGGTCCGCTCAATTGGCAGGCTGGCGTGTACTACTTCAACGAAGATGCCAACGGCTATACGGATAACTTCGGCGGTAGCGACCATGCGCTCGTTTCGCACCTGGCCAGCCGCCAGAAAAACACGGCCTGGGCCACCTTCGGTTCCGTCAACTATGCCGTCAACGATGACTTCATGCTGCGTGCCGGCTTGCGCTACACCAAGGACAAGAAGGATTTCAACACAGTAGTAGCGAACAACGTCCCGCAAATCAACCCAACCAGCGCCGATGTCAGCAAAGCCAAGGTCAACTGGGATCTGAGCGGTACCTACAAGTACAACAAGGACGTGAACTTCTACGGCCGTATCGCCACCGGTTTCCGCGCGCCAAGTATCGCGCCAGCCAGCAAGGATGTGTCTGTGACCGTGGCCGATGCGGAAACGATCACCTCGTTCGAAGCGGGCATCAAGGCCGACCTGTTCGAGCGCCGCGCCCGGGTTGCTTTCAGCCTGTACAACTATCAGGTGAAAAACCAGCAATTGACGGTCGTTGGCGGCACCTCGAACGTGACGCGTTTGATCAATGCAGCCAAGACGAATGGCCGCGGCGCGGAACTGGAACTGGAAGGTTTTGTCACGCCTAGCCTGAAGATGTCCCTGGGCGGCAGCTACAACTTCACGGAAATCAAGGATCCATCCCTGTCGGTGGCCACATGTCGCAGCTGCACCGTGACCGATCCGAAAAACGCCGCCGGTTTCGCCATCATCAATGGCAATGCGCTGCCGCAAGCGCCGAAGTGGACGGTCACGGCCACGGGCCGTTATTCGATCCCGATGGAAAACGGCGAATTCTTCGTCTTCACGGACTGGGCTTACCGCAGCAAGATCAACTTCTTCCTGTACGAGTCCACCGAGTTCACCGGCAAGCCGATGGTCGAAGGCGGCTTGCGCGTGGGCTACACCTGGGATGCTGGCAAGTATGAAGTGGCCGCGTTTGGCCGCAACATCACCGACACCCAGCGTATCACGGGCGCCATCGACTTCAACAACCGCACGGGCTTCATCAATGAGCCACGTCAGTTTGGTGTGCAGTTCAAGGGCAACTTCTAATTGCCTGATACCAGGCGCCGGCCATGTGCTGGCGCCTGCATTGTTACCCGCCCGGCTCGCGCCGCGGCGGGTTTTTTTATTTGTGTCCGGGAAGTTGCGCCAGCCGCTGCGCCCAGGCGGGAATGGCTTGCCGCCAGAAGTCTTCCACGTCGTCGGCGCGCACGTCGAGACCGAGGAAGCGGGCGGCCGGCAGCAGCGCCGACGCCAGCAGTTCGGCGGCATGCGTACCCGTGTCGAAGGCGAGGGCGCCCGTCTGCTTCGACAGTTTCTCGCCGCTGGCATTGTTGACGACAGGCACGTGCAGAAAGCCCGGATGCGGCAAGCCCAGCACATCTTGCAGATACAGCTGGCGCGGCGTCGAATCGAGCAAATCCGCGCCGCGCACCACCTGCGTGATGCCCTGCACGCCATCATCAACCACCACGGCCAGCTGGTACGCCCAGTAACCATCGCCGCGCAGCACGATAAAGTCGCCCACCTCGCCGGCAAGGTCCTGCCGCTGCGGACCATGCCAGCGGTCGGCAAAGTCATATACGGCTTGCGGCCCCTCTGGCACGCGCAACCGCAAGGCCCGCGCCGCCTTGCCCGGCGCCAGGCCGTGGCGGCAAGTGCCCGGATATACGGCGGCGGCGCCCTTGGGGACACCTGCCTGCAGCACCGAATCGTGGATTTCTTTGCGCGAACAGCCGCACGCATACACGAGGCCAGCGTCCTGCAAGCGCTTCAGCGCCGCCTGGTACAGCGGCAGCCTGCGGCTCTGCCACGTCGCCTCGCCATCCCACGTCATGCCGCAGCGCTGCAAGGTGGCCAGGATCGCCATATCGGCGCCCTCGACATTGCGGTCATAGTCCAGATCCTCGATGCGCAGCAGCCAAGTGCCGCGATGCACCTTCGCATCGAGATAGCTGGCCATGGCGGCAACGAGCGAGCCCATGTGCAGGGGACCGGAGGGAGAGGGGGCGAAGCGGCCGATGTAGGGGGCGGTGGGAGAGTTCGGAGACGGCATGCTGTGAGTGTAGGCGGTGGTGACAGGCGCTGATGGCTTATTGCTCAGGATGGGGAGCTTTGGTGACAGCGGCAAGTATCGTGCAGGGCGATGGGCAAGTCAAATCCTGGGCTGTTCTCATTATTGCCTAATTGATAATTAAATGCGTAACGTTATCTTTAACATATGAAATTTCTTCCTTGCAGTAATGCGCGTCATTCAGCGCTCTGAAATGTAAATCCTTGTCGAATTCCTTCGTGCTAAACTTGTTACTGAGCAGTGCTACAACGCTCCCCTCATCTGGCCAGCCTGAAGAATGCAATGCTATCAATGCATTTCCCAAAGAAATTTCATCGAGAAGACAGATTTTTAATTTTCGAGGTAGCTTCTTCAATAAATTCAACCATCGTATCTCACTTGCTTTTGGGAAAAAAGTATCACTATTTTTTATGGATTCTATTATTCGTTGCTGCACTTCTATAGATTTATCTAGATTGATATACGATTCACAATGATCATTCATTTTCAATCGGATGGGCGATTTTCTGGCTATTTTATACTGCAAGATTATGCATGATGAGGATATTTTTATGTCATGCTGTACGATAACGCTTCCCTACGAAAATTGAAATGCTATTTCTGATAGTCCTTTCACCTGGCCGGGAATTCCCAACTTTCTTTGAATTTGTTTGACTAGCGATGACTCACTCACGCCGTTGCCTACAGAATTATTTTCAAAGTAATGCATTATTATGTAATCTATTACTGGGGAATTTTCCTTTATAATAATTAACTCGACAACGTAATCGCCTACCCATCCATTGACGAGCAGTAATCCATCAATGAAATCAAAAATACAGCCCGGGATTTCAAATTTTTCATTCTGTTATGCGGAATTTCGAATGAGGCATCTCGTATGAATTATTGCAGTGATTCAACACGGTTCGTAGAGGCAAATATTGTTCCCCATCGGATCTTCGACGTTCAGAAAACTTGCGTAGGGAGTCTCTACGTAACTGACGAAAAAAGCAGTTTTTTCCAGTCGTTCCTTGAGCGTGTCAATATTTTTCGTTGGTAAAGTGAGTAGATTGATCGTACCACCTTTGCTACCTACGCGATGTGCTTGCTCAATGTTTGAAGGAGGCATGAATTCTATTGAGAATTTTTTGTTGGACTCGTGCGCCATTGTCAGGCGGCGACTGTTACCTGAATCACACTGAATGATGCTATCCATCGTAATAAAGAATCCGAGATTGTCAATGTAAAATTCTTTTGCTTCGTTAAAATTCAGGCAAAGTATTCCTATATTGATAGTATTTAACATGTGATTTTTTCTGGATTTCATGGTTATCCTTGGGAGAGAGGATAAATACGAAAAATATTATTTAAAATTGTATAAACTAGGATTTTACTGCGGATAAAAAATTTTCACAGGCTTCATGTTCTTCTTTGAAAACGCGAAGCCCTGTCTTTATTCCTCGTTCATAGTAAAAAACCTCCCAACATCCATTTTTTTCTCCGATGCACAGACTCCCATCCTGAGTCGGATCGCCAATCGAGAAAGCATTTGATGGAATTTTTAAAATTGACATCTCGTGTCCAATATCTGAAATATTCATGCACATAGTTAGCTGAATTCAATATTGTTTTTATTGGTAGGTACAAAAAACTGATGTGGTTTGATTATGTGGATCGTGACAGACGTCTATTTCCCCCCATGGCCCTGCTTGCGGCAGAACGATGCTTATATTTTATTATCCTCATCTTTTATGTGGATAATGAAATCTTCAATATTTTTTGTTTTTTTCAAAATCCTCATAGGCTATAATGGAATATATAAAATATTTTCCTAATATCATATAATTCGCATTTTCTGAGTTTTCCATTTTTGATGGTATAGTTTTTTGAGGCGGTATGTACGCGTTGTGTTATATTAATATTTTTGAATTTATTGATAGCTTAAACACTCGTTATGCAAGTGATATTTATTTAATTTTTAAAATTTGGCTATCTATGACGATATGATCTGATAATGATGTAGTCTTTTTTTGAAATAAAATATGTTACTGCGTATCCTAAGGATGTTTTTCCTCCTAAACTTTGGTGTTCTCCTGGGGCAAGATTGGGCATAAAAATTATTTCGATTTGTTGATTGTCGTCCCTAATTAATATTTCAAAATCCTCAATATTTTTTTGTTTTTTTCAAATTCAATATAGGTAATTGTTGTGTATCTAAAATATTTCCCAGAATTTTTTCATCAAATTTCCGGACTTTTTCCATAAATTTTTCTTCTTTAATTTCTTTGTTGGACTCAATATTTTGTGCGGGTGATTTGTGTGTAAAAGTTCGATAGTCAGCACCTTGTCCATCACCTTGCCCATCACCTTGTCGAGCGCGATGGCGGCGTTGTCGGATAGCACTTCCACCACATGAGAAAAGTCGCGCGACAGGCTTTCGCTGGCGGCCAGGCTGTTGGCCAGGAACTGGATGTCAGTAGGGCCGTCGCCATGCGGGAAGTGCAGGCGCAGCAGGCGCTGGCCCTGCATGTCGTCCACTAATGCCGTCCATGCCGCTGTCGTATCGGGGAACTGGCTCATCGCGCATCGCTTCACGGTAGGAATCGTTGAGCGACTGTAGCAATAGCGAACACAAGCGTTTTGCGCCGCCGCAAGCTTCAATCTTTGAGTGAGGGCATCAATTGCATTTCGTAATGCATGTCGTCGCGGTGGCGCGGTGATGCTGCAGCGCCGAGGAAACTGTTGCAGCCGAGTCCGCCTTGTGGCGCGGTCGTCAATGCCAGTCCCCGCACCTCGCTGGCGTGCAGCACCAGCACGATCTCGTAGCGCACGAGCGGCTGGCCGAACAGCATCAGCATGTGTCTCAGTGCCTCGCTGCCAGGGGCGCGCGGCAGGAAGCTGGCGTGCTGTTGCGCCGTGAGCGGACCGAGGCGCAGGCGTACGGCCAGGTCCGGGCGGCGGCAGCGCTCGCCGATGGTGGCGCGCTGGCCCAGCACGGCATTGGCCATGCCCAGCGCCGTTTGTTCGCGCAGCGCCAGTGTGTCCATGGCGCCCGTCGCTTCGTCGATGTGGCAGGCCACGCCAAAGTGGTCGCCGAGGATGCGCGCCATGACGATGGACGAGATGTTGCGTTGCTGGAGCAAGCCGCTGTACAGGCCGATCGCCGCCTGGTCTTGGCCCTGGCTCGGCTGGCACGCGGCCAGGTCCAGCAGGCGCGACAGGAAGGCGCCGCTGTGGCCGGCCTGCTCGATGCGGTATTTTTGCCACGCCTGGTAAAACAGGGTGACGGCACGGCTGGAAAACAGGTCGAGAAAAGCGCGCGCGCTGGTGTCGCGTTCGCTATGCTGGTGCGCGGCGATGCGCTCCGAATAGTGGCTGGGCAAGCTGCCCTGGCAGCCCAGCAGGCCCATGAAGGCGGGCGTGAGGTGGATGTGCTGGCTGTGGCCGGACAGCAGCGCTTGCAGCAAGGCATCGGCATCAGCGATGCCGTTTGTCGTGAGCGCCTCGATCTGGCTGGCGGGAAAGCGCAGCGAGACGCTGTTGTCGAAGCGCATGATCTTTGCGAGCGCCGTGTGTTCATCGATGCCGTGTTCGGCCAGCCACGCCAGCAGCAGGCGCAGCGCCTGGAAGCACTCGAAGCGCTGCGGCGCGTCGAGCAATTGCTGGATCACGCTGGGGTGGCGTCGGCGCTGCGTTCCGGGCATCGGATGAGTTCCTCGCCGCTGCGCTGCGACAGCAGCGTCAGTTGGCTAAAGCAGTTGAGCTGGCTGTTCAGGGCGAAGTAGCGCTGCAGCACCTGGGCGAAAATATAGATGCTGCTGCCGACGAAGGCTTGTTCGTCGATGCCCAGGCGGACGGCGATGCCGGGCATCAGGCTGGGAAACGGCACAGTCGGCATCCACGCGCGCGTGCTGCCGTGTTCCAGCGTGACGATGCCCTGGATCAGGCGCTGCGTGGTGGGCGAACGGGGCAGGTCGTACAGGCTGAGCATTTTCTGGAATTCGCCCAGGCCCGCTTGCGTCAGGCTGGCGTAATTGAGCGACAGGTGCGCAATCAGCCGCCAGTGCGTGTCCGCCAGGAAGCGCATGCTGGACGTGGGCTTGCGCAGGAAGCGCGCGGGGATGCCGTCGGGCACGTCTTCGGCCAGCAGGTCGCCGCCGGGCAAGCCGTAGTGCAACTGCGTGGGCAAGTCGCGGTTGCTGCATAGCAGTTGCGTCGAGACGGTGGCGCAGGCCGCGCTGCCCGGCGAAAATTGCGGGTCGATCAGGCTCAGGCGCATTTCATGGCCGGGGCTGATGGCCGCCACCGCTTCGTCGCGGCGCGCCAGCCAATACTGTCCTTGCTCTGGGCCATGCTCTGCCTGAGAACCCTGCAGCGATGCATACAGCGGCAAGAAGGTGCTCAGGCGCTCGCCGGCCTCATCCTTGCGCACCACGGTGACGGCCTCGATGCTGTGGATGTCGTAGGCAAACGCATGCGTGGCATCGGCCAGCAGGGCGTAGTCGGGCTCGGTATGCGTGAGGCGGATCGGCACGCCGGACTTGGCGAACAGGTTGACGACAGGGGTGCATCCCAGCAAGAGGTTGTCGCGGCTGACGCCGGACAAGAGCCGCGCCTCGTGGCTGTCGCTGCGCACGCCCTTGAGGGGCAGGTGCAAGGTGAATTGGCGGCATTGCTTCGGCAACAGGGCCGCCAGCCTGGACCAGGCGATATCGATGAAATGGAATTTTTCCGGAAAGGCGAAATACTCGGTCAGCAGGCGCAGGGCCGGGTGCGAACGGGCGGAAATGGGGATCAGCGCGTCGTCTTCCGCATAGCCGGCCGGCGTCAACAGCGTGCCATCGACAGCCAGCCACGGGCCGTGTTCGTCCAGCGCCACGTACGCGCCCGCGCCGCGCAGGAACAGGGCGTCGAGCAGGGCCGCGCGCACGGAGGGTTCGCCATCGGCAAACAGGCGCAGGCTGGAAAAGCCGGCCTGGTCCAAGTGGTAGTTGTCGCTGCTGCTGGTGAAGTGAATGCTGAGCAGGGCGCTGGCGCCGTCGGGCAGGCGCAGGCCAGGCGGCGCGTCGATGATGGCTGAAAAATGCAGGCTAGAAATGGCCAGCGGCGCCAGGGTCACGTCATATGCGCTGGTAAATTTGCAGGCCACGCCTTGCACCGGCTGCGAGCGCAGCACGGTGCCGCGCGGGACATGCACAAGCTGGGCCAATTGGCCGCCGCCGGGCGCTTCGTCGGCAGCGATGCGCACGATGGAGCACGAGGGAAACGGCCGCAGATAGTGCGGATACAGGGTGTCGAGCAGGGCATGGGTGAATTGCGGATAGGCGTCGTCGAGGCGCTTGGCGACCCTGGCCGTGAGCAGGGCGACGGACTGGATCAGGCGTTCGACATGCGGATCTTCGCAGGTGTCGCCGGCGATCAGCAGGCGCCCGGCCGCTTTCGGATAGCGGCTGGAAAACTCGCGCGTGTACTGGCGAAACAAGCCCAGCTCGCGCTCGTAATACGGCAATAGTTGTTCCACGGTCGCGCTCTCCGCCAGCAGGAAAGCTTCATGCTGGCATCAGGCGCGAACGTGGGTGTTGATGCGTAACAATGAATTTTAGAAATGGTACTCCGCGCGTATCATCGGCGTCTTCGCCGTCTGGCCCACATTGCCCGTGGTGGCGGGCGAGTTGCCGAACTTGTTCTTCCAGTACTGGTATTCCAGGCCCACGCGGAAGGTGTTCTTGGCGCTGCCCAGGGCCGCGCCCACGTCGTACATCACTTGCATGTCGATATTCGTTTCCACCGCCGTCTTGCGTCCCACTTCATCGTTGCCTTTTGAATCGATGAGGTTAAAGAAGCCTTCGAACGAGAACAGCGGCGACAGAGGAATGCCCCAGGCGCCCGTCAGCATGGCGTGCGTTTTATACGTGTAGCGGCCCGTCACTTGCGAGATGGGCGGGAAGGCGCCGCTGGGGGCATTGCTTTCACGCAGCAACAGCAGGCTGGTGTTGAAGAAGCCGGGCACGTCCCACATCAGGGTGGGGCCGGCCACCAGCATGCGCTTGCGCGAGTTATAGCCGACGTCATTTTTCGTGTTGACGTCGAAGCCCAGGGTGACGCCGACGCCGCGCACGGGGCCGAACTTGATGTCGCTGCCGCGTACCTTGCCGATGTCGATGGTGTTGCGGTACACCAGATACGCCTCTTGTGCGCCGGAAGTCTTGCCCAGCGCGCCAGGGTCCTTGCTGTCGGACATGAGGAAATCGAGGTTGACGAAGTTGCTGCCGTATTTGTAGCCGCTGGCGTGCGTGATGGCAAAGATGTTTTTCTTGATGTCATCGGGATTGAACGGCTCGCGGTAGTCACTGCCGGCGCGCCAGCTGAGCGCGGTGTCGCTCCATTCGGCAGCCTGGGCGGTCGCTCCCAGGCCCAGGGTCGTGGCAAGGCACAGGCAAGGCAACAGACACGGTAAGATTTTTGGCACTTTCGGCTCCTGATGGCGGTGTTGGAAAACGGATACAAGGGATGGCGGGGCGCGTAGAGCGCATGATGCGCTGCGTTGCCGCAGAATGCGCGCCGTTCAATCCATGATGCGAGAGGCGCGGCATCAGACAATATGCAGTATTTACATACTTACTATCATTTCTTGCATATAATCATCGCATCTTCCAGCCCCTGTGGGGCAAGGCGGGGGCTGCAAAGCAGCTAATTTTTTTCAAAATTGTATACAGGTGTTGTTTTTTTGTAGAAATAGAAATGGACTGCCAAATGCCAGCCCCCAAGCATCCGCGGATGCCGATACGATAGCTATCGCGATGGCTTGATGCCGCGCCGATCGATAGACGGACAACTTAGCGAGGCACGAAAAAAACAATGACGGCACGTCTCGAATTACATGACATCAGCAAGCGCTATCCGTCCGTGGTGGCGAATGACGGCATCCACCTCACCGTGGCGCCCGGACAAATTCACGCCGTGCTCGGCGAAAACGGTGCCGGCAAATCGACCTTGATGAAAATCATCTATGGCGCCGTGCAACCCGATGGCGGACGCATCCTGTGGAATGGCCGCGAGGTCGAGATCGCCAACCCGTCGGCTGCGCGCGCGCTGGGCATCGCCATGGTGTTTCAGCACTTTTCCCTATTCGACACGCTCACCGTGACGGAAAACATCGCCCTCGGTTTGCCCGCCGGCACCAACATGGCGGAACTGGCGCAGCGCATCGAGGCGACGGCGCGCCAGTACGGCCTGGACCTGGAACCGCAGCGCCACGTGCACACCTTGTCGGTGGGCGAATGCCAGCGCGTGGAAATCGTGCGCGCCCTGTTGGCCAAGCCGCAACTGTTGATCCTCGATGAACCGACTTCCGTGCTGACGCCGGGCGCCGTGGAGAAACTGTTTACTACCTTGCGCCAGCTGGCGGCCGAAGGCTGCAGCATCCTGTACATCAGCCACAAGCTCGACGAAATCCGCGCCCTGTGCCATACCTGCACGGTGGTGCGCGCCGGCAAGAACGCGGGCGTGTGCGATCCCACTCAGGAATCGGCGGCCAGCCTGTCACGCATGATGATCGGCGCCGAGCCGCCCGCCGTCACGCGCGTGGCGCGCACGCCCGGTGCCGTCATGCTGAGCGTGCGGCAGCTGGACTTGCCGAAGAGCCACCCGTTTGCCACGCAGTTGACGGACATCAATTTCGACGTGCGCGCGGGCGAGATCGTCGGCATCGCGGGCGTGTCCGGCAATGGCCAGCAGGAATTGCTGGCCGCGCTGTCGGGCGAGGACATGCGTGCGGCCCCCGCCAGCATCGTGCTGAACGGCACGCCGGCGGGACGCTTGCCGCCGGGGCGACGCCGCGCCCTGGGCTTCGGCTTCGTGCCGGAGGAGCGGCTGGGACGCGGCGCCGTGCCCGACATGGGGCTGGCCGACAATGTGTTGTTGAGCTTGCAGACACCCGCCACCATCCGCCACGGCTTCGTGCGTCATCACGTCATCGCGCAGCGGGCGGCCGCCATCATCGCCCGCTTCCAGGTGAAGGCGGGCGGGCCGCAGGCGCTGGCGCGCAGCTTGTCTGGAGGCAATTTGCAGAAATATATAGTCGGACGCGAAGTCATGCGCGAGCCCACCGTGCTGGTGGTCGCGCAGCCGACCTGGGGTGTGGACGTGGGCGCGGCCGCGCAAATCCGTGCCGAATTGCTGGCGCTGCGCGACGCCGGTTGCGCGCTGCTGGTCGTCTCTGAGGAACTCGATGAATTGTTCGAGATCAGTGACCGCTTGCTGGTGATGGCGAAAGGAAAAATTTCACCATCGCTCGATGTGGGCGAGGCCAGCGTGGCGCAGGTGGGGCAATGGATGAGCGGGCTGTGGCCGCAGGAGGTAGTCCATGGCTAAGTTTGCCTTGCAGCTGGAAAAGCGTCAGGTATACCCGAAGGGGGCGGCCCATGGCTAAGTTTGCCTTGCGCCTGGAAGCCAGGCCTACCCCGTCGCGGCTGATGTCGTGGCTGTCGCCCGTGCTGGCCGTGCTGCTGACCGTGCTGTGCGGCGCGCTGCTATTTGTTGCGCTTGGACACGATCCGCTCGCGGGACTGGCCGTCTTCTTCGTGGAACCCTTGCGCGACGCGCACGGCTGGTCCGAGCTGGGCATCAAAGTGGCGCCGCTGCTGTTGATCGCCGTGGGCCTGGCCATCTGCTTTCGCGCCAATATCTATAACATCGGCGCGGAAGGGCAGCTGACCCTGGGCGCCATCTGCGGCGGCGCGGCAGCCCTGTACCTCGACGATGGCGTGGGCGGCGCGACCGTCATCGGCGTGTCCCTGCTGGCCGGCATGGCGGGCGGCATGGCGTGGGCGGGATTGGTGGCGTGGCTGCGCGACCGCTACAACGCCAGCGAAATCCTCGTCTCGCTGATGCTGGTCTACATCGCGCAATTGCTGCTCAGCTATCTCGTGTACGGCGTGCTGCGCGACCCGGAAGGCTTCAACTTCCCTCAGTCGAAACTGCTGTCCGACGGCTTGCTGTTGCCGATGGTGATCAGCGACACGCGTCTACATGTGGGTATCATCTTCGCCTTGCTGGCCTCGCTGGGCGGCTGGCTGTATTTGTCGCGCAGCATTTCGGGCTTCCGCCTGCGCGTGGGCGGCATGGCGCCCGCCGCCGCGCGGTATGCGGGCTTTTCTTCGCGCAAGACTTTATGGTCGTCCCTGCTGATCTGCGGCGCCCTGTCCGGCCTGGCGGGCGCCTGTGAAGTGCTGGGACCGATGGGGCAGCTCACGCCCACGGTCTCGCCCGGCTACGGTTTTGCCGCCATCATCGTCGCCTTCGTGGGACGGCTGCATCCCGTCGGCGTCCTCTTTTCCAGCTTCGTCATGGCCCTGTTCTATATCGGCGGAGAACTGGCGCAATCGCGCCTGGGGTTGCCCAGCGCGATCACGGGCGTGTTCCAGGGCATCTTGCTGTTCGCCTTGCTCGCTTGCGACGTGCTGATCCAATACAAACTGCGCTGGAGAAAACATGGATAACCTGGCCCTGACGATAGCGCCCTTGATCGCCGCCAGCATCAATGCGGGCACGCCGCTGATGCTCGCCGCGCTCGGTTTGCTCGTCAACGAAAAGGCTGGCGTGGTGAACCTGGGCGCGGAAGGCATGATGCTGGTATCGGCCATCACGGGCTTTGCCGTGGCCGTCAACACGGGCAGCCCCACCCTGGGTTTTCTGGCGGGGGCTGGCGCCAGCATGGTGCTGTCCGGCTTCTTTGCCTGGCTGACCGTATGGCTGGGCACGAACCAGTACGCGACGGGCCTGGCTTTATCGCTGTTCGGCGCGGGCGCGTCCACCTACATCGGTCTGAAGTATGTGGGCAACAGCTTGCAGAATGGCCGCTTCGGCATCCCGTTCCTGGAAGACATTCCCGTGCTGGGGCCGGCCCTGTTCCGCCAGCATCCGATGGTGTATCTGTCGCTGCTGCTGTGCGTGGCCATCGCCTGGTTTTTGTACCGCACGCGGGCGGGACTCGTGCTGCGCGCCGTGGGTGAATCTCCCGCGTCCGCGCATGCACTCGGCTATCCCGTGCGCCGCATCCGCCTGGCGGCCGTGCTGTTCGGCGGCGCCTGCTGTGGCCTGGCCGGCGCGTTTTTATCGCTCGTGTACACGCCGCTGTGGGTCGAGGGCATGGTGGCGGGGCGCGGATGGATCGCGCTGGCGCTGACCACGTTTGCCACCTGGCGCCCCGCGCGCGTGGTGGGCGGTGCCTACCTGTTTGGCGGCATCACCATTCTGACCTTCCATGCGCAGGCGCTGGGCGTGCCGATCGCCTCGCAGCTGCTGTCGATGCTGCCGTATGTGGCGGCCATCGTCGTGCTCGTGCTCATTTCCAGCAATGCCAATTACATCAAGCTCAACATGCCCGCTTCGCTGGGGAAAAATTTCAATCCCGGAAATTAATCACTCACCACAAGGAAAACCATGTCCAAGAAATTACTGTGCGCCGCCGTTTGCAGTGCCACGCTGATGTCCTCCATGCCTGCCATGGCCGCCGCGCCCGCCGCCGCTCCATTGAACGTCGGTTTTGTTTACATCAGCCCCATCGGCGATGCGGGCTGGACCACCCAGCACGACCAGGCGCGCAAGGAAATGGAAAAGGCGCTGGGCAACAAGATCACCACCAAGTTTGTGGAAAACGTGCCGGAAAGCGCTGATGCGGAAAGGGTGATCCGTGACCTGGCGCAAACGGGCAGCAAGCTGGTCATCACGACCTCGTTCGGTTACATGAATCCCACCTTGAAAGTGGCGAAGCAATTTCCTAATGTGAAGTTCATCCACCTGACTGGTTACAAGACGGCCGTCAACGTGGCCAACACCAACGCCCGTTTTTACGAAGGCCGCTACCTGGCCGGCGTGTTGGCAGGCAAGATGAGCAAGACGCATGTGGCCGGTTATGTGGCGGCGTTTCCCATTCCGGAAGTGTTGCAGGGCGTCAACGCCTTCACGCGCGGCATGCGCAGCGTCGACCCGAAGGCGGAAGTGAAAGTGGTGTGGGTGAATAGCTGGTTCGACCCGGGCAAGGAACGCGACGCGGCCATCACCCTGATCGGCCAGGGCGCCGACGTGGTCACCCACCACACGGACTCGACCGCCGTGGTGCAGGCGGCGGAAGAAAAGGGCAAGTATGCGATCGCCTACCACTCGGACATGAAAAAGTACGGACCGAAGGCGCAGCTGGCCGCCGTCACCCACCATTGGGGCGAGTACTATACGAAGCAGGCACAGGCCGTGCTGGACGGTACGTGGAAGTCCAGCAGCACCTGGGGCGGCATCAAGGATGGCATGGTCAAGCTGGAAGGCATCAACGCCGCCGTGCCCGCCGATGTGAAACAGTTTGTATTGGCGCGCGAGAAAGACTTGGTGGCTGGCAAGCTCAATCCTTTCAGCGCGCCGATCAAGGATAACGATGGCAAGGTGCGCCTGGAGAAAGGCGTGCTGGACGATGCGGCGCTGACGAAGATGGATTATTTTGTCGAAGGCGTGGCAGGGAAAGTTTCCGGAAAGTAATAGGTTTGAATTTGAACTTGCTGTAATATTGCCGGAAACGGGAGCAAGGCCGGGGATACATGCGCATTCCCGGCCCATCCACATAGCAGAGCCTGCATAGGCCCGTACCGGAGATCGACTCATGGACAGATTGGAAGTATTCAAGATTATCGCGCTGCAAGCGAGCAAGGGCGAGCTGACGTTCCCCGCCAACGTCAAGGCCACCTTGAAGCTGCAGGAAGCGCTGGACGACCCCGATTGCCATATCGAAGCGGCCGCCCGCATGGTCATGGCCGAGCCGCTGCTGTCGGCGCGGGTCGTGGCCTTGGCCAACTCGGCCGCCTACAACCGTTCCGGCAATGAAATCGCCAATGTGCGCGCAGCCGTTTCGCGCCTGGGCTTTGCCACCTTAAAGTCGATGGTGGCGTCCGTCATCGTGCGCCAGCTGGGCAGCCAGATTACCGACCCGCAATTGCGCGCGAAGGGGGCCAAGCTGTGGGAACACACGGCCCACGTGGCGGCATTGAGCCAGGTCATCGCGCGGAAAGTCACGCATGTGGACGTGGAAACGGCCATGTTCGCCGCCATCGTGCACGAGGTGGGCGGCTTTTATCTGCTGTCGCGCGCCGAGGAATATCCGGGCTTGCTCGACGACAACACGGAAGACTGGATCGAATACGGCGAAAAACTGATCGGCCGCGGCGTGCTGCGCCAGCTGCAAGTACCGGACATGGTTTTGCAGGCAGTGGAAGGCATGTGGCACGGCGGCAGCCCGTTCCCGCCCCGCACCTTGGGCGCGACCCTGGTGCTGGCCAACGATCTGTCGCCCGTCGGCTCGCCCCTGCACCCGCCGGAAAGCGCCGAGCGGCGCCTGGCAGCGGCGAAGATCGACTTCGGGATTGGTGGCAGCACCCTGCACACGATACTCGAGGAATCGGCCGAAGAGATCGAATCCTTGGCGGCGGCCCTGCTGGTCTGACGCTTTTTCCATCGTCTATCCCCGCCTTTGCCGCGGGGATTTTTTTCGTCCGCATTTTGATCCATCTTTCCCCATGGCATACAATCGCCGGCCCGGCTATCCGCCGGACTGAATGTCTCCTCTTACCCAAAGGATCTTATGCAGAAGCTGTTTTCTTCCCTCGCCTTGACTGCGCTGGCGTTTTCCGCGCACGCCGCTGCCGGTTTGCCCGTGGTACAGGAAGCGCCGCTGCGCGCCCACCTGGCCTTCCTGTCCAACGATTTGCTGGAAGGCCGGGGCACGGGCCAACGGGGCGCCGACCTGACGGTGGCGTATCTGGAAACCCAGGCGCAGATGGCCGGTTTGCGTCCCGTGCGCGGCAACAGCTACCGCCAGAGCGTGCAAATCGCCGGCGTGAAGTCGCTGCCTGCCGCAAGCAGCCTGCAGGCGCTGGCAGGTGGCAAGGCCGTACCGCTGGCGTTCGGCCCGGACTGGGTCTGGGCCACGGGCGACTCCGTTGCCGCCCACACCTTCGACGCCCCGCTGGTGTTCGTCGGCTACGGCATCACGGCGCCGGAAGAGGGCTGGAACGATTTCAAGGGCGTCGATGTCAAAAACAAGATCGTCGTCATGATGGTCAACGACCCGCAACCGACCACTCTTGATCCGAACCGCTTCGCCGGCAAGGCACTCACGTATTACGGCCGTTGGACGTACAAATTCGAGGAAGCCAGGCGTCAGGGCGCGGCTGGCGTATTGCTGATCCACACGAAACCGTCGGCCTCGTACGACTGGAGCGTGGTGCAGAATAGCTGGAGCGGTAGCGAGCGCTTCCAGCTGGCGGACCGCACTGCCGGCACTCCCCTGCAGGGCTGGATCGCGGAAGATGCGGCGCGTCGCTTGTTTGCGGCCGGTGGCCAGGACCTGGACGCCTTGCGCGCGCAGGCGGAAAGCAAGGACTTCAAGGCCGTCGCGCTCGACGCCAAGTTGTCGGGCGAAATGAAATCGGTCGTGCGCAAGGTGGAGCAGTTCAATATCGCCGGCATGGTGCCGGGTACGGACCCGGTATTGAAGGATGAAGCCGTCATCTACAGCGGCCACTGGGACCACCTGGGCAAGCAAGGTGACAGCGGAGATACGATTTACAACGGCGCCGTCGACAATGCCTCGGGCACGGCCGGCTTGCTGGCCATGGCGCAGGAAGCTGTGAAAAATCCGGCGAAGCGCACGCAGATTTTCCTGTGGGTGGCGGCCGAAGAGCAGGGTTTATTGGGTAGCGCTGCCTACGCGGCCGACCCGCTGTGGCCTTTGAACAAGACGGCGGCCGCGCTGAACCTCGACAGCTTGAATTTCGTCGCCGCCACGCATGACATCGGCGCGCAAGGCAGTGAGCGCACGGACTTGGGCGCGATGGCGGCGGCGACCGCCAAAGCCATGGGCATGCATATCGCTGCCGCGCGTCCCGACCTGGCCGGCGGCTATTTCCGCAGCGACCATTTTAGTTTTGCCAAGGCGGGCGTGCCCGCGTTTTCCATCAATGGCGGCCGCGAGTACATCAAGGATGTGGCGGCGTCGAAAGCCAAGGCGGCCGCCTACGGCCCCCGCTACCATCAGGTCACCGATGAGTATGATGCCAGCTGGGATTTGTCGGGCATGACGCAGCAGGCGCAATTCACGTTGAACCTGGGGCAAGCTGTGGCCAACGCGGCGAAAATGCCGGCGTGGAAGGCGGGCGACGCGTTTGGCAAGGCGCGTGAGCAGGCTGCAAAGTAAGGGGTGGTTTGCGCCAACAATGTTGTCGGGTTACGCGC
The DNA here is from genome assembly GCF_049897625.1 of Janthinobacterium sp. PSPC1-1. Taxonomy (NCBI): domain Bacteria; kingdom Pseudomonadati; phylum Pseudomonadota; class Betaproteobacteria; order Burkholderiales; family Oxalobacteraceae; genus Janthinobacterium; species Janthinobacterium sp. PSPC1-1. The sequence continues at coordinate 316,970 of NZ_JAFCWP010000005.1, read as the reverse complement.
TGGCGCGCTAACCCGACCTACGCACTTGCTCCAAGCGAACAGGCGTAGGTCGGATTAGTGCGGCGAGGCCGCGCGTAATCCGACAACACGGTTGGCGCCGCAGCGCCAGATCAAGCCGTCCGTTCCAGCCGCCGTTGTGTATGCCGGTACTTGCTCCACACCAGCAGCAGCAACAGCGGCATGGCGCCGCCCACCATGCACAGGGCCGGCCAGCCGCCAGCGGCGAAGCTGGCGCTGGCCAGCGCGGAACCGGCCGACGCGCCGATGAAGCCGCCCGCGATGAACACGGTGGTGACGCGCGCGCGGGCATGCGGCGCCAATTTATAGATGATGGACTGGTGCGTCACTTGCAGGCCCATCACGCCCATGTCCAGCAGGACGATGCCGATCAACAGCAGCACAAGCGAATGGGCGCCGAAGCCGATCAGGGCCCAGCCCGCGATCGAGGCGACAGCCAGCAGCCAGGTGGCCTGCCGTGCATAGCCGCGATCGGCCATGCGGCCAGCCGTATTCGCGGCAAAGGCACCCGTGGCGCCGGCCAGGCCGAACAGGCCGATCTGCATTTCCGAATAGTGGTACGGCGCGCCGCTGAGCAAGAAGGTCAGGCCCGTCCAGAACACGCTGAAGGTGCCCAGGCCCAGGCCCGAGAACAGGGCGCGCTGGCGCAGCAAGGGTTCCTGGCGGATGATGTCGGCCAAGGAGGCCATCAGCTTGCCGTATTGCAGCTTGCCACGCGGCGCCTCGTTCGGCAGGATGCGGCGCAGCATGACGAGCAAGGCGGCCACGACGATGGCGGCCAGTACGTAGACGGTACGCCAGCCGCCGCTGATCTGCGACACCGTGCCGGAGACGGTACGCGCCAGCAAGATCCCCAGCAACAAGCCCGTCATGACGGTGCCCACCATGCGGCCCCGGCTATGGTCGGGCGCATACGAGGCCACCATGGCCGTCACTACCATCAAGGCGCTGGCCGTGATTCCCATCAAGACGCTGGCGATGGCAAAGACGATGATGTTCTGGCTGGTGGCAGCCAGCAGCAGGGCGCCTATCTTGGCGATCAGCATCCATGTCAGCAATTGGCGGCGGTTCAGCACGTCGCTGAGGGGCACGAGGAACACGATGCCCAGCACATAGCCGATCTGCGTGGCCGTGACCAGGTAGCCCGCTTGCGGCACGCTCACGCCAAACGAGGCGGCCAGCATCGAGGTGAGCGGCTGCACGTAGTACAGGCTGGCGACGAGCACGCCGGCGGACAGGGCGAACAACAGGATGCGGGTGGAACTCAGCAGGCTGCTGGCGTCGATATGAGAGGGTGCGGATTTCATGCGATACAACTTTCTTGGAATGACGCTTTTGGATCAGCATGATAGCGGGGCTGCGCATTTCCTGCCGGGCAGGGCCGATTTTTCGGCTGTAACGTAGACAAGAGGCAGGCAAAAAAATCCCGGCGATCGTTGCCGACGGCCGGGAAAAGGGTATACGGGGATATACCGAGGGAGGAAGATAAAACGTGTTCTAAACTTACTGCGCGTCGTTAGTCGCGGCCTGCGATGCTCACTGCCTCGGTGGCCCCGTGCATCCGCACAGTTCCGCGTCTCGTCCACAACTCACTTCCGCTCGCGACAGTTTAGAAAACGTTTTTATGAGCGCTTGCCAGCTCCGCATGCACCTGCGCCGTGATTTCGTACGAGCGCAGGCGGTGCTGGTGCTCGAAGATCTGCGAGGTGATCATCAGTTCGTCGGCGCCCGTTTCGGCGATGAAGGCGGCCAGCTTCGCCTTGACGGTCTCCGGCGCGCCGATAGCCGTGCACGACAGGACGGAGTCGAGCATGGCGCGTTCCTGCGGGCCCAATTGCTCCAGATAACCGGGCACGGGCGGCTGCAGGCGCGACGGGCGGCCCGTGCGCAGGTTGACGAACGCCTGCTGCATCGAGGTGGCGCGCAGATGTGCCTCGGCATCCGTGTCGGCGGCGAACACATTAAAGCCCAGCATCACGTACGGTTTGGCCAATTGTTTGGACGGCTTGAAGTGTTCGCGGTAATACGCCACGGCTTGCAGCATCATCTGCGGCGCGAAGTGCGAAGCGAACGCATACGGCAAGCCCAGGTGGGCGGCCAGCTGGGCGCCGAACAGGCTCGACCCCAGTATCCACACGGGCACTTTCGCGCCCTTGCCGGGCACGGCCAGCACGCGCTGGCGCGGCTCGTCGGACATGTAGTCGATCAATTCCAGCACGTCTTGCGGAAACTGTTCCGCGTCGGACTGCAAGTCGCGGCGCAGCGCGCGCGCCGTGGTCTGGTCGGAGCCGGGCGCGCGGCCCAGGCCAAGGTCGATGCGGCCCGGGTGCAGCGCTTCCAGCGTGCCGAACTGTTCCGCGATGACCAGCGGCGAATGGTTCGGCAGCATGACGCCGCCCGCACCCACGCGGATGGTTGTCGTGCCGGCCGCCACATGGGCGATGACGACGGCCGTGGCGGCGCTGGCGATACCGGGCATGCCGTGGTGTTCGGCCAGCCAGTAGCGGTTGTAGCCCCAGCGTTCACCGTGCTGCGCCAGGTCCAGCGTGTTCTTGAACGACTGGCTGGCGTTGCTGCCTTCGGCGATGGGCGCGAGGTCGAGTATGGAAAATGGAATCATGGTAGCGATATCGGGACGTGGTGGAAAATCACAATGGACGATTTGTCTATCCCCTGACGCTGGCAGGGTCACCCATGGCAGCATGGCGGGGAAGACAGGCTGTGTACATGATAATGCGAATCGGGAATTTGCGTACTGATCGGTAAAAAACTCGGTATGTGATGAACGCGATCCGGGATAAACAGGGGCCGCTGAGCAAGCGCATTGAGTTGTACGTGTACAAGGAGGAATGGACTGGGAAGCGTTGCAACCGTTCCTGAAAACCCATACGCCGCCGCAGGTCAGCATCACCATCCCCGGTGGTGCCGGCAGCGCTGCAGGTGCAGATCGGCGATGTCCACGGGGCATTGCTAACCCGAGTTCATCACGGAAAAACAGCTGCTGTTGAGCTTGCAAATGTACACGGCTGTCTTGAGCGAGCTGGCGAAATAGCTGCTTGCAAAAATAGACGGAAGTCATAGACTGCAAGCCTGAGACGAATCCGGGCGCCGAACTTTTTATGCGCATGCGGGTCTGACGTTTCCATATAGGAAGGGAGCAGCTATGCATGCACAACAGGAGGCCCGGCTGGCGCCAGGCAGGGCAGGCGGGGTGGTGCCGCGCCTGAACCCGGACAAGGAGTGGTCATGAACTGGCCGCTGGAACTGGAAGTGGCGCACAAGCTGGCACAGATGCGGGGCTGGCTGGAACAGGAACGTGCCGGTGCCGTGCGCCTGCGCGGCGTGGACTGGTTTGCATGGGCCACGGCGGGCGCGTCGAACAGCCATAGCCATGCGGCCGAGTGCGGCTGTGCGGAAGTGCTGGTGACGCGCGACGCGGCCTATATCCTGACCGACGAAGCCGAAGCCATGCGCATGCGCGAGGAAGAAGTGCGCGGGCCATGGACGTGGCAAGTGTCGCCCTGGATGCAGCCGCAGCTGTATGAGTTGCGCGAGCATTTCGTGCAGCATGTGGCCGGCGGCGCGCCTGTCTTGTCCGACCGGCCAGGCTTGCACGAACGCAGCCTGCCCGTGGCCCTGCGCGAAGAGCGGCTGGTGCTGCTGGAATCGGAGCAGCAGCGCTATCGCCAGGTGGGGCAGCTGGCTGCCGGCGCGGCCGCCGATGCGCTGCGCCAGGCCCGCCCCGACTGGAGCGAGCAGGAACTGGCTGCCGCCTGCGTGCGCGCGCTGTGGTTGCGGGGCTTGCAGGCCGTGCATGTGCTGGTCAGCGGCGCGGAGCGCCAACAGCGGTATCGGCGCGCGCCGCCGGCCCAGGTGGTGCTGGGCACGCAAGCCGTACTGGCCCTGTGCGCGCGGCGTTTCGGCCTGTGCGCCAGCCTGAGCCGTCAACGCCGCTTCGGCCCGGCGCAGCATCGCGCCGATGGCGCGGCGGTGGCCATGGACGATGCCGATGCCGCCATGCTGGCGCTGGAAGCGGTGGCGCTCGACGCTTGCGAAACGGGCCACGCGCTGAGCATGGTGTATCACGCGCTCGACAGCGCCTACGCGTATGCCGGCCAGCCCGATACGGTGCGTACCAGCCGGCAAGGTGGCATCCATGGCTACCTGGCGCCCGAAGTGGCGGCCGGCGCGCACACGGAAATCATCCTCAAGCGGGGCATGGCGCTGGCCTTCCACCCCAGCCTGCCCGGCAGCACGGTGGAAGACACCTTTCTGCTCGACGGCAACCAATTACACAACCTGACGCATGACCCGGCCTGGCCCTCGGCCATGGTGCAGGGGCGCAGCCGCCCGTTGACCCTGGCCTTGGCCTGATGCGGCCCTGTGCAGTAGCCATCGGCAGGGATCGGCAAGCCCCGGCAAGCCCCGGCACCTGTCAATAGCGCTGCATCACGCCTTTTTGCACGCTGACCCGGTCGCCAATCTGGAAGACGGGCTGGGTATTTTGCATGAAGGTGCGCGTCGTGCCGTCGTCCAGGCGCAAGGTGACGCGGTACAGCATATTGCCCGCCGCACCCGAGGTGCTGCCGGCGGTGCCCGATGTACCCGCCTGCATGTCGGCACTGCCTTGATCCATGCCACGCGGTACGGTTTCTATCGACTGCACCGTCGCTGAACTGATGTTCATGCCGGACTGATCCGTATCGCTGCGCATGCTGCTCGCTGGCACGCTGCTTTGCGGCGCAGTGCCGGCCGGTGTGGCGTAGGTTTCGCCGCCATTGCTGCGCGCCAGGCTGGTACTGTCCGTGGAATGGCAGGCCACCAGCAAGGTACAGGCCAGGCCGGCAAGCAGCAGGGTTTTTTTCGATCTCATCTTGGTCTCCTCATGGTCGAACACTCAGGATCGGCACCCGCGATGACGCGGATAGCAGCGATTGCTGCATGTAAGAGCATGGCGGCACCGGGATGTTCTGCCGCCGTCATGAGCGATTGAGCTAGATCAAGCGTCTAATTGCCGTGCTTGGTATAAACGATGCTGGTAATCACTAGGTCGTGCGCCCGCACGTTTCCTCACTGTTGAATCGGGAGAAAAAATGCCATCTGGTCCTACCGCAAAACTGATCGATGAACTGGTGCTGGCCGTCGGCGGCACCGCGCGCGATGCCCGTGCGCGCCATGTACTGGCGCAGGCCTTGCATGGCCTGGTGCGGCTGGCGCGCTCGGAACAGTTGCTGGACATGCAGCGCGATGCGGCACGCGCCATGGGGGCTGGCAGCCGGCGCGAGACGCGTGCCCTGATGCGGCGCCTGGGCACGGGCAGCCAGGGGCAGTTGCCGCTGGCATTACAGGATAGCGAAGCGGACCGCGCCTGACGGGCGGTCATACCCCATTCAGGCATTCGGTTGCGGCGTTCCCTTGCCGAGGGCAGAGGCGACCATTTTGGGCCAGAGGAAACACAGCGGCAGGCAGACCGCCGCCGCGGCCGTGATATCGACCACCCAGTCGCTCACGGCGCCACGGCGGTAAGGCAGGAAACTCTGGATGAATTCGTCCAGCGCGCCCATGGCCGCCACCATCAGCACCGACAGCAGCGCCCGGCGCGCCATGCCACCGTCCGTGCCGCTGAACAGGATCAGGGCCAGTACGCCATAGCCGAAGGAATGCAGCACGCCGCCCGACGCATATTGGCCCACGTCCGCGCGCACGCCCGGGATATCGCCGATCAAAATCACCAGGGCATACAGCAGCAGCGCGGTGCGGTAGCGCAGGCGTGCGTGGCGGTCGGCAAAACACAGTTCGAGCAAGGGTGCAGGCATGGTGCGTCAGGACGGTGGAAAGGCAGTCACAATATCATGTGCGTGGCGGGTCACCATGTTTTTGCGCAAGAGCTTAATGGACAGGCAAAAAAAGGCCCGCGGAGACGCGGGCCAAAAACCCAAATGAAATGGGTCAAGAGTGAGAGTTGCTCGGTGCTCACCATGTCGCGCGCCTTGCCGGCGCGCGCCACGGTCATGAAAGGGGAGTGGTGTGCCATCGCGGCACACCTGTCTGTAGTCAGGCATATCGGTTGCCTGTACAGCAGATGAAGCAAGTATAGGGGGCGAACATGACGGGCCGATGACACGCCGCAACATTTTTTGCAGCGCCGGCATAGTTACTGAAAAACCGGACGGCATGGCAAGAATTGCCATGTTTCAGGAGTGACAGCAAAAAAAAAGCCCGCTGGTGAAAGCGGGCTTAAAACTATTTTCTTGGAGGAGAATAGTGGAGACAGGTGCATTATGCTGCGTCGCACGATATGTGTCTAATGGTCTTTTTAGATATCTATTATGCTTTTTTGATATAACTCGCTTGTTTCACTCCTTCACGGGCACCGTGTAATTGAGTGCCATGCGTCCGCCATCGACATAGATGGTCTGGCCCGTCATGTAGGTGGCGTCGTCGCTGGCCAGGAAGGCGGCGATACCGGCCACTTCTTCCGGTTCGCCGCAGCGGCCCAATGGGGTGCGCGACAGGATCGTGTGGCGCGCCTCGGGGCTCGACAGCACAGCCTGCTTGGCCAGTTCCGTCAGGATGGTGCCCGGCCCGATGCCGTTGACGCGCACGCCATGCGAGGCAAGATTCAAGGCCATGACTTTGGTCAGCTGGTTGATGGCGCCTTTCGACACCACGTACGGCACCTGGTTCGGAATCGCCAGCTCCGCATTCACGCTGGACATGTTGATGATGCAGCCGCTGTTGCGCTTGACCATCTCGCGCGCCACGGCCTGGCCGCACAGGAACATCGATTTCAGGTTGATGCGCATGACCCGGTCGAAATCGTCTTCGCAGACATCGAGGAAATCGGCCGCGTGCGTCACGCCCGCATTGTTGACGAGGATATCGATGTGGCCGAACTGCGCCAGCGTTTCCTTCAGCATGGCGTCCACGTCCGCCTTCTGGCTGACGTCGGCGCAAAAGAAGCGCGCCTGCGGGCCGAGGGCGGCCGCCGCCTGCGCGCCTTCTTCCTTGATGTCGACCAGCATCACCTGCGCCCCTTCGGCGATCAGGCGGGTGGCGCAAGCCAGGCCGATGCCTTGCGTGGCGCCCGTGACGATGGCGGTTTTATTGATTAGTTTCATGTAATCGCCTCGGCGGGAAGGAGTCAGAGGAGGATGGGTTCGTTCGGCAACTGGTTGCCGCGCGTGCCATCGGCGGGGAAGTGGCTTTGCAGCAAACCATTCAGCTGCTGCAAGGCGTCCAGCGTACTGTCGTGATAATTGCCGTCCTTGAAACCCCGTGTCATGGTGCGGCATACGCCTTGCCACTGTTCCGGCGTGACGCGGCGGCCCACGTTGCGGTCGGCGACGATATCGACCTGATGTTCGGCCAGGTTGATATAGATCAGCACGCCAACGTTATCTTCCGTATCCCACACGCCATACTGGGCGAACAGTTCGCGCGCCCGCTCGCGGTTGCTCACGCCCTGGTAGGCCATGCCAGGCGTCAGCGCCGCCTCGACGATTAGGCGCACTTCCGCCTGGTGCATTGCTTCACCATCGGCAATCGTCGTCTCGATGGCTTTCAGGGTGCGTTCTGGAAACGCCTGGCGCGCCGTCGCGGGCGTGCCGCGCAAATGTTTTAAAGCGCGTCCGCAGCGTTGTCCGAATGTCAGTTGTTTCGTCATTACCAATCTCCCGAGGCGCCGCCGCCGTCAAAACCGCCGCCGCCGCCACCGAAACCTCCGCCGCCACCGCCACCGCCAAAACCACCGCCGCCGCCGAAGCCTCCGCCGCCACCGCGGTTGTTCAGCGCCTGGCTCAAAATGCTGCCCAGCACGACACCCGTGGCGCCGCTGGACCAGTTGCTGCCGCGCTGCAGCCTGTTAGGCCCGCCGCGCGAACGGAACACGGTCAGTAGCACAAGAAAGCCGAAGAACAGCAGCGGCAGCCAGAAGGTCAGGCCGCCCGCTTCCACGGTGGCCGGGGCCTTTTGCTGAGCGGGCGCGGGAAATTGCTCCTGGTTGAGCAAGGTGGCAATCGACCCCACGCCGGCGACCAGACCGCCGTAATAATCGTTTTGCTTGAAGTGCGGGGCGATCACGTCTTGCAGGATGCGTTTCGATTGCGCATCCGTCAGCACGCCCTGCACGCCGCGGCCCGCTTCGATGCGCAGACGGCGCAGCGAGGATGGATTGTCTTTCGCCACCATCAGCAGCACGCCATCATCGACGCCCTTGCGGCCCAGCTTCCAGGCATCCGTCACGCGGATGCTGTATTGCTCGATGGCTTCCGGTTCCGTGCTCTTGACCAGCAGCACGGCGATCTGGCTGCCCGTCTTGGCTTCGTAATCGGCCAGCACGCCTTCCAGCGCCGCTTTTTGCTTCGCATCGAGCATGCCGGCGTTGTCCGTCACGCGCGCGGCCAGCGGCGGCACGGGCTGCAAGCCCTGCGCGCCGGCCGGCGGCATCGTCCACAGCAGCAGCGCCGTCGCCAGCGCCGCGAGGTAGGACCAGGCTTTCATCTTATTTGCCAAAGTTGACGGTCGGTGCGGTCGAGATGGCTTTTTCGTTTTCCACCGTGAACGATGGCTTGACCTTGTAGCCGAAGACCATGGCCGTCAGGTTGTTCGGGAAGCTGCGCGCATGCACGTTGTAATCCTGCACGGCGACGATGTAACGCTGGCGCGCCACAGTGATGCGGTTTTCCGTGCCTTCCAGCTGCGACTGCAAGTCGCGAAAGCTGGTATCGGCCTTCAGGTCCGGGTATTTCTCGGACACTACCATCAGGCGCGACAGGGCCGACGACAGCTGGCCCTGCACTTGCTGGAATTTCTCGAACGCGGCCGGGTCGTTCAGCACTTCGGGCGTGATCTGGAAACTGGTGGCGGCGGCGCGCGCCTTGGTCACCGCTTCCAGCGTTTCGCGCTCGTGCGTGGCATAGCCCTTGACGGTATTGACCAGGTTGGGGATCAGGTCGGCGCGGCGCTGGTACTGGTTGACCACTTCGCCCCAGGCGGCCTTGGTGGCTTCATCCTTGCTCTGGAAGTCGTTGTAGCCGCAGCCCGTCAGGATGCCGGCCAGGACGGTGATGCTCAGCGTCAGACGCAGCCATTGGGTGAATTGTTTGGTGATTTGCATGATGGGTTCCGTGCAGAGTAAAAGGGATGCGGCAAATATACCTGAAACGGCCTGCAATGTCGGTTTAATCAGCGCCGGCCGCCAGCACAGGCTGACTCGATGGGACCGCGCCGCGTTACAATACGGGGTTTGCAACTGAATATAGAGAAGGTGTGCCGTGAATTTCATCAATAAATTATCCGCCGCATGGACGGCCAATAATTCCCTGCTGTGCGTGGGATTGGACCCGGACCTGGCGAAACTGCCGGCCGAACTGCGCGATCTGCCCGATGGAATCACCACCTTTTGCACGCGCATCATCGACGCCACGGCCGACCTGGCCTGCGCCTTCAAGCCGCAGATCGCGTATTTCGGCGCGCTGGGCGCGGAAAAGCAGCTGGAAGACATCTGCCGCTACGTGCGCGAACATTACCCGCACATCCCCCTGATCCTCGATGCGAAACGGGGCGACATCGGTGCCACGGCCACACAATACGCGCGCGAAGCGTTCGAGCGCTATGGCGCCGACGCCGTCACCGTCAATCCCTACATGGGCGAAGATTCGCTCGATCCCTACCTGGCGTGGAAGGACCGCGGCGTGATCATCCTGTGCCGCACCTCGAACCCGGGCGGCTCGGACCTGCAATTTCTCGACACGGATGGCGTGCCCCTGTACCAGCGCGTGGCACGCCTGGTGGCCGAGAAGTGGAACAAGAATGGCCAGTGCGCACTCGTCGTCGGCGCCACTTTCCCTGAAGAACTGGCGCAAGTGCGCGCCATCGTCGGCGACATGCCGCTGCTGGTGCCCGGCATCGGCGCCCAGGGCGGAGATATTGCCGCGACCGTCGGCGCGGGCCAGACGGCGAACGGCATGGGCATGATGATCAGCTCGTCGCGCGCCATCATCTACGCCACGCCGCAGGCGGGCGAAGATTTTGCCGCCGCCGCACGCCGCGTGGCGATCGAGACGCGCGATGCGATCAATGCGCATCGTTCTGTATAAAAACCCAACACCTTAAATGCCGGGGTCGGACCCTCAGGGTCCGACCCCAGTCTCTGCATTAGGGTTTCAGTCGCGCATGGGCGCCACCATCTCCGCGTAATCGTAGAGCTCGCCCAATATCTCCTCACCCCGTTCATCGACCGACTCCGACAGCACGTCGATCTCCGTAAACAGCATTTCGATGGTGCGGGCGCCGCCGTCGCCGTCGAACAGGCGGGCGGCGCGGTGCTGTTCCCAGCGCAGGCTTTCCGCTTCGCTCAGGGTTTGCGGGAAATTGCGGGCGCGGTAGCGGAACAGCAATTCCTGCAAGCGCTCGTCGGCAAACGAGGGGCGGGCTGTGGCCAGCTTGGCCGGTGTATCGCGGCGCAGCGATTCGAGCAGGCGGCGGTCGTCGTTGCTGACGAAACCGTTGTACAAATCTTCATCCACGTCCAGCGCGACGTTCGCGCCCGGGCGCTGGAACACTTCGGCCCAGATCGCATCCATGTTCGGCGCCGTGGCGGCCAGCTGGGCGTTGACCTTCGCCGCATCCATGTCGATGCCCCATTGCGTGGCCATGGCCGGCGACAGGGTCTTTAAATTGCCGACCAGCATGGGCGATTTGTTCAAATGTACGCTTTTCACGGGCAGGCGCGTCATGCCTTCCGGCATGGCTTCCTTGCGCGTAAACAAACGCGTGCGGATGGTGTCGGCGTCCAGGCTGAACAGTTCGCGCGGATCGTAGGCGCAATCCCAGACGAGGATTTCATTTTTGTTGCTCGGGTGCGTGGCCAGCGGCCAGACGACGCCCAGGCAGCCCCGTTCGGCGGGGAACATGCCGGACACGTGCAGGAAGGGCTGGCGCTCGGCGGCGGCCAGGTGCATGCCCATTTCGCTGGCGACCCTGTCCTTCTTGTGCAGGGCCAGGCAGAATTCGAACAGTTTCGGCTGTTTTTCGCGGATCAGGCGGGCCAGGGCGATGGTTGCGCGCACGTCGGACAGCGCATCATGCGCCGCTTCGTGGGCCAGGCCATTGGCCTTGCTCAGGTGTTCCAGTTTAAAACTGGTCTGGCCATCGTCGCGCTTCGGCCATTGAATGCCTTCCGGGCGCAGCGCGTGCGTCATGCGCACCACGTCGAGGATGTCCCAGCGGCCGCAATGGTTCTTCCATTCGCGCGCATACGGGTCGATCAGGTTGCGCCAGAACAGGAAACGCGTGACTTCATCGTCGAAACGGATGGTGTTGTAGCCTACGCCGATGGTGCCCGGTTCCGAAAAGGCCGCTTCGATGGTGGCGGCGAACTGGTGCTCGGGCACGCCCAGCTGCAAGCATTGCTGCGGCGTGATGCCCGTGATCAGGCACGCTTGCGGGTCTGGCAGGAAATCATTGGCAGGCTGGCAATACAGCATGATCGGCTCGCCGACCTCGTTGAGTTCGGCATCCGTGCGGATGGCTGCGAACTGGGCCGGGCGGTCGCGGCGCGGCTGGGCGCCAAAGGTTTCGTAGTCGTGCCAAAGGAAAGTCTGGGTAGTCATTGATGGTCGTTGCTTAATTGGTTATCTGGGCCGCTCAAAGAGTCGCTGCTACAGTTTTCTGAAAACCTGCCGATACTACACGAGAGGATGGTCATCATGGCGTTTCCCGCATGGTGGCATATATTGCCCGTTCAAGGAGGTCTATCGTGTCAATTCCCATCGCCGCAAGCGGCAATTCCACCCCTTCCGTGACTTCCGTCAGTACGGGCGTTGCCGGCAAGGACGATAAAGTCCAGAAAAAGGACGGCGTCAACACTGAAATGAGCGTGAACGAGCGCAGCAAGCTGCAGTTGAACGCCTCCATCATGCAGGCGTCGCTGAATGTCTCGATCGGTTCGGAAAACGAGCCGCTGGCGCTGCTGTACAAGACAGCCATCACGAATATCAATGAAGCGCTGAAGGCTCAGTACGGCGACGATGCGATCCAGAACGCTGCCTCGCAAGACAATAGCGCCGAAGCGACGGCGAGCCGCATCGTATCGCTGTCGACGGGTTTTTTTGACGCGTTCAAAAAACAGAATCCCGGCATGGACGACGATGCGGCCCTGACCAAGTTCATGGACACCATCAGCGGGGGCATGGAAAAAGGCTTCAAGGAAGCGCGCGACATCCTGGACGGCTTGAAAGTACTGAATGGCGATATCGCCGGCAATATCGACAAGACGTACGAGCTGGTGCAGAAGGGCTATGCGGATTTCATCGCCGCGCACAGCAGCAAGAAGGATGATGCGGCCAAACCGGATGCAAGCAAACCGGCCGACAGCAAGGCTGCCTGAGCTACAGCATGACCCTGTTGCGCCCGCTTGCCTTCGCGCGGTAAAGCGCCGCGTCGGCGGCCGCGATCAGTGCCTCATCGTCCTGTTCGGCCGCCAGGCTGGCCACGCCGAAGGAGCCCGTGATGTGCGGCAGCGCGCTGCGCATGTCGGCGAAGATAACGGCGTGCTGCATGCGTTCGCACAGGCGCTCGGCCACCCGCAGGGCCACGTGTTCGTTGGTATCGGGCAAGATCACCATCATTTCCTCGCCACCATAGCGCACGGCAAAATCCGTCGGCCGCAGGGCTGCACCCAGCACTTGCGCGGCGATGCGCAGCGCCTGATCGCCCGCCTGGTGGCCGTGCGTGTCGTTGAAGCGCTTGAAATGGTCGAGGTCTATCATCACCAGCGACAGCGGCGAGCCGCTGGCGTGGGCGGTGATGATCATGTTCGGCAGTAAGTCGGTCAGCCAGGCGCGGTTGTACAGGCCCGTCAGGCTGTCGACCATCGACAGCTGGCGGTAGAATTCGCCCAGTTTCTGGCGCCGGCGCAGCAGGGCATTGGCGGCGCGGATGCGGAAGGACAGCAAGCGCAGCAGGTTGCGCGCCAGGCCGTTCGATTGTTCGATCAATTCCCAGACGACGGCCGCGTCGATCACCAGCAAATCGGTTTCTTCCAGGGCGGAAATGGCGGCCAGGTTGCTCGCTTCATCGAGCACCGATTGTTCGCCCACGCTTTCGCCGGGCAAGACCTTGCTGACGGTGCCGTCATCCATGCCCGTATGGGTGTCGGCCGCGACGGCCAGCGAGCCGCGCAGGACGATGTACAGGCTGGTGCCCTGGCTGTCGGCAATGGCTTCGCCCGCTTCGAGGCGCATGACGGGGCAGGGCGCCAGCATGGCGGCCGTCTGGCTGTCCGCAGCATCGCTAAATAGCTGTAAATCGCCGATATTGCAGCCTGAAGCGCCGAAGTTGCCGATCTGTTCCACAATCATACTTTCAAAAAGCCGGTGCGCGCGAGCAGAGGACCGGTATCTTCATGATAGCGTAAAGCGGCCTTGGCTGTAACGGCAAAGGCTTGCTTGATGTCACTTACTGTGGGAAATACGACAATTATTTCATTCTCGCGTCCATGCGCTGGAATGCTGCTGGTTTTGGCATTCTTGTTGCCGCGCGCGAAAGGCGGGGCGAATGTGCAAAGGCAGCCTTGAACGGCTGCCTTGGTCTCTGAAGAATGCTGCAGTGGGGGGAGTTACTCGGCGGTTTCTTCCGCTTCAGCCGTATCGATCACGGCATTCTTGCCGGTGGCGTGGCGCTTGCTGTCTTGCAGGCGGCCCAGGGCACTATCGATGGCGCGTTTCAGTTTGTCGGTGGCGCCGGCAACGGATTGATGCACGGTGGCGTTCTGTTCGGTCACGGCAATCGGTTGATAGCCAGCAACGCGTGCTTCCATGACGCAGCGGATATCGTCAGCGCCGCCTTTCGGGCCATTCGTGTCGCTGATGTGGACTTCGATGCGGGTCAGGTTGTCGCGGAAGCGGTTCAGTGCGCTTTCAAGTACGGATTGCACATGTTCGTTCAGTCCAGCGGTGTTGGCGATGGTGCTGTCGGTATGAATATTGATTTGCATATGCTTACTCCTGTCAATTCAAAAAAAACCCATCTCAGGCGTGCTGCGGCCTGGTTGCTGCCTCATGCACATGACCTCTGTGCATGGAACTTATCTTACTCCTCTTTCTGGTATTTCAAGAGGGTGCGCACGATTAAGATGAGCTTAACCCTTCAGCCAGGTCAAGTTTCCTCGCAGAATCTTTTCAGGCCGACGTCCGCTTATCCATTGATGAGGCCGGCGGCAATATTGATCGACAGGCCCAGCACGACCAGGTTGAAGAAGAAGCTCAGCACGGATTGTCCCAGCACGATCTGCCGCATCAGGCGCGTCTGCACGCAGACATCCGACGTTTGCACGGCCACGGCGATGGTGAAGGCGAAATACAGAAAATCCCAGTAATCGGGGTTTTGCTCGTCGTCGGGAAACTTCAGGGGGCGTAGCGTGGGGTCTGCCTGGTAATACAGGTGGGCATAATGAAAGCAGAACAGGGTGCCGACGAGAAACCAGGAACCGACCAGGGTGAGGATCGTCAAGCCGTAGTGCAGCGCGCGTTCATCCGGCGCCATGTCTTTCATCGAAGACAGCTGCGAGACGATGGCCACCAGGCTCATCACGGATGCGACGGACAGGGCCGACAGGACCGTGGTGGCCCGCTCATCCTGGCGCGCGGCCATCACCTTCACCTTGTGATGGTTGGCGCGCATCATCATCCAGGCCATCGTCGCCAGGTAGAACCAGACGGCAACATTCCACGCCGTCAATAAACGCGTCATCTGTTGCCAGGACGAGGGTAGCAGCAGGCCGGCCGTCACGCCGATGGCCGTGGCCATGCTCAGGTGGGGGCGGCTGCGGATGAAGCTGTGCAAGGGAAACGTAATTTTCATGCTGCAAGTCAGTCAGTGGCAATAGCGCATCTTATAGCTTATGTGCCTGCCGCGGTGGCCGTCCTGGCGGCCGCTTCCTTTTCGTGGTGGGGAAAGCGGTCCATGCGCGACAGCACGGGGAACAGCACGGCCCATACGCCCGTCACGGCCAGGGTGGCGGCGCCGCCGAAGAGCACGGCGCGCACCAGGCCGAACCAGCCGGCTGTCAGGCCCGATTCGAATTCGCCCAGCTCGTTCGAGGCGCCGATGAAAACGGCATTCACGGCGCTGACCCGGCCGCGGATCTCGTCGGGCGTCTCGAACTGCACCAGCAGGTGGCGGATGTAGACGCTGACCATGTCGCCGGCGCCCATCAGGAACAGCGCCGCCAGCGCCAGCGGGAAATAGCTGGTGCTGCCCAGCACCAGGGTGCCCAGGCCGAAGACGGCCACGCCGCCGAACATCCACGCGCCCACGCGGCGCGTGATGGGAAAGATGGCCAGCGCGATCGAGCACAGGGCGGCGCCGGCGCCCGGCGCCGTGCGCAGCAGGCCCAGGCCGCTGGGGCCGATATGCAGCACGTCATGCGCGAGCGCCGGCAGCAGGGCCGTCGCGCCGCCGAACAGCACGGCAAACAGGTCGAGCGAAATGGCGCCCAGCACGATAGGTTTCGACCAGACGAAGCGCAAGCCTTCGAGCAGGGTATGCCAGCTCACTGGGGCGCGCTGCACCACTTGCGGTGCCGGCGTGGTGGCGCGCATCAGCAGGACGGACAGCACCAGCAAGGCCGAAGAGATCAAATACACCACCTTGGGGCCGAAGTAATACAGCAAGCCGCCCAGGGTAGGCCCCAGGATGATGGCTACGTGCGAGCTCGACGAGCTGAGCGCGACGGCGCGGCTGAAGTGTTGCGTGGGCACCATGTTTACCAGCACGGCTTGCGTGGCCGGCATCATGAAGGCGCGCGCGCTGCCGAACAGCACCAGCACGGCAAACACGGGCCAGACGATGGAAATATTGCTTAACGTAAACGCCAGCAAGGCCAGCGCGCAAGCGAGCTGCGCCGCCAGGCACCAGGCGATGATGTTGCGGCGGTTGTAGCGGTCGGCCACGTGGCCGGCCGGCAAGATCAGCACGAGGAAGGGGGCGAACTGCGCCAGGCCGATCAGGCCCAGGTCGAACAGGCTGCCCGTGATCTGGTACACCTGCCAGCCGATGGCCACGCTTTGCATCTGCACGGCCAAGGTGCCCAGCACGCGTGCGGACAGGTAAAAAGCGAAATTGCGGTGACGCAGGATGCTGAAGCCGTTGCCGGCGGACGCGAGGGACATGAGATTTCCAGGGAACAGCGGGGTGGAGCGGTGGCGGCAGCGGACGCCGCGCCAGCAGCCCCCGCTGTCTGGATGCTTACTTGGCCAGGTCTGCTTCCGTGGTGAAGGCGTCCGCGTAGAACTCGTCGGCTGGAAGTTGACACAATTGTACGAAATCGCGGTTGGCCGATTCGACGACGATCGGTGCGCCGCAGGCATACACCTGATACGCGGACATGTCGGGCAGGTCGGCCATGACGGCCTGGTGCACGAATCCCGTGCGGCCGCTCCAGGCGTCTTCCGGCAAGGCTTCCGAGACGACGGGCACATAGGTGAACTGCGGCAAGTCGGCGGCCCACTGGCGGCACAGCGCATCCATGTACAGGTCGTGCGGACGGCGTGCGCCCCAGTACAGGGTGATCGGGCGCGGCGATTGCTCGTTGATCATGTGCTCGACGATGGCTTTCAAGGGGGCAAAGCCCGTGCCCGAGGCCAGCAGCACGACGGGCTTGTCGGAATCTTCGCGCAGGAAGAAGGTGCCCATCGGGCCTTCGAAGCGCAGGATGTCGCGCTCCTTCATGCTGCCAAATACCTGGTCGGTGAACAGGCCGCCCGGCATGTGGCGGATGTGCAGGCTCACGGGGCCGCCGTCGACGGGCGCGCTGGCCATGCTGTAGCTGCGGCGTTTGTTATCGCGCAGCATGATTTCGATATACTGTCCGGCACGGTAGTGCAGGCGCTCGCTGGCCGGCAATTGCAGGGTCAGCACGACGACGTCGGGCGCGACTTTTTCGATGGTGGTCACGCGCGACGGCATTTTCTTGATCGGGTAGTCGCTGCTGCCCGCCACTTCGCGCGCCTGCACCACCAGGTCGCCCTGCGGCACGGCGCAGCACAGCAGCGAGTAGCCAGCGGCCGCTTCATCTTCCGTCAGGGAGCGGGCCTGGTATGGCTTATGCTGTACGCTGCCGGACATGATCTTGCCCTTGCAGGAGCTGCAGGCGCCGCTCTTGCAGCTATACGGCAAGCCCACGCCGGCGCGGATCGCTGCCGACAGGACGGTTTCGTCCGCTTCACAGCTGAATTGGTGGCCGCTGGGCTGAACAGTAATTTGAAAAGTCATACAATCCTTGAGATGAAAAATATGTTAATGCACTCTTTGCGCAAGCCGGTGGGCTTGCCGCGCCTGCTGATCCTGGGCTGCGGCGACATCGGCATGCGTCTGCTGCCCCTGCTGCGCGCGCGCTTTCGCGTCTTTGCCGTCACCAGCCAGCCAGCGCGTTGCGCGCAGCTGCGGGCGGCTGGCGCCGTGCCCATCGTGGCCAACCTCGACGACCGCGCCAGCCTGAAGCGGCTGGCGGGACTGGCGACGATGATCGTGCATCTGGCGCCGCCCTTGTCATCGGGCTTGCTGGACCGGCGCACGCGCAATCTGGCCGCCATTTTACCCGAGCATGCACGCCTGGTGTATGTGAGTACCAGCGGCGTGTATGGCGATTGCGCCGGCGCCTGGGTCGATGAGACGCGCCCGACGGCGCCGGGCAATGCGCGGGCGAAGCGACGCGTGGATGCGGAACAGGTTTTGCGTGCCTGGGGCGCGCGCCGCGGCGCCAGCGTGGCCATCCTGCGCGTGCCCGGCATTTATGCGCCCGACCGCCTGCCCCTGAAGCGCCTGCGCGAAGGTACGCCGGCCCTGGCTGCGGGCGACGATGTGTACACCAACCATATCCATGCCGATGATTTGGCGCGCATCATCGAACGGGCCTTGTGGCGCGGCAAGCCGGGACGCGTGTATCACGCCAGCGATGACAGCGAACTCAAGATGGCGGAATATTTCGATGCCGTGGCCGATACGTTTGGCCTGCCGCGCCCGCCGCGCCTGCCGCGTGCCGAGCTGCGGCAAGTGGTCACGCCGATGCTGCTGTCGTTCATGTCCGAATCGCGCCGCCTGCACAATACGCGCCTCAAGCGCGAGCTGGGCGTGCGCCTGCGCAACGCGCGCGTGGCCGATGCCTTGCAGTCGCTGTCTGCCGATACGGCCGGCATCGGGTAAAATGGCCGGTTATCTGCGCACTTTGCCGGGCCGGTGCGCAGCGCGCCGTTGCGGCGGTGCGCCATTCACTTAAGGACTACAGCATGACCACCCTCACTTACGAAGAATACCTGGACGAGGTCACCACCGTCCTGACGGAACTGTATGACCTCGACGACGACGCCGCCATCAAGCTGGTCGTCGCGGCGCAGGATACCGAATTTTTTGTTCCGCACGATGCGCATGAGGAAATGCGTACCGCCGAGCAAGCCAAGAAAGATGCGGTCACCCTGTTCGAGCGCAAGCAGAATCGCCAGCAAACGCAGGAAAAACAGCAACAGCGCGTGCGCCAGCAAAAGAAATAAGAGCAAGCCATCGGCCGCCAGGCCGCTGGAGCATGGCGCAGTGTGGGCTTCGGCGCAACACCGGAGCCTTGCCATTTGATGCAACGCAAACACGTCATGGCGAGCTGGCGATATGGTGAGCAATGTCGTCACGCGGCCTGGCTATTTGTGGCGGGCCCTACATAGCGCGACGCTGTTTCCCGCCAGCAGGAGCGAACCATGCGAGCTACGAGTCACCCCAGCAAGGAACAGGTGCGTGCCTATATGCGGCGTCGCGAACGTGCGCTGCAGCCGCCACCGCCGCCCGATGAAATTCGCAGGCAACTGGCCTGGTGCCGCGTGGACGCCTTCCCCGGCACTTGCCTTCCGGCCACGCCGGCCGGCGTGGCCGCGCAAGGCTGGCATTTATCCGCCGACATGGCCCGCCTGAGCACGCTCATGGCGATTGCCTGGCTGATACACAGCGGTGTTCCTCATTGTAAAAATTGATGACTTGCAGCAAATTTCTCCGATTTGAGTTATCCTCTAGCACATTCCAAGTGCGTCAATTCTCTTCAATTATCACAATTTTGCTTTAAGTTACGCAAAAATCAACAATAGCGTGTATTATATTGTTTGTGGCGTAAAGGCCGCATAAGTGATGGCGCTTTTTAGTGTGTTTACCCTGAATTATTGCAGAAGAGACATTCGGTTTCTTTGTGCACTAATACAACAAGTACGGATTTTTGATCATGTCTCTCAAACAAATTACCTCTTTGCCTACCTACAACCCGAATCGCGTCCTCGATGCGATCATCGACAAGCTGCAACTGAAAAACGATGCCGCCCTGTCGCGCGCGCTGGAAGTGGCGCCACCGGTCATCAGCAAGATTCGTCACAACACCTTGCCGATCGGCGCCACGATCCTCATCCGCATGCATGAAATCAGCGATTTCAGCATTCGTGAACTGCGCGAGTTGATGGCTGCCTAAGAGCGCCTGACAGACGGCAAACTGAGAGGTGCCGTCTGGGTACGTCAGGCTTGCCGCGTGCGGCAGCCACATCTGTTTTCCGTTTTTCTATTGCGGGGCGCGGTTCAGTACCGGACGATCGACATAGAAACGCCCCATTTCCAGGCTGGTCGAAGACGACTTGAGCACCGCTGCTGCCAAGGTGGCGGGCGCGCCGGAAAATGCCGTGCTGGCAGCGCCCGTCGCGCGGCCCGAATACGCCGTCGCCTGCACCGCTGCACCGGAAAACGCCGTCTGCCCGGCCCGGCCCGAGTACGCTGTCGCTTGCACCGCTGCACCGGAAAACGCCGTCTGCACGGCCCGGCCCGAGTACGCTGTCGCTTGCACTGCGGCACCGGAAAATGCTGTTTGTACAGCCCGTCCTGAATACGCCGCCTGTACGGCGCGCCCCGAATACGCCGTTTCTGCGCGGATATAATCTTCCCCGAACGTTTGCTCATACAGCTGCTTCATGCGCTCGCCCACGCGCTGGTGCGCCGCTTCGTCGTCTTCGCCGCGCAGGCCGATGTACGGAAAGTGATGCAGGAAGTAGCCGAAGACCTGTTCGCAGTCCGCCGCATATTTCAGGGTGTCGAGGATGTGGTAGTGCCAGAAGGTATCGACATCCATCAGCGGCGCTGTTTCTTCTTGCGGAAACTGTTTCATCAGGATCAGAAAGCGCCGGTACTCGAACTCCACCGCATTGGCCTTCTCCAGGCTCCATCCTTCGCCTGACTCTCGGTGCATCAGCTTGACTTTGATCGCGTCCAAATTCAAATCGGCAATTGCCTTGAAACTGTCGTTCGTATCCATGAATGTCCTTGTGGTAAAGAGCGTTGTGGGAAATACAGTGCAACAAGGGAGAGTGGTGGGGGTGTACTCCTGGTAAATAGTTAAGGAATGCCTAGCCCATGGCGGGCAGGTGCTGAGTTGTTCTACATCAATATTGCATCTAATTACAAAATACGCAAGCTGAGCTTGTTTCATGCGGGACGTGCCTGTCAGGTGCTGGCCCGGCTGTCTTCCTGGTAGGGAAATGCCGTGGCGTCCGCACCCAGCGGCACGCTGACATGCACGCTCATGCCTGCGCCGGGGCTGCTTTCGATGTAGAAAGTACCGCCCAGCAACTTGATGCGCTCCTCGATGCCCACCAGGCCAAACGAGCCCAGCTTGTTGCGTCCGTCGATGGCCGCGCCCACGCCGTTGTCGCTGACGCTCATCGACACGGTGTCGCGGCACTTTTCCAGCTTGACTTGCACGCGGCTGGCATTGGCATGCTGGGAAATGTTGCTGAGCGACTCTTGCAGGATGCGGAACAGGGCCGTGGCGCACTGGTCGCTCAAATAGATATCGTCATGGCTTTCGCTGATTTCGCAGGCGATGCCGGTGCGCTGGCGAAATTGCGCCACCTGCCATTCGACGGCCGCATTCACGCCCAGATCCAGCACGGTTGGACGCAAGTCGTTGATGATCTGCCGCACGCTTTTAATCGTGGCGTCGATCTGCTCCAGGGTCGAGCGGGCGCGGGCGTTCAGGCGCGGATGGCGGCGCTGCGTGCGCGAGGCCAGCATGTCGGCATCGATGCGCAGCACCAGCAGATTCTGTCCCAGGTCGTCGTGGATTTCGCGCGCGATGCGCTTGCGCTCCTCTTCCTTGATCCGGTCGGCGTGGGCCGCCAGGCGGCGCAGTTTCTGGTGCGACAGCTGCAGGCGGATCTGGCTGGCGCGCAATTCCTCCGTCATGCCCGTCGCCAACTGGATGGCGCGCCGGCGCGACGACGCCAGAGTGTGAAACAGCATGTACAGCAGCATGGCGCTGGCAAAACCGGTCAGCAGGGCCAGCCACGGCAGGAAGGCATCGAAGCGCGTATACAGGTCGCTCTTGCGCACGCTGAACAGCGCTTGCCAGACGCGGCCATTGTGTTCGATCAGCATCGTGCTGCTCAGGTAGCGTCCGGAGTTGCCGGGCAGCCACCATGGCGCATGCATGCCCGCCGTCGTGCTGTCGAAGATGGGGCGCATATCGTGCGGCAAGTCCGGCTGTTCAAGCGCCTGCTGGCCGATATCGAACAGGGTCAGGCGGACATTGTGTACCGGCATGTCGGCCAGCGCGCTGCGCATCATCGTCACCAGGTCGTAGCCGATGCCAACGGAACCCTGGTAGGCCGCGCGCCTTTGCTCCAGCGTATCGGTCGGCATGCCGAAGCGGTACACGGGCAGGCGCATGGCCATGCCCGTCAACTGCGGCCGGCCTTCCATCGGCACGGGGGCGCCGGAATTGCAGATCTGCCCGGTATCGCGCGACTGCGCCAGCGTTTCGGCGATCAGGGGCCGCGAAGCGATGTCATAGCCATACTTTTCCGCAGCGCTGGCAATCGGCTCGATGTAGACCAGCGCGGAATAATGGGGGCGCGGGCCGGGCGGATGGATGGCAAACGCCGGATAGCCGTCGCGCCCGGGCGGATAGTCGCGCTGCATGGCCGCTTCGAAGGCGGCGCGCTGCGACTCGTCGAGTTCCCGGCTGTAATTGAGATTCATCACGCCCGGGTAGTTCTGTTGCAAGGCGATGTTTGCCACGTAGCGGTGGAATTGCTCGCGGCTCACGTGTTCATTCGCGTGAAACAGGCTGGCCGTACCGCGCAGCAAGTTGGTATACGACTTGAGGCGCGATGTGATGGTTTTCTGGGTATTGCGCGACAGATTGTTGAACAGCTCGCTGGCATCGTTTTCGATCGACAGCGAGGCGGCCATGTAGAACAGCAGGCCCACCATCAGCGACATCACGACGCCGAGCATCCAGAGCGGTTTTTTTTCAGCAGATAAGTGTTTGCCGGCAGTAATAGACATCGCCATCCGCATCAGGAAGAGGAATCGGGTGCCGCCTGTGTGCTGGAGGCTGTACTGAGTTGCATAATCACTATCGGCATTGCAAATTGCTCAATAGCTGCCTAATATACAAAATTATCGTGAATATAGTCAACAGGCAATATTTTGCTGGTGGCTATGTTGCTAGAACGAAAAAAAACCGCCGCAGCGGTTTTTTTTGTGGCTCGTCCGGCGCCTTACTTGGCGGGCTGCCAGCTGTCTTTCAGGGTGACGATGCGGTTGAAGACGGGCTTGCCCGGCTGGCTGTCGACGCGGTCGGCCGCGAAATAGCCGTGGCGCTCGAACTGGAAGCGCTGTTCCGGCTGAGCCAGTTCCGCGCCCGGTTCCAGCCACGCTTGCACCACTTCCTTGGCCAGCGGGTTCAGGGCCAGCTTGAAGTCCTTGCCGCCCGCGTCCGGCTGCGGGTCTGTAAACAGGCGGTCGTACAGGCGTACTTCGGCGGGAATCGCCGTCGGCGCGCTGACCCAGTGCATATTGCCCTTGACCTTGTAGGTCGAGCTGCCTTCGGTGCCCGACTTGCTGTCTTCAAAGTAATTGCAATGCACGGCGATGACCTTGCCGTTTTCATCCTTGTCGTAGCCCGTGCACTCGACCACGTAGCCATAGCGCAGGCGCACGCGGCTGCCCGGCTTGTCGTCGATCGGTGGATACAGGCGGAAGTAACCCTTGTTCGGCACTTCCATGAAGTCGTCTTCCTCGATCCACAGCTCGCGCGAGATGGGGAAGGTGCGCAAGCCCCGTTCCGGGAAGTGCGGGTGCACGGGCGCCGTGCATTCCACGCTGTCGTTTTCAGGGAAATTGTCGATGATCAATTTCAACGGACGCAGCACGGCCACCGTGCGGGGCGCCTTCGGGTCCAGGTCTTCGCGCAAACAGCCTTCCAGCACGCTGTAGTCGATCCAGCCGTCGGACTTGGTCACGCCCGTGCGTTCGCACATCAATTGAATCGCTTCCGGCGTGTAGCCGCGGCGGCGCATGCCCACCAGGGTCGGCATGCGGGGGTCGTCCCAGCCGTCGACGATTTTTTCTTCGACCAGCTGGCGCAGCTTGCGCTTGCTGGTGACGATGTAGGTCAGGTTCAGGCGCGAGAATTCGAACTGGCGCGGCACCGGTTGCTGGAAGAAGCCGCCGGCCGACAGCGTTTCCAGCAGCCAGTCGTAGAACGGGCGGTGGTCCTGGAATTCCAGCGTGCAGATCGAATGCGTGATGTTTTCCAGCGCGTCCGAGATCGGGTGCGTGTAGTCGTACATCGGATAGATGCACCAGGCGTCGCCCGTGCGATGGTGATGTGCATGGCGGATGCGGTAGATGGCCGGGTCGCGCAAGTTCATGTTCGGCGAACGCATGGCATCTTCGTTCATTTTCGCGCGCAGGATGTGCTCGCCATCCTTGAATGCGCCCGCCTTCATGGCGCGGAACAGGGCCAGCGATTCGTCGCGCGGACGGTTGCGGAACGGCGAATTCTTGCCGGCCTGGCCGAAATTGCCCCGGTTGGCGGCCATGTCTTCGGCGCTCTGGCTGTCCACATAGGCAAAGCCGGCCGTGATCAGGTACTCGGCCATCGCGTACAGCTGGTCGAAATAGTCGCTCGCGTAGTGCAGGTGGCTCTGGCCATCGGCATGCTTCGGTTCCCAGTCAAAGCCCAGCCATTTCACGCTGTCCATGATGGTGTCGACGTATTCCTGCTCTTCCTTCGCCGGATTGGTGTCGTCGAAGCGCAGGTTGCACTGGCCGGCGTAATCGCGCGCCAGGCCGAAGTTGACGCAGATCGACTTGGCGTGGCCCACATGCAGGTAGCCGTTCGGCTCCGGCGGGAAACGCGTGATCACCTGGGGCAGGCCGGGACGCACGTGGGCGCCGGCAGCCAGGTCGGCTTCGATGATGTTACGCAAGAAATTGGGCGCCAGCGCTGGCGCGGCGGTATTCGGTTTATCGTTGCTCATTGATCAATGCGGAAGAGTGACAGTAAAAAGCATTTTACCGTACCGCAAGCGCTTTATAAGCACGTATTTGCCTCCATATCCAGCATGCAAGCGACGCGGGCGCCGTTCTATAGGATAATCTGCCTTTAATTAGCAAACAAAACGTGACCCCGGAGCCATTTATGGAAAATTTATATAACGTCCTCGGTGTCGCGCCCAATGCCAGCGACGATGAAATCAAGAAGGTTTACCGTTCGCTGGCCATGCGCTTCCACCCCGACCGCAACCAGGCCCCCGGCGCCGAGGCGCGCTTCAAGAGCGTCACCAAAGCGTATGAAATCCTGGCCGACCCGGTCAAGCGCGCCGAATACGACCAGAGCGTGAACCACCGCATCATCATCGATCCGGAAGCGGAAGCGTATGCCCTGTGGTGCGGCGTGTTCCGCCTGCATGGCACAGTACTGCCAGCAGACTAAGCCTGCTGGCGGTCGCCCGGCCAGCCTGAATGATTTGAAAAACAACAAACAATGGTGCTTTTACTTTTATGTAAAAGTACCCAGCATTACATTGGAAAGCACAGCATGAGAAGAGTACACCCTGAATTCGCGTACCAGTCGCGCGAGCTGGAAGGCCAGATCGATGGCATCCTCGGCGACCCGCCAAACCGCAAGAACTATAAAAGCATGGTCGACGCGCTGGTGAGCGAGTACGCCAGCGGCGGCGGCATCGAAGACGTGAACATGCTGGCCTTCGCGCTGGTCGACCACATCACTTTCAGCGACCCGAAAGGCTTGCTGGCCGAAAGCGAAGACTACGAGTTCGGCGACCCGGCCCGCGTGTTTTCCATGGCCGCCTGCGCCGCGCCGGAAGCGGCAAAGATGTACGCCGCCATCGAAGAGAGCTTCCCCGACCTGGCGCGCCAGGCCATCATCACGGCCTTTTTGCACAAGAACCCGCGCCTGTGGGACGACGACGACCAGTCGCTCGACCAGCTGGCGGCCAATGACGACGGCGACGACGAGATGGATGACGACGAAGCCACCGATGATTTCGCCCAGATGTTTGACCAGGATGGAGACGACCATGGCCGATAACAAGGATGAACAAAAAAGCAACCTGCCCGCGCTGACCAAGCAGGTCATGGAATTGGTGCTGTCCGGTTCGCTGGGCCACGCCGAGCAGGCGTTTGCGGATGCTGCCGACCAGTACGGCGATCTGGCCGTGGTGGAAGTGCTCAATGCCATCCCGCCGCAAGTGACGGCCCTGCACCTGGCCGGCTTTGACGGCGGCAAGATGTCGCTGGCCACCTTGCTGGTGCCGCCGAAGGCGTGGGCTGACAGCCTGGCTTTCATCGCCGCCACCTGGAGCGACGACCAGATCGAAGATGATCCGGAACGCATCGCCGAATCGCTGTTCGCGCACATCCACGGCGTGGTGTTTTCCACCGACGACGCCGAGCGCCGCCGCGAGCTGCTGCTCGAAGCGTCCGCCACCGACTGGGGCGCCACCGCGTTCGCCATCCTGTTCTCGATGGCGCCGAAGGAAATCCTCGAAGTGGCGGGCGAAATCGTCATCAAGGGACCGTACGTGACGGGCGTGACCTCGTCCGACAACGACATCGTGCCGCTGGCCATCGAGCTGGCGCAAGCCAATGAAGACGGCTGGGACCGCTCGCTTTTCGAACTGTTCCCCGACTTCCGCCACAGCGCCGACCTGGCCGATGCCGAATATTCGGACGACCCGGACGAAGAACCGACCATGTTGCAGCGCAGTACCAAGGAATTGCTGTACCGCCTGCGCAAGCAAGTGCCGAGCACGCGCAGCGCGCCGCGTTCCAGTACGCGCCGCAGCCTGGGCACCGGCATTTTCTCGTAATGAAAGCAGGGAACGTCTAATGCTGCCAGCAATTGTTGTAGAAAATCTTCCGCGCCTAGTGCGCGCCATCAAGCTGTTGCCGAACGACCCGCGCGAGGATGCGGCGCTGGACCTGGCCGACGAATTGACGGGCATCACGGCCATGGTGGCCGAGAAGTTCACGAATGAACGCACGGCCGACGGCATCCAGAAAGCGCTGTTCCTGACGGTGGGCGGTGTCTCGCTGGGCCTGGAGCAGGCCGTCACGCATGAAGGCGACCAGGCCGCCCTCGATTTCCTCGTCGAGCACGGCGCCGAGCACGCATTCCAGGTGGGCTTTCGCCTGATCAAGGAATTGTCGCAGCTGCCGGAAGACGCCCTGGTCGGTGAATACGACCAGGACCCCGTCTACCTGCAGCGCCGTTTGCGCGAGCTGTTCATCGATATTTGCCAGGCCGACCCGAACCAGAACTGGGCCGGCTATGAAAAGTATGCGGTGCAGTTGCAACAGCGCAAGGAAGTGCAAGCCGTCGTGCGTCTGGCCAGCTGGCTGCGCCGCCACCATGACAATGGCCCCGTCAGCGACAGCGACCTGAATGCCGAGGGTGTGATTGCCGTGGCCATCATCTTCGCCATCGAAGGCGGCGGACGCATCATGGCGCGTACGGGGCAAAAGGAGTTTGAACGCTTCGTGCGTTCCGTGCGCAAGAACAAGCCCGACTTCGAGGAAGGCTGGGCCGCCCTGGTGGCCAAGGTGCCCGTGCAGCATCACCCGGTGCTGCTCGAGCGTATCGAATCCTACCGCCGCAGCTGCACCGTGGTGCATAAAATCCTCACGCGGGCCAGCATGAAGAGCCTGTTCGAGGACCTGGAAAACTACGCGGGTTCGGAGCTGGATGCGGATTATTCGTGACCGCTGGTGTCGGATTACGCGGCGGCTTTGCCACCGCTAATCCGACCTACGCTCCCCCTTCCAGCGCCGCTGCCTCGGCCAGTTTGACGAATGCCGCCACCAGCGGCGACGTCTCTTCTTCCCTTTGTGCCAGTAACAAACTGGTGGTCGCCTGCGGGTCGGCGATGGGGCGGTAGCACACGCCATCCATGCGGATGCGGTCGAACGAGGCGGGCAGCACGGAAATGCCGCAGCCGGCCGCCACCAGGCCGATGATGGTCGACGCTTCGCCCGCTTCCTGCGTCACCTGGGGCACGAAGCCGGCCGCCTTGCACAGGCGGAAGATCTGCGGATAAATCCCCGTGCCCGCATCCTTGGGGTACATCACAAAACCTTCGCCCGCCATATCGGCAATGGCAATCGCCTGTTTTGCCGCCAGCGCGTGGGCGACAGGTAGCACGAGGAACAGCGGGTCTTGCCGCAATTGCGTCAGGCGGATGTCGTCCGGATACGTCGTTTCCGGCGGGCGTACGAAACCCAGGTCCATCGTCCTGCCCGAGATCGCTTCCAGCTGATGCAATGTGGCCATTTCATGCAAGGTCAGGGTGACGTGCGGGAATTGCTGGCGGTAGCGGTTGATGACGGTCGCGAAATACGGCGTAAACGGCGTGGAAAACGTGAAGCCGATGCGCAATTCGCCCGCTTCGCCCCGCTGTGCCCGGCGCGCCGTGACGGCCGCCTGTTCCGACAGGGCCAGTATGCGCCGCGCATCGTCGAGGAACAGCGCGCCCGCCTGCGTCAGGCGCACGGAGCGCTTGTTGCGCTCGAACAACTGCGCACCCAGTTCCGCTTCCAGCGCCTGGATTTGCTGGCTCAGCGGCGGCTGGCCGATGTGCAGGCGCTCGGCCGCGCGCGTGAAGTGCAGTTCCTCGGCGACGGCGACAAAGTAACGCAGGTGGCGCAGTTCCATGTTCGTCCAGTAATCGTTTTAAAGTATGAGTTGGGCCTTAAATATATATTGGACGATATGAGTTGGCAATCCTAACATGCAGATTCGCTTCTCTTTTGAAACACGGCCATGTCTGATTCATCGCTCGCTTATGCCTCTGCCGCCACCCCGGGGCTTTCTCCTGTTGCTCCCGCCGCTCCCGCTCCCCGCACGGCCATCGCCAAGGGGTCCATCGAATTCAAGCGCAGCAACCGCGCCCTGTTCTTCGGCGGCTTTTCCACCTTCAGCTTGCTGTACTGCATCCAGCCCCTGTTCCCGCTGCTGTCGCACCAATTCCATTTGACGCCGGCGCAAAGCAGCTGGTCCCTGTCCGTGTCGAGCGGCTTGCTGGCCATTTCCTTGGTGCTGCTGAGCGCCGTCTCGGACAGAGTGGGACGCAAGCCCTTGATGGTGGCGTCGATGTTTTCCGCCGCCATATTGACGATTTTGTCCGCCTTCGCGCAGGATTACGCGCAGCTGCTGGCGATCCGCGCCGCGCTGGGCGTGGCCCTGGGCGGCATGCCGGCCGTGGCCATGGCTTACCTGGGCGAGGAAATCGAGGGCCCGTCCTTGGGCCTGTCGATGGGGCTGTATATTGCCGGCAGCGCGTTTGGCGGCATGTCGGGGCGCCTGATCGCTTCGATGCTCAGCGATTTCCTCTCGTGGCGCTGGGCCCTGGGCGTGCTGGGCGTGGCCGGCGTGCTGGCGGCGGCGGAATTCTGGCGCAGCCTGCCCGCATCGAAAAATTTCGTGCCCAGTACCCGTGGCTGGAATGCCTTGCCGCACGCGATAAAACAGCATTTTTCCGACCGGGGCTTGCCTTGGCTGTTCTGCCTGGCTTTCGTGCTGATGGGCTGTTTTGTCAGCCTGTATAACTACATCGGCTACCGCCTGCTGGCCGCGCCGTTCAATTTGCGCCAGAGCACGGTCGGCTTGCTGGCCTTTTTGTACCTGATCGGCATCTTCAGTTCCGTCTGGGCGGGCCGCCTGGTGGACCGGCTGGGGCGTCGCGGCGTGCTGTGGATCATGCTGTTGCTGATGCTGTCCGGTATTTTATTGACCCTGTTCGACTCGCTGCCGCTGATCGTCATCGGCATGGCGCTGGCCACCTTCGGCTTCTTTGCCTCGCATTCGATCGCCAGCAGCTGGGTCAGCCGCCGCGCGCGCGCGCCGCAGGCGCTGGCTTCGGCCTTCTATCTGCTGTTCTATTACCTGGGATCGAGCCTGATCGGTTCCGCCTCGGGCATGATGTGGGGCTTCGATGGCTGGACGGGCGTCATCATCATGCTGGGCCTGTGCCTGGGCGGCGGCGTGCTGATCGCCTTGCGCTTGCGCCATCTGCAACCGCTGGGCGCGCGCGAAGCGGTGGGTTGAGCGGCTATTTGGGGCAGTTGCCGATCATCGTTTCCCCATTCCTGCCTGCGCCCGTGGTCACGCACAAGGTGCCCAGCGCGCTGGTGATTTTGTAGGTGCGGCTGCCCTTGGCCGCATTCGCGCCCACTTCCTCGATTTTTGACGCTTCATACCATTTCGGCGGCACGGCCGCGTAGGCCTCGGCAAAGCCTTGCTGCATACGCTTGAAGCCCGTGTCGTCCAGTTTTTGCTCGCCGCGCTGCGGGAATTCCTTGCGTAAATCCTTGTCGATCTTGCCCACGTCGCGCTTGGCTTGCGCCAGGATCTCGGCCGCGCTGGGCGCTGGCGTCACCGTGATCGCTTCCGGCGTAGCCGGCGCTGGCACCTGCTCGACGGTGGGGGCGGGCAAGGGGCGGCTGACGGGCGCCGCCATTGGCTGGCGCGGCGGGCGCGCGGCGGCCGGTTTGATGCTTGGCAACGGCAGGGGCTTGGGCGGCGCCGGGAGCGTGTGGCGCAGCCAGCTGATGGCCGGACCTTGCGGCAGGTTCTCGTCAGAGGCAAGGCGGGGCCGCGACTGCACGATGACATAGGCCAGTCCCGCGTGCAGCAGGACGATCAGCAGCAGGCCGGGCGCGCGGCGGGGCAGAGGTGGCAAAGAGGTCATGGAGGGCATGGTGGTTCAGGTACGCCAATGTATCTGAGGTATTTGATTATTATCTAAAATGTCACAAGCGCTTACAAAAAAGTGCCTCATGGAAATTTCAATGCCTTGGCGGGCGGTGGGGAACCTTGGATCGGCCTGACGATCCAACTGCAGATAGCATGGGAGGACATATCATGATGCAGGTAAAGGAAGTGGCACGGCGCTTTGGCGCCATCGAACACGCGATCGGCCAGGCGGCCCAGCTGTGCGGCAAACAGCAGGGCATGCCCATGGACTTGAAGGATTGCATCAACCAGCTGGAGCAGCAAAAGAGCGCCGTGCGGCAAGCCATCGACACGCAAGACGATGCGCGCATCCGCCAGGCGGTCGACCAGATGGAATCGCTGGGCGACCGCGCCAAGCGGGCCTGCGGCACGGCGTCCAGCGTGACGCCGGAAATGAAGAGCGCCGTGCTCAAGGTGCACGATGAATTGTCGGACCTGAAACACCAAATGCACTAGCTTACATCTGGCGGAACAGATGGGCATATAGCGGACTGACGCGCAGCTGTGCCGGGTGCTGGCGCAGGGTCAGCGACAGCTTGCCCGCGTCGTCGCGCACGGCCGTGGCGATGGCGCTGGCATTGACGATGGTGCCCCGGTGAATTTGCCAGAATTGTTGCGGGTCCAGCTGTGGCAGCAACTCCTTCAGACTAGTGCGTATCAGCGCTTCGCTGTCCTGGCACACGACGTTGATGTATTTGTCCAGCGCTTCGAAATACACGACGTCGGCCAACGCGATCATGCGCACGCTGTTGCCGACGGCCGCCCGTATCATTTGCAGGCGCGGCGCGGGCGGCAGCATGGCTTGCAGCTGGCTCAACAGTCGGGCCAGGTTGTCATCGCTGGCGGACGCTGTTGTTTCCGTCGTCGCCAAGGGTGCTGTCGTGGTGGATGCCGCTGGCGTTGCTGTTGTTGTACCGTTGCCGTTGCCAACGCTGCTGTCGCGCAAGCGCTGCTGCAGGCGTTCCACCGTCTTTCCCAGGCGTGCATCGTTGACGGGTTTTAATACGTAATCGGCGGCCGCGTGCTCGAAGGCGGCCAGCGCGTATTCATCGTAGGCCGTGACGAACACGATGTGGGGGAAAGGCACGCCGTCGGGCCACTGTTCTGCTAATTCCTCGGCCGCTTCCAGGCCCGTCTTGCCTGGCATCTTGATGTCGAGAAAGAGGATGTCGGGCTGCAGTGCCAGGCCTTGCCGCAAGGCTTCCACGCCGTTGGCGCAGGTGGCGACAATGTCGAGTTCCGGCCACAGCCGTTGCAAGGCGTGCGCGAGGGCGGCGGCAAGGATGGGTTCGTCTTCGGCGATCAGGGCGCGCGGGGTGTGGTGGCTCATGCGAGGGGACTCGTGATGGTGGGTGGAAGGGGGAGTGTCAGGCGGGCGATCGCGCCTGCCGGATGGTTGGCGGCCAGCGACAGGCTGGCGGCATCGCCATGCATGCCGCGCAGGCGTTCGCGGATATTCGCCACGCCCAGATGCGTGCCCTTGGTCTGGCCCGGATGATCGAGGCCCAGGCCATCGTCAGCAACCGTCAGGATCAGCACGCCGTCGTCAGTGGACGCCTGCACGTGGATATGGCCGCCTTCGATCTTTGCTTCCAGGCCATGCTGGATGGCGTTTTCCACCAGCGGCTGCAGTAGCATGGGAGGCACTTTGATATCGCGCAAGGCCTCGGGCAAGTCCAGCGTAAAGCACAGGCGCGCGCCCATGCGGGTGGACATCAGGCCCAGGTAGGCTTGCATCAAGGAAAACTCCTGTTTCAGGGTGGTGGACCCGGCGCGCGAGGAAGAGAGGGTGGCGCGCAAATACTGGATCAATTGATCGAGCAGCAGCTGGGCGCGCTCCGGATCAAAGCTGATCAGGCCCTGCAGATTGGCCAGCGTGTTGAACAGCATGTGCGGTTCGATCTGCGCCTGCAGCAGCTGCAGTTGCGCTTGCATGGCCTGGCGCGCCACGGATTCGGCGCGGGCCTTTTCCTGGGCCGCCTCCATTTGCAGGCGCGCAATCTTTTCGCGGCTGCCAAAGAACAGGATGGCCGCTCCTGCCGCCGCCAAGGTGAACACCGTCATGCCGACATTGCGTGGCGACATGGAAACGGGCGCGGGAACGTCGATATTGGCCAGCCAGCCGAACAGCATGGTGCCGGCCACCTGCGCCACGGCGGCACTGACGATGACGAGGATGCTGAACGGCAGCAACGGGGCGCGCCGCTGTTCGCCCCACCATGCCAGGCGGATGCCGTCGATGAGCAGGAAGACGATGCCGCCGATGCACATGGACGCAAGCAGGTTGAGCCAGAAGCTTTGCCCGCCGCTCAGCACGAAAGTGACGAAGAGGGCGCACAGCACATTGAGCAGCAGCGCATAACGGGCATCGGCCAGCAGGCGCCGGTAGGGAAAGCCCGTCTTGCGGGGGGCTGCGTCGGTAGTGTGCATGCGGGACTGCTTTCAGGTGGGCGCTCGGGTTGGCAATGCGGCAATTATGGGCGGCTCTGCACGCGGGCGCAACGCGGTTGCGACGAAACCGTGCGGATGTGGCGCCAATCGCCTGATCGTGTCCTTTACACAGTGGCGCTTGCGCGCGATGATGGCACGACGTCTTGATCGACAACCTCATCACGATAAAGGAACAGCATGTGGCCCTACCCACGCACCCTGGCGCACCGCGGCGGCGGTACCCTGGCGCCTGAAAACACCCTGGCCGCCCTGCGCTGCGGCCTGGCCTACGGCTACCGTGCCGTGGAGTTCGACGTCATGCTGGCGTCCGACGGCGTGCCCGTCGTCGTGCACGACCCGGAACTGGGCCGCACGGTGGCCGGCAGCGGCCATGTCAACGATTACACGGCCGCGCAGCTGGGCGCCATGGAAGCGGGCGCCTGGTTCGGCCCGCAGTTCGCGGGCGAAGGCGTTCCCACGTTTGACGCCGTGGTGGCGTATTGCAAGGCGCAGCGCATCTGGATGAATGTCGAAATCAAGCCGGCACCCGGCGTTGACGTGGCCACGGGCGCGGCGGTGGCGCGGGCCACGCGCGATTATTTCGCGAAGGAAATTGCTGCAGGAGAGTTATTGCCGCTGCTATCGTCGTTCAGCATCGCCGCACTGGAAGCGGCACGCCAGGCGGCGCCGGAACTGGCGCGCGGCTGGCTGGTCGAAGCGATACCATCTGATTGGGCGCAAAAGTCAAAGGAGCTGGACGTGGCGGCGATTCATTGCGACCATCAGCAGCTGACGCCGGAACTGGCGCGAGAGGTAAAGGCGGCAGGATACGGGCTGTTCTGCTACACCGTCAACACCCCGGAACGGGCCAGCGAGCTGCTGGCCTGGGGCGTGGATGGGTTTTGTACGGACAGGATAGATATTATTCCATCCATGGCGTAGGTCGGATTAGCGGGGCAAAGCCCCGCGTAATCCGACAACATTGTTGACGTTATTGGTGTTGTCGGCTTACGCGCTTGCGCGCTAAGCCGACCAACGTTTCAAACAGCTTAGAAAGTCACGCGCATGCCGACCGTGACATTGCGCCCCATCAAAGGCGCCGCGTTCTTGATGAACGAAGTATGGCTGTACGCCAGTTCATTCGTCAGGTTGTTCGCCTTGATGTAGAACTGGGCCGGCGTGGTGCCGATGCGCGTGTCGTAGTTGGCGGAGAGGTTCAGCATGTTGTAGCCCGGGGTTGCCGTTTCAAACACTGCCACTTTATCCTGCTTGCCCACGCGGTAGAACTCGGCCACGCCGCTCCACGCTTGCCAGTTGGCGTCAAGCTTCACGCCGACGCGCTGGGCGGGGATGCGCGGTAAATTGCCGCCACCGTCGGCCAGCTTGGCCCTGACGTAATCGCCGAACACGCTGGCGCCGAACATGGGGTTCAGCTGCTGGCGGATCTGGCCTTCGACGCCCGTGAACGTGGCGTCGCGCTGGGCGTACTGGATCAGCTGGAAGCCTTCGTGGTTGTCCAGCGTGGAGCCGAAGATGTAGTTGTCGACCTTGTTGCGGTAGGCACTGGCCGAGAAGGTCGTGGCGCCCGCATATTTGCGCAAGGTCAAGTCGATATTGTTCGACGTTTCCTTGCTCAGGTTTTGGTTGCCCAGTTCATAGGTGGCCGTGGCCATGTGCACGCCGTGCGCATACAGTTCCTCGGCGCTGGGCAAACGGTGCGTACGGGAAATGGTCGAACCGAGCGAATACTGGGGCGCGAATTTCCACACGGCGCCCAGCGAGACGGACGTGCCCTTGGCGCTGCGGTCTTGCAGGGTGGCGCTGTCGACCGTGATGTTTTGCCATTCGTGGCGCAAGCCAGCCTCGAAGCGCCATTGGTTGAGCTTGTATTCTTCCACCAGGAAAGCTGCGTGTTTCTTGGTCACCGTTGGCGCTACATACGCTTCTTCGCCCAGGGCGGAGAAATCGCGCTTCGACGTTTGCAGGCCCACCACGCCGCGCCAGCCGAAGACGGGATGGTGTTCCATTTCCAGGCGCGCATCGTGGCCCTTGTTCTTGAACGTGGTGGCGATTTCCGTGCCTTCGATTTCGTCGTGCTTGTAGTCGGTGAACGCGGCGCGCAGGCGCAGCTTGGCGAAGCCGGGCACGGGATCGCGCAATTCGCCGCGCACATCCCAGCGCTCGCTTTTCAGCTTCACGTAGGGCACGCTGCCGTGCTCGTGGTCATGTTCCTCTTCAGCACCGTGGTCGTGGCCGTCGTGGCCGCCGCAATGCAGGTGCGTGCCGTGCGGGTGGCAGCTCTCGAATTCATGGTTGTGGCCAGGCAAGCCGTATTCCGCATGCTGGCTGGTGAAGGCCAGGCCCAGGAAGCCGCGTTGACCCACCCAAGATACGCCCACGCTGCCCGTGTCCGTCTTGTTGTAGCTGCCGGCCACTTTGGAGCCGCCTTCCCAGCCGCTGCCGACCTTGTATTCCTTCGCATCGCGCTTGACGCCTTCCGCATGGACAGCGATGTTGCCGGAGCCGCCAGTGACTTCAAAGGCGCCCGCTTTTTCGCGCGCGGCCGAATTGGCGCGCACTTCCGCGCTGCCTTCGACACCTTTCGCTGGCACGCGCGTGGGGATTTTCTTGTCGATCACATTGACCACGCCGCCGACGGCGCCGCCGCCATAGGCCAGCGCGGACGGGCCGCGCAAGACTTCAATCTGTTCCGACAGCATCGGCTCGGCCGCGACAGCATGGTCGGGGCTGATGGTCGAGGCATCCTGCACTTCGGCGCCATCGGACAGCACCTTGACACGCGGGCCATCCATGCCACGGATGATGGGACGACTGGCGCCGGCGCCGAAATGGCTGGAGGTGATGCCGGGCTGTCCCGCCAGGGTCTCGCCCAGGGTCGCAGCTCTTGCCAGCACCAGTGCTTCGCCTTCCAGCACGGTCACTGGCGTGCTCATGTCGTCGCTGCCCAGCGCCAGGGCGCTGGCCGAAACGGTGACGGCAGGCAAGGTGGCTGTTTGCTGCGCCAGGGCGCTGGCAGGGGCGGCAAAGGCCAGCATGATGGCCAGCGCGAGGGGAGTGGGTTGTTGAGGACGGACGGACATGGGCAAAAGTTCCTTTATCGGCTATCGGTGTTTGCGGGGTTTGGGCAGGCGCTTGCCGGATGGGGTGACTGCCCGAAGATGATAATGATAACCCATTATCATTACCGTGTGACAGTTTTTCCGGGCGGTGGAAGAAGGCGGATGGTGTATTCTGTCGGCTATGGAACGCACAACACGTCAAAAAACCGCTATACAAGCCGCCATCGAGTCGGCCCAGCGCCCCCTGTCGGCGCAGGAAATTCTCGAGCAGGCCAGCTTGCAGGTGACGCAGCTGGGCATCGCCACCGTTTACCGCAACTTGAAGTCCTTGGTGCTGGAGGAAAAAGTGCACGTGGTGACCTTGCCGGGAGAAAACCCGCGCTATGAGTCGAACACGGCTGCCAATCACCACCACCACCATTTCCAGTGCACCACGTGCCAGCGCGTGTTCGACGTGCATGATTGCCCGGGCGACTTGAAGCGCATGGCGCCGCAAGGCTTTGTCGTCGAGCGCCACGAATTGACCTTGTACGGCCGCTGCGCCGATTGCAATGCCGCCGCCGGCACCACGGCCGCAGCGGGGAGCGCCGCCGTTGCCACCACTGTGCACGCCTGCGCCAGCGGCCACGACCCGGCCTGAGTGGTCCAGCCCTTCGTGTTGGCACGGGCGCAACAATGCCCTGGCCAGCCGTCATTGCCGCACCCCATATCACGTATAATCTTCCCTTTAAAGCTGCCGCCACTCTTTGCCAAAAAAACATGAAATCATCTGAAATCCGCGACAAGTTCCTCAAATTTTTCGAATCCAAGGGCCATTCCATCGTCCGTTCCAGCTCCCTGGTGCCAGGCAACGATCCGACCTTGCTGTTGACGAACAGCGGCATGGTGCAATTCAAGGATGTGTTTACGGGCACGGACAGCCGTCCGTACACGCGTGCCACCTCGGTGCAGCGCTGCGTGCGCGCCGGCGGCAAGCACAACGACCTGGAAAACGTCGGTTACACGGCGCGCCACCATACGTTCTTTGAAATGCTGGGCAACTTCAGCTTCGGCGACTATTTCAAGCGCGACGCGATTCAATACGCGTGGGAATTGCTGACCAAGGTGTATGGCTTGCCGGCTGACAAGCTGACCGTCACCGTCTACATCGAAGATGACGAAGCGTACGATATCTGGGCGAAAGAAATCGGCGTGCCTGTCGAGCGCATCATCCGCATCGGCGACAACAAGGGTGCGCGCTACGCGTCGGACAATTTCTGGCAGATGGCGGACACGGGCCCATGCGGTCCATGCACGGAAATCTTCTACGACCACGGCGCCGACATTCCTGGCGGCCCGCCGGGCTCGCCGGACGAAGATGGCGACCGCTTCATTGAAATCTGGAACCTGGTGTTCATGCAGTTCAACCGCGACGAAGCGGGCGTCATGCACAAGCTGCCGAAGCCTTGCGTCGACACGGGCATGGGCATGGAGCGCCTGGCCGCCGTGCTGCAGCACGTGCATTCGAACTATGAAATCGACCTGTTCCAGCATTTGATCAAGGCCGCCGCGCGCGAAACGGGCGCCACCGACCTGGAAAACAAGTCGCTGCGCGTGATCGCCGACCACATCCGCGCCGCCGCCTTCATGATCGTCGACGGCATCATTCCGGGCAGCGAAGGCCGCGCGTATGTCTTGCGCCGCATCATCCGCCGCGCCCTGCGCCATGGCCACAAGCTGGGCCAGACCAAACCGTTCTTCTACAAGCTGGTGGCAGACCTGGCCATCGAGATGGGCGGCGCCTATCCGGAGCTGGAAGAAGCGAAAGACAATGTCGCCAACATGCTCAAAGCCGAGGAAGAGCGTTTCGGCGAAACGCTGGAAACGGGCATGAAAGTGCTGGAAGCGCAGCTGGCCAAGGATGCCACGGGCATCGACGGCGCCACCGCTTTTACTTTGTACGAAACCTACGGCTTCCCGCCGGACCTGACGGCCGACATTTGCCGCGAACGCAATATCACATTCGACCAGGTGGGCTACGACGCGGCCCTGAAAGAAAGCCAGGAACTGTCGCGCAAGGGCGGCAAGACGCACAAGGACAGCAAGGTCGAGTACACGGGTGAGAAAAACAAATTCGTCGGCTACGATCAATTGACGTTCAGCAGCAAGGTCGTGGCGCTGTACGCAGCCGGCACGCCCGTGCAGGAACTCAAGGCCGGTGACACGGGCATCGTCGTGCTCGACACCACGCCGTTCTACGCGGAATCGGGCGGCCAGGTGGGCGACCAGGGCGTGATCGCCTCGGGCGCGGGCAGCTTTGCCGTCAGCGACACCTTGAAAATCCAGGCTGACGTATTCGGCCACCACGGCGTGCTCGAATCCGGCGTGTTGAAAGTGGGCGACGCCGTCTCGGCGCAAGTCGATACGGCCAAGCGCGCGCGCACGATCCGCAACCACTCGGCCACGCACTTGATGCACAAGGCCTTGCGCGAAGTGCTGGGCAGCCATGTGGCGCAAAAGGGCTCGCTGGTCGATCCGGACAAGACCCGTTTCGACTTCAGCCACCATGCGCCGATGACGGCGGAACAGATCGTCGCCGTGGAAACCATCGTCAATAAAGAGATCCTGGAAAACCGCGCCACGCAGGCCCATCTGATGTCGTTTGACGATGCTGTCAAGCATGGCGCGATGGCCCTGTTCGGCGAGAAATACGGCGACGAAGTGCGCGTGCTCGACATCGGCAGCTCGAAAGAGCTGTGCGGCGGCGTCCACGTGCAGCGCACGGGCGATATCGGTCTGTTCAAGATCATCGGCGAAAGCGGCGTGGCCGCCGGCATCCGCCGCGTGGAAGCGGTGACGGGCGAGGGCGCGCTGGCGCTGGTGCAAACCATCAACCGCCGCCTGGTCGAAGCGGCGCAAGCGCTGAAGGCGCAGCCGGAAGAGCTGACTGCCCGTATCGGACAGGTGCAGGACCATGTGAAGGCGCTGGAGAAGGAACTGGCTGCGCTGAAATCGAAACTGGCTTCCGGCCAGGGCGATGAGCTGGTCACGCAAGCTGTCGATGTGAACGGCATCAAGGTGCTGGCCGCCGTGCTCGATGGCGCCGACGTGGCCCGTCTGCGCGAAACCATGGACAAGCTGAAAGACAAGCTGAAGACGGCAGCCATCGTGCTGGCCAGCGTGACGGACGGCAAGGTCAGCCTGATCGCCGGCGTCACGGCGGACGCGACTTCCAAGGTCAAAGCGGGCGAGCTGGTGAACTTCGTTGCACAGCAAGTGGGCGGAAAAGGCGGTGGACGCCCCGATATGGCGCAAGCGGGCGGTACCGATCCGAGTGGTCTGGCGAACGCTCTGGCCGGCGTACCGGCCTGGGTCGGCGAACGCGCGAAATAAGGCGTAAGCTAGAGGATATGCGGGGTTTGCGCCCCATCGCCCCTTGAAAACGGCCCGCAGACGATGTTTGCGGGCCGTTTTGCCGTGTGGAATCTCGTTGTGACACCACAACAGCCGATGAACTATTTTGGTGCAGCGCGTCAATGCCCCTGATTTAGAGTAGTATGTCGAAAATCAGTACAACAAAACAATGGTGGGATATTGATGATGAGCGACACACTACTTGATACCGAGATTATGGAATTTCACAAAGAACTCGACGCGCGCGGCTTGAATTGCCCGTTGCCGATTCTGAAGGCGAAAAAGGCTTTGTCAGAGCTGCAGAGCGGGGAAGTGCTGCGCATCATGGCAACCGATCCCGGTTCCGTGCGCGACTTCCAGGCTTTCGCCAAGCAAACGGGCAATGCCCTGTTGTCGCATGTGCAGACGGGTACCGAATTCGTCTTCCTGATGCAACGCAAATAATTCTGCCTGCCGGGGCCGCCGTGGCGCGGCCTGCTTGTATCTTGCCTTGCTGCGTCATTTTTGCGTCACTTTCACGCCCTTTTGCTGCCCTGCAGCGTAGCGGCAGACTCCCCTGAAATCCTCGAAGCTGGACAGTTTAGATGGATTGCTCTAACAAAAAATCGCACGATCGTGCTTAAATTCGGTTCAGGATTCAAATTTCTCTTATAATCGAACACACAGTCAGCACTTGATCCGTCATTTTTATAATTTCCCAAAGGCATAGCTATGAAAGTCTTGGTACCCGTCAAACGCGTGGTCGACTATAACGTCAAAGTCCGCGTCAAGAGTGACGGCACTGGCGTCGATACCGCCAACGTCAAAATGTCGATGAACCCTTTCGATGAGATCGCGCTGGAAGAAGCGATGCGTCTGAAAGAAGCCGGCAAGGTCACTGAAGTGGTCGCCATCTCCTGCGGCGTGACGCAGTGCCAGGAAACCCTGCGCACCGCCATGGCCATCGGCGCCGACCGCGGCATCCTGGTGGAAACGACGACCGAACTGGAACCGCTGGCCGTGGCCAAGCTGGTGAAAGCCCTGGCCGAGAAAGAGCAGCCGCAACTGATCATCCTGGGCAAGCAAGCCATCGATGACGACAGCAACCAGACCGGCCAGATGCTGGCAGCCCTGCTGGGTTGGCCGCAAGCCACGTTCGCTTCGAAAGTCGTGCTGGAAGACGGCAAAGTCACCGTCACGCGCGAAGTCGACGGCGGCCTGGAAACCCTGGCATTGACCTTGCCAGCGATCATCACCACCGACTTGCGTTTGAATGAGCCACGCTATGTGACTTTGCCGAACATCATGAAGGCCAAGAAAAAGCCGCTCGAGACCGTCAAGCCGGAAGACCTGGGCGTCGACGTTGCGCCACGCCTGAAGACCCTGAAAGTCGTCGAGCCAGCCAAGCGCTCGGCCGGCATCAAGGTGCCGGACGTGGCTACCCTGGTTGCCAAGCTGCGCACCGAAGCCAAGGTTATTTAAACATACCCCAAGACAAAAACTGGGGTCAGACCTGGAAGGTCCGACCCCCGGCACTTGCACATTACTAGGAATAATCATGGTCGCATTAGTTATTGCTGAACACGACAACGCTACCTTAAAGGGCAGCACCCACCACACCGTGACCGCGGCTGCCCAGTGCGGCGGCGACGTGCACGTACTCGTCGCAGGTTCGAACGCCTCGGCTGCCGCCGCTGCCGCCGCGCAAATCGCCGGCGTGACGAAAGTCATCGTGGCCGACGCGCCATACTTCGCCGACGGCCTGGCCGAAAACGTGGCCGAGCAAGTGCTGGCCATCGCCGGCAACTACAGCCACATTCTGGCGCCAGCTACCGCCTACGGCAAGAACATCCTGCCGCGCGTCGCTGCCAAGCTGGACGTGGCGCAAATCTCGGAAATCACCAAGGTCGACTCGCCAGATACGTTCGAGCGTCCGATCTACGCCGGTAACGCGATTGCCACCGTGCAATCTGGCGACAAGATCAAGGTCATCACCGTGCGTACCACCGGTTTCGACGCCGCTGCCGCCACCGGCGGTTCGGCTGCCACCGAAACCGTCGCCGCCGTTGCCGATGCCGGCAAATCGGCCTTCGTGGGCCGCGAGCTGGCCAAGTCCGACCGTCCTGAACTGACCGCCGCGAAAATCATCGTGTCGGGCGGCCGTGGCATGGGTTCGGCCGAGAACTTCCACATCCTGGAACCGCTGGCCGACAAGCTGGGCGCCGCCATGGGTGCTTCGCGCGCCGCCGTCGATGCCGGCTTCGTGCCGAACGACTGGCAAGTGGGCCAGACGGGCAAGATCGTCGCGCCATCGCTGTACATCGCCGTCGGTATCTCGGGCGCGATCCAGCATCTGGCCGGCATGAAAGACTCGAAAACCATCGTCGCCATTAACAAGGATCCGGAAGCACCGATCTTTGCCGTGGCTGACTACGGCATCGTGGGCGATCTGTTCGAGATCGTGCCGCAACTGGTCAAAGAACTGGGTTAATTAAACCCCTTCCGGTTTTGTTACTGACAAAGCCACGCCGGCCCGCCCCACACGGCGAGCCGCGCGTGGCTTTTTTCTTGGAGAAATAGATGAGCTATCAAGCCCCGCTGAAAGATATGTTGTTCGTGATGAACGAACTGGCCGGCCTGGCCGAGATCCATACTTTACCTGGCTGTGAAGACGCCACGCCCGACACGGCCGAAGCCGTGCTGGAAGAGAACGCCAAATTCTGCGGCGGCGTGGTGGCGCCTCTGAACGGTCCCAGCGACAAGGAGCCCAGCTACTGGCACGACGGTGAAGTGACCACCTCGAAAGGCTTCAAGGAAGCCTTCAAGGCCTACGGCGAAGCGGGCTGGCAGGGCGTGCAGCATCCGACCGAATTCGGCGGCCAGGGTTTGCCGAAGCTGCTGGCCACGCCCTGCATCGAAATGCTCAACTCGGCCAGCATCTCGTTCGCTTTGGTTGCCCTGCTGTCGGACGGCGCCATCGAAGCGCTGCTGACGGCCGGCAGCGATGAGCAGAAGGCGGTCTACCTGGAAAACCTGGTCTCGGGCAAGTGGACGGGTACCATGAATCTGACCGAGCCGCAAGCGGGCTCCGACCTGGCCGCCGTGCGCACGCGCGCCGTGCCGCAGGGCGATGGCACGTATAAAGTGTTCGGCACGAAGATTTTCATCACGTATGGCGAGCACGATATGGCGGAAAACATCGTCCATCTGGTGCTGGCCCGCACGCCGGACGCGCCCGCTGGCGTGAAAGGCATTTCGCTGTTCATCGTGCCGAAATTCCTCGTCAACGCCGATGGCAGCCTTGGTGCGCGCAATGACGCGCATTGCGTGTCGATCGAGCACAAGCTGGGCATCAAGGCCAGTCCGACGGCGGTATTGCAATTCGGCGACCATGGCGGCGCCATCGGCACCCTGGTGGGCGAGGAAAACCGCGGCCTCGAATACATGTTCATCATGATGAATGCGGCCCGCTTCGGCGTCGGCTTGCAAGGCATCGGCCTGGCCGAGCGCGCCTACCAGCAAGCCGTGGCGTTCGCCAAGGACCGCGTGCAGTCGCGCGACCTGGCCGGTTCGCCCGGCCCGGTGTCCATCATCCACCACCCGGACGTGCGCCGCATGCTGATGTCGATGCGCTCGCAGACGGAGGCGGCGCGCGCGCTGGCCTACGTGGGCGCGGCCATCAGCGACGTGGCGCACCACCATCCGGAGGCCGAAGTGCGCGCGGAAAGCCTGGCCACCTATGAATACCTGGTGCCCGTCATCAAGGGCTGGGCCACGGAAATGTCGCAGGATGTCACGCGCGACGGCGTGCAAGTGCATGGCGGCATGGGTTTCATTGAGGAAACGGGCGCCGCCCAGCATTACCGCGACGCCAAGATTCTGACCATCTACGAAGGCACGACGGCCATCCAGGCAAACGACCTGGTGGGCCGCAAGACGGTGCGGGACGGCGGCGCCGTGGCGAAAGCCATCATCGCCCAGGTGCGCGCCACGGAAGCCCAACTGGGCGAGCTGACCGGTGCCGACTTCCAGGCCATGCAGCGCCACCTGGCCGAAGGCAGTGCCGCGCTCGAAGCGGTGGTGGAGTACGTGGTAGCGAACATGAAGACGGATATCAAGGCCGTCTTCGCGGGCAGCGTGCCGTATCTGAAACTGGCCGGCATCGTGCTGGGCGGCTGGCAAATGGCGCGCGCGGCCGTGGTGGCGCAGCAAAGGCTGGGAGAAGGCAGCGGCGACGCCTCGTTCTACAAGGCAAAAATCGCCACGGCGCGCTTCTTTGCCGACCACATCCTGTCGCAGGCGCCAGGCTTGCGCGCTACCATCATCGATGGTAGTGCCGGCGTGATGGCCTTGTCGGAAGAGCAGTTTTAAGCTTAGCTAACCCAACTGCAAATGCCGGGGTCGGACCCTGAGGGTCCGACCCCAGTCCTTGCTTTTGGGTTCAGCTTACCTTCTGGCAATGCCATTGCCGGAGTTGCGCACCAGATCGCCAGCAGCCAGCCCCGGGTCCTGATCAAACGCGAAGTCAGCCTTGGCGCCCGTTTCATATTGCACGGTGACGGTCCAGGTCTTGGC
The DNA here is from genome assembly GCF_049897625.1 of Janthinobacterium sp. PSPC1-1. NCBI lineage: Bacteria > Pseudomonadati > Pseudomonadota > Betaproteobacteria > Burkholderiales > Oxalobacteraceae > Janthinobacterium > Janthinobacterium sp. PSPC1-1. The sequence continues at coordinate 273,374 of NZ_JAFCWP010000005.1, read as the reverse complement.
ATTCTTCATGTGGCCTTCCACTTGCTTGCCGGCATACGCGCCGCCAGCGGCGCCGGCCAGGGTGGCCAGGTCCTTGCCGCGTCCGCCGCCGACCTGGCGGCCCAGCAGGGCGCCAGCCACGCCGCCGCCGATCATGCCCAGCGCGCCGCCTTCACCGGCCTTCTCGGCGACATTGACTGCCAGCACCTTGCCGCAATCGGCGCAGATCTGGTGCTGTGGCTGCTTGGAAGGCTGGCTGGCGTAGGAATTGCCCGCTTTTTGCGCGGCCTTGGCGTTGATGATGGCCTGGTCGTATTCACCCTTGGCGTCGCGCAGGCATTGCATGCGGGCTTTCGAGCTGGTTTCTTCTGCGCACAGTTTCTTGTCGTCCGCATAGCGCGTGCTGGCTTGCTTCGTGTCGTAGGCGTATTGCGCCTTCGGCGACAGGTTTTGCGCGAAGGCGGATGTGCTGAACAGGGCCGTGATGGCGACTGCGAGGATGAGTGGGCGACGAATCATGATCTTCTCCTAGGGGGTGTTAAATGAGCCAGTAATGTCGGCATTGTGAATGCAGTATAGAGGAAAATCATGATTGCTTACCAACACTTACATGTGCGTGCGGCGTGCGCTATTTAAAGTGATTTTTACATGGAAATTAACCGTAGGCACCGCCTGTGTACAGCAAGTCGAACAGGCGCGCCATGGTGGCGATCAGCACGCCTGCACCTAGCATCAAGGTAGCGACCAGTACCACGGCCAGGGGCCAGCCCGTGTCCGACAGGCGGCCGGAGGCGGTGTTGTAGCGCGCATCCCACTTGTCGTCCGGCATCAGACCCAGCACCAGCGCTTCCAGGAAACCGCCCAGGGCGGACAGGGTCAGCGGCAAGATCTGGTAAAACCAGTCGGCCTCGGGAAACAGCTGGTGCAGCAGCACGGTGGCGGGCAGGGCGGCCAGGTGTAGCCAGCCCCAGCGGTCCTTGCTGCCATGCAGGTAGAAGCGGTGCGCGCCAAGCATGCCCAGCAGGAAGGCCAGCAGTGTCGTGAAGGCCTTGTTCTTGTGCGACTGTTGCAAAATGGTAGCGGTGGTCATGGGACTCCAGAGTTGCTCATCGGTAAAGATTGCCAGTATCGGCCATTGTCTCGCACAACGATAGCACTTTCCTGTGGCGTTTATACAATGATTTGGCGTGATTTCCAGCCATGGCCGGCACGATAGGCGCAGACGCCTATTGCGTCTTCGGCCATGACTGGTCATAATGTTTGATTAGCCCAAATTACACGCCCGTCATCATAACGCTTGCTGCCTGGCGGTAAAGCGCGCTATAATTTGCGGCTTTTTCCGCCTCAGCACACTTTTTGGAAATATTATGGTCGTTATTCGTTTAGCTCGTGGAGGCGCCAAGAAGCGCCCGTTCTTCAACATCGTCGCTACTGATTCGCGCAATCGCCGCGATGGTCGCTTCATTGAGCGTATCGGTTTTTATAACCCGATGGCGCAAGGTGGCGAAGTTCCACTGCGTATCACCGCAGACCGTCTGGCCTACTGGCAAGGCGTTGGCGCACAATTGTCGCCAACCGTTGCTCGCCTGGTAGCCAGCAACAACAAAGCAGCAGCTTAATTAGATCACTGGTTTGACGGTCAAGACTGCATCCGGGGTGAAAGTCCCCGATGACCTGGTACAGGTAGGCTATGTCTCCGGTGCTTATGGCATTGCTGGCGGGGTCAGGATCACTCCTTTCTCCGACGACGCGGATGCATTATTAAGCGTCAAAACCTGGTGGTTTGATAAACCGACCTTGCATGATGTTGAAGTCAGGCAGGCGAAGTTACACGGCGGCGACGTCGTGGCCCAGCTGGTGGGTGTGGTCGGGCGGGATGCCGCAGAAGCGCTGAAAGGCGTCTCTGTGCAAATTCCGCGTAGCCATTTCCCGACGCTGACGGCCGATGAATTTTATTGGTCCGATCTGATCGGACTGACAGTTGAGAATTTGCAAGGCGAGTGCCTCGGCACAGTGCACGACATGATGAGCAATGGTCCGCAGTCGATCTTGCGCGTTACGCCCGTCGCCACTGCCGATGAGACCGTTGAAAAGGCGCCTGAGCGCCTGATCCCGTTTGTTGGCCAGTTTGTCATTAATGTTGACAAGACCGCCAACAAGATCACGGTCGACTGGGGCCTCGATTATTAAACCGCCTGCGCATAATTTTGCGCCGGGCAAACATTGCAGGATGGTGAGCGATGCAATTTGATGTCGTGACCCTGTTCCCGGAAATGTTTGCCGCGCTGACGCAGTCGGGTGTGACCCGGCGCGCCTTCGAGCAGGGGAAATGTGGCTTGTCGCTGTGGAATCCCCGTGATTTCACGACCGACAATCACCGTACCGTGGATGACCGCCCGTATGGCGGCGGCCCCGGCATGGTGATGATGGCGCGTCCCCTCGAAGCGACAATTAATGCCGCGAAGCAACGCCAAGCCGAACTCGGCCTGGCGGCGCCCCGCGTGGTGTTCATGTCGCCGCAAGGCCGTGCGCTGACGCACGAGCGCGTCACCCAGTTGAAAGCCGAACCTGGTTTGGTGATTCTGTGTGGCCGCTATGAAGCCGTGGACCAGCGTTTGCTGGACCGTTGCGTCGACGAAGAAATCAGCGTCGGTGACTTTGTCCTGTCGGGCGGTGAATTGCCCGCCATGGCGCTGATGGATGCGGTAATCCGCCTGTTGCCGGGTGTCTTGAACACCGAGGCATCGGCCATCGAGGACAGCTTCGTCAATGGCTTGCTCGATTCGCCGCATTACACGCGGCCGGAAACATATGAAGGCATGGCCGTGCCGCCCGTCTTGATGGGTGGCAATCATGCCGAGATCGTCAAGTGGCGCCGCCAGCGCATGCTGGAAGCGACCGCGACGAAGCGGCCTGACCTGCTGGTCAGTGCGCGTGCCGCCGGCTTGCTCAGCAAGACCGACGAAAAATTCTTGGCCAGCCTGTAAGCCGTCTCTGACGGCCGGCAGGGTGGTCAGTAGTGCCGGGCATGTTGCCCAAATTGTGTTACCCATCCTCTACCGGGCGGATACTTGCTATCCACAGTGCGCCGGCATGATGGTTTTCGGAGTGTTAAAAATGGACTTGATTCAACAATTAGAGCAGGAAGAAATTGCTCGTCTGGGTAAAACCATTCCTGACTTCGCACCAGGCGATACCGTTATCGTCAGCGTCAACGTAGTCGAAGGTACGCGCAAGCGCGCCCAGGCTTACGAAGGCGTCGTTATCTCCCGTCGTAACCGTGGCCTGAACTCGAACTTTATCGTTCGTAAGATCTCGTCCGGCGAAGGCGTCGAGCGTACGTTCCAACTGTACTCGCCGCTGATCGCTTCGATCGAAGTGAAACGCCGTGGTGATGTTCGCCGCGCCAAGCTGTACTATCTGCGTGAGCGTTCGGGTAAATCGGCGCGTATCAAAGAAAAATTGCCAAATCGCCGCGTTGTGGCGAAAGCAAGCGCGTAATATCAGCGTCTGCGTTGGGAAAAGGGGTGCCTCTCGGCGCCCCTTTTTTATTCCGAATTGTCTATGGGACAAGCTGCATGGCCACCATCGCATTTGATCCACAACAACTAGCCATCGATTCGATCGCCGGCGAGGCGGCGCTGGACGCCGTGCGCCTGACGCCCGCCTGGCTGCGCCAGCGCCTGGCCGAACAGCCTGACTGGCAACCCGAGATTACCCAGGATTTCCTCTCCGCCCGCGCCGTGCCCGTGCGCGCCGCCGTGCTCATTCCCCTCGTGCAACGGCCGCATGGCTTGACCATCTTGCTGACCATGCGCACGGACAACCTGAGCAGCCATGCGGGCCAGGTCAGCTTTCCCGGCGGGCGCAGCGAAGCCTTCGATGCGTCGCCCATCGCCACGGCCCTGCGCGAAACGCAGGAAGAAGTCGGCCTGGCGCGCGAGCACATCGAAGTGCTGGGCCGCCTGCCCGACTACCTGACGGGCACCGGCTACCAGGTCACGCCCGTGGTGGGCCTGGTGACGCCGCCGTTCGAACTGCGCGCCGACCCGTCCGAAGTGGCGGAAATCTTCGAAGTGCCGCTGGCCTTCCTGATGGATGGCCTGAACCACCAGCGCCTGTCGGTGGAATTGCCCGGCGGGCGGCGCTCGTTCTACGCCATGCCGTACGAGCGCTTCTACATTTGGGGCGCCACTGCCGGCATGCTGCGCAATCTGTTTCACCTCTTGCGCGCGTAAAATGGTGCCGCGCACGTAATAAGTTTGATTCCAGCACGGCACTGCGCTATCGTAGCGGGCATTGCGGTATTGCTGAAAAAGACAAAAAGGACGTTTGATGACATTTCTCTCCATACTTTGCGCATTGCTGATCGAGCAGCTCAAACCTTTGCGCGCGGACAATCCGATCTACGCCGAAATCAAGAGCCTGGCAATGCGCATGGAGACCTGGTTCAATGCCGGCCATGCCAACCATGGCCGCATGGGCTGGTTCCTCATGATCGGCGTGCTGATGGTGCCGACGGCAGGCGTGTACTGGCTCTTGCAGCATTACCAGCTGACCCTGCTGGCCTTTGCCTGGAACGTCCTCATCGTCTACCTGACCCTGGGTTTTCGCCATTACAGCCACTACTTCACCTCGATCCAGCTGGCCCTGAGCGCCGGCGATGAAGCGACCGCGCGTACCTTGCTGGCCGACTGGACCAAGCTCGACACGGTGGGCATGGAAGCGAGTGAAATCGCCCGCATCGCCGTGGAAAAAGCCCTGATCACCACGCATCGCAATGTATTTGGTGTCTTCTTCTGGTTCCTGATGCCGCTGGGCCCTGCCTGCGCCGTGATGTACCGCGTGGCTGAATACCTGGCGCGCGCCTGGAACGAGCCCGAGCACATGCGCAATGAAGCGTTCGGCCAGTTCGCCGCGCGCGCCTTTTACTGGATCGACTGGATCCCCGTGCGCCTGACGGCCGTGGCGTTTGCCGTGGTCGGCAATTTCGAAGATGCCATCTATGCCTGGCGCAATTTCGCCCAGCGCTGGCAGGACGAGGCCATCGGCATCATCCTGACGGCCGGCGGCGGCGCCATGGGCGTGCGCCTGGGCACGCCAGCGGAAACGGCGGCCCGTGTGCTGGTGACCCCCGACATGGCCGTCGATGACAGCGACAGCGAAAGCGATATCCTGCCCGGCGAAGAGCCGGGCGCGCGCGCCTTGCAGAGCACGGTGGGCCTGGTCTGGCGCGCCTTGCTGCTGTGGATGCTGCTGCTGCTGTTGATGTCGGGCGCCGTTTTCCTCGGCTGACGCGGGCGCACACGCGCTGTTCATGCGCCTTGCGCGTGGAACAAGGTTAAAATAGGGGCTGGCGCGTTACGCGTGCCGGCCCCTGTTTGCAGCGTCAGGGCAGATCGAGGTAGAACCCAAGTCTTCTATAAGATATAATACTGGCTTACCGCAGCAAACGTAGTTGAATTACCAGCCCGGCTTACCCGCCGGGGCCATTCACGCAATCCAGTCCCGACAAGCCACATGGCCGAGTTATCTCAAAAAACAGGGGAACTCTCAGACGAGTTCTTCATCCTTGGTCTCACCAGCAATGGCAAGCAATTCCGACCCAGCGATTGGGCCGAGCGCCTTTGCGGAGTGATGTCCTGTTTCAATCCCGAAGGTGGCGGGCGCAATGCGCACCTCCAGTATTCGCCCTACGTGCGCCCGACCGTCGTCAATGGCGTCAAGTCGGTGGTGGTCAACACCAAGCTGCGAGAGATCGAGCCGATGGCGTTTCACTTCGTGCGCGAGTTCGCCAAGGATAACGACCTGCAGATCGTCGAAGCCTGCTTCTTGCCGCCTCCTGAAGAAAAGTAAGACCCGTTTCATTTGAGCTGGCGCAAAGCCCGCCACGGCGGGACGGCGTAGCGTGGGCACTCTGCCTCAAACGCAGTGGCGACATGCGTATCGGCGACATCTGTACCCTGCACACCATCCATCGCGTCGCGCTTTGCGGCCGGCGATGCTCACCGGCTCGGCGCCCCCATACAGAGTACGGTTGCGCTTCTCAGCCACAAATCACTGCCGCTCGCTACGGCTTTGTCAGGTGTTCCGCTCGCCCGGTATTGCGCAATTCCGGTCAAGTCACGGCTTGCTGAAAATGCTACAGTCGCTGCTCGTTCAATGGGAAGCGTTCATGCACTATCTGGCCAAAGCACTCTGGTATATCGAATCGCATTACGCGGAGAATATCTCGCTCGGTGATATCGCCCACATGGGCGGCGCCTCGCCGTGCCACATGACGCGCGCGTTTGGCCTGGCCACGGGCCACTCCGTGATGCGTTATGTGCGGGCGCGCCGGCTCAGCGAAGCCGCTCTCGTGCTGGCGCAGGGCGCGCAAGACATTCTCAGTGTTGCGCTGCAGGCTGGCTACAGTTCCCACGAAGCATTTACACGGGCTTTCCGCGAACAGTTCCAGATGACGCCGGAAAGAGTGCGGGCCCAGCGCCATGTGGCCAACCTCGCGCTGGTGGGGGCCATCAAAATGGACGTGGCGCCTGGCGTGCCCCTGGAAGCACCCCGTTTCGAGCAGGGGCCCGCCTTGCTGGTGGCGGGCCTGGTCGAACGTTATCGCGCGGAAACGTCTGCCGGCATTCCCGCCCTGTGGCAGCGCTTCCTGCCCCACGTGGCGCCCGGCCAGCTGGTGTATGGCGTGTGCTGCAACAATGACGATGCGGGCAATTTCGATTACCTGTGCGCCATGCCGGTGAGTGACTTTTCCCAGGCCCCCGACGGCTGGACGCGGCTGCGCATCGCGCCGCAGCGCTATGCCGTGTTTCACCACCGCGGGCATATTTCCACCATCCGCGTCACCTGGCATACGGTGTGGAACGAGTGGCTGCCACAGTCCGGGCTGGAAGTGGCCGACGCGCCCGATTTTGAACGCTACGACCAGCATTTCGATCCTGCCAGCGGCATCGGCGGCGTGGAAATCTGGCTCCCCTTGAAAGCCTGAGCATGTTCCCAACCTTGTCTGCGCCGACTGCCGGCGCCACCGCGCTGCGCCAGCGCCTGTTGCAAACCGCCGCCGCGCTGGCGGCGGGCCTGCCCCTGTACTGGGTGCTGGGGCCGCAGCCGCTGGGCTGGCTGGCCTGGTGCGCGCCGTTGCCCGTGCTGTGGCTGGCCCTGCGCTCGTCGCGCCGCGATGCCGCCTGGATGACGTTCCTGGCCGCCATGCTGGGCCTGTCATCCAACTTTGCCTATTTCCGCCTGCTCATGCCCTTGCCGGCCGTGCTGGCCGTGATGCTCATCAAGGCATTGCTGTGGCTGCTGGTAGTGCTGGCCACGCGGCGCCTCGTGCTGCGCTACCGGGCGTCCTGGACGGTGCTGGCCTATCCCGTGTTGTGGGTAGCCATCGATACCTTGATGGCGGCCCTGCTGCCGGATGGTAATTGGGGCAGCCTCGCGTATTCGCAAGCGGATAACGTTGCCGTGCTGCAGGTGGCGGCCCTGGCTGGCGTGCCCGGCTTGCTGTTTTTGCTGTGCCTGGCGCCATCCGCGCTGGCCTTGCTGCTGGCGGGCGGCCGTGCGTATACGTCCGCGGCGGGCCTGACCGTGTTGTTGCTGGCGGCCGCGTTCGCTGGTGGCGCCTGGCGCGTGCAGGGCGTGTCGGCATCAAGCGAGTCGGCACCAAGCGGGCCGCTGGCAGGGCTGGTGGCCATCGATGACTTTATCGGCCCGGCCACGCCGCCGGCGCGCGCGCAAGCCATCTGGGACCAGTACGTGCGCCACGTTGAAGAGCTGGCCGGGCAGGGCGCCAGGCTGGTGTTGTTGCCGGAAAAGATCGCCGTGCTGGCGCCCGCGCAGGCGGATGCCGTGCGGCAGCGTTTCCAGGCGCTGGCGCGCAGTGCGGGCGTGTGGATCACCGTGGGCATCGGCGTGCACGACGCTACCGGCCGGCGCAACCTGGTCTGGCTGTTTTCTCCCGATAGTGCCGCGCCCGTCAGCTATCAAAAACATCATCTGGCGCCGCCCGAGCGCGATTTTCTTGCTGGCAGCGCGTATGCCGTGCAGCCGGTGGCGGGGCAGGCCATGGGCCTGGCCATTTGCAAGGACATGCATTTCGCGCCGCTGGGGTTGGCATATGGTAAAGCCGGGGCGCAGGCGATGCTGGTGCCGGCCTGGGATTTCCAGTTTGACGCCTGGATGGGCGCGCGCATGACCGTGGTGCGCGGCGTGGAAAACGGCTACGCGGTGCTGCGCGCGGCGCGTGAGGGCGTGCTGACGGTCAGCGATGCGTATGGACGGGTACTGGCGGAGCGGGCCAGCAGCAGCATGCCGGGCAGCACCTTGCTGGCGCCGCTGCCGGCGCATCCGTCCGTCTCCACCTGGGCGGGATGGCTGGGGCCGCTGTTCGGCTGGCTGTGCGTGGCGCTGGGCGTGATTTTGCTGTGCCTGGGCCGCCGCGCGGTGCCCGCTGCCTGACGCATAACGGCACGTTTTGCTGCAATGCGCAAAACCGCGTTATGCGCCCTTTTTTATATTCTCCGCACGCAGCCACATAATCGCCGCCGATGATTGCACCATCGCCGTGCATATATAGGCGCGTTGCCGGTATATATATTGCACTGCAATAAGTGGTGTTATCTGGTATTGAGAAATGCGGGCGGCTGGTATTAATTGGTACTTAATTCGGCCACGAAGTCATACATATCGCCGCGGAAGTAGGAGCGGCAAAATTCCACGGCGCGGCCATCGCGCAAAAAGCCCAGTCTTTCCACCGACAAGCCCGCGTCGCCTTCCTGCGCCTGCAGCAGGCTGGCCTGTTCCCCCGTCAGTAAAAGTGCGCTGAGGCGCTGCAAGGCGCGCACGGGCCGGTTGCCTGCCTGTTCCAGCGCGTCATACATGGACACGTCGACGGCGTCGAGCGCCGGCAGGCAGCTGGCGACGATGGTCGCGTACTCCAGGCACATCGGTATCTCGTCCGCATAGCGGATGCGGTGGAAGCGGTACACGGGCGCGCCCGGCGACAGCCGCAGGCGCAAGGCCTCTTCCGGCGTGACGGTGCCCTCTGCGCGCTTGAGCCACACGCTGCGGGGCGTGCGCCCGCGCGCCCGCATGTCCTCGGAAAACGAGGTCAGCTTGGCGAAATTCTTCTCGATGCGCGTATTGATGAAATTGCCCGAGCCGGGGCGCCGCACCAGCAAGCCCTCGTTGACGAGGCCATCGATGGCCTTGCGCACGGTGATGCGCGAGACGGACAGGTCGCTGGCCAGCTGGCGCTCGGCCGGCAGAGCTTCCTCGGGGCCAAGGATGCGCTTGTCGATCGCTTCGCGCAGCGCGCGCTGCAGTTGCTGGTACAGGGGCAGGCTACTCGTCTGCCCCAGGCCTTGCATGATGTGAGCCAGGGTTGTCATACGCTGAGGGTCTCCGTTACGGCGCGTTGCAGACGCGCTCTGTATCTGTTTTGTGTCGCTGGATAATACCAAAAAAGACCGTTATAAAACCAATTTGAATTATCAGGCCGGCAATTTATGCCTGGCCTCGCTGGTATTTACCTCGCTCATACGGGCTACGGATTGATTCAGGTGAAGTGGTCTGTGTGATTCAAACAACGTTATAAAAAAAAAGTTGCAACTGGTAGTGTTCTGGTATTGGATAGTAGTATATTGGCGTTGAATTGGTTTTGTAAGTGGTTGTACCGAAGGGTCTGCAGCATGCCGGCGAGAGTGGGCGGGCTGGAAAGAAGATCTACGTTAAAAATGAAAAGGGTCCAATCCTGGAGCCTAAATCAAGGGGGAGTACATGAAACGCAATTTGACAGCTAGCTCTGCAGCACGCAATTTGACGCCTATCGCCGCTGCTGTGGCTATGTTGGTGGCCGGCGCGAGTTTCTCGGTGCATGCGCAGGAAGCCGTGGCGGCCAAGCCGGCAGCAACGGCTGAAGTTGATGAAGGCCAGACCGTCGTCGTGACGGGTATCCGCGCATCGCTGCAACAATCCTTGAATCAAAAACGCAATTCCGACAGCCTGGTCGAAGTGATCACGGCTGAAGACGTGGGCAAGATGCCTGACAAAAACATCGCCGACTCGCTGCAACGCGTGCCAGGCGTCAGCGTTGCCGCTGCGGGCGGCAACGAAGGCAGCTTTGGCGAAAATGACCGCGTGGCACTGCGCGGCACACCGTTCGGCCTGACCCTGACCACCTTCAATGGCCACTCGGTCAGCAGCGGCGACTGGTTTGCCGACAACATCATCGGCGGCGGCCGCAGCGTCAGCTTCTCGTTGTTCCCATCCGAACTGATCGGTCGTGTCACCGTGCACAAAGGTTCGCAAGCGAACCTGCTGGAAGGCGGCGCGCAAGGCGTGATCGATATCGAATCGCGCAAACCGCTGGACTTCAAGAAACAAATTACGGGTCAGGTCAGCCTGGGCGCCGTGTACTCGTCCAACTCGGGCAAGAAAGATCCGCAAGTGAGCGGCATGCTGAACTGGAAGAACGATGCCAACACCATGGGTGTGATGGTGCAGGGTTTCTATCAGAAGCGCAAACTGAGCCGTGTCGGCCAGGAAAATGGCGTCTGGTATGACGAAGTCAAGCCGGATTCGGCAGTTGCTGGCGCCTTGCCAGGTTCGGCCGGTGGCCGCGTCAACTACATGGGCGGCACCGCCTGGTTCGAACAGGAACGTACCCGCAAGGGCGGCCTGATCGACGTGCAGATCAAGCCGACCAGCGCACTGACCCTGGACTTCACCCTGTTCCACTCCGAACTCGACGCACCGAACATCAACCATAACTTCATCCAGACCGTGGGCCTGGAAACGGGCAACAAGGGCGGCTACCCTGTTGGCAACGTCAGCGGCATTTACAAGGGTGGCGTCGTCACGAGCCTGCACACCACGATTCCACCGAACTGCGGCGCCGTCTGCGCAGGTTATTCCACTGCCGTGCAGGAAGAGTTCAGCCGTCCTGTGGCGGAAAGCAAGTCCGACTTCTTCAATATCGATGCCAAATACCGCGTCAACGACCGCCTGACCTTCTCGGGCAAGGTCGGCACGACCAAGGGCGTGGGCAACACGGAAAGCGGCGCGCTGGGCGTTTGGATGCCTTGGACGGGCGGCGGCTACACCCAGAGCGGTGCCAGCCATGGCGTGATTTACGATACGCCGGGCGCGGACAAGTTCTCGATCGGCGGCCGTCAGGCAACGCCTTACACCTACGGTTCGCACGTTACCGCGAACGACAAGGAAACCTATGGCCAGATCGACGGTATCCTGAAACTGGACCTGCCAGCGATCTCGTCGGTGGAATTCGGCGCCCGCGTTGCAGAGCACAAGCGTGACCTGACCCAGATCGGCATCGTTGCCAAGCCTTCGCTGGGCGTCACCGCCAACCTGCCGATGAATGGCCTGACCTCGTTCCCAAGCAACTTCAACGACCTGGGTGTGAAGGGCGCCGGCTACTGGACGTTCTCGCAAGCGAGCGTCAATCAGTGGCTCAAGGATAATGCCACGTACCAAGGCAACATGCGCCAATCCGAGTTCAACATCAAGGAACCGACCCAGTCGGTGTACGCGATGGCGAACTTCGGCACGGAAGGCCTGTCGGGTAACTTCGGCGTGCGCTATGTGCATACCAAGGAAGATGTCAACCGCTACGAGTTGAACCCGGCTGCCCAGTACGAAATCAAGAACTACACCAACACGTATAATGATTTCTTGCCTAGCGCTAACTTCCGCCTGGATGTGACGAAGGATATCATCGGCCGTTTCGGCATCAGCCGCACCATGGCTCGTCCTGAACTGGGCATGATGGCGGGCCTGGATCTGCGCGACAACCAGCTCGACGGCAACGCCGGCAATCCTAACCTGCGTCCTATCCGCTCGAACAACGCCGACATCGGCGTGGAATGGTACTTCGCGCCAAAATCGATGGTCTCGGCTGGCATCTTCTACTCGTCGCTCGATGGTTATGTGACCTACGGCAAAGGTGTGACGACGTTCTACAACCAATTGCAGAACAAGTTCACCCAGTATGAAGTTGGCACGCCAACCAATACCACGGCGGAAGTCAAGGGCCTGGAACTGTCGTATGTACAAGCATTGCCAGCAGGCTTTGGTGTGAACGCCAACTACACCTATACCGATGGCAAGGAAACGGGCAACGTCAAGGGTTCGCCATGCGGTGATTTCGGCGAATGCACCATGATCGGCACCTCGAAAAACGCCTATAACATTGGCGCGTTCTTTGAGAACGACAAGTTCAGCGCGCGCCTGACGTACAGCTACCGTTCGCAATTCCTGAACGGCACCTCGCGTCGCAGCGCCGCCTACCAGGCTGGCATTGGCGGCCTGTCCGCATCGATCGCCTACCAGCTGACGGAAAACCTGGCCATCACCCTGGACGGCAAGGATCTGAACAATCCACTGTCGCGTTCGATCATCAAGACCCCTGGTTCGGATGACATGCCAGGCGCGTTCTACAAGAACGGCCGTCAGATCTACCTGGCATTGCAAGGCAAGATGTAAGACGTTGTATGTAGTTGATGCCTCCCGGCGGACACCCGGGATGGCATGACAATGGCGGAGCGCAGCTGGCTCCGCCATTTTTTTATTGCAAGATGGTTTTCTTTATATGGTGGGATAGCTCCGATGACATTACATGCAATGCTGGCTTGCTGCGCCTGCGCGCTGCCACTGGCCGCCTCCGCCGCGCCGGCCTTCGCGCCGGAAGTGGTGGCTTATTATCCCGGCTGGAAATCGGCCGATTTTCCCGTGAGCGAGCACAATATTCGCGCCGCCAATGTCAGCCTGATCCAGTACGCGTTCGCCGACATCTGCTGGGATGGCGAACATGGCAATCCCGCACCCGAGGGCGGTGGCGTGAGCGCCTGCCTGGATGCGCAGGGCCAGCCGTCCCGGCCGGGCAATGGCAGCATCGTGCTGCCGGCGCCGCAAGCCGATGCCGACAACTTGCGCAAGCTCAATGCGCTCAAGCAAAGTCATCCACGGCTGCGCGTTCTGCTGTCGGTGGGCGGCTGGATCTGGTCGAACCGCTTTTCGGACGTGGCCGCCACGCCGGCTGCGCGCCAGGCGTTTATCGCTTCCGCGCTGGAACTGGTGCGCCGGCATGGCCTCGATGGCGTCGATATCGACTGGGAACATCCGGCCACGGGGGGAATTCCCTGTATCGAAGGCAAGGTCTGCCACCGCAGCGGCGACAAGGAAAACTATGTGCGCCTGGTTAGCGAACTGCGCAGCGCCTTCGACCAGGCTGGCAAGCAGGCGGCCGGCCGCCATTACCTGATCACCATCGCCGCCGGCGCGCATGCCAGCCTGAGCGATGACAGCGATGACAGCGATGCTGCGCCGGGCTGGATCGTCCGCCTGGCGGCGCAGCTGGATTGGGTCAACCTGATGACGTATGACTACCGTGGCGTGTGGGATGTCGAGAGTGGCCAGCTGGCACCCCTGTATGCCGATCCCGCCGACCCGCAGCGCGACAAGCAGCTGTATGCGGACGCCACCGTGACGCGTTTCCTGCGCGCCGGCGTGCCTGCCGCCAAGCTGGTGCTGGGCGTGCCCTTCTATGGCTATGGCTGGAAGCAGTGCGCCGCCGGTCCCCGCAGTGACGGCCTGTATCAGCCGTGCCAGGGCGCGGCCAGCGGCAATGACGCTACGCCGACCTTCACTTACCGGCATCTGCTGGAGCAGGGCTACCTGGTCGATGGCGAGGGCGCGCGCGGCTTCCGGCGCTACTGGAATGGCGCGTCGCAAGTACCGTATCTGTACAACCGCGACAGCGGCGTCTTCATCAGCTATGAAGATGCGCAGTCGGTGGCGCATAAAGTGCGCTATATCCGCGAGAAGGGTTTGCGCGGTGGCATGTTCTGGGAATTGAGCGGCGATGCGCAGCAGGTTCTGGGCACGGCCCTGGCGCCTGTCCTGCAGGGGGCGCAGCCATGAACCAGCGCTACCTCGCCCTCGACGTCCTGCGCGGCCTGACCGTGGCCCTGATGATCGTCGTCAATACGCCGGGCGACTGGGGCAGCGTGTATGCGCCGTTCCTGCATGCCGAATGGCATGGTTTTACTCTGACGGACCTGGTGTTTCCCAGCTTTTTGTTTGTCGTCGGCAATGCGCTGGCGTTTGCGTTGGGGAAATATGAGCACCTGGGCCATGGCGCCGTGCTGGCCAGGCTGTGCCAGCGCAGCGCGCTGATCTTTTTACTGGGCTTTTTGCTGTATTGGTTCCCCTTCTTCAAGATCGACGATGCGGGCCAGTTCGCCTGGTCGCCCCTGTCGCACACGCGCATTCCCGGTGTGCTGCAGCGCATCGCCGTGTGCTACCTGGCCGCCGCCCTGATCTTGCATTACTGGAAGACACGGGGCGCGCTGGTCTTTTGCGCCTGCGCCTTGCTCGGCTACTGGGCCATCCTGGCGACCTGGGGCGATTACAGCTTGCACGGCAATGCGCCGGCCAAGCTCGATCTGATCCTGCTGGGCGACAGCCACCTGTATCACGGCGAAGGCCTCGCCTTCGATCCGGAAGGTATTCTCGGCACCTTGCCGGCCATCGTCAATGTGATTGCCGGCTATCTGGCGGGCAGTTTTTTACGCCAGGCGACGCCGGCACGGCTGCGCTACAGCTTGCTTCAGCTGGCCGTGGCCGGCGTCATCTGCGTGGCGGTGGCCCTGTGCTGGAATGAAGTATTTCCGATCAACAAGAAGCTGTGGACCAGCTCTTACGTGATGCTGGGCATCGGCCTGGACTTGCTGCTGCTGGCGCTGCTGATGTTCATCATCGACGTGCGCAAGATCACGGGCTGGACGTATTTCTTTGAAGTCTTTGGCAAGAACACTTTGTTCATTTACCTGGTGTCGGAAGTGCTGGTGATCATCGCGTTTACCATGCGTATCGGCAGCGGCAACCTGTACCAGTGGCTGTACCAGCAGTGGTTTACGGGCTGGGCGCCGGCGCGTGTGGGCTCGCTGCTGTTTGCCGTCAGCTTCATGCTGCTGTGCTGGCTGATCGCCTACGCCATGGACAAGCGCAAGATCTACATCAAGGTCTAGCGCTAGAACTTCAGCTTCAGGCCGTAGCGGGTGGCCAGCGTGGTGAAGAGCAGCATCAGGGCGGTGACGGCGGCGGCATTCCACAGGCCGGCCGCGCCGCCCGTTGCCAGATACGGCCACCAGAAGCGCGGCAGGTGCAGCACGGCCGCCAGTTGCTGCCACAGGTCGGGCACGATGTAGGCGAACAGGGCATTGGTACCGGCGGGCAACAGCACCACCGCCCAGGCGCGCCAGCGCCACACATCGATGACGATGTAAAACACGAGGAACAGGGCCAGGATGATGGCGCTGCAGACCAGGGTGTACGATTCCGTCGCGGCGATCTTGTTGATGTGGTGATATGGCCGCAGCAGCAGGCCGGCCGCCAGCAGGCCCAGCGCAAACCACGCCATGAAACGGATGCGCTGCCCATGGCTCAGGGCGGCGCCGCGCAGGAAGAGCTGGCCCACCAGGGTGCCGGCCAGCACATTGGCCGCCGTCGAACCGAGCACTTGCGGCACGTTGACGATGGCATTGATGCCTGCCGGCAGGAAATCCAGGCTGCCTGCCACACCACCCATGTACAGCACGAGCAGCAGGGCAAACATGCCCATCAGCGCCGTGCCGCTACCCTGGCACGCCAGGTACAGCAGGCTGCACAGCAGGTAGGACCAGCCTATCATGCCGAGGATGCCCCACCACGACGGTTGCAGCCAGGTGCTGGAAAACTCGCTGTTCAGTTCGCCACGGAACGTCGCCAGCAGAAACAGCATCAGGGCTCCACCTGCGGCCAGCTCCAGCTTGCCCGCGCCCTGGCGCCACAGCAGCATCATGGCCATATAAAACAGAAGCAAGTACACGGCCTGCGGCAGCAACGCCGCCTGTGCATCGTAGCGGTAGGCATTCGCCAGCACCACGCCGGCCAGCATCAGGCTGGCGGAGCGCCACAGCAAACGTCCCAGCAAGCCTGGCGTGACGTGGCCGCAATGGCGCTGCAAGGCCAGCGGAATGGCCATGCCGACCATGAACAGAAAGCCGGGAAAGACCAGGTCGGGCACGGTGATGCCGTCGGCGCGCGGCCCCGCATGTTCGAGCCAGAAGGCGATGCCTGGCATGCCGGCCAGGTAGTTGACCCAGATCATGGTGACGATCACGCAGCCGCGAAAGGCATCCAGGCTGGTCAATCGTTCAGGTGCAGGTGCGGGGGCGGTGGCTGGCGGCATGGAAGGAGGAAAAGGTCGAAAAAAAAGCAGCCCCGGCCTGAGCCGGGAACTGCTTTGCGCATGCTACGGGGAGCAGGAATTACTGCGCCGCTGCTGCCGGTGCCGCCGCTGCCGTGGCAGGACGGTTCAGCCACAGGATCCAGTAGCGGGCCAGATCGCCCACGCCGTCGCCGCCCTTGACCGTTTCCAGGACCTTGATGGCGTCGTCTTTCTTGCCCGCCATGGCGTAGGAATAGCCGAGGCGCAGTTTGGCGTCTTCTGGACGCTTCAAGCCGCCCTTGGCGATGCCTTTCTGGATCAGGTCGATACCTTTGTCGAACTGGTCCATCGTCACGAAGGCGTAGCCCAGATTGATCAAGCCCGTGCCATCCTTGCTCTTCATGGCCGAAGCTTCGCCGCTGGCGATGCTTTTCGCATCGTCGGCGGCAGCCTTGTTGGCCTGGTCGCGCAGTTTCTTGTGCTTGGCGGCATTCGCGCCCGTGCCCAGCACGCCTTTGGCAAAGCCGGCGTCGAGGACTTTTTTCGCTTCCGTCGGGAAGGCGTTCTGCAAGGCGATTTCAGCCATGTCGCTGTAATCTTGCGGCGACATGGTGCCCACGGCCTTGAATTGCAGGCGCAGCACGTCCAGCGCGAAGCGGTCCGAATAGCCGGCCTTGCCTTGCGTGCGGCTCAGTAAATCGCTCCAGTAGTCATCCGACGGGTAGTAGCGCACCAGGTTTTCCATGGCGACCAGGTAGGTGGCCGGGTCCTTGCTTTTCGAGCCCGTATTGGCCAGCAATTGCAGTTCTTCGATGGTCGGCGTCTTGCCCGCTTGCTGCTTGGCCGTCAGGTCGGCCATCAGTTCCTGTTTCGCGCGCGCAAAATCGTTGCTGAAGTAATAGGCGCGGATGATGTAGGGACGCACGGTGGCCACGTCGCCTGTTTCCGTCTGGTAACGGGTGAACCACTTGATGGCGTTCGGGTAATCCTTGGCGTTGTAGTGGTAGTTCGCCAGCGCCTGGATGAAGTCGCCCTGGGCTTTCTTGTCCAGCTTGCCCGATTCGATCACCGCTTCCAGTGCCGTCATGGCCATAGCCGCATTGTTGGTAGTGGAGGCCAACGCTACGCGCAGGCGGTTCAGCACGAACAATTCGTAGGGCGTCAGCGCGGGAATGGCGGCTGCCTGGTCGATGCGGCTTTGCACGTCGGCATAGTTTTTCGCATCCATCGAGGCTTTGACGGCGGTCGGATCGAGCAGTTTGAATACTTCAGGACGCACCGTGTCTGCGGGCACGGCGGCGGGCGCACCGGCGGCAGCGGCTGGCTTGGCATCCTGCGCGTGCGACAGGGCAGGCAGGACATTGAGGCCGATGGCGGCCAGGAGCAGGCTGAGACGGGCAAGACGGAATTGGGACATGGGTTATCCTTCAATCAATAACAAAAATACGCTCCGGTACTGCTTGCCGCAACAGGGTGCGGTGGCATTACCGGGGGCAGGGAATCTAAAAAAACACGTATTCTGCCATCCTGACCGCACAAGTCAAAGGGCGGCAGCATGGTAAACAAAGGCTATTGTCACATAAACGGCTGGGCTGGAGCGCCAAACGTGCGCGGCAGCGCCTGGCCCTGCGCATTGAACAGCAGGCAGTGCGCGCGTGGCAAGTGCAGGCAGAGGGCCTCGCCTGCCTGGCGCAAGCCCTCCTCGGCCGGCAGCTTGACGGCCAGCATCTCGTTTACCCCCGGCATGCTGGCGTAGACGATGGCCACGTCGCCCAGGTACTCGACATGGCTGACGGCCGCCTCGGCCACGTTGTCACCCGCATGGGCATGCGCGCGCAGGCTGACATGCTCGGCGCGCACGCCCAGGGTCAGCTGCTCGCCCGGCGTCACGGCGTCACCGTGCGCCTCGACCTCGATCACGGCGCCGCCGGGCAGGCGCACGGCCACCGAGCCGGGACCGCAGGCGACGGCCTCGCAAGCGATGAAGTTCATCTTCGGCGCGCCCAGGAAGCCGGCCACGAACAGGTTGCCGGGATGGTTGTACAGCTCGTGCGGACTACCTACCTGCTCGATGCGCCCGCCGTTGAAGACGACGATGCGCTCGCCCAGGGTCATGGCCTCGACCTGGTCGTGCGTGACGTAGATCATGGTGGTTTTGAGTTCCTGGTGCAGGCGCGAAATCTCCACGCGCATCTGCACGCGCAGCGAGGCGTCGAGGTTCGACAGCGGTTCGTCGAACAAAAATACCTTGGGTTTGCGCACGATGGCGCGGCCGATGGCCACGCGCTGGCGCTGGCCGCCCGACAGGTCCTTCGGTTTGCGTTTGAGCAAAGGCGTGATCTGCAGGATCTCGGCCGCGCGCTCGACGGCGGCGCGCACCTCCGCCTTCTTGTGCCCGGCCAGGCTGAGGGCGAAGGCCATGTTCTCGTACACCGTCATGTGCGGGTACAGGGCATAGCTCTGGAAGACCATCGCCAGGCCCCGCTCGGCCGGCGCGATATCGTTGGCCAGCTTGCCGCCGATATGCAGCTCGCCGTCCGTGATGTCTTCCAGCCCGGCGATCATGCGCAGCAGGGTCGATTTACCGCAACCGGAAGGCCCCACGAAGACGACGAATTCGCCGTCGCCGATAGCGAGGTCGATGCCGTGGATGACGGGGTGCTTGTCGTCATACAGTTTGACGATATTCTTTAAAACGATATGTGCCATGAAGTGGTTCTATCCTAGCTGGCGCTGGCTGGCGCCTGGGGGGAATCGGCCTTGCTCAGGTCAGGCGTGCCGGCATCGGCCTTGGCGCCGATGCGCATGAAGCGCGACAGGATCAGGACGGGCAGGGCCGACACCAGCACCCACAGGAAAAAGGTCTTGTAGCCGAGCGCCGTCTGGATGTCGCCGCTGATCATCTTGAACAGCACGAAGCCGAGCTGCATCACGCCGGTGGCGAACGCATAGTGGGCCGTCTGGTACTTGCCGACGGAGACCACCTGCATCATGAACAGGATCAGGCCGACGAAGCCGAAGCCGTAGCCGAACATTTCCACGCTGAGTGCGGCCGTGATCAGGGTCAGGTCGGTGGGCATGCTGTGGCTCAGGTAATAGAACACCAGGTTCGGCAAGTTCATGGCCAGGATCAGGAACAGCATCGCGCGTTTCAGGCCCAGCCAGGAAGTGAAATAGCCGCCGCCTACGCTGCCCAGCAAAAAGGCGACAGTGCCGGCCGTGCCGTACACGGCGCCCACTTCCGTCGTCGACAGGCCCAGGCCGCCCAGCTCGCGCGCTTCGCGCAGGAACAGCGGGCCGATGGTCTGTACTTGCGCCTCGCCGGCACGGAACAGGATGATGAAGGCGATCATGCCCCAGATGCCGGGCTTTTTCAGGAAGTCCACCAGCACGTCCCACAGGGTGCTGCTGATGCCGGCCACGCTCTTGTCGGCCACGGCCGCGTTGCGCACCTGCGGCAGCGCCCACAGGTGATACGCGGCCAGTGACAGCATCATGGCGCCGATGATCAGGAAAATCACCGACCAGGCAGGCTTGACGCCGATATTTTTTTCCAGGTAGCCGGCCAGGATCACCAGGCCACCCAGCGAGATGAATTTGCCCGCGTTGAAGAAGGCGCCCTGCCAGCCCGCGTAGGCCGCTTGCTGCTTGTCCGACAGGCTGGCGATGTACAGGCCGTCGCAGACGATGTCGTGCGTCGACGAAGCCAGCGCGGCGACGAACAGCACGGCGATGCAGGCGGCGAACCACAGCGGCGTTTGCAGCGCCAGCGCGATCAGGCCCAGGCTCAGGCCACCGAGGAACTGGAACAGCACCACCATGGTTTTCTTGCTCGACGCCAGCTCCAGGAAAGGGCTCCACAGCGACTTGAAGACCCAGGCAAAGCCGATCAGGCCCGTCCAGCGGGCGATCTGGTCGTTCGGCACGCCCATGCTCTTGAACATCAGGCCGGCCACCAGGGCCACCGCGTAAAACGGCAGGCCCTGGGCGAAGTACAAGGTGGGCACCCACGAAATCGGGCTGCGGACGCCGCCCTTGCTACGGTTGCTGCTGGTCTTGTCGTTCATGGATGCTTCCTCGGGTCGTCTTGAAAGTGCGGTTTGATTCGGTGGCAAGGGCGGCGCTCACTGGCAGCGCCGCCTGGCCTCGGCCATGATGATGCGGTCGGCCGCCTCCTGCGCGTACACGCCGCTGGCGGCCGGGTAGCGTGCGGCCATCGCCGCCAGGCGCTGCAGCCGCGCGCCCACCGCCTGCAGCGGCAGGGCGCCCGATGCCAGCGCGGCGCTGACGTCGTCCAGCGCGGCCGGCAACTGCGCGGCATCGGCCAGCAGGGCCATGTCGGCACCGGCGGCCAGGGCGCGTGCGCCGACATGCCCGCCGTGCGCGTCGATGCCGGGCGTGAGCAGCACGCCGCCATAGCCCCACTGCTGGCGCAGCAAGCCATGCATCACCGCGTGCGACAGACTGGCGGGCTGGCTTGCGTCGAGGGCTGGATAGGTCACGTGTGCGCTCAGCATCGAGGCCGTCTGCGTGGCAGCCTGTCGAAACGGCACGAAATCATGTTCTTCCAGCTGCGCGCGGGTCTTGTCGACGCTGGGGAGCTGGCCACCGGCAGCGTGCTGCGGCAGGTACAGCCTGGCGCAGCACGCCACGCCCTCGGCCTGACAGCCCGCCGTCCAGGCTTGCGCCATGGCGGCCGCTTGTGCCGGATCGCCGCCAAACGCCTGCGCCGCGCCAGGCGCCTGTGCGGCGCCGGTGTCGAGATTGATCAGGGGCGCCAGCAGCCAGTTGATGCCCAGTGCACGCAAGCCGCGCGCTGTCGCCGCGCCCGTGCCGTTGGCCAGCTCTGCATCGCCAAGGGCGCACAGGTCCATGGCGCCCGGCGGCTGGGGCAGCCAGTCCGGGCAAGCCGTAGGCATGCCGGCCGGGTCGATGGCGATCAGCGCTTGCGGACCCAGGGCGCGCCGCAAGTCCGCGCTCAGGCGCGTCAGCTGCGCGGCATCGCGCAGATTGGCCGCGTGCAGGCACACGGCACGGATGCCATGTTGCTGCAGGCATTGCGCCGTGGCCGCATCGAGTTCGGTGCCGGGGATGCCCGTCATCAGCAGTTGCCCGGCAAGCCGGCGCAGGTCGGTGGCGATGGCGGCGCTCATTTGACGGCGCCGTCCATGCCGCGCATGAAGAAGCGCTGGGTGAACAGGAACGCCAGCAGGGTCGGCACGATGGTGATCAGGGTGCCGGCGGCGATCACGCGCGTGCTGCTGCCGAAGGTGCCGCGCAAATACAGCACGCCCACCGACAGGGGAAATTCGTCGGGTTTGCTCATGACGATGGAGGGCCAGATGTATTCATTCCACGATTCGACGGCCGTCAGGATGCCGACGGTGGCCAGCCATGGCGTGATCAGGGGCAGCATGATGCGGCTGAAGATGACCCACTCGGAGGCGCCATCGACACGCGCCGCGTCGATCAGGTCTTGCGGCACTTCCTCGAACGCCTGCTTGAGCAGCAAAATGGCCACCGCCGTCACCACGTTGGGCAGGATCACGCCCGTGTAGGTGTCGACCAGGCTCATTTGCGTGATGGTGATGAAGTTGACGAGAAAATTCACCTCCGATGGCAGCACCAGCGTGGCCAGGATCAGGCCGAACACCAGTTTGCGGCCACGGAACTTCAGGCGCGCCAGCGGATACGCGGCCAAAGAGCACAGCAGCAGTTTCCAGAAGACGGTGAACACGGCGATCAGCACGGAGTTCTTGAAGAACGACCAGATGGGAATCGCATTGAACACTTCGATGAAGTTCTCAAAAGACGGCGCCTTCGGCCAGAAGGTGGGCGGGAAGGCGAAGATATTGCCTTGCGTGGAAATGGCCGTCACCAGGGTCCACCAGAACGGGAAGACGCAGACGACGGCGATCGCGCACAGCACGGCATAGTGGCCCGCATATTGGACTATGCGTTGCAAACGCGTTTTCAGGGGGCGGGAACGGAGTTTCATGGTCATTCCCTCTTAGCGATGCTTGGGTTTCAGATAGCGCAGGCACAGCAGGGCGATGGCTATGCAGAACAGCGAGACGACGAAACTGGCGGCCAGCGCGCGCGGCAGTTTCAAGTGCTTGAGGCCCTGGTCGTAGGCGTAGTACAGCGCCGTGAAGGTCGAGTTCATCGGACCGCCCTGGGTCAGTACGTCGACTTCCTGGTAAGCCTTCAGGGCCGCCAGCACGGACAGGATGGAGCACAGCATGATGGTGGGGCGCAGCATCGGTACGGTGATCTTCCAGAAACGCTGCCAACGGTTGGCGCCATCGAGCATGGCCGCTTCCTGCATGTCCGACGGGATCGACTGCAGCGCCGCCAGGTACATCACCATGTACCAGCCCAGGCCGCGCCACAGCGTGACGAACATGACGGCAAACAGGGCCAGGCTGTCGTTCGTCAGCCAGCCCACGGGCGCATTCACGAGTTTCAGGGTCAGCATCACGTAATTGAGCGCGCCCTGTTCATGGAACATGAAGCCCCACATGATGCCGACCACGGACACGGTGGTCACCACGGGTACGTAGAAGGCGGCGCGGAACAAACGGATGCCGGGCAGGCGGTTGTTCACCAGCACGGCCAGCACGATGGCGCCCACCTGCACGAAGGGCACCATCAGCAAAAACATCAGCGAATTCTTCAGGCCCGAGACGAACATCTCGTTGTTGAAGATGTAGCGGAAGTTATCCAGGCCGACGAAGCGCGTCTCGCGTATCAGGCTGTAGTCGGTGAACGCCAGCACGGAGCCGTAGCCGACGGGCCAGAAGGAAAAGGCGGCCAGCAGCAGCAGGGCGGGGGCGAGAAACAGCCAGGCTTGCAGGGTGTGGCGGTGGGTGAGTTTCATGCTGTCCTCAGTGACGTGGCAGGGTGGCCAGCTTGCGGTTCCAGATGGCGACGGCCTGGTCCAGCGCCTGTTTCACGTCCTGCTTGCCCGTCACGCCCGCCTCGACGGCTTTGACCAGCGAGCGGCGCAATTCGTCGTAGTCGTCGATGCCGGCCACGTACAGGGTGCGCGAGTGGCCCATCGACAGGGCACCGGCAGCGACGGCTTTCTCGGCCGCGCCCGCGTTCTGCGGCGTGGCCAGGAAGAACGGGTCGGCGGCCGCCTTGACGGTGGTGGGAAAGACGCTGGCCTGTTTGGCGAAGGCCAGCTGGTTGGTGTCATTCGTCAGGAAGCGCGCGAACTTGCCAACCGATGGCAGCAAGTGTGCCGGCACGCCTTTCGGAATGGCGAAGTGCACCAGCCAGCCGCCGTCGGCGATGCCGGTAGGGCCCAGCGGCGCGGGCGCCACGTCGGTGATGGCGTAGATGTCTTTCGCGTCGCCGCGAATGCGCTGCATGGCCGTGGGGGGCGCCAGCAGCATGCCCAGGCGGCCACCCTTGTAGGCGTCGATCACGGCCGGAAAATTATCTTCGGCGAACAGGCTTTCCTTCAGCAGGCCGCCGACCTTGTAGGTGTCGGCCAGTTTTTGCACCAGCGCCACGTGCTGCGGCGAATTGAAGACGGCGCGGTTGTCGGTGATGACGGCCAGGCCCTGCTGCATGAACAGGCCGTCGATCTTGGAGAGGGCGGGCGCGATGCCGGCCTTGCCCGTGCGTTGCGCGATCTGGCGCGCGAACGCCAGCTGTTCATCGAGGCTGGCGGGGCCGCGCATGAGGCCCGCCTGCTTGAAAATATCGGTATTGAAGGCAATCACCGCGACATTGCTGTACATGGGGAAGCCATAGGTGCGGCCCTTGAAGCGCAAGTCTGCCAGGGCGCTGGGAATGTAGCTGGCGCGCGCTGGCGCGATCAGGCCATCGACTTGTGTGAGCAAGCCGTCGCGCGCAAATTCATCAGCCCAGGGCACGTTCAGGCTGACCAGCGCGGGCGGCGTGCCGGCCACGATGCGCGTGACCAGCTTGGTCTGGATGACGTCCCACGGGAAGTCGATCCACTCGATCTTGACGCCGGGATTCTGCGCTTCATAGCGCGCCACCACCGCATTGAAATACGGCGTGAACTTGGGCTTCATGCTGAAGGTCCAGAATTCGATTTTCTCGGCAGCCCATGCTTGTGGCGCGAGCAGGCCCGCGCAGGCAAACACCGCCAACAGTCTCTTGATCGTCATTTTTATCCTGGAGCGTGGCGCTCCAATGTCCATGAGTCCGCGGCGCGGGTACATGCCCTTGCCGTCGCTTATATTCTTTTCGCATATTGCGGACGGCAGCTTCGTCCCATACCGGGGAAGAAGCTGCCGGGTACTACTTAATTGGTCTTCGTAACCTTGCTCAGGTGACGCGGCGCATCCGGGTCCATGCCGCGCGCGGCCGACAGTTTTGCCGCCATCACGTAGAAGGACTGGATGGCGACGATCGGATCGAGATCCGGCGTGGCCGCCACGGGCAGGGTCAGGTCGCGCTCGGCCACGTCGGCGGGCGCCGCCAGCAAGACCTTGGCGCCACGGCCGCGCATTTCCGTCGCCAGTTGCAGCAGGCCGGCCTGGGTCGGGCCGCGCGTGGCAAAAATCAGCAGCGGGTAGCCGTCTTCGATCAGGGCCATCGGGCCGTGCTTGATTTCGGCGCCGCTGAAGGCTTCCGCCTGCAGGGCCGAGGTTTCCTTGAATTTCAGTGCCGCTTCCAGCGCCACGGGGAAGCTGATGCCGCGCCCCACGACCATGATGTTGCGGGCCGGGGCCAGCACGTCAATCGCCGGCGACCAGTCGATGCGAGTCGCTTCGAGCAGCGCTTCGGGCAACGCTTCCAGGCCCGCCTGCAGCTCGGGGTCGTTCTGCCACTGGGCCACCATGCGCGCACCGGCGACCAGGCTGGTGATGAAGCTCTTGGTGGCGGCGACGCTTTGTTCCTTGCCGGCGCGCAGGGGCATGGCCCATTCGGCGGCGTGCGCCAGCGGCGAATCGATGTCGTTGACGAGGGCCACGGTGGTGGCGCCGCCGTCGCGGAAGTAGCGGATCGGCTCGACCACGTCCGGGCTCTGGCCCGATTGCGAAATCGAGATGGCCAGCGTATCGCGCGTCACCAGCGGCGACTTGTTCAGGGTCACCAGCGACATCGGCAGCGAGGCGACGACGCGGCCCAGGCGCGCCATGATCAGGTAGGCGACGTAGTTGCAGGCGTGGTCGGAGCTGCCGCGCGCGATGGTCAGCGCGGTCGAGAACGAGGTGCTCCTCAATTTGCGGCCCAGTTCCGCGTAGCGTTCCGTGTCGCTGGCCAGTTGCAGGGCGACGCATTCGGCGGCGGAAATGGCTTCTTTAAGCATCATTGAGGTCACAGATTTCTCCTTCTATATACACAGCTTTGAGTTTGAGATCGCGATCGAGTACCACCAGATCGGCGTAAGTACCGGGGGCCAGCCGGCCGCGTTCTTCCAGGCCCAGGTAATCGGCGGCGTTGGTCGAGACGCGCTTGGACGCGTCGGCCAGGTCCAGTCCCAGTCCCACCAAGTTGCGCAGCGCCTGGTCCAGGGTCAGGGTGCTGCCCGCCAGCGTGCCGTCGGGCAGGCGCACACCGCCCATGCATTTCTGCACGGCGTGGCGGCCCAGCATGTATTCGCCGTCCGGCATGCCGGTGGCGGCGGTCGAATCGGTGACGCAGTACAGGCGCGGGATGGCGCGCAGGGCCACCTTGATGGCGCCCGGGTGCACGTGCAGCAGGTCGGGGATCAGTTCCGCGTATTCGGCGTGCGCCAGGGCGGCGCCGACCATGCCCGGCTCGCGGTGGTGCAGGCCGCTCATGGCGTTGAACAGGTGTGTAAAGCCCATGGCGCCGTGTTCCAGCGCGGCCACGCCGTCTTCATAGGAACCGAGCGTGTGGCCGATCTGCACGCGCACGCCGGCGTCGGCCAGGGCACGCACCAGGTCCAGGTGGCCGGCGATTTCCGGCGCCACGGTGATGACGCGCAGCTTGGCCAGGGTTTGCAGGCGTTCGATTTCGGCCAGCGTGGCGGCGCGCGCGTAGTTCGGCTGCGCCCCGAGCTTGCCGGAATTGATGTACGGACCTTCCAGGTGGGCGCCCAGCACGCGCGCCGTGTTCGGGCGGCGGTTGTTGGCGGCGATGCCGATGGCCGTCAGGGCCACGTCGATATCTTCCGGCGGCGCCGTCATGGTGGTGGCCAAGAGGCTGGTGGTGCCGTGGCGCGCGTGGATGGCCGCGATGGTGTAGACGGCTTCTCCGCCTTCCATGATGTCCTTGCCGGCGCCGCCATGCACGTGCAGGTCGATAAAGCCGGGCAAAATATAGTCGTCGCCGTTGTTTGAGGGGTGGAGGGAATCGCCCGTGATGCTGTCGACGCGCTCGCCGAAGGCGATGGCGCCGTGGATCCAGCCGCCGGGGGTAAGGATATTGCCTTTGATAGTGCTGCTCATCTGCGCGACTCCGCTACGAATTCATAATAATCACTGCGGCAATACGAGTGGGTCAGTTCCACCGCTGCGCCGTTGTCGAGATAACTGACACGGGTGATGTGCAGCATGGCTTCACCCGTCTTGATATTGGCCAGCTTGGCCTGTTCCGCCGTGGCGTTGACGGCGCGGATATGCTGCAGCGCGCGCATCGGGATGGTGCCGCGCGACTCCAGGTAGCCGTACAGCGAATCGGTCACCTGCTGCGGGTCCGGCATGTACAGCGCGGGGATGGTGGTCGTCTCGATCGCCATCACCACTTCGTCGGCCGTGCGCAAACGGCGCAAACGCGCCACCGGCATGTGTGGCGACAGGCCCAGCGACAGCAGTTCCAGCGGCGCCGCCGCGCCGATATCGCGCTGCAGCCAGCGCGAGCCGGCCGTGAAGCCCCGCTGGCGCAATTCTTCCGAAAAGCTCGTCAGGCGCGACAGCGGCTGCTCCAGCTTGGGCGTGATGTAGGTGCCCGAGCCGCGCCTGCGCGTCAGCATGCCCCGGTCGCACAGCATGTCGATGGCCTTGCGCGCCGTGACGCGCGAGATTTCCAGGATGTCCGACAGTACGCGCTCGGAGGGCAATGCCTGGTTGGCGCGCCAGTCGCCGCTGGCGATGCCGTCCGACAGCATGTTCGCCAGTTGCATGTAGAGCGGCGTGTCGCTGGCGGGATTCGGTTTGAAGGCGGACAGTTTGGTCAGCATGGTCATTGCTCCTGCAAGTGCTTGCTGATCAGGCGCAGGCCGCCTGCGGCCGAGTCGCCCTGTGCCGGCACGACCAGTTGCAACAGTGCCGCCGGCAGGTAGCCAGACAAGGGCGCCGCCAGGCCGCCGCACAGGGACACGGGCAAGGTGCCGGCCGGGTCGAGCGCCCTGGCGATGAGGGCGATCTGCTGGCCCGCGTCGCTCAGGATGGTGCGCGCCACCACGTTGCTGGCCGCATGTTCGAGCACCAGCCGCGCCAGTTGCGCGAAGTTGGTCTGGCTGGCGGCCGCCAGCCACACCTGCATGGCGTTGCGCTGGCCGCCGCAGGCGTCGATGACGGCCGTGGCGAAGGCGCTGCCGGGCACGCGCCCGTCGACTACCTGCTGCGCATGGTTGATGGCGCGCATGCCGATCCAGGCGCCGCCCGCTTCGTCGCCGGAGGGAAAGCCCCAGCCGCCCACTTCGTGGCGGCTGCCATCCGCGTGCAGTACTTCGCCCACGCTGCCGGTGCCGATGGCAACGATGACGCCCGGCTGGCCCGCGTGCGCGCCGAGCAGGGTGGTCAGTGTATCCGATTCGAGTGCCACCAAGGCATAGCCGGGATTGTGTTCGACAAAGCTGGCGGCCCATTGCTTGTTGTGCACGCCAGCCAGGCCCAGGCCGATGGCCATGCGCTGCAGCGACGGCTGTTCCAGGCCGGCGGCGCGGAAGGCCAGGGTGACGGCATGTGCCACGGACGTCCAGGCACGCTCGATGCCGTGCATCAGACCGGAAGGACCGCTTTGTCCCTGCGCCAGTTCCTGGCCATCGAGGCGCGCCAGGCGTACGCGGGTGCCGCTGCCCCCGCCGTCGACGCCGATTATGTATTCGATCATGTTATGCAGTCCCGCGTTTGGTTGATTGCGCCTGTCTGGTTTTTTTTTGTCGGGCGGCGAAAAAGCTGAAGGCACTATATTGTCGCCTCGATGGCTTGTCAACAGGTATTTAAGTGGTATTAACAAATGCGTGGTGCGATACCACGCCATGCCCTGGATGGTGATTGCAAGTCACTGTTAATAAAGGGTTTTTTGTGTGTTGTGAATGGTATTGAAATTGGCCTTGTTTAATGCCAATTTTTTCAGACTGGTCTATGTCTGGTGTTGCGCTATTGCTTGTATGCATGCTTGGCAAGGGACGCCATGAAGAGTAAAGTCCGCCTTTTACACCTGAGTTGGAAGAGCATGATGAACGACAAGGCAGCAAAGAGCGATTACTGGGACGACTGGCAGCAAGAGGCGCTGGCCGCCGGCGTGTCGGCGCCGCTGGCCAAGCTGGGCATGGAAATGATGCGCACGCACCGCAAGAACCGCTGGCCGAAGGATTTCCTGGGCCGTGAAAGCGATGGCCCGGTCATGCTCGAAATGTGCCTGGAAGATGAAGCGGAAACGGAATTGTTCTTTATCGAGAACCTGCACCCCTACGATGCGGAGCTGATCGAAAAGACGCGCCGCCGCCTGTGCCTGCACTGATAGTGCGCTGATGCCTGACTGGAACGGCCGCCTTGTGCGGCCGTTTTGCTTTTCGGGTGGCATTTTCATGGGGGAGTGTCATAATGGCCAAGGCATTTTCGCCCAAGCATGGAGTAGATGATGAGCAAGGCACAGGACAGCAAGAAAGAAGCCAAGAAGGAACCGGCCAAGAGCATGAAGGAAAAGAAGGAAGCCAAGAAGGTCAAGAAAGAAGAGCGCAAGCGCTGATCATGCGCGTGCGCCGTGCATTGATGCGCCCGTGGCGTGCGCCGGCCCTGCTGGCGGCGTTCGCCCTGCTGGCCTTCGGTGTCCCCGTGTCCGGCGTGCTGGCGCAGCAAAAGGCCGCGCCGTCCACGTTCGGGCAAGTGGTGGGCAATGCCGTGCTGTGCATCGACCAGATCGACAACAAGGCCTTCTATGCCTATTTGCTGACGGCTTTCGGCCCCGCCTACAAGCATGAAGGCGGCGCCTACTGGTTCCGCACGGACGCCACCTTGTGGGGCGCGCCCGTTACCGACGTGATCGTCAGCGACGACACCAGCCCCCTCGTCTTCATGGGCGTGGTGGCGGATTCGACGCCGGAAAAGCTGGAACCGGCCATTCGCAGCGCCTCGGGCCTGCGTTTCAATAAACTCGACAATTCCGCCTTTCCTGTCCGTGGTTCCATGCCTGGCAGTAAAATCGTCTACTTCCGTAGCAAGGCGAAAGTGTATTGCGCCAAATACAAGCCGTTGCCGCCCGCCCGCACCCGCTGAGGGGTTCGGCTTGCCGCCGCGCATTTTGATCGTTTCATCCGCAGGGTCTCCATGTACACGCATTATTTCCAGCTCAAGCAATCGCCGTTTTCGATCGCCCCCGATCCGCGCTACCTGTTCATGAGCGAACGCCACCGCGAAGCGCTGGCGCACTTGCTGTATGGCGTGGGCAGCGGCGGCGGTTTCGTGCTGCTGACGGGAGAAATCGGCGCCGGCAAGACCACCGTGTGCCGCTGCTTCATGGAACAAATTCCCGACAATTGCCAGCTCGCCTATATCTTCAATCCGAAACTGTCCGTCGAGGAATTGCTGCTGTCGATCTGCGAGGAATTCCGCATCGCCGTGGCGCCCGGCGTGGCCAGCGTGAAAGGCTATGTCGACGCCATCAATGCGCATTTGCTGGCCAGCCATGCGCAGGGCAAGAACAATGTGCTGATCATTGACGAAGCGCAAAACCTGTCCGCCGCCGTGCTGGAGCAGCTGCGTTTGCTGACCAACCTGGAGACGAGCGAGCGCAAGCTGCTGCAAATCATCCTCATCGGCCAGCCGGAATTGCGCGCCATGCTGGCCCGGCCCGAGCTGGAGCAGCTGGCGCAGCGCGTGATTGCCCGCTATCACCTGGGCTCGCTGACGGCCGAGGAAACGGCCAGCTATGTCCGCCACCGCCTGGCCGTGGCAGGCAGCACGGCGCAGACACCGTTCGCGCCGCGCCTGATGGCACAGATTCACGCCTTGAGCAAGGGAGTGCCGCGCCGCATCAACCTGCTGTGCGACCGCGCGCTGCTGGGTGCCTATGTGGAAAACCAGCCGCAGGTGACGCGCCAGATATTGCGCCGTGCCGCCGAGGAAGTGTTTGCCGAAGAGGGCAAGCCGGCTGCCGGACGGGGCTTGCGCTGGCCGCACGTGGCCGGCGGCGTGCTGGCCGGTGCGCTGGTGACTGCTGCGCTGGCCTGGCATTTTATGCCGCACGCTGGCGTACCCGTACCGGCGGTCACTGCACCGGCACCGGCCCTGGCCGCATCCGTGCCGGCGGCGTTTGCAGTGGTGGCCGCGTCTGCGCCTGCCAGCGTGCCGGACCGCAACGCCGTGCTGCGCCAGCTGGCCGCCCTGTGGGGCGAGCAGTTGCCGGCCGGTGACGCTTGCCAGGCGGGCGCCCGCGCCGGCCTGCGCTGCCTGCACAGCCGGGGCGGCATCGCCGAACTGCGCGTGCTGGATACTCCCGCCATGCTGGCCTTGCGCGATGGGCAAGGAGCAGAACAGCTGGCGCTGCTGACGCGCTTGCAGGGCGAAACGGCCACCTTGATGCTCGATGGCAAACAACAAAGCCTGTCGCTGGCCCAGCTGGCGCAGCGCAGCGATGGCAGTTTCACGACCTTCTGGCGCGCCCCGCGCAGCTGGCGCGACGAAGTGCCGCTGGGTGCCCGTGGCGCCGACGTGGACTGGCTGGCGCAGCGCCTGGCGCAGCAGCGTGGCTTGCCGGCGCCGGCCGCCAATCTGCCGCTCGATGCCGAGATGCAAGGCCAGCTGCGTGCTTTCCAGCAGAGCCAGAACCTGCGGGCCGATGGCCTGGCAGGTCCGAAAACGTATATACGCCTGAGGCAACTGGGTGACAACGCGGAGCCGCGCCTGAGCAGCGCAGCTCCTGCCGTGGCAGCGTCCGCTGCGACGGCGATGGTGGCGGGGAAATAAGATGTCCTACATACTTGAAGCATTGAAAAAATCGCAGGCCGAGCGCCAGCTGGGCGAGTTGCCGTCGATCCACGCACCGCAAGTGCAGCTGCATGATGGCGCAGCGTCCGCTTCTGCGCGGCGCATGCCCGTCTGGCTGGCGCTGGGCGGCGTGACGGTGGCCGTGGCTGCCGCATTGCTGCTGTGGCAGCCTTGGCAGGCAGCGGCCACGGCGCCGGCGCTTACACCTGCCGTGTTGGCCCAGGCTGTGCCAGCACCGATGCCGGTAGCCGTCCCGCCAGCAGTCCCTGTCCCTGTACCCGCGGCGGCCCCCGTCACGCAAGTTACTCCCGTACCGCCAGCAGCCACCGCCGCGCCCGTACACCATGCCAGGCCCGTGGCGGAACCGAAGCAGGAGATGCCCGGTCAGGCCGTGTCACCGCCCGTTGTAGCCCCGGCGCCTGCCGCGCCCGCGCCTGCAGCCGAAGAGACCGTGCCCGGCATGCGCGACTTGCCCGAGCCGATACAGCGGCAAATCCCCGCCATTGCCATCGGCGGCTATATCTATTCGAAGAATCCGGCCGACCGTCTGTTGCTGATCGACAAGGTGCTGCGCCACGAGGGCGAGGAGCTGGCTCCGGGCCTGGTCCTGGAAAAGTTGCAGCCGAAGGCGGCCATCTTCAGTTTCAAGGGCTACCGCTACCGCGTGCCGTATTGACTTGTTGCGCATCAAGGTCGGGCCACCATAGCTGAACCAACCTGGGCTGGCCTGGTCGAACCAAGGTCGCTGCGCCCGTGTGCGCGGCCGGGGAGTTCCCATGAGTGCTGCCGCAGCTGCAGGTGAGGGTGCGCTTGATGCGGATGCGCCGGAAAATCTGGCGCGCATCGAGCATATCGTCGTGTTGATGATGGAAAACCGCTCGTTTGACCACATGCTGGGCTACCTGAGCCTGGAAGGGGGGCGCGCCGACATCGATGGCTTGCAGGCCCGCCATGCCAACCTGCACGCGGGCGTGGTCTACCCCGTGCACCATCTGCAGCGCACGGCCTTCGGCCCGCAGCAAGACCCGTCGCATACGGGCCTGTCCGTGGCGCAGCAATTGCAAAACAATAACGGCGGCTTCGTCGACGACTATGCGCAAACGCATCCGGGCGACCCCGACATCGACCTGGTGATGGGTTACTACAATGCGGCCGACTTGCCCATGTATGATTTCCTGGCGCAACAGTTCTGCGTCTGCGACCGCTGCTACAGCTCCGTGCCGGGCGCCACCTGGCCCAACCGCCTGTATGCGATCAGCGGCAAGGCAGCCGGCAGCCGCGACAGCAAGCGCGTGCCCCTGTATGCGAACAAGTCCTTTGTGCGCCACCTGGACCGCGCCCAGGTCGGCTGGAAATTTTATTCCGACTGGAAACCATGGAGTTTGGCCTTCAGCGACGACCATTACCGCTCGTCCGAGTGGTATGAGCCCTTCGGCTCCAGCGGGCGTCGCTATGGCTTCATCGGCGATGCGCTGGCGGGCACCTTGCCGTCTGTCAGCTGGATCGATCCGCATTTCTTCGACAATGACGACCACCCGCCGGCCGATATCCGCGCCGGCCAGGCGCTGGTGGCGCAGGTTTACCAGGCCCTGTCGCGCGGTCCCGCCTGGCCGCGCACCTTGCTGATCCTCAGTTATGACGAGCATGGCGGCTTTTTCGACCATGTGCCGCCGCCCGCCGCCGCCGATGACGACCCCGCGTTTCGCCAGTACGGCGTGCGCGTGCCCATGCTGCTGGTGTCACCGCTGATCGCGCCGGGCAGCGTCAGCCACGAGGTAGTCGACCACACGTCGATCATCAAAACCATCCTGCAGCGCTTTTGCCGCGCCGCCGATGGTGGCTTGCCCCAGATGGGCGCGCGCGTGGCGGCCGCCAGCGGCCTGGGCGCCGTGCTGACCCTGGCGCAGCCGCGCGCGGCGCCCGTCGTGCCCTTTGCTGTGCTGGCGCAGCGGGCCGCATGGGAAGCGGATGTGCGGGCGCACGACTTCGCCCCGTTGGCGCAAGCTGAAGGCTTGGTCGCCGCTGTTACTGCCGTGCCCGTGCAATCCGATGCCGAAGCGGGCGTGATCGCTGCGCATCGGCAATTGGCGCGCTGGGCCAGGAATGCGCAGGCAGCGCCCGGGCCGGCGGGCCGGCGCCGGCGGCAGGGTGGCAAGCCGGCACCCGCCTGAGTTGGGCAATGCATGGCGCCCGCGCCGGGCGCTGGCGCCGGTAGGGCTGCGTATAATCACTGCTTCTCAATCAAGGAGTGATCATGCACGATGCGATGCCCGCCCACCCGGTACTGGGTGTGATCGGCCGTTCCGGTAGCGGCAAGACGACCCTGCTGGAATTTGTGGTGAAGGAACTGGCGGCGCGGGGCTTGCGCGTCAACCTGGTCAAGCACAGCCACCATGACCTGGCGCTGGAACCGCCGCAAAAAGACAGCGCCCGGTTGCGCCTGGCAGGGGCGGCGGAAGTGCTGGTGGCGTCGCCGTACCGCTTTGCCATCGTGCATGAGTTGCGCGGCGCGCCGGAACCGAGCCTGGCGCAGCAATTGGCCCGCATGGGGCCGGCGGACCTGACCCTGGTCGAAGGTTTCAAGACGGACCCCATTCCCAAGCTGGAAGTATTCCGCCCGGAAGTGGGGCAGGCGCCCCTGTATCCGCATGACCCGCATGTGATCGCCGTCGCCTCCGACAGCCCGGCGCCGGCCGACCTGCGCGAGGGCGTGCAATGGCTGGACTTGAATGCACGCGAGCACGTGCTGGCCTGGTTGCTGCTGCAGTTGGAAAATAAGCTGGAAAAATAAGCTAAAGGTTTGCCGCGGCCATCCGTTAATACTGGTAGAACCTCATTGGAGAAATGTATGGACGTCGGAAGCATTGCTCAACTGTCAACCACGATGGCGGAGACAGGCACGCGGCAAGCCGTCGGCTTGACTGTCCTGAAAAAAGCCCAGGATATTCAAAGTTCGACCGCCACTGCCTTGCTGGAAGCGTTGCCACCGATACAGTCGGCGCCGAGTCTGCCGGCTCACCTCGGTAACCGCATCAATACGACAGCCTGAGCGCAGGTCTGTAGCGCCAGTCTGGCGCTCGCTATACCTATGCCCACACCACCGTCGCCGACGGTGGCGCGTGGGCGTTTTTGTTTTTCTTCGCTGTAATCGTCATCCTGCCCGACATTCCGCCTTCCTTTTCACCTCCATCAAGTTAACTAAATGACCATGGTTCGCCATGGCACGGCCGATTCAGTAAAATGACGCCCATCACCTCGCGTTGTCCATGGTGCAGCCTGGTGCGTGCCGTGACTTGCCGCGTGATTACTTACCGCGATTACTTAGCAATTACTTTGACCCATGCAAGAGGATTTCCCATGAACAAACGTCAAGCTCTCATCGCCGCCGCCCTCGCGGGCATCTGCGCCGGTACCACCGTCAACGCGGCCGCGCACGATGGTCCCGCCCCCGGCGACAAGGAAAAATGCTACGGCGTGGCCAAGGCCGGGCAGAACGATTGCGCCTCGTCCGATGGCGCGCATTCCTGCGCGGGCCAGGCGGAGGCGGACAACTTGCCCACGGAATGGACCTATGTTGCCAAGGGCACGTGCGAACAGGCGGGCGGCTCCGTCAAGCCCATCAAGGCCGGCAAGGCCGCCAAACCGGCGACGCAGCCGTAAGCGTCGGCAGCTTGCCCATGCCGCCAGTTCCAGCGCTTGCCGGTGCCGGCGTCGGCTTGCGCGCTGCGCACTACCGCGACTTCCTGGCGCGCCGGCCTCGCGTGGGCTGGCTGGAAGTACATACCGAAAATTATCTGCAGCCATCGGGCTGGGATAGTCATGTGCTGCAGACTCTGCGCCAGGATTACCCGCTCAGCCTGCATGGCGTGGGACTGGGCCTGGGTTCCGCGCGCGGCTTTTCCGAAGCGCACCTGCAGCGCGTGCGCGCCGTGGTGGAGCGCATCGAGCCTGCCCTCGTGTCGGAACACCTGTGCTGGGGCGCCGTGGCGCAGCAGCAACTCAATGATCTGTTGCCGCTGGCCTTGAATGGTGCCGCCCTGGATTTATTGTGCGCCAGAGTGGGGCGTGTACAGGATGTGCTGAAAAGGCCGATCTTGCTGGAGAATGTCTCCACTTACCTGCGTTTTGCCGACGATGCCATGAGCGAGGCGCAATTCCTGGCGGAACTGGCGCGCTGCAGCGGCTGCGGGCTGCTGCTCGATATCAACAACTTGTATGTGAACCAGTGCAACCACGGCGAAGACGCCCTGCTTGCCATGCAAAGCATCGCGCCGGGCAGTGTGGGCGAACTGCACCTGGGCGGCCATCTGCTGACGCCGCACGCCGTGATCGACCACCATGGCACCGCAGTAGCCGAGCCCGTCTGGGACTTGTATGCGGCCGCCTTGCTGCGTTTTGGCGCCGTGCCCACCCTGGTCGAATGGGATACGGATTTGCCGCCGCTCGATATCCTGCTGGGCGAGGCAAGCAAGGCGCAAGCGATGTTGTCGCAGCACGAGCAACATTCGCCGTGGCATGGGGTGCCGGTGCCGCTACCGCCACCGCCCGTGTCACTTGACGCGCTGGCGGCCGGCCAGCAAGCATTTGTCACGGCCTTGCTCGATACTGCGGCAACGTTGCCATCGTTCGCGGGAGCGGCGGTGCCGCAGCGTTTCTCTTTGTATCGCGGCAATCTGAGCGCCACCTGGCGCCGTACCCTGGGCCATGCCTATCCCGTCGTGCTGGCGCTGGTGGGCGCGGAATTCTTTGGCGGCCTGGCGCGCGCGTATGGGCGCCAGTATCCGTCAGATAGCGCCGATTTGAACCAGTTTGGCGCCCGTTTCGCCGATTTTCTGAGCAGTTTTCCACCTGTGGCCGAGTTGCCTTATTTGCCCGATATGGCGCGCCTGGAATGGGCCGTGCACCTGGCCCATTACGCGCCCGATGCGCAGGCGCTGGCGCCCGAGTCGCTGGCCGCCTTGCATCCTGATCAACTGGAGGCGCGCCGTTTTGCCTTGCATCCCGCTTGCGCCTTGCTGGCATCCGACTGGCAAGTGGCGGCCCTGTGGCAGGCGCATCAGGATGGTGAAGAGCAGGGGATGTTTCCGCAGGATATGCAGGTGGCCAGCTGGACATTGGTATGCCGGGCGCGCTGGAAGGCGCAGGTGCTGAGAGTGGATGCGGCGGCGCATGCGGCCTTGCTGGCCTTGCGGCAGGGGCAAACGTTTGGCGCCGCGCTCGATGCGGCGTTCGAGCGGGACCCGGCCTTCGACCTGGCGGCACACCTGCGCCAGTGG
This sequence comes from Janthinobacterium sp. PSPC1-1, assembly GCF_049897625.1. Taxonomy (NCBI): domain Bacteria; kingdom Pseudomonadati; phylum Pseudomonadota; class Betaproteobacteria; order Burkholderiales; family Oxalobacteraceae; genus Janthinobacterium; species Janthinobacterium sp. PSPC1-1. The sequence goes on along the minus strand of NZ_JAFCWP010000005.1, from coordinate 236,781 downwards.
CTGGCGCATGCGGTATTGGCGGCGTGACTGTTTACTCGAAGGCCCGCAGCAGGCGCGCTTCGCCCGTCTGATCGCGGTACAAGGCATTCGCGGCCAGGGTGGCGTCCATCATGCGCGTCACTTGCTCCTCTTCAAAGCGGGCCAGTTCGGCCGTGGCCGCGACGAGGGCCAGTTCCAGCCTGGCGCGCGCGCTCTGATACAGGCTGCTGGTGTACTTGTCTGTGTTACGCAGTAATTCTTCCGCGTTTTCTATCACCTGGCGCAAGTCGCCGATCAGGCGTTCCTGGCTGCGCGTACCTTGTGCGGGCTGGTCCATGGCGCTTCCCTTCTGCAATCGATATTTATCTGGCAATAACGACGTGTTGCAGCTTGATCCGGGCAGCCGGGCTGGCAGGCAGGTTGGCTGGACGCATGGGTCTGCTTTCGCACCCCATGCCGGGATCAGGCGGGAGCGACGACCGTGATACGGATATCGCCCACGCTGACGACCTGGCCCGCGCGGATCTTGGCTGTCTTGCGCAATTCCTTCTTGCCATCGACCTTCACCACGCCGCTATCGACCATGACCTTGCCTGCGCCACCGCTGTCGCATAAGCCGACCAGCTTCAACAGCTGGTTCAGCTCGACGAACTCGGATGTTAAATCAAAGCTTACTTTTTGCATTGTATCCCTTATTGCAACGATGTGTTTTCAACACTGAAAGACAGTGTCAACTAAGGTCATAGTTTACATGAAGCGAGGGATAATGCAGGCTGAGCCTTAACTTTTGTTGGGCTGCGTCATCTCCAGTGGCACGATCCACGCACTGAATTGCTCTTCCGTCACAAAGCCCAGGGCCAGTGCCGCTTGCTTCAGGGTCGTGCCTTCATGCTGGGCCTGCTTGGCGATTTGCGCCGCCTTGTCGTAGCCGATGTGGGGCGCCAGGGCCGTGACCAGCATCAGGGAACGTTCCATCAGTTCGGCGATGCGACCACGGTTCGGCGCGATGCCGTGCGCGCAATGCACGTCGAAGCTGCGCATGCCGTCGCCCAGCAGGCGCGCGCTTTGCAGGAAGTTGTGCGCAATCAAGGGCTTGAAGACGTTCAGCTCGAAATTGCCCGAGGCGCCGCCCACCGTGATGGCCACGTCGTTGCCGAACACCTGGCAGCACAGCATGGTCAGTGCTTCGCACTGGGTGGGATTGACCTTGCCCGGCATGATGGAACTGCCTGGCTCGTTTTCAGGGATGGTGATTTCACCGAGGCCGGAACGGGGGCCGGACGCCATCCAGCGCACGTCGTTGGCGATTTTCATCAGCGCCGTGGCCAGGGTTTTTAAAGCGCCATGGGCGGCGACGAGCGCATCGTGGGCGGCCAGGGCGGCAAACTTGTTGCTGGCCGTCTCGAACGGCTGGCCTGTCAGGCGCGCCAGTTCCGCCGCAACGCGGCCGGCAAATTCCACGTGGGCATTCAATCCCGTGCCCACGGCCGTGCCGCCGGCGGCCAGCTGCAGCAGCGGCGGCAACGCTGCCGTGATGATGTGCTCGGCAAAGTCGAGCTGCGCCACATAGCCGGAAAATTCCTGGCCCAGGGTCAAGGGCGTGGCATCCTGCAAATGGGTGCGGCCGATCTTGACGATGTCGGCAAACTCCGTGGCCTTCGCGTCGAGCGTGGCGCGCAGTTGGCGCAGCGGCGGCAAGACCGTATTGGCGACGCTCAGGGCGGCCGCCACATGGATGGCGGTGGGGAAGATATCGTTCGAGGACTGGCCCAGGTTGACGTCGTCGTTCGGGTGCAGCAGGCGCGCCTCTCCCCGCAAGCCGCCGATCAGCTCGGAACCGCGGTTGGCCAGCACTTCATTCATGTTCATATTGCTTTGCGTGCCGGAGCCCGTCTGCCAGACGGCCAGCGGGAATTCTGCGTCATGCTTGCCGGCCAGCACTTCGTCGGCTGCTTGCGTGATGGCGATGGCCTTCTTGCCATCCAATAGGCCCAGGTCCAGGTTGACGTGGGCGGCCGCGCGCTTGACGGTGGCCAGGGCGGCGATCAGTTCAGGCGGCATCTTTTCCGTGGAGATATGGAAGTGCTCAAGCGAGCGCTGTGTTTGCGCTCCCCAAAGCCGGTCGGCGGGTACGTCGATCGGGCCGAAACTGTCGCGTTCGATTCTGCTACTCATGGCATCCCTTTCATCGATGGAGGTGGATCGAGTGTACTCCAGACGTCAAAAAGACACAGGATGATGCTGTATTGCATCATTTTTGCCATGGCCCATCTATATTTTTGCGATTTCCTGCCGTTAAAGAGAGACGAGTTCCCTTTATTTATCTTGTTATCAAAGCGATCAGTCCATGCAAAGCAGCATTGTTCCCCGTTGGTCCCTGATCGCGTGCGCCGCCGCCAGCCTGGCCTTGCCGCCCGTGATGGCGGCCGAACTGGGCGAGATGGCGGTGCTGTCGCATGTGGGGCAGCCCTTGCTGGCCGAGATTGAATTGACGGCTCTGGTGCCCGAAGATGTCAACGGCGTAAGCGTGCGCCTGGCCTCGCCCGATGTGTATCGGGGCGGCGGCATCGGCATGGACCCGGCCTTGCAAACCTTGACGATCAGCCCGCTGGAGCGGGGTGGGCGGCAGTATGTGCGCGTGACTACCCGGCAAGCGATCCAGGCGGGTCATGTGCATTTGTATTTGTTATTGGGCAGTGGTAGCGGCGCCGTCGTGCGCCTCGGTACGTTGTGGCTGACGCCGGCACCACCTGTCGCTGCCGCCGCCGCTGCCAGTGCGCCGGTCCGGCCCGTCATTCCGGCGCCCGTGCCTGTACCGCTGCCGCGCGCTGCGCCCGGCGCGCCGCCGCCCGATGCCGCCGCGCTGGCAGCCCGCGCGCGCGCCGAGGGTCTGGTGCGTCCGGCGCGCGTGTTTGTGCCGCCGCCCGCCGCGCCCATGGCGGCTGCCCCGGCGCTGCGCCCGCCGCCGTTGCGCCGCGCCAGGGCGCCCGTCGCCGCCTGCGCGCCCCAGGTGGATGCTGGGCAGGCGCAAGCGTGCGTGGCGCTGGATGAGAAAAACGCGGCCCTGAATGAAAAGCTGGGTGAATTGGAAGGCAAGATCGGCGCCTTGCAAAAAGCGCTGGCGCTGCCCGCCGCCACCACCGATGCCGTTTCCCCTGCTGTTGCGCCGGCCGTGGCGGAAGCGCCCCATGCCAAGCCTCAGCCCCTGCACGCGACGCCGGCAGCCGACAAGGACAAGGGCAAGGCAGCGGGCGGCAATGGCTTGCTGTGGCTGGGGTTTGGCACCGTGGCCTTCCTGTTGTTGACGGCGCTCATCGTGTATGTCGTGCGCAAGCACAAGCAAGCGGCGGGGCCGGGCGCGCCGTCGAAGTACTGGGTCCTGCTGCGCAAGCCGTTCGGCCGCAAGAAAGAAGTGCCGGTGCTGACGGAGGCGGTGGGGGAAGAAGTGGCCGAGGCGGAAGCGGAGCCGTTCTCGCGTTAATGCTGCTGCAAGACCGCGCTAAAAAATTTGATATAAAAAAAGATATTCAAAAAAGACAGAAAGTACCTGACTATCGTGTTGCCTATTTTTCAAAGATGGTGATATGATTAACTCAGTGGACTTGCTCTACGACAAAACAGTCCCAGCCTGTCGCAGTCACCAACGATAGTGTGGCGCGGCAAAACAGGTGTAGCGTTGCATAAACGCCTGGGTCTGGAAGCGGTTTGCGATGCCGACGATGTGCTCGCGAACGCCGGATGCAACCGGCAGCGAGGCGAACCCAGGAGATACCTGGGGTTCGCCTTCCAAATTTCCCCTCCTTGCTTTTTGAGTGCCGCAGATGGCGCGCTCCCTGGCACGGCGGCAGACGTAAAAAAAGCACCCGAGGGTGCTTTTATCGTTTTTGGCGTGGCAAGCTTGCATATTGAATTACATGCGAGCGTGCGATCCTGGCATGGAATTCGACAGCTGCGTCATCCATGGTTCCGTGATGGCGCGGATTTCGCGGTCATTCGCCAGGATTTGCTTGAGCAAATCGATCTTGCGCAGGCGCGAGGCGCCCGCCAGGGCAGGTACGCTGCCCGCCATGGTCATGCTGGCGGCGCTGGCGCACTGGTTTTCCAGGGTATCCAGGCCATCCCAGTCGCTCGAACGTGCGGCCACAACCATTTTTTTGGTCATTCCTGCAATATTTTCATACATCGAGAGAACGTCGTTGGAGGTCATGAGCACACCCGTAACTAGTGAATGGATTACCGCTTGTCCAGATTAGCGGCAGGTTCAGCGGGAACTTGAGGGTGTTTTTGAAAAAAAAGTAAAAATAATGTGTATGGTTTTGGCTGGCCGCCGGAATCGCCCGCAAAACCCGCATGGATGCTGGGGTGACGACTCCGGCCGCGATTGGTTTATTTGACGAGTTCTTCCAGTCCCGCGCTCAGTTCGGCAGGCGGCGGCATCCTGTCCACCAGCACCGAGGGCGGCAAACCGAGCGCTTCAGCCACTTCATTCGGGTAGCAGGCGATGATTTCTTCATTGCTCAACTGGTTTTCATCGATGCGCGCGCGCCAGGCGGCCAGGTGCACGATGGCGGCCAGGCGGTTCAAGGGCGCCTTGGCCAGCGGATCTGGAAAGGCGGCGATGGCCTCGGCAAAGGTGGCGGGGAGCTTCCAGCGGCGCGTCAGTTCGGCGCCCACTTGCGCATAGTCATAGCCCAGCGACACCCGTTCCGCATCGAGCCGGCGCGCATCGAGCGGCGGCGCGATCTTGTCGAGCTGCATGGCTTGCTCGGGCATGGCGGCATGGATCACCAGTTGACCGATTGCATGCATCATGCCGACGGTGAACGCCAGGTCCTGGTTGTCGCCCGTCTGCCTGGCGATCCAGCGGGCCGACACGGCGCTGTGCAGGCTGTAGCGCCAGAACTGCGGCAGATCCAGGCCGGGCACGGTCTTGTAGCCGCTGACCAGGCCCGAGCTGATGACGAGGGTGCGCACGGTCACAAAACCGAGCATCAGCACGGCGTCTTCCACCGTGCCGACGCTGCGCGAGACGTGGTAATAGGCCGAGTTGGCCAGCCGCAGCAGCTTGGCGCTCAGCACCGGGTCCGCTCCCAGTTGGCGCGCGATGTCTTCGGTGGCAATGGCGGGGTTGTCGAAACTGCGCACCAGTTCATTGACGATCTTCGGGGCGACAGGCAGGGCGTGGGGTTGCTGGAACAGCGCTTCCAGTTGCATGGCAATCTCCTTTGGCGTACACGCGGCACGGGGTCGTGCAACTATAAGCCGATTTTTGTCCCCATGAAAAAAAGTTTGGGGATGGTTGTCGGGCCCAAAAAAGATATGATTTCAGGCTATGATTTTGGCTATTTTCATCGAAAGGATCGCCATGCACGGTTTGCGTTTTTTCTGGTCCCGGACGCCAGTCCAGGCTGCCATCGTCCTCGCCCTGGCCGGCGTCTCGCTGGCCGGTTTCCCGGCCCAGGCGCACGGCCAGGCCGCCGGCTCCACTGCCGCTGTCCCCGTCAAAGTCTTGCCTGGCGACGACTTCTATGACTACGTGAATGGCGACTGGCTGCGCAGCACGCAGATTCCCGCCGACCGCAGCAGCTGGGGCTCGTTCGCCATCCTTGCCAACGCGACCAACGAGCGCATCATCGGCCTCGTCGAAGACCTGGCGGCCGCGTCACAGGCGGATGCCTCCGCGCGCCAGGTCAGCGATTTTTACCGTTCCTGGATGGATGAAGCGGCTATCGAAGCGAAAGGCTGGGCGCCGATCAAGCCACTATTGAGCAAGATCAATGGCATACGCGACCAGGCGGGCCTGGCCCGCGCGCTGGGCGAGAGCTTGCGCGCCGATGTCGATCCGCTCAACGCCACCAATTTTTATACGGAAAACCTGTTCGGCCTGTGGGTGGCGCAAGACTTGAACGACACCACACGCAATGTGGCCTATCTGCTGCAGGGCGGGCTGGGCTTGCCGGACCGCGCCTTCTACCAGGGCGACAGCGCGCGCATGCAGGGCTTGCGCACGGGCTACCAGGCGCATATCGCCGCCATGCTCAAGCAGGCCGGCTACAGCGATGCGCCGGCCCGCGCCGCGCGCGTGTTTGCGCTGGAGCAGCAGATTGCCGCCAGTCACGCCAGCCGCGAAGATTCGGCCGATGTGGCCAAGGGCAATAACGCGTGGCGCGCCGCCGACTTCGCCAGCAAGGCGCCGGGCCTGGACTGGAAAGCCTTCTTCCAGGCGGCCGGCCTGGGCCAGCAGACGGACTTCATCGTCTGGCACCCGACGGCCATGACGGGCAGCGCCGCGCTGGTGGCAAGCGTGCCGCTGGCCACCTGGAAGGATTTCCTCGCCTTCCACGCCATCAACCATTTCAGCACGATTCTGCCGAAGGCGGCCGCCGAGCAGCGCTTCGCCTTTTATGGCAGCACCCTGAGCGGCACGCCGCAGCAGTCGCCGCGCAGCAAGCGGGCGCTGGCCGCGACGAATGCGGCCCTGAGCGACGCCGTCGGCAAGCTGTACGTGGAACGCTTTTTCCCGCCGGAATCGAAAGCCCGCGTGCAGGATATGGTGACGAATATCGTCGCCGCCTTCTCGCGCCGCATTGACAAGCTGGACTGGATGGCGCCCGCCACCAAGGCGCAGGCGCAGGAAAAACTCAAGACCCTGTACGTGGGCGTGGGCTATCCCGAGCGTTGGGACAGCTATGCGGGCTTGCGCGTGGTGCGCGGCGATGCGCTGGGCAATGTGCAGCGGGCGGAACAGTTTCATTATCGCCAGGAACTGGCCAAGTTGGGCCAGTCGCCGGACCGCAAGGCCTGGGCCATGCCGGCGCAGCTGGTCAACGCCGTCAACCTGCCGCTGCAAAATGCGCTCAATTTCCCCGCCGCCATCCTGCAGCCGCCATTCTTCGACCCGCAGGCATCCGATGCGGCCAACTATGGCGGCATCGGCGCCACCATCGGCCACGAGATCAGCCACAGTTTTGACGACCAGGGTGCGCAGTTCGATGCCCAGGGCAAACTGCGCGACTGGTGGACGCCGGCCGACCTGGCGCATTTCCAGTCGGCATCCCAGCAGCTGGTGGCGCAGTTCGCGGCCTACAAACCGTTTCCCGACCTGGCCGTGAATGGCCAGCTGACCCTCAGCGAAAACCTGGCCGACCTGGCCGGCGTGGCGGCCGCGCATGATGCGTTCACCCTGTCGCAGCGGGGCAAGCCGGCGCAGGCGGACGCGGACCGCGATTTCTTCATCGGCTACGGCGTCAGCTGGCGCAGCAAGGCGCGCGAAGCGGCGGCGCGCCAGCAAATCCTCACCGATGGCCATGCGCCGGCGCAATACCGCGCCGCCACCGTGCGCAATCTCGACGCCTGGTATCCGGCCTTCGACGTCAAGCCGGGGCAGCAGCTGTACCTGGCGCCGGAACAACGGGTGCGCGTCTGGTAAGTGCGCTTGCGCTGCCGGCCGGGGAGCGGGCCGGCAGCTTAAAATGCACCCATCGATGACAGGAGCGCCATGAAGCCGACCCCGCAGCAAGATCAGCAAGACCCCATCCACGCCATCACGGGGCGCACGCTGGCCCATTACGATGCCAGCGCCGAGCAGTTTTTCGAAGGCACGCGCGAGCATGACGTCAGCCAGAACATCGCCGCGCTGCTGGCCGCCATCGGCCGGCCCGCGCCCCTGGATATTCTCGATCTGGGCTGCGGCCCCGGCCGCGACCTGAAGGCGTTCACGGCCATGGGCCATCACGCCACGGGCGTCGATGGCTGCCCCCGCTTCGTCGAGATGGCGCGTGCCTACAGCGGCTGCACCGTGTGGCAGCAGGATTTCGTCGACCTCGATCTGCCTGCCGCGCACTTCGACGGTGTGTTCGCGAATGCCGTGCTGTTCCACGTGCCCAGCGCGGCCTTGCCCGGCGTGCTGCGCGCCCTGTATTCCTGCTTGAAGCCCGGTGGAGTACTGTTCAGCTCGAATCCGCGCGGGCAGAACCAGGAAGGCTGGAATGGCGCGCGCTACGGCAGCTACCACGACGAAGCGACGTGGGCCGCGTACGTGCAGGCCGCCGGTTTTACCTTGATCGAGCAGTACTACCGTCCACCGGGCTTGCCGCGCGACCAGCAGCCATGGCTGGCTACCGTCTGGCGCAAGGATTTGACGGCCTGATCGACGATGTTGGCACTGTGTTAGGAACCGTACAGAACCTTTGATCCCCACTGCGTACTATGGACACATCGACACGCAGCAAGCAGTTTGCAACAGCGTGTGAGCCGCAGTACCGGCCCTTGCGGGCTGGACAACAGATGTACCAACTACAGTGAGGATCCACCATGAACAAAGATCAAGTCGAAGGTAAACTGAAGGAAGTCGGCGGTAAAATCCAGGAAGCCGCTGGCAAAGTCGTCGGCAGCGAAGAACAGCAAGCCAAGGGCCTGGCAAATCAGGTTGAAGGCAAAGTGCAGAAGAAAGTTGGCGATGTCAAGGATGCAGTAGAGACCATCACCCGCAAGCCATAATTCTGGCAGCACGAATGTAAAAAAAACCGCCGCCTGTCGCAAGACAGGCGGCGGTTTTTTTATTGGATGCAGCGCAAGCTTACTGTGCTGGCTTCATCAGGTTCTGCTTGAAGAACATCTCAATTTTCCTGTACACGTGACGCTGGCCCGCGCGCGACGAGATGCCGTGCTTGGCGCCCGGATACGTCATCAGGTCGAACTGCACGCCGCGGTTCACCAGCGCGTCGATCAATCGCGTGCTGTTGCTGAACAAGACGTTATCGTCGGCCATGCCGTGCACCAGCAGCAGCGGCGACTGCAAGCCGTCGAGGTGGGCGAACACGGTGCTGGCCTTGTAGCCATCCACGTTTTCCTTCGGCATGCCGAGGAATTGCTCCGTGTAGTGGGTGTCGTACAGCGACCAGTCTGTCACGGGTGCCACCGAGACGCCCATGGCGATCTTGCTTGATGCTGCCGACAGCAAACGCAGGGTCATGAAACCGCCGTAGCTCCAGCCGAACACGCCAATGCGTTTCGCGTCAACGAAACTTTGCTGGCCCAGCCAGTCGATGCCGACCAGTTGATCGGCCACTTCGGCCGCGCCAAGGTTATGGTAGATGGCGTCCGTAAAGGCGCGTTCGCGGCGCGAAGAACCGCGGTTATCCAGGCGGAAGACGACAAAGCCTTGCTGCGCCATGTATTGGTCGAAGTTGTTGCCCCAGCGGCGAGCCACGTGCTGCGAGTGCGGGCCGCCATACGTCGACAGGTAGACGGGATAGCGTTTGGTCGCGTCGAAGTTTGACGGCTTGACGATCGAATAGTGCAAGGTCTGGCCATCGTTGGCTTTCAGGGTGCCGTACTCCGTCGGCAGGTGATCGGCCTTGTACTTGAAATACGGGTGGCTGGCGTTGAGCGCGTTTTCTTCCAGCCAGCCCACCATCGAACCGTCCGGCCGGCGGATGCTCACCTGTGGCGGCGTGGCCGGGTCCGAATACGTGTCGACGAAGACTTCACCATTGCGCGAGAACGTCGTGTCGTGCCAGCCATCGGCTTTCGTCACGCGCTGCGCCTTGTCGGCCGTGCTGCCGTCCAGCGCCAGGGCGTAGGTCTGCTTGTCGATCACGGCGTCGCGGTTCGATGAGACGAACACTTTGCCGGTTTTCTGGTTCACGGCCAGCACGCCGTCGATGCCCCACTCGCCGGAAGTGACCGGGTGCAGCAGCTTGCCGCTCATGTCGTACAAATACAGATGGTTGCGGCCCGTGCGTTCGGACGACCAGAGGAAGGTGCCGTTCGACAGGAAGCGCAGGTCGTCATGGATGCTGACCCAGGTTGTCGACGTTTCCGTCAGCAGGGTGCGTTGCGCCAACGTGGCGGCATCGACCGCGACGAGGTCGAGGGTCTTCTGGTCGCGCGACTGGCGCTGGTAGACCAGCGATTTGCTGTCCGCGCTCCAGTCGGCGCGCACCAGGTAGATGTCCGGGTTCGTGCCCAGGTCCACCTGGCGCTGCACGCCCGTCTCCGGCGAGACGATCAGCAGCTGCACCAGCGCGTTCGGATCGCCGGCGGCAGGGTAGCGCTGCTCGACGACGTCGGTGCGGTCGGCGAAAATTTCGAAGCGGCGCACGACGGGCACGGGCGCTTCGTCATAGCGTTTGTAGGCGATGGCGGAATCGTCGGGCGCCCAGTAGTAGCCGGTGCGCTGGCCCATTTCTTCCTGCGCCACGAATTCGGCTTCGCCGTTGTGGATGGTGCCCTTGCCGTCGGTGGTCAGCTGGCGTTCCTTGCCCGTCTTGAGGTCGATCACATGGATGTTCTGGTCGCGCACAAACGAGACGTAGCGGCCTTTCGGCGAAATTTTCGGGTCCAGCACATTGCCCTTGGCGACCAGGCGCGCCTGGTCCGGGCGGGCCGCGTCGACCAGGTACAGATTGCCGGCCAGCGGCACCAGCAGCTGCTTGCCATCGGGCGACCAGCTGTAGCTGAGAATGCCATTCAGGCTGGCCGTGCGCTCGCGTTCGCGGCGCGCCTGCTCTTCGGGCGAAATCGTTTCATTCGGCACCAGCGCCTTCGAGTCGACCAGGCGGTGCGTGCTCTTGTCCTTCAGCTTGAATTCCCACAGGTCGAGCTGGAACTGGTTGTCGGCGCGGCCGCGCAGGAACGTGACGCGCTCGCCGTCGGGCGAGACCTTCAGGTTGCGCACGCCGGGGCCGGCCAGCGCCGGATCGGCGTGGATGCGTTCCAGGGTCAGCTTTTCAGCCGATGCGGGAACGCTGGCCATCGCGGCCAGAAAACAAAGAATAAAACGCATGGGTGTCTCGGTGATGGTAAAGGGATGGTCAAGCAGATGCTTGACGGCAAACGATACCAGAGCACGGCGTTTAATGCGATAGGGCCAGCCACGGAATAATCCGGAAATTGCCTTCTTTACTTTGGCGTAAAGAGTGGACCAGCGGTGCTTTGTATGGTGAAGCAGCAAGGGCGGCACGCATAAATTGTGTGCCGCCCCGTGTTCAATGCGCCGCGTGCAGGCGCTGCAGCGACAGGCGGTTCAGATACCAGGTCAGCAGCACGGCGGCCACCGTCAGGCCCGTGACGAGGCCGATCCAGAAGCCGGCGGCGGCCATCGGTTCGGCCGGCGACCAGATGAAGCCTTGCGGCGCGAGGCCCAGCACATAGCCGATGGGCAGCGAGAAACCCCAGAACGCCAGCAGCTGGATCAGCATCGGCTGGCGCGTCACCTTGTAGCCGCGAATGGCGCAGGAAGTGGCCACCTGCGTGGCGTCGGACAGCTGGAACAGGGCGGCGAACAGCAGCAGCTGCGCGCACAGTTCCTGCACCTGCGGATCGGACGTATAGGCTTGCGCGATCTGGTGGCGGAAGACGGTGATGACGGTGGCCGAGACGATGGCCGCCGTCAGCGACATGGCCACGCCCACCCACGAAATGAAGCGGGCGCGGCGCAGATTGGCTTCGCCCACGGCATGGCCCACGCGCGTCACCAGCGCGATGCCGAAAGTGAGCGGCACCATGAAAACGACGGATGAGAAATTGAGCGCGATCTGGTGCGCCGACACCTGGATCACGCCGAAGCGTGCCACCAGCAGGCTGATGACGCCAAAGGCGCTCACTTCGGCAAAGTAGGTCACGCCGATGGGCAGGCCCAGGCGCAGCATGGGGCCGATGGATGACGGCTGCGGCCATTCCCAGTGCGTGAATGGATACGTGGCATGGTAGGCGGGGGCGATCCTGATCCAGGCCAGCATGGCCAGCAGCATCATCCACACGCAGCAGGTGGTGGCCACGGCGCAGCCCACGCCGCCCATCTTCGGCATGCCCCAGTGGCCGTAGATCAGCAGGTAGTTGACGAGAATGTTTAGCGCCAGCGCGGCCAGCGCGATGACCATCACGGGCTTGGTCTGGTTGATGCTGGTGCTGTATCCATACAGCGCGCGGTAGGCGGCGAACGGCGGCAGCGCGCAGCTGATGATGTGCACGAACAGCTTGGCCTTGGCCGCCACGGCGGGTTCGAGCATCAGGTGGTCGAACACCAGCGCCGCCATGTTCGTCAGCAGGCAAGCCACCAGGCCGACGAGCAGCGCCTTCCACAGCGACTGGCGCACGATGTGCGGCACCTGGTCGTGGCGCGCGGCGCCGATTTCATGCGCCACCAGCGTATTGATCGCCATCATGATGCCGCTCACGGTGACGAGCACGATGGACCAGATGGCCGCGCCCAGCGACACGGCCGCCAGTTCCTTGGGATTCGTATGCCCCGTCATCGCCACGTCGGCCGCGCCCATGCCGACGGTGGCCAGCTGGCCGATCAGGATGGGCCAGGCCAGCTTCCATAATGAAGATACTTCGGTGCGGACGGCGGGCAGGGTGAACGAGGTCGTGTGTGGCATGGGTGGCAAGCTTAACTAAACATAAGATTCTACCGGCATTCGCCGTGCTTGTCCGCCGCGGCATCCCTGGCGCCCGGGCGCGGTAATCATTTGTTACAGCCAAGTGGGCCAGTCGCGGATAGACTGCGCGCTCTCTGGAAAAATGATCAAATAGTCACACCGTACTATCCTGACTATGGAGTAAGACCATGTTGAAGAAAGCCTTGAACTGCGCCCTGTTGCAGGGCGCCGCCATGACGGCCGAACTGGCCGGCGCCGGCGAACTGACCCTGTATTCGCGCGACGATTATCACGGCTGCTCGCACACCGTGCACGATGCCGTCGCCGACCTGGAAGACGTCCGTTTCAACGACACGACGCAAAGCATCCGCGTGCGCTCGGGACGCTGGAACGCCTGAGTAACCGCATTTCGTCGGTGCGCGAAGTGCGCTGACGCGGGGCTGGCAAGAGTGGCCGGTCCCTGCGGGGGGCGGCTATTGCTTTTGGTAACAATTTATTGTGCTTTTCCCATACTTTGTTACACCGTTTTTTCTACGGATGGCTACACTGACATCAGTTGTCATGTAGAACACTCACCTTTGCCGCCCCGGAGACCGCCCCATGAATCGCCCATTCGCCTTTGCACTGTTGTGCGCCAGTTCGCTGTTTGTCCACCTCGCGGCGCAGGCGGGTGAAATCCGCCTGTACACCGATGACAACTTCAAGGGACGTGTGGTCGTCTTGCGCGATACGACGGATGACCTGTCGCGTGTCAATTTCAATGACACCGTGTCGAGTATCCAGGTCGATTCGGGCAGCTGGGAAGTGTGCAAGGATGCCGATTTCAAGGGCGATTGCAAGACGCTGGAAAGCGGCGATTACCGTTCGTTGCCGGGCATGAACGACAAGATATCGTCCGTGCGCGAAATCGGCGGCGGGCAGGGGAGCGGCGGCAGCGGTGGCCGCCGCGCAGCGCTGGAACTGTATGCCGATGGCGGCCAGCGCGGCGCATCGGCGGGTGTCAATTCGGACCGCGATGACCTGGTCGACATCAGCTTCAATGACCGCGCCAGCAGCGCGCGCGTCGAACATGGCTACTGGCAGCTGTGCAGCGATTCCAACTACCGTGGCAGCTGCCGCGTGTTCGGCCCTGGCAGCCACGATGACCTGGGCAGCTTGAATGGGCGCGTGTCGTCGGCGCGCCTGGTCGATCCGCGCGAGGAGAACCGTCCGCAACATGACGAGGGCCTGGTGGTGCTGTATGGCCGCGCATTCCTGAAGGGGCCAGGGCTGCAGGTGAACCGCGACGTCAGCGACCTGGTACGTCTGAACTTCAACGACCAGGCCGAATCCATCGCCATCAACGAAGGCACCTGGGAAGTATGTACGGACTCGCAGTTCAACGGCAGCTGCGAGCGCATGGGACCGGGCAAGTATGAAGTGCTGAACACGGCGCTCGACAAGCGCATTTCCTCGCTGCGCCGCCTGTACTGAGCGTGTGATCGGGTTTTGTCCCTGGCCTTGTATTTGTTACACTAGCATCCTGGCGCAACAGCCAGGAAAATCATCACCAAAGAATGAAGAATGGAGTTAATCATGACGGGCCCTTTCAAACACGCGCTGGCATGCGCCGCGACCTTGCTGCTCTCGCTGGGGGCGCATGCAAGCGCCCATGCGGGCGATATCACCTTGTTCGAAGACGTTGAATTCCGTGGTCGCGCAGTGAACCTGCGCGAGACGACGGACGATTTGTCGCGCATGGGTTTCAACGACAAGACGTCGAGCATCCTGGTGCGTTCGGGCACGTGGGATGTGTGCACGGACTCCGGTTTTCGCGGCAATTGCAAGACCCTGGGGCCAGGCGAATACCGCTCGATGCCGGGCATGAACGACGCCATCACGTCGGTGCGCGAATCGGGCCGCGGCGATGGCTACAATCCGGCGCGTCCGGGACGTGATCCAGATCGTGGCAACGGCGGCTATGGCCGTGGCGGCACCCTGGAAGTGTATTCGGGCGCGGGCCAGAATGGCGGCTCGGCGCGCCTGAACCGCGATACGGACGATTTCGTCGGCATCGGCTTCAACGACCGCACCAGCAGCATCGTCATCCATAACGGCTACTGGCAACTGTGCAGCGACTCGAACTACCAGGGTACTTGCCGCATTTTCGGCCCTGGCCGCCACGACGACCTGGGGCGCGGCCTCGATGGGCGCGTGTCGTCGGCGCGCATGGTCGACGAACGCGAAGCGCGCCGCCAGCAGCAATATGAGCAGCCGCAGTACCAGCAGCCACAATATCAGCAGCCGCAGTACCAGCAGCGCGGCGCCGTCCTGCTGTTCCCCGAAGCGGGCATGCGCGGCGAACCGCTGGCGCTGGACCGCAATGCGGATGACCTGGTGCGCTACAACTTTAATGACCGCGCCTCGTCCATCATCGTCAACGAGGGGCAGTGGGAAGTGTGCAGCGATTCGAACTTCCGTGGCCGCTGCGAAGTGATCGGACCGGGCGAATATGGACGCCTGAGCGGCATGGAGAACCAGATTTCCTCGCTGCGCCGCGTGCGCTGATTTTCTCCAGTACACATGCTGACAGGCCGCCTGCCGGGTTGATCCCGCCGGGCGGTTTTTACATTCGCTGCCGTGCGCTGACATTTGCTTGCCCTTTGTTACACTCGCCGCCTGCCGCCTGGACTACACTGGCGAAAATGTCTCAGTATTGGAGTTGTCATGGTTCGATCTTTCCGGCCCGCGCTGCTGTGCGCCGCCACCTTCCTCGCCCCCCTTGCCGCATCCGCGGGCGAAATCACCCTGTTCGAGGACGCCGGTTTCCGCGGCCGCCCCGTCACCCTGCGTTCCGACACGGGCGATTTGTCGCGCATGGGCTTTAACGACAAGACCTCCAGCGTCATCGTGCGCTCGGGCACCTGGGAAGTGTGCAAGGACGCCAATTACCGCGGTAGCTGCCGTACCTTCGGGCCGGGGCGCTACGACAGCATGCCGGGCATGAACGACGCCATTTCCTCGGTGCGCGAAGCGGGACGCCCGGGCCATGGCGGCGGTGACCACCGTCCCTACCCGCCGCGCCCTCCGCGTCCGGAGCCGGAGCGTCCTCATCCCGGTTATCCCGGCCACGGTCATGGCGGCGGCCACCGTCCCGACATGAATGGCGCCGTGCTGATGTTTCCTGATGCCGGCATGCGCGGCCGGCCCGTGCGCCTGGACCGCGAGGTGCATGACTTGAACCGCTATGGCTTCAACGACCGCGCCGAATCGATCGTCGTCAATTACGGCCGCTGGGAGTTCTGCGTCGATGCCAACTTCCGTGGTCGCTGCGTGGTAATGGGGCCAGGCAGCTACGGCCGCCTGCACGGTGGCCTCGACCGCCGTATTTCCTCGCTGCGTCGCGTGCGCTAGGCGTTTTTCGCTGCCACCTTCACCGCCCGCGCGAGCTGTGCTCCGCGGGCGGTGTTGTATTGTGTGCACGCGTTGCCGGCGCCAATTCGTGTACTCTTCTCACAGGCAGTTCAACCATGGGGAGCAAGCGCGGTGGAATACAAGGACTACTACAAGGAGCTTGGCGTCGAGAAAACGGCGACCGAGGCCGAGATCAAGAAGGCGTACCGCAAGCTGGTACGTAAATACCATCCCGACGTGAGCAAGGAACCGGACGCAGACAAGCGCACCAAGGCCCTGAATGAGGCCTACGGCGTGCTGGGCGACGCGGAAAAGCGCGCCGCCTACGATGAACTGGGCCGCAACCAGGGTGCGCAGGGCCAGCCCTTCCGGCCGCCGCCGGACTGGGGTTCGGGTTACGAATCGTCGGGCGCCGACGACAGCGACTTCTTTGCCGACCTGTTTGCCCACGTGGGCGGGCGCCGCCGCGCCGGCGGCAGCTTCCAGATGCAGGGCGAAGACAGCCACGCCGCCATCACCATCGATTTGCACGACAGCTACCACGGCGCCAAGCGCCACATCGTCATGCGCGTGCCCGAAGCGGATGCGCAAGGCCATGTGGTGACGCGCGAGCGCACGCTGGAAGTGACGATACCGAAAGGCGTCACGGAGGGCCAGCAGCTGCGCATGAAGGGGCAGGGCAATCCCGGCAGCGGCGGCGCGCCCGCTGGCGACCTGTATCTGGAAATTCGCTTCCAGCCCGATGCACGCTACAAGGTGGAAGGGCGCGACGTGTTCGAGACGGTGCCCGTCACGCCATGGGAAGCGGCACTGGGCGGCGAAATCGCCGTGCCCACGCCATCGGGCACGGTGGCCGTCACGGTGCCGCCCAATTCGCAGACGGGGCGCAAGCTGCGCCTGAAGGGGCGCGGTATTCCCGCCGCCCAGCCGGGCGACCTGTATCTGCTGCTGGAAGTGGTGCTGCCGCTGGCGAACGATGACAAGGCGCGCGAATTGTATGCAACCATGGCGCGCGAGATGGCTTTCAATCCGCGCCAGAAGCTGGGAGGGTAAATCATGACAAACAAGGTAATTGGCGAACTGCTCGAAGATCGAGCCCTGAGCCTGGAGGAACTGGCGCGCGCCTGCGCCGTGGAGCCGGACTGGGTGGTGCGGCATGTGCAGACGGGCGTGCTGCTGCAAAATGGCCCGCCGGCGGGGCAGCTGACGGCCTGGCGCTTCACCAGCCTGGATCTGGTGCGCGCGCGCCGCCTGCACGAAATCGAATCCGTGTTCGATGCGAACGCCGAACTGGCCGCGCTGGTGGTCGATCTGTCGGAAGAAGTGGCGCGCCTGCGCCGCCGCCTGCACGTGCTGGGCGTCGAGTAACCCTTAGGCCGGGTCGCCGTGCCGCTGCACGGTGATCCTGCCGATATAAAACTGCCCATCGATGACCACCCGGTGCGGGATGCCGGCCACGTCGAAGCCGGGGCCGCCGTCTTCCATCCATTCCAGCGCCACGCTGTCGAACTGCTGCGGTGTCATGCGCAGCATCTGCGCCGTAATGACGAAGCGCGCGCCTGGTTTCTGTTTGTTGACGAAGTCGTCGATGCCGGCCATGTGAATCCTTGTAATTGAAAGTTGACCCAAGTAAAGGCCGGGGTCGGACCCTCAGGGGCAACCCGTCCCAATGGGACGGGTTGCGATCCCGCAGGGACCGACCCCAGTGTCTGCTGTTGGGGGCTAATCATACCTGTGGCTCACTTTTTCTAGAAGCCCTGCGCCAGCAACGGCAACTGCTCCGCAAAGCGCTCCGTCAGCCACTTGCCCGCCTGGCCGGGCGGCGTGTCGGCGCGCTGGATCAGGTAAATCGGATAATTCTCGCCCTTGTCGACGGCCAGCGGCAGGTGCACCAGCCGTCCCTGCGTCAAATCTTCGCGTACCATCGCTTCTGGCATGTTGCCCCAGCCCAGACCCGCGCGCAGCAAGGCGTGCTTGGAACCGAGGTCGCCCAGGCGCCAGTTGCGCAATCCCAGTACGCCGAAATCCTGGCCCTGCGTCAGGTCGCTGCGGTCGCTGAGCACCAGCTGCACGTGTTCGCGCGCCACGTTGGAGGCGATCGGGCCGTCCAGCTGCGCCAGCGCGTGGCTGGGCGCGGCCACGGGAATCAGGCGCACGTGACCGACGGCCAGGCGTTCGAAGATGCTGGCCGTGGCCGTCATCCAGCCGCCGAGGCCGATGTGGCAGCTGCCATCCATCACCAGCTGCGCCACGGCGCCCATGGCTTCGATGCGCAGGCGCAGGGCGACTGTGGGGAACTGCGCCTGGAAAGCTTCCAGAACGCGCACCAGCACGCAGGTGGGAAACATCACGTCGACCACCACCGACACTTCCGCCTCCAGCCCGCCGGCCAGCGCCTTGGCGCGCGCGCGCATGCCATCGACCTTCAGGGCCACGGCGCGCGCATCGGCCAGCAGGGCCTTGCCCGCGTCCGTCAGGGTGGGCTTGCGCTTGCCGCGGTCGAGCAGCACCACATTCAGTTGTTCTTCCAGGTTGGCGATGGTGTAGCTGATCACCGATTGCGTGCGGTGCAGCTGGCGCGCTGCATGGGCGAAGCCGCCCGCGTCGATGACGGCGACAAACACGCGCAACTGGTCGAGCGAAGGCTGGCCCGGTTCTCTCATGGAAACTCCCTATCTAAAAATTCGATGATAACCATTGATATTTATACAGTTTCATCGATGGTAGACCCGAACTATGCTGTGTGCAAGGGCTGCGACGTGGCCCATCCCCTCATCCATTTCCACAGGAGCAATTCATGAGCAAGGTCTTGTACATCAATAGCAGCGTGCGCAACAGCGGTTCCCTGTCGCGCCAATTGTCCGGCGAATTCGTCGCGAAACTGGCCGCGCAAGGCGCCAGCGTGGTCGAGCGCGACCTGGCCGCGCAACCCGTGCCGCACCTGACGGAAGAAGTGATGGGCGCCTTCTTCACCCCGGCAGAGCAGCGCAGCGCGCAGGCGGCCGCCGCCGTGCAACTGTCCGATACCCTGGTCGATGAATTGCTGGCCGCCGACGTGCTGGTGCTGGCCGCGCCCATGTACAATTTTTCCGTGCCCTCGACCCTGAAGGCGTGGATCGATCACGTGGCGCGCGCGGGCCGCACGTTCCAGTACACGGCGACGGGCCCCGTCGGCCTGGCGACTGGCAAGAAAGCGGTTATTTTTACGGCCAGCGGCGGCGTCTACAGCGCAGGCCCGGGCGCCGCGTATGACTACCTGAGCACCTATCTGCGCACGGCGCTGGGCTTCATCGGCATCACCGACATCGAGTTCGTGCAGGCCGAAGGCGTGGCCATGGGCGAGGATGCCGTCGCCAGCGCGATCGCCAAGGGCCGCGCTTCGATCGAAGCCCTGGCAGCCTGAACCAGGCCTTCAGAGGGGTTGCCAATCTGCCATGGTTGACATAAGCTTGCCGGCGGCACGCCCCGTGCCAGCCTGGCGAGCGGTTCGCCATGAAAGTCCCCCATGCACAAGTTGGCCAGCGCAGTACTGTTCGGATGTTCCCTGCTGGCGGCAGGCATGGCGCCAGCGCAGACTGCGCCAGCGGCGCCAGCCCACGTGGGCCGCCACGCCTCCACGCCCGAAGATATGCGCGCCATCGAAAAAGTCGTCGCCGACTTTCAGGCGGCCCTGATCGCCAAGGATGTCAAGCTGCTGTCGTCGCTGATGCTGCACACAAACATCCTGTTCGCCTCGCCGGCAGACGATGGTTTCATCAAGAAAATGCGCGACACGACGGACGTCCACTTCGACGGCGTCGCGGCGGCCGGCTATGTCGGTTTCGCCAACTTCATCCAGCGCGAACCGCAGCGCACGGAAGAAAAATTCTACAACGTCAAGATCACCCAGGACCGCCATGTGGCGTGGGTCAACTTCGACTACGAATTCTTCGTCGGCGACACATTGTCCAACTATGGCGTGGAAGCGTGGCAAATGGTCAAGCGCGATGGCGAATGGAAAATCCTCAGCGTCGTCTGGTCCATGCATGCCGCCGCCGAGGCAGGAAAATAGGCGCCAGCCATGCCGCGTCAGTCGCGCCGCAGTGTGCGCATTTCCAGCATGCCACCCGCGTTCAGTACAGGGTTGCCCTGCAATAATTTTTTCGCATCGTCTATACTTTCAGCTTGCACAAGTAGATAGCCCGACAAGTGTGCCTGCACCGGCCTGGCCGTTGCAAGCAGATGCTTGTGTGTCGTCATGCATGCAGATGATGTAGTCATTCATCCTTTTCTCCTGTGCCGCCTGATAAAAAGAGAGCTGAATTGAGTATCCTGAGCAATCGCGAGCGCATGGTTTTACCCTCACCGCGTCAGTCCGTAGAGACAAGCTGTCCGGCCATGTCATTTTTGGAGCGCACATCGTGCCGATAAAGTATGTTGATTTTTATGAAGTGAATTACACGGCAGAGCGCTTGCCGGGCTGCAAACTATGGGGCGCGTACGTCGCCATCTATGCCCCCTCGTCCAACCCCATGCACCGGGTGAATCTGCTGCGCAAGCGCCGGGTGTCGGCCGACCACCCGTTTACAACGGAAGCGGACGCCATGGCGGAAGCGGGCGAGGTGGCCGTCAAGCTGGTCGAGCGGCGCCGGCGCCGCTATGTCTTCCATCCCTGATGCCACTGCGCCGCATCTTGCAGCGCGCGCCATGGCAGGATTTGCACGCGGCCGGAATGCACGGCTTCCAGCGCCACGTGCGTGACGGGCTCATCGGGCGTGGCAGTTGCGCATAGCTTGATGACGAGGAAGTGTTTTTCCTTGTTGGCTGGCGTGACGGCCGTCCATTTGCTGTTGAGTAATTTGTTCGGACGCAAGTTATTGAGCTTTAGAAGGTTCATGGCGGCTCCCGGATTGGCGTGATGGTGATGTTGCCATTATCATGCAATACCCGCCACGCACGAGGACCGCCATGAAACGCCAGCTGCACCTGCTTGTCATCGATCCGCAAAACGATTTTTGTGATTTACCTCCCGCCTGGCTGCCGCAGGATGCGGCGCCGGCCCTGCCCGTGCCCGGCGCCCACGCCGACATGCTGCGTGTGGCGCAGCTGATCCGTGAAGGGGGCGGCGGGCTGACGCAGATCAGCGTGACCCTCGACGCCCACCACCGCTACGACATCGCCCATCCCGCCTTCTGGCGCACGGGCGATGGCGGCCCCGTTGCGCCGTTTACGCAGATCAGCGCGCAGCAGGTGCGTGACCGCCTGTTTCTGCCCGCCGCCAGCGGCGCCTTGCCGCGTGTGCTGACCTACCTTGATGCCTTGCAGCAAGCGGGGCGCTACCAATTGATGGTGTGGCCCGTGCATTGCGAGATCGGCAGTTGGGGCCAGAATATCCACGCGGCCGTGCGCGCCGCCTACAACGCCTGGGAAGTGGCCAACTTGCAAGTGGTGGCCAAGCTGAGCAAGGGTTCCAATCCGTGGACCGAGCATTACTCGGCCGTCATGGCGGAAGTGCCCGATCCTCAGGATGCGGCCACCCAGCTCAACCGCGCCTTCCTCGATACCCTGCTGCCGGCGCAGCAGATTTATGTCACGGGCGAGGCGGGCAGCCACTGCGTGAAAGCCAGCACGGAACACATCGTCGATTATCTGCAAGCGCAGCAAGGCAAGCCAGCCCTGGCGCGCCTGGTCTTGCTGACGGACTGCATGAGCCCCGTCACGGGCTTCGCAGCGCAGCAGCGCGACTTCCTGGCCGCCATGCACGAGCGCGGCGCGCGGCTGGCCACGTCCGCCGAGGTCTTGCCCGAGTTGCTGGCCAATGCGCTGGCCTGAGCCATTGTCGAGCGTGCCCTGCTGAAATGCTTGCGGTGGCGTACTATTCTGGCTTCAGGAAGTTGGAGAAAACACACATGACCCCGATAGTGCGCAGTTTGCTGGAAACCGATCTGTATAAATTTACAATGTGGCAAGCATTGCTGCACGGTCATCCGAATACCCATACCGAATATGAATTTGTCTGCCGCAACGCCACCGCCTTTCCTCTGGCCGAACTGAAGGTCGAGCTGGAAGAGCAGCTCGATCACCTGTGCTCGATGTCGTTTGCCGACGACGAGCTGGCCTATTTGCGCACCCTGCGCTTCATGAAGAGCGATTTCGTCGACTTTTTGACGGTGTTCCGCTTCCAGCGCAAGTTCATCGACGTCAGCACCGATGGCGACACCCTGCTGGTGCACGCAGCCGGGCCGCAGGTGCACGTGATGGGTTTCGAGATTTTCGTGCTGTACATCATCAACGAACTGTATTTCCGCCGCTTCGACCTCGATGCGGCCATGCGCGAAGGGCGCCACCGCCTGGGCTTGAAAGTGGCGG
The DNA here is from genome assembly GCF_049897625.1 of Janthinobacterium sp. PSPC1-1. Taxonomy (NCBI): domain Bacteria; kingdom Pseudomonadati; phylum Pseudomonadota; class Betaproteobacteria; order Burkholderiales; family Oxalobacteraceae; genus Janthinobacterium; species Janthinobacterium sp. PSPC1-1. The sequence continues at coordinate 214,675 of NZ_JAFCWP010000005.1, read as the reverse complement.
CCGTCAAGGAATTCGGCAAGCTGCCGCGGCGTAAACACCCGTTTGAATTTTCCGACTTCGGTGTGCGCCGGCGCTTTTCCGGCGCCTGGCACGACGAAGTGGTGCAGCGTCTGGCGCATGACGTGCCCGAGTATTTCAAGGGCACGTCGAATGTGTACCTGGCGAAAAAGCTCGGTATCGTGCCGATCGGCACCATGGCGCATGAATACATGCAGTCATTCCAGTCCTTCGGTGTGCGCCTGCGCGACTTTCAAAAGGCGGCTCTGGAAGACTGGGTGCAGGAATACCGCGGCGACCTGGGGATCGCCCTGACCGACGTGGTGGGCATGGATGCCTTTTTGGCCGACTTCGACTTGTATTTCGCCAAGCTGTTCGACGGCTTGCGCCACGATTCGGGCGACCCCGTCGAATGGGGCGAGAAGGCACTGGCCCACTATGCGGCCCTGCGCATCGACGCCAATACCAAGCGCCTCGTGTTTTCCGACGGCCTGGACCTGGACAAGGCCTTCGCCCTGTACCAGCACTTTGCCGACCGCATCATGACGGGCTTTGGCATCGGCACCAATCTGACCAACGACGTGGGTTTGACGCCGCTCAACATCGTCATGAAACTGGTGCGCTGCAATGGCCAGTCGGTGGCGAAATTGTCGGATTCACCGGGCAAGACCCTGTGCAAGGATGAAACCTTCCTCGCGTATTTGCGCCAGGTGTTTCACCATCCTGCCGTCTAAGCTGCGCCCAGGCGTCTATTCGTGGCGTAGGTCTGATTAGCGCGGCAAAGCTGCGCGTAATCGGACAAGTTCGCGGACACGTTCGCGGACACGTTCGCGGACAAACTCGCGGACAAACTCGCCGACAAGCTCGGCGGGCAGACGGTGTGCTGTGTGAAACCCCGACTTAAAACCCCGTGACCACCGTGTTCATGTGCTCGACCTGGGGCGGGGCGGCAAAGAATTCACCGACCAGGCCGCGCCATGCCTGGAAGTCGTCGCTGCCGCGGAAATGCACGGTGTGGTCTTCCAGGGTGCTCCAGCCGACCACCAGGCGGTAGGCATCGCCATTTTCGATCGAGCGCTCCAGGCGCATCGATTCGCAGCCGCGCGCGCGCTGGAACAGGGGCACGGCTTTGGCGACGGCCGCTTCGAAGGCGTCATGCGTGGCCGATTTGATCTGGATGTGGGCAATTTCATAAATCATGGCAAGTTCCACTGTGGAATGAAGGAAGCTGGATCTTGCCATAGTTTGGCCGCGCGGGGGAGGGTGTCAGCCCGCCAGCGCGTGTTTGCCGGCACCTGTGCCTGCACGCCTGCCTGCCGCGTGGCTGGCCGTGCGCTGTTCGATATCGCAGCCGTTGCAGGCCTGCACGATGGCGTGCGCCCGTTCGCGCTCTTGTGGCGTGCCGATGGCGACGACGAGGCGGAACATGCCGCGCCACGCCGCCTTGCCCTGTACGGGGACGGCTTCGTCGTCAACCGTGTCAAGCTGCACGGCGTGCGCGGGGAAACCAGCGTCGAGCAGAGCGCTACGGGCCTGCTGCGCATCGCTGAAATGGTCGAAGATACGGATCAGGGCCGCAGCGACAAGAGGGTTGGCAAGGGGGCTGGTGGAGGTGCTCATGGCCAGGCTTTCAGGGAGGGGTATCCGAGTTTGACCTGCGAGCCTGTAAGAAATTCTGTCTCAGCCTGTAAAATCCTCGATCAAGGCGCGAAAATTTGATAAATATCCAGTATGGCTGCCAAGTCGCGCTAAGATACGCCTTGCGGGATCAATCTTTCATAGGAGAACTAAATGGCAGCGAAGAAAATTCTGTTTTTGACCGGCGATTTTGCAGAAGATTATGAAACGATGGTGCCATTCCAGGCCCTGCTGATGCTCGGGCATACCGTGCACGCCGTTTGTCCCGGCAAGAAAAGCGGCGCGACGATCAAGACGGCCATCCACGATTTCGAGGGCGACCAGACCTACACGGAAAAACCGGGCCATTTGTTTACCCTGAACGCCAGCTTCGACGAGATCGATCCGGCTGACTATGACGCGGTGATGATCGCCGGCGGCCGCGCGCCCGAATACCTGCGCCTGAACGAGAAGGTCATCGCCGCCGTGCGCCATTTTGCCGACGCGGGCAAGCCTGTCGCCGCCGTTTGCCACGGCGCGCAATTGCTGGCCGCCGCCGATGTCATCCGTGGCAAGCGCATTTCCGCCTATCCAGCCTGCGCGCCGGAAGTGAAACTGGCGGGCGGCACGTATGCCGACATCGCCGTCACGGACGCCGTCACCGATGGCCAGTTCGTCACGGCCCCCGCCTGGCCCGCGCATCCGGCCTGGCTGGCGCAGTTCGTCAAGCTGCTCGGTACCGAGATTCATTTGTAACCTTCACCAGCCCGGCAGGCCGCAGCGCTTGCCGGGCGCCCCACTTTTCAGATTCGAGTTCTTCATGCATGCGCCGCGCAGTCAACCTTCCCGCAAACAACTTCCAGCGTCGCGCTGGCGCCAGCGCCGCCTGGCGCAAGCCGCATCGGGCCTGAGCGCCGCGCAGGAACGCCAGCTGGCCACACTGCATGAGATTTCCACCCTGCTGGCGGGACAGCACGCCATCGATGCGCTATGCCGTGGCTTTCTGCACCACGTGATGCAGTTCGCGCAAGCCGAAGGCGGCACCGTGCGCATCCTCGATCCGCAGCACGATACCGTGCACATCATCGTGCATGAGGGCATTTCGGACGCCATGGTGGAAGAGGAACACTGCATCCGCAATAACGATTGCCTGTGTGGCGCTGCCGTGGCGCAGGGCGTGATCCAGATCCGCGATTTCCGCCAGGTCGATGCGCTGCAGCGCTTCCGCTGCCAGGACGAAGGTTTCATCGCCATCGCCGTCTTTCCCATCCTCGCGCGCGACCAGGTGGTGGGCAGTTTTTCGCTGCACTTTGCAGGCCCGCAAGCGGTGCATGCGCAGCAGCAGGGCTGGCTGGAAACGCTGGGCCAGAGCCTGGGCATCGCCATCGAGAACCAGCGCCTGATCGCGCGCGAGAAGGAATTTGCCGTGGCGCGCGAACGCAGCCTGCTGGCCGAAGGCTTGCATGACAGCATCGCGCAAAGCTTGAATTTCATCAGCTTGCAAGTACAGATGCTCGACGATTCCGTGCGCCGGGGACAGCTCGACGAAGCGGCCGAAGTGCTGCCGCTGATGCGCATGGGCGTCGAACAAAGCTACCAGGATGTGCGCGAATTGCTGGTCAATTTCCGTACGCGCTGGCATGGCAGCGACCTGGAAAGCAAGCTCAGCGAAGTGTTGGCCAAGTTCGAGCTGCAGACGGGCGTCGTCGGCACCCTGGACATGAGCGGCAATGGCGCGCCGCTGGCGCCGGAGCAGCAGTTACAGATCCTGTTCATCGTGCAGGAAGCGCTGTCGAATATCCGCAAGCACGCGCAAGCGAGCAACGTGGCTCTGCGCGTGGAAAACGGGCGCGACTTTGCGTTGCAGGTGCGCGACGATGGCGAAGGCTTCGCCGCCAACCTGCGCGACAAGAAAACGGAATTGCAGATCGGCTTGCGTATCATGCAGGAAAGAGCCGAGCGGCTCGGTGCGCAATTTGCCATCGACAGCACGCCCGGCGGCGGCACGACGATCTCGCTGGCCTTGCCGGCAGCCCGGCGCCAGGCTGCGTAACAGAAGATTCATTCTTACCAGGTAAAAGATACAAATACGTGAACGCTCCAATCAAAATCCTGCTGGTCGACGACCACACCTTGCTGCGCAGCGGCGTCAAGCTGCTGTTGCAGCGCAATCCTCTATTCCAGGTGGTGGGCGAGGCATCGAACGGACTCGACGGCGTGCGCCTGACGGCCGAGCTGCTGCCCGACGTGGTGCTGATGGACTTGAACATGCCCGGCGTAACGGGCGTCGAAGCGCTGCAGCTGATCTTGCAGGACATGCCGCAGATGGTGGTGCTGATGCTGACCGTGTCGGAAAACGCGGCCGACCTGGGCGCGGCCCTGCGCGCTGGCGCACGCGGCTACTTGCTGAAAAATATAGAAGCCGAGCAGCTGGGCCAGGCCATCTGCCGCGCCGCCGCCGGTGAATCCGTGATTGCCGACGCCATGACGGCCAAGCTGGTGTCGCAATTTCGCGCGGGGCAGAACGCGCCTCAGGCCGACTACGACAAATTGACACCGCGCGAACGCGAAGCCATGGCCTGCCTGGCGCAAGGGCTGAGCAACAAGGAAATCGCGCGCCAGCTGGACGTGGCCGAAAGCACGGTGAAAATCCACGTGCAAAACATCCTCAAAAAGCTTAAGCTCAGCAGCCGTGTGCAGATCGCCGTCTACGCCGTCGAGCGTGAGTTAAGCAAATAAAGATCAAACAATGCGCAAATAAATGGCAAAAAATGCGCGATTGTTTGATCTGTATGGCGTTCCGGCCTAGACAACCCTAGTTCCTTTGACGTATGGCCTTGACGGTGCCTGCGCATTACACTCTTAGTCATTCGCTAATCTAATAAGAGAGTGTCATGCATAAGGTCAACGTCGATGGCTTGCTATCGAGCCAGGCTCTGTTCCGCCATATTTCCCCTTCGCAATTAGAACAATTGCGCCAGGATGTCGTGCGCGTCGAAGTGGAAAAAGGCAAAGTGCTGTTCCGCAAGGGCGAAGTGGCTGAAGGCGCCTATGTGGTGGTCTTCGGCCTCGTCAAACTGAGCGTGTTTTCCATGGAAGGTACCGACAAGGTACTGGAACTGATCCGTCCGGGCCAGAGCTTTGGCGAAGCCATGATTTTCCTCGACGAACCGTATCCGTTCTGCGCCGAAGCGCTGGAGCACTGCCTTCTGCTGCGCATCCCGCCGCACGCGCTGCTGCGCCTGCTGGACCAGTCGCCGCGTATCGCACGCCAGATGATGAACAGCCTGTCGCACCACCTGATGGGTTTTATCCGCAACGTGGAACGCTGCTCCGTGCAGAACGCCACCCAGCGCGTGGTCGAGTATCTGCTGCAGGCATCGGACCAGCAGCGTTCGAACGAGGTCAAGCTGGACCTGAAGAAAAGTCTGCTGGCATCGTTCCTGAACCTGGCGCCCGCCACCCTGTCGCGCGTGCTGCACCAGCTGACGGACTTGCATTTGATTAAAGTCAGCGGTTCGCTGATCCAGATCCAGCCCGACGCATTGAAGACGTATCGCCATGGTTCCGCCACGGCGCTCTTGAACTAAGTTTTTTCAGCAGGCAAGGTCAGCCGCCAGAACAGCAGGGCGAGCAAGCTGACCGCCGCGCCCAGCGCGCATACCGCATGCCAGCCCGCCAGCGCATACACGCTGGTGGCGGCAATTGCACCGAATCCGCTTCCCACCGCATAAAACAGCATGTAGCACGCCACCAGGCGGCTGTGCGCGTCGCTGTCGTCCTTGAAAATCAGGCTCTGGTTCGTTACGTGGATGGCCTGGCCCGCCAGGTCCAGCGCGATGATGCCGATAATCAAGGGCCACAGGGCCGTACCGGCAAAGCCGAGCGGCAGCCACGCGGCCAGCAGCAATAGCAGCGCCGCGCCCGTCGTCCATTGCGCCCGGCCCTTGTCAGCCAGCGCCCCCGCGCGCGCCGCGCCCAGCGCACCGATCACGCCCACCAGGCCAAACGCGCCGATGGCCGCATGGCTATAGCCTTGCTCAGTCAGTGGCAGCACCAGGGCGCTCCAGAAAATATTGAAGACGGCAAACATCAGCAGGGCCAGCATGCCGCGCACGCGCAGCACCTTGTTGTGCAGCAGCATGTCCAGCATCGAGGCAATCAGCGCGCCGTAGGCCAGCCGTTGACTGGCCGGCTGCGCCGGCGGCAGCTTGCGCCACAGCAGCAACAGCAGGGCGCAGGCGATGGCCGCCGAAATAAAATACACGGCGCGCCAGTCGGCCAGGTCCGCCACCACGCCGGACAGGGTGCGCGCCAGCAGCAAGCCGATCACCACGCCGCCCTGCGCCATGCCGACGACTCTGCCCCGCTCATGGCTGGCCGCCGCGCTGGCCGCATAGGCGATCAAGCCCTGCGTCATGGCCGTGCCCAGCAAGCCCACCAGCAGCATGCCACCCAGCAAGGCGGGCGTGGAACGGGCGCAGCCCAGCGCCGCCAGAGTGATGGCAAGCAAGCCCAGCTGGAACAGGGTCAGGCGGCGCCGGTTCAGCATGTCGCCCAGGGGCACCAGCAGCAGCAGGGCCAGCGCGCAGCCGAGCTGCGTGGCCGTGATGACCATGCCGCTGGCGGCGTCCGTCATGCCGAATTCCCGCGCCAGGGTGGCGAGTAAAGGCTGGGCGTAATACACATTGGCCACGCTGAGGCCGGCTGCGCAGGCGAACAGCCAGACGAGGGTGGGCGGGAGTGCTGTCGTGAGGGGAGGGTTTGTGTCGCGCATGGGCTAGTCCATAAGTGGTTTCAAATTAAAACCAGTTGGAGTCTACGCCGGGAAGTTTTAAAATGCAACCAGTCAATCAAGGAGACACCCGTGGCCAAGCGCAAGAGCCTGAAAACCGACCCCTGTCCCGTGGCGCGCGCGCTCGACGTGATCGGCGAACGCTGGTCGCTGCTGATCGTGCGCGACGCCTTCGACGGCATGCGCAGGTTCGGGGAATTCCAGAAAAGCCTGGGCGTGGCGAAGAACATCCTGGCCGACCGCCTGCACACGCTGGTGGAAGAGGGAATTTTCACCATTGCGCCCGCGTCGGACGGCACGGCGTACCAGGAATATGTGCTGACGGCCAAGGGGCTGGGCCTGTTCCCCGTCGTCGTCGGCTTGCGCCAGTGGAGCGAGGCGCAATTGTTTGAACCAGGCGAGGCGCACTCCACCCTGCTGCAGCGCGGCTCGGGCTTGCCCGTGCGCCGCATGGACGTGCTGGCGCTGGACGGCCGCGTCTTGCAGGCGGGCGATACCGTCGTGCACAAGGTGTCGCCTCAATGACGCGGGTGGCTGTGCTCGGCGCCGGCATCACGGGCGTCACCACCGCTTACGCGCTGGCGAAACGGGGCGTCGAGGTCACCCTGATCGAGCGCCACCGCTATGCGGCCATGGAAACGTCGTATGCGAACGGCGGGCAATTGTCGGCCTCGCACGCGGAAGTGTGGAACCACAAGGCAACGATATGGAACGCCTTGAAATGGATGGCGCGGCGCGATGCGCCGCTGCTGCTCAATCCGACTCCCGGCTGGCACAAGCTGAGCTGGTTTGCGGAGTTTCTCGCCGCCATGCCGGACTACGAGCGCAACACCATCGCCACGGCGCGCATGGCGATCGCCGCGCGCGAACACTTGTTTGCGTGGGCGCAAGCGGAAAACATCGCATTCGATCATCGCCGCGCCGGCATCCTGCACGTGTATCGGGACCGGCGCGGCTTCGAGCGGGCGGCCGGCGTATCGCGCCTGCTGGCCAAGGGCGGCTTGCAGCGGCGCGCCGTGAGCTTGCTGGAAATGCGCGCCATCGAGCCGGCCCTCACCGGCGACTTTTACGGCGGCTACTACACGGACAGCGATTCCACGGGCGACATCCACAAATTCACCAGCGGCCTGGCCGACGCCTGCGTGCGCCTGGGCGTGACATGCCGCTATGGTCAGGAAGTTACTGCGCTGGCGCGCGAGCATGGCAAGGTGCGCGTCAGCATCGGCGAGGACAGCACCCTGTTCGACGCCGTCGTCATCTGCGCGGGCACGGCCAGCCGCGCCCTGGCGGCAATGCTGGGCGACCATGTGAACGTGTATCCCGTGAAAGGCTATTCGATCACCGTGCAGCTCGATGACGCCGCCAGCCAGGCGGGGGCGCCCAAGGTCAGCCTGCTCGACGACGCGACCAAGCTGGTCAGCAGCCGCCTGGGCGAGGACCGGCTGCGCGTGGCGGGCACGGCAGAATTCAATGGCATCAATTACGACATCCGCGCCGACCGCATCCGCCCGCTATTGCAGTGGGTGGAGCAGTGCTTTCCTGACGTGAATACGCGCAAGGTGATCCCGTGGGCGGGATTGCGTCCCATGCTGCCGGCCATGCTGCCGAAAGTAGGGCCGGGCAAGGCCCCTGGCGTGTACTACAACACGGGCCACGGCCACCTGGGCTGGACCCTGGCAGCCGCGACGGCGGAGCTGGTCGCGGCGCAAGTGGCAGCCATGGCAAAGGATTGAGCCATGCCGACCATCGCCATCCTCATCTTTCCCGGCGTGCAGGCGCTCGACGTCAGCGGACCTATGGACGTGTTTGCCGAAGCGAACAGTTTCTTGCCTGCGGAGCAGCAATACGCGATCGAGGTACTGGGCACCCAGGAAGGCTTGCTGCGCTGCTCGAATGGCTTGAGCCTGGCCGCGCACCGGCATTATGCGCAGGCAAACGACGCCTACGACTTGTTGTTGGTGGCGGGCGGACCCGGCTTGCCGGCGCAGCCGTACGATGCCGCCCTGAGTGCCTGGCTGGCGCGGGCGGCAGGCAAGGCGGGCCGCCATGGCTCCATCTGCAATGGTGCGTTCCTGCTGGGTCATGCAGGCTTGCTTGATGGTAAAAAAGTAGCCACGCACTGGAACGACGCGGCGGCGCTGGCTGCCCGTTTTCCACTGGCGCAGGTCGATGCGGACAGCATTTATGTGCACGACGGCAAGCTGGTCAGTTCGGCCGGTGTAACAGCCGGTATCGACCTGGCGCTATCCTTGCTGGCCGACGATGGCGGCGCTCCGCTGGCGCTGCAGGTGGCGCGGCGCCTGGTGGTGTACACGCAGCGCCAAGGCGGGCAGTCGCAGTTCAGCCCGCATCTGACGCCCGTGGTGGACGCGGCTTCGCCCGTGGCGCAGGCACAGCAATACGTGCTGGCGCATCTGGGCGAGGCGCTGGGCGTGGACACCCTGGCGCAATTGGTAGCCATGAGCCCGCGCAACTTTGCCAGGATCTTCGTGCGGGAGCTGGGCGTGACGCCTGCCCGGTTCATCGAAAGCGCCCGGCTCGACTCTGCGCGCGTCTTGCTGGCTGTCAGTGACGCACCGCTGAAAACCATCGCCTGGCGCTGTGGTTTCGGCACGGCAGATCAGCTGCGCGCCGTGTTCCTGCGGCGGCTCGGCGTGTCTGCCAGGCAATACCGGCAGCACTTTTCCAGCAGCCGCTAGGCACGAGGGAGGGGATGGCAGGAATGCTTGCCACGCTGTCCGGAAAACACGGCAGCCAGTACCCCCGCTGCGCCTGCCGCAAACCTATACTTTTCCTGCTGGCGCGCCACTTCGGCCGCGCCCTTGAGGAAAATCAAACATGCACACCATACTGGACGCCGAGCGGGTCGGCCCCGCCTACACTGAGGACGGCATGCTACTGGCGCGCCGCAAGACGCGCGAAGCGCTCGCCGCGATTGCCGCGCGCATCCGTCCCGGCATGCTGGAAGAAGACGCCGTGGCGATGGCGAAGCAGGTGCTGCTGGACATGGGGCTGGCGCTGAGCTGGCACCCTACGCGCGTGCGCTTCGGCCGCAATACGACGAAGCCGATGAAGCGCGCCTCCGAGCCGGGCGTGATCCTGCAAGAGAACGATATTTTCTTTCTCGATATCGCGCCCCGCGTGCAGGCGTGGGAAGGCGATGGCGGCGCCACGTTTACGGTGGGCGCCAGCGAACAGCAGGCGGACTATGCCCGTTGCGCGCGCGATGCAGAATACCTGTTCCATCAGGTGCGCGGCGTGTGGCAGCGCGAGCGGCTGACGGGGTCGGCCCTGTATGCCTACGCAGAGAAGGAAGCGCGCAAGCTGGGTTGGGAATTGAACTTCGACCTGGGAGGGCATCGCGTGTCCGATTTCCCGCACGCCACGATTTACGCGGGTGCGCTGGCCGACGCCGATTTTTCGCCATCGTCCATGCGCTGGATACTGGAAATTCATTTGCGCCATCCAACCCTGCCGTATGGCGCGTTTTTCGAGGATATGCTGCTCGACGACAGCTATTACGCTGGCCCCTGCGGCTAGTTCTTCGGCAGCAAATCGCTGAGCGCGGCGCGGCCCTTGACGGTGAGGAAGGGACCGACCTTGCTGTAGGGTAGTAAAAAGTCGTTTTCGCAGCCGCTGCCGTTGGAGTCTTCCCAGAACGACACACCTTCCGGCTTCAGTGACAGGTGGAAGCGGCCACGTCCGTCGTAATCCGTGCCCTTGCATTCGGCGTCGATTGTCACATTCTTGAAGAGGGCCTGGCGCAGGCGATCCGGCAATTCGGCCTTGTCGTCGCCATCGCTGGCGCTGGCGCCAAACCAGTTCCACACGTCCGTTTCCTGGCCCGTTTTCACGTCCCAGGTGCGGAATTTAATGGAGATGCCGCTGGCGCCATAGCCGGCCGGCCAGCGGTAAAACTTGAGCGTCACCCAGCGCGGCGACCAGTAGGTGGGCTCCGCATACACTTCGTCTTCCGTCGTGAAACCATTGCGGCCCAGATATTCGCGGCGCGTGGCATAGAAGTCTTCCAGATCCTTCTTGTTCTTCGCCAGCACGGTGCGCAGCTGCGCGTTGATTTTCGCCACGCCGTCGCCGGGGGCGATCAATTCCACGGTGATGGTGTCGCCCACTTGCAAGTTGCGGTATTGCTTGCCTTCGAAGGCGATGGGTTTGCTGACCTTGGTACTGGGAAAGTCTTCCAGCGCCAGGTTGTAGGCATCGCTGGCGCAGGATGGATGGTCGCGGTCGCCCGCCGCTTCCAGCAGGGTCAAGGCCAGGGGCAGGGTCTTGCCGCTTTTCGGCTCCGTCCAGGTGCCGATGAGCTTGCCGCCCTGCGGTGCATTGAGTTTCCACGTGCCCGTGGTATCGCCCTTGGCATCGGATTCGCTCCAGTCGCTCTTGCCGTTCGGCTTGGCCAGCATGATCGGTGTCTTGTAGCGCGTGTAGTAGTAATTGCCGCTGCGGTCAGATCCTTGCGTGGGGCTGGGCTGGTTGAAGCAAGCCACGATATTCGCCTTGCCCAAGGTGCCTTGCCACACGCCTTGCACGGGCGGTTCGGCCGCCATGGTGATATGCAAGGCGGGCAGGGTCAGGCAGGCTAGCAGAAAGCGGCGCATCGGTTTTTCCTGTGATTGGCGATGGCCGATTCTACATGGCCATCGCCTGGATATGCCGCACGCCAACTTTTACGCTGGCTTTTCCTGCGCCACCACGGCCATCGCCGCGCCCAGGTATTGCAGCATGGCGGCGTCGACAAAGCTGCCTTCCATCAAACGCGGTTCCTGCTGGTGCGCCTGGCGAAATTTCAGCTGCGTGGCGGGGGCCGTGCCCGCATACGCGCGGAACAGGTCCAGCCACTGCCGCGCCAGTTGCAGCACGGCCGGATCGGTGGGCGGCGTGCGCGCATCGATGGCGGCGCGCACGGCGGCGATCAGGGCCGGCCACTCGCCCGAACGCTTGCCGTAATTGGCGGCCAGGTGCGCATATTCCTGCTCATCGAGGAAAGGGCGATACAGCGCGATGCGCGAGGCATTGAAGGCGGCGATGATGAATTGCATCAAGTCCGCATCGATGCTGGTCGTCGCTTGCATCGATGGCTCCTGCGCGTGCATGTCGTTCAGCCGCGCGAACAGGCCAGGGTGGGCGCCCGTGTCGCGCACCAGCTTGACCATCCATTGCGTGGCCAGCGCCTGCGCTTGCGCATCGCCGGGGCTGGCGCCCGCGTCTTTGACGGCGCGCACTCTCGCTACCAGTTCTTTCCATTCCTGTTCCACGGCCGCGTCCGACAGCAGCGGCAGTTGTTGCAGTTCTTCGTGACTAAAATATTTGTCGTACATGGTCATCAACTCCATTGTGGTGAGCCACTCGGCCAGTTCCGGCGCCTGCCCTTGCGCCAGTTGCGCCTGCAAGCTGCACAGGCGTGCGTGCAAGGTGGAAGCCTGCGCGATCTGGCGTTCCAGCATGGCGATCTGCTGCGCCACGATGGAATGCAAAGGAAGATCCGGGCCGGCGAGGGCGTTGGCAATATCGGCCAGCGACAACCCGAACTTGCGCAGCGCCATGATCCGGTGCAGCCGGTCCATGTCGCCGTGCTGGTACAGGCGGTAGCCAGCTTGCGTGCGCGCCGAAGGCGAGAGCAGGCCGATGCTGTCGTAGTGGTGCAGGGTGCGGATGGTCAGGCCCGTGAGCCTGGCCAGTTCACCGATTTTCAACAGCATCGTTTGCTCCTTTCCTGGTGCGTACGGACAGCATCGATCCTGACGTCACGTCAGGGTCAAGGGAAATATTCAACTGAGTCAATTGATCGTCAGCCGCTGCCGCAGTTCCTGCAGCAGGGTGCCCGTCTTCGGCGTCAGCTGGCGCGCCAGCGGCCAGGCCAGGTACAGGGGCAAGCCTGGCGTGGCCAGTTCCGGCAAGATTGCCACGATGGCGCCCGTGGCCAGGTGTTCCTGCACCAGCCAGGTGGCCAGCTGCGCCACGCCCAGGCCCGCCAGCACGGCGGCCGTGCGTGCTTCCGCGTCGCCCACCGTCATGCGTGGCGACGCCAGGCGGTATTCCACCTGCCCGCCATGTTCATCGTGTGGGAAGAGCCACGGCATGGGCGAGCCGTCGCCGCGACCGTAGGCGATGCAGTCGTGGCCATCCAGATTCGCGATATCGGCGGGCGTGCCGCGCCGCGCCAGGTAGGCGGGCGCCGCGCACAGGATCAGCTGCTCGTCGCCCAGGTGCATCTGCCCCAGCGCGGCCGGCCAGTGCGAGGGCGCGCCGATGCGCACGGCGATATCGATGCGCTCCTCGAACAGGTCGACGAAGCGGTCGCTGAAGGCGATCGACGGCTGCAGCTGCGGATATTTTTCGCACAGATCAATCAGCGCCGGCATCACGCGCAGGCGGCCATAGGATGCCGGCACGCCGATGCGCACCTTGCCCGCCAGTTCCGTCGCGTGCTCGGCCAGCACGTCTTCCGCGTCCGCCAGTTCCTGCAGCACGCGCTTGCAGGTGGCGTAATAGGCGCGGCCAGCGTCGCTCAGTTTCAGCCGGCGCGTGCTGCGCTCGAACAGCAGCACGCCCAGCCGTTCTTCGAGGCGCGCGACGCTCTTGCTGACGGCCGAGCTGCTCAGGTGCAGGCGCTCGGCCGCCTTCGTAAAACTGCCCGCGTCGGCCGTGGCGAGGAAGGGCGTGAGGCCTTTTAGATGTTCCGATGAAAACATGATTCGCGAATTTTATTCATGAATAAGGTGAAATAGTATCGCGGATAAGAATTTCAGTCGCGGATATGATGGGTTTTTCTTTCGGAGGCTTTCTAACATGCAAAAACACGCCCTCATCATCGGCGCCAGCGGCGTCATCGGCAGCAACCTTGCCACGCACTTGCTGGCGCAAGGCTGGCAGGTGACTGGCGTCTCGCGCGGACGCACGCCCGTTCCCGTTGGCTGCACGGCTTTGCCACTCGATGCGACGGATGGCGCGGCCGTCGCCGCCGCGCTGGCGGGCCTGGACGCCAGCCACGTTTTCTTCACGGCCTGGGCGCGCCAGGCCAACGAGCAGGAAAACATCCGCGTCAACGGCGCCATGGTGGCCAACGTGCTGGCCGCGCTGGGGCCAAACGGCCGCTTGCGCCACGCGGCGCTGGTGACGGGTCTCAAGCATTACCTGGGACCGTTCGATGCGTATGGCAAGGGAACAGTGCCTGTGACGCCGTTCCGCGAAGAGCAGGGCCGCCAAGACGTCGAGAATTTTTACTATGAGCAAGAAGACCGCCTGTTCGCGGCCGCCGCTCAGTACGGCTTTACGTGGAGCGTGCACCGCCCGCACACCATCATCGGCTATGCGCTGGGCAATGCCATGAACATGGGCCTGACCCTGGCCGTGTACGCGAATTTGTGCAAGGCCAGCGGCGCGCCCTTCGTCTTTCCCGGTTCACCCGCGCAGTGGCATGGTTTGTCCGACATGACGGACGCGGGCCAGATCGCGCGCCACCTGGCGTGGGCGGCGGATAGCCCCGCCGCACGCAACGAGGATTTCAATATCGTCAATGGCGACGTGTTTCGCTGGAAGTGGCTGTGGCCGCGCCTGGCTGCGTATTTCGGCGTGGCAGCGGCGGACTTGCCGGAAACGATGGCGCCGCTGGCTGAGCGCATGCAGGATGCGCCCGCGCAGTGGCGTGCTATCGCGCAGCAGCATGATCTGGCGGAAGCCGATATCAGCCGCCTGGCTTCCTGGTGGCATACGGATGCCGACCTGGGCCGGCCGATGGAAGTGATGACGGACATGGGCAAGAGCCGTAAGGCGGGCTTCCTCGACTACCAGGATACGCAAGATGCCTTCTTCAATCTGTTCGAGAAGTTGAAGGCGGAGCGCGTGATTCCCCGCTGACCTGGTCGCGGCCAACGATGTTGTCGGCTTACGCCGTTCCGGCTAAGCCGACCTACCGGGTCATCGTGGTAGTGCGTAGGTCGGCTTGGCGCGCAAGCGCGTAAGCCGACATCCTGCTATTCGGCCTTGCGCCGCTCCTGCGCCCGCTGCCACTCCAGGCCCGGGCGGTCGACGCGAAATTGCAGCAGGCGTCCCTGCACCACTTCCGTCACATACGCCGTGCGGCCGTCGGGGCCGCCAAAGGTGATGTTGCTGGGCTTGGCGCCGGGCACGCTGATTTCGCGCAGGATGCGGCCCTGCGGCGACAGTTTCACCACCGTGCCCTTGCCGTAGCGCGTCACGTAAAGGTTGCCGTCGACATCCACGCGCATGCCGTCCATGCCGAAATCGTCAAACTTGATCAGCAAGCGCTTGCCGCTCAGGCTGCCGTCGGCGGCAATGTCGTACATCCAGATATTGCGCTGCACGCTTTCATTCACATACAAAATCTTGCCGTCAGGACTCACTTCGATGCCGTTGGCCGTACCCATGGTGTCGAGCGCCAGGGTCACCGTGCCGTCTTGCGCGATGCGCCACACGCGGCCCGTGTTTTCCTTCCAGTTCGGGTCGCTCGCGTACAGCACGTCGTCAGCCGTGATGGCGATGTCGTTCGGCTGCGTCATGCGCGGCTCGCGCGCGTGGATGGTGAGCGCGCGCGTGGCCGGATCGACCAGGTAAATCGTGTGTTCCATGTAGTCGGCCAGATACATCTGGCCCCGGCTGCCGAAGCGGATGCCGTTGGCGATGCTGGTGCCGGGCAGGGTCAGCCACACTTCGCCGCTGCCATCGGGACGCACCTTGCCGATGGTTTGCTGGCGCGCAAAGTTGACGGCGTAGATATTGCCATCCGCATCCACGGCCGGGCCTTCAATGCCCTTGGTAAAGGAATGCGCGGGCGTGAAGGTGGTGGTGAGAAACAGCGCTTCGTGCGCGGGCGGACTGGCGCAGGCGGACAGGCTGGACAGCGCGGCGGCCAGCACGGCGGCGCGCAGCGTCGGCAGGGCGGTTCGGGTATCGGACATCAGGGATCTCTGTATGGCAAAGGTGGCGTATGTTACCCGAGGCGCAGCAAGCGGGGCGCCATTGTATGCCTTACCCCAAGCCTCACCTCAGGCCGCCACCACGATCAGGTCGGGGAAGTCGTCCTGCCAGCCGGCCCAGGCATCCTGCAAATGCGCGTGCATGCCGGCGCGGTCTTGCGCCAGATCAAACTCGTCGGCGCTGGCCAGCAGAAAATGGGCGATGGCGCGCAGGGTGGCCGGGTCGGCGTGGATGGTCACGTCGGAGCAGGGCAGCGCTTGCTCGGAAGGCGTGTCTTGCAGGTAGCAGTGCAGCGATAAGTGTGGGGTCATGGTTGTCAATTGTTGATGTAGGCGCCCAGCATGGCGTGTGCGTTCAGTGCGGCGCGGGCCGCTTCCTGTTCCCCCGGCTGCAGGTACCAGAAGATCCAGCCGGCATATTCTTCACAGCGGCCATGGGCTTGCATCGCACCGCGCAGCGCTTGCCGGCGCTCGGGCGGCAGCGCGTCCAGTCTGGCTTGCGTGAAACCATTGATGGGATATACATCGCGCAGGTGCGCATCTTGCAGCCCGCGCCGCTTGATGGCGGACCAGTTGTTTGCCGGGCAAGGAATGCCAAAGGTCATCGGATGGGCCTCATCGAGCTGCCGGTAGCCGAGTGCGTAGCCGGTGCCATAGCCCTGTGTTTCAGCGTAGCAGTAAAAATATTCGCAATGGTCAAACAGGCCGGGTATGGCCCGTGCTCCGTCGAACAAGGGCGCCAGCGCAAGCTTGCTGGCGCGTATGGACAGAATCAGCGACGAGTCCGACGAATACATGGCCTGCGCGTCGCAGTTAACGGCCTCGTCAGCTTCGTCGGGCGGCACGATGCGCGGCGAGAGCAGTCCGATGCCGTCGGTCTCTGGCGCGAACAGCATCTTCTCGTAATTTCGCTGTGAGAACTTGACGATCTTGCCGCGCTTGTTGCCGTAGCGCTCGACGGGTTCGCCGATCTGCGCGAACCAGGCAAACAGCTGTGCGCTGGCCGCGGCGGGAATGAAGGGGCTGTTTTTTGCGAATTCGCCGACGAGGAAATGGTATTGGTCCATTGGCAATGCGGGGGAGGGTTGCGACAGGCGCATTTTTGCACGGAATGCAATATGTTGCCAATGCGCGCGCGCGACCATTCCGTCAGGCGGCCTGATGCGTATGTAGTTGATTTAAATGGAATTTGCGCCGCATTGTGCTTACTTTGAAGCGTATTGCGGTTACACTCAGTCTGACTATACTGCAATGATGACCGTGGTGCTTGTTCACTACGTCGCTGGCAATCCCACGGAGGCCTCATGTCTTATGCGAACCCCACCACCCACAATGGTTTCGTGATCTCGGCCTATGCCTGCGAATTGCCCGAGGGGTGCTGGCAGGGACAGTTGGTGCTGAGCAAGTGCGGCTTTGAAGATGTGCGGCAAGCCAATCTGGAAAATCGCAGCACGCAGCACGAGGCGGAGCAATCGGCCTTGGCCATGGGCTGGCAGCTCGCCAATTACGTGCTACCCCTGCGCACTGTTGACGATAAGTAATCGAATGCTTTCATTTCATGAGGAAAATAGAGTATCGTGCTCAGCTAGAAAGTAATACACCGTATGCAGCAATAGAGCTGGCGTGCGCGGCGAGGTCTGAGTGAACGCCGCGGAACGAAGAGTTGTCCTTGAGGCCGGCCCCCACAGGCCGCACACCGTCACCATGCACCACACAGCAGTCTCGCCGGATCCTGAGGATGCGCCCGCCCAGCAGTTGCCCTCCGAGCAAAATCTGCAGGCATTGCATAACCGCGAAGTCAAACTGCTGCGCGAGACGATCAATCAACTGTTGATCATGGCCAAGATGCAGTTGCAGGAAAAGGATAAATCCGACGCTTTTGGCCTGTTGATCATGCAGTTGCGCGAAGCCAATCAAAATCTCGTGCTGGCGACGTTTGGTGCGCAGGATATGCAGGCGTCCGCCGAAGCGACAACCATGCGCCAGACAGAATTTCTGGCCATGCTCGCGCATGAGTTGCGCAACCCCTTGCAGCCGCTCGCAATGGCCAATGATTTGCTGGCCAAGAAGGTCGACCTCGATCCCCAACTGGTGGATGTGCATGGCGTGATCGGCCGCCAGGTGGCGCATATGGCGCGCCTGATCGACGATTTGCTCGACGCTTCGCGCGTCAGCAGCGGCAAGATCACCTTGCAGCTGGCGCCCATCCTGCTGAGCGACATCATCGCCAGTGCCGTGGAAGTTGGCCAGGCCAGCATCAGCCAACGCCAGCAAGTGCTGAGCGTGAGCCTGCCGAAGGAAGCCCTGGTGATCGAAGGGGACCTGGTGCGCCTGACGCAGGTGTTTGCGAACTTGCTCATCAATGCCAGCAAATTTACGCACGAGTTTGGCCACATCGACATCGTCGTCAGGCGCCACGATGAGTTGGTGGAAATTGCCGTCAGCGACGATGGCGCAGGCATCGCCCTCGATATCCAGCCCTTCATCTTCGACTTGTTTACCCAGGGCTTCCGTTCGCTGGAACGGGCGCAGGGCGGCTTGGGCATCGGCCTGTCGCTGGTGCGCATCATTACCCAGTTGCATGGCGGCACCGTGGATGTCTTCAGCGCCGGGGTCGGCTTTGGCTGCCAGTTTGTCTTGCAGCTGCCCTTGTCGTCGCTGGCGCCGCCATCGCAGGACATGCAGGCGGCACCTGCGGCGTGCGCACTGCCACGGCGCATCTTGCTGATCGAGGATAATGCCGATGCGGCGGAAATGCTGGCGCTGCTGCTGACGCAGGACGGCCACCATGTCGACGTGCGCAACGACGGCCCCAGCGGCTTGCGTGCCGCGCTCGATGCGCCCTACGATGTGATCGTGTGCGATATCGGCTTGCCGGGCATGGATGGCTTCCAGGTCATCAGCTCGGCCCGCGCGGCCTTGCCGGCGCCGCTGCCGTGCTTTGTCGCCGCGTCAGGGTACAGCCAGCTTGGTCAGTTCGACCGCGCTGGCGAGGCAGGGTTTGACCACTACCTGGTAAAGCCCATCAATATCGACGCTTTGTCGAGAATAATCACGGCAACGGTTCCGCGCTGATGGGCGAGGAAACCCTGATGCTTTTGTTTAACATGGTCCAAGCACCGAAAACCGCAGAGAAAAGATCCGATTATGGCCACAGCCCATGAACAGCGGCAGCGCAGGATAGAGCACGCGCTGTTACGCGAGCCCGGTGCGGTGGTAGTCGTCAGTATTCGCCTGTGGGAGCAACTGGCCACTGAATTGAATCAGATCATAGGTGAGCGGGGCGTGGAGTTGATGTATACCCGCAGCTTGCACCAGAGTCAGAAACAGTTCAGCTGGTTGACGCTCCATCCGCCGCAAGCACTGGCAGCTGCCATGACCGCCTTGCGCGCCAGCTTGCAGGGACAGGCTGACAGCGCCGCCTGTGCGGCAAGCACGGCGATGTTGATGCACTTCATCAACACCCTTATTTTATTAATTGGCGAACTCTTAACGAATAGCATCCTCCTCAGAGCCTGGGGTGATGACGTTGTGAATAATGCTGGAACGGAGCCGAACGAATGAACAAAGTCACCATCCACCGCCTGGCCACTGGCGTGCCGGGGTTGGACGAACTGCTGGGCGGCGGAATACCCGAGTTTTCCTTCAACCTGGTGGCGGGCACGCCCGGCAGCGGCAAGACGACGCTGGCGCACCAGATCATGTTTTCCCTCGCCACGCCCGAGCGCAAGGCGCTGTTTTTCACGGTCCTGGGCGAGCCACCGCTGAAGATGCTGCGCTATCAGCAGCAGTTTCCCTTCTTCGATGTGGACAAGATCAATCAGTCGATCAAGTTCGTCAATCTGTCGGCAGACTTGCTGGACGGCGATTTCGACCGCGTGCTGGCGCGCATCGCCGAAGAAGTCGAGGCGTTCTCTCCCAGCCTGGTCTTCGTCGATTCCTTCCGCTCCGTGGTGCAGTCGGCGAAGGCCGTGGACGCGGGCCCGGCCGGCCTGCAGAATTTCGTGCAGCAGCTGGGCGCGCAAATGACCAGCTGGCTGGCCACGACCTTCCTGATCGGCGAATACCTGGCGCCCGAGGCCGAATCGAGCGCCGTGTTCACGGTGGCCGACGGCATCCTGTGGCTGTCGCAGCTCGTGCACCGCGACGCCATGGTGCGCAAGATCCAGGTGGTCAAGATGCGCGGACAGGCGCAAAGTCTGGGCGTGCACACCTTCCGCATCAATGATGATGGGGTGGAAATCTTTCCCCGCGCGGTGCTGAAGACCAGCGGCATGGGAAAGGTCAGTATTTCCGGCAATGAGCGCCTGTCGCTGGGCGTGCCGGAGCTCGATACCATGATGGGCGGCGGCTTGCCGGCAGGTTACTCACTGCTGCTGGTGGGGCCGTCCGGTTCCGGCAAGACCGTGCTGGCCACGCAATTCTTGACGGAAGGCGTGCGTTGCGGCGAGCCCGGCGTGATCGCCGCCTTTGAGAAAAGCCCGAACCAGCTGCTCAGCCATCAATTGAGTACACTCGTCAGTTCCGGCCAGATCGGCGTCATCAACACGCGCACCCTGGATTTGTCGCTGGATGAAATCCTGCATGACCTGGTGAGCATGATCACGCGCATGAAGGCCAAGCGCGTGGTGATCGATTCGCTGTCCGGCTTTGAAATGGCGCTGGCCTCGATGTTCCGCGAGGATTTCCGCGAATCGCTGTACCGTCTGGTGGCGGCCTTGACGGACATGGGCGTGTCCGTGCTGATGACAGCCGAGCTGGAAGACCAGTACACCATGCTGCGCTTCAGTTCCTACGGCAACGCCTTCCTGGCCGACGCCATCGTCATGCAGCGCTACATCGAGCTCGAAGGCCAGTTCAAGCGCGTGGTATCGGTGGTGAAGGTGCGCGGCAGCGGCCACAGCAAGGATATCCGCTTCTATGATATCGACGCCGAAGGCATGAAGATCGGCGCCGCCCTCAGCCAGTATCAGGGCATCCTGTCGGGCGAGCCGTACCGCGCCTAGACACATGCTGTTGGTGACGGCTGAGTTGCGGCGTATGATGCAAGTGTGGCCATGCCGACGGTGATGGCCGTGCGCACAGGGGATCAATGCGTCTTCTGTGTTTCCCAGCTGATCAAGAGGAGATATGATGGACAAACCCGAATTCATCCTGGCCGCGAAGGCCATGGAAACGCTGGAGATGTATCAAACGTTTTATGGTCACTCCAGCGAATACCAGGCGCACCAGCAGGAAGTATTGAAATTGCTGCGCCACAAGGGTGCCTCCCTGCTGGTGTCGGAACATGGCCAGGCGAAGTTCCTGCTGGCCTTTGCCGATGCGCTGGAAGCGGCCAGCTTGCCGGGCGAGTATGTGCCGCTCAGCCGCAGATAGGGCGAGCCTGTCCCGGCAGGTGAGCGCGCGCGGCTAGCCGCCGTTCGCGTTCTCGTTCAGCGCTACCCTGGGCAGGCGCACGGTAAATACCGTGCCGCATTCCAGGCTGGACTCGGCGCCGATGGTGCCGCCGTGCGCGCAGGCGATTTCACGCGCGATAAACAGACCCAGGCCAATACTGGTGGCATTTGGCGACTTGTACTCGTCAGAAATGGCCAGCTGTACCAGGGGATCGAATATGGTCTTCAGCAAGGCATGCGGTATCTGGCGGCCAAAATTCTTCACTTGCACCACGGCCATATCGGCATCGCCGCAGGCCGTGATGGTCACTGGCTGGTCGTCGGTGCGATACTGCGCAGCATTGTTGAGCAAATTGGAAAACAGCTGGGCCAGGCGGGGCGCATCGAAGTCGCCAATCATTTCGCCCGTGGTGCTCAGTTCAAACTTGCATTTCGGGTGAGCGGCCGAGGCATCCTCGACGGCCGTCTTGCAGATTTCCCCGATATCGCCCAAGGAGGGGGAGACGGGCATGTGTCCGCCCAGCTGCGTCCTGGCAAATTCCAGCAGATCGTTCACCATGGTTGTCATGGCGGCCGCGCTGCGGGCAACGCGTGCACCGATCTCTACCGTGGAAGAGGGGTTCGCGCTCGGCCTGCTCAGCAGCGCACCGGCCATCGTCATGGTGCTCAGCGGGCTGCGCAGATCGTGGCTGAGGATGGCGAGAAAGGTATTACGGGTGCGGTCGCTTTGCTGCGAATAGCGTATGGCCGATTCCTGCAACGCCTTGTCGATCGCTTCATTGAAGCGCAGGATGTCTTCCGTTGCCGTTTTTGACGCTACTGATACCTGTGCCATCCACAGTCGCAGAACGCTGGCCCGCATCGCGCGAAATTCCGCCGTCAGCTGCGGCAGCGTGAAGCCGATCTGCTGGCGCAGGGAACCATGCGTGGCGGCTGCCGTTTCCTTGCCCGCTATTTCCGACACGCCCGTGGTCGATTTCTTTTTCCGCTGCGCCGCGTTCTCGATGACATCCATGTCGCGCACGATGGTTTCCAGCATCTGCTTTGCATGATCGCGTAATTCGGATTTCGAGATGGCGGCTCCAGGAATGGGGAGCGAGCTGGCGAAGAGTTCCCACTCCACCAGGATCTGCTCCAGATGGTCGGTAATAAAGCACGATAGTTTCACGATGGACCGATGCGTTGATGGTAGAAGAGCCAGTGTACGCCGTTGACGCGATGGATGGGGGATTGGGTTCTGCTCCGGGTGCCATATGCAGCTAGAGTCGCTCCGGCGGAGGAATTCGGCTGGATGTGCGCCAGTACAGGGAGGCGGGCCCTGGGTTTAGCTGTGCCAGGCAGCGCCCGGGCTAAGTAACCCCCAATAAATTATTGTGATTTCTGACTTCCATAACCGGCGCTCTGCTGTGTTGCCCGCTGCTAGCAGTGCTCGCACTGCGTCGCAGCGGGCGCCTTGCATAGCATTCGGTTCTGTTCGTCATAAATTCACAATAATTTCCTGAGGATTACTTAGCAGATTGCTCCAAACATCCCTTTTCCCGTACGCAGGTCGAGTCCGAAATAGCATTCGTATGCTGCCCCTTTTGTATGAACGCAGGTAATATCCCCCCTGCGCCGCTCACGGTAGTCCGCCGAGGAACTGCATGCCTGCTCCTGTTTCACATCGGGGCCGAGCTGGGCAAACAGTTCGCGTGCCAATTCCCCTTTGACCATGATTGCCACTTTCCGGTCGTTTCGCGTGGGCGGCAGCATTTCGGACAGCGTTCCGCCATAGATCTGATAGTCACCCCGCAAGGGGCGTGGTTCGCCAGTCCATGCCGGCGGCTTGTCCGCGGCTTGCGACGGCGAGAATAGAGCGAGCGCCATGGCGCAGCATGCAAGGCGAATATTCATCAGTGCTCTCTGATCTCAATATGAAGATGGTCGTCGTGCCCTTGCAGAGACCGGACGCGACCACTGGCAATCGCCTTTTGTACCTCACCGTCGTTAAAGAAGACCTTGGTGACCATGGGATGGCGCAAAAACAGCCGTATCAATTTGATGGTGGCGTCCCGGTCATATACGGCATCAAAGCGCGACACGCGTGCGCACTGGCCTTCCCGCTTGTCCTTCCGCAGGGGGCGTAGATCCATTTCAATGCCCTTTCTGTGGCTCACATGCTTGTCGTACGCCAATCCTTCCGCGATGCTGATATTGCCGATGCCAAATTTCCGATCATCAATTGCCTGCCATTCACGTTCGATGTAAAAGATCAGGGATAGCAAGCTGGGGTGCGCATATTGGGCCATATGGCCGGAATGTGGCATCCGGTGCAGATTGCCATAGACGTAATACCCGGCATCTTCCGGAGCCTGGGGCAGGATAGAAAAACCGCGCTTATCCCTGGGCTGAACTTCAAGCATGCTCGACTCCGCCAGGTGCAACGGTGTGGGAGTTGGCATTGTTTCGCATTCCGTTCCATCTGAGATTGCGCTTCCGCAAACAATGCGGGCTGGAACAGGATTCACCACCGCCTGGCGGAAAGAACACGTTGCCCGGCAAGTGTCGCGGTAGCTTTTTTATATCTTTTGTGACGATGTGTGAATATGTTGTTGCACTATTTAGTGCACACTTCACTGGATATCAATCCGGGAGTGTATCCATGACCAGGTCACGCAGCCTGCCGCCACGACTGCCGGGAGCGGGTTTCCGGATTTTTTCCTTGTTGCCGCTGGCCATCTCATTTGTCGTGCTGGTGTGCCTGTCGCTGCTGGCGCTCCAGTTATGGATGACCTTGCGTGCCCGGGAAGTGCAGCTCAATGAAGCTGCCCGTGAAAGCGCCAATCTGGCGCAATCCGTTGCGCAGCATGCCTATGACACCATCAAGGAGGCCGATACGGTGCTGGTCGGACTGGTGGAGCGGGTGGAGACAGATGGTGTCTCCGACCTTGAACTGGAGCGTATCCATAAATTGCTGGTCACCCGTGTCGGCGAGCTGCCCCAGTTACACGGCATCTTCATTTATGCCAAGGATGGCAGCTGGCTGGTGAACTCCCAGAAAACGCTGTTGAGCAATCTGAATAATTCCGATCGAGATTATTTTAAATACCATCGAACGCATGATGACCGGGGGCCTTATGTCGGCCCGCCCGTGCGCAGCAAATCGACCGGGGACTGGATCGTCACGGTATCGCGGCGGATCAATATGCCTGACGGCAGTTTCGGCGGCGTGGCGCTGGCGACCATCGACATGAATTATTTCAGGGAGTTTTACGAACGTTTTGCGATGGGCGAAAAAGGCGCCATTTTCATTGCGAATGGAGCGGGCATTCTTTTATTGCGGCGGCCGTTCGATGAGAGCTTGCTGGGACGCGATATTTCGCAGTTCCCGGTGTTTCATGATTATTTACCCAAAAGTCCGGTTGGCACGGCCGTGATCCGGTCGCGCGTCGATGGCGTGACGCGTATCAATAGCTACCGCAGAGTCGAGGAATACCCGTTGGTGGTCTCTGCCGCGTTGTCACAGGATGAAGTGCTCGCTGCGTGGCGTCTCGATACGTTGATGCAAAATGCCGTGGGCGGCGTACTGGTACTGCTGATTGCCTTCATCGGCTACCGCGTGGTGCGGCAAATCGATTTGCGGGTCAAGAGCGAGGCGGGATTGCGTGAGGCGCGCAATGAGCTGGAATTGATCAATGAAACCCTGGCCCGGCTTGCCAATCAGGACGGGTTGACGGGGCTGGCGAACCGGCGCCATTTCGATCAGTCGCTAAGCGCAGAGTTCAGCCGTGCGCAGCGCGAAGAAAGTACTCTGGGACTGGTCTTGATCGATGTCGACTTCTTTAAACAATACAACGATATCTATGGCCATGTGGCCGGCGACGAGTGCCTGAGAAAAATTGGCAAAGTGGTGGCCTACAGCATGCGCAGACCGGGCGACCTTGCTGCGCGCTATGGTGGCGAGGAATTGGTCATTTTATTGCCCGGTACGGATCTGGCGGGCGCATTGGCGGTGGCTGAAGGCGTTCGCCATGCCGTGCAGTCGCTGGGAATCGAACATCGGGGCAATCCTCTTGGCGTGGTGACGGCCAGCGTCGGCGTGGCGGCTTTTATGCCGTCGCATCTGGAAAACCAGGCAGTCGAGTTGGTTGAGCTCGCTGATAAGGCCTTGTACAAGGCCAAGGCATCCGGCAGAAACCAGGTCTGCTATGAGTCTGCTTGCGAAAGTGCCGAGCCGGCTGCGACTGTTTTTGCGTTTCGATAGCAATTTCTGAATGCTGAGGGCCGCCGTCAGCTTTGTGCTGTGTCCTGAGTGGCGCGTATGCCAGCCTCGTCCATGTACAATCGGCAACATCCGGATCGACGTATCCGCCCCTCACTGCGGAGTACGCTTGAGCGTGACACAAACATTGCACACCTGGCTGCTGGCCTGGCGGGAAGCCTTCACATGCGTCGGCCTGGGACTGCGCGACGCGCGTCATGCGGGCTTGTGGTGGCGCTCCGCGCTGTGGTGCATGGCGGTCGTGGCGCTGTGGCTGGGACTGTATAGCTGTTTCGGCCGTTTCTTTGTCGAACTGAGCGCCATGCTGGCGCTGGTGTCCGTCACCGGCTTGCTGGGCCTGGGCGTGATGGATGGCGTCGGGACACTCGCCAACGGGCCTGCCACCGTCTCGCAGATGGGCAATATTGCCGGCGGCCTGGGCAGCGCCGCCAAGGCCCTGCTGTCGATCGGCCAGATCGCCCTGGCGCTGCTGGCGCTGGCTGCTTTTTTCTATGTGATGGTCTTTATCGTCGGCGCCATCGGTACGGCGCGCTTGCCGCTGCGCTGGTTGTTGCTGGAGCGCGCCAAGGCCGTGGCGGCGCGCCGCTATGTTGCCTGGCAAGCGCCGGCCAGCCAGGATGCATCCGCCGCGCGCCCCGTTTGGCGGCGGCGCCTGTTGCTGCTGCTTTCCCTGCTGATTCCCGTGTGGGCGATGTGCGTGCTGATCTCGTACTTGCTGGCCTGGAATGTGCAAATGATCTACGGCGCGGCGGCCGAAGAGGTGCTCAGCGTGGAACAACAAACGGCGTTGCGCCGCGAGCAGCGCCCGGTGATCTTTGCCCTGGGTCTGCTGCTGTGTTTGCTGATGCTCATACCGGTCCTCAATTTATTGTTGCCAGCCTTGCTGTGCACGAGCGTGTGCCATGTGCAGCGCCGCGGCTGGCGCGCAACGGGCACGACAACCAAAGCGGAGTGAACAAGGATTGAACATGAGTGAACACGCAAGACGCGCCACCCTGGAGCGCGCGATTGAAATCGCCGCCGCTACCCATGCCGGCCAGACGGACAAGGGCGGCGCGCCGTACATACTCCACCCCTTGCGCGTCATGCTGCGCGTCGCCCCCGGCGCCCAGCAGATCGTTGCCGTGCTGCATGATGTGGTGGAAGACAGTGATGGAAAAATCACCTTCGACGACCTCGCGCGCGAAGGATTTTCCCAGGAAGTCATCGACGGCGTACGCGCCGTGACCAGGATCGAAGGCGAGTCGTACGAAGCGTTCATCGCCCGCGCGGCCCTGGACCCGGTCGGCAAGACCGTCAAGTTGGCTGATCTGGCGGAAAACAGCGATTTGTCGAGGATAGGGGCACCGACGCAGAAGGATCTGGAGCGGGTGGAGAAGTATCGGCGGGCGATTAAGCGATTAATATCGCAGCAATGATTCTGGAATGTCGGGATCGTATCCGAATGGAAGGCCTGATCCCGGCACCTGCAAGCACTATCGCCGCAGAGCTACCCTGTCGTTGGCCGGGGTACTTCTTGCTGCGCCTGGGCGCCGATTCGTATAAACCGGCATTGGAACCGCTGCCTTGTTTTCTGAGGCTCATACCGGTACGTAGTGCACGCGAGCTGAGGCGTCACGTCATTGGCAGTTGGCAGACCATGACTACCATTCCAATTGCAACTTTGTCTGTTTGGAAGGGGATTTCACCGCGCTCTTGAAAACCCTGTTTCGCGTAGAAGCGGCGAGCACTTAAGTTGGTTTTGAGCACATCTAACCATATCAAGCTCTCCCTGCGCTCTAGCGCTAGATCGTGAATGTAGCTCAAAAGCTGCTTTCCATAACCGCGCCCAGCCTCGGATTTGAGGAAGTATATCTTCTGCAGTTCCAGGCCCACCTCGCCGCTGATAGGCGCCGGCTTCGACAAGTTGACCTTGGCGAAGCCGACGACTTTTCCGCTTTCGTCGGAAGCGACAAGCCAGACTTGCTTCAATGAATTGAGCGAATTTTCAAGCGCGCTGGGAGAAAAATCTTGATCCAGGAAATCTGATATTCCGGTAGCGGACCAAATATCCGAAAAATGCTCACGATAGGTCTGGCAGCCGATTTCTTGTAGAGCGCGCAGGTCTGTTATTTCAGCCTCACGGATATTAATCATATGCTTTCGATTTAGTCAGAAATGGGAGAGGCAATAATATTGTAAATTGCATCATTCCGTGGGTTCCCTGTTGCCCAAGTCCTGCAGTGAACGGATTTTATGTTGCTTCCTGAGAAGCTGCGCAGGCGAAGGTCTGGTCCGCCATTTGTGCGCCGCCTGAGCTGCGGAGGTTTTCATTAGGAAAAACCGCCTGCGGCGCAAAACCGAGTCAGAAGAATCGGAGGGTTGCGCTCACCGAAGTCCCGCAAAACCCCCGTGCCCATACCGGACGCAGATGTGCTGCCCGCATTCCGCATGCAGGGAATAAATAAAAAGGGCTTCCCCGCCAAAACGGGGAAGCCCTTTTATTTATTCGACGGCGGGAATCGAAGCTACCGTAAACTTAGATTTTTTAGGAATCTTGAAGGTTTTGTTGGCAAAATACAGACAAGCAACCCGCAACGGCAGCTGTCGGCCTATTGTGTTGAAAACGCGGGTACATTGACCTGTAGATAGAATTCCTGTCAGCCTGAGCTGGCCAGTACCGTCGCTAGTGAACGATCACCGGCAGGCTGGAGATCTGAGACCTCCCGAAATTGTTGCCACTCAACTTTTTCAACACAATAGGGAGGAAGCGCACGGAGCCGATTAGCGCTCTGAATTGCCACCAGTACTTAAGACCTCGAATCTCAGCGCGGGAATTTATACCGTACCAGCAGCGTAGGTCCTTTGCCGCCGGGTGGCGTCAGCAGTATCTCGTCACCCGGCTGCATCTCTTCATACATTACCGTACAACAGGTCGGCATCGAGTGGCCGCGCGCGGGATAAACGCCAACGTCGGTGTGCAGGGTCGCAGCGCGTACGTCCACGCTGGTTTCACCGGCCTTTGCTGCTTCTTGCAACTGCTTGCGCAGTGCCGTGACGAAGTCCCCTTTGCTGAGTCTGGCAGGTGCCTGGGTTGCTTGCGGGCGAGCGGTTGCGTCGTTTTTCATGGCATTTTCTTTCAGTGTATACATTCCCGCCACTATATCATCGGCCCCTGATACAGAGCGAGGTCCGGCATTCGTATACAGCCTGAGCCGCTAAGGTTGTCGTTAGGAAAAACCGCCTGCGGCGCAAAACCTAGCCAGAAGAATCGGAGAGGGTTGCGCTTGCAAGCGCAACCCGGTTTACGGCGCCGAGCTGCGCTCGCCGAAGTCCCGCAAAACCCCCGTGCCCGTACCGGACGCGGATGCGCTGCCCGCGCTCTGCATGCGTTGAATAAATAAAAAGGGCCTCCCCGCCAAAACGGGGAAGCCCTTTTTATTTATTCAGTGGTGGAGACGGCGGGAATCGAACCTACCGTAAGCTTCGATTTTTTAGGCGTCTTGAAGGTTTTACTGGCAAATTACTGACAATCACCCTCTTGTCGATGGTAAAAGGGCTTTGTTGCACAAATCAACTGAGCGTATAAGACCTCATACCTTAGACGGATTTACGGCATGGCTACCGTCATCGGAGTACCGAGTCGCGTGAAGCGATTGAGGATGGCTGCACGCACCTGCAACTCGGCAACCTGTCGGTTGAAGTCCCGTACCATTACCCGCTCCCCGAGCAGTTTAAAGCAAGGTCTTTTGGTTTCGATCAGTCTGCGTCGATGATAGCTGGTCCACTACTTCCATATTCGAAAACCAAGCCGGCTCGTGGCGTGCGCAATGGCATTGCAAACCTCGGCGCCGGGGCGCCGGTCTTTCCATAGCTTGACGTACATTAAGCAAGTTGCTGTCGCCACAGGCATACTGAAGCGGGGTCATATGGCTTCGGATTTTTAGGATAATTTAGTGCTACGGAGGAAACTATGAACAAAGAAAACCAGGTTCTTGACGATGAAGACAATATCGTGGAATTTTATAATCGCACCGATGTGTTGATATTTTTGCATATAGAATGGATTGGTGTCGATTTTGGTTTTAAGAACACCGTGCTTAAGCCAGGCGAAACTATTCAGGTTCCCTTTAATGGTAAAACGGCGCGACTTTGCAGTCGGAGTGACGGCACCGCGCCAAAAAACTGCTCGGCTGATAGCGTCGTTGCACATGGGGGGCAGTTCTTTGATTTAGAAATAAACGGTGAGATTAATGAGACAGTATGAGGCCAACATGTCATCTTGTGTTGAACCGTTGGCGACTCAGAAATGATCCAGGTCGCCGACGAAATTGATTGATCCACCAGGGCGGCGCTCAAACGACGGCCTGGCACTTCTAAATACCGAAAATGCTTTCCGCTTTTGAGCCGGCAGTCTGATCTGCATCCGGCATCCAACACCCATATACCCTGGCAATCATTGTCCAGTCAGCATGCCCCATCTGTTTTGCCACCCACATAGGGTGTTCACCGGCCGAGAGCATCATGCTGGCATAGGTATGCCGCGTCTGATAAGGGTTGCGATACCGCGCGCCCGCATTTTGCAGGATGCCTGTCCATACAGTCTTGCGGATCGGCTGATCCCCCTCCCAGCGCCGTTCCAGGCGCGGATTTTGAAAGACTTCCTCATCCTTCGCCCAAGTGAATGCCTTTTGCTCCTGCAGTGCATGCATGGCACGCTCCAGCAGCTTGACTTCTCGGCGGCCGGCGTTTGTCTTGGTGCTCTCCGCAACCCTTGAATGCTGCGTGAGGGCTCGCGTTACCATCACTACCCCGCGCACGAAGTCCACATCGGCCCAATCCAGGGCCGCCAGTTCGGACGTGCGCAAGCCGGTCCAGAAGGCAAACCGCAACAGGTTGCTGCCCTGGCCGGTTGCTTGGGCGAGAATCGCTGACTGTTCTTCTTTCGTGAACGGGTCGATATCGTCCTTCGACTGCGGCGCCTCGACCTTGGAATAGCACCAGCGCGCCAAAGGGTTCACCTCGATCAACTCGTCCTCTATCGCGTCGTCCAGTGCCTTGCGCAGCACGCTCTGGATATTGGCCATGGTCTTGTTGGTCGCGTTCATGGGCTCCAGCTTCGCCCGCACGTCCTTCTTGCGCAGCGCCGACAGCATGATGGTGCCGAACCAGGGGATCAGCTGGTCGACGACGATCTTGCGATAGCCGTTGTATGTGCTGGCCTTGAGGTGTTTTTTTTGCCTGTCGAGCCACTTGTCCAGAAACGCCTCGATGGTCTGCACGTCGCCGACTTGGTCGGCGAATTTGACGGCATTGGACGATTGCGGGAAGGTGAGCGCGCTGCAATCGGCCTGGTTCAACGAGGCGGCCACCTTGTTCCGCCGCAAGTACTACAAGAACGGTTCGCACGCGGGCTTCGCATCGACCGGGGCAATCCAGATCACGTCAAACGACCTACAAACCGCATAAATAAATGGCGTACAAGGCCGTTTAATGAAAAACTATTGCTTAACTTGGGAGGATTGGCTCGCCATGCCCCCCTCTTCACGCCCTCACCGCACCAGGTCACAACATTGGATTTACTTGCGTACGCGTCCGAGTTGGCGGAAACACGATGTCAGACGCACACAGCTTTCATGCTTTACAAGCACGCAAGTCCATCTCTCTCTAGTTTCACTCTCGCTAACATAATCCTCAATCAAATAGCGGAAACGCTTATAATGTAAAGTTTTATCAGCCCGCATTGCAGATAGCTGCCAGCCTATGCCACTTCACGGCAAGCAATCAGAAGCGATGCCATTCCTGCGGGTATCCGCACACTTTTATTTGTACAAATACATGAGTACTGACCTCATCAAGTCCGATTCTGCACTCGCAAACCGACTGGTTTTCCTGGATTATCTGCGTATTTTTTCTTTCGTCAGTGTTTTAATTGGACACAAATTTTACGCTGACTTGAACTCCTGGGCTAACGATCCGCTAGTTCATGCAACACCCAAGTTACTACTGCAAATCATATTACCCGCTTTCTGGAGTGGTGGCGCTGGCGTTACAGTCTTCTTCATGATTTCCGGCTACATTATTACTCATGTACTAATAAAAGAATCGACCGGAACATTTCTCGTCAAGAGAATTTTTCGAATTTACCCCTTGTATATAGTGGCAGTATTATCACAATTGCTGATAAATAACTATTTTCTACATCAGCCATTTCCTGAACTACGCATCATCGTGATTCAGCTATTATTGCTGGGCGACTGGTTGCAAGCGCCCTATACTCTACTGGGGGTTGAATGGACCTTGCGCATTGAAATCATGTTTTACTTACTGATGGCACTCTTGAAATGTCTCGGCTTATTAAATCAGCGCCGTCAACTCCTGCCATGGGCATTGCTAGCCGTTACATTCGGCCTACGCATGATGGATCCCGTCCCCAATTTCGCAGGAACATTCCCGGCCTATTTCACGATTTATACACCGATCCTGTTTATCGGTGTCTTTTATTACCTTTTTGAGAAAAAAGAAATTCAATTGTGGTCACTGTTATTTTTCACCGGATTCATCCTGTATCAATACTTCGACCTGGTCGCAAAATATACACCATACTGGCTAGGTACGCATTTTGTCGCCATCGCTGTCGCAATCTTTAGCGCTGCCTGGATTTATCGAGCGGACCTGAAACCGACTCCAGTTGTACTATTACTGTCCAATTTGACATTTGCCGTCTACTTATTCCATAACTGGGCATGGGATCCGATCAAGATGTTGCTGACTCATTTATCAATCGACCTCCTTCCAGCCAATATACAAGCATTGTTTGGGCTCTTGATTCTCAGCTATATAATGCACAAAACAGTAGAAAAATGGGGGGTACGGCTTGGACAGCGCCTATTGCAAAGGCGACCAAATCAGCTCCGTGCGATGCCATCCGATTTATCCAACACGAAAACTTGACCTTCAGTGTTCTTCCCGCAGGGCCAGTCCAAGGGCTGGTGTGCGGCAATGCCGTGCACCAGCCCTTTTTCAAATGAGGAGGCGGGGTCCAATCCACCCAAGTTAAGGATCGCGCCGCGCAATTTTCTGCCTGATAAATCACATAGTCCTTGACGCGGTAGCGGCTTTGCGCGGCCGCCAATGAAGATCTTTTTGATCTTCTTTGCCGCCATGTCCCTTGCTTCCTTGCTGTCCAATTTCACCTGCCACCTGCATTCCAACCGGTTTCTCGATCATGCCCGTCACCCGGATCATCCGACGGCTTTTCAGCGTCGGCGCAAGTTGCCGTTGCCGGCCCTCGTGGCACTTATGCTCACCGGCATGCGCAAGAGCGTACAAACTGAACTCGATGATTTTTTTGCGCATCTGCGGCAACAGGCGCAGCTGGCCCATGCCGTGAGCGCCCAGGCGTTCGTGCAGGCAGGCGCCAATCTGGCCGCTACGGCCATGCCCGAACTCAACGACTGGCTCATCGATGAAGCTGCTAAACGTTGCTACTGGCTATACGCATTGCACCGCTACCCTGGAGTCAGGGAGCGGGGCTCAGGTCCGCCATGCGTACACGGCCTGAGCGGCTGATGTTGTTGCTAGGAAAAACCGCCTGCGGCGCAAGAGCCAGTCAGACGAATCGGAGAGGGTTGCGCTTGCAAGCGCAACCCGGTTTTGCGGCGCCGAGCTGCGCTCGCCGAAGGCCCCGCAAAACCCCCGCGTCCGTACCGGACGCGGATGCGCTGCCCGCGCTCTGCATGCGTTGAATAAATAAAAAGGGCCTCCCCGCCAAAACGGGGAAGCCCTTTTATTTATTCAGTGGTGGAGACGGCGGGAATCGAACCCGCGTCCGCAAGCACTCCACAGACAGTTCTACATACTTAGCACTATCATTTAATTTAACTCAGCCAGCACGGATGTGCACGTTATGGGCAAGCGAGTTACCTATTATTTAGTCGGACGCTAAGTAACCCAGCATCAGACGAGTCCCTGTAAATGACTCTAGAGCTTTTAACGGCCCACCCCAGGGACGAGGTGTTCTAGAGCTAACAGCAATTAAGCTGCCAGTGCGTACGAGTTATCGTTTGCAGTTAAGTTTTTTCAGGTTGTATTTACGAGGTAGCCCGCCCTCGGTATGCCCTGCGCTGCTTTGCAACCCACGTCGAAACCAGGTCGTCCCCACAGAACCTTCATTGTAGCGCAATCTTCACACTCTTGCATGATGCATTCGTTTGTTGGCGCGCCAGATCAAGTGGAGGCCGATTTACGCCGCCAGCTGCCGCGCCTGCGCCGCCTTCACCACGCCAGTCACCAGCTCGAGCAGGGCCTGCGGCGTGTCCAGCAGGTGGTCGGCCTTCCAGTGCTGCGGCTCGACGGGGCCGCAGTAGCCCCAGGCGCAGGCGACCGTGCGCATGCCGGCGGCGCGGCCGGCCTGGATGTCGCGCAGGTCGTCGCCCACGTACCAGCAGTCTTGCGGTGCCAGTTCCAGTCGGCGCGCCGCTTCCAGCAGGGGGGCGGGGTGCGGTTTCGGGTGCGCCATGGTGTCGCCCGAGATCACGCAGCCGGCGGCGCCCAGGCCGATCTGGCCCACCAGCGGGTCGGTGAAGCGGGCCGCCTTGTTGGTGACCACGCCCCAGGCCAGGCCCAAGGCTTGCAGGCCTTCCAGCATGGCGGAGATGCCGTCAAATAAACGGCTTTCCACGGCCAGGGCTGCTTCGTAATTGTTCAGGAAACCGTCTTTCAGGGCTTCGTAGCCGCTTTCGCCAGGTTGGACGCCATACGACGCGCCTATCATGCCGCGCGCGCCGGCCGAGGCGGTGGGGCGCAGGATGTCATACGGGGTCGGCGCCAGGCCGGCGCGCGCGCGCAGCAGATTGATGGCCGCTGCCAGGTCGGGCGCGGTGTCGGCCAGGGTGCCGTCGAGGTCGAACAGGATGGCGCGCGGGGCTGGCAGATGGTCTGTGATCATGGCGGGCAAAGTGTGTCAAGTAAGAATGAAAAATGGCGGCCGCAGCCGCCTTGTATTGTGCGTGATGGTTACAGCGGCCGGGTGCAGGCCACCAGATAATTGACGCTGGTATCGCTATTAAGTGAGTAAATCTTGGTCAGCGGATTGTAGCCCATGCCGCGCATGCTGTTGACGTCCAGGCCGGCGCTGCGTAGGTATTGCGACAGTTCGGACGGGGTGATGAATTTGTCATAGTCGTGCGTGCCTTTCGGCAGCAGGCGCAGGATGTATTCGGCGCCCAGGATGGCGAACAGGTACGCTTTCGGGTTGCGGTTAAGGGTCGACAGGAAGACGTGGCCGCCCGGTTTCACCAGGGTGGCGCAGGCCTTGACGATGGCGGCGGGGTCCGGCACGTGCTCGAGCATTTCCATGCAGGTCACGACGTCGTACTGGCCCGGCTCTTCCTCGGCCATGGCTTCGGCGGCGATCAGCTTGTAGCGTACCTTGGCGCCCGATTCCAGGCTGTGCAGGTCGGCCACTTTCAGGGCCTTGTCGGACAGGTCGATGCCTGTCACGTCGGCGCCCTTGCGGGCCATCGATTCGGCCAGGATGCCGCCGCCGCAGCCGATGTCGATCACGCGCTTGCCAGCCAGCGGCACTTTCGCGTTGATCCATTCCAGGCGCAGGGGGTTAATTTCGTGCAAGGGACGAAACTCGGAAGTGGGGTCCCACCAGCGGTGGGCCAGCTCACTGAATTTTTGGATTTCGAGAGGGTCGGCGTTCATAGGTCGAATAATAGCGGCAATTTTACAATCGGGCAGCCACGGACGAAAAAAAACCCCGCCTTGGCGGGGTTTTTCATGCTGTCCTTGACTTGCGCGATGACTTGCGGCAAGTCCGGGGGCTCAGCTATTACTTGTTGCGGGTACCAACAACTTCGATTTCCACGCGACGGTTTTTCGCACGGCCTTCGGCAGTTTTGTTATCAGCAACAGGTTGTTTTTCGCCTTTGCCTTCGGTGTACACGCGGTTGCTTTCAACGCCTTTGGTGACCAGGTAGGCTTTGACAGCATCAGCACGACGTACCGACAGTTTTTGGTTGTAAGCATCGGTGCCGACGGAGTCGGTGTGACCCACAGCGATGATGACTTCCAGGTTGATGCCGCCCAGTTGTGCGGACAGTTCGTCCAGCTTGGCTTTGCCTTCTGGCTTCAGCGTAGCTTTGTCGAAATCGAAGAATGCATCAGCAGCGAAGCTGACTTTTTCCGAGGTAGGAGCCACGACGACTGGTACTGGTACGACAACGACTGGTGCCGGTGCTGGTACGACTGGCGCTGGTGGAGCCACGCATTTGCCGTCTTGCAGGGTTTCTGGCTCTACGCACAGTGGCACGTCGCAACCTGGCACTGCGTCAGCAGGTGTCCAGTAGCCGGTGCGCCAGCACAGACCGAATGGATCGCGCACGATCACGCCGCGGGCATCTTGCACGTAAGCGCTTTTTGGGCTTGGTGCTTTGATGTCAGTGGTAACTGGCGCGAATGGTGGGGAGGTTGGGGTTTGGGCCGAAGCCGAGCCAGCAATCACTGCGGATGCAGCGAAAAACAGCGTTACAAATTTATTCATTCTTTTTTCCTTTCGGGGGGTGATATCCGCAGAACAACACTGCGCTACTGGTGCTACGTGCCAAGATTTTATCATGTAGACCATATGCGCTCGTTTCAGATTGCGAAACTAGCAATTAACTTCTCAGTCATTTTGCCACACGCATCAGGGGCGCACGACGGTGGTTAAATCAAAGCTTGCCCGATTTTAGACCGTGCGTTGTTTTTGCGCAACGAAAATGCCCATTTGTAACGCATCTGTAACATTTGATCGCTTTTTTTGCCACTTTGAAGGGCAGGTGTCTTGAACTGATATTGTCATTGTGCATTATCGACAGGTCAACATGCACGCCCCTGGTGCAAACTGCCAATCTTGTTGGTATGGCCAATTTGTACAGGTAGCTGGGCGCGCATGCTAAAATCGTGCGCTTGACTGTTAAGAGTGTCGAGCAAATGCCCACGGCGGCACCGCATGACCAGCACGTACCCTTGCGGTATGCGTACTGGCCGTACCGCCAGTGCGCCGATTTGTTCTGGCACTCTGCGACATGGAAGCCGGGCCGGGCCAGCAGCGCACGGCGCAGCGTCCACGACGACAGCCACCCAGGATATGCAGTATTGCGTCATACATTGCGTAACAGATAAGTTAACCACAGCCTGAGATCAGTCGAACCGCCAATGGATCAATTCGCAAAAGAAACAATTCCTATTTCCCTCGAAGAAGAGATGCGCAAGAGCTACCTCGATTACGCCATGAGCGTGATCGTCGGTCGCGCCTTGCCCGATGCGCGTGATGGCTTGAAGCCAGTGCACCGCCGCGTCTTGTTCGCGATGCATGAAATGAATAACGTGTGGAACCGCCCTTACGTCAAGTGCGCCCGCGTGGTCGGCGAAACCATGGGTAAGTACCATCCCCACGGCGATGCCTCGATCTACGACACACTGGTGCGCATGGCGCAAGATTTTTCGCTGCGCTACATGCTCGTCGATGGCCAGGGTAACTTCGGTTCCGTCGACGGCGATGGCGCCGCGGCGATGCGTTACACCGAGTGCCGCCTGGACAAGATCGCCGGCGAACTGCTGGCCGATATCGACAAGGATACCGTCGACTTCCAGCCCAACTACGATGGCAAGGAAAAGGAACCGACGGTCTTGCCGACGCGTATCCCGAACCTGCTGATCAATGGCTCGTCCGGTATCGCCGTCGGCATGGCGACGAACATTCCGCCACATAACATCACCGAAGTCATCGACGGCGCGCTGCACGTGCTGCGCAACCCGGAATGCACGATCGATGAATTGATCGAGATCATTCCCGCCCCCGATTTCCCTACCGCCGGCATCATCTATGGCGTGTCGGGCGTGCGCGACGGCTACCGCACGGGCCGCGGCCGCGTGGTCATGCGCGCCAAGACCCACTTCGAAGAATACGGCAAGGATGGCGGCCGCATCGCCATCATCGTCGACGAGCTGCCATTCCAGGTCAACAAGAAATCCTTGCTGGAACGCATCGCCGAAAACGTGCGCGACAAGAAGCTCGACGGCATTTCCGACATCCGCGACGAATCCGACAAGTCGGGCATGCGCGTGGTGATCGAGCTGAAACGGGGCGAAGTGCCGGAAGTGGTGCTGAACAACCTGTACAAGCAGACCCAGTTGCAAGACACCTTCGGCATGAACATGGTGGCCCTGGTCGATGGCCAGCCGAAGCTGCTGAACCTCAAGCAGATGCTGCAATGCTTCCTGTCGCACCGCCGCGAAGTGGTCACGCGCCGCACCGTGTTCGAACTGCGCAAGGCGCGCGAACGGGGCCACGTGCTCGAAGGTCTGGCTGTCGCGCTGGCCAACATCGATGACTTCATCGCCATCATCAAGGCCGCGCCAACGCCGCCGATCGCCAAGGTCGAGCTGATGGCCAAGGCCTGGGATTCGTCCGTCGTGCGCGAAATGCTGGCCCGTACGGGCGACGGCACGACGCCAGGCGGCATCGATGCCTACCGTCCGGAAAACCTGCCGAAGCACTACGGCATGCAGACGGATGGCCTGTACAAGCTGTCGGACGACCAGGCGCAGGAAATTTTGCAGATGCGTTTACAGCGCCTGACTGGCCTGGAGCAGGACAAGATCGTCAACGAGTACAAGGACGTGATGGAACATATCGCCGACTTGCTCGACATCCTGGCCAAGCCGGAACGCGTCACCGTCATCATCACCGATGAAATGACGGCGGCGAAAAACGAATACGGCGCTGGCAACAAGGACGTGCGCCGCTCGCAGATCGAGCTCAATGCGACCGACCTGGAAACGGAAGACCTGATCACGCCGCAAGACATGGTCGTGACCCTGTCGCACACCGGTTACATGAAGGCGCAGCCGATTTCCGAGTACCGCGCGCAGAAGCGTGGCGGACGCGGCAAGCAGGCCATGGCGACCAAAGAGGAAGACTGGATCGACCAGCTGTTCATCGCCAATACGCACGACTACATCCTGTGCTTCTCGGATCGTGGCCGCATGTACTGGCTGAAGGTATGGGAAGTGCCGCAAGGCTCGCGCAATTCGCGCGGCAAGCCGATCGTCAACATGTTCCCGCTGCAGGACAACGAAAAGATCACCGTGATCCTGCCGCTGTCGGGCGAGAACCGCACGTTCCCGGAAGACCATTACGTGTTCATGTCGACCAGCCTCGGTACCGTGAAAAAGACGCCGCTGAAGGACTTCAGCAATCCACGCAAGGCCGGCATCATCGCGGTCGACCTGGACGATGGCGATTTCCTGATCGGCGCGGCGCTGACCGACGGCCAGCACGACGTGATGCTGTTCTCCGATTCGGGCAAGGCAGTGCGCTTCGACGAAAACGATGTGCGTCCGATGGGCCGCACGGCGCGCGGCGTGCGCGGCATGAACCTGGAAGAAGGTCAGCACGTGATCGCCCTGCTGGTGGCCGAGAACGAGCAGCAGTCGGTGCTGACGGCAACCGAAAACGGTTACGGCAAGCGTACGCCGATCACCGAGTACACGCGCCATGGCCGTGGCACGAAAGGCATGATCGCCATCCAGACCAGCGAGCGCAACGGTCGAGTGGTTGCCGCGACCCTGGTCGA
Organism: Janthinobacterium sp. PSPC1-1; assembly: GCF_049897625.1. NCBI lineage: Bacteria > Pseudomonadati > Pseudomonadota > Betaproteobacteria > Burkholderiales > Oxalobacteraceae > Janthinobacterium > Janthinobacterium sp. PSPC1-1. The sequence goes on along the minus strand of NZ_JAFCWP010000005.1, from coordinate 176,045 downwards.
TACCAGCGATGAAATCATGCTGATCACCACCGGTGGCGTGCTGATTCGCACCCGCGTATCGGAAATTCGCGAAATGGGCCGCGCGACGCAGGGCGTGACCCTGATCGCCGTGGAAGACGGCACCAAGCTGTCCGGCCTGCAGCGCGTGGTGGAAACGGATATCGACGAAGTCGAGCTGACGACGGAGGCGGGCCTGGAGGCCGCAGCCGCGCCGGCAGCGGCTGAACCAGCCGATCCCGTTGATCCTGTCGATCCGGCCCAGCCGGAGTAAGATGATTGGGGCTCTTTCGGGAGCCCCAATTGCTGTTGGCGCACCAGTTGTTAGGCCCGTAGGTCGGCTTAGCCCAAAGGGCGTAAGCCGACAAGCCTCCCGGCCGCAGCCCATTTACCCTTCATTCAACATCCCGCATGCCATGAGAAAAATCGTCGCCACCTTCTTCGCCGCGTTTTCGCTGGCCTTTCTTGCGACCCTGCCGGCCCTGGCCCAGAGCACGCAAGCCACGCCCGCGCGCCAGGCGGCACCCAGCCCCGCCATGAAAGTGGCCGTGCGGCGCATGCTCGACGCGATGCAGTTCCCGCAACTGACGCGCAGCATCTTCGACCAGATGCTGCAATCGGTGCCCGCCATGATCCGCCAGTCGGCGCAGCAGCAAATCAGCAGCAACCCGAACCTGGACGAGCAGCGCAAGGCGCGCGCGCTGGCCAGCGCCGAGGAAGAAATCCCCGTCGCTATCGCCACCCTGACGCAGGTGCTGGCCGACCCGACCCTGATCGACGAGCTGAGCGCCGAAATGGTGCCCCTGTACGCGCGCTTTTACACGGTGCCGGAAGTCGAGCAGCTGGCGGCCTTCTACAAGACGCCGCTGGGCCGCAAGATGCTGGCCACCATGCCGCAGCTGTCGGCCGAATCGATGGCCATCAGCCAGCGCGTGCTGATGCCGCGCGTGAATGCCGTGCTCGAACAAGTCATGCGGGCGGCCACGCAGCCGCCCCAATAATTCCATTTTTCCAAGGACCGTATCGTGACCCATATCTACAATTTTTCAGCCGGCCCCGCCGTCCTGCCCAAGGAAGTGCTGGCGCAAGCGGCAGCGGAAATGCAGGACTGGCATGGCAGCGGCATGTCGGTGATGGAAATGAGCCACCGTGGTCCCGAATTCATCTCCATCTACAAGCAGGCAGTAGCCGATCTGCGCGAACTGCTGGCCGTGCCCGACAACTACAAGATCCTGTTCCTGCAGGGCGGTGGCCTGGGCGAGAACGCCATCATCCCCATGAATCTGGTGGGCCTGGCCGCGCAGCAGCCGGCCACCGTCGACTTCGTGCATACGGGCTCGTGGTCGGGCAAGTCGATCCAGGAAGCGGCAAAATATGCCAACGTCAACGTGGCCGCGTCGTCCAAGGCCACGCGTTTCACGGGTGTGCTGCCGGTGGGTGAGTGGAAACTGACGCCAGGCGCCGCCTACCTGCACATCTGCACCAATGAAACCATCGACGGCGTGGAGTTCCAGCAGGCGCCAGGCGTACCGGCAGGGACCACCATCGTGGCCGACATGTCCTCGCACATTTTGTCGCGCGTGATCGACGTGTCGCAATACGGCGTCATCTTCGGCGGTGCACAGAAAAATATCGGCCCGGCCGGCCTGACGCTGGTCATCGTGCGCGAAGACTTGCTGGGCAAGGCGCTGCCGATCTGCCCGTCCGCTTTCGACTGGAGCATCGTGGCCGAACATGAATCGATGTACAACACGCCGCCCACCTACGGCATCTATATTGCCGGCCTGGTTTTCCAGTGGCTCAAACGGCAAGGTGGCGTGGCAGCCATGGAACAGCGTAATATTGAGAAAGCGGCGCTGCTGTACGCGGCGCTTGATGCGGACGACTTCTACCAGAACCGGGTCGATCCCGCATACCGCTCGCGCATGACCATCCCGTTCTATCTGCGCGATGAAAGCTTGAACGACGCATTCCTGGCCGGCGCCAAGCAGCGCGGCCTGCTGCAACTGAAGGGCCACAAGTCCGTCGGCGGCATGCGTGCATCGATCTATAACGCGATGCCGATCGAGGGCGTGCAAGCCTTGGTGAATTATCTGAACGAGTTTGCCGGACGCTGAGTCGCCTAGACGACCGCGCCGGCCCGCCGCCGGCGCAGGCCGCGCGGCCATGATTGAAGTACAGCTGACGAAACAAACACCATGACCGATAAATTGAAACCGCTGCGCGAACAGATCGATGCGATCGACGCGCAAATCCTCGAACTGCTGAACCGCCGCGCGCAAATAGCCCAGCAAGTGGGCCACGTGAAGGCCGAGACGCAGGCGCCCGTGTTCCGTCCCGAGCGCGAAGCGCAAGTGCTGCGCGGCGTGGCCGAGCGCAATCCCGGCCCCATGGGCGACCGCGAAGTGCAGACCATCTTCCGCGAAATCATGTCGTCCTGCCGCTCGCTGGAAAAGCGCGTCACCGTGGCCTATCTTGGCCCGGCCGGCACCTTCAGCGAACAGGCCGTGTACCAGCAGTTCGGCAGCGCCGTCGAAGGCTTGCCGTGCGCGTCCATCGATGAAGTGTTCCGCTCCGCCGAGGCGGGAACGGCCGACTTTGGCGTGGTGCCGATCGAGAATTCCTCGGAAGGCGCCGTCAACCGCACGCTGGACATGATGCTGCAGACTAGCCTCATCATCAGCGGTGAAGTCGCCATTGCCGTGCACCACAGCCTGATGACGAAGAGCGGCAACATGGATGGCGTCACCTCCATCTGCGCCCATTCGCAGGCGCTGGCGCAGTGCCAGGTGTGGCTGAACCAGAATTACCCACACATCGCGCGCCATGCCGTGGCCTCGAATGCCGAAGCGGCGCGCATGGCCAGCGAGGACCCGGCGGTCGCTGCCATTGCCAGCGAACTGGCGGGCGCGCAGTACAAGCTGGGCGTGGTCAAGGGCCATATCCAGGACGACCCGCACAACCGCACGCGCTTTGCCGTTGTGGGCACCTTGCAGACGGCACCGTCGGGCAAGGATCAGACGTCGCTGGTGCTGGCCGTGCCGAACAAGGCGGGCGCCGTGTACCAGTTGCTGGCACCCCTGGCGAAGCACGGCGTGTCGATGACGCGCTTCGAGTCGCGCCCGGCGCGCATGGGCAGCTGGGAGTATTATTTCTATGTCGACGTGGAAGGCCATGTGCACGATGCAGCCGTTGCCCAGGCGCTGGCCGAGCTGCAAGGCAATGCGGCGTTTTTCAAGGTGCTGGGGTCGTATCCGGTCAGTCTGTGACGCCGACGGTGGTGTCGGATTACGGCCTGCGGCCTAATCCGACCTACAATAAGCCGTAGGTTGGGTTAGCGCAGCGTAACCCAACAACAGCCACCAGCCTAATCATTCACCAACTTTTAAAGAACACCATGTCTAAAAATATCGGTCCAGAATACGTCCGCGCCATCGCCCCTTACCAGAGCGGCAAACCGATCGCCGAAGTCGCGCGCGAATTCGGCCTCGACGAGGCCGCCATCGTCAAGCTGGCGTCGAATGAAAACCCGTACGGCATGCCGGAATCGGCGAAGCAGGCGATGATCGCCGCCATCGATGACCTGGGCCGCTACCCGGACGCCAACGGCTTCGACTTGAAAGCCGTGCTGTCGAAGCGCTATGACGTGCCGGCCGACTGGATCACCCTGGGCAATGGCAGCAACGACATCCTGGAAATCGCCGCGCACGCCTTCGTGCAGCATGGCCAATCCGTGGTCTACTCGCAGTATTCGTTTGCCGTGTACGCGCTGGCCACGCAAGGCCTGGGTGCGCGCCACATCGTCGTGCCGGCGCAAGCCTACGGCCATGACCTCGATGCCATGGCGGCGGCGATTGCCGACGATACGCGCTTGATCTTCATCGCCAACCCGAACAACCCGACCGGCACCTTCCTGACGGCCGCGCAGCTCGAAGCGTTCCTGCAAAAAGTGCCACAGCACGTGGTGGTGGTGCTGGATGAAGCCTACAACGAATTCCTCTCGGCCGACGAGCAGTACGAATCGACGGCGTGGGTGCGCCAGTATCCGAACCTGGTGGTCTCGCGCACCCTGTCGAAGGCCTACGGCCTGGCCGGCCTGCGCATCGGCTTCGCCATTGCCCAACCGGTGCTGACGGACCTGATGAACCGCATCCGCCAGCCGTTCAATGTCAACTCGCTGGCGCAGGCGGCCGCGATTGCCGCCCTGAACGACAAGGCCTTCCTCGAGCAAAGCGCGCGCAACAACGCGGCCGGCTACCAGCAGTTCATCGAGGCATTCACGCAACTGGGCCTGGAATTCGTGCCGTCGCACGGCAATTTCGTGCTGGTGAAAGTGGGCGACGATGACGAAGCGGGCGCGCGCGTGAACCTGGCGCTGCTCCAGCAGGGCGTGATCGTGCGTCCCGTCGGCAGCTACGGCTTGCCGCAATGGCTGCGCATTTCCATCGGCCTGCCGCAGGAAAACGCCATCTTCATCGCCGCGCTGACGAAAGCGCTGGCCTGACGATATGACGACGCCTGCACTGAAAAAAGTCGTCATCTTCGGCGTAGGCCTGATCGGCGGCTCGTTCGCGCGCGCCTTGAAACACGCGGGCGCGGTCGCCACGGTGGTCGGCATGGGCCGTTCATCGACCTCGCTGGCGCGCGCCCTTGAGTTGGGCATCATCGACGAAATCGGCGGCGACATGGCTGATGCCTTGCTTGGCGCCGACCTGGTGCTGGTCGCCGCGCCCGTGGCGCAGACGGGCGCTATTTTGGCGTCCATCGCGCCGCATCTGCAGCCCGGCACCATCGTCACCGATGCGGGCAGCACGAAAAGCGATGTGGTGGCGGCCGCGCGCGCGGCGCTCGGTGGCAAGGTGGCGCAATTCGTGCCCGGCCACCCGATCGCGGGACGCGAGACGAATGGGCCTGACGCCGCCATCATCGATCTGTATCAAGGCAAGAAAGTGGTGCTCACGCCGTTGGCGGAAAATAGCGCCGCCGATGTGGAACGGGTGGCGGCCGCGTGGCGCGCCTGCGGCGCCATCCTGCATACCTTGACACCCGAAGAGCATGACAAGGTATTTGCCGCCGTCAGCCATCTGCCGCATTTGCTGGCCTTTGCGCTGGTCGACGACATCGCCAACAAACCGCACGCGGGCCTGCTGTTTCAATATGCGGCCAGCGGCTTTCGTGACTTTACGCGCATCGCCGGCTCATCGCCGGAAATGTGGCGCGACATCAGCCTGGCCAACCAGCCGGCGCTGCTGCACGAACTGGACGCCTACCTGGCGCAGTTGACGACCTTGCGCGCCCACCTGGCCGCGAATGACGGCGCCGCCATCGAAGGCGTGTACGCGAACGCCCAGCACGCGCGGCAACAATGGATCGAGGCGATTGAAACGGCGGAAATACCTGCCGCGCCCACACGATAAATACTCAAGGATTCCAGCATGACCCAGACCAAGCACTACCCTCACCATATCGATTTGCAGCCGGTGATGCATGCCGAAGGCACGGTGCGTTTACCCGGCTCGAAAAGCATTTCCAACCGCGTGCTGCTGCTCGCCGCGCTGGCCAGGGGCACGACGAAAATCATCGACTTGCTCGCCTCCGACGACACCTTCGTCATGCTCACGGCGTTGACGTCGCTGGGCGTCAAATGGACGCAGGATGAGTTGACGGGCGATCCGGCTACTGCCCACCAGGTGCATCACGTGGAAGGCTGCGGCGGCGTCTTCCCGCACCACGCGGCTGACCTGTTCATGGGGAACGCCGGTACGGCGATCCGTCCGCTGACGGCGGCCCTTGCCGTCATCGGCGGCGATTACACGCTGCACGGCGTGTCGCGCATGCACGAGCGCCCCATCGGCGACCTGGTCGACGCGCTGAACGCCGTCGGCACGCAGATCGAATACACGGGCGAGCAGGGCTTCCCGCCGCTGCGCATCCGCCGTGGCCACATCCACGCGCAGCGCATCGCCGTGCGCGGCAACGTGTCGAGCCAGTTTTTGACGGCCCTCTTGATGGTGGCGCCGCTGATGGCGCGCGACCATGCGGTGACCATCGACGTGACGGGCGAGTTGATCTCCAAGCCGTACATTGAAATTACCCTGAACCTGATGCGCCGCTTCGGCGTGACGGTCGAGCATGACGGCTGGCAGTCGTTCACCGTGCAGCCGGGCCAGCACTATCAAAGCCCGGGCACCATCCACGTGGAAGGCGACGCTTCGTCGGCGTCGTATTTCCTGGCGGCCGGCGCCATCGGCGGCGGTCCCGTGCGCGTGGAAGGCGTGGGGCGCGACAGTATCCAGGGCGACGTGCGCTTCGTCGAGGCCTTGCAGCAGATGGGCGCGACCATCACCATGGGCGAGAACTGGATCGAGGCCCGTTCGAACGGCGTCTTGAAAGCCGTCGACATGGATTTTAATCATATTCCCGATGCGGCCATGACGATCGCCGTGGCTGCCCTGTACGCGGACGGCACCTCGACCTTGCGCAATATCGCCAGCTGGCGGGTGAAGGAAACGGACCGCCTGGCCGCCATGGCGACGGAATTGCGCAAGCTGGGTGCGGAAGTGGAAGAGGGCGCGGACTACCTGCGCGTGACGCCACCAGCCGAGATCCAGGCAGCCACCATCGACACGTATGACGACCACCGCATGGCCATGTGTTTCTCGCTCGCCTCGCTCGATGGCGCCGCGCGCCGCGGCAACGCCATGCGCATCAACGACCCGAAATGCGTGGCCAAGACCTTCCCCGAGTATTTCGCTGCGTTTGCGGGGATTGCCAAAGACACCTTGATTTAATTGATTGTTTAATACTATGTCAACCTCCAACATTCCAGTCATCGCCATCGATGGCCCCACCGCTTCCGGCAAGGGTACGGTGGCGCACCGCGTGGCCGACAAGCTGGGTTTCCATTACCTGGACTCGGGCGCGCTGTACCGCCTGACGGCGCTGATGGCGCTGCGCCGTGGCACCGACTTGCGCGACGAGCACGCGCTGGCCAAGCTGGCCGAGCACTTGCCTTGCCATTTTGCGGGCGGCGAGATCCTGCTGGCGCAGGAAAACGTCACCGAGCAGATCCGTGCTGAAGAAGTGGGCAATACGGCGTCAAAAATTGCCGTGCTGCCAACAGTGCGCCATGCCCTGGTGGGCTTGCAGCTGGGTTTTCGCAAGACGCCGGGCCTGGTGGCCGACGGGCGCGACATGGGCACGGTGATCTTCCCGCATGCCCAATTGAAGGTGTTCCTCACCGCCAGCGTCGAGGCGCGCGCGCAACGGCGCTACAAGCAATTGATAGACAAGGGTTTTTCTGCTAAGATGGAAGACCTTCTGATGGATTTGCAGGCGCGGGACGAACGTGATACTCACCGTGCGATTGCGCCGCTGGTCCCTGCGGAAGGGGCGCATGTCCTCGATACGTCGGAAATGACGGCAGATGTTGCCGTTGAAACCGTGTTGAAATGGTATGCAGCTGCAGCAAAATAGCGTGTTGTTGTGCTATGTGGTGCCCGTTGACGGCTCCTGGCCTGTCCGGGTGTGTCAAAAACCTAACCCAGTTTAAGTCGCGTCGTGCGATCTCTGCTGGATAACCTGTGTGAACCCTATGTCTACTGTTACAACTAACGAATCTACCGGTATGGAAAGTTTTGCTGCGCTCTTCGAGGAATCGTTGTCGCGTCAAGATATGCGCTCCGGCGAAGTTATTTCCGCTGAAGTCGTGCGCCTCGACCACAATTTCGTGATCGTGAACGCTGGCCTCAAATCCGAAGCATTCATCCCTGTCGAAGAATTCAAGAACGACCACGGCGAACTGGAAGTCAAAGTTGGTGACTTCGTTTCCGTGGCGATCGAATCGCTGGAAAATGGTTTCGGCGATACCATCCTGTCGCGCGATAAAGCCAAGCGTCTGGCTTCGTGGCTGGCTCTGGAAAAAGCGATGGAATCGGGCGAAATCGTCGTCGGTACCGTCAATGGTAAAGTCAAAGGCGGCCTGACCGTGTTGACCAACGGCATCCGCGCATTCCTGCCGGGCTCGCTGGTTGATACCCGTCCTGTCAAAGACACCACCCCATTCGAAGGCAAAACCCTCGAATTCAAAGTGATCAAGCTGGATCGCAAGCGTAACAACGTGGTTCTGTCCCGCCGCGCCGTCATCGAAGCTTCGATGGGCGAAGAGCGTCAGAAACTGATGGAAACGCTGAAAGAAGGCACGGTCGTGACCGGCGTCGTCAAAAATATCACCGACTACGGCGCGTTCGTGGATCTGGGCGGTATCGATGGCTTGCTGCACATCACCGACCTGGCATGGCGCCGTGTACGTCACCCGTCGGAAGTACTGACGGTTGGCCAGGAAATCACCGCCAAAGTCCTGAAATACGATCAAGAGAAAAACCGTGTTTCGCTGGGCGTGAAACAACTGGGCGACGATCCTTGGACCGGTCTGTCCCGTCGTTACCCACAAAGCACCCGTCTGTTCGGTAAAGTAACGAACCTGACCGACTACGGCGCGTTCGTTGAAGTGGAACAGGGTATCGAAGGTCTGGTACACGTTTCCGAAATGGACTGGACGAACAAAAACGTTGCTCCTAACAAAGTTGTCCAACTGGGCGATGAAGTAGAAGTGATGGTTCTGGAAATCGACGAAGAGCGTCGTCGTATCTCGCTGGGTATGAAACAGTGCAAAGCCAACCCTTGGGATGACTTTGGCGTTACCCACAAGAAGGGCGATAAAGTCCGCGGCGCGATCAAATCGATCACCGACTTCGGCGTGTTCATCGGCCTGGCCGGCAACATCGACGGTCTGGTACACCTGTCCGACCTGTCCTGGACCGAAACCGGCGAAGAAGCCGTGCGTCGCTTCAAGAAAGGTGACGAACTGGAAGCCATCGTTCTGGCCATCGACGTTGAGCGCGAGCGCGTTTCCCTGGGCGTCAAGCAACTGGAAGGTGACCCATTCAACAACTTCGCAGCCATGAACGACAAAGGCTCGCTGGTAACCGGTACCGTTAAATCGGTTGAGCCTAAAGGCGCCGTGATCCAACTGTCCGAAGAAGTTGAAGGCTACCTGCGCGCTTCCGAAATCTCGCGCGACCGCGTTGAAGATGCTGGTACGCACCTGAAAGTCGGCGATACCGTCGAAGCAATGGTGTTGAACATCGACCGCAAAGCCCGTGGTATCCAACTGTCGATCAAAGCGAAAGACAACGTGGAAACCCAGGAAGCCATGCAGAAGATGGCAGCTACCGACAACAACGCAGCTTCGGGCACCACCAGCCTGGGCGCCTTGTTGAAAGCTAAGTTCGATAACAAGAACTAAGACTGCGGATACGGCAGATGACAAAGTCCGAGCTGATCAACCGCCTCGCTGAGCGTTATTCTCAGCTGGTGGCGAAAGATGCGGAGTATGCCGTCAAGACCATTCTCGATGCGATGACCAACGCCCTGGCGACCGGTCAGCGTATCGAGATCCGCGGTTTTGGCAGTTTTGCCCTGAACAGCAGGCCCCCGCGTATCGGCCGCAACCCGAAATCCGGCGACAAGGTGATGGTTCCCGAAAAACGGGTACCCCACTTCAAGCCGGGAAAACAGTTGCGCGAGCGGGTGGACGCGATGGTCGGGCAACCGATTATCGAGGATTAATCGTCTGCTGGAAGGCGACACAAAGAGCGGCGTCCTTGGATGCCGCTTTTTTTTGTTAATATGCTGAGAATACCTGACATAAGCTACTGCGCGTCGCGCTTTGCGGCCTGCGATGCTCACCGTACTTCAGTACGGTTGCGCTTCTCGGCCACAAATCACTGACGCTCGCTACGCTTCTGCCAGGCATTCCGAGGTTGTGCCATACGGCATTTTTTGTACTTTCTGGGCGTATCGATGAAAATCATCTCCACCATCGTTGGCTGTGTTCTTTTCGTCCTGTTCTTCAGTTTTGCGCTGAAGAATGCGCAGGTTGTCGACCTGCATGTTTTCCTTAATTATGAAATTCGCGGCCCCCTGGTCCTGATGCTGCTGGGCTTTTTTGTCGCCGGCGCCAGCCTGGGCGTCCTGGCCCTGACGCCGACCGTGTTCCGTCACCGCCGCGAAGCGAGCAAGCAAAAAACCACCATTGCCGCGCTGCAAACCGTTGGCGTGGCCAGCAATGTCCAGCCGCAACCGGACAGCGTGAGCGCGCAGTAAGCGGCGCCGTCGCTCCTATCTCTCTTACTCGAATAAAAACAATCGCATGGATTTTGAACTCTGGTGGCTCTTGGGTATCCCGGTGTTTTTCGCGCTGGGCTGGATTGCCGCGCGCGTCGACATTCATCAACTGGTGTCCGAATCGCGCAGCTTGCCGCGCAATTACTTCAAGGGCTTGAACTTCCTGCTCAATGAGCAGCATGACAAGGCCATCGATGCCTTCATCGAAGTCGTCAAGCTGGACCCGGAATCGGCCGATATGCACTTTGCGCTGGGCAACCTGTTCCGCCGCCGCGGCGAAACGGAGCGCGCCATCCGCGTGCACCAGAATTTGCTGGCGCGCCCGGACTTGCCGCTGGAACAGCAGGGCCATGCCGCCTACGAACTGGGCATGGATTACCTGAAGGCAGGCTTGCTGGACCGCGCGGAGGAAACCTTCAATAGCCTGATCGACACGCAATATGCGGCCCAGGCGCGCCGTGCGCTGCTGGAAATTTACCAGCGCGAAAAGGAATGGCCGCGCGCCATCGAAGCGGCCGTGGGCTTGCAGGAATCGGGCGCCGGTGCGCGCCAGAAGGAAATCGCCCAGTTCTATTGCGAACTGGCGCATGACGCGCTGGTGCACATGAAGCCGGACGAAGCCATGCCGCTGCTGGAAAAAGCCCTGCAGACGGACCGCAAGAGCGTGCGCGCCACCATCCTGACGGGCGACGTGCTGCTGGCGCGCGGCGACGTGGAAGGCGCGCTGACCACCTGGCGCCGCGTGGAGCAGCAAAGCGTGCCGCACGTGGCCCTGGTGGCGCAGCGCCTGATGGATGGCTACACCAAGGTGGGCCGCGCGCAGGAAGGCGTCAACCTGCTGCGCTCCTACCTGGAAGAGGCGTCGTCGATCGACTTGATCGAGGTCGTCTTCAAGGCCGTCATCGAACTCGATGGCGTGGAAGCGGCGAAGCAGCTGGTCAGCGCCGAGCTGCGCCGCACGCCGACCCTGCTGGGCCTGGATAAACTGCTGGAAGCGCGCATGATGGATGCGCCGGCCGCCATCTGGTCCGAGCTGTCGATGGTGAAAAACCTCGTGCACGGCTACACGCAGAAGCTGGCCCGCTACCAGTGCAGCCATTGCGGCTTCAAGGCACGCCAGTTCTACTGGCACTGCCCTGGCTGCAATAAGTGGGAAACGTATCCACCGCGCCGCACCGAAGAACTCAATGTCATGAACTGATTCGTACACGTCACCTTGCCCTGAGTAATGTGGCGTGTACTTCTATGTAAGACCTGCTTTTTATCCATACGGTACATCCATGAAAATCACTATTATCGGCACCGGCTATGTAGGCCTCGTGACCGGCGCCTGCCTGGCGGAGCTGGGCAACGACGTTTTTTGCCTCGACCTGGACGCACAGAAGGTCGCCTTGCTCAATAGCGGCGGCATCCCCATCCATGAACCTGGACTGGAAGAAGTCGTGGCGCGCAACCGCGCCGCCGGCCGCATGACCTTCTCCACCGACGTCGAGGCAGCCGCCGCACACGGCGTGATGCAATTCATCGCCGTCGGCACGCCGCCCGATGAAGACGGCTCGGCCGACCTGCAATACGTGCTGGCGGCCGCGCGCGGCATCGGCAAGTACATGACGGACTTCAAGGTCATCGTCGACAAGTCGACCGTGCCCGTCGGTACGGCCGAAAAAGTGCGCGCCGCCATCCAGGGCGAACTGGACGCGCGCGGCGTGGCCGCCACGTTCTCGGTGGCGTCGAACCCGGAATTTCTCAAGGAAGGCGCGGCCGTCGAAGACTTCATGCGCCCGGACCGCATCGTCATCGGCTGCGACAGCACGCCGGACGGCGAGCGCGCGCGCGAATTGCTGAAAAGCCTGTACGCGCCATTCAACCGCAACCGCGAACGTACCTACTGGATGGACGTGCGCTCGGCCGAATTCACGAAGTATGCGGCGAACGCCATGCTGGCCACGCGTATTTCCTTCATGAATGAACTGGCGAACCTGGCCGACAAGGTGGGCGTCGATATCGAGGCCGTGCGCCACGGTATCGGTTCCGACCCACGCATCGGCCACAGCTTCCTGTACGCAGGTTGCGGCTATGGCGGTTCCTGCTTCCCGAAAGACGTGCAGGCGCTCGAGCGCACGGCGCGCGGCTATGGGCAGGAGTTGCTGATCCTGCGTGCCGTCGAAGCCGTCAACGACCAGCAGAAGCAGGTGCTGGGGCGCAAAGTGGTCACTCGCTTCGGCGCAGATCTGACGGGCCGGCATTTCGCCGTCTGGGGACTGGCCTTCAAACCGAACACGGACGATATGCGCGAAGCGTCGGCCCGCGTGCTGCTGGCGGACTTGCTGGCGCGCGGCGCCACGGTGGCCGTGTACGACCCCGTCGCCATGCCCGAGGCGCGCCGCGTGCTGCAACTGGACTTGACGCCGGAACAATTGGCAAGGGTGCGCTTTGCCGACAGTCCGAAGGATGCGCTGCAGGACGCCGATGCGCTGGTCATCGTGACCGAGTGGAAAGCCTTCCGCAGTCCCGATTTCGAACAGGTCAAGGCGCGCCTGAAGCAGGCCGTGATCTTTGACGGACGCAACCTGTTCGAGCCGGCCGTCATGGCCGAGGCGGGCATCGAATATCACGGGATCGGTCGCTCGATCCTGACACGCGCATGAGCGCCCACGAGGTGGCAGCCTTGACGGCGCCGGCCGCGCTGGCCCAGGTGCGCCTGCTGGTGGTGGGCGATGTGATGCTGGACCGCTACTGGTTCGGTGATGTCAGCCGTATTTCGCCGGAAGCGCCGGTGCCCATCGTGCGCATTGAGAAGCGCGAAGAGCGCCTGGGCGGCGCGGCCAACGTGGCGCGCAACGCGGCCGCGCTGGGAGCGAAGACGAGCTTGCTGGGCGTGGTCGGCGACGACGAGGCCGGCAGCCAGGTCGAGCGCCTGCTCGAAGGCGGCGGCATCCACAGCTATCTGCAGCGCGATGCGGCCATTTCCACCATCATCAAGCTGCGCGTGATCGGCCGCCAGCAGCAGATGCTGCGCATCGACTTCGAGGATGCGCCCAGCGATACGGTGCTGCGCGATAAACTCAAGCAATTCAATGCGCTACTGCCGCACTACGATGTGGTGGTCCTGTCAGACTACGCCAAGGGCAGCCTGGTGAACGTGGCCGAGATGATCAAGGCCGCCAAGGCCGCCGGCAAGATCGTCATGGTCGACCCGAAAGGCGATGATTTTAGCCGCTATGCGGGAGCGTCAGTGCTCACTCCGAACAAGTCCGAACTGCGCCGCGTGATCGGCAACTGGAATACGGAAGAGCAACTCACGGAACGCGCGCAGCAGATGCGCGCACAGCTGGGCCTGGAAGCCTTGCTGCTGACCCGTTCCGAAGAGGGCATGAGCTTGTACACGGCCGATGAGGTGCTGCACATGCCGACCGATGCGCGCGAAGTATTCGACGTCTCGGGCGCGGGCGACACGGTGATCGCCACCATGGCGGCCATGCTGGGCGCCGGCATGGGCCTGGGTGACGCCGTACGTACGGCCAACCGGGCCGGCGGCATCGTCGTCGGCAAGCTGGGCACGGCCACCGTCACCCGCGAAGAGCTGTTCCCGCAGTAACCGCCGCCGTATTCCGCATCTCGCCTGCGCCGCTCTGTTTGATCTGGCGCAGGTTTCCCCGTCATTCCGCTGTCCCGTCTTGTCAACCGTATCACGCCACAGCCGTTAAAGCCGTTAAGGCGCTGCTCCTCCCTTGCGTTCGAGTCATCTTGAAACCACACCACGGAGAGATACCCATGTTCAAAAAAATACTGCTGGCCATCGTCACCCTGATCGCGACGATGGGTTTTGCCTTTGCCCAGGTCGATGTCAACAAGGCGGACCAGGCGGCACTCGACGGCGTCAAGGGCATCGGCCCCGTCACGTCGAAAGCCATCCTTGATGAACGCGCCAAGGGCGGCGCCTTCAAGGATTGGGCCGATTTCGAAAGCCGCGTAAAAGGCATCGGACCGAAAAGTTCCGTGAAACTGTCGGAAGCGGGCTTGCAGGTGAATGGTCAGGCCAAGTCTGGCGCGCCAGCGGCCCCGGTGGCGAAAGCTGCCCCGGCAAAAAAGGAAACTGTTGTGAAGGAAGTTGCAGCGAAAGAAGCCGCAGCGAAGCCAGCTGCTGCGACCGACACCGCTGCGGCGCCAGCCAAGACAGCCGCTGAAACGAAAAAAGAAGCTGCTGCTGCCAAGAAAGAAGCGAAGGCTGCCGCCGCTGCCGCGAAGAAAGAAGCGAAGCTGGCTGCAGCCGAGGCGAAGAAGGCTGAAGCCGAGAAAAAGTAAGCGTGTTGCTGTAAAGCGTGTTGCGTGGTGGTGCCGCGCAGGACGAGAAGAAAACCCTGCGTGGTACCGGCCGCGCGGGGTTTTTTTTATGCGCCGCCACTTTGCCCTGCCGATGCGCCTACAGCTGCGACTCGATCGGCAGCCAGCGCATCACGCATACCAGCATGCGGCGCCAGAAGCCTGACTCCGGATCGTGCGTCCACACCTTGGCTGGCTGCTCGGTGGCGTCGGACCAGCGCAGGGCGCCGTTGTCGAGGAATACGCGGTAGCTGGTGTCGCTAGCCGTCGAGTGCAGGAACAGCGTGCGCATGTCGGCTCCCAGCGCGGCATCGTTGAACAGCACGCCCATCTCCGTGTTCAGCTGGGCCGAGCGGGGGTCGAGGTTGAAGGAGCCGACGAAACCCCGCTGGCCATCGACCACCACGGCCTTGGTATGCAGGCTGGCGCGGCTCGAACCCATCAGGCTGATGCGCTTGCGGTGCAGGGTCTTCAATTCATACAGGTCGACGCCACCGCCCAGCAGCACTTCGCGGTAGCGCGCATAGCCCGCATGCACGAGGGCCACGTCGGTGGCGGCCAGCGAGTTGGTCAGCACACCGACCTTGACGCCGGCGGCAACCTTGTCGGCCAGGCTCTGCGTCAGCGCCGCGCCGGGCACGAAGTAGGGCGAAGTCAGCAGTGCTTCTTCGCGCGCCTCGGTCAGCAGGGGCAGCAAGCTGTGCATGAGCCAGTGCTCGCTGCGCTGCAAACTGGCCACGGGCGCGGCTTTTTCCGGCGGGTCCGACAGCACTTGTACCTGCGCGCTCCAGTGCAGCCGCAGCCGGCCATCCAGGTGGGCTTGCAGCTGGCCCGTATCGGTCAGCTGCCGCAGGTACGGCGAAGCGCCCAGTTCACCCGTGAGCGTGTCGAGGCGGGCGCGCATAGCCTGCAGTTCCGGCGCGCCTGCGTTCTTGCCGGCGTGCAAGGCACCGATGGGGATGACGGCGCGGCTGTTCCAGAAGCGGTCGAAAATGTCGCTCGTCTGCTGTACGGCGGGACCCACCAGCAGCAAGTCGGCATCCTGGAAATTGACTTGCTCGGCGGCATCAAAATATTCATCGCCGATATTGCGCCCGCCGACCAGGGCCACCCTGCCGTCGACGATCCAGGCCTTGTTGTGCATGCGCCGGTTCAGGCTGACGGCGCGCAAGGCCATTTCCACGGCGCGCAACCAGATGCCGTCGCGGTTGCGGCCCGGATTGAAGATGCGCACGTCGATCAGCGGATGGCTGTCGAGCGCGAGGATGGCGGCATCCTGGCCGCGCGCGTTGATATCGTCAAGCAACACGCGCACGCGCACGCCGCGGTCGGCCGCGCGCAGCAGTTCGCGCACCAGCAGGCGGCCCGTGACGTCGTTATGCCAGATGTAGTACTGCAGGTCGATGCTGCGGCCCGCCTCGCGCGCGCTCAGGGCGCGCAGGGCAAACGCTTCCAGGTTGTCGTCGATCAGGGCCGTGCCGCTCTGTTCCGGGCGTTGCGCCAGCTGCGGCGCCAGCACGCGGTCGAGCAGGGTAGCGCCGGCTGCCACGGGCAAGGCCGTACCCGGTGCCCCCAGCGAACGTTCGGCGAAGCGCCCGTAGCTGTACAGCGCGGCGATGCTGAGCCCGGCAAACAGGGTGGCCAGCAGCAGCAATTTGACGAGCATGCGGCGCACCGTCAGCGGACCGCGCGCAGGCTGAGACTGCGGCGTGCGGGGTGGAGGATGGGCTGGCGCATGCGGGTGTCTTTCGTGAGCGGAACGGGAAATGGCCGATTGTAGCAGTTTCTACAATGCACGATTTTCATCCTGGAACATCCTTGCCTGCCGTCAAAAATGCGAGAATGGCCAGCTCAATCAATCATCGGGGGATGCAGGCATGGTACGGATTTTGACGGGAATGACGGCAGCCATGCTGTCGGCGAGTGTGGCGGCGGCGCCGGGCGCCGAACCGGCGCAGCAGCAGATACGGCAGGTGGTGGCCGACATCTCGCCGCAGCGCATCGAGGCGCACGTGCGCAAGCTGGTCAGTTTCCAGACGCGCCACACCATGTCCGATACCGTGTCCGACACGCGCGGCATCGGCGCGGCGCGGCGCTGGATCAAGGCGGAGCTGGAGCGCTGCGGCGCGCAGGCGGGCGGGCGCCTGCAGGTGGCGTTCGACAGCCATATCGCACCCGTGTCGAAGCGCATCGCGCGGCCGACGGAAATCGTCAACGTGGTGGCGACCCTGCCGGGCAGCCAGCCGCAGTCTGCCGGGCGCATCTATGTCGTCAGCGGCCACTATGATTCGCGTGCCACCGACGTGATGGATGCGCAGGGCGACGCGCCCGGCGCCAACGACGACGCCTCAGGCACGGCGGCCGTGATCGAGATGGCCTGCGCGATGGCGCGCTACCAGTTCGATGCCACGCTCGTCTTCATGGCCGTGGCGGCCGAGGAACAGGGGCTGTTGGGTTCCGGCCACTGGGCGCAGCAGGCAAAGTTGAACAAGCTCAACATCGCCGGCATGCTGAATAACGACATCATCGGCAGTTCGCGCGCCGACGACGGAACCGTCGACGGTGGCCAGGTGCGCCTGTTTGCCGAGGGCATCCCTGCCATGAAGGAAATGAGCGACGGCGTGCGCGCCCTGGTGGCGACGGGCGGCGAAAACGACTCGATTTCGCGCCAGCTGGCGCGCCATGTGAAGCAGGTGGGCGAGCGCTATGTGCCCGGTTTCAAGGTCAACGTCATCCAGCGCGCCGACCGCTACCTGCGCGGCGGCGACCATATGCCCTTCCTCGCGCAAGGGTATGCGGCGCTGCGTTTCACGGAGCCGAACGAGGATTTTACCCACCAGCACCAGGATGTGCGCGTGGAAAACGGCGTGCAGTATGGCGACTTGCCGCAATTCGTCGATTATGACTACGTGGCGAAAGTGGCGCGCGTGAATGCGGCGGCGCTCGCTTCGTTGGCCCTGGCGCCGGCCGCGCCCGCCGGCGTGCAGGTGCGCACGGCGCAGCTGGAAAACGCCACTTCACTGATATGGCAGCCAAACACGGAGCCGGACCTGGCCGGCTACCGCATCGTCTGGCGCGCCACCACGGCAGACCAGTGGCAGGGCGCGCAGGACGTGGGCAATGTCACCGAAGCCAAGGTCAAGCTGTCGAAAGATAACTATTTCTTTGGCGTCCAGGCCATCGACCGCGACGGCAATGTCAGCGTGGCAACTTATCCAATGCCGCTGCGTTAGGCGCTGTTGACGGGCAGTCTGGCCAGGAAGCCGTGAATCTGGGAAACGACCGCCGCGCCTTCGCCCACGGCGGCGGCCACGCGCTTGGTCGAGCCGGCGCGCACGTCGCCGATGGCGAAGACGCCTGGCACACTGGTTTCCAGCGCCGCCCGGTCCGGCAAGTCGGGTGGATACACAGCGTGGCCATGGGCGCGGCATTCGGCGCGCGTGACGTCGAAGCCCGTGCGAATGAAACCTTGTTCGTCGACGGCCACGGCGCAGTCGTGCAGCCAGTCCGTGTTCGGATCGGCGCCCACAAAAAGAAACACGCGGCGCACGGCGCAATCGCATTCTTCACCCGTCTGCTTGTTGCGCCAGCGGGCGCCCGTCAAGCCATCGTCGTCGCCTTCGAGGGCGATGATTTCCGTGTGCGTGTGCAAGGTGATGTTGGGCGTGGCGGCGATGCGCTCGATCAGGTAGCTCGACATGCTGGCCGCCAGCCCTTCGCCGCGGATCAGCATGTGGACCCTGGCCGCGTGGCCGGAGAGAAACACGGCCGCCTGGCCGGCCGAGTTGCCGCCGCCGACCAAAATGATCTCTTCCTGTTTGCACAGCTTGGCTTCGATGGGCGAGGCCCAGTAATACACGCCCCGTCCTTCATACGTTTTCAGGTTCGCCAGCGAGGGACGGCGGTAGCGCGCGCCGCACGACAGCACCACCGTGCGGGCGCGCACCTGGGTGCCGTCGCACAGCTTGACGCGCAGGGGCCAGCTGTCGCACAGCAAATTGGCGGCGCTGGCCGGGGTGGCGATCTCGACGCCGAACTTTTGCGCCTGCACATAGGCGCGTCCCGCCAGGGCGCGGCCGGAAATGCCGGTGGGAAAGCCCAGGTAATTTTCGATGCGCGCGCTGGCGCCCGCCTGGCCGCCATACGCGCGCTGTTCCAGCGCCAGCACGCTCAAGCCTTCGGAGGCCGCATACACGGCCGTGGCCAGGCCGGCGGGGCCGGCACCCACCACCAGTACGTCGAAGATCTTGTCGCCGGACAAATCGGGCAACATGCCCAGGCAGCGCCCCAGTTCCGCATTGCCGGGGTTTTTCATGACCTTGCCGTCGGGACAGACGACCAGCGGCCACTCCTGCGGCGTGGGCTGGTAGCGCTCGGCCAGCGCAGCGGCGGCGGCATCGCTGGCCGGGTCCAGCACCGTGTGCGGGTGGCCATTGCTCGATAGAAAACTTTGCAGGTGGAACAGATTGCCATTGCCGCGCGGCCCCACCAGCACGGGGCCGCCTGAATTGACTTCGATCAGGGCCACGCGGCGCAGGATCAGGGCGCGTACGATGCGCTCGCCCATTTCCGCTTCCGCCACGATCAGCGCGCGCAGCGATTCCGAGCTGATGACGAGCACCTCCACGTCACCCACGGCATGGCCATTGACGAGGGCGGGGCGGCCCGACAGCTGCGCCACTTCGGCGATGAAGTGGCCGGGGCCTACTTCTCGCATCAGCGAGGTGCGGCCCAGGCCTTCGTGGCGCGTGACGGCGACGTGGCCCGCCAGGATGACCAGCATGCCGAAGCTGCTGTTGCCCGCCTCGAACAGGGTGGCGCCATCCGTATAGCGGCAGACCTTGCCATAGCGTTGCAGGCGGCGCAGTTCCGCTGCGGTGAAGACGGGGGAAATCTGGTGCATGCGGCCCTGGATGTCGAGGCTGCTGGCCTGGACGGGATCGTCCTGCGTGGTTTCGGGGATGAATTCGGGTGCGCTGCTGCTCATGACTGATCCATTGATTGAATAAGCAAATTACTAAAATAACTAACCGTCACGAGTCTAGCGCATGCGCGCGCGGCCCGCTGGTACACCGCACGCGGCAACCCTGGCAGGGGGCAAAGCCAGGCGCCATGCGGCCTGGCGCGCGGGCGGTCGCAGCGGGGGCAGCCCGGCGGGGCGGCGGTTTTTAGCCATACGCCGTCCAGCATCTCATATTAGAATGGGTCTTTGTTGAAATTACTTAAACAGACACGATGGCTTACAAGACACTTGAAGATACGATAGGCAATACTCCGCTGGTGCAACTGACGCGCTTGCCGGGCGCCGATGCGATTGCGCGCAACAACGTCATCCTCGGCAAGCTGGAAGGCAACAACCCGGCCGGCTCCGTGAAGGACCGCGCCGCCATGTCCATGCTCAAGCGCGCTGAAGAGCGCGGCGTCATCAAGCCAGGCGATACCCTGATCGAGGCCACCAGCGGCAATACGGGCATCGCGCTAGCCATGGCCGCCGCCTTGCGCGGCTACAAGATGCTGCTCTTGATGCCAGACAATCTCAGCGTGGAGCGTCGCCAGAGCATGGCCGCGTATGGCGCCGACATCCTGCTCACGCCGAAGACGGGTGGCATGGAATATGCGCGCGACCTGGCCGAACAGATGCAGAAGGATGGCCGTGGCATCATCCTTGACCAGTTCGCCAACGAAGACAATTCGCGCGCCCACTACGAAAGCACAGGACCGGAAATCTGGCGCGATACCAATGGCCAGGTCACGCATTTCGTCAGCGCCATGGGCACGACGGGCACCATCATGGGCGTATCGCGCTATTTGAAGGAACAGAATCCCGCCATCCAGATCATCGGCGCACAGCCCGAGGATGGATCGCAGATTCCCGGCATCCGCAAATGGCCGGAAGCGTACTTGCCGAAAATTTATGACAAGTCGCGCGTGGACCAGGTGGAATACGTGAGCCAGGGCGTGGCCGAGCGCATGGCGCGCAGCCTGGCGGCAGAAGAGGGCTTGTTCTGCGGCATCTCGGCGGCCGGCGCCTGCGAAATCGCGCTGCGCATCTCGCAAACGGTGGAGAATGCGACGATCGTGTTTGTCGTCTGCGACCGCGGCGACCGTTACTTGTCCACAGGTGTTTTTCCTGCTTGATGAAGGACGCCCAACCAAACCTACTGCGCGGCGCGCTTTGCGGCCGGCGATGCTCACCGTGCTAGAGCACGGTTGCGCTTCTTAGCCACAAATCACTGCCGCTCGCTACGGTTTTGTTGGGCGTCGATACCGCTTGGGGAATAAGGTAAGGCGGGAAATATATCGGCCAGAACGGCCTGAGAACTACCGGAAATACCCCCTCCCCATGGCGGGGAGGGAAAACCTGCGAAACTGGCAGGATCAGCCTTGTGGCGTTTCGCCTTCTTTTGGCTTGAATTGCTTGTCGCTGATGCGGAATTTGTTACGACGGTCACCCATCAGGTAACGCAGGTCGCGGATGCTCAGGTCGCTCACTTCGTGCATGCGGATCAGCAGCGATGCACCGACCGGCAGGCGGTGGTGACGGATTTTGCTGATCACTGGTGGCGCCACTTCCAGCGCGCGGGACAGTGCTGCGTCGTTTTTCAGGCGCAGGTTTTCGATCAGGGTATCGAGCAATCTGTTTGGGTTGTACTGGAGCAGATCGTCGGAGTCCGAATCGCTGTTCATATCAATGCCGACTTGGTTTGTCATGATGTTAATGTTCCTTCTGTAGTTGCACTGCAAAGTAAAAAACACTCGGAGCTCGCTCTTGCTGCGTTCATGTTCATTCTTTACTAAAAGGAACAAATTCACACACGGTACGATCCGGGATACAGTTTTTCATGATATATACACAATTGTACAGCAGGATTCCATTTCAGGCCGGAAAGCTCTGTAATCTTGCTTTGGATAAAATAAGTGTTGTCATGTTGCAACAGCTATTTATTCTTTATTATGCTCTATGATAGAACAAAAATTGTACTTTGACAAAAGTTAAGTATAAAACCATTTCTATATTCCGTGCCGCACAA
The DNA here is from genome assembly GCF_049897625.1 of Janthinobacterium sp. PSPC1-1. Taxonomy (NCBI): domain Bacteria; kingdom Pseudomonadati; phylum Pseudomonadota; class Betaproteobacteria; order Burkholderiales; family Oxalobacteraceae; genus Janthinobacterium; species Janthinobacterium sp. PSPC1-1. Next base: position 154,506 of record NZ_JAFCWP010000005.1, on the reverse strand, counting down.
TGGCTGGCGAGCGAGGCTGGCACATGTTATCGCTCCCACCATAGACCTGTTTGCTGGTCGCTTCAACATCGCTTACGCTTTCTTACAAGTAATATTATAACTTTACACTGACTTTCGGTTAGCGTGCGCGCACTTGGCTGATGGCCTTGCCCAAGTCGATGACTGACATGGCATAAAAATAACTTCTGTTGTACTGAGTTATAGCAAAGAAGTTATTGCTTGCCAAGTGATACTCAGTTGCTTCTGAACCATTTTGCAGATCGATCAGGCCGAACAACATGTTCTGGGGCGTGGCTGCGACGGTACTCACGCCGGCCTCCTGCAATTCCTCCAGCCGGTACTTGGCTTGCAAGCCCTGGCCGATGAACTTTTCCCAGGCGTGGCTGGCCGAGACGGTGACGCGATATGTGCTGATGGCCGGGTCATCGCGCCGCCAGCCGTGTTCGACAAGGAAATGCGCCACGCTGCCGATGGCGTCGGCGGTGGAATTGCGCAGGTCGATGTGACTATCGCCATCGAAGTCCACCGCGTATTTCATGATGCTGCTAGGCATGAACTGGGGCAGGCCGATGGCGCCCGCATACGAGCCGAGCAGGGTCAAGGGATCGATGCCATCCTTGCGCGCGTACAGCAGCGCGTTTTCCAGTTCCCCCTTGAAAAATTCCATGCGCGCGGCGCGCGTCGGGCTTTCCGGGTAGGAAAACGCCAGGGTCGTCAGCGCGTCGAGCACGCGGAAACGGCCCGTGTTGCGTCCGTACACGGTTTCCACGCCGATGATGCCGACGATGATTTCAGCCGGCACGCCATATTCGCGTTCGGCACGCGCCAGCGCTGCCGCGTTCTCTTCCCAGAATTTCACGCCCGCATTGATACGCACCGGCTCGATGAAGCGGGCGCTGTACGCTTGCCAGTTCTTTGGCTTGCCTGGCGGCGCCGGTTTCATCAGCTGCACGGTCGACTCGACATAGCGCACCTTGCCGATCAGGGTATCGAGCTCGGCGCGGTCAAAACCATGCTTGGCGGACATCTCGTCGAGGAAGGCGCGTACTTCTTTCCAGTTGGCATAGTCGACAAACTCGCCTTCGAAGTCGAATTTCGCCGGTGCTTTTTTGGCCGTCGCCTTGGCGGGCGGGGCCTTGGCCGCGCGCACGGCACGGGCGCGGTCGGCAGCGGAAATATTGCCGTTTTCGCCAGCATGCGCGGCGGACAGGCACAGGGGAAGGGAGAGGAGCAGGGACAGGGCGGAGGTTTTGATCGGTAACAAGGAGCGTCTCATCGGCATTGGGTTAACAGGTGGCGCAAGCTGCGCCGCGCGCGGAATTGTTCGTCTGGGTTGGCATTACCATACTTCATCGTGGCATAGATTGCCAGAAACTGTGCGATGGCGGCGTGCGCCTCGGGTGTGGCCTTGCCTGCGGCCAGGCGCGCAGCATAACCGTGCGGCCCTTCATGCGGCGCACGGCTGTAGCCGCGCTGCGCCTGCTGGCGGCAAAACTGCAGGTACAGGGCGTCGAGCGGATCGCCTTGCCGCGCTTGCCGCCACCAGACCAGTGCACCAACTGCGGCGGACAGCAGGGCCAGCACGGCGCAAGCGAGTGCCAGGGTCGTCGCCGGCAGGTTTTTCAAGCGATCGAGGATGGCGCGCTGGCGTTGCGGCGTGGTGTCGAGGACCCAGCTGCTCCAGGCGTGCTCGGCCTGCTGCCATTGCTGGCGCCATGCGGCAATCGCCCCGTGCGCGCCGCCATCGAGGCCGGCCAGCGCGCGCCAGGCCGTCAGCGGCGACGCGGCCGCTGGCAAGGCGGCATCGAGGTTGCGCTCGGTGCGCAGGGGCGCGACGGCGCTGGTGGGGTCAACGCGTACCCAGCCCCGGCCCGCCAGCCACACTTCGCTCCAGGCATGGGCGTCGGACTGGCGCACGCTCAAGCTGTTGTCGCTAGCGTTGCGCAGGCCGCCCTGGTACCCCGTGACGACGCGCGCGGGAATGCCCATGGCGCGCATCAGCACGACGAAGCTGCCCGCGTAATGCTCGCAAAAGCCCGCCTGCGTGGTAAACAGGAAGTCGTCGACGCCATGCTTGCCCAGCAGCGGTGGCTGCAGGGTGTAGCGGAAAGGTGCGCGGCGGAAATGCGTGAGGACGGCGGCGATGGCGTCGGCGGGTGCCAGCGCCTGTGCGCCGCTGCCGCGCAGTGCGCGGGCCCAGGCCACGCTGCGCGGGTTGCTGCCAGCGGGCAAGGCCAGCCATGGCTGTTGTTGCGCGAGCGACAGGCCGGCCTGCAGCCGGTAGCGGGGCTGGGAACTGACGCGGTAATGCACGGTCGAAGTAATGGGTTGTATGGTCAGCACTTCCAGCGCAGACGACACGACATACGGATTGCCAGGCAAGCGTTCGATGCTGCGCGGTAAGTCGAGCGCGAAGATGCGCCGCTGGCCGTTCGCTGGCAAGGTCACTTCGTAGTGGCTGGGCGGCCCTTCCAGCGCGATGTCGATGCGGCTGTCGCTGGCGGGCGTGCGCCGGCCAGCGCCCATGCGCGCCCAGGTGGCGCCATCGTAGTCACCCAGCACCACGCCGCGCCAGTACAGCTGGTCTTGCGGCGGGAGCGGCGTGGAAAAGCGGGCCGTAAAGACGGGTTCGTTTGATAGGGCCAGCGAGGCGATGGCGCCCGGCTGCATGCTGTCGGACAAGCCCGTGCGCGCCTGCGCCCCTTCTGATGCTGCGCCCCACAGGGGGCCGTCGATGCGCGGTACGGCAAGAAACAGTACGGCCGCCAGGGGAATGGCCAGCGCCAGCATGCGTCCCAGCAAGCCTAGCCTTTGCGCCAGGCGCGGCTGCAGCGTGCCGTACTGGGCAGAGAGCAGGGCGGCCAGCAGCACGATCACGGTGGCCAGCATCCAGGCGGCGCTGAGGATGCCTTGCGCATGAAAGAAATTGGCCAGCAGCAAAAAGAAACTGAGGAAGACGAAGACGAAGATGTCGCGCCGGCCATGCATTTCCAGCGATTTCAAGGCTAGCAGCAGGGCCAGCATGGCCACGCCGGGATCGCGTCCCAGCACGCTGCCGTAGCTGGCGTACACGCCGGCGATGCCCAGCAGGGCCAGCGGCGCCAGCACGGCGAGCGGCGGCTGGCGCCGGCCCCGCACGGTAATGACGGCGCGCCACAGCAGCGGCATGGCTGTCACTACCGACAACCATGGGGGCAGATGCAGCGCGTGGGGCGCGAGCACCATGGCGGCGGCCAGCAACAGCAGCATAATGTCGGCCTTTTCGCGCGGCAAGCCGCTCAGCCAGGTTTTCATGGCATCGCCTGCGCTGGCGGAAAATCGTGCGGCGAACCATGCAGGGCCAGCGCGCGCAGGCAGGCGTCGCGCTGGCTGACACCCAGGGCCGGTGCCAGAGTCAGCTTGTCCAGACGCAAGCCATATGGCAAGCCCGTGCTTTCCGCCTGCAGCACCCAGGCGGCCAGGCGCGACAGGCGCGCTTCCGGCGCCAGCGCGTGCAGCGTGGCGTAGTCGAGCACAAGGTTGCCATGCGTGCCGTGCGCTGCGCCCTTTGGTGCGTCGGCGTCAGGCTGGAATTGTTTGCTGAATAAATGCTCGCCGTCATGGCGGGCGATCTGGCGCCAGGCCAGGCGCTGCAAGGGGTCGCCCGGCTGGTAGGCGCGCACGCCCGTCAGCTCTTGGGCGCCACCGGGCGAGTCTGGCCAGCTTGCCTGCCGTGCCTGCTGTATTGTGCCGGCCAGCCACGGCAGCGGCGGCGCATCTTGCTCGGGCTGCGGATACACGAGCACGCGCGCCTCGGGCTGCCAATGGCACCAGGCAACAAACAGGCCCAGCGGAAAACTGCCGGACAGGCGCACGGCTGGCGCATTCAGCCAACCCCGTTGTTGCGCCGGCACGCCGATGCTGACGGCCGTTTCCCCGTGGGCGGCGATGTCGGCCAGGTTGGGTGATGCCGGCGAACCGATGACGGCCAGATGGATCGCATGGCGCGGGCGGGTGCTGCGGTTGATCAGGCGCAAGGTAAACAAGGCGTGGCTGCCCGCAAACACGGGCTTGCCCGGCGTGGCAGCCAAGGCCAGGCCCGCCAGGTTGCGGCTGCTAAACAGCATGTCGGCGATGGCGCAGGCGGCCGCGAAATACGTGAGTGCATAGCCCAGGCCCAGGCGGTAATTGACGGCGGCGATCCACAGTGCCAGCAACAGCGCGGCAAACGCCAGGCCCGCACGCGAGGGACGGATGTGCACGCGCTGCGCGCCCAGCCAGGGGCGTGCCGGCAGCCATGGAATAGTGCGCCAGCGCATCTCGGTCAGACGGGGATGCTCAACAGCAGATGCTGCAGCAGCGCGCGGCTGTCCGTGGACCCTTGCGCCGCATGCAGGCGGTGGGCGCAGACGGGCAGCAGCACGGCTTGCACATCGTCGGGCGTGACGTGGTCGCGTCCGGCCAAGGCGGCCCAGGCGCGCGCCGCCTGCAACAGGGCCAGCGCGGCGCGCGGGCTGAGGCCGTCGGCAAACACGCCGGGCGCGCGGGTGGCATGCACGAGGGCCAGCACGTAGTCGACGACGGCGGGCGAGGCGTGGATGGCGCGCAGGCCTGCTTGCGCCTGCAGCAATTCTTCCGCGTTCATCACGGCCGGCAAGGTTTGCAGCATGGCGCGGCGGTCGGCGCCCAGCAGCAGCGCCCGTTCGGCGGCCGCATCGGGGTAGCCCAAGGTGACGCACATGAGAAAACGGTCGAGCTGCGATTCGGGCAAGGGGAAGGTACCCAGTTGGTGCGCGCAGTTTTGCGTGGCGATGACGAAAAACGGCTGCGGCAGCGCGTGCGTGACGCCATCGAGCGTCACTTGCCGCTCTTCCATCGCTTCCAGCAAGCCCGATTGCGTCTTCGGCGTGGCGCGGTTGATCTCGTCGGCCAGCAGCACCTGGGTAAACAGGGGGCCTGGATGAAAAATGAAACTGGCGCTGCCCCGGTCATACACGCTCATGCCGGCCACGTCGGCGGGCAGCAGGTCGCTGGTAAATTGCTGGCGCTTCCATTGCAGGCCCAGCGAGATGGCCAGCGCATGCGCCAGCGTGGTCTTGCCTACGCCGGGCACGTCTTCGATCAGCAGGTGGCCGCCCGCCAGCACGCAGGCAAGGGTCTGGCGGATCTGCAAGTGTTTGCCGACGAGAACTTCGCCGATTTGCTGTGCGGCCTGGTGTATTTTCGAAAACATGTTATTTCTATCACAGTACAACGGATTATTTAATTTACAATCGCTTTGGCCAGGTCAAACGGCGCCGCCCGCCAGCTGCGCGCTCGTGGTAGATTAGAGTGACAGCAAAGGCGGCACAGACCAGCCAGTGATTTTATGCGAGAACGCGCAGGGCGAACAGGAATGCCATGCAGTGTTCCCGGAGAATGGACAGAGACAGAGGTAACCAGTACAGCGCATGAGCACAGCCATTTATACCCATCCCGATTGCCAGCGCCATGAAATGGGCGACTGGCACCCTGAATCGCCGGCCCGCTTGCAGGCCATCAACGATCAATTGATCCTCGCGCATATCAGCGACCTGGTCGAGCACCGCGACGGCGTGCGTGCGCAATTGTCCGACATCGAGCGCAACCACAGTGCCACGGCCATCGGCCTGGTGCGCGACAATGTGCCGGCCGAGGGCGACTACTATCCGCTCGACGGCGACACCTTGCTCAACGCGCACAGCTACGAGGCCGCCCTGGCCGCCGCTGGCTCGGCCGTGACTGCCACGGACGCCGTTATCGATGGCGAGATCAGCAACGCCTTTTGCGCGATCCGACCGCCTGGCCACCATGCGCGGCCCAGCGAGCCCATGGGTTTCTGCCTGTTCAACAATGTCGCCATCGCCGCCAAGCATGCGCTCGACGTGCGCGGCCTCGACAGAGTCGCCATCGTCGACTTTGACGTTCATCATGGCAATGGCACGGCCGAATCCGTGGCAAACGATCCACGCATCCTGATGGTGAGTTTTTTCCAGCACCCGTTTTATCCGTACAGCGATGTCGAGTCCTATACGGATACGCGCGTCAACGTGCCCGTGCCGGCCCGCTCGAAGGGCGATGCCGTGCGCCAACTGGTGCTTGACCACTGGCTGCCCGCGCTGCACCGGCAGCAGCCGCAGATGATTTTCATTTCCGCCGGTTTCGATGCCCACCGCGAAGACGATGTGGGCGGCATGGGCCTGGTGGAGGCCGACTACACGTGGCTGACGCAGCAAATGATGGCCGTGGCCAATCAGTATGGCCAGGGCCGCATCGTCAGTTGCCTCGAAGGGGGCTACAACCTGTCGTCGCTGGGCCGCAGCGTGGCGGCGCACGTGAAGGCGCTGGCGGAGCTGTAACGGTGCAGCGAACTACAGCAAGCTGGGACGGCTGCTGGAATTCGTGTGGCGATGGGTCTGGTAGTCGAGCGCGTCGCCGGCCATGAAGCGGCGCCAGGCTTGCGTGTAGACGAGCGATGATTTCTCCGCATCGAAGCTGTCGAGCTGGAGCATGTCGCGGTGGTGCTTGATTTCATTGACCAATTGGTCATACAGCATTTGCAAGCCATAGCTGTCGGCGCTCTGGCGTTTCAGGCGCTCTTCCAGCTGCGCCACTTGCCCCTGCAACTGCCGGCATTCCCTCTTCCAGTCATTGCGTGGCACGCGCTTGGGCGCCATGCCAGTGTGTTCCTTCATCATATCGACCTATCCCCATCGCGTATCTCCCTGCACCTGGCGGAGCCAGCCTGGAAATAATTGCTTTTCATTTAAGAGGCGATATTAGAGCATACTTTTTTATTGCTTGCAGTAAATATAAAAAACCTTGTGGAAATATTTGATCCGGCTTCGCGGGCGCATATCACTGGCGCTGTACTGCCTTCAAGGGCGCAGCGGGGGCGGCTACGGCCATGTTGACGTCGTCGGCGTAAGTGATGGTCAGCAGGGTATTGTCGTCCCAGCTCTGGTCATGCAGCGGCGGCACGTAGCGCTGGCGGTCGTCCGTGACGCGGATGTCCAGCGTGCGCTCGCCCGAGCGCGCCTGCACGGCGGCGAGGCTGCGCGGCACGGGATACAGCACGTGGATCAGCGACGAGTGGCACGGTCCGCCCGCCAGGCGGAACAGGTTGCGCCGCACAAACGGCAGCTGGTCCTGTTCGACGGCCCAGCGGATTTCGCATTCCAGGCGCAAGTCGCCCAGACGGCGCACGTTCGCGGGCAGTCCCGGCGTATGGATGTCGGCGCGCCAGCGCAGGGTGTCGCGCTTCTTGTTGCTGACCAGGTCGGCATTCGCATCGTAGGCCGTCTTGTCGCGCGTCAAGGTGAAGCCGCCATCCGCCGCCAGGGGCACGGGGATCGACAGGTTGTCGGCCGACAGGTGCAGGGTCACGCCATCGAGCCTGGCCTGGGGCGTGGCGGGAACCAGCATGAAGCGCAGCGGCGCGCCCGGCGCCAGGCGCTGGTGGTCGGCATACGCGTCGAGTCCCTTGAGCATGGTGCGGTAGGGGCGCAAGTCGGGATCGCGCGTGCCTTGCACGTCGACAACCTGCTGCATTTCCTGGCTGGCCGTGTCGCCAGGCGCCGCCGTTTGTTCTTGGGCCATGGCGGGCAGCAGGCAGGCGCAGAGGGGGGCGAGGAGGAGGAAACGGGGAAGATGCATGGAATGCGTGCCAGGTTGAGTTTGCAATGGGGAAACCGGCCAGGCTGGACGGACTGCGGATCTTATCATTCAAGTAACTGCCAAATTATCACCAATTGTCTCGTTCGCGTCGCACGGCTGGCGCTGGGCGGCGGAAAATGCGACGTCGTGGCGGCAACCACGTAAAATAGCGGATTGACTGAACGAACTGAAGGCAAGAGCATGGCGATACAATGGTACCCAGGACACATGAACGCGGCCCGCAAGAAAGCGGCCGAGACCATGGAAAATACCGACCTGGTGATTGAAGTGGTGGACGCGCGCCTGCCGGCAGCCAGTTGCAATCCCATGGTGGACGAGCTGCGCCTGTTCCGCCAGCGCCCTTGCCTGAAGATCCTCAACAAGACCGACCTGGCCGATCCTGCCGCCACGGCCGCCTGGGTCGCCTATTTCAATGCCCAGGAAGGCGTGACCGCGTACGCGATGACGACCAAGAAGCCCGGTGACGTGGCGCGCATTCCGGACCTGGCCAAATCGCTGGCGCCGCACCGCGGCGTGCCAACGAAACCGCTGCGCATCATGATCATGGGCATCCCCAACGTGGGCAAGTCGACCCTGATGAACGCGCTGCTGAAAAAGCGCGTGGCGAAGGTGGGCGACGAGCCGGCCGTGACCAAAATGCAGCAAAAATTGTATCTGGACAAGAACACCATCCTGGTCGACACACCCGGCATGCTGTGGCCGAAGATCGCCATCCCCAGCGACGGCCTGATGCTGGCGGCCAGCCACGCCATCGGCTCGAACGCGCTGATCGAAGAAGAAGTGGCCGTCTTCCTGGCCGAGGAATTGCTCAAGCGCTATCCGGACTTGCTGGCGGCCCGCTACGGCACCAAGGTCGATGAAGTCGATGCCATCGGCGTGGTCGAGGGCATTGCCGCCAAGCGCGGCTTCCGCATCAAGGGCGGCGATTACGATTTCGAGAAAGCCTCGCACACCTTGCTGCTCGACTACCGCAGCGGCATCCTCGGGCGCATCTCGCTGGAAACGCCGGATACGCGCGCGACCCTGATGGCCCAGCACGCGGCCGAGATGGCGGAAAAAGCGGCGAAAGCGGCAGAGATTGCGGCCGAAAAGGCCAGGAATTCGGCGCGCGGCAAGCGCGGCACATAAGTTACCGCTTCACTCAGGAAAACGCCGCGACATGGCTGTCGCGGCGTTTTTTTATGCGGCGGCGCCTTCTCCAAACCTGAAACTGGTCACCGCCAGCGCCCCAAAAAAATCCTCCTCGTGATACACCACGTGCGCCGCTTCCTGCTCGGCCGCACCGAGCGCCACCATCAGCGGTAGCAGATGGTCTTCCTGCGGATGGGCCTGGCGTGCACCGGGCGCCTGGTCCCAGGCCAGCAACTGTTCCAGCCGCTGCTGCGGCGGCAGGGCCATCGCCTGGCGCAGCCAGGCGTCGAACTGGTGCGAGGCGACGGCGCCCGCCTGGCCGAACTGGCGCAGGTTATGGTAAGACAGGCCGCTGCCGAGTATCAGCACGCCTTGCCGGCGCAAGCTGGCCAGCGCGCGGCCCACCTCGATGTGCGTGAGCGGGTCGTAATCGTGCTTCAGCGACAATTGCACCAGCGGCATATCGGCCTGCGGGTAGATGGGGAACAGGGCGCTGAAGGTGCCGTGGTCGAAACCCCGCTCGTGGTCGAGGCGCGCCGGATGGCCGGCTGTATCGAGCAATTGCTTTACCTGCGCCGCCAGTGCCGGTGCGCCCGGTGCCGGGTACTGGATCTGATACGTGTGCGGCGGAAAGCCCGAATAATCGTAGATCATGCCCGGCTGCGGGCTGGCCGAGACGAGGAACTGCGGCCCTTCCCAGTGCGCCGTAACCACCAGCACGGCCTTCGGCCGCGCGCCGATCTGGCGTGGGATATCCTGCAACGATGCTTCGAGCACGTCGTAGCGGTCGCCGAACTGGTCTTTCATGAACGGCCACGGGCCGCCGCCGTGCGACAGGAAATAGGTGGGGAAGGTGTGCTCTTGCATGGCGGCTCCGGAGTGGAATGACTGATGCTACCGATGATAGTCATGCGCGGTCAGTTGATCAAGATTGAAATTATTGATATATCATTTCCATTTTGTTGATAATGGGATGGTCATGGATACCTTGCGCAGCATGCGCGTGTTTCGCGCCGTGGTGGAGCTGGACAGTTTCGTGCGTGCCAGCGAGCGCCTGGATGTATCGCCGGCCATGGTCAGCAAGCACGTGATGCACCTGGAGCGCCACCTGGGCGCGCGCCTGCTGAACCGCAGCAGCCGTCACCTGAGCCTGACGGAAATCGGCAAAGTGTATTTTGAACAATGCCGTGACATGCTCGACAATCTCGATGAAGTGGAAGCGACCGTCGGCCGCACGACGGTGGTGCCACGCGGCATGCTACGTCTGAGCGCCCCCGTGTGGTTCGCCAACGCCATCTTTACGCGCACCTTGGTGGCTTACCGCGAGCGCTTTCCGGAAGTCACGTTCGACATCGACCTCAGCGGAAGAGTGGTCAACCTGGTGGAAGAGGGCTTTGATCTGGCCCTGCGCGTGAGCCAGGCACCGGCGCCGACCCTGATCGCGCGGCCCATCGGCAGCATCGCCTTTCACCTGGTGGCCGCGCCCGCCTACCTGGCGCGCGCGGGCCACCCGCAAACGCCGCAGGACATGGCGCTGCACGCCATGATCAGCTATTCCTTGTTGTCAAACGGTAATGAACTGGCCTTTGACGGGCCGCAGGGGCGCGAGACGGTGAAGTTCTCGCCCGTGCTGCAATGCAATAACGAAAGCTTGCTGCATGCGGCCGCACTCGACGGCATGGGCATCGCCCTGTTGCCGTCGTGGCAGACGGATGCCGACCTGGCGGCGGGGCGGCTGATGCGTCTTTTCGACGGCTACCAGCTGGCAGGCGGCAAGGTGTACGCCGTCTACACGAGCCGCCGCTACCTGTCCTCGAAAGTGCGCACCTTCATCGACTTCCTGGCCGATGAAGGGCGCCTGGGCAGCTGACGGCCCCAGCGGCGCACGCCGTGCGTATAATGATTCGCTTTTGCCATCCTCCCGTTTCACTACCGTGCGTGCCCCGGTAGCGCACCCAGCTTGCCGCCATGATGCCTGCCCCTCCCGCCCTGACCATCGCCACGCGTACCTTGCTGCTGTGCGCCCTGGCCATGCCGGCGTGCGCACAGGAGCTTGAATCGCCTGCCGCGCCGCCATCCGTGCAGCAGGACGGCGGCGCGGCAGGCGTCACGCATGGTGACTTGTCCACCGAGCTGGCGCAGGGCGGCCAGCACAGCGTGCGCGGCGCCCTGTCGCGCGACCAGGGCGGCATGATGCTCGATGTGGCCATCGACGGGCTGCGCAATGGCAATTACCGCGACGGCAGCGTGTTTCACCAGCGCGGCTTCAACGGCGGTGCGGAATGGAAGCTGCGCCAGGGCCGCTTCGGCTTCAGCGCCGACCAGCTGAAGCAGGACACCCGCTATCCCGCGCCCGAGGCGCCGTTCCTGGCCTTGCTGGCGGCCCGCCCGGAAGACCTGTACCGCTATGAGGTGCGGCGCGCCAGCGCCTTCGTGCAGCGCTACGTGGGCAAGTTCGAGCTGGGCGTGGAGCTGTCGCAGCGGGAAAAGCGCGCCACGGCCCAGTATGCGGGCGAGGACGGCGGCAGCGAATCGAGGTACAGCAGCCGCCGCCGGCAACTGGCGCCGCGCCTGCGCCATTCCGGCAAGGTGGGGGGCGTGGGCACGGATACGGAAGTGGGCCTGGACCTGATGCAGTGGGAGCGGAGCTCGGGGCGCGATGGCGATGGGCAGCGCCGCCAGTACTCGCGCGCGCTGCTGCTGCGCGAGGAGCTGGCCTTCGGCGGCCTGTATGCGCCGCGCCTGCTGCTGGGATTGCGGCATGAACAGTTCCAGCTCGATCCGGCCGACCTGCCCGCCGGCGGCAGCGACTGGGAAAACCAGAACGCCTGGGACGTGCAGGGCAGCCTGCAACTGCGCCCGCAACTGAGCGTGTATGCCAAGGCTGCGCGCAGCTACCGTATCGACGACGATGGCTATACCCGTGCCGGCTACCGTCCCCTGGCGGGACAGTTGCGGCGCGAAACGGAAGTGGGTGCCACCTTCGGCGACGCGGCGCGCAGCGCTTCCGTGCGCATCTTCAGCGAGCGCCTGAGCAACCAGATCGTCTTTGACCAGAGCCTGGGCCAGCTGGGCTTTGCGGGCAACCTCGACCCTTCGCGCCGCGACGGCATTGCCATCGAGGCCAGCATGGCGCTGGCGCGTGACTGGCGCCTCGACGCGCAGCTGCGGCAAGTGCATGCGCGCTACGACGATTACGCCTACGATGGCCCGGATATCGCCCTCGTGCCCAAGACCCTGGCCAGCCTGCGCCTGTACTGGACGGGGCAGGCCGGCGCCAGTGCCGACGTGGGCGTGCAATGGCTGCGCGTCCTGCGCTATGGCCCGGATTTCGACAACAGCTGCCTGGCGCAAGTGCCCGCATTCGCCACCGTGGATGGGCGCTACGTGCGCAAGCTGGGTGCCTGGGAGCTGGAACTGGCCGGCAGCAACCTGGCCAACCGCCGCCATTACGGCGATGCGCCCGGTTGCCGTTCCAGCATTTACCTCAAGGATGCGCGCCAGCTGCGCGTGTCGGCGCGCTACCATTTTTGAAGTCCAAGCGCGGCGGGGCTTAAATGCGGCTTAAGCGGGCGCAAAGCGGGGCGATAAACACGGCTTTTTTCTGCCCGGGCTTCATCGACCGGCGCAAAAAGTGGTAATCTCGCCCCGTTCACGACCACTTTATGATGAAGGATTAATATGCGTTTTCTGCGTTTCTTGCGTCCCCTGCTCGCCGCCGTCACCCTGGTGGCGGCCACCGGCGGCGCCATGGCGGCCGATACCGGCTTTACCACGCTCCCGACGCCAGTGCGCACGGACACGGGCAAGAAGGTGGAAGTGGTCGAATACTTCATGTATTCCTGCCCGCATTGCTACGCGCTCGATCCGCTGATGCACGACTGGGTCAAGAAGCAAGGCGACAAGATCGCCTTCCGCCGCATCCACCTGGCCTTCTCCGGCCCGAAAGACCCACAGGCGCACGCGTATGCCACCCTGGAGGCGATGGGCCAGCTGGAGCAGTTCCACGACAAGATCTTCCGCGCCATCCACGTCGAGCGCAACCGCCTGAACCGCGATGACGCCATCCTCGACCTGCTGGTCAAGAACGGCATCGACAAGGCGAAATACCTGGACATGTTCAATTCCTTTGGCGTGCAGACCAAGCTGAAACGCAACGAGCAGCTGATCACTGCCAGCAAGATTGACAGCGCGCCGACCATCGTCATCGACGGCCGCTTCGTCACGTCGCCGTCGCAGCTGTCGCGTCCGGGCCAGTCCGAGCCGCAAACCCAGGCAGCGACCCTGCGCGTGATGGATGAACTGGTGGCGCGCACGCTGAAAGAGCGCGCTCCCGCGCCAGCGAAGAAGTAAGCGGAGAGCGCCATGAAACAGCTGCCCTGGACCTTGTGCGTACTGGCCCTCGCCCTCGTGGCGTGGCTGGCGCTTGCCGTCGTCAGCGTGGAAAACCAGCGCAATGCGCTGGCCAGCAAGGCTTGCGTGGATCCCGCGTTCAAGAACGAGGTCGATGCAAAATGCTTGGCGTCCGTGCAGTCGCGCGAACACTGGTGGCAGCACCTCACTTACGCCATGACGCATTTCCGAAATTGAATGCGCCTGCATGAAAACCCGCCGCGCGCGGGTTTTTTTTCGTCCGCGTATGATGAAGCCACAACCAGCCAGGAGGGACGATGAAGGAAGTGATCTTGATTACCGGTAGCAGCCGCGGCATCGGCGCGGCGACGGCGCTGCTGGCGGCGCGCCAGGGCTATGCCGTCTGCGTCAACTATGTGCGCGATGCGCAGGCGGCCGAGGAACTGTGCGCGCGTATCGTCGCCGGCGGCGGCGAGGCGATTGCCGTGCAGGCCGACGTGGGCGATGAAGCGGACGTGGAACGGCTGTTCGGCGAAGTCGATGCGCGCCTGGGCACGCTCACGGCGCTGGTCAATAATGTGGGCGTGCTGGAGCAGAAATGCCGGCTGGCCGACATTTCCGTGCGGCGCCTGGAACGCGTGCTGCGCACCAACGTGATCAGTTATTTTTTGTGCTGCCAGCAAGCCGTGCGGCGCATGTCGACGGCGAACGGCGGGCAGGGAGGGCGCATCGTGAACGTCTCGTCGGTGGCCGCGCGCATCGGCTCCCCGGGCGAATACATCGATTACGCGGCCTCGAAAGGTGCCGTCGATACCTTGACCCTCGGGCTGGCGAAGGAAGTGGCGGCCGAGGGCATCCGCGTCAACGGCGTGCGGCCCGGCATCATCTATACGGCCATCCACGCGTCTGGCGGTGAGCCGGGGCGGGTGGCGCGCCTGGCGTCCGGCGTGCCGATGCAGCGCGGTGGCGAGCCGGAAGAAATCGCCGATGCCATCCTGTACCTGCTGGGGCCAGGAGCGAGCTATGTGACGGGCAGCATTCTCGACGTGGCGGGCGGACGCTGATTTTCAAATTCGGCAAGCGATTGCTTCAATTGACAGGCTAATTATCAAGCAAGACGATTAAATCCAGAATGGCGGTGTGCCATATGCAGTAGGTACGCCGATCAACCAACCTGGATTTATCATGCCGACCCTTGTTCTTGCTCCCGCCATCCTGGCCCTGTCTCTGCTGGCCGCCGCGCCGGCCCATGCCGCCACGGATTTGCCCATGCCGTCCCACCTGTCCGGCGCCGCTGCCACCGACAAGGTGGTGCAGGCGGCGCGCCGCTATGCCGCGTTCTGGCAGAGCGGCGATCCGGCCCTGGCGCGCCTGGCGCTGGCCGACAATTTTATTGACCGCACCCTGCCCGCCGGCCGCCCGCAGGGATTGGCCGGCCCGCTGCAGGCGTCGCAGGTATTCCACGCGGCCGTGCCGGACTTGCAGGTGGCCATCGAGGACATGCTGGTGGCGGGCGACCGGGTGACCCTGCGCCTGCATTTCACGGGCCGCTTCACGGGCGTCTTCCCCACGCCGCAGGGCGAGCTGCGCGGCCAGGGGCAAACCATCGATTTTTACGCGTTTGATCTGTACCAGGTCGACGCGCAGGGGCGCATCAGCGACAACTGGCACCTGGAAGACAATCTGACCCTGCTGCGCCAGCTGGGCGTGCTGCCGCAGTAAGGGCGGCCGTCAGGCTTGCAGCGCGGCGAACTGCCGCAGCAGGAAGTCGGCCAGCAGGGCCACGCGCGGCGGCTGGAAGCGGCTGCGCCGGTACAGCAGGTGCAAGGGGACGCTATCGGCAAAATATTCGTCGAGCACCGTCTGCAAGCGCCCTGCACGCAGGTCGTCGCCGATGTCGAGCAGGGATTTGTAGGCATAGCCATGGCCGGCCACGGCCCAGCGGCGGATGATTTCGCCGTCGTTGCTGTGCCAGGCGCCTTGCAGGCGCAAGCCGTGGCGCTTGCCGTTCTCGCGGTAGCGCCATTCCTGCGGCGCGCCGTCGCCCGCCGTGAGCACCAGGGTCGGCAGCAGCGCCAGGTCGCGCGGCGTGGCCGGCAAGCCCACCCTGGCGGCCAGCGCGGGCGCCACGCACACGACGCGCCGGCCCGGGTGCAGCAGGCGCGCCACCATCTCGCTGTCGGGCAGCTCGCCGTAGCGGATAGCCAGGTCGACCTCGTCCTGCACCAGGTTGGCCGTGGCATCCGTCAGGGTCAGCGCATGGCGCACCTGCGGGTGCAGCACGGCAAAGCGGTCGAGCATCGGCAGCAGCAACTGGCGGCCGATATCGGACGGCGCCGAGATGCGCACCACGCCGCGCACGGCACCAGCGTCCCCGTGCAAGCCGTCTTCCGCCTGCGCCAGCAAGTCCAGCGCCTGTTCGCTGTAGCGGCGGTAGTGCAAACCCTCTTGCGTCAGGCGCAGCTGGCGCGTGGTGCGTTCGAACAGGGTGGCGCCCAGCGCCGTTTCCAGGCGCGCGATGGCGGCGCTGGCGGCTGCTGGCGACAGACCGTGCTTGCGGCCGGCGGCGGAAAAGCTGCCCAGCGCCGCGGCGTCGAGGAACAGGGCGATTTCCGCCAGGCGCCCGGCGCCGCCGTTGCGGCTCATGCGGGATGCGCGGCGGCTGGCTTCGGCGCGGGTGCCGAGTGGGGCGTGATCACCACGGTGCAGGTGGTGCCGGCTACCAGCAATTGCCCCTTCGGCTGCTCGTCGATGTGGATGCGCACGGGCACGCGCTGCGCCAGGCGCACCCAGTTGAAGGTGGGATTGACGTCGGCCAGCAGTTCGCGGCCCGTGGCGGCATCGCGATCGGTGATGCCGCGCGCGATGCTTTCGATGTGGCCATGCAGGGTGCCGCCGCTCATCAGATTCATTTCCGCCTTGTCATCCGGCGCCAGCATGCCCAGCTTGGTTTCTTCGAAATAGCCGACGACGTAGTACGAGGCGCTGTCGATGACGGCCAGCTTGGGGGCGCCGACGGCGGCGAAATCACCCTTGTGCACGTTCAGGTTGGTCACGTAGCCGCTGACGGGGGCGCGCACGGTGGTGCGTTCCAGGTTCAACTGGGCCAGCGCGCGCGCGGCCACGGCGGCCTGCACTTGCGACGAGGCCGAGCTGGCGGCGTAGGCCGCGCTTTCGCGGCTTTCCGTGGAAATGATGCTGGCGTCCAGATTGGCGCGGCGCTGCGCTTCCTTGCCGCGGCGGCCCATTTCCGTTTTTTGCGTGGCCAGCACGGCGTCGGCCTGCGCCAGCGCGCTGGCGTAGCGTTCCTTGTCGACGACGAACAGCACATCGCCTTTTTGTACCACCTGGTTGTCGCGCACCAGCACGTCCGTGACGGTGCCGGCCACGTCGGCGCTGATATTGACGATGTCGGCCTTGATGCGGCCGTCGCGCGTCCACGGCGACTCCATGTAGCGGTCCCAGACGGTCTTGCCTATCCACAGGGCTGCGGCCAGTAGCAGCAAGGTGATTGCATAGCGGGTCAGTTTGCTTACCATGTCGGCAGCCTTTCCTTGATTGGGTTGAACAGTTTTTTTTATTTGCAGAGCTATTTGTACAGCGATAAGGTCAGTGCGCCGAAGATGGCGATGAAGATGCACAGCCGCGCCAGCGACGGGTGCCACACCATGCGGTACACGCCCAGCCAGCCCAGTACGCGGTCGAGCAGGGTTTGCAGGCCGATGCTGAGGATGAACAGGGGCAGAAGGGTAGGAATCAGAATTCCGAACAGGGCGAATTCACGCGGCATGGTGGTCTCCGGCGCCAGGCGCCATATGGTCGAGCAATGAGGTGTAGATCGAATGCAGGTCGACCAGCGCTGTCTGCAGGCGCACGCCTTGCTCCGGCGCCGTGCCGCTGGCGGCCTGGGCTGCGCGCACCACGCCACCGGCCTGCAGGGTGGCCGCCAGCGCGTCCTGCAGTTGCGCCTCGCCGCGCGTGCGCAGCCAGGCGGCGAGGCTGTCCACGCAGCGCTGCAGGGCGTCGCGCGCGGGGCTGTTGCCGGAAGAACTGGCGATCAGTTCGCGCAGTTCGATTACGGAATGGCCGATTTCCAGCAGGGTCAAGGCCTGGCGCACGACGGCGCGCGTGGCCACGCCCGGCGCCGGTCCTGCCGCCGCATTGAGCTGGCTGAGGAGGTCGCGCACGCGGTTGTCGAAGCGGTGTTTGACGCGCCGTGCGGGCGCCGTGCACGCATGCAGCGCTTCGCGCCACAGGGCGCGGCCGATGTGGTCCTTGTGGCCCATCGTGTGCTCGGGCAGCAGCACGGCAAACACGAGGGCGGCCAGCATCAGGCCGACGATCAGCGCCATGCCGGTGTTCAAAAAGGCCGCGCCGTCGACATGCATCACGTTGGTCGGCGCCATCTGCGTGATGAAGGTCGACACGCCCAGGCCCACGCCCAGCTTGGCGGGATTCGTCATCAGGTACAGGCCGACGGCGAGGAAGGGCGCAAAACTCAGCACCAGCATGGGGAAACCGTCGCCATGCACCAGCACGAAATACACGCAGACGAGCGACAGGGGCATGGCGATGAAAAAGCCTGTCAGCACCTGGCGGATCATCATGATGGGGCGTGGCGAGGACGAGGCCAGCGCGCAGAACACGGCCGCCATCAGCATCGCCGTGCTGGCGTAGGGCCAGGCGAGGAAGTAGGCGCCCAGCGCCAGCAGGGCCAGGCTGATGGCCGCGCGCGCGCCGCTGGCGATGACCAGCGCGGGCGGCGTCTTCGGCGCATACGCCTGCGGCGTGCTCACTTCCAGCGGCGTATCGTGCGCCAGGCTGAAATACACTTCGTGAAAGCGGCTCATGTCGCGCGCGAAGCGTTCCAGCAGTTCGCACACGGTGTCGAAATCGATGCGCTGCGCATGCGCGATGGTCGCGCTATCGATGTCCGCACGCGCCAGCGCCAGCGCCGTTTGCAGGTGCCGCTGCATGGTGTCGAGCGAGTCTTGCGACGGCGTCGCCTGCAGCGCCTCGGCGACGATGGCGTACAGGGGCGCACATGCCTGCATGACTTGTGTCTCGCCATCGCGCTGCAGACGGTCGAACAGGCGGTGAAAGGTATAGAAGGTGGTCAGCGCCGTCATGAAGGTGGCGTTGAAGGCGTGCAGCTTGCGGTTTTGCGCACGCACGTGACCCACTTTGCTGGTCACTTCGAACAGCGCGGCCGAGCGGCCCAGTTCCAGCGCCGCCACGTCGGCGGCAAACTGCAAATGCGTCAATTCCACCTGCGCCGGCGTGAGCTTTTGCTGCAGCACGTCCTGGCAAAAGGTGAGAAATTTGCCATAGCGCGCCTGCACCGTGCGCATCACCTGCGTACCCTGGTGACGCGGCAGCAGCACGCTGGAGACGACGGCCGAGCAGATGATGCCCAGGCCGACTTCGGCCACGCGCGTGACGGCCAGCGAGAACACCTGCATCGGTTGCTCGATGGCGGGCAACACGATCATGCAGGCCGTGTAGCCAGCCAGCACGTACACATACGACTGGGCATTGCGGTGCAGGGCCGAGCCGCTCGTGCACAGGCCCACCCACAGGGCCAGGCCGGCGAACAGCAGTACGGGCTGCTGCGGGAACAGGCCGATCAGGGTCAGCGCGGCCAGGCAGCCCAGCAGGGTGCCGCACAGGCGGTAAAAGCTTTTTTCCAGCACCATGCCGCTGCTGGGCAGGGCCAGGATGATGGTGGTGGTCATGGCCGTGCTGGGTGAATCAAGGCCCAGGCGGTAGGCCAGCCACAGGGCGCAGAACGCCGCGATGAGGGTCTTGCCGACGTAAATCCAGCGTTCGCCTTCCGTTGTGCGCCAGTCTTGCAGCGCCAGTGCCAGCCAGTGGGCCGCCCGGCTCAGGGGGCCATATGTAGGTGTTGTGGCTGGCGTCATCGATAGGCTATCAGTTCTGGTTGTTGAGATTATTCAGGTTGCGCAACTGGCGCACGTACAGCTTGTCGAGCACTTGCAGCTCTTCTTGCGTAAATCCCTCGTACAGGGCCGAGGTATCCTGGTACACGTCGGGCAGCGCCGTTTCGATCAGGGCGCGGCCCTTGTCGGTCAGCGAGATCATCACGGAGCGGCGGTCGCCGGGGCGCGTGCCGCGGTGGATCAGGCCGCGCGTTTCCAGGTCGTTGCAGACGCGCGTCAGGTTGGCCGGCTTTTCATGGCAGGCCATGCCCAGGGTGCAGGCATTCGAGGTTTCGTCGTCCGTGCCGTACAGTACGGCGAGCACCATGTAGCTGGCATCGACCAGGTCATGCTTTTTCAGCGCGGCATTGGTCAAGTCCTTCATGCCTTTTTGAATGTGGTACGTCATGCGCAACAGGCGCATCAGTTCCATGGGGAAGCCTGGCATGCGCGTGCGGATGTTTTGCAGCCGCTTGGAGGTGGCGTCAAAAGCGGTCATGTCAATTCCTTCATGTGTGAATAAAGCTCCGATTGTATCTTGTTGAGCCATGGCAATACCAGGATTGCAACACTAGATACCGCCTCCTAATGCATTCATCAAGGAAA
The DNA here is from genome assembly GCF_049897625.1 of Janthinobacterium sp. PSPC1-1. Classification (NCBI taxonomy): domain Bacteria; kingdom Pseudomonadati; phylum Pseudomonadota; class Betaproteobacteria; order Burkholderiales; family Oxalobacteraceae; genus Janthinobacterium; species Janthinobacterium sp. PSPC1-1. The sequence goes on along the minus strand of NZ_JAFCWP010000005.1, from coordinate 134,803 downwards.
CGTACAGATCCAGTTCGCGCGCTCCATTTTGCGCCTGCTGCTGTTCTTCTGCCAGCAGCGCCACTTGCGTGTTGAGCATGCTGATGGCGTCGCTCATGCCCGCCTTGTAGGCTTTTTCGGCCAGGTCGCGCGCGCGCTGTGCCGTGGCCAGCGCCTGCACGGTCAGCTGGTGCTGCTTTGCCAGCGACTGGGCGCGGGTGACGGCGTTGGCGACGTCCGACATGGCGTTGATGACGGTGGCGTTGTACTGCTCCACGGCGCCGTCGTACACGGCCGTCTGGCTGCCCAGCTGGGCGCGCAGGCGGGCGCCCGCAAAGATGGGCAGGCTCAGCGCGGGCGAGGCGCCGCGTACCTGCGAATTGGCATCGAGAAAATGGCTGAAACCGAAGGCCTGGAAGCCGGCAAAGGCCACCAGGTTGACGTTCGGGTAAAACTCGGCCTTGGCAGAGTCGATGCGCTGCGCCGCCGCTTCGACTCTCCAGCGCTGGGCGGCGATGTCGGGGCGGCGGCCGATCAGGTCGGCCGGCAGGGCGGCGGGAATGGCCAGCGGCTGGTCCAGGCGCAGCACGGGACGCGTGAGCGCCGCGCCGGCGACCGGACCCTTGCCCGCCAGGGCGGCCAGCTGGTTGCGTAGCAGGGCCAGCGACTCGGCCGACTGTTCCAGCTGGCGGCGGCCGGCGGGCAGGGTGGTTTCGATCTGCGCCACGTCAATATCGGTGCCGATGCCGGCGGCCTTGCGCTGGCGCGTGATGTCGAGGATGCGGGCGCGCTGCGCCAGGCTGCGTTCGATCACGTCCTGCAGCTGGAATTCATACGACAGCTGGATGTAGGTGCGTACCAGCGCCGTTTCCAGGGCCAGGCGGGCCATCTGTGATTCGGCCGATGCCATCTGCACGTCGCCCAAGGCGGCGGACAGGGCGGCGCGGTTGCGGCCCCACAGGTCCAGGTCGTACGACGCGGTGACGGTGGCCTGGTTGCGCCAGGCGTAATTGCCGGCTAGCGGCGCCGGCGTGCTGCCGTGCTGCGAATACAGTTCGCGGTTGATGGAGACGGATGCGTCGGCCTGCGGGCGGGTCTTGTCTTCCGCCGCGCCGGCCAGCGCCTCGGCCTGGCGCACGCGCGCCTGGGCGCCGCGCAGGGTGGGGCTGTCGGCCAGCGCCTGCTCCATCAGACGGTTCAACTGGGGGTCGTGCAAGTCTTGCCACCATTGCGTGCGCGGCCATTGGATGGCGGCGCTGGCGGCGGCATCCATGGCTTGGCTCGCTTGCAGCTTGTTGGCGTCGAGCATGGCCGATTGCGGCGCGATATGGCCCATGTCGGCGCAAGCGCTCAAGGCAAGGGTCAGGCTGGCGGCAAGCAAACGGCGGTGCAGGGACATGCAGGGACTCCGGGAGAGATAGTGTTGGGGGTGCTGTTGGGGTATCACAGCTCGCCGCGGGAGCTTCGGGAGTGGCCCGAGTGCTGCGCCGCAACTGAGGTGTGTTACTGACTTACTGAAACCGGCTGACTGGTTTCTTATTGCACGACGTGCTTGGTCGTTTGCGCGACATCAAAGTCCGCTTCCGTTTGCGGGATCAGGCCAGCCTTGCGGGCGGCGTAGAACTCGGCCATGACTTGTTCGCGCGTCACCTGACTGGCGGCGGTGGCCGGCGTTTTCGGGTAGTCGACTTCGCTGGTGACGATTTCGCCGGCGTTGCGGGCACGGATGTATTCGGCCGTGACGTCGGCGCGCGTGAGTTGCTGGCTGGCAGCGGCTGGCGCGGCGCTTTGGGCAAAAGCCGAAGTAGCGGTGGTGATGGCAAACAATGCTGCGATGAGTGATTTGGCTTGCATGATAAGACTCCAATATGTGCATGATGGCTGGGTGGATGGGCCGGCTCGCCACGTACCGGTCGGTTCGGTGGCAAGGCGCTGATGGGCGCCGTGCCGCCGATGAAGCAATTTCTGGATGAGAAGATGCTTACTTGGATTAACTATAGCAATGAATAGTACATTTGTGAAGTAATTTATGAAAATAGTTGTGCGATGCCGCAATTCCCCGGGGAAAATGCCGTGCAGGCGTGCGCCGCTGGCCGGTCCAGGGGAGTAAGCTGGTTTTTTGATCAACGGGAGTCAGCCATGAGCAACAGCACACTCGATCCGGACAATTTGCCCGTCACTCCCGACCGCGTTCTGGGCAGCGGTCACGGCAAGGGCGCGCTGGGACCCAGCGACAGTTCCGACAGCGGCAGCGACATGCAGGGCGTGCCTGGCCAGGATGCGGAAGAGCTCGAAAACGACAGCGATGCGGCCGGCACGGGCGAGCGGGCCGGCGTGGAGCCGCACAACGGGGTAGCCGATGGCGGCGACATCGACGTCGATCATGTGGAAAGCCTGGCGCCAGTGCCGCCGGCAGAGAAGGCTGAGGACGAATTGCCTCCACGAAGTACTGTCTCTCCTGCGCCATCAGCGTAAAATGCAGGCAAGGCGGCGTGCGCGCCGCCATGGCCAGCCGGCCGGCACAGGATAGGATGTCAGAGGATGCAAACGCAGATGTCGGAAGAGAAAGAAAAAGACGTGATGTCGATGTACCGCGAGACGCGGCCGCGCGAGTTTTTTGGCGAAAAAAGTAACACCAATCACCTGGCCTGGAGTGTGCTGGTGATGTTGCTGGCGCTGGCGTTCTGGCTCGTCGTGGCCCTGGCGGCGGCGGAAAACCAGCGCTATGCCCTGGCAACGAAGGCGTGCCAGGATCGCGTGTTTCCTGCGGAAATCGACGCGTCTTGCCTGAAGCAGGTCAAGTCGCGCGATCACTGGTGGCAGCATGTGGGCCATGCGCTGGTGCGCATGGGCGCCTGAGCCGGGCGCAAGCTGGCTGAACGACCTGGCTGAACCCCACGGCGGCGAAGGCTGCTGCGGTGATGGAGCGATAGTGCGGGAGGCGCCATGCCACGCGATCACTCGCGCGAGCAGCCGCAATGGCTGCTGGCGCGCCACAGTGCCTTGACGGCGCGCCAGTTGCTGCGCGCCTATGGCTTGCTATGCCTGTTTTCCCTGACGATCGCCGCCGCCTTTGCGCTGCGCGGCCTCTGGACCATTCCCGTCTTTTCGGTCGCCGAACTGGGCCTGGTGGCCATCGCCCTGCTGCATTACCTGCGCCATGCGCGCGACTATGAACACATCGCCCTGCGCGACGGCGAGCTGATCATCGAACAGGTCAGCGCCGGCCACTGCCGGCGCCACCATTTTTTGCCGTGGCGCACGCGCATCGATGTGCCGCAGTGGCCGCGCCAGTTGATACATATCAACGATACCGGTGCTGGTGGGGCGCAGGTGGACGTGGGCGTGTACGCCACGCCCGAACGGCGCCGGCAGGTGGCGCAGGAACTGCTGGCCCTGCTGCCACCGCCACTGTCGCCGCCGTGAATGCCTTACACGGCCCGCGACGGGCCTTCCCATAGATTGATATGGCCTTCGCGCGCCTGCACGTCGATGGCGGCCAGCTCGTCGGCCGTGAACGTCAGTTGCTGCAGTGCGGCCACGTTTTCGCGGATTTGCGCGCTGCTGCTGGCACCAATCAGGGTCGACGTGACGCGGGGATCGCGCAGCACCCAGGCCAGCGCCATCTGCGCCAGGGTTTGCCCCCGCTGGGCGGCAATCTGGTTCAGGGCGCGCACGCGGGCCAGGTTTTCCGCGCTTAGGTGCTGTTGCGTCAGCGAACCGCCGCCAGGGCGGTTGACGCGCGCATCCTGCGGCACGCCGTCCAGGTACTTGTCGCTGAGCAGCCCCTGCGCCAGCGCCGTGAACGTGATGCAGCCCATGCCTTGCTCTTGCAGGGTGTCGAGCAAGCCGTCTTCCTCGATCCAGCGGTTGAGCATGTTGTAGGCCGGCTGGTGGATCAAACACGGCACTTTCCATTCTTTCAGCAGGGCGGCCGCCTCGGCCGTCTTTTGCGGCGAATACGACGACAGGCCCACGTACAGCGCCTTGCCCTGCTGCACGGCGGTGGCCAGTGCGCCCATGGTTTCTTCCAGCGGCGTGTCGGCATCGTAGCGGTGCGAGTAAAAGATGTCGACATAGTCGAGGCCCAGGCGCTGCAAGCTCTGGTCCAGGCTGGCCAGCACGTACTTGCGCGAACCGCCGCCCTGGCCGTACGGACCGGGCCACATGTCCCAGCCCGCCTTGGTGGAAATGATCAGTTCATCGCGGTACGGCAAAAAATCGTCGCGCAGCAGCTTGCCGAAATTGCTTTCCGCGCTGCCATACGGCGGGCCGTAGTTATTCGCCAGGTCGAAATGCGTGATGCCCAGGTCAAATGCGGTGCGCAGCATGTCGCGCTGCGAAGCCAGATTGTTGCTGTCGCCAAAGTTGTGCCACAGCCCCAGCGACAGCAGCGGCAGTTTCAACCCGCTGCGCCCGCAGGTACGGTATGGCATGCTGTCGTAGCGGTTCTCGGCGGCGTTGTAGGTCATGGCATCTCCTTGTCAATGAATCGCCTATTTTGGCGCAAAATCAAGGCGTGCGTGCGTGCGCCTTGCGCGCGACGGGACGCGCCTTACAATAGGCGTTGAGGAATCTCGCAAGGAGCGATCATGGAAATCGAATTGAAATTGTTGCTGGCGCAGGAAGATGCCTCGCGCCTGCGCGCGCACCCGTTGCTGGCGCAGTCTGCGCAAGGACCACTGGTGCTGCAGATGCACGATATCTATGTCGATACGCCCGATTTACAGCTGTGCCGCCACCAGGCGGGCTTGCGCGTGCGCCAAGTGGACGGGCGCTGGGTGCAAACCTTGAAGGCGGGCGGCAATGTCAGCGGCGGCTTGCACAGCCGCCATGAATGGGAAGACGACGTGCCGGGGCCGCAACCGGATCTCGCCGTGCTCGACTCTGCCATCGGCCGCAAGCAGCCCATCCGTGCGCTGCTGCGCCAGGATGCCATCCGCGACGCCTTGCGGCCCGTGTTTACCACGCGCATCGAGCGCACCGTATGGCAGCTGCACACGCCGCAGGGCGACCAGATCGAATGCGTGCTGGACCAGGGTGTCATTGAAAGCGGTGCGGACGGTGCCGATGGTGCCAATGGTGTCGTACACAGCGTGGCCGTCAGCGAGATCGAGCTGGAGTTGAAGCAAGGGCAGGCCGCCAGCCTGTTCGACGTGGCGCTGGCCTTGCTGCAGGAGGTGCCGCTGCAGCTGGGCCACATGAGCAAGGCGGAACGCGGTTACCGCCTGGTCGCGCAGCAACCCTTGCGCGCCGTCAAGGCGCAGCCCCTGGCGCTGGACGCAGCGATGTCGGTGGAGCAAGCGTTCCTGGCCATCGCCGGCAATTGCCTGGAACAGGTCAGCGGCAACCAGGATGGCGTGGCGGCGGGCGCGGATGTGGAAAGCGTGCACCAGATGCGCGTGGGACTACGCCGTTTGCGCTCGGCGCTGGGCATGTTCAAGTCCCTGCTGGCGCTGCCGGACACCTTGAAGAGCGAACTCGACTGGCTGGGCGGCGCGCTGGGCGAGGCGCGCGACTGGGATGTGTTGGCTGGCAATACCCTGGCGCAACTCGATGGCGAGGCGCAAGCCGATGCGGCGGCGCTGGCAGCGGCGGCGCACGCGCAGGCACGCCTCAAGCACATGCAAGCCGCCCGGGCCGTCACCTCGGCGCGCTGCACGGCTTGCATGCTGGGCTTGCAGCGCTGGCTACAGGCGCGCGCCTGGCGCGACAGTTGCTCCATTCGTCAAGTGCGGCGCCTGGACGCGCCTGTCTGCCCGTTTGCCCGCGCTACCCTGCGCAAGGATTTGCGCCGCCTGTTAAAGCGGGGAAAAGACTTGCCGCAACTGGCGCCGCCGGCGCGCCACCGGGTGCGCATCGCGGCCAAGAAAGCCCGCTATGCCACTGAATTTTTTGCCTCCTTATATGACGCCGGGCAAGTCCGGCACTACGTGAAGCGACTGTCCGTCTTGCAGGACGAGCTGGGCTGGCGCAACGATATCGAGGTGGCGGACGGTTTGCTGCGCGCGCTGGCCGAAATGCAGCCTGATCTGTTGCCGCAGGCCGCCTATGTGCGCGGCTTCCTGGCGGCGCAATTGCAGGGCGGTGCAGGCAAGGTGCTGGCGCGGCCATGGCGGCGCTTCGCGGCCGCCCCTTTGCCGTCGAAGGGCAGCAGCGGGAAGGCATGACAAGCTTGGCGTGCCTTCCAGCCTGTCCCCACCGTTGAATTCATCTGCCGCTGGCACTTCTCACGAGCGCAGACGGCGTTGATCGTCGTCGCATGGAGCAGGAAGCGAGCGGCGTTGCACAAATTTTTCCAGGTCCGTGAGCGTCAAGGGGCGGCTGAAGAAGTATCCCTGATAGGCGCGACAACCATAGCGCGCCAGGAAATCACGCTGTGCCTGCGTCTCGACGCCCTCCGCGATGACTGCGATGTTCAGGCTGCGAGCCAGGGCGATGATGGTTTTGGCGATCGATGCGTCGCTAGGGTCATGCGTCACGTCGCGGACAAAAGACTTGTCTATTTTTAACTGGTCCAGCGGCAAGCGCTTGAGATAGGCCAGGGAAGAATAGCCTGTGCCAAAATCGTCGAGCGAAAAACCGACGCCGTGCGCTTTGATTGCGGACATCTTGGCGATCACGCCGCCGACGTCGGATACCAGCAGGCTCTCGGTCAGCTCCAGCTTGAGACGATGTGGGTCGGCGCCGCTGCAGGCCAGGGCGAACAGCACCTGATCGACAAAATCGTCCTGGTTGAACTGGCGTACGCTGACATTGACCGCGATGCTCAGATGGCGCATGTCGGGCTGGCCGGCCCAGGCGACCAATTGTGCGCAGGCCGTTTCCAGCACCCATTGTCCCAGCGGCAGGATCACGCCGATTTCTTCGGCCAGCGCAATGAAGTCGCTTGGCGGCACCAGTCCGCGTAGCGGGTGTTGCCAGCGTACCAGCGCTTCGACGCCGGTAACGCCCCCATGGTGGTCGATTTGGGGCTGGTAGTGGAGTATCAACTGCTGGCATGGAATGGCGTCGCGCAAGTCCGTTTCCAGCGCGGCCCGTTCCAGCATGGCCACCTCCATGGCGGGATCGAAGAAGCGCAAGGCATTGCGTCCCACCGCCTTGGATTTGTACATGGCCAGGTCCGCCTGCTTGAGCAGATCGTCGATGCTGGTCAGATTGCCCATGAAGAGCGTCGCGCCGATACTCGAGGTGCTGCGGTGGGTAACCTGGTTGAGCCAGTAGGTCTGGCTCAGTTCCTGCAGTATCTTGTTGCCGACGATATCGACCTGGGCCGCCGCCTGTTCCGCATTCACATGCAGGTCCGTCAGCATGACGACGAACTCATCGCCGCCCAGGCGGGCCACGGTGTCGCCAGCGCGCACGCAGCCGACCAGGCGCCGCGCGACTTGATTGAGCAAGAGGTCACCCATGTCGTGCCCAAGCGTGTCGTTGAGTGTCTTGAAATTGTCCAGATCGATGAACAGGACGGCGCCATGGTTGCCGCTGCGCAGGCTGGTCTTCTTCGCCTGCTTCAGACGGTCCAGCAGCAAGATGCGGTTGGGCAGCTTGGTGAGTTGATCGAAGAAGGCCAGTTGCTGTATTTGCTTCTCTGTCTTCTTGCGCTCGGCCCGCCGCAAGCGGTGCCGTTTTTGTATGATCAGCAGCCCGAGCGTGCTGAAGATGGCGACCAAACCGAACAGGACGCTTTGCGCATACAAGCTGTGGCGCCACGGCGCGAACAAGACCTCGGTATCGCGGCTCACGGCGATGCGCAGCGTCGTGCCGAAGAGGGCCGCGCTCGATGGCACATGGCGCTCGGCGACCATGCGCTGCTTGTCGGCGCGTGGTAGCCCGGGCATCCGCGCGTCCGTCCGGCGCGAAGAGGCCAGGTACAACTGGCCGTCTTCGCGTGAGATCGAGCTATGCACATCGCGCGCATACCGAATCGAATCGAGCAGGTCGGAGAAGTAGGCGGGCGCCAGGCTGACCATGACGATGCCGCCAAAGCCGCCCTGAAACCCGCTGATGCGGCGGCACAGGCTGATCGTGCCGGGAGCGGCGGTGTTGCCAGGCGGCGCGCTAACGTGCAGCAATTGCGGATCGGCGAGTCGCATGGCTTTCTGGAAGCAATCGTTTTGCCGGAAGTTTTTGTCCGCCATGCCGGCGTCGCTGCCCGCCACCACCTGCCCGTCAGGACCGATGACCAGGATGGGGCGGATGCCGATCAGCGCATCGTTGATCACTTTGAGCGAATGATTCACCCGCCGCAGGTGATCGCCTTGCGCCTGCCAGGCCGCCAGTTCGTCGATGATGCTGTCGATCACGCGCTTGCTCAACTTCAATTGCGGCGTTAAATTCTTTTCCACGATTTCCGCCTGCATCGCCAGTCGCTCGTGTTCCTGAGTATCAATCCGGTGATATTCCTCGTACTGGGTGAATCCAATGAAGCCGGCGAGTGCCGACAACACCATGGCGTGGATCAGCCATTGCTGGAAAAAGTGTTCATTTTTAATGTGCTGCGGTGCGGACATGGAAGGTAGGGGGAGGTTCTGGCGCGGCAGCCCGTTGCCACTGGCTTGCTTTGGCCAGGATGGCCAAATGCTTTTGTTGCAAATGAGAAAGTGTAGCGGGGCATGCATAAGCAAAATGTAAATTGCTTGGTCGCGCACGTAAATGTTTCGTAAATTCCGGACATATCGTCCCGCTGCGCATTTGCATGCGCAGTGCCAGAAGGGGGATCTATCTGGCAGGCGCACAGTGACGGCCTGGTCCAACTTGGCCTGCGTTACACGCTGATGTGGATCATGCGTTCACATGTAAAAAAGGAAGTTATTACCTTTCGGTAAAAACTTCCTTTGGGAAAATATGACAATTTTCATGTCATATTTTCATGTCAAAATCTCGTTGACGTTGACAAGAGAAACGCGCTTACGCGAAGTTCTTGGCAACGAATTCCCAGTTGACCAGGCCCCAGAACGTTTCCACGTACTTGGCGCGCAGGTTGCGGTAGTCGATGTAGTAGGCGTGTTCCCAGACGTCGCAGGTCAGCAATGGCTTGTCGCCGGTGGTCAAAGGGCAGCCGGCGTTCGAGGTGTTGACGATGTCGACGGAGCCGTCGGCTTTTTGCACCAGCCAGGTCCAGCCCGAACCGAAGTTGCCCACGCACGACTTGGTGAACTCTTCCTTGAACTTGTCGAACGACGACCATTTGGCGTTGATCGCGTCAGCCACGGCACCGGTAGGAGCGCCACCGCCGGCCGGCTTCATGCCGTTCCAGTAGAAGGTGTGGTTCCATACTTGCGCTGCATTGTTGAAAATGCCGCCCGACGATTTCTTGATGATGTCTTCCAGCGACAGGTTCTCGAACTCGGTACCCTTGATCAGGTTATTCAAGTTGGTGACATACGCCTGGTGATGCTTGGCATAGTGGTATTCCAGGGTTTCTTTCGAAATATGCGGCGCCAGAGCGTCCATTTCATACGGCAGTGGTGGCAGAGTATGTTCCATGTGATGTCCCTTTATGGTGAGTGTTCGGAGTCTTCCGGCCCGGGCCGGAGGGTTGAGCCTTGCGTGCTTGAACCAAGCATTCTTGCTGAACGAGCCACTATTGTAAAGCGGATGCGCCATTGCTGCAGATTCCCACACGCGTCGCAGATGCCGTTGGCGTAGTGATTCTCGTTTAGCTTGAATCGGGCGCTGTGTGCCCATCCGCAAGCCTCAGCGGATGCGGCGCGTGGTTTCCCTGACGATCAGTTCCAGCGGCGGAATGGCCGCCTGCACGGCTTCGCCATTGATCAGTCCGAGCAGCGCTTCGGTGGCGATGCGGCCGATGTCGTACAGGGGCTGGTGGATGGTCGTCAGCGGTGGCGTCGTGTAGGACGAGCCGGGCAAGTCATCGAAACCCACGAGCGAGATATCGTCGGGCACGCGGATGCCCTTGCGGTACAGGCACAGGCGCACGCCGTAGGCGGACAGGTCGTTGGCGGCAAAGACGGCGCTGAACTGCTGCTGCGTATCGAACAAATGGTTCATGGCCAGCATGCCGCTTGCCTCGTGGAAATCGCCTTCCACCATCAGCTTCGGATCGATGGCGATGTCCGCTTCGCGCAGCGCGCGCTGGTAGCCCGTCAGGCGCTCGGCCGCATCCGTGTTGTTGGCCGGGCCCGAGACAAACGCGATGTGGCGGTGACCCAGTTCCACCAGGTGGCGCACGGCCAGGTAGGCGCCGTATTCGTTGTCGAGCTTGAAGCCGATGGCGCTTTTCGTGGCCAGCAGGCGGCCCGTCGAGACGATCGGACGCTGCTGCGAGAAATCGAGCACGCTCTGGTCCGAGATGCGCCCGGACAGCAGGATGATGCCGTCGACCTTCCGCGCCAGCAGCAGGCGGATGCGGTCGGCCTCTTCCTGCGCATTCCAGTGCCCGCTGACGATGACGGATGCGTAGCCCGTGTCTTTCAGACCATCGTCCACGCCGCGCAGGCTTTCATCGAAGAAGGGGCTGGAAATATCCTGCACCACGATGCCGATGGTCATCGAGCGCCCCTTTTTCAGGCCCTGCGCCATCTGGTTCGGCGCAAATTTCATGTGCGCGATGGCCGCCAGCACGGCGTCGCGCTTGTCGTCGGACACCTTGGCCGTGCCGTTCAGGATGCGCGAGACGGTGCTGGGCGACACGCCGGCCTGGCGGGCCACGTCGAGCAGGGTGGAAGGGGGAGCAGCGTGGGCGCTATCGTTCAAGGTGATTCCTGAGTATCAAGATGGCTGGTTGTCAGTGCTCTGAAAACCTTTTCATTGAAAGATTACCATAAATGGCCGCAAGGCCGTGGGTCGGCGCTTGAAAACGTTTTCACAAAAAACAACGGCGGCTCAAATGACGAATTTTTGCACTTTTTCATAGGAGAACCCGCGCCACGGCGTGCAGCTTGCCACGCTGCCCTCAATAAAAATGACAACTTTTTCGGTTGACTTGATTTTCTTTGCGGTGTTAAATGGACACATGTTGTGAAAACGTTTTCAAGATAGAAGACGCTCAATAAACGGAGATGAAATAATGAAGTCAAGCATCCTTGGCGCCGCCCCCCTGGCCGCGCTGACCCTGGCCGCCGGTGTGGCCGCCGCGCCCGCAGCCGTCCCGCCGGCCGCCGTCCTGCCGGCGCTGGCCCCGGCGACCATCACTGTCGCCTCCTTCCCCGACCTGGACCGCGCCGTCAAGACGGCCTTGCCCCTGTGGGAAAAGCTGTACCCGCAAGTGAAGGTCAAGCTGGTCAGCCTGCAGATCGACGACCACCATAACTCGATGACGACGGCGCTGGCGGCCGGCGCGCGCCTGCCCGACGTGATGGCCATCGACTTCCGCTATGTCGGCAGCTTCGCCGAATCGAAGGGTATGGAAGATTTGCTGCAACCGCCGTACAGGGCAGGGCAGTACCGCGCCCAGTTCGTGCCGTTCACCTTCGTCCAGGCGACCAGTTCGCGCGGCACCCTGGGCGCCATGCCGGCCGACCTGGGGCCGGGCACCCTGTTCTACCGCAAGGACTTGATGGACAAGGCGGGCATCAAGGAGGCCGACTTGACGGCCTCGTGGGAGTCCTACATCGCCGCCGGCAAGAAGCTCAAGGCCGCCACCGGCACCTATCTGCTGGCCGGCGCCAGCGACCTGGCCGACATTTATATACGCGCCAATCTGAAGGATGGCGAAGGCATTTACTTTGGCGACAAGGGACAGGTGCTGGTCGACTCGCCCCGTTTCGTGAAAGCCTTCGAACTGGCCAAGGCGGCGCGCGTGGCGGGCATCGACGCGCGCACCGTGGCGTGGACGGGCGAGTGGGCCGAAGGCTTCAAACGCGACAAGGTGGCCAGCCAGATGATGGGATCGTGGCTCAGCGGCCACCTGGGCAAGTGGCTGGCGCCGGCTTCCGCCGGCCAGTGGCGCGCGGCGAACTTGCCGGCCGGCGCGCTGGCGTCGTATGGCGGCTCTTTTTACGGCATCCCGAAAAAGGCCAGCAACAAGGTCCAAGCCTGGGAATTCATCAAGTTCATGACGGTGAACAAGGATATCCAGCTGCACTCCTTGAAGGAAATCGGCGCCTTCCCGGCCCTGAAGGCGGCGTATGCGGACCCGATGATGGACGAGCCGCAAGCGTATTTCGGTGGCCAGAAGACGCGCCTGCTGGCGCGCGACACGGCGGCGAAGATTCCCGTCATCCGCGTCGACAAGTTCGACGCCGTGGCGCGCGACATCGTCAACATGGAACTGGAAAGCGTGCTGGCGCAAAACAAGGATATCAAGACGGCCCTGGCCGACGCCAAGGCCCTGATCACCCACCGCGCGCGGCGCTAGGAGCAGCATGACTACCTCCATGCCTTGTACCGAGGGCGCGCCCGCTGCTGCAGCGAGGCCCGCCAGAAAGCGCTTCAACATGAAGCAGTGGGCGCCGTACATCTTCATTAGCCCCTTCTTCATTTTGTTCGCCGTCTTCAGCCTGTTTCCGCTGCTGTTTTCCATCTATTTGTCGTTCAACCAGTGGGAAGCGGCCAGCGGCGTGGAAGCCATGCAGTGGGTGGGGCTGGATAACTATAAATATGCCTTGAGCGATCCGTGGTTCTTGCGCTCGCTGGGCAATACCGTGTGGCTGGCGCTGGCCTCGGGCGTGCCGCAGCACCTGGTGGCCATTCCGCTGGCGGCCTTCATCCACAACAGCTTCAAGCGCTCGCGCAACCTGGTGATCGGCATTTACTTTTTACCGTTCATCACCTCCAGCGTGGCCATCGCCATGGTCTTCAATACGCTGTTTTCGCGCGACTATGGCCAGATCAATGTGCTGATCCAATGGTGCGCCAGCCTGCCGCTGGTGGGCGGCCTGTTTCCCGCCGAATCGATCGACTGGCTGGGCAGCTCGCTGTTCATCAAGCCGGCCGTCGCCTTCGTGATTTTCTGGCGCTACCTGGGCTGGAACCTGGTGCTGTACCTGTCCGCGCTGCAGGTGATCCCGAAGGATTTATATGAGGCGGCGACCATCGACGGCGCCTCGAAACGCCAGCAATTCTGGTACATCACCCTGCCGCAGCTGCGCCCCATGATCTACCTGGCCGTCACCTTGACCATCATGGGCAATCTGCAGCTGTTCGAGGAACCGTTCGTGCTGGTGGCCGAATCGAGCGGCGTGAGCCAGTCGGTGATGACGACTGCCATCTTCGTCTACAAGACGGCGTTTTCCTCGGGCGACTTCGGCACGGCGTCGGCCATTTCCTGGCTGCTGTTCCTCATCATCGCCAGCACCACCTGGGTGAATAACCGCATCTTCAGCCGCAACGAGCGCAGGGAGGCCAAATGAAAACTACCCGCTGGACAGCCTACGCCATGGTGGCCATCGGCGCCCTGATCATGGTCGCGCCGTTTTACTTCATGTTCGTCTTTGCCACGCACACGAGCGCCGAGATCTACAGCCTGCCGCCGCCGCGCTGGTTCGGCACGGCCCTGCTCAACAACATCGAGCTGCTGCAGGAGCGCCTGCCGTTCTGGCGCAATATCGGCATCAGCCTGTACGTGGCCCTGATGACTACCGCGCTGACTTTATTCTTTTGCTCGCTGGGCGGCTATGCGTTCGCCATGTACGAGTTCCGCTTCAAGCGGCCCTTGTTTACCCTGGTGATGGCGTCGATGATCATCCCGTCGTTCATGAACATGATCCCGACCTTCATGCTGATGGATTTCCTCGGATGGCTGGACCAGCCGCGCGCCCTGTACGTGCCGGGAGCGGCCGGCGCGCTGGGCATTTTCCTGATGCGCCAGTACATCGGCACGGCGATCCCGAAGGACTTGATCGAGGCGGCGCGCATCGATGGCTGCGGCGAATTCGCCATCTACTGGCGTGTCGTGCTGCCGCTGATCGGCCCCGCCATGGGCACCCTGGGCCTGATCACCTTCATCAACTCATGGAACAATTTCATTACGCCGCTGGTGGTCATGCGCTCGGTCGAGAACTATACGATCCCGCTGGCCCTGCGCAGCATGCAGGCACCGAACAACACGGAGTGGGGCGCGCTGATGACGGGTGCCGCGATTGCCGTGCTGCCGCTGCTGCTGATGTTTTTTGTTGCCTCGAAGCGTCTGATCGAGGGCCTGACGCAAGGCGCCGTCAAAGGCTAGCACTCTCTTTAATCCACTCACACTGACATGACCACCATGCATAACGACGACACCGATACCAACTTTCCCGCCACCTTCACCTGGGGCGTGGCCACCAGCGCTTACCAGATCGAGGGCGCCGCCGCCATCGACGGCCGTGGCCCGTCCATCTGGGATACCTTCAGCCATGCCGACGGCAAGATCATCGATGGCAGCAATGGCGACGTGGCCTGCGACCATTACCACCGCTATGCCGACGACGTGGAGCTGATCGCCAAGCTGGGCGTGAACGCCTATCGCTTTTCCATGTCCTGGTCGCGCGTGCAGCCGACGGGGTCCGGCGCCTGGAACGAGGCCGGCTTCGACTTTTATGCGCGCCTGCTCGACGCGCTGGCCGCCAAGGGACTCGATGCGCACCTGACCCTGTACCACTGGGACTTGCCGCAAGCCTTGCAGGACGAGGGCGGCTGGCTCAATCGCGCCACCTGCTACCATTTCGCCGCCTACGCGGCCGAGGTGGCGCGGCGCTTCGGCCACAAGGTCGCCAGCATCGCCACGCACAACGAACCGTGGTGCACGGCCGTGCTGGGCCACGGCACGGGCCAGTTCGCACCCGGCATGGCCGACCCGGCCGCCGCCGTGCAAGTGTCGCACCACTTGTTGTTGTCGCACGGTCTGGCCATGCAAGCGATGCGCGCCGTGAATGTGCCGGCGAAGCTGGGCATCGTGCTCAATCAATGGACGGCCACGCCGGCCACCGACAGCGCCCAGGACCGCGAGCTGGCCGACCTCGAATATGCACGCTCGGTGCAGTGGTATATGGACGCCATCTTCAAGGGTCGCTACCCGGCGCTGGCCCTGAAACATCCAGATGCTTCTGCTTTAGCTATCTTTGAAAACGATTTCATAGATATCAGGCAGCCCATCGATTTCCTCGGCGTGAACTACTACACGCGCGCTTTCATGAGCGCCGAGACTCCGCCGCGCAAGCCCGAGTGCAAGCTCGGCGTCAACGACATGGGCTGGGAGACCTATCCGCAAGGCTTGACGGAGCTGCTGGTGGGCCTGCACCGCGAGTACCGGCTGCCCCCCGTCTACATCACGGAAAACGGCATGGCCGTGGCCGACAAGCCCGTCGACGGCAAGATCCACGACGAGCCGCGCATCGAATACGTGCAGCTGCACCTGGACGCCTTGCGCGCCGTGATCGCGCAGGGCATCGACGTGCGCGGTTATTTCTACTGGAGCCTGATGGACAACTTCGAGTGGAACTCGGGCTATGCCAAGCGCTTCGGCATGCTGTACGTCGATTACGCCACGCAGCAGCGCAGCTTCAAGGACAGCGCCCTGTGGTACCGCGATTTTATTATCGCCCAGCGCGCGTCCCATGCCGTTGCCCTGGTCGGGGAGCACTGACATGGCCGCCATTTCCCTACGCGGCATCCGCAAGACCTACGGCGACGGTCCGGAAATCGTCAAGGGCCTGGACCTCGATATCCATGACGGTGAATTCATGGTCTTCGTCGGGCCGTCCGGCTGCGGCAAGTCGACCCTGCTGCGCATGATCGCGGGACTGGAAGACATCAGCGCGGGCCAGCTGCGCATCGGCGACCTGCTGGCCAACGACGTGGCGCCGGCCGAGCGGGGCATCGCCATGGTCTTCCAGAGCTACGCCCTGTATCCGCACATGACGGCGCGCGACAACATGGGCTTTGCCCTCAAATTGGCCGGTAAACCAGAAGCCGAGGTGCGCGCGGCCGTCGGCAAGGTGGCCGAGATTTTGCAGATCACGCACCTGCTCGACCGCAAACCCAAGGCCTTGTCCGGCGGCGAGCGCCAGCGCGTGGCCATCGGCCGCTCCATCGTGCGCCAGCCCAAGGTGTTTTTGTTTGACGAGCCGCTGTCCAACCTCGATGCATCGCTGCGCGTGCAGACGCGCATCGAGCTGGCCAAGCTGCACCAGGAACTGGGCACCACCATGATCTATGTGACGCACGACCAGGTCGAAGCCATGACCCTCGGTGACCGGGTCGCCGTCTTCCACGGCGGCCACCTGGAGCAGGTGGGCGCGCCTTTGGCCCTGTACCGCCATCCGGCCAGCCAGTTCGTGGCCGGCTTCATCGGCGCCCTGCGCATGAACTTTTTGCCGTGCGCCGCCGTCCCGGCCCTGGCCAGCCAGCTCGGCGGCGCGGCGGGCATGCTGGTCGGCATACGCCCCGAGCACCTGCGCCTGGTGCCGCGCAATGAGGGCTACGGCGCCACGGTCACCCTGATCGAGCAGCTGGGCGATGCGCAGATCATCCACGCGACGCTTGACGATCGCATCGACGGCGGCCCGCATGCGGTGGCCATCAAGCTGCATGGCGAGGCGCGCCACGCGCTGGCGCAGGGCAGCGCCATCGGCTTCGCGCCGGAAGAGGGCCATGCCTTTCTATTCGACACGGCCGGGCGCGCCGTGGCCACCCATAGACCCCGCACGGAGGCGACATGACTTCAGATTGACACCCAAAAAATGTGCAGCAGTAGCCAAAGAGCTATGTGATCATCATTCAACCAGCGGTACAGGAGACAACAACAATGCAACAGCTCAAACGCAATACCATCGCCCTCAGCCTGGCGCATGCGACCTTCGCCCAATTCATTTTGCTGGGCAGCGGCGCCGCGCTGGCACAGGACACAGCAGCCACTGACGCGGCAAAACCGGCCGCCGAGCAGATGGATCGCATCGTCGTCACGGCCACGCGCCGCAATACCTTCGTGCAGGAGACGCCGCTGGCCGTCACCGCCTTCAACCAGGACACCCTGCAAAACAATCAAGTGAAAGATCTGGCGTCGCTGGCGACCATGGTGCCCAGCCTCGTCGTCGAGCAGCATGGTGACTCGGGCGGCGTGCACGTCTACATGCGCGGCGTCGGCTCGGCCAACCACACGGAGCTGGGCGACCCGGCCGTCGCCTTTTATGTCGACGGCGTGTATTCACCGCGCCCCCAGGGCGCCACGGCGCTGATGTATGACTTGAGTCACGTCGAGGTGGCACGCGGACCGCAGGGTACCCTGAATGGCCGCAATTCGACGGCGGGCGCCGTCAATCTCGTGTCGGCCGCGCCGAGCACGGCCAAGTTCATGGGCTCGGCCGGCATCACGGTGGGCGACAAGCGCCACCTGCAGACGCAGGGCATGCTCAATATCCCGTTGTCCGACGACGTGGCGCTGCGCATCGCCGCCATCAAGGATAGTCACGACGGCACGGTGGACTTCCGCCGCGGCTCGAACGTCATGCCGGGCACGGCCAAGTATGGTGCCGGTGACCAGATGGGCGTGCGCGCCTCCTTGCTGTGGAAGATTACGCCGCAGCTGCGCGGCACCTTCATCGCCGACTACTTCCTCGACCAGGGCGCCGGTAACGTCTACCTGGCGGCTGAACCGAAGCCGGGCGAGAAGCTGCGCTCGGCCCTGATCGACACGCCAGGCACCCTGGACCAGTCGATTTTGACCTACAAGGGCAAGCTCAATTACAAACCGACGGATGCGCTCGACTTTACGTACCTGGGCAGCTGGAGCCGCTACAAGCGCCAGAACAGCAACGATGCCGATGCGGGCCTGTTCCCCGGCTTCAAATCGGAAAACCGCACCGACTGGGCGCAGTTCGACAGCTATTCGCACGAGCTGCAGGCGCGCTCGGACGACGATGCGCCGTTCCAGTGGGTGGCCGGCCTGTTCCTGTTCAATGAAAAGAACAAGGTGCGCTTCGATATCGACCGCAGCCAGATTTCGCAGGCAGCCGTGCAGCAGGATATCGCCAACGGCGCCGTGATTTTCGTGCAACCGACCGTGGGCCAGTATGCCTCGGCCATGTCCTTCATCCAGGGCGACCGCCAGTTGAAGTCCAAGGCCGCATTCGGCCAGGTCAGCCAGCAAGTGACGGACCAGATCAAGCTGACGGCCGGCGCGCGCTACACGAAAGACCATAAGTTCGACGTCGGCGGCAAGAACTGGGCCTGTCCGAACTGGCCCGCGAATACGCCGCTGGGCACCACGGTCCTCACTGCCGACCAGCTGCGCCAGCTGGTCACGCCCGGCACGGGCCTGGCCAATACGCACAATATCGGCCCGGGCGGCGCCATCACGGCGGCCAGCTGCGGCAATACGCCGGGCGACAATACGGCCGACCTGAAATACGGCCAGGCCACCTGGCTGGGCCGCATCGAGTACAAGCTGCGCCCGGACATTTTGCTGTTCGGTTCCGTGACGACGGGCTTCCACTCGCCGGCCATCGGCGACGGCGGCGCCACCACCAAGCCGGAAAAGCTGACCAGCTATGAAATCGGCTTCAAGTCGGACTTGCTGAACCGCCAGCTGACCCTGAACCTCGATGCCTTCCTGATGAAATACAAGGACAAGCTGGAATCGCAGGTGGTCAACAGCGTGCTGGCCAACTTCAATGCGGCCGGCGCCACCGTCAAGGGCCTGGAAGCGGAGTGGGTGTGGCGGCCAACGAAGGTCGACCGCCTGACGGGCAACGCCACCTGGCTGAAAGCCGTGTATGACGACTTCATGTCGTGCGACGTCGACGCGGCGCGCGCGAATGGGCAGTCCTGCGGCTCCACGGCGCCACTGGTGAACGTGGGCGGCAGCACCATGAAGCATGCGCCGAAGTTTTCCACGACCGTCCAGTACGAGCATGATTTCACCGTCGCCGGCGGCCAGCTTACGCCGCGCGCCTCGGTGCACTACGAAACCATGTCGTATGTGGGCGCGGGGGCCTTCAACGGCGACGTACCGGGTCATGCGGGCGTCAAGCGCCAGGAAGCCTACACCACGCTGGACCTGAGCTTGCGCTTCCAGCCGGCGAACAAGGCCTATACGGTGGAAGCGTTCGTGCAGAACGCCACCGACAAGGCGGTCAAGCTGGACGTCAATGAAATCTGCACGGACGTGGGCATGCCATGCCAGCCGACGCAGCAGATCTACGGCGCCTTCTACAACGCACCGCGCACGTTTGGCGCGCGCGTGTCGATGAAGTTCTGATCGGGTAGTGTGAAAGAGTAGTTGCAGTCCACTCAGTAGGGAAGGTGTTGGGCCGGGGAGTTTCCCCGGCCTTTTTTACGCTAACGCTTATTCCAGGGTGGCTTGCACGCTGGCGATGCCGATCTGCGCGCTGCCTTCGGCCAGGCGCACATTGACGTTCTGGCGTGCCTGCAGCTGTGCCGGCGAGCGCACGATGGCACCCTTTTCATCGCGCAAAATCGCGTAGCCGCGCTCCAGGGTGCGCTGCGGATTGAGCAGTTCCAGCTGCGCGGCCAGGCCATCGAGGCGGTGGCGCCGCTGCGTCACCAGTTGCGCCATGGCCGCGCCGCCGCGGCGCTGCGCTTCCACCAGGCGTGCGCGTGATGCCGTGACATCGGGCCGCAAGGCGGCCCAGCGCGAACGCAGGCGTTCGAGCGCGTACTGCGACTGGTTTACGGGCGCGCGCGCTGCATGCGTCATGGCCGTTGACAGCGCCAGCAACTGCAAACGCTGCTGCTGCAGCTGCGCCTTGGGGTTGAGCAGGCGGCGGCTGTGGCGGTCCAGCGTTTGCGCCGCATCGTCGAGGCGGCGGCGCATGGCGCGGCGCAGGTCGGTCGCGTCGGCGCGCAAAGAAGCGAGCCAGTCGGCGCGCGGCGTGGCCGCCAGTTCGGCCGCCGCCGTCGGCGTGGCCGCGCGCAGGTCGGCCGCGAAGTCGGCGATGGTGAAATCGGTCTCGTGGCCCACGCCGCTGATCACGGGCATGGAGCAGTCGGCGATCGCATGGGCCACGGCTTCATCGTTGAACGACCATAAATCTTCGATGCTGCCGCCGCCACGGCACACCAGCAGCACGTCGCACTCGGCCCTTGTGGATGCCGTGCGAATGGCGTGCGCGATTTTTTCCGGCGCCTGCTGGCCCTGCACGGGCGTCGGGTACAGAATGATGGCCACATGCGGCGCGCGGCGCTTGAGCGCGATCAAGACGTCGCGCAGGGCGGCCGCCTGCGGGCTGGTGACGATGCCGATGCTGCGCGCGAACATGGGAATGGCGCGCTTGCGTTCCTGGTCGAACAGGCCCTGCGCGGCCAGTTTTTCTTTCAGGCGCTGGAACGCTTCATACAGGGCGCCCACGCCGGCGCGGCGGATGGCTTCCACATTGATCTGGTAATCGCCGCGTGCGCCGTACAGGGTGACGAGGGCGCGCACTTCGACCTTGTCGCCTTCGCGCGGCGTGAAACCGGCAAACTGGGCGCGGCCACGGAACATCACGGCGCGCACCTGGGCGCCATCGTCCTTCAATGTGAAATACCAGTGGCCGGAGGCGGCGCGCGTGAAGTTGGAAATCTCGCCGGCGATCCAGGTCAGGGGAAACGAGCGTTCGAGCAGGCGCGCGACGGCTTGGTTCAGGGCGCTGACGGTCAGCACGGGCGGGGCGGCAAAGCCGCTGTCAGTCGGGGTGTCGTTCATCATCTGGCAAGGGGAAAGAAGCAAGCTGTCCACATATTATCGGCGAGGTCATGCTTATGTCATATATCGCGCAAAACAACAAGTTCTATTTCTAAGTATTTGATTTCATGCAGAATTCCCGTATGCCTGATTTGCGTGCACAGGGAAAAAAACCTTTAATATCAAGCACATCAGTGCAGCCACTGCCACTTACGCACAAAGTTATCCACAGAAAGTGTGCGGAACTTTTTGCCTTGGACAATTGTTGCCGGACAGGCCCCTTTCAGCAAAGGAAAATGCCCTGCTACATTTTTGCGCACGGAAATAAAGTACATAGGAATCAAGCGCTTAGTATGCCATGCATGGCCTTGCGCACAATCTTATCCACAAAAAATGTGCAGAACTCTGGCGCAGCGCCGGCATTATCCACTGAAATGCCCATGGCATGGCTTGCCTGAATTTTACGCAGCATAAAAATAACCATATAAATCAAGGGTGTAGCATCCAGGTGTACACCTTGCTCACAATCTTATCCACAGAATGTGTGCAAAACTGCATAAACCGTTTCGTGGTTTGTCCGGGTTTTCTACGGCATGCACAGGTTGCATCACTGCCTTATTTTTGAGCATTGAAAAAAACTCCTTTTAAATCAAGGGTCTTGCATGGAGTCAATCGGCTTGCTCACAATCTTATCCACACTTTATGTGTGGAACTGCATTCTCAGTGGAAAAGTGTAGTTTGGTGATGGGTTTTGGCATGAAAACCTGCGCTTTTCAGTCCCTGCTACATTTTTATGCAGGGCAATAAAAACGATATAAATCAAGGTACTTGGCGTCTATTCTTGCGCTTGCGCACAATCTTGTCCACAGATTGTGTGCAGAACTTTGACGCTGGAAATGCCGCATGTTTCGCTCTGCTTGCCACTTTTTTGTGCATTGATTTAATATCCTTTAAAATCAATGACTTAATTGAATTCCTCGGCTTTGCGCACAATCTTGTCCACAGTTAATGTGCAGAACTCTGTAACTATTAATTTATTGACATTGACTACTGTCGATAAGCTGCTATGCCTGTATTTTGCGCAGAATGATATTTTCCATGTGAATCAAGCACTTGCATGCTGGACTTCATGCTTGCTCACAATCTTATCCACACAAAGTGTGCAAAACTGTGCGCTGGCCGCGCCCGCTCGCCGCGCCGTGTGGACAAGTACGCATGCAGGCGCCACTTGCCGCCGGCGCGGCAACGCGCTACATTGCGCCATTCCTGCGCCGACATGCCATCGCTCTTCGGCGCTCGGTACAATACAGGCTGTCCGGGCGTTTCACCGCCTTCTCTTTACCAGGAGTTTCTTTTGCTCGCTATATTTCAAGCCGCTGGCTGGCCCATCTGGCTGTTGTTGATCGCTTCCATCGTCGCCCTGGCCTTGATCATCGAACGCCTGCTGTATTTGCGACGCACCAAGATCCTGCCCCGCAAGCTGTTCGATGAAGTGGTGCAGGTATATCGCAGCGGCAAGATCACGCCCGATACGCTGGCCAAGCTGGAAGACAATTCGCCGCTGGGCGTGGTGCTGGCCGCCGCCCTGCGCAACGTCGACGCGCCGCGCGAGGTGATGAAGGAATCGATCGAAGAAGCCGGCAGTGGCGTGGCCCACACGCTGGAACGTTTCCTGACGACCCTGGGCACCATCGCCACCCTGGCGCCGCTGATGGGCCTGTTTGGCACGGTGGTGGGCATGATCGAAATCTTCGGTTCGCAAAACGCCAGCGGTTCGAATCCCGCACAATTGGCCCACGGCATCTCGGTGGCCTTGTATAACACAGGCTTCGGCTTGGCCATCGCCATGCCGGCCCTGGTCTTCTATCGCCATTTCCGCGCCCTCGTCGACAGCTTCGTCATTGACATGGAGCAGCAAGCGGTCAAGTTCGTCGATATTGTCCACAGTGGCCGCCAATGAACTTCCGCAAAGGCAAGGGGCGGGAAGACCCCGAAATCAACCTGATCCCGTTCATCGACGTGCTGCTGGTGATCCTGATTTTCCTCATGGTCAGCACCACCTACAGCAAATTTACGGAGCTGCAGATCACCTTGCCGACGGCCGACGCCGAGCAAGCCAAGGACAAGCCGCAGCAGATCGACGTCACCATCGACGCCAAGGGTAATTACACGGTCAACCGCGAACCCGTTTCGTTCCGCGACGTGGCTGGCCTGGCCGATGCCCTGCAAAACGCAGCGAAGACGGCCAACGGCGGCAAGGCGCCTGCGCAGACGCCCGTGGTGGTGGTCAATGCCGACCAGTTCGCCATGCACCAGATGGTCGTCCACGTGATGGAGGCGGCGCGCCTGGCCGGCTATGAAAAGCTGACGTTTGCGGCGCAAGCGGGTGGCAGCAAATAAGCAGGCAGCATCGGCCTGTAGGTCGGCTTAGCCGGCACGGCGTAAGCCGACAAAGCCGCCGCCTAGCATGTCGGATTATGCTGCGCCTGACGGCGCAGCTAATCCGACCTACACTATTTTTACGTCTTCCTTCATGCCCACATCCTCCCCCGCCAAGCTTGAAACCACATTGACCCGCGCCTGGCTGACGCGCGGCCCGCTGGCGTGCGCGCTGTGGCCCGTCTCCCTGCTGTTCGGCGCCCTGAGCGCCGTGCGGCGCGGCCTGTACCGCGCCGGCGTGTTGACGTCGACGCGCCTGCCCGTGCCCGTCGTCGTCGTCGGTAATATTTTTATCGGCGGCACGGGCAAGACGCCGCTGACGATCTGGCTGGTGCAAGCCTTGCGCGATGCGGGCATGCGCCCGGGCGTCATTTCGCGCGGCCATGGCAGCGCCGACCGGCTGCCGCGCGCCGTCACCGCTGCTTCGACGCCGCAGCAGGTGGGCGATGAGCCGCTGCTGATTTTCCAGCGCGGCGGCTGCCCCGTGATGGTGGGGCGCGACCGCGCGCAAGCGGGCAGGGCGCTGCTGGCGGCGCACCCGGACGTCGACGTGCTGGTGACGGACGACGGCTTGCAGCATTACGCCTTGCAGCGCGACGTGGAAATCGTGCTGTTCGACGGCCGCGGCGTGGGCAATGGCTGGCTGCTGCCGGCGGGACCTTTGCGCGAATCGCCGCGCCGCCGGCGCGATATGACGGTGATCAATGCGCCCGAGCTGGCGCCGGCACTCGTGGCCAGGATCGCGCCACAGGGCTCTCTGGTGGTGCAGATGCTGCTGGCCGGTGGCGTGGCCGAACGCATGGCGAACCGCGGCGAAAGCCTGCCGCTTGAAACCCTGGCAGCCAGCGGCCAGCGCATCGTGGCGGCGGCCGGTATCGGCAACCCGCAGCGCTTCTTTTCCATGCTGCGCGGCGCCGGATTGGATTTTACGGAGCTGCCCTTGCCCGACCATCACGACTTTCTCGACCAGCCATTTGCGGCACTCGACACGGATGTGATCTTGATCACCGAGAAGGATGCAGTAAAATGTGCGCAAATTGAACATCTCAAAGATGACCCGAGACTGTGGGTCGTCCCCGTCAGTGCGCGTATCGATAGCGCGCTGGCCCAACAAATTGTGGAGAAATGTCGTGGACGCTCGACTGCTTGATATCCTGGTCTGCCCTGTTTGCAAGGGTCCGCTTGAACACGATAAGAAGGCGCAGGAACTGATTTGCCGCGCCGACCGCCTGGCCTATCCTATCCGTGATGGCATCCCCATCATGTGGGCGGACGAAGCGCGCACCCTGCAAGACGCAGTGGAATAACGATGGCGTTCATCGTCATCATCCCGGCCCGCCTGGCCTCGACGCGCCTGCCGGGCAAGCCGCTGGCTGATCTGGGCGGCAAACCCATGGTGGTGCGCGTGGCCGAGCAGGCAGCCCTGTCTGGTGCCGCGCGCGTCATCGTCGCCACCGACCATGACAGCATTCGCGCCGCCTGCGCTGCGCATGGCGTGGAAGTGTGCATGACGCGCAGCGATCATCCGTCGGGCACGGACCGCATCGCCGAAGTGGCGCGCACGCTCGCTTTGCCACCGGATGCCGTCGTCGTCAACCTGCAGGGCGACGAACCGCTGATCGATCCAGGCCTGCTGGCCGCCTGCGCGGCGCAGATCAGCAGTACCGTGCCCATGGCCACGTGTGCGCATCCGCTGCACGATGTGCTTGATGCGTTCAACCCGAACGTGGTGAAGGTCGT
This sequence comes from Janthinobacterium sp. PSPC1-1, assembly GCF_049897625.1. Classification (NCBI taxonomy): domain Bacteria; kingdom Pseudomonadati; phylum Pseudomonadota; class Betaproteobacteria; order Burkholderiales; family Oxalobacteraceae; genus Janthinobacterium; species Janthinobacterium sp. PSPC1-1. Next base: position 110,082 of record NZ_JAFCWP010000005.1, on the reverse strand, counting down.
GCTGGACAAGAACGGCCGGGCCTTGTATTTCTCGCGCGCCACCATCCCCTGGCACCGCGACGGCTTCGCGCAGTCGAAAGACAGCCTGCCGGCCGGCTATGTACCGCTGCGCCATATCGGCCTGTATGCCTACAGCAATGCGTTTTTGCAGGAATACCCGCAATTGTCCGCTTCGCCGCTGGAAGCCATCGAGGCGCTGGAGCAGTTGCGCGTGTTGTGGCACGGTGTTGCCATCGCCGTGCATGTGACCGATAGCGCGCCGGCCGCCGGCGTCGACACGCCAGAAGATCTTGCTAGGGTGCAAGCCCACTACGGCATTCTGTAAGGCGCTACCCGCAAAACGGCAGGCGTGCAAATATAATTTGTGCGCCTGCAGTAAAAACCACATTTTGAAACGTCCGTCGCGCTAATTGCTGGCTTTGATCAATCAGGGCATAGCAATTCGATAGCAAACTGGCGTTCCGGGGATTTTTTGTGGTAAGTTTCGTAGGGAAAGATAGCCATAGCAACATCATCTAAAAAAAATAATTACACATACCACCATCCAAAATCTGTTTTTTAGGAACTTTCAATGCGTCTGATACTTTTAGGAGCACCCGGTGCCGGCAAGGGCACCCAAGCTAACTTCATCAAAGAAAAATACAACATTCCACAAATCTCCACGGGCGACATGCTGCGCGCGGCGATCAAGGAAGGCACGGAACTGGGCCTGGCAGCGAAAAAAGTCATGGATGCGGGCGGCCTCGTGTCGGACGACATCATGATCGGCCTGGTCAAGAACCGCCTGCAGGAAGCCGATTGCGCCAATGGCTACCTGTTCGACGGCTTCCCCCGCACCATCGCGCAAGCGGACGCCATGAAAGATGCCGGCATCAATGTCGACTACGTGCTGGAAATCGACGTGCCTGACGCATCGATCATCGAGCGCATGGACGGCCGTCGCAGCCACCCGGGTTCGGGCCGTGTCTACCACGTCAAGTTCAATCCACCGAAGGTCGACGGCGTCGATGACATCACGGGCGAACCGCTGATCCAGCGCGACGACGACAAGGCGGAAACGGTCAAGAAGCGCCTGGACGTCTACCACAACCAGACCAAGGTCTTGCTCGGCTACTACAACGACTGGGCCAAGTCCGGCCTGCCGGGCGCACCGAAATACCGCCGCATCGCCGGCGTCGGTCCGGTCGAGAAAATCCGCGACAGCGCCTTTGCCGCCCTGGCGGAATAAGCAGTTTTTTAAAAGCGGACCTGAGTGTCCGCTTTTTTTCTGCCCGCTTTTCAGGCAGACTGCCAGCATGGCTGGATGCATAACGTTTTCGTGGTTCAGGTTTTTTGCAGGTCGTGTTTTCCTGGCTGCGCGTGCCTACCCGGTGCGGTCTGCAGCTGTTGGCAATGACGTCGGATAAAAACAGAGGGGACGATATGGCAGCCAGTTTGTGGTTTGCGGTAGCCTGCGGCGTGGTCGCAGTCATTTACGGTTTGGTGTCGCGTAGCTGGATCCTGCGCCAGGATCCCGGCAACGCGCGCATGCAGGAAATTGCCCTGGCCATCCAGCAGGGCGCGGCCGCCTACCTGGCGCGCCAGTACCGCACCATCGCGTTTGTGGGCGTGGTGCTGCTGATCGCCATCTACCTGTTGCTGGGCTTGCACACCGCGCTGGGCTTTTTGATCGGCGCCGTGCTGTCGGGCGCCTGCGGCTTCATCGGCATGAATGTCTCGGTGCGGGCGAATGTGCGCACGGCGCAGGCGGCCACCCTGGGCATCAACCAGGCGCTGAACGTGGCCTTCAAGGGCGGTGCGATCACCGGCATGCTGGTGGTCGGCCTGGGCTTGCTGGGTGTGACCCTGTTCTACTGGCTGCTGGTGACGACGGGTGCGCCCGGCCTGACCCAGCATGACCTGATCAAACCGCTGATCGGCCTGGCGTTTGGCGCCTCGCTCATTTCCATCTTTGCGCGGCTCGGCGGCGGCATCTTTACCAAGGGCGCCGACGTGGGCGCGGACCTGGTGGGCAAGGTCGAGGCGGGCATCCCCGAGGACGATCCACGCAACCCGGCCGTCATCGCCGACAACGTGGGCGACAACGTGGGCGACTGCGCCGGCATGGCGGCCGATCTGTTCGAAACCTATGTCGTGACGCTGATCGCCACCATGCTGCTGGGCGCACTGCTGATGGCAGAGGCCAGCAGCACGGCCATCATCTATCCGCTGCTGCTGGGCGCCGTTTCCATCCTTGGTTCCATCGTCGGCTGCTCGATGGTAAAAACCAAGCCGGGCGCGAAGATCATGTCGGCCCTGTACACGGGCCTGTGGTGGGCCGCTGGCCTGTCGCTGGTGGGCTTTGCCGTGGTGACGTGGCTGCTGTGGCCGGACGACGCCATGCGCTACAAGATGCTGGGGGCCACCGTCGTCGGCATCGTGCTCACGGGCCTGATGGTGTACATCACCGAGTACTACACGGGCACGGACTTCAAGCCCGTGCGCCACATCGCCGAAGCGTCGACGACGGGCCACGGCACGAACATCATCGCCGGCCTGGGCGTGTCGATGAAGTCCACGGCGTATCCGGTGCTGGCCGTCTGCGTCGCCATCCTCGTCTCGTATCAATTGGCCGGTCTGTACGGCATTGCCATCGCCGCCACGGCCATGCTGTCGATGGCGGGCATCATCGTCGCGCTCGACGCGTATGGCCCCATCACGGATAACGCGGGCGGCATCGCGGAAATGTCGGGCTTGCCCGACTCCGTGCGCGCCATCACCGATCCGCTCGACGCCGTCGGCAACACCACCAAGGCAGTCACCAAGGGCTACGCCATCGGTTCGGCCGGGCTGGCCGCGCTGGTGCTGTTTGCCGACTACACGCATGCGCTGGAATCGGTGGGCCATCACATTACGTTCGACCTGTCGAACCCCATGGTTATCGTCGGCCTGTTCATCGGCGGGCTGATACCGTATCTGTTCGGCGCCATGGCGATGGAAGCGGTAGGCCGCGCGGCGGGCGCCGTGGTGGTCGAGGTGCGCCGGCAGTTCCGCGATATCAAGGGCATCATGGAAGGCACGGCGCGGCCCGAATACGACAAGGCCGTCGACATGCTGACGGCGTCGGCCATCCGCGAAATGATCGTGCCCTCGCTGCTGCCGGTGGTGGTGCCCATCGTCGTGGGTATGCTGCTGGGGCCAGCGGCGCTGGGCGGCCTCTTGATGGGGACCATCGTCACGGGCCTGTTCGTGGCCATTTCCATGACCACGGGCGGCGGCGCCTGGGACAATGCCAAGAAATACATCGAGGACGGCCACTTCGGTGGCAAGGGTTCGGATGCGCACAAGGCGGCCGTCACTGGCGATACGGTGGGCGACCCGTACAAGGATACGGCTGGTCCGGCAGTGAACCCCTTGATCAAGATCATCAATATCGTGGCCCTGCTGCTGGTGCCGCTGCTGCCGGCCACGGGCTGGCTGGCCGTCAAGGCGCCGGCGCCCATCCACGCGCCCGTGCCGCCCATCCTGGCACCGGCGACGCCCGTGCAAAGCTTGCCCGCGCAGTAGGACCAGTTACTCCCTGCCGCCCCGTGGCACAGGCTGCGGGGCGGTGCCGCGTCAGAAGCGCGACGTCAGGCCGACAAACATACGGCGTCCCGGCACGTAATAGTCGACCAGGCCGTCGGCCATCGGCCCCTTCTTGAACAGGTTTTGCACGCCACCGCGCACGGTCCACTGGGGCGTGACCTTGTACGACACGACGGTGTCGACGATGGTGTAGGCTTTTTCGGCCAGCTTGCCGGCATCGAGTTCCTTGCCCGTGTACTGGGCCGATACTTCGCCGAACAGCTGGTCGTTGACTTGCCAGCCCAGCGCCGAGTACCACGACAGCTTCGGTGTCGACAGCAGATTGGCGCCCGTGGTCAGGTTTTTCGCTTCCGCCATGTAGGTCACGTTGTTACGCCAGTTCAGGTTTTTCGTCAGCGGGATGGTGGCTGTCGCTTCCAGGCCGCTGGTACGTGCCTTCTGGATATTCGTCATCTTGGTCCACCAGCGCTTCTGGTAAAAGCCCAGCGGTGCATAGTCGATCTTGTTCTTGAAATCCGTGTGGAAGTACGTCAGGCCCACGTCCCAGCCATTCTGCTCCCATGCCACGCCGATCTCGCCGGCCGTGCTCGTTTCCGGCTTCAAGTCCGCATTGCCGGCCATGTAGCAGGAGCCGGTGACGTAGCCCAGAGGTTTCAGGCTGCCGCAACCGCGTCCGCCCGAGTTGGTCGCCGCCGCCGGCGAGTTTTCCTTCAGGCTCGGGGCGCGGAAGCCTTGCGAGATGCCGCCCTTGATGGTCCAGGCGGGGGCAGGGTGGTACACCAGGTACAGGCGCGGGCTGTAGTGGTTGCCGAACTTGCTGTGGTGGTCGAGGCGCAGGCCGGCCGTGGCCGTCAAGTTTTCGCGCAGGAACAATTGATCTTCCGCAAACAGGGCCGAGGTGGTGCCGGACAGGGTCGCGCCGCTCACGGTGTTGCCCAGGTAATCGGTGGGCACGGTGCCGATGGTACTCGTATTCGTCAGTTCCTGGTGCTTCCACTGGCCGCCCATCACCAGCATTTGCTCGATGCCGCCCCAGCCGACCCGTTTTTCCAGGCTGGCATCGAGCGTGCTGTCCTTGGATTTTGCTACCGAGTCGACGACTTCGTTATCGAAGTCGTTGTGATACAGGTTGACCATGGTCTTGCCGAAGTCCCAGCGGCCTTCGTAGCCGAGGCTGACGCTCTTGCGTATCAGTTTGTTGGCGCCCCAGCTGTAGACCAGCGGATCGCCATCTGCATCGCGCGCGGACGAATCCATCGATTGCTGCTTGCCGTAGCTGGCGTCCAGCGACAGGTTCTGTTTCTTGCCCAGCGCCCAGTTCAGCTGGCCCGAGACAGTCTGGTTGCGTTCGCCGCCCATGCTGCCCGCTTTCTCGAAAAATTTTTCATCGGGATTCTGACGCGACTGGCTTACGCCCAGACGCATGCCGACCGTGTCCGACAGGGGGCCGGCCAGGTTCACGCCCAACTGGTGCGCCGTGCCGCGGTCGCTGTCTTGCGGCTGCGTGTAGTTGGCCGTGGCCGAACCGTTCCACTTGCCCGGTATCTTGCGCGTGATGATGTTGATCACGCCGCCCATGGCGTCCGAGCCGTACAGCGAAGACATGGGCCCCCGCACCACTTCGATGCGCTCGATCATGTCGGGCGAGATCCAGTTCAAGTCCTGGCGGCCCAGGTCGGGGCGGTAGGCCGTGTCGGCCGAGCTGCCCACGCGCTTGCCATCAACCAGAATCAAGGTGTATTTGTCGGGCAAGCCGCGCAGCTTGATCTTCGACGCCTCGCCTTCGGGGCTGGTGCCACCCGTCACGCCGGGGATGCGGCGCAGCAAGGTGTTGAGGTCATACACGGGCTGGCGCTCGATTTCCTCGCGCGTGATGACGCTGATACTGGCCGGCGCATCCTTGATGTCGATGGCCGTGCCCGACGCGGTGACGACCACCGTGTTCATGGTGGGATCGGCGGCCACATTGCCTTCGGCCCAGGCGCTGCTGACGGCCAGCGACAGCAGGCAGGGCAGGAGCAGGGCGGTGGAATGGATGGCACGGGCGGGCGTGGCGACGGGGGCTACGAAGGTTGCGAAGGCGGGACTGCGCTTGGTCATGGTGGACTTTCCGGATGTTGTTATTTCCTGGCTGCCTTCCGGGTGGCTCGGGTATAAATGAATGAAAAGAAAATAAACTGCGCTCAAATTCTGCTAATGAGAATAAGAATCGTTCTTATTGTAATGCCATGCTGGCAAGAAAGAAAGTGTTGAAAGGAAATAAAACACCGTTGCAAGGTGTGCCTCGGTGGTGTGCAGCACGTGCAAACGTGAGAAATTGTTACTCACGCTGGCATCTGGCGCAGCGTGTGCCAATAATGAACGCTGTGCGATGGATACTGGGGAAAGCGGCATGAAGACGATGATCAAAATGATGCCGGCGCTGGCCTGCGGCATGTGGCTGCTGGCTGGCGGCCATGCCTGGGCGCAGGAACCGGCGGCGCCGGATCAACAACTGCCCGTGTGCCAGCTCGACCCGCGCGACAGCGGCAAGCTGGCCGTGGAACCCTGCCGCCCGGCGCCGCCCGTGCAGCCGCGCCGTTCCGTGGCGCAAGTAATCGGCCGCATGCCCGTGCAGCGCACGACGCCGCCTGTCGTGTCCATGCCTTCCTTGCGGCCCAGCCCGGCCGTGCCCATGCCTGGCGCGCCGCAGCCCATCGGTGCCTGCGACACAGGCGGTTGCCGCGATGCGGCCGGCGCGCGCTACAACGGCGCGGGCAATGCCACGCTCGATGCCAACGGCCGCATCTGCCATCGCAACGGCGCTTTCATGCAGTGTTTTTAGACTTGCCATTCGCTGCGGCTGCAAGTTTTCGCTCGGTGAGCTCAAAAATGGCTACAATGGTCGCCGACATTACGTTTACGTAAACGTAATGATGGCATCATGCACCATGCAACCATCGGGCGCCGGGAACACGGCCCTTATCACTCAGGAGATTTCATGCAGATTCAGGACAATGTATTCATCATCACGGGCGGCGCATCGGGTTTGGGCGCCGCCACGGCGCGCATGCTGACGGCCGCTGGCGGCAAGGTCGTGCTGGCCGATGTGCAGACGGAGGCGGGCCAGGCGCTGGCCGCTGAACTGAACGGCGTGTTCGTGCAGTGCGATGTCACGTCGGAAGAAGACGGCATGGCCGTGGTGGCAGCGGCAGGCAAGCTGGGACCATTGCGCGGCCTGGTCAACTGCGCCGGCGTGGCGCCGGCCGTGAAAACCGTGGGCAAGGATGGTCCGCATCCGCTGGCCCTGTTCCAGAAAGTCGTCAACATCAACCTGGTGGGCACCTTCAATATGTGCCGCCTGGCGGCCGATGCCATGGCCAAACAGGATGCGACCGCTGAAGGCGAGCGCGGCATCATCATCAACACGGCTTCCGTGGCGGCCTACGATGGCCAGATCGGCCAGGCGGCCTACGCTTCGTCGAAGGCGGCCGTGGTGGGACTGACCCTGCCGATGGCGCGCGACCTGTCGCGCAACGGCATCCGCGTGATGACGGTGGCGCCCGGCATTTTCGAGACGCCAATGTTGCTGGGCATGCCGGCCGAAGTGCAGGATGCGCTGGGCAAGATGGTGCCGTTCCCATCGCGCCTGGGCAAGCCCGGCGAATACGCGCAACTGGTGAAAGCCATCGTGGAAAACGTCATGCTCAATGGCGAGACGATACGTTTAGACGGCGCGATCCGCATGCAGCCAAAGTAAGTTGGGCATGATTTGATGTAGGATACCCCCGTATGGGGCGTACAGCCTTGCTCGGCTGTGCGCCCTTTTTTTATCGGAGAATCCATGATCACATTGAAGCCGCTGGCACTGAGCCTGACCTTGCTGGGAGCTCTGGCTGCCAATCCCGTATTTGCTGAAGTGCCGCAAAAGGCGCCCGAAATCGCCACCGCGTATGCGGAAAAAAGTGGTTGGGCGGCGCAAAAATTCATGGTCGCCGCCGCCAATCCGCTGGCCGCCGATGCCGGCTACCAGATGCTGAAAAAAGGCGGCAGCGCCATCGACGCAGCCATCGCCACGCAGTTGGTGCTGACCCTGGTCGAACCGCAGTCGTCGGGCATCGGCGGCGGCGCCTTTTTGCTGTACTCCAGCGCCAAGGGCTTACAAGCCTTCGACGGACGCGAAACGGCGCCCGCCGCCGCCGATGAACACCTGTTCCAGAACGCCGACGGCAGTCCCGTCTCGCGCGCCACCGGCGTGGTGGGCGGGCGTTCCGTGGGCGCGCCGGGCGTGCTGCGCATGCTGGAACTGGCGCACAAGGAGCATGGCAAGCTGCCGTGGGCGACCCTGTTCGGCCCCGCCATCCGCCTGGCGCACGGCGGCTTTCCCGTCAGCCAGCGCCTCAACGGCCTGTTGAACTGGGACCAGGCCCTGAAGCGCGACCCTGTCGCCGCCGCGTATTTCTATGACCAGGACGGCAAGGCCTGGCCTGTCGGCCATGTGCTGAAAAACCCGCAGCTGGCGCGCACCCTGCGCGAAATCGCCCGCGGCGGCGCCGACGCTTTTTACCAGGGCCGCATCGCGCGCGACATCGCCGCGAAGGTGGCGTCGCATCCCACCAATCCGGGCAAGCTGACGGCGGCAGACATCGCCGGCTACCGTGCCAAGGTGCGCGAGCCCGTGTGCAGCGATTACAAGGCCTGGACCGTGTGCGGCATGCCGCCGCCATCGTCGGGCGGCATCGCCATCGCGCAGATGCTGGGCATCCTGGAAGTGAAGAATATCGGCCCGTATGCGCCCGTCGACGGCGTGCTCGATGCGCAGGCCATCCACCTGTTCTCGGAAGCGGGGCGCCTGGCTTACGCGGACCGCAACCGCTACGTGGCCGACACGGACTTCGTGCCGCTGCCCGGCAAGGGCATCGCCTCGATGCTGGATAAAACCTATTTGGCACAGCGCGCCTCGCTGATCGGCGACAAATCCATGGTGAAAGCCTTGCCCGGCACGCCGCCCGGCATGCAGGTGGCGTGGGGCATGGACAACGCACTGCAGCGCCCGTCGACGTCGCACCTGGTGGCGGTGGACGCTTTTGGGGGCGGCCTGTCGATGACCACCAGCGTGGAAGACGCGTTCGGCTCGCGCCAGATGGTCGACGGCTTTTTGCTGAACAACCAGCTGACGGATTTCTCGTTCGATTCGCGCGATGCCGATGGCCCCATCGCCAACCGTGTCGAAGCGGGCAAGCGCCCGCGCAGCGCCATGTCGCCCACCCTCGTGTTTGAAAAGGGCACGCACAAGCTGGTGCTGGCGACGGGTTCGCCCGGTGGCTCTTCCATCATCAATTATGTCGCCAAGGTGCTGGTCGGCACCATGGACTGGGGCTTGAACGTGCAGCAAGCCATCAACCTGCCGAACTTTGGCAGCCGCAATGGCCCGACGGAGCTGGAAAAGGGCCGCGCGCCTGCCGCCCAGGTCGAGGCGCTGCAAGCGCTGGGCCACGAGGTACGCGTCATCGAACAGAATTCCGGCTTGCAGGGCATCATGCGCCTGAATGCGCACGGCAAGGATTTCTGGTTTGGGGGCGCCGATCCACGCCGTGAAGGCATGGTTCGAGGCGATTGATTTTTTGATTACTACTGTTTAGCCCAAAGGAAAAAGCTGGGGTCAGACCCAACGGGTCTGACCCCGAATCTTTTCCACAAAGTATCAAGACCCTGCTAATCTGCCGGCATGGGAATACAAAATAAAACAGGCTTGATACTCACGGGAGGGGGCGCCCGTGCCGCCTACCAGGTGGGCGTGCTGCAGGCAATTTCGGCGATATTGTGGGAAGCGGGCTGGGCGCCGGCGCGTAATCCGTTCGACATCATTTGCGGCACCTCGGCCGGCGCCATCAACGCCACGGCGCTGGCCTGCCGCGCCGACAATTTCGGCGAAGGCGTGCAAAAGCTGCTCGACGTGTGGCAGCATATCCAGGTCGAGCAAGTCTACCGCGCCGATTCGCTGGGCGTGATCCGTTCGGGCGCGCGCTGGCTGTCGCTGCTGTCGTTTGGCTGGCTGCTGCGCCAGTGGCATGCCTCGCCGCCCAATTCCCTGCTCGACAATACCCCGCTGGTCAGCCTGCTGCACCGCATGCTCGACCTGCCGCGCCTGGACGCGGCGCTGGCCGATGGGTTGCTGCATGCGCTGGCCGTGACGGCGTCGTCGTATTCGGGCAGCCGCCACATGACGTTTTACCAGACGGGGGCCGAGATCGCGCCCTGGGTGCGCACGCAGCGGCTGGCCTTGCAAGACCAGATCGGTGTGGAACACTTGCTCGCCTCGGCCGCCATCCCTTTTATTTTTCCCGCCGTGCCCCTGTATATCGGTGGCCAGCGCGAATACTGTGGCGACGGTTCCATGCGCCAGCTGGCGCCGATCTCGCCGGCCATCCACCTGGGGGCGAACAAGGTGCTGGTGGTGGGGGCGGGGCGCATGACGGAACCGGCGCCCGCCGCGGCCGAAGCGGCGCGCTACCCCAGCCTGGCGCAGATCGCCGGGCACGCGCTGTCGTCGATCTTCCTCGATGGCCTGGCCGTCGACATCGAACGCCTGAACCGCATCAACCTGACCCTGTCGATGCTGCCGCCCGAGTTGCTGGGCAAGACCGCCTTGCGGCCCGTGGAATTGCTGGTCATCGCGCCGTCCGAACGGCTCGACGCCATCGCCAGCCGGCATATCGGCAGTTTGCCGCGTCCCATCCGCACCATGTTGTCGGGCATCGGCGCGGCTGAAGCGCGCGGCGCTGCGCTGGCATCGTATTTATTGTTCGAATCGACGTATACTAACGAGCTGATCCGTCTTGGACAGCGCGATACGCAGGCCCGCAAGGACGATGTACTGGCGTTTTTTGGTTCTTGAGACGGCCCTTGGAGCGGTGTGCGGGTTTTTCGCGTTTTTTTTGACAGGACGATTGTGCTGGTATTTCGACGTGTTTGCGAAGTGGTATTGCTGTTGTCGTTGCTGCTGCCGGGCGGCCCGGCCGCGGCGGCGCCCGCACCCACCCTGCGTTTCGATCAGCTCAGCGTGGAACAGGGCCTGGCGCAGGAATCGGTGCTGGCCATCGCCCAGGACCGGCAGGGCTATATGTGGTTCGGCAGCCAGTCTGGCCTGAGCCGCTACGACGGCTATCGCATGGTCGTCTACAAGAATATCGAGGGCGACAAGACCAGCCTGGCCGACAACTGGGTCGGCGAACTGCATGTCGATAGCCAGGGCCAGCTGTGGGTCGGCACCGACAACGGCCTGGACCGCTTCGATGCCGCCAGCCAGACCTTCATTCACTACGTCCCGGCCGAAAAGAGCAAGCGCGGCAACGGCAACCGGCATATTCACGCCATTCTTGACGATGGCGCGCGCGGCTTCTGGATCGCCACCTCGGACGGCTTGCAGCATTTCGACCCCGCCACGGGCGCTTTCCGCACCTGGCACCATGAAGAGGGCAATCCGCACAGCCTGGGTGACAATGAAATCAAGGCACTGGCGCTGGACGCGCAACAGCGCCTGTGGATAGGCACCGTCACGGGCCTGGACATGCTGGCGCCGGGCAGCGATCGCTTCGAGCATTTCGCCGTCGATACGGAGCCCGGTTCGAAGTACAACGTGATCCAGTCGCTGCTGGTGGACCGCCAGCAGAATCTGTGGATAGGCACCATGGCCGGCGCCGAGCGCTGGCGCCTGGGCGGCGCCGGCCAGGCACCGCAGTCGCGCCTGCGCCTGAATGAAAAACAGGGCTTTTCCGCCATCCGCGTCGCCAGCCTGTACCAGGATATCGACGCCACCGTCTGGCTGGGCAGCAATGCCGATGGCCTGTTCCGCTGGCTGCCCGAGAGCGATACCTTCCTGCAGTACCGGCACCAGACGGGCGACAAATTCAGCGTCGCCGACAACCAGCTGTCGGCGCTGTACCGCGACCGCGCCGGTACCTTCTGGGTCGGCTCCTGGTACAACGGCGTGAGCCGGGTCGATCTGGGCAGCGGCGGCTTTTCGCGCATGGCGCGGGCGCCAGGCGATGTGGGCGCATTGGCGGACAAGAAAGTGCGCGCCGTGGCCGACGCGGGCAATGGCAAGCTGTGGCTGGCCACCAAGGGCGGCTTGAAACTGTACGATACGCGCGACGGCAGCTCGCGCCTGTTCGACCTGCGCAGTTCGCCCGGCATGTCGCGCGACGAGCAGGTGACCACCCTGTACAAGGCGCCTGACGGCGTGCTGTGGGTGGGCGGCTCGACGGGCTTGCACCGCTTCGATCCGGCACTCGGGCGTTTTTTTACCATGCGCTTTGCCGCCGGCGATCCGAACAGCGACACCATCCGCAATATCGTGAGCGACCGCAGCGGCATGCTGTGGGTCTCGACGCGGGGCGGCGTGCACCGTTTCGACCCCGCCAGCCGGGCCTTTACTACCTACCGCCACGATCCGGCCAACCCGAACAGCCTGTCCGACAACATGGTGCGGCCCGTGCTGGAAGACGGCAAGGGGCGCCTGTGGATAGGTTCTTTCCACGGCCTCGATTTGCTGGACCGCGCCAGCGGCCAGTTCCGGCATTTCCGCCATGATCCGCAAAACCCGCATAGCCTCAGCCACGACGAAGTGCATTTCCTGCACGAGGACAAGCGCGGCGTGCTGTGGGTGGGCACGGCCAATGGCTTGAACCGCATGGATGTCGATGCGAAGGGCGAAATCCGCTTCCGGCGCTTCCTGCGCAAGGATGGCATGGCCGACGATGCCGTCGCCAGCATCCTGGGCGACGATAACGAGCAACTGTGGCTGAGCACGAATAGCGGCATCACGCGGCTCGACATGCGCAGTGGCCTGTTCCGCAACTACGACAGCGCCGATGGCACGGTGGAAGGCTCGTACTTCGATGGCGCGGCGCTGCGCGCGGCCGATGGGACCATGTATTTCGGTGGTTTTAACGGCATGACGGCGTTCGTGCCGCAAGATATCCACGACAACCGCGTGCCGCCGCTGGTGGCCATCACGGAGCTGCAGATCTTCAACAAGCCGGTGGCCGTCGGCCGCGGCGAATTCGCGCACGTGCTCAGGACGGCGATCGACCATGCGCGCCAACTGGTGCTGACCAGCCGCGAAAGCGTCTTTTCGCTGGAATTCGCGGCCCTGCATTTCGCGGCCCCCCAGCGCAATATGTTCGCCTATCGGCTCGAGGGCTTCGACCAGGACTGGGTCATGACGGATGCGGGGCGGCGCTTTGCCACCTATACCAACCTCGATGCGGGCAATTATGTGTTTCGCGTCAAGGCGGCCAACAAGGACGGCGTGTGGAACGAGAGCGGCGCCACCTTGGCCATCACGATCCTGCCGCCGTTCTGGAAAACCTGGTGGTTCCGTACCCTGATGGCGGCGCTGCTGCTGGGCGCCGTGTATGGCGCTTACCGCCAGCGCGTGCGCGCGCTGCGGCGCCAGCAGAACGAGCTGGCAAAACTGGTCGGTGAACGCACGGCCGAGTTGCAGAGCAAGGAAATCGAAGTGCTGGCCCAGTCGGAAAAGCTGGCGCAAGTCAACAGCAGTCTGACGAAAAATGAGGAAAGCCTGCGCCTGGCCAAGCGCAAGGCCGAGGATGCGACGCGCCAGAAGTCGGAATTTTTGGCCAACATGAGCCACGAGATGCGCACGCCGCTGGCCGGTGTGATCGGCATGCTGGGTTTTGCCCTGCGCGACGAGCAGCTGCACGATGCCACGCGCGAGCAGATATTGCGCGGCCAGGCCAATGCCCAGTCGCTGCTGGTGATCATCAATGACTTGCTCGATTTTTCCAAGATCGAGGCGGGCAAGCTGAGTATCGAGAATATCGACTTCGCGCTCGGTGCGGCCATCGAGACGGTCGTCAGCCTGTTCGAGGAGCAGGCGGCCGCGCGCAGCATCGGTTTTGCCATCGATTTTGCGCCCGACTTGCCGGCCTTCGTGGTGGGCGACCCGACCCGTTTGCGCCAGGTGCTGGTCAACCTGGTCGGCAATGCCTTCAAGTTCACTCAGCGCGGCGGCGTCAGCGTATGCGTCGAGCGGGCCGGCGTGGCCAGTGGCAGCGACGGGCACCGTGTCAACCTGATCCGCTTTACCGTCAGCGACAGCGGCATCGGCATCGATGCGGACGCGTTGGCCCGCCTGTTCCAGAAGTTCGAGCAGGCCGACGCCAGCACCACGCGGCGCTACGGCGGCACGGGGCTGGGCCTGGCGATCTGCCGCCAGCTGGTTGAACTGATGCAGGGCGAGATCGAGGTGGCCAGCACGCCGGGGCAGGGCAGCACCTTCGCCTTCACCTTGCCGCTGGCCGATGGCGTGGCGCCGCCGCTGTTGCCGCAGGTGGCGCTGGCGCCGCACAGCCACCAGTTGCGCGTGCTGTGCGCGGAAGACTTCCCCACCAACCAGATCATCATCCGCGTCATGCTGGAAGACCTGGGACACCGGGTCGATGTGGTCGCCAACGGCGTGCTGGCGGTGGCGGCCTGCGTGCATACGCGCTATGACCTGATTCTGATGGACGGGCGCATGCCGGAGATGGACGGCGCCACGGCGACGCGATTGATCCGCGTGGGCGGCTGGCCGGACCAGCCCGTGCGCGACCAGGAACTGATGATCGTGGCCCTGACGGCGAATGCCAGTGAGGAAGACCGCAGCCGCTATCTTGGCGTCGGCATGGATGATTTCCTCAGCAAACCCGTCGACGAGGCGGCGCTGCATGCCTTGCTGGCGCGCGCCATCGAGCGCCAGCTGCAGCGCGGTTTCATGTTGCCGCGCATGCCGTCGAACGTGCCGCGCGCCAGCGCGCGGGGGCAGGCCGAACTCGATGCCCTGTTCGGCATCGCGCCGGCTGCCCCCGTCGCGGCACCCTCCCAGTCCATCCGCAGCGGTGAACTGCAACGGCGCATCCGCGTCGCCTTCGTCGCCGACCTGGAGGGGCGCCTGCGCGAACTCGACGCCGCCCTGGCGGCGCAGGACAGGGACAACGCCGGGCGCCTGCTGCACGGCTTGAAGGGCAGCGCCGCCTATCTCGATGAAACGCAGCTGCATATGCTGTGCACGGAAATGGAAGAGGCGGCGGACGCTGGGCGCTGGACGCAGGTGGCCTTGCATTTGCCGCAATTGCGCGCACTGTTGGCGCAAATAGCCGTTTCGGGCAAGGAAATGTAAAATAGGCAATGCCGGCCATGGAGCGCGCGGCGAAACTGGGTAGAATACGGCCAGGCCCCGACGCTGCCGGCAATGGAGAAAGCAATGAAAGTACTGGTGGTTGACGATGATGTCGTGTCGCGCATGGTATTGATGCATCTGATCGACAGCTGCGGCGTGCACGATATCGTGGAGGCCGAAGATGGCGCGGCGGCGTGGGAGCAGCTCGAAGGGGGCTTGCGCCCGTCGCTGTGCTTTTGCGATTTGCGCATGCCGCGCCTGTCCGGCATGGAGCTGCTGCAGAAAATCCGCTCCGACAGCACGCTCGACGCCATGCCGCTGGTGCTGGTGTCGTCGGCGAATGACCAGGATACGGTGCGTGACGCCGTGCAGGCCGGTGCCGCAGGCTACATCGTCAAGCCCTTCCAGCCGGAGCAGGTGCGCCAGCATATCGACGCCTGCTTCGACATCTCCGCATTGCCGGCCGAGGCGCCGCGCGACACCTTGCAGCGCCTCGGCATCGACAGCGAACGCCTGCTGGCGTATCTGACGGGTTTCCAGGGGCAGGTCGGCGCCGCCAGCGAACAGGTCGACGCCTTGCTGGCGCGCGGCGAACCGGCCCAGGCGCGCCAGCAGCTGGAACGGCTGCACCTCGGTTGCCGCACCCTGGGTTTGCATGGCGCGGAGGCCGGCATGATGGCCCTGCTGCAGGCATCGGTGCTCGATGGCGGCCAGATACAGGCGGCCCTGGCTGCGCTGGCACGCAGCGTGTCGCAGCAGGCGCGCCTGCTGCGCCAGCAGGACGGCCCTGACTGAATCTGCTGTTTTCCGCTTGCCGGGAAAATACTTTAGGTTTAAAGTATCTGCTTCCGGGCCATGTGCACGCGCCCGCTACCAGCCAGGATGAGCATGAGCAGCGACCCTTCGCCCAGCACCGCATCTCCCCAGGACGACTTTGCGCGCGCCCACTTGCCGCCGCGCGCACTCTGGCCGCAACTGTGCCTGGACTTGCCAGAGCTGCAGTATCCGCCCCGTCTCAATTGTGTTGCCGTGCTGCTCGATGCGGCTGTCGCCAGCGGTGGCGGCGAGCGCACCGCCATCCTTGCCGACGGCCAGCGCTGGACTTACGCGCAGCTGGCGCGCCAGGTCGACCGCATCGCCCACGTGTTGCAGGCCGACCTGCGCCTGATCCCCGGCAACCGCGTGCTGCTGCGCGGCGCAAATACCCCGATGATGGCCGCCTGCCTGCTGGCCGTGCTGAAGGCCGGCTGCATCGCCGTGCCCACCATGCCGCTGCTGCGCGCGCGTGAACTGTCCACTATTATCCTCAAGGCGGAAGTAAACGCCGTGCTGTGCGCGCAGGGCTTGAGCGGGGAACTCGATGGCTTGCCCGGCTTACCGACCATGCTGTGTTTTGGCGCCGACGACGCGGAACTGGAACAGCGCATGGCAGTTCACGCCACCCCGCCCGTCCCTTTTCCTGCGCACGACACGGCGGCCGACGACGTTTGCCTGATCAGCTTTACCTCGGGCACGACGGGCGTCCCCAAGGGCACCATGCACATGCAGCGCGACCTGCTGGCCATCTGCGACTGCTTTCCCCGCTCCATGCTGCAGGTGCGCGCCGACGATATCTTCATCGGCACGCCGCCGCTGGCCTTCACTTTCGGCCTGGGCGGACTGCTGCTGTTCCCCCTGCGCTTTGGCGCTTGCGCCGTGCTGCTGGAAAAACTCACGCCCGAGGGTCTGCTGCGCGCCATCGGCGCCTATCACGCCACGATCTGCTTCACGGCGCCCACCTTTTACCGCCAGATGGCGCCCCTGGCCGCGCAGCACGAGCTGCGCAGCCTGCGACTTTCCGTCTCGGCCGGCGAGGCGCTGCCGCTGGCCACGCGCGACGCCTGGCAGGCCGCGACGGGACTGGCCATGACGGACGGCATCGGCGCCACCGAGATGCTGCACATCTTCATCTCCGCCACCGGCGAGGGCATCCGCCGCGGCGCCATCGGCAAGGCCATTCCCGGCTACCAGGCATGCATCGTCGACGACGCCGGCGTGCCGCAGCCGCCCGGCGTGACGGGCCGCCTGGCCGTGAAAGGCCCCACCGGTTGCCGCTACCTGTCCGACCCGCGCCAGCGCGAGTACGTACAGAACGGCTGGAACCTGACGGGCGACACCTTCGAGATGGATGCCGACGGTTATTTCTATTACCGCTCGCGCAGCGACGACATGATCGTCTCGGCCGGCTACAACATCGCCGGCCCGGAGGTGGAAGAGGCGCTGCTGCGCCATCCGGCCGTGGCCGAGTGCGGTGTGGTCGGGCGCGCCGATGCCGAGCGTGGCCAGATCGTCGAAGCGCACGTGGTGCTGAAGGACGGTTTTCAACCCAGTGACCTGCTGGCAGCCGAACTGCAGGATTTCGTGCGCCAGCAGATCGCCCCGTATAAATATCCGCGCGCCATCCGCTTTCTGCCTTCCCTGCCGCGCACGGAAACGGGCAAGCTGCAGCGCTTCAAACTTCGCACGGACACCCCATGAATATCGTCTGCATCGGCGGCGGTCCCGCCGGCCTGTATTTCAGCCTGCTCATGAAAAAGCAGAACCCGGATCACCGCATCACCGTCATCGAGCGTAACCGCCCGTACGACACGTTTGGCTGGGGCGTGGTGTTTTCCGACCAGACCCTGGGCAACCTGACCAACGCGGACGAGCCGACGGCGCGCGCCATCCTGCAGGCGTTCAACCACTGGGACGATATCGAGATCCACTTCAAGGGCGCGACCGTGCGTTCCGGTGGCCATGGTTTTTGCGGTATCGGCCGCAAGCGCCTGCTCAATATTTTGCAGGCGCGCTGCGAGGAACTTGGCGTGCAACTGGTGTTCGAGACGGAGGTGCAGGACGACCAGGCCATCGCGAAGCAGTACGGCGCCGAGCTGGTGATCGCCAGCGACGGCTTGAACAGCCGCATCCGTACGCGCTATGCGGCCAGCTACCAGCCCGAGATCGACCAGCGCCATTGCCGCTTCGTCTGGCTGGGCACGCGCAAGAAATTCGAGGCCTTCACGTTTGCCTTCCGCCAGACGCCACACGGCTGGTTCCAGGCGCATATCTATCAATATGACGGCGATACTTCGACCTTCATCGTCGAAACGCCGGAACACGTGTGGCGCGCCGCAGGCCTCGATGCCATGAGCCAGGAACAGGGTATCGCCTTTTGCGAAGCGCTGTTCGCCGAGGAACTCGATGGCCAAGGTTTGCTGAGCAATTCGCCGCACTTGCGCGGCTCGGCGCAGTGGATCACCTTCCCGCGCATCGTTTGCCGGCAATGGGTGCACCGGCACGATGGCGTGCCCGTCGTGCTGATGGGCGACGCGGCCCACACGGCGCATTACTCGATCGGTTCCGGCACCAAGCTGGCGCTGGAAGACGCCATCGAGCTGGCACGCTGCTTCGGCCAGCATACCGATACCGATGCTGCGCTGACCGCCTACCAGCAGCTGCGCGCCATCGAGGTGCTGAAAATCCAGAGCGCGGCGCGCAATTCCATGGAGTGGTTTGAAAATGTCGAGCGCTACAGCGCCATGGAAGCGCCGCAGTTCGCCTATTCCATGCTCACGCGCAGCCAGCGAATTTCGCATGAAAACCTGCGCCTGCGCGATCCAGCGTATTTGGCCGATTACGAACGGTGGCTGGCGCGGCGCGCGGGCGAACAGGCTGGCGTGGAAATGCGGGACGAGGCTTTGCCGCCCATGCTCACGCCCTTCCGGCTGCGCGGCGTGCTGCTGAAAAACCGCATCGCCGTCTCGCCGATGGCGCAGTACAGCGCCGTCGATGGCGTGGCGGGCGACTACCATCTGATGCACCTGGGCGCGCGCGCCATGGGCGGCGCGGGACTCGTGTTTGCCGAGATGACGTGCGTGTCGGCCGATGCGCGCATCACGCCCGCCTGCCCCGGCATGTACAGCGAAGCGCACACGCAGGCCTGGCGGCGCATCGTCGATTTCGTGCATGCCAACAGCGATGCGAAGATCGCCTTGCAGCTGGGGCACGCGGGGGCGAAAGGCTCGACGCGGCCCATGTGGGACGGCATCGACCTGCCTTTGACGCAGGATAACTGGCCGCTGCTGGCGGCGTCTAGCCAGCAGTATCTGGCCGGCGTGTCGCAGGTGGCGCGCGCGGCCACGGAAAGCGACCTGGCGCGCATCGAGCAGGACTTCGTGCGCGCCACCCTGGCCGCGGCCGTCGCCGGTTTCGACTGGCTGGAACTGCATTGCGCGCATGGCTATCTGCTGTCGAGTTTTATCTCGCCGCTGACCAACCGCCGCACGGACGAGTATGGCGGCAGCCTGGAAAACCGCTGCCGCTATCCGCTGCGCGTGTTTCGCGCCATGCGCGCCGCCTGGCCGCAGGATAAACCGATGAGTGTGCGCATCTCGGCCCACGACTGGGTCGAAGGTGGCATCACCCCCGACGATGCAGTCGTCATCGCGCGCCTGTTCAAGCAGGCCGGCGCCGACCTGATCGACTGTTCCTCGGGCCAGGTCAGTAAACTCGAACAGCCCGTGTACGGGCGCATGTTCCAGGCGCCGTTCGCCGACCGCGTGCGCAATGAAGCCGGCATCGCCAGCATGGCCGTCGGCTCGATTTTTGAAGCCGACCACGCCAACAGCATCATCGCCGCCGGGCGCGCCGACCTGTGCGCCGTGGGCCGGCCGCACCTGGCCAACCCGGCATGGACCCTGACGGAGACGGCGCGCATCGGCTACAGCGGCGCCGGTGCAACTTGGCCGAAGCAGTACCGGCCGGCGCAGCTGCAACTGGAACGCAATCTGCAGCGCGAGCGCCAACTGGCCGCCGCCAACACGGGCCTCACCCCGCAACAGGTGGCTGCGCGGCTGCTGGAAGGATGACATGAAGACGCAAGCATTGAAGGACAAGCATGCGTTGGTGACGGGCGCCGGCAGCGGCATCGGCCTGGCCTGCGCGGGCGCCTTGCTGGACGCGGGCGCCAGGGTCACCCTGGCCGGGCGCGACGGCGCGCGGTTGGCGCGCGCGCGCATGCAGCTGGAAGAGGGCGGTCACGCGGGCAGGGTGGCCATCTGCGTGCTCGACGTGAGCGTGGAGGCGTCCGTGCAGGCGGGCTTCGCGCAGGCTGCCGCGCATTTCGGCCGCATCGATATATTGATCAATAACGCGGGCCAGGCGCACGCGGCGCCATTCGGCAAGACGGATGCCGCCATCT
The DNA here is from genome assembly GCF_049897625.1 of Janthinobacterium sp. PSPC1-1. Lineage (NCBI taxonomy): Bacteria > Pseudomonadati > Pseudomonadota > Betaproteobacteria > Burkholderiales > Oxalobacteraceae > Janthinobacterium > Janthinobacterium sp. PSPC1-1. Next base: position 90,130 of record NZ_JAFCWP010000005.1, on the reverse strand, counting down.
GGCAGCAGATGCTGGCCGTGAACTTGACGGGCGTGTTTCACTGCTGCCAGGCGGCCATGCCGGCCATGCTGGAAGCGGGCTGGGGACGCATCGTCAACGTGGCGTCGACGGCGGGCCTGAAAGGCTACCGCTATGTCAGCGCCTATGTCGCCGCCAAGCACGGGGTGATCGGCCTGACGCGCGCACTGGCGCTGGAAGTGGCGCCGCGCGGCGTCACCGTCAACGCCGTCTGCCCCGGTTACACGGAAACGGAGATGGTGGTGCAGGCCGTGCAGAACATCGTGCGCAAGACGGGGCGCGGCGAAGACGCGGCGCGCGCGGAACTGGCGGCTGGCAATCCGCAGCAGCGGCTGGTGCAGCCGCAGGAAGTGGCCGATGCGGTGGCCTGGCTATGCCTGCCCGCGTCGGCTGCCATGAATGGACAATCGATCGCCGTCGCCGGCGGTGAAGTCATGTAGACAATGGATAAAATGGACAATGAACGCGACCTCCCGCAGGACGAACCGGTGCTGGACCTGGCCAGCCGCCTGACGCAGGACCACCACCAGTCGCTCAAGCTGTGGCTGCGCATGCTTTCGTGCACGGTGAAAATCGAAAACGAGGTACGCACGCGCTTGCGCGCCAGCTTTGGCATCACCTTGCCCCGCTTCGATCTGATGGCGCAGCTCGAGCGCTTTCCCGAAGGCTTGCGCATGGGCGAACTGTCCAAGCGCATGATGGTCACGGGCGGCAATATCACGGGCATCACCGACCAGCTGGAGCAGGAAAAACTGGTGCTGCGCGTGGTCGACCCGAAGGACCGCCGCTCGTACAGCGTCAAGCTGACGCCGGCCGGCCGGCGCGCCTTCGACGAGATGGCGCGCGTGCACGAAGGCTGGATCGCCGAACTGCTGCACGGCGTGACGCCGGACGACAAAACCCGATTGATCGACCTGCTGTCGCACATGAAACAGCAGTTGAATGACATTTCCATAAAGGACTGAGCATGCGTCACCTACCCGGCCAGCGGCAAGACCTGCCAGGCAACCGCGCCAGCTTGGGTCATTACGCCGCGCGGCATTTTCTGTTTTCCGTCGACGCAGGCGTCGCCACCTTGACCCTGCACCGGCCCGAGCGCAAGAATCCGCTCACCTTCGATTCGTATGCGGAATTGCGTGAGCTGTTCCGCGCTCTGGCGCATGCAGACGACGTCAAGGCCGTGGTGATCACTGGCAGTGGTGGCAATTTCTGCTCGGGCGGCGACGTGCACGACATCATCGGCCCGCTGACGCAGCTCGACATGCCCGGCCTGTTGGCGTTTACGCGCATGACGGGCGACGTGGTGAAAGCCATGCGCGCCTGCCCGCAGCCCATCATCGCCGCCATCGACGGCATTTGCGCGGGCGCCGGCGCCATGCTGGCGCTGGCCTCCGATATCCGCATCGGCACGGCGCGCAGCAAGACGGCTTTCCTGTTTACCCGCGTGGGCCTGGCCGGCTGCGACATGGGTGCCTGCGCCTTGCTGCCGCGCGTAATCGGCCAGGGCCGCGCCGCCGAACTGTTGTACACGGGCCGTTCCTTGCCGGGACCTGAGGCCGAGCGCTGGGGCTGGCTTAACCGTCTGGTCGAGCCGGAGGAATTGGGCGAAGCGGCGCAGCTGTTCGCCGCCGGCCTGGCCGGTGGTCCCACCTTCGCGCACGGCATGACAAAAAAAATGCTGCAGCAGGAGTGGAACATGGGCGTCGATGAAGCCATCGAGGCGGAAGCGCAGGCGCAGGCCATTTGCATGGCCACCAACGATTTTCACCGCGCCTATCACGCCTTCGTGGCGAAGGAAAAACCGCAATTTGAAGGCGATTGACATGAGCAGTACACGCGACACCACTTACCTGGACTGGCCGTTTTTCGAGGCGCGCCATGCCGCGCTTGAGTCTGAGCTCGATGCCTGGGCGGCACTGCACCTGGATGGCGCGCATGGCGCCGACGTCGACGCAGCCTGCCGCGCGCTGGTGGCGCAACTGGGGCAGGGCGGCTGGCTGGCATACGCCACCGGCACCGATGGCAAGATCGACACGCGCGCCATTTGCCTGATGCGCGAAACCCTGGCGCGCCACGACGGCCTGGCCGATTTCGCCTTCGCCATGCAGGGCCTGGGTTCCGGCGCCATCGGCCTGTTCGGCAGCTTGGAGAACAAGGCGCGCTATCTGCCGGACGTGGCCAGCGGCAAGCGTATCGCCGCCTTTGCCTTGTCCGAGCCGCAGGCCGGCTCCGACGTGGCGGCCATGGCGTGCGCGGCGCGGCGCGACGGCGACGAGTATGTGCTCGATGGCGAAAAGACGTGGATCTCGAATGGCGGCATCGCCGATTTTTACGTGGTGTTCGCCCGCACGGGCGAAGCGCCCGGTGCGCGCGGCATCAGCGCCTTCATCGTCGATGCCGACAATCCTGGCCTGGAAATCGCCGAACGCATCGCCGTCATCGCGCCGCATCCGCTGGCGCGCCTGCGCTTTGCCAATTGCCGCGTGCCCGTGTCGCAGCGCCTGGGCGAGGCGGGGCAGGGCTTCAAGGTGGCGATGGCGACACTCGACGTGTTCCGCACCTCGGTGGCCGCCGCCGCGCTGGGTTTTGCGCGGCGCGCTTTCGATGAAGCGCTGCGCCACGCGACAAAGCGCCAGATGTTCGGCCAGACCCTGGCGGACTTCCAGCTGACGCAGGCCAAGCTGGCGCAGATGGCCACCGGCATCGACTCTTGCGCCCTGCTGACCTACCGCGCCGCCTGGCAGCGCGACCAGGGCCGCAAGGTGACGAAGGAGGCGGCGATGGCCAAGCTGACGGCCACCGAGACGGCGCAGCAGGTGATCGACGCTGCCGTGCAACTGTTCGGCGGCATGGGCGTGGTCAGCGACCATCCGGTCGAGCGCCTGTACCGCGAAATTCGTGCCTTGCGCATCTACGAGGGCGCCAGCGAAGTGCAGCAATTGATCATCGCGCGCGAATTGCTGCGCGAGGCGAGGGACGCATGAAGCGCATGAATAACGAGGAGAATACGATGCAAGTGCTGCAACCACCGGGATGGGCCAGGCCGCGCGGCTATGCGAACGGCGTGGCCGCCAGCGGGCGCACGGTGTATGTCAGCGGCATGATAGGCTGGGATGCGCAGGGCCAGTTTCACACGGACGATTTCGCGGGGCAGGTGCGCCAGGCGCTGCAGAATATCGTCGCCGTGCTGGCCGAGGCGGGCGCCTTGCCCGAGCACATCGTGCGCATGAACTGGTATGTGCTCGACAAGAAGGAGTACGTGGCGGCATATCCGCAAATCGGCGTGGCCTACCGTGAGCTGATCGGCAAGCACTTTCCTGCCATGACGGCGGTGCAGGTGGCTGGCCTGATCGAGGATCGCGCCAGAGTGGAGATCGAGGTGACGGCGGTGCTGCCCGACTAACAACACCTAACAAAACCGTCGCGAGCGGAAGGGAGTTGTGGCTGAGAAGCGCAACTGTACGAAGGTACAGTGAGCATCGCAGGCCGCAAATACCGACGCGCAGTAGGTTTTGATAGGTGTTCTAAGAGCCCGTGCTGAAATACGGCACATCAACATCGTTTCCGACAGGCTGGAGCGCCATCTGTCATGCTCGCGCCTGGCAAGCTGTCAATGGCGCGCGCCAGCCTGTATAATGCCGCTGCGCGTGTCGCCATCGTACAATGGATAGTACAAGGTCCTCCTAAGACTTAAATGCAGGTTCGATTCCTGCTGGCGACACCACATTTCCACGCAGCGCGCGTCGGCAGCCTGACTTCATGCGGGCAACAATTACAGGTCGATAGCGATTGAAGTCCGAGATATCGGTACAATGCGTGCTTCATTCATCTAATCGGCAGCTGTTTTGCGCACCATGCGGTGTGCAGGAAACGGCGCCCGAGCACTCTTATTCATTATGGCTGTCATTTCTCTTTCATCGGCGCAACTTGCGTTCGGTCACGTCGCGCTGCTCGATCACGCGGAATTTTCACTGGAAAACTCGGAACGGGTGGGCTTGATCGGCCGCAACGGCACGGGTAAATCCTCGCTGTTGAAGGTCATTTCGGGCAAGTTCAAGCTCGATGACGGCTTGCTGGTGATGCAGCAAGGCATCAAGATCGCGTATGTGGAGCAAGAACCGCAATTCGACCCGGACATGTCCGTGTTCGACGCCGTCGCCTCCGGCATGGGCGAATCGCAAGCCTGGCTGAAGGAATACGACGAGTTGACGGGCCAGTTTGGCCAGGGCAATGACGACGAATTGATGGAACGCATGCACGACATCCAGGTCAAACTCGATGCGGCCGATGCGTGGAGCTTGCCGAACAAGGTGGAAACCGTACTCGATCGTCTGAATCTGACGGGCGACATGCTGATGAAAACCCTGTCCGGCGGGATGCAAAAGCGCGTCGCACTGGCGCGCGCGCTGGTCTCCGCGCCCGACGTGCTGCTGCTCGATGAGCCCACCAACCATCTGGATTTCAGCTCCATCCTGTGGCTGGAAGGCCTGTTGCGCGATTTCAAGGGCAGCGTGCTGTTCATTACCCATGATCGCTCCTTCCTCGACAACGTTGCCACGCGCATCATCGAACTCGACCGCGGTCGCTTGCTGTCGTACCCGGGCAACTTCACGGCGTACCAAGTACGCAAGGCCGAGCAGCTGGAAATCGAAGACGTGGAAAACGCCAAGTTCGACAAGTTCCTGGCGCAGGAAGAAGTGTGGATACGCAAGGGCGTCAAGGCGCGCCGCGTGCGCGACGAAGGCCGCGTGCGCCGCCTGGAAGCGCTGCGCCTGACGCGCAATGCGCGCCGCGACCAGCAGGGACAAGTCAAGCTGGACGTGTCGGCCGGCGAACGCTCGGGCAAGATCGTGGCGGACCTGGAAAACGTCTCGAAGATCTATGGCGACAAGGTCATCGTCAAGGATTTCAGCGCCACCATCTTGCGCGGTGATAAGGTCGGCCTGATCGGTGCCAACGGCGCCGGCAAGACCACCTTGCTGAAGATGATCCTGGGCCAGGAAGAGTCCGATACGGGCACCATCCGCCTGGGCACCAAGCTGCAAGTGGCGTACTTCGACCAGATGCGCACGCAGCTGAACGAGGAAGCGAACCTGATGGAAACCATCGCGCCGGGTAGCGACTGGGTCGAGATCAATGGCCAGCGCCGCCACGTGATGACGTATCTGAACGACTTCCTGTTTGCGCCGGAACGCGCCCGTTCGCCCGTCAAGTCGCTGTCCGGCGGCGAGCGCAACCGTTTGCTGCTGGCGCGCCTGTTCGCCAAGCCGGCCAACGTGCTGGTGCTCGATGAGCCGACCAATGACTTGGATATCGATACCCTGGAATTGCTGGAAGAGTTGCTGGAAGAATACACCGGCACCGTCTTCCTCGTCAGCCATGACCGTACCTTCCTCGACAACGTGGTCACGCAGGTGATCGTCGCCGAAGGCGAGGGCAAGTGGCGCGAGTTCGTCGGCGGCTACACGGACTGGGAGCGCGTGCGCACCTTGCCGATCGCCACGGCGCCAGCCAGCAAGCCGGCCGTGAAGGTCGAGGCTGCCGCACCGGCGGCCAAGCAGAAAAAGCTCAGCTACAAGGATCAGCGCGAACTCGACGAACTGCCGAACATCATGGCAGCGCTGGAAGATGAGCAAGCCGTGCTGGCAGGGCAATTGTCGCATCCCGATTTCTACAAGAAAACGCCGGCTGAAGGCAAACGCCTCAATGCGCGCGTGGCAGAAATCGAGAAAGAGTTGCTGGCAGCGCTGGAAAAGTGGGAAGCGATCGAAGCGCGCGCCAAAGGCTGAGTTGCCTGTCATTGATTGCCGCCTGTGGCAATTAATATCAAAATTGATACTGTAGTGATAAACTCTGGCTGAAGCGGGTGTTGCAGCCCGGCGCGTGTAGCGTGTCGGGCTGCAACATACTCTCCGTTACAGACCCCGGAGCGGCATTGCGTCTTGTTGATGTATCAAAGACAATATTTCTGATACTATTCCCCGTGTTGTTACTGTAGCGGCGTCAGCCGCAAGCAATCTTCATTTGCCAGCCATCACCAGACCGGAAACGGGGGAGCGCCTTCATGTTTGACCGACTCGCGCTGCCACGCGTGCTGCCTTTTTTTACTTATCTATTTTTTATTCTTATTGCTGATGTGTTAATATGGGCGGGCTATGCTCAGGAGCAACTACGCTATTTGTATGTGGTGAAAATTGGCGTCGTTCTGGCTCTGCTATGGCTATATCGCCGGCACTATACGGAGCTGGCCTGGCCCGGTCCGGCGCTCATGGGATGGCGTGCCATTGTCTTGGCCGTGCTGGCGGGCATCGTGGTGCTGGTGCTGTGGCTCAACCTGGGCGCGTCCTGGATGGTCATCGGCGAGTCGGCCGGTTTCGATCCGCGCTCCGGTAATGGCTACGACTGGCCGCTGCTGCTGGCGCGCATCGCCGGTGCCGCGTTGGTGGTGCCCGTGATGGAAGAGTTATTCTGGCGCTCCTTTCTATTGCGTTGGTTACAATCGCCGAATTTTCTGGCCGTTGAACCGTCACTGCTGAGATTTCGCTATATTCTTATTACGGCGATACTGTTTGGCTTTGAACATAATTTGTGGTTGGCGGGCATTCTTGCCGGCTTAGCATATGGGTGGCTCTACGTGCGTTTTCGCACCCTGTGGTCGGCCATCATCGCGCATGGCGTGACGAATGGCTTGCTGGGTGTCTGGGTACTCATGACTGGGCAATGGGCTTATTGGTAATCGCGTCATCGGCGCCATTAGTTAATGCAGTTAATGCAGTAATCACAAAGATGAAAAAAATGTTGAGCTTGACTGAAAAAAAGTGCGCTGCCCGTGACGCAGTACGAGCTGTTTTTCGCACGCCGCGCCTGGGTGCGCTGTCGCTGCTGATCGGCGCTGCCTTCAGCACGGCCGTCCATGCCGAAATCAGCGACACCATCCATCCGTTCATCCGGACGTCGATTGCCTATGACGACAACTTGCTGCGCCTGAGCGAGTTTCCGGGGCAAACGCCGGATCTGAGCGATACCAGCCGGACGGTGCAAGGCGGCCTCCTGTTCGAACGTCCTATCGGCCGGCAGTTGTTCACGGGCTACGCCAAGCTGAGCCGCGTGACCTTCAACCGTTTCACGGAACTCGATTACAACGGCAAGGACGCGCTGGTCGATTGGGCCTGGCAGTTGGGCAACCACGTACAGGGCCATCTGGGTACCAGCTACCTTGAAACGCTGACGCCATTTGCCGATACCAATTCCAAGGAGCGCAATTTGCGCACGCAGCGCCGCCATTATGCGGATGTGACCTGGCTGTTCCATCCCAGCTGGCAGGTGCGCGCAGGTTTTTCGCGCTTCGATGCGGACTATGAATTGCTCGCGCAAAAGATCAACAACCGCTCGGAAGACGCAACCGAACTCGGTCTCGACTATCTCGCCGCCAGCGGCAGCAAGGTGGGCGTGCAGCTGCGCCGCCTGAAGTCGGACTATCAATTCAAGGGCGGCGCAGGGACGGGTTTTCCCGATAATGATTACACGCAGGATGAAATCAAGGCCAATGTGCTGTGGCTCGTCAGCGGACCGACCAAGCTGTCGTTCCTCGGCGGCTGGGTGCGGCGTACGCATCCGCTGTCGGGTTCGGGCAGCAGCAGCGGCGCCAACGGCCGCCTGATTGCCGACTGGGTGGCGACGGGCAAATTGCGATTCAATGCGGCACTGTGGCGCGAATTCCAGGTGGTTGAAGGCGGCATCGTCGGTAGCAGCCTGAACAAGGGCGCCAGCGTGGCGGCCTTCTGGAGCGCTACGGCCAAGGTGGGTGTCAATGCCCAGCTGCAGCACGAGAAGCGTGATTTCAGCACCATCAATGGCTTCACGGCCTTGAATGGCCTGTCCGATGCGAGCACCAGCGCTTCGCTGGGCCTGACTTACACACCACTGCGCAATATCACGCTGGAAGCGGATACATTTCGCAGCAGGCGCAGCGGCAATCCTATCGTGGGCAGCAATAGTTACCGATCCCAAGGGGTTTCGTTCTCCGCCAATGTTCAATTCTGAAAAGTAAAATGACGATTAACGATATACCCTTGATTTCCTTTTTTCAGCGTGTGCTCGACCCCCTGGTCATCATGGTCACGCTGTATGTATGCTCGATCCTGCTCGGCTCTTCCTTCGACGGTTATGCCCTGATATTGATGATACTGGCGTTTTTCATTTCATCGACCATCTATCAGCATATCGACCCGTATCGCGCCTGGCGTGCCGGGCGCATGTGGGCCTATGCGCGCGACGTGATCGTCGGCTGGGCCGTCACGGCGCTGATCCTGGTCATGCTCGGCGTGGTCAGCGGCCTGGCGCAGCATTATCATGTCAAGGCCGTGTGTGCCTGGTTTGTCATCACGCCGTTGCTGCTGATTTTCCTGCAACTGGCGGTGCGCCGCGCGCATTCCATCCAGGGCAACGGCGACGAAGTGCGCTCTGTCGCCATCATCGGCGCCAACAATGTCAGCGTGCGCTTTGCCGACGCCATCAGCAAGCACCCGAACCTGTTCATGCAGGTGGACGGCTACTTTGACGACCGGGAAGAGGAGCGCTGGCCAGAGGACATGTATCACCCGATGCTGGGCCGAATGGATGAGATTGCCGCTTACGTGCGCAGCAAGCAGACCAAGATGATTTTCATCAGCCAGCCCATCTCGGCGCAGCCGCGCATCCGCAAGTTGCTCGATGAATTGCAGGACACCACCACCTCGGTGTATTTCCTGCCGGATATTTATGTATTTGACCTGATGCAGGCGCGTTTTGATAATGTGTGCGGCATGCCCGTCATCGCCATCTGCGAATCGCCATTTACAGGCTGGAACAGCACGATCAAGCGCATGAGCGACCTGGTGCTCGCCTGCCTGATCCAGTTGTGCCTGCTGCCGCTGATGCTGATGATTGCCATCGCTGTAAAGGTGACCTCGCCCGGTCCCGTCATTTTCAAGCAGCGTCGCTACGGCCTGTATGGCGAAGAAATTATCGTCTATAAATTCCGTTCGATGACGGTGTCGGAAGACGGTGCCAAGGTGGTGCAGGCCACCAAGGATGACCAGCGGCTGACGCGCATCGGCGCTTTCCTGCGCCGCAGTTCGCTCGATGAGTTGCCGCAGTTTATCAATGTGTTGCAAGGGCGCATGAGTATCGTTGGTCCGCGACCGCACGCAGTGGCGCACAATGAGCAGTATCGCAAGTTGATCAAGGGCTATATGTTGCGCCACAAGGCCAAGCCGGGCATTACCGGCTGGGCGCAGGTCAATGGCTTGCGGGGCGAGACGGAAACCCTCGACAAGATGGAAGCGCGCGTGCATTTCGACCTGGACTATCTGCGTAACTGGTCGCTGTGGCTGGACCTGTGGATCGTGGTGCGCACGGTGCAAGTGGTGCTGAAACGGGAAAATGCCCATTGATGGTGCGACAGACTATCAAGAAGATTGCCGCACAGCCAAGCATTGTGACGTGGCGACAACTCCCAAGTTGCCCGGCGTCTGGCTTTTATGTTGACTAAAGAAAATTAGTTGCAGCATTTGTGATTTCTATAATTCTGTTGCATAATTTGTACCTGTTGCATGCTAAAGTGATTGCAGGACCTGTAAGATGACATGCTGAAACAATGTAGTGCATGCATCGTTTTGATCCGCCTGCCCGAAAAGCGTGGCAGCGCTTGAAAACATGTTGAACCCTCTGAGATGGCGAGTCCGATGAAAATGAAACGAATGAATGTACAACAACGCATCCTGACCGCTGGCGTTATCCTGTTGACAGTGGCCGGCCTGGCCGCCTGTGGTGGCGATAAGCAGAAGAAGGTGGGGCAGGCGCTCGCCAGCGTGAATGGCGAAGAAATCACGGCGCTGCAGCTGAATGAGGAATTGCAGCGCGCCGGCGTGCCGGCGGCGCAGCAGGAGGCGGCCAGCAAACAATTGCTCGAAGCGCTGATCGACCGCCAAGTGGTCGAAAATGTTGCGTTGAAAGAAAAGATCGACCGCGATCCGAAGGTCATGCAAGCCGTCGAGCGGGCCAAGGCGCTGATCATCAGCCAGGCCTACATGCAAAAGAAACTGAGCGGCATGGCGCCTCCGAGCAAGGCCGAAGTGGAAGATTACTTCAATAAGCACCCTGAGTTGTTCAGCAATCGCAAGCAGTTCGACATGCGCCAGTTGCTGATCGCCAGCAAGGATATGAACGATGCGCTCAAGCAAGTGATCGACAAGAGCAAGTCGCTCGATGAGGTAGCGGCCTGGATGGAGAGCAACAAGATCGGTTTTGCGCGTGGCCAGGTGTCGCGCACGACGACGGACCTGGCGCCGGAACTAGTTGCCAAGTTGCAATCCATGCCGAAAGGCCAGCTGTTCATCATCAATGAAGGTGAACGCGCGATGCTGATGACGATCGTCGACATCAAGGATGTGCCGGTCAAGCTGGCCGCCGCCGCGCCGCAGATCGAGCAGTACCTGGTCAATACCAGGGCCAAGGATGCCGCCAAGCAAGAAATGGAGCGCCTGCGCGCAGCGGCCAAGATCGAGTATCTGAACCAGCCAGCTGCTTCTGCTGCAACTGCGGCGTCGGGTGCGGCTTCTGCAGCCTCGGCTAGCGCCAGCGCTGCGGCTACCGCACGGGGCGTTGCTGGCCTGAAATAAGCATGCCTGGCACCATTGATATTTTGCATAACTAACCGTAATGACCGACGAGATCGAGCTGATGATGAAACGACTGATACTTTTGATAATGACCTCACTGCTGGCCTTCACGCTGGGCAGTGCCAATGCCGGAGAAGTCGTGCTCGGCGCGGGCGACGTGCTGAAGATTTCCGTCTACGGCAACCCGGATCTGGGCGTGGAGACGCGCGTCAGCGAAGCGGGCGACATCACGTTCCCCCTGATCGGCCAGGTCAACGTCATGAAAATGCCCGTCGCCGAGGCGGAAAAGAAGATTGCCAACAAGCTCGAAACGGGCGGCTTTGTGAAAAAGCCGCAAGTCAATATCATCGTTACCTTGTTGCAAAGTCAGCAAGTGTCGGTGCTGGGCCAGGTGAACCGGCCGGGCCGTTATCCGGTCGATGGCCGCCGCAGCCTGCTTGACTTGCTGGCGCTCGCCGGTGGCATCGGTCCCGAGGGCGGCGATACGGTCAGCCTGATCCGCAAACGCGATGGCAAGACCACTACCGATGTCGTCGATGTCGTGGAAATGGTGCGTACTTCCGACCTGAACCGCGATTTTGACCTGGCCGCCAACGATGTTGTATTTGTAGAACGCGCTCCACGCATCTATATTTATGGTGAAGTGCAACGTCCAGGCCCCATGCGCCTGGAGCGCTCGATGACGGTGCTGCAGGCGCTGTCGGCCGGTGGTGGCCTGACCCAGCGCGGCACCGAGCGCAACATCCGCATCAAGCGCCGGGGGCCGGATGGCAAGTTGCAGATCCTCGATGCCAATCACGATGACCTGCTGCTCAGCGACGACGTGGTGTATGTGAAGGAAAGCTGGTTTTAAGAGCCGATTCCAGCAGTGAGCGTCTTCTGCTGGGATAGGCTCCAAGTGATGGTGGCAGCTTTGCTGCCTATTTTGTACCGATTGTTTTGCGATGATATGAGACGGTTTCTATGAATTTCTCCCAGTTTTTACTGATATTGCGCGCTCGCCAGCGCGTCATCTGGATCACCCTGGTGATCGTGGTGGCGGCAACGCTGGCGATCAGCCTGCTCCTGCCCAAGACGTACAAGGGCACGGCATCCGTGTTGCTCAATTACAAGGGCGTCGATACCGTCACGGGCCTGGCAATGCCGGGTCAACTGATGGCCGGCTACATGGCGACGCAAATCGATATCATCAGCAGCAAGAACGTTGCCCTGCATGTCGTCGATTCTCTGAAGCTGGCGCAAAATCCTGCCGTCATCGCCCAGTTCAACGCTGCCACGGGCGGCGAGGGCACGGTGCGTGACTGGCTGGCCGATCTGTTGCTGAAAAAACTCGAGGTCGTACCTTCGCGTGAAAGTAGCGTTGTAGAAATCAGTTTCAGCGGTTCGGACCCGAGTTTCGTGGCCGCCATCGCGAATGCCTTTGCCGAAGAGTACCAGCGCGTCAGCATCCAGTTGAAAGTCGAGCCTTTGAAAAAAGCCTCGGCCTATTTCAACGATCAGACGCGCCAGATGCGCGATGTACTGGAAGCAACGCAAAGCCGTTTGTCCAAGTATCAGCAGGAAAATGGCATCGTCAGCCTGGATAACCGCGTCGACGTGGAATCGAACCGCCTGAACGATTTGTCGCAGCAACTGGTGATGGCGCAGTCGCAGTCGATGGAAGCGACTTCGCGCCAGCGCATGGCGCAAGGCGCGTCGTCGCTGGAATCGCCCGATGTGGCGCAAAATCCGATGATCCAGAATTTGAAGATTGCCCTGGGCACGGCCGAATCGAAGTTTGCCGAGATTTCACAGCGCCTGTCGCAGAACCACCCGCAATACATCAGCGCCAAGGCGGAACTGGATAAATTGCGCAGCGACCTGGCAGCGGCTATCCGTGTCACTGCAGGCAGCGTGAGCAACAATGCGCAGATTTTGCAGCAGCGCGAAAGTGCCATCCGTAGTGCCATGGCGGCGCAAAAAAGCAAAGTGCTGGAACTGAACCGCACGCGCGACGAAATGGGCGTGCTGATGAAGGATGTCGAAAGCGCCCAGCGCGCCTACGACGCCACGTCGCAGCGTTTTTCGCAGACCAGCATCGAAGGCCAGGCCGAACAGTCCGATATCTCTATCCTCAATCCTGCCGTGCCGCCGGTCGTGCCAGCGGGGCCGAAAGTCATCCTCAACACCGTGCTTGCCTTCTTCTTTGGCGGCTTGCTTGGCCTGGGTTTGAGTATTCTGTTGGAAATGCTGGACCGCCGCGTGCGCTCCGAACGCGATCTGTTCGATGCGCTGCAAATTCCGGTGCTGGGCGTGATCGCCTGGCAAGCGCCGAAGCGCCGCCGCTTCAAGTCCCTGAAGTCGGTGTTGTCGAGCCGCTTGCGTTTGAATTAATTAGATAGGAAACACAATGAATCATCCTGCACTGGCTGGCCATGTACCAGCGCCTGCCGCCCACACGGCGCACGTTGGCGATTCCAGCATCGGCGGCTTGCTGCTGGAATCGGGCAAGATCACGCCGGAAAATGCCGAACGCGTGCTGCGCATGCAGAAGGAACTGGGCATCCGTTTTGGTGAAGCGGCGCTGCGCCTGGGCCTGATCACCGAAGCCGATATCGAGCAGGTACTCGCGCGCCAGTTCAATTATCCCTACCTGCCGCGCGGTAGCGGCAACTTTTCGGACAAGCTGATTGCCGCGTACGAGCCATTTGGCCAGCAAGTCGAAACCTTGCGCGCCATCCGCAGCCAGCTGATGTTGCGCTGGTTCGCGCGCGGCCGCAAGGCGCTGGTGGTGGTGAGTATCAATGCGGACGATGGCGCAGCCATCTTTGCCGCCAACCTGGCCGTGGTCTTTTCCCAGCTCGGCGAGCAAACCTTGCTGGTCGATGCGAACTTGCGCGCGCCGCAACAGCAGGAATTCTTCGGCCTGAAAGGGCGCCAGGGCCTGTCGGACCTGCTGGCTGGCCGCGGCGACCTGGACGCGATCGCCAAGATCGATTCGTTTGTTGCCCTGTCGGTCATGAGCGCGGGCACCTTGCCGCCGAATCCGCAGGAATTGCTTAGTCGCACTTCATTTGCCACACTTAACGAGCAAGTCGCCTCGCGCTATGACGTGGTGCTGTACGACGTTGCGCCATTCTCCAGCGGCTCGGATGCGCTGGCCGTCGCTGCGCGGGCGGGCGGCGCCTTGCTGGTGGCGCGCAAGAATGCCACTGGACTGGCCGATCTGGCAACCTTCGCCGAACAGCTGGAGCGTAACGGTGTTGAAATTGTCGGTACCGTCATGCAAGAGTTTTAACCCCGCATTATCGCTGCCCTTGTGCATATCGTGCCTAACCAGACATGATATGCACGCTTCCTCTGCCCGAACTTGCTTGGCCGCCATGTGCGGCCATTTTCATGATGTGAACAAGCGGCACACGAATTCTTTCCGTGATGAAATAGAGCGGCTTGTCCTGGCGTCGTAGCAATTACCGCTTATGATTCAACTATCGCTCGTTGAGCGCGTCGTCGCTCGGCAAAGATGGCCGCTTGCGATCGGATAGGGGGAATGCCTGACGGTGGCAACACTGACAAGGCCAGGCCATGTTCAACGTCAAGCCAGGCCTGGTTTTTATTGCGCCAGCAAGGATGCGAAATGTATAGTGGACAAACGATGTATTTCCACAATGGAGGGATGGCAACATGAAATTTCTGTTCGAAACAGTCCGACAATTGAGCAGCGATCACAGGGGGCCAGATGCCGGCAGTGCCATGGCGGGCGCAGAACGCTTGCGCCGGGGCGCGCTGGGCGTGTTGCTGGCCGCGGCGATGGCCGTTGCCGTGCCTGCCGGCGCCACTTGCCTGGACAAGGCGCCCTTGCGCGGCGTCAATCTGGCCGGGGCAGAATTCAATGGTGGCAAGATTCCCGGTACCGTATTCAAGGATTTCATGTATCCGAGCGCGAGCGATATCAGCTACTTTGCCAATCTGGGCGCGAACATGCTGCGCCTGCCGTTCCGCTGGGAACGCTTGCAGCCTGTCGTGGGCGGTCCGCTCGACCCGACGCAGCTCAGGTTTATTGCCAAGGTGGTGGAGACGGCGAAATCGCGCGGCATGTGCGTGCTGCTCGATGCGCATAACTATGGTGCCTACAACAATATTCCATTGGGCAGGCCTGGCGCGACGACCGAGGACTTCGCCGATTTCTGGGTACGCATGAGTGCAGCCTTTCCTGATGTTGATACGGTCGCGCTTGGACTCATGAACGAACCGGTGCTGACGAGCCTGAGGCAATGGGGCGAAACGTCCAAGGCCACGCTGGCAAAACTGCGTGAAAATGACGCGAAACACCTGGTCGTCATTGCCGGCGGTACCTATAGTGGCGCGCACGACTGGGCCACACCGCGCGATGGCGTGTCCAACGCCACGACTTTTGCTAGCGTGAAAGACCCGCTGGCGCGCACCCTGATCGAGGTACACCAGTATGTCGACTCGAATTACTCGGGAACCAAGGCCGATTGCATCTCTCCGGCCAAGCTGACGGATATCCTCGAAAAGGTCAGGGTCTGGGCCGTGGCCAACAAGCAAAGTCTGTTCATGGGCGAATTTGGCGTTGCCGACACGCCAGAGTGCCGGCCCACCTTGCAGGCGGCGCTGACGTCGATGCGTAACGCGCCATGGGCCGGTTGGACGTACTGGTCAGCGGGCGCGTGGTGGGGCAAGAATTATATCTTCAGTGTGCAGCCGGTCGTGGGTGTGACGCGCAATTCCCTGTCCCTGCTCCAGGTCGAGTGGCAAAAATAGACTGTGGCGTAGCGTGCCACGTCGCTTGTTGCGCCCGCATGACCGCGCCAGTTGGCGCGGTCATGCGCCCCGTTTTGTCGCGGAACTTGCCGCTGAAGTGCGCGTGTTGCCGTTCGTGTCAATCCGTTTCCGTCGTGGCAGCTGCGGCAGGTTAAAGTTGACCAAGAGAATCATTTTTCCGTATGGCAAGTGATTGATTGCACAGGGATTTGTCTCTTTTGCCAATATTTGCGCGTGGACGAAAAAATAGCCTGCCCAAATGCGGTATTTCAGCTTGACCAGCGTCGCGGCTCCGTTATAATCTTAATGTTTTGTTAAAATAGTTTCTTATCCTTTAAAGGTTTCTGGGGGAGCTATCTTGCAAATACGATAGGCCGAGGTTTAACCGATGCCAACGATGCTGTGCTATACCATTCGGTAAGGCCGGCGCTTTTGATACGACAGTCATTCATGGGGTAGTGATGCAAACCTCTTCCTTAAGCTCGCGCGGCGCCGTGATACCGTGGTGGAAGGCCGCCATTCCCGAATGGGGACCGGTCGTGGTCGGTTTGCTGGCCCTGTACGTCCCGTCCTTTTATGACCTGATCACTGGCTTGTGGATGAGCGAGGAGCAGGCGCATGGCCCGATCATCCTCGTGCTGTCGACCTGGCTGCTGTACCGCAAGTGGCCGGAAATGATGGCAAGAACCGAAGGCCAGCCTTCGTCCAAGGCAGGCTGGATCGTCGCCGTGGTGGGCCTGGTCATGTATGTGCTGGGCCGCTCGCAACAGTTTTCCATCTTTGAAATCGGCTCCTACATCGTCCTGCTGGCCGCAGTGCTGCTGATCAAGCGCGGTACCCTGGCCTTGCGCATCATGTGGTTTCCCCTGTTCTTCATGCTGTTCATGATTCCCTTGCCCGGCATCCTGGTGGCGATGTTGACGATGCCGATGAAGACGGCTGTGTCGTATGTCACTGAACATGTGCTGTTTTTCCTTGGTTATCCGATCGCCCGCAGCGGCGTGATTTTGCAGATGGGCCAATATCAGTTGATGGTAGCAGATGCCTGCGCCGGTTTGCACACGCTGTTTACGCTCGAAGCCCTGGGTTTGTTCTACCTCAATCTGGTGCGCCATACGTCTGCCCTGCGCAACGGCGTGCTGGCCGTACTGATCGTGCCGATTTCCTTTACCGCCAATGTGATCCGCGTGATGACCTTGACCCTGATTACGTATTATTTCGGTGACGCGGCAGGACAGGGCTTCCTGCATGGTTTTGCCGGCATGGTGCTGTTCATTTCCGCCCTGTTGCTGATCCTGGGCGTTGATTGGCTGTTGCAGGCGTATGTGCAGCGGCGGGAGAAAAAACATGCTTGATACACTGCAAGGTATGCAGCGCAAGACGCTGTTCGCGGGCCTGCTGCTGGGCGTGCTGATGGTATCGACCTCGGTGCTGACGAAGATAGTGACGCCCACGGTCAAGATGTCCGAAGGCAAGCCCATGCTGGACCTGACGGCGCTGGTACCGGCCGAGTTTGGCGAGTGGCATGAAGAGCGCGATGCGGCAGCCGCCGTGGTCAACCCGGAAGCCGAGGCTGCGCTGGCGAAGATTTACACGCAAACGCTGGCGCGCACCTATGTGAACGCCGCTGGCGAACGCATCTTGCTGTCGGTCGCCTATGGCGATGACCAGCGCGGCGAAGCGACGCAGGCACACCGCCCCGAAATTTGCTATACGGCGCAAGGCTTTGCCATCACCAGCAATGACGTGGGCGTGCTGAAGGTGGCCGAGCGCAACATTCCCGTGCGCCGCCTGGTGGCAGTCAGTGGCAGCCGCAATGAGCCGATTACCTACTGGGTGACCGTTGGCGACCGCGCTACCTTGCCTGGCGTGGGGCGCAAGCTGCTCCAGCTGTTCTATGGCCTGGGCGGCAAGGTGCCCGATGGCTTGCTGTTCCGCGTCTCGAGCATCCAGGCCGACAAGACGGCGGCGTATGCGTTGCAGGATCAGTTCGTCAATGCCCTGTTTGCCCATATCGGCAAGACGCCGACGGAAAAACTGGCCGGCAAGTTCGATGACTAGCAATAACACGGCGTGCAGCCTGACCAATCTGTCTTATTAACCGATGATGAAACAAGCATGACTCTCTACGCCCGCACCCCCCACGCCAGCCTGCCCGACGCTGGCGAGGAGAGCAACAAGCGCCATTTGTTGCTGGCCATCCTGATCGCCGCCACGGTTTACCAGGCCGTGCTGTGCTTTGTGCACACGCATTTCTTCAAGGCATCGACGGCGCTGGTGGCGTTTTCCGAGCTGTGCATCTACGTCACTTGTGCCGTGCTGCTGTTGCGCCGCATCGAACTGTCTTTCGTGGCCATCCTGACCCTGATCGCCTCGTATTTGCTGCTGCTGGCCTTGCTGCGCAGTTCGCTCGATCCCAAGGGTTTCCGCGACATTATCATCCTGGTGCTCTTCTATTTTCTTGGGCGCAATTTCGGTGACGAGAAATTCGCCGACCGTCTGTTGAAGATCATTATCTATATCGTGCTGGCGGTGGGCTTCTTCGAGTTGCTGCTGGTCGACGTGTATTCCAAACTGTTCAATGTGTATTCGTATTACCTGGCGCAAGGCAATATCTCGACCAGTACCAACTGGGCTGAAGGCAGCACCCTGGCGCTGAACGGCATTCGCCCGGCCGGCATCGGCCGCACCATCCTGCCTTTCCTGCTGGGCAGCCATCGCGTTTCGTCCGTATTTCTCGAACCTGTCTCGCTCGGCAACTTTGCCGTGATCGTGGCGGCATGGGGCTTGTCCAAGGGCCGCGAGCAATGGCGTTCGATGGCCTTTTTCCTCGGCGCCGCCGCCATCATGATCACCCTGGCCGATTCGCGCTATGGCCTGGTGACTGTGGGCTTGATGGTGCTGATGCGCCTGCTTTTTTCGGGACGCGGCAATCGCCTGGTGATGATCCTGCCTTTCGTGTGCGCCGTCATCTTGATCCTGTTCGGCCTGTACTACGATGGGCGCTACAGTGACAACATTCCTGGCCGCTTGTATTCGAGCGGCATTACCATGGTGCGTTTCGGCCCGGCTGAAATTTTCGGACTGGCCGGCTACAACATCAACTTCGGCGATATGGGTTATTCCATCATCCTGACGCGCTTTGGCCTGTTTGGCTGCGTGGTGCTGTGGATCGGCCTGTGGATGATCAAGATGCGCGACGAACACGGCGAGCGCTTCCGTACCTATATCGTTATCTATATGTCGCTGATCCTGTGCATCAGCGGTACCTCCCTGTTCGCGCTGAAGTCGGCCGGCGTCCTCTGGTTCTTGCTCGGCTGTTGCGCCGTGCGAGACAAGAAATGGCTGGCCTCTCCGCTGCGCTCCGGCCAATTTGTTGCCGGGAAAGCCCATTATGCCGATTAAAGTTGCACATGTTGTTCGCCAGTACTATCCATCGATCGGTGGCATGGAAGATGTCGTACAAAATATTGCCCATTACCAAGCCCGTTGCCACGGCCACATTCCCACCATCATCACGCTGAACCGCGTATTCGTGAACCCGGCCGACATCCTGCCGGCGGAAGAGGTGGTCAATGGCGTGCGCGTGATCCGCATTCCCTACTCGGGTTCTACGCGCTATCCGTTCTCGCCCGGCGTGGTGCGATTGCTGGGCGACTATGACGTGGTGCACGTGCATGGCGTCGATTTTGCCTATGATTACCTGGCCGCCACCAAGTGGCTGCACCGACGTCCGCTGGTTGCCTCCACCCATGGCGGTTTCTTCCATACCAGCTTTGCCTCGCGCCTGAAGACGATCTTCTTCCATACCGTCACGCGCGCCACCTCGCACGCCTATGCGCGCGTGGTCGGCACCAGCGACAACGATGGCAATCTGTTCGGCAAGATCATCAAGGCGCCGCGCCTGACGGTGATTGAAAACGGCGTCAACGTGGAAAAGTACCACGCCAAGGGCTCCACCACGAAGTTGCCGTGCATCATGTATTTCGGGCGCTGGTCGTCGAACAAGGGTTTGAAGGAAACGCTGGACCTGTTTGCCGGACTGGCCGCGCGCCATCCTGAATGGCGCCTGGTGATTGCCGGGCGCGAGTATGACCTCAGCCGCGCCGACCTGGAAGCGCTGGCGCGCGAGAAGGGGATTGCCGAACGAGTCAGCATCGTCGCCAATCCCAGCGATGCGCAACTGGCCGAGCTGATGTCGCAGTCGAGCTACTATATTTGCCTGTCGCGTCATGAAGGCTTTGGCATTGCCGCCATCGAAGCGATGAGCGCGGGCCTGACGCCCGTGCTCAGCGATATTCCACCATTTCGCAAGCTGCTGGAAAAGGCGCAGCTCGGTATCTTGCACACTGGCGACGTGGCGCAGACGGTGGTGGCAATTGCCGCCGCGCATGCGCAAGACCAGGATGCGTACGCGGCGCGGCGCATGCAATTGCAGCATTTTTCCGAGCAGTACAGCTGGAATCATATCGGCGGGCGCTACGTGGCAATCTATGAAGAACTTCTGCGCAAGCGAAAATAAGCTGGCGTCAAAGATTTTTCCTGACCGGAACTGTGGTGTAAACGGTAATTGTTTCAGGCCGCATGTCATAATGTGCGGACAATAAAGATTAATTTAATTATAATAGTGCTGCGCGGCGGTGTATTGACGCACCGATCGCAGGAGCAGCCGAGACGGCTATGTTTTTCCCTCATAACCGGTGAGCTATCTCAGTGAACAAGAAAATCGATTCAATCTCCGGCCTGGCCGGTTTTGCCGCCCTGATGGTGATTTACGCCCACATGGGGAGCGAAGGATTTTTGCGCCTGTCGCACCATTTCAATAACCTGGGCGTGATGATTTTTTTCTCGCTCAGCGGCTTTCTCTTGTCCTACCTGTATATCGACAAGAAATTCTGTGCCGAGGACGTGACTGCCTACAGCCTGGCGCGCTTTACGCGCATCGCGCCCGCCTACCTGTTCACGATCCTCGCGTCCTTCGTCATCTTCACTTTCTTCGACCCGCAGTTCGAGTATCAGATCGGCGCGCACAATTTGCTGCGTCATCTGTTGTTCATTGGTAACGAGTCTGTCTTCTGGACGATAGGCCCGCAAGTGCAGTTCTACGTCCTGTTCCTGCTGCTGTGGAGCGCGACGGCGCACTATGTGTCGACCAAGAATGCCATGCCACTGATTTTTATCGTTTTCGCCTGCGTGCTGCTGATCATGCTGCGCCGCAGCCTGCCGGGCACGTTTGTGGGTGCCAATTTGCACTACTTTGCCTTTGGCGTGCTGGCCGGCGTGGTGCGCCGGAAGATGCACATTGAATTTCACCAGCCGCAGTTGATCAATATCATCCATGTGAGCTTGTTGCTGATTTTCCTGGGCGTCGAATGCGGCGTCATCCAGCTCAGCGAGCGCATGACCCATGAAAACCTCAGCACGCTGGTGATGGCGGTGCTGGTGGCCTTCTTTATTTTCGTCTTTTCCTTCGATTCCCTCAGCGCGCGTCTGCTGTTCGGCAATCCCTTGCTGCGGCTGATGGGGAGCCTGAGTTTTTCACTGTACCTGCTGCACATGCCAGTGCTGTACTGGGTCAAGAAACTGTATCCGGACGAGATTGCCCATCCCGTCGTCGTCGCGCTGACTTTCGTGCTGATCATTGCGCTGGCAACCCTGTACTTCTATACGGTGGAACGCTATTGCGCGCTGGCCGTGAAAAACCTCGGCAAGAAGTACGCCGGACGCATCGAGGGCATGTTCACGCGCCTGGGCGTCAAGAACAAGGCCGCCATCGGCTGAAGCCATGTCCACTTTTTTATCTCTTTTTACTGATCGAGCACCGACTTGAAAATTTTGCTTGTGTGTGCCGCCTTTCCTCCCCGCGGCAAAGGGGGCGGGCCGGAAGGTTCGTTCATGATCGCCAGCGGCTTGCTGGCCCAGGGACACGAGGTGCGCGTCGTCACTGTTGGCGACGCCGCCGGCGTGGAACAGTACAAGGGCGTGGAAGTGCATATCATGCGCTCGCCGAATGTGTACTGGGACTACTTTTTTACCAAACGCCCGGCAGCCTTGAAGATGTTGTGGCATGTGCTGGAAAATTTCAATCCGCGCGCCTACTGGCGCTTGCGCCCGCACGTCAAGGCTTTCCGGCCCGACGTCGTCATGACGGTCAGCATTGAAAACATCAATGTGGCAACCTGGTTGCTGGCGCGCATGCACAAGGTGCCCGTGGTACACGTCATCCAGAGTTACTTTCTGGCTTGCTGGCGTGGTGGCCTGTTCAAGAACGGCGCCAATTGCACGGGCCAGTGCGGCAGTTGCAAGGTGTTGTCTGTGGGAAAGAAACCGATGTCGCACCTGGTGGACGGAGTCTTTGGCGAAACGCGTTTTGTTGTCGATCAACATCTGGAACTGGGCTACTTCAAGCATGCCACTTCGGCCGTCATTCCCGGTCCCGTGTTCCCCATCGCGGGGCGGGTGCCCAAGGCGCGCGACGGCAAGCTGGTCGTTGGCTACATGGGCGTGCTGGCGCCGCACAAGGGTGTCGACGTGCTGGCCGATGCGGCGCGCCTGATGGGACCGAACAGCAATGTGCGCTTCCTGATCGGCGGCACGGGCGAGGACGAAGCGTATGTGGCCAGCCTGCGTGAAAAATTCGGCGATGCCGACGTCGAGTTCATGGGCTGGGTCAAGCCCGATGACGTCTATCCGCTGTTCGACGTGCTGGTGGTGCCGTCAAAGTGGAAGGAGCCGTTTGGCCGCATCGTCGTCGAAGCGCTGGCCTACGGCGTGCCCGTCATTTGCGCGCGTTCCGGCGGCATCGCCGAGAGCATCCGCGAAAACGAGAATGGCTACACCTTTGCCTCGGGCCAGCACGACGAGCTGATCACCTTGCTACGCGACGTGCTGGAACCGGACGAGCCTGCGCGCATGCGCCTGGCGCAAAATGCGCTGCAGCATTCGCACCGCTTCGATATCGGCACGATCGCCGCGCGCATCAGCGATTTCGTCAGCGCGACCGTGGCCAGCTACAAGGCACGCCCGTGAGCGGGGCAGCAGCATGAACGAGAGCAAAGCCGAAGGCAACGTCAAGGCGCCTGGCATGGCGTCCGGCTCCTTCTGGGCCGTGCTCGACAATCTGGCTCAGCAGGGCTTGTCCTTCATCATCTTCGCCATCCTGGCGCGGCTGCTCAACCCTGCCGAATTCGGCTTGTTGACGATTGCCCATTTGTTCATCCTGTTCTCGCGCCTGGTCGTGCTCGACGCACTGGCCATGCCCGTGATACGCGCGAAAGAACCCGATGACGGCGCCTACTCGGCTCTGTTCTGGCGCTGCACGGCAGCCGGCCTGTTGCTGTGCGCCTGCATGTTCCTGAGCGCCGGCCCCGTCTCGGCGCTGTTCAGCGCACCATCGCTGGCGCCCGTGCTGCAAGGCATGAGCCTCTCCATCCTGTTCTTCGGCATGGTGCGTTCCTACGAAGCGCGGCTGGTGCGGCAGATGCAATTCAAGCAGCTGGCCATCCGCTCCACCGTGTCCGTCATGCTGGGTGGCGTGCTCGGCATTGCACTCGCCTACCGTGGCTGGGGCGCCATGTCGCTGGTGGTGCAGCAAGTGATGGCAGCCGGGCTGGCACTACTGCTGGTGGTGCTGCAAAGCGGCTGGCTGCCCAGCCTGGCGTGGCGCGCGCGGCCCAGCCGCTACTGGCATGATGTGCGCCAGGTTAGCGTCTCCGGCATCTTGTCCTTTGCCAACAGCAATGGCGATTCCTTGCTGGTGAGTATCTTTTTGGGGCCGTATGCGACCGGACTGTACAACCTGGCCAAGCGCCTGACTTCGGCCGTGTACCTGGTCATCACGGCGTCGCTGCTGCGCGTGTCGCTGCCCGTGTTCGCCGCCGCCAGCGGCAAGCCCGAGCAGCTGCGCCAGGCTTACCTGCAATTGCTGGCGATGATGCTGTTCCTGATGCTGCCCATGCTGCTGTTCCAGGCCGCCCTGGCCGAGCCGCTGGTGGCAACGGTATTTGGCCAGAAATGGTTGGCTGCCAGTAGCACCATCGCCGCGCTGGCACTGCTGTATTGCCTCTCTTCGGTAGCGGAACTGAACAACTATGTGCTGTTTGCCCTGGGACACAGCCGCTGGCCGCCGCTGCTCGGTATCTTGCAGCTGAGCCTGGCCGTGATCCTGGCCGCCTGCTTCAGCCAGTATGGCTTGCTGGCGATGAGCTTGTCGTTTGCCGCCGCCTACCTGCTGATGTTGCCGTGGTCGCAGCACCTGGCATGCAAGTCCATGGACTTGCCCTGGACTACTTTCCTGGTGGCGCTGCAGCCTGTCCTGGCGGGCGCTGCGGCACTGTTGCTGACCTTGTACGCGATGGCGCGCTGGTGGCAGGGCAGCGCCATCGTGCTGCTGGTGCTGGCCCTGTTTGCCGGCGCCATCGCCTATCTGCTGCCGATGTTGCTGCTGGGGCGCGCGCTGCGCGGCACGGCAGGGGGCTTTGATCCATTCTCACTGCTCAGGCAATTACGCAATTTGAAGCACCGCGGCGCGGCCGCGGATTGAAGGAGGCGCACAAGTACCATGGAAGCACCAGAAACCATCAACATCAGCCGCTTTCCCGTGCTGAGCACGACGCGCGAGTGGCTGGCGCAGCACTTGCTGGGCGTCATCGCGCGTGGGGAAAAGACGGCGCTGTTTTTTGCCAATACCAACTTTATCGTGAAGAACCGCTTCGTACTGGAAGCTGATCCCTCGCGCCGCTACCTCATCGTCAACGATGGTGTCGGCATGGATATCGCCGCCAGGCTGATGCAGGGGCGCCGTTTCGCTGCGAATCTGAATGGCACCGATTTCACGCCGTATTTGTTCGCGCAAAGCGCGCAGCCGCTGCGCGTGTTCATGCTGGGCGCGCGACCCGATATCCTGGCCAAGGCAGTGACGCATGTGCGCACGGTGCTGGGGCAGGACGTCGTCGGCAGTTGCGATGGCCATGCCGGCATCGGCAGTGCGCCCGATCTGGTACAGCAAATCAATGCGACGCGCGCCCAGGTCGTGCTCGTGGCGATGGGCAACCCTATCCAGGAGCGCTGGATACTCGCACATCAGGATGCCCTGGACGCCAACGTACTGGTGGGCGTGGGCGCGCTGTTCGACTTCTGGTCCGGCGGCAAGCGGCGCGCGCCTGCTTTTGTGCAGCGCATCCACATGGAGTGGTTTTACCGTTTGCTGCAAGAGCCGCGCCGGCTGCTGCGACGCTATACCTGGGACATCCTGGTATTCTTGCGCGAATGCGCCAGGTACCGCTGACGCGGTCGCCAGCAAAGATGACAGTCTGTCATGTTGCAATGCGCAAAAAATAATATGAAAAAGGTAATAGTGTTGCCAAATTGGTGATATTCTATCGCTTCGGGTAGGCGCAAGCAGAGTTCGGCGTCCCCATAGACATTGGAGCGTGAAATGAAAGCAATGATTTTGGCCGCAGGAAAGGGGACGCGCGTGCGCCCGCTGACCTATGACTTACCCAAGCCCATGATCCCCATCCTGGGCAAGCCCGTGATGGCCTATCTGATCGAGCACCTGGCCAAGTATGGCGTGCGCGACATCATGGTCAATGTCAGTTACCTGCATGAAAAGATCGAAGAGTATTTCGGCGACGGCCACCAGTATGGCGTGCAGATCGGCTACTCGTTCGAAGGCTATATGACCGATGCCGGCGTGGTGGTGCCGCAGCCGATAGGCTCGGCCGGCGGCATGAAGAAGATCCAGGAATTCGGTGGCTTTTTTGACGATACCACCATCGTCCTGTGCGGTGATGCGGTGATCAACCTCGACATCCAGTCGGCCCTGTTCGAGCATCGCCGCAAGGGGGCGCTGGCCAGCGTGATCACGCGCGAAGTACCGTGGGACAAGGTGTCGAGCTATGGCGTGGTTGTCAGCGACAAGGATGGCCGCATCAAGGCGTTCCAGGAAAAGCCCAGCCAGGAAACGGCGCTGTCGAACCATGTCAGCACCGGCATCTATATTTTCGAGCCTGCCGTGCTGGACTTGATACCCAAGGACACGGTCTTCGACATCGGCTCGGACTTGTTTCCCTTACTGGCAGAAAAAGGCTTGCCTTTCTACGCTCAGTCGCGCACGTTCAACTGGATCGATATCGGCAACATCAAGGATTACTGGGAAGTATCGCAAAGCGTCATGATGGGGGAAGTGGCCCACATGGACGTGCCTGGCGTACAGTTGGAAGAGGGCATCTGGGTGGGCTTGAATACGAGCATAGAGTGGGAAGGCACGCACATCGAAGGGCCCGTGTATATCGGCTCGGGCTGCAAGATCGAAGCGGGCGCCACCATCATCGGCCCCACCTGGATCGGTCATGGCAGCCATATCTGTTCCGGTGCGCGCGTGGTGCGCAGCGTACTTTTTGAATATACGCGCGTGCTGCAGAACATTGCGCTGGAAGAAGTTATCGTCTTCAAGGAGTACAGTGTCGACCGCAACGGAGAGATGAAACACGTGTCCGAATGCCTGACCGATCAATGGTCGAACGCGCGCGACCGGCGCAGCAAGCGCCGCAGCCCCGTTGAACTTGCATTATCGAAATAAATAGAGGACGTCCACCATGAAGATTTATCCCGTCATCCTGTCCGGCGGCGCCGGCAGCCGCCTCTGGCCCCTGTCGCGCGCAGCGCTGCCCAAGCAGCTGTTGCCGCTGGTATCAGATAAAACCATGCTGCAGGAAACGGCGCTGCGCCTGGCTGGCTGGCCGGAGATGATGGCACCGTTGCTGATCTGTGGCGACGAGCACCGTTTCCTGGTGGCCGAGCAGATGCGCGATATCGCCATCGAACCGTTGGCCATCATGCTCGAATCGGTGGGCCGCAACACGGCGCCGGCCGTCGCCGCCGCCGCCTGGTATTTGCAAGCGCTCGATCCGCAAGCCATCATGCTGGTGTTGCCAGCCGATCACGTCATTGAAGACCGGGCGGCCTTTCATGCGGCCATCGAAAATGCGCTCCAGGCCGCCTCGCAAGGCGCGCTGGCCACCTTCGGCATCGTGCCGACGGCACCGGAAACGGGGTATGGCTACATCCGTCGCGGCGCAGCCATCGCGGGCAGCGAAGCGTGCTACCAGATTGAACGTTTCGTGGAAAAACCCGATGCGCAGAGCGCGGCCGGTTTTGTTGCCAGCGGCGACTACTTCTGGAACAGCGGCATGTTTCTCTTCAGCGCCGCCAGCTATTTGCAGGAATTGACGCAATTCCAGCCCGCCATGGCCGACGCTACCGAAGCGGCAGTGCGCCTGGCTTACCGCGACCTCGATTTCTGCCGCCTGAGCGAGAAGGAGTTCGCCGCCTGTCCCGCCGACTCCATCGATTATGCCGTGATGGAACACACGAGCCGCGCCGTGGTCGTACCGGCCGATATCGGCTGGAGCGACGTGGGCTCCTGGTCCGCGCTGCACGAGGTCTTGCCGCGCGATGCAGCCGGCAATGCCGTGCGCGGCGATGTGTATCTGGACGACGTGAGCAATTCGCTGGTGCGCGCCGAAAGCCGCATCGTGGCGCTGATCGGCGTGCAGGACGTGGTCGTGGTGGAAACCGCGGACGCCGTGCTGGTGGTGCACAAGGACCAGGTGCAGCGCGTCAAGCAAGTGGTTTCCCACTTACAAAGCACGGGCCGTACCGAGCATTTGCAGCACACTAAGGTGTATCGTCCATGGGGTTGCTACGAAGGCATCGACCTGGGCGACCGTTTCCAGGTCAAGCGCATTACGGTCAATCCTGGCGGCAAGCTGTCCCTGCAGATGCATCATCACCGCGCCGAACACTGGATCGTCGTCAGCGGCACGGCGCAGGTGACGTGCGGCGATGAAGTCAAGTTGCTGAGTGAAAACCAGTCGACCTACATTCCTATCGGCATGACGCATCGCCTGGAAAATCCCGGCCGCCTGCCGCTGCACCTGATCGAAGTGCAGTCCGGCAGCTACCTGGGCGAAGACGATATCGTGCGCTACGAAGATGTCTACAAACGCGTCTAGTACTTAAGCCCGCATGGGGCGCCAGGGCGACGGTTCTGGCGTTCCGAGGTTTTCATCGGGCAGCATTTTCCGGCAATATCGCTTGGTAAAGCAACGTCTTTCAAGGTAGATTAGCAACATGCCGCAAGCGTTTCTTGCCCCTTTGACCAGTACAGGCCAGTCTCTCCGCTTTGAAATACCTGCTCTTACCCTTGCTCGCCAGCGTCCTGGTGCAGGCCGATGCCCGCGCCCAGTTCGTCGCCCCTGCCATGTCGCCGGCGCTATCGGCCGGGCAGCTGGCGCTGGTGGTCAACGACGATGAGCCCAATAGCGTGGCCATCGCCGACTATTATCGGCAGGCGCGCAATATACCGGCAGCCAATATCGTTCACGTGCGCATCGCCAATCGTCCGCATAAGCTCAGCGCCGTCGAGTTCGCCACTCTGAAAAAGCAGATCGACAGCCAGCTCAGCCCTGAAATCCAGGCCGTGCTGATGGTCTGGACGGCGCCGTACGCCGTCGAATGCAATTCCATCACTGCCGCCTACACCTTGGGCGTCGATGCGGGACTGTGTGCACGCAGCTGCGGCGCGGGTCAGCCCAGCCCCTATTTCAATGCCGCGCACGGCCTGCCGTATGCGCAATACAAGATGCGCCTGAGCATGCTGTTGCCCACCGAATCGGTGGCGCAGGCGCGCCAGCTGATCGAGCGTGGCGTCAGCGCCGGTTTTCGCCTGCAGGAAGCGAATGCGTATTATTTGACGACCGGTGAAACGGCGCGCAACAGCCGTGCGCCTTTTTTCCCGCCGGCAGGACGTTTGTCGACAAAAAAACTGAACATCAAACGCCTGCGCGCCGACGAGCTCGACGGCGCAACGGACATCATGGTCTACCAGACGGGCATGGCGCGCGTGGCCAAGCTCGACACGCTCAAGTTTGCACCGGGCGCGCTGGCCGATCATTTGACGTCGTATGGCGGCGACTTGTTGGGAACGGGGCAGATGAGCAGCTTGCGCTGGCTCGAGGCGGGCGCCACGGCCAGTTATGGCAGCGTTAGCGAACCGTGCAATTACTGGCAGAAGTTTCCGCAACCGACGGTGCTGCTGCAGCGCTATCTGTCCGGCGATACGGCGATCGAGGCTTACTGGAAGAGCGTGGCCTGGCCGGCGCAGGGCATCTTCATCGGCGAGCCGTTGAGTACACCATACCGACGCTGACAGGTATTACTTAGCTGCTGCGGCGGCGCAGCGCCAGGCTGACGAGGGCCAGTCCGGCCAGCAGCATGGCCCAGGTGGATGCTTCCGGGACGGCCGGGATATTCGGATCGACCGGCGTCACCACCGGTGGCGTGACGACGGGCGGCGTGACGACGGGCGTCTCTGGCGTCTCCACGCCCGCGACGGGCGGATTGGTGCCAAACACGCCAGGGTCGCCGGAAGCGCCGCCAGTGGCGCCGGGGCTGACGAAGCTGGCAGCTGCCAGGCGTTCGGTGCCGCCAGCATTCGCCGCAGGCCAGCCGACCCAGCCAGCTGGCGCGAATGGCTGCAACGTTGATGCCGTATTGAAACTGTCCGTACCCGTGCTGGTCAAGGCGCCAGGTATGGAAGAGAGCGGACGGCTGCTCACGCTGGTGAACTCCAGTGCATCCGATGGCAAGCGTTTCACGCCGGTCTTGGCATCGTCGCTGGGCAGGCTGCGGTGGTAGGCGGCATCGTCACCGACGCTGCTGACCGGGCCGGGACCGACGCCATCATTCTTGAATTCATCGTAATTGATATCGCCATTGGACAGGCTGCATGGGCTGTTCACGCCTTCCATGCTGACGTTGGATGCGCCCTGGCCCTGCGCTTTCGTGTTTCCATCTTGCATGGACTGCGAGCAATTCGGTTTTTTGCCAGGCGGCACGGCTTGCGGATTGACATAGTAACCAGCGTAGGTATCCGCCTGGGCCGGCAGCAGGGGCAGCAGCAGAGATCCTGCAAGCAACAGTGTCGAGTATGAAGGGTAACTATTTTTTCTCATGATCAATCTTTCCTATCTCTGCTGTTTGCCCGTTGCCGCGGCTGCTGTTTGTGCTGGCGGTAACTGAGGCCTGTTTGCCCCCAGCTGTTTACCTAGCGCAAGCAAATGGTAACATACTTGTACTCTACGCAATTTCCCATAGCTTATTTTTATTATCATTTCATACATTTATGCATACTTTTATGCAACAAAATAGTGTGTGATAGACCAGCTTGTCATTCCTGTACGTGCAAAGTGCATGCATTCCCGTCAACTTTTGTCATCAAGCTGTCACGCTTGAATATTACTATGACTCAATAGTAAAAAGACTATTTAATTGACCAATGTTGTTGCCATAAATTCAGCGCCGCCTGCTTGTATTGGCAGGCCGGAACTTTAATTGCCACCAGGAATTTTTATGAAGAATAGTTACACGCCGGCTCGCCCTGCATTGCCCGGACTGTCCCTGCGCGCCGCGCCGTGGCGCCTGAGCCTCATGGCCGGCTTGCTGTCGTCGTTGGGCATACCGGCACTGGCCGCTTCCGATATCGTCATCAGCCAGGTGTATGGCGGTGGCGGCAATACGGGGGCGCTGTATCGCAACGATTTCATTGAATTGTTCAACCGTGGCGCCAGTCCCGTGAACCTGAGCAACTGGAGCGTGCAATATGCCTCCGCCGCCGGCAACAACTGGGCAGTGACGGCCTTGCCGGCTATCGATTTGCAAGCAGGCCAGTATTTGCTGGTGCAGCAAGCCAAGGGCGCGGGCGGCACGCAGGACTTGCCCACGCCCGATGCCTCGGGCAGCCTGGCCATGTCGGGCACGGCGGGCAAGGTGTTGTTGAGCAATAGCAAGACGGCGCAAACGCTGGCCAACCCGACGGGCGCAGCCGTCATCGACCTGGTCGGCTTCGGTACGGCCAACGGTTTCGAGGGCAATGTGGCGCCCGCGCCATCGAACACCCTGTCGATTGCGCGCGCGAACGGCGGCTGCAGCGATACGGACGACAATGGCTTGGACTTCGCCAGCGGCAGCGTGACGCCGCGCAACACGGCCTCGCCGCGCAATGCCTGTGGCGGCCCCGTGGTGCACCAGATTATCACCAACTGCCCCGCCAGCCTGGCCTTGGCCGTGGGCAATGGCGGCAACGCCGTGCTGCGCGCTTCCGACGTCGATGGCGTCGTGAATGCCGCCATCGTGAGTTCGCCCGCCGTGGCCGGCATCAGCCTGGCCAGTTTCAGCGCTGCCGGCGTGGCTGGCGAAAGCGCCAGCGTGAGCCTGCTGGTGGCCGCTGGCGTGCCGGTGGGTAATTACCCCGTCATCGTCAGTTTCAGCAACGACCAGCAGCAGACAGCTTCGTGCAAGGTGGACGTGGCCGTGCAGGGCCTGGCCGCCATCAGCCATACGATTCCGCAAATCCAGGGCAGCGGCGCAGCCAGCCCGTACGCCAATTCCGTGCAGACTACCGAAGGCGTGGTGACACTGAAAGTGGGCACCGGCTTCTTCATCCAGGATGCGGCCGGCGACGGCGACCCGTCGACTTCGGACGGCATCTTTGTCTACACGGGCAATACCGGCACCACGGTGCAGCCAGGCGAACTGGTGCGCGTGACGGGTACGGTGTTTGAATACACGCCCACGGGCGCAAAGAATTCCTACACGGAATTGAAAGACGTGACGGCCATCCTCACGCAAAGCGCCGGCCACGCCGTTGTGCCGACGAATGTGACCTTGCCTGACGCCAATCTGGCGGCCGTGGAAGGCATGCTGGTGCGCTTCACGCAGCCTTTGACCGTGTCGCAGAACGCCTACCTGGGCGCGCGCGGCGAGCTGAGCCTGTCGGCCGGACGGCGCGAAGTGCCGACCAACCGCTACCCAGCCGGATCAAACGAAGCGCAAGCCTTGATCGCGGCCAATGCGAACAACCTGATCGTGCTCGATGATGGCATCTTCGTTGCACCGCCGACGATACCGTACATCGGCCAGGATGGCACCGTGCGCAGTGGCGATACGGTCGCCGACCTGACGGGCGTGGTCGACTTTGGTGCCATCGGCGGTGGCGGCGCCGCGTACAAACTGCAGCCGACGCAAGTGCCGCAGTTTTCGCGCGACAATCCGCGTGCGGCCAGCCCGGAATTGCCTACTGGTAACGTCAAGGTGGCCAGCGCCAATGTGCTCAATTTCTTCACGACCTTCACGAATGGCAGCAACGTGTTTGGCCAGACGGGACAGGGCTGTACCCTGGGCGCGTCGACAAGCAAGAGCAATTGCCGCGGTGCCGACAACCTGGCTGAATTCGTGCGCCAGCGCGACAAGATCGTCGCCGAACTCAAAGCCATCGATGCCGACGTGGTGGGCTTGATGGAAATCCAGAACAATGGCGAGACAGCCGTCACCTACCTGGTCGAGCAACTGAATGCGGCCATCGGCGGCGTGAGCTATGCCGTGGTGCCGAAACCGGCCGCGACCGGTACGGATGCCATCCGCGTGGCGATGATCTACAAGCCGGCCAAGCTGGGCCTGGTGGGCGGCGCCTTGTCGGATGCCAATGCCATCAACAACCGTCCGCCGATGGCGCAAACCTTCCGCGCCGGCAATGGCGAGAAATTCTCGCTGATCGTCAATCACTTGAAATCGAAGGGCAGCTGCCCGTCGGGCGGGCCGGACGCGGACAACAACGATAGCCAGAGTTGCTGGAATGCCACGCGCGTGCAGCAGGCGCAGCGGCTGGTGGGCAGTTTCGTGCCGCAAGTGGCAGCCGCTGCCGGCGACGCGGACGTGCTGGTCATCGGCGACCTCAATTCGTATGGCGCGGAAGACCCGATCCAGGTCATCACTGGCGCCGGCTTCGTCAATGAACTCGAACGTTTCGTGCGCCCGTCCGGCATGCCGTATTCGTATGTGTTTGGCGGCCAGAGCGGCTACCTCGACCATGCGCTGGCCAGCGCCGCGCTGAGCCCGCAAGTGGCCGGTGTTGCTGAGTGGCATGTCAATGCCGACGAGCCGGAAGTGATCGACTACAACATCGATGCGGCCAAGCCGCAAGACTTGTACAACGCCTTGCCGTACCGCGCCTCGGACCACGACCCCGTCGTCGTCAGCCTGGACTTGCAGCCAGCCTACCGCGACATCACGGCCGCCGTGGCGCAAGCCAGCTCCGGCCTGGCGTATAACCGCGTGACGCAGAAATACACGGGGACGTTTGCCTTCACCAACACGGGCACGAGCACGCTCAGCGGCCCGTTCCAGGTGGTGTTTGGCGCCTTGCCGGCTGGCGTGACCCTGGCCAACGCCACGGGCAGCCATGCAGGCGCCGCGTATGTCAGCGTCAACGCGGCCAGCCTGGCGCCAGGTGCGACGGCTTCGTTTGTCGTCAGTTTCAGCAATCCGTCGAAAGTGACGATCAACTACTCGGCCAGCATTTTCGCCGGCAACTTCTAAGGACATCACCATGTTTGCAACGACACTCAACCGTACCTTGCGCCACGCCGTGCTGGCCGCCTTGCTTGCTGGCAGCTCCAGCCTGGCGCTGGCGAACACGCTCAGTTACCACGTGGAAATCGACACCAGCCAGTTTTCCGGCGCCGGCTTCCTCGACTTTGCCTTTATCGCCGGCAACAGCCCCGCACCGGGCGCCAGCGCCACCTTGAGCAACTTCTCGGGCGCCTTTGGCGCGCTCGAATCGCAGGAAGGCAATGTCAGCGGCAGCGTGCCGGGCACCTTGACCTTCGGCAATAGCGGCGCCTACAACGACTGGTTTCACAACGTGACCCTGGGCGGCAAGTTCGCCTTCAACGTGGCCTTTGGCGGCGACTTCCTGAACACGGCCGGCAACGCGGGCACGACCTTTGGCGTGGGCTTGCTCGACGCCAGCGCCGGTTCATACCTGGGCAATGTGAATGGCAATCTGGTGCAGTTCGAACTGACGCCGGTCAACGGCGGCTTGCCCGCCAGCATCGCCGGCAGCACCTATGCCAGCATCGCGTCGATATCGGCCGTGCCGGAAGCCTCGGAATGGATGATGCTGACGGGCGGCCTGGCATTGATCGGCTTTGCCTTGCGCCGCCGCCAGCGCCTGCCAGCGGCGTCAGTACCGGCGTAAGCACCGGCGTTGCACGTCCAGACACAGCGCATGCCCTGCGCTGTGTTTTTTATTCAATTATTGCTTGTCGCACCGGCTCTGCCGGCCCGGGCCAGGCATCAGCGCTGCGCATCGGGCACGCTGCGCGCGCCCCTGTCATTGACATGCTCTTCAGTGCTGGGCGAGACGCGCGCGACGAGGGGGCTGGCGCGCAGGCGCTTGACCTCGGCTGGCGTGAGCAGGGCGGCAAAGCCGTTCAGCGTGGCCGTGTAGTGGTGTTGCACGCTGGCCTCGGGCACCAGCGCCAGCACGGCGCGCCGTTGCGCCTCGGCCTGCGTTGCCCTGGCTTCGCGCTGCGCCGCGCCTGGCGCGGCAGCCGTTGGCGCCGCTGCCGGCAATTGCACGGGTAATTGCACAATATACGCCTGGCGCGCGGGGGCGGCCGATGCGCCTGCCGGCTGCGCCACGGCGCCAGCGAGAATGGCCAGACTCAGATGGAATGCGGACATGCGTACTCCTTCGGTTCGCGGCGGCGGCATGCCACCCGTGCACTGATTGTACGCGTGCTGCGCGGCAGGCGGCGCGCGCGGCGCAACATGGCGTTTTGCGCAAGTTCAGGCTTTTTGCTGAAGTTTTGTTATTTACAATACAAAGAAAAGATTGTATTAACCATAAGCGGCATGGTAGCCTGATATGCATCAGGCAAGCGTGTCACTCCTGCGTGCGGCCATCAGCTGCGCATGGGGGGGCAATGTCGAAGGCAGGCAAGAGGGAGTTAGCGGATGCAAGCAGCACACAGGCATAACTTGGCAGCAGCGCGCGGTGCGCGTGGTTTTACATTGCTCGAATTATTGGTCGTCATCGTGATCATCGGCTTGCTGGCGGCGTATGTCGGCCCCAAGTATTTTGCCCAGCTGGGCAAATCGGAAGTGACGGTGGCCAAGGCGCAGATCGAGGCGTTTGAAAAGTCGCTCGATACCTATCGCCTCGACGTGGGGCGCTACCCGACCACGGAAGAAGGCCTGGGCGCACTGCTGGTGGCGCCGCCGGCTGCCGGCACGCGCTGGAATGGACCGTACCTGAAAAAGGCCGTGCCGCTCGACCCCTGGGGCCATGCCTATCAATACCGCGCGCCCGGCAGCAAGGGCGAGTACGACATCGTCTCGATGGGCAAGGATGGCCAGCCCGGTGGCAGCGGCGAGAACGCCGACATCAGCGCGCAATAGCGCCAGCGCCACTCCTCCCTCACGGATACGCCATCATGCAGTTTGAAGTTCGCGCGCTCTCCACGGACCAGGCAGCGGCCACCTTGTCGACCTGCGTGATTGACGCGCGCGACGAAGCGCACGCGCGCCGCCAGGCCGAGGCGCGGGGCCTGTTTGTCAGCGCCATCCGGCCGCTGCGGGCCACTCCGTTCAGCGCGGCCGGACGCCAGCGCGCGCGCGCGCTGCCCCTGTTGCTGTTCAGCCAGGAATTGCTGGCGCTATTGACAGCGGGTCTGGGCATCGTCGAGGCGCTCGAAGCCCTGCTGGAAAAGGAAGCGGCACCGGCCACGCGCAGCGTGCTCACGCGCCTGCTGGAAGGCTTGCGCGAAGGCAAGCGTTTTTCCGCCGTGCTGGCAGAGCAGGCCGAACTGTTTCCACCGCTCTACATCGGCATCGTCAAGGCGGCCGAAGGCACGAGCGACTTGCCGCGCGCGCTGTCGCGCTATATCGACTACCAGCAGCGCATCGATGCGGTGCGCTCAAAAATCGTCAGCGCCGCCATCTATCCCGCCATCCTGCTGGCCGTGGGCGGTGGCGTCAGCGCCTTCCTGATCACCTATGTCGTGCCGCGCTTTGCCGAGGTTTACCAGGGCGCCGGGCGCAATTTGCCGTGGATGTCGCAAGTCATGCTCAGCTGGGGCCAGTTCGTCACCGAACACGGCCTGGTCCTGCTGCTGGCGCTGGCGCTGGCCGGCAGCGTGTTGCTGACCGCCGTGCGCCGCGTGCTGCGCAACGGCGGCGTGGCGCGCCTGCTGGCAAAGCTGCCCGGCATCGGCGAGCGCGTGCGCATCTATGAATTGTCGCGCCTGTACCTGACGCTGGGCATGCTGGCAGAAGGCGGCATCACCATCGTGCAGGCAATTTCCACCGTGCAAGCGATGGTCTCGCCGCGCATGCAGGCGTCGTTGCGCCAGGCGCGCGCGGCCATCGAGGCGGGCCAGCCGCTATCGTCGGCCTTTGAACAGCATCAACTAACGACGCCCATTTCCCTGCGCATGCTGCGCGTGGGTGAGCGCACGGGCGACATGGGCCCCATGCTGACGCAGTCGGCGGCCTTTTACGACGGTGAAATCAGCCGCTGGATCGACCGCTTCACGCGCACCTTCGAGCCGCTGCTGATGGCCGCCATCGGCCTGATCGTGGGCGCCATCGTGATTCTGCTGTACATGCCCATCTTTGACCTTGCCGGCGATATTTCATGATGCACACCAGTCCCGAATCCATCGCGCCCATCGTGCCCGGCCATACCATCGACGCTGCGCTGATGCAGCGCGCGCGCGCCCTGTGCCGGCAATCGAAGCGCAGCCTGGTCGAGGAATTGCAGCAACTGAGCGGCATCGAGGCGCGCCAGGTGGTGCGCGAACTGGCGCGCCCCTTCGGTCTGGCCGTGCTGGAGACAACCGACATGCTGGCATTTTCTCCTGCCTTCGACCTGCTGCCGCTGTCGCAGGCGCTGGCGCGCCACAGCGTGCTGCTGCGCGCCGCCGATGGCCAACTGGTGGGCGTGATCGCCGACCCGTTCGACCTCGACCTGCAAACCTGGCTGGGCGCGCGCGCGGGACAGGCCAGCTTGACTGTGCGCCTGGCGCTGCAGGCCGACATCGGCGCCTACCTGTCGAAGCAGGAAGAATCGGCGCGCGCCGTCGACAACCTGCTGCCCGGCGCAGCGAACGATGCGCGCCGCGACGGCAAGACGGCCGCCGTGCTGTCGTTCGCCAGCGTGTCGGAAGCGGCCAGCCCCGCCGTCAAGCTGGTCAACTCGACCCTGTACGACGCGCTGAAGGCGGGCGCCTCGGACATCCACCTGGAAAGCACGGCCGGCGGCCTGGCCGTCAAGTACCGCGTCGACGGCGTGCTCGATCACGCCACTTCGGTCAACGGCATCGAAGTGGCCGAACACATCATCTCGCGCCTGAAAGTGCTGGCCGAACTCGATATCGCGGAGCGCCGCGTGCCGCAGGATGGCAGTTTTCGCGTCGAGGCGGGCGGGCGCGAAATCGATTTGCGCGTCTCCATCATGCCCAGCATCCATGGCGAGGACGCCGTCATCCGCATTCTCGACAAGCGCGCCATGATCGAGGCGTACGGCGCGCTGACGCTCGAAGCGCTGGGCTTTGACGCCCAATCGCTCGAAGCGTTGCGCGCGCTGGCACAGGAAGCCTACGGCATGCTGCTTGTCACCGGTCCCACGGGGTCGGGCAAGACCACGACTTTATATGCGGCGCTGACGGAAATCCATAACGGGCGCGAAAAGATCATCACCATCGAAGACCCCGTCGAATACCAGCTGCCCGGCATTTTGCAGATACCCGTGAATGAAAAGAAGGGACTGACCTTTGCCAAGGGCTTGCGCTCGATCCTGCGCCACGACCCCGACAAGATCATGGTGGGCGAAATCCGCGACCGCGAGACGGCGGAGATCGCCGTGCAGTCGGCCCTGACGGGCCACCTCGTGCTCACCACCGTGCACGCGAATAATGTGTTCGACGTGTTCGGCCGTTTTACCCACATGGGCATCGACCCGTATGCGTTTGTCTCGGCCTTGAACGGCATCTGGGCGCAGCGCCTGATTCGCACCAATTGCCCCCACTGCGCCACGCCGTACACGCCGGACGATGGTGAGCTGGCCAGCGTTGGGCTGGCGCGCGCCGACGTTGATGCATATGAATTCAAGCAGGGCAAGGGCTGTGGCGACTGCCGCGGCACGGGCTACAAGGGACGCCGCTCGATCGCCGAAATCCTCGTGCTGACCGATGAAATCCGCGAACTGATCGTCGACAAAAAACCGATCCGCCAGATCAAGGCGGCCGCGTATGCGAACGGCACGCGCAGCCTGCGCCTGGCGGCGCTGGAACTGGTCAGGCGGGGCGCCACCACCATCACGGAAATCAAGAGGGTCACCCTGCATGCGTAGAAGTTTTGGAATGGGTTTGCGCCTGGGCGTAGCGGCGGGCAGCGTCAGCCTGTGGCGCACCAGTCGCTGGCGCGCACCGGCATGGACCCTGCTGCGCGAGGTCGCGTATGTGCCTGACACCGGCCTGCATGGCGACTTTGCCGCCCTGGGACAGGCCCTGGAGCAGGTGCTGGAAGCTGGACAATACGCGCGCTGGCCCTTGTCCGTGGTGCTCGACGATGCGTTGGCGCGCCTGTGGCAGGTTGACCTGCCGCAAGGCGCCACGCGCCTGGCCGATATCGAGGCTGCCGCCGCGCTGCGTTTCCAGTCGCTGTATGGCGATCCTCCCGGCCTGTGGCAAAGCAGCCACGCCTGGGACGCGCGCGCGCCGTTTTTTTGTGCCGTGCCGCACGCGCTGCTGGCGCAACTTGCCCGCGTGGCCCTGGACCGCAAGCTGGCATTGATCTTCATCACGCCGCAATTCGTGCGCCACTGGAACCGCTGGCACGGCGCGTTGAAACCGGACGCCTGGTTTGGTCAGTTGCAGGAGAACACCCTGACCTTGGGCGTACGGCACGCTGGCCGCCTGCGCGCCGTGCGCGCACTGCCCGTGCCCTCGGACGCCGGCCATGGCTGGCTGGTGCAGACACTGGCGCGCGAGGCGCTGCTGCAAGGCGTATCGGCGCCCGTGCTGCTGCAGCTGTGCGGCGCGCCGCCGCCCGCATGGCTGACGCAGGCGAAAGAGTTCCACTGCCAGATTTTTTCCACGCCAGACGGGGACGGTAGCTTGTCGCCGGCCGCCCGGCTGGCCTGCAGCGGAGGCGCGGCATGACGCGCCTCGATATCGATTTCGCGCCACCAGGCTGGCGCCGCAGCCTGCACCGCGTGCCCGCATGGGCATGGATCACGGGGGTGCTGGGCGTGGCGCTGATCGCCACGGCGGGGTACAGCGGCAGCGCCGCGCTGCAGCGCCAGCAACTGCGCGAGGGGCAGTTGCAGCGCGCGCAGCAGCGCGTCGCGCAAGCCACGCAGGGACCGGCACCCGTGGCGATCGTGCCGATTGCGCCGGCGCAGGCGGCGGCCGTGAATGCGGCCATCCTGCAACTGAATCTGCCGTGGCGCGACGTGCAGGATGCGCTGGCCTCGGCCACGCCGCCCGGCATCGCGCTGCTGGCGCTGGAGCCGGACGCGCGCAAGCGCGTGCTGAAGATCACGGCCGAGACGACTGGCAGCGACGCCATGGTGGCGTATGTGGCGCAATTGAAGCGGCAGCAGCTGTTTGGCGTGCGCGTGCAGCTGCTGCGCCATGAAATCAATGAACTCGACCCGAACCGCCCCTTGCGCTTCCAGTTGGAAGCACGCTGGGGGGCGCCATGATGGCGATCGACCTGGCGATGCTGCGCCTGCGCGCGCAACTGCTGCTGCGCCGCGTGGGCGCGCCCGCCTGTATCGCCGTGGCCTTGCTGGTGCTGGGCGTGGTCGCCTGGGCCTGGGCCTGGCAGCAGCGTGCCGTGGCCGCGCAGCTGGAAGCGCGTCCATTGCCGGTGGCCTCGCTGGCCGCAGTTGCTGCGGCACCGGTGGCGACATCGAGCGAGAACCTGGCGCGCTTCCATGCGACGCTGGGCCAGCAGCGCCACGTCGAGCAGCAAGTCAAGCTGCTGTTCGACCTGGCGGCGAAAAATGGCTTGCAGCTGGCGCAGGGCGAGTACAAGAGTGGCTACGACAAGGCCAGCCGCGTCGCCACTTACCAGGTGACCTTGCCACTCAAGGGCAGTTATGCGGCCGTGTGGCAGTTTGCACTGCAGGCGCTGCGCGCCATGCCGTTCGCCTCGCTTGACGAACTGAGTTTTCGCCGCGAGCAGATCGCCGACACGCAGCTCGAAGCGCGTTTGCGCCTGACGTTGTATCTGACCGATACGCATGGCGACGCGGGAGAAGCACCATGACGCCGCGCCATTACCTGCTGCTGGCCGGCGTGCTGGGCGCGGGCGCCTTGCTGCTGTTTGGCGAGCGCCAGCCCGTCTCCGAGGTGGCCGAGGCGGTCGAGCGGACCGTGGCGCCAGCGCGCCAGCGCGCTGCCAGACCTGCCGTCGTACAGCCAGCCATCCTGGCGTTGCTGCCGCGCAGCGAGGTGGCGGGCGAGGACGGCGACACCTTTGGCGGCGCCGATGGCGTCTTCCAGAGCCAGAACTGGGCTCCGCCGCCACCGAAAATGGTGGCCAGCGCCGCGCCGCCGCCACCGCCGCCGATGGCGCCACCGCTACCGTTCGTCTATCTGGGCAAGGCGGCCGCCGATGGCGCCTGGGAAGTCTTCCTGTCGCGCGCCGACAAGACGTATATCGTGCGCGCCAATACCGTCATCGATGGCGCCTACCGGGTCGGGACGATCGCGCCGCCCGTCATGACGCTCACTTACCTGCCGTTGAACCAGGTTCAGCAGCTCAACATTGGAGTATTCGAGTGATGTCTCGTTCCTTTTCATCGGCGCTGCTGCCGGTACTGCTGGTGCTGCTGTCCGGCTGTGCCGGGCAGCAGGCCTACCGCGACGGGCGCGAGCTGATCGCGCAAAACCAGGTGCCGGCCGGCCTGCAAAAGCTGCAGGAAGCGCTGCAGCAGGACCCCGGCAACGTGCAGTACCGCAGCGCGTACCTGCAGGCGCGCGAACGGGCCACCAGCACCGGCCTGCAGCAGGCCGAGCGTCAGGCGCAAACGGGGCAGGGCGAGCTGGCGCGCGCGGGCTTTCTGGGCGTGCTGGAAATCGATGCGCAGAACGAGCGCGCCAACAGCGGCTTGCGCGCGCTCGAGCGTGAACAGCGCCAGGGAAAACTGCTGGCTGATGCACGCACGGCGTTTGATGCAAAACAATACGACCCGGCGCGCCAGCGCCTGAACGCCATCCTGACGGAGCAGCCTAACCATGCGGGCGCGCGCGCGCTGCAGCGCGAAGTCGATGAAAAGACGGCGCCGCCTATCGTCGAATCGGGCCTGGCCAAATCGTACAAGCAGCCGATCAGCATCGAGTTCCGCGATGCGCCATTAAAACAGGTGTTCGAACTGATCGCGCGCCGCTCGGGCCTCAATTTTGTCTTCGACAAGGACGTCAAGGCGGACGCGAAAACCTCGATCTTCCTGAAGAACAGCACGGTCGAATCGGCCATCTACTTCCTGCTGGTGACGAACCAGCTGGAGCAGCAGGTGATGGATGCGAACACCATCTTGATTTACCCGAACGTGGCGGCAAAATTGAAGGAGTACCAGGAAGTGCTGGTGAAGACCTTCTTCCTGGCGAACGCGGATGCCAAGCAGGTGGCCAACACGCTCAAGACCATTTTGAAGACGCGCGACGTGGTGGCCGATGAAAAGCTCAACCTCGTCATCGTGCGCGACACGCCCGAAGCGATCCGCCTGGCCGAGCGCCTGATCGCGCTGCAGGACGTGCCCGAGGCGGAAGTGGTGCTGGAGCTGGAAATCCTCGAAGTCAAGCGCAGCCGCCTGCTGGAGCTGGGCGTGGCCTGGCCGACAAGCCTGACCCTGACGCCGCTCTCCACTTCGGGCGGTGTAGGGCTGACCGTCAGTGACTTGAATAATCTGAACCAGCGTACTCTCGGCGTGAGCGACCTGTCCGTGACGGCCAACATCAACAAGAAGGACGGCGATGCGAACATCCTGGCCAACCCGCGCATCCGCGTGCGCAACCGCGAAAAGGCGAAGTTCGTCATCGGCGACAGGGTGCCCGTGGTGACCACCACCATTTCGCCGGGTACGGGCGGCTTCGCTTCCGAATCCGTCAGCTACCTGGACGTGGGCCTGACGGTGAACGCCGAACCGACCATCTACCTGAATAACGAGGTGGGCATCCGCATTTCGCTCGAAGTGAGCAACCTGGGCGCGGCCACCATCACCAGAAGCGGCTCGACCCTGTACCAGATCGGCACGCGCCAGGCCTCGACCATGCTGCAATTGAAGGATGGCGAAAACCAGGTGCTGGCGGGCCTGATCAACAACGAAGAGCGCAGCTCGGGCAACAAGGTGCCCGGCCTGGGCGACATTCCCGTGCTGGGGCGGCTGTTCGGCAGCAGCAAGGATGACAGCCAGAAGACCGAGATCGTGCTGTCGATCACGCCGCACCTGGTGCGCACGGTACAGCGTCCGGAAGCGAAGGAATCGGAATTTTCTGCCGGCACGGAAGGCAGCTTTCGCCGCCGTCCCGACATGGCGGCCAAGGCAGCCACGCAGATGCCGGGCACGGTGATCGTGCGTTCCGGCCCGTCGGCCGTCGGTATGCAGGCGGTGGCGCCGCAGCCGCTGATGGTGCCGGGCCAGGTGCCGCAGACGCTGCCGCAGACGGTGGCCTCGCCAGAGGTGATGCCATCGCCCGAAACGCCTGCGGCCTCGCCGCTGCCGCTGTCCTCGGGCCAGCCCATGCCGCTGCCGATGGCGCCCTTGCCGCTGTCGTCCGGCCAGCCCGTGCCGGTGGCGCAGCCACCCGCCAAATGAGGCTGGCGCGTGCCCGGAAGGGGCAGGGTGGCTTCAGCCTGATCGAGCTGCTGGTGACCCTGGCCATTCTGGGCGTGCTGGCCACGCTGGTGGTGCCCGTCACGCAGGTGGCCATGCAGCGGCGCCAGGAGCAGGATTTGCGGCGCGCCTTGCGCGATATCCGCCAGGCTCTGGACGCGTACAAGCGCGCCGGCGACGAAGGACGCATCGTGCGCGTCACGGACGCCAGCGGCTACCCGAAAAGCCTGGAAGTGCTGGTTGAGGGCGTGCCGGACCAGCGCAACCCGAAACGCAGCAAGATGTTCTTCCTGCGCCGCGTGCCGCGCGACCCGTTCAATGCCGATGCCAGCCTCAGCGATGCGCAGACGTGGGGCCGGCGCAGCTACGCCAGCGAGGCGACCGAGCCGCGCGAGGGGGAGGACGTCTACGATGTGTATTGCACGTCCAGCAAGACTGGCCTGAACAATGTGCCTTACCGCTTATGGTGAACCAT
This sequence comes from Janthinobacterium sp. PSPC1-1, assembly GCF_049897625.1. Taxonomy (NCBI): domain Bacteria; kingdom Pseudomonadati; phylum Pseudomonadota; class Betaproteobacteria; order Burkholderiales; family Oxalobacteraceae; genus Janthinobacterium; species Janthinobacterium sp. PSPC1-1. The sequence continues at coordinate 47,460 of NZ_JAFCWP010000005.1, read as the reverse complement.
GGCTGCCGATAACCATGCTGCGCGCGCGCGCGGCTTTACCCTGATCGAACTGCTGGTGGTGCTGGGCATCGTGGCGCTGCTGCTGACCCTGGCCGTGCCGCGCTATTTTCCCAGCCTGGACAAGGCCAAGGAAACCGTGCTGGCGGACAACTTGCGCAATCTGCGCATCACCATCGACCAGTACCACGGCGATACGGGCCGCTATCCTGATACCCTGGAGCAACTGGTGGACAAGAAATACCTGCGCGCCATGCCCATCGACCCGATCACGGAGAGCGAATCGACATGGCTGATCGTAGCGCCGCCTGACGAAACGCCGGGCCAGGTGTATGACGTCAAGAGCGGCGCGCCTGGCAAGGATCGCAACGGCACGCCGTTTGCCGACTGGTAGCTGCGATGCATGCTCGTGCGCACCGCCAGCGCGGCTTCACTTACCTTGGGCTGATCATCCTGGTGGCCATCCTGGGCTTGGTGGGCGCGGCCGGCCTGAAGATGGGTTCCCTGCTGCAGCGCCAGGCGGCCGAGCAGGAGCTGCTCGACATCGGCGCGCAGTTTTCCGATGCCCTGCGCAGTTATGCCGCCGCCACGCCCCCGGGGCAACCGCAGCAGCCGCCGACGCTTTCCGCCTTGCTGCGCGACCCCCGCGTGCCGCAGCTGCGCCGCCATCTGCGCAAGCTGTATGTCGACCCCATCACGGGGCGTGCCGAGTGGGGCTTGCTGTACCAGCCCGGCAGTAATGGCATCATCGGCGTGCATAGCCTGTCGCCGGCCGCAGCGTTGAAAGTAGGGAACTTCGAGGCCCGGTTTGCCGGCTTCGACGGCAAGGCGCGGCTGTCGGAATGGCATTTCATGGTCGACGCACAAGCGCTCCAGCCGGCGGCGCAGGCTGGGGAAGCCGGCCTGGAAAATGAATCGGCCGCACGATCGCCAGGCGGTGCTGCCGCACTGCCACCATCGTTATTTCCCCAACCTATTTCTGCGCAGCAAGAAGACGCGCCGCCAGAAACGCCCCAGCTTCAGGCTCCGGCCGAGCTGCCAGGCGACGCAGCCGCAGTGCCAGTGCCCCGATAGCGGGTGGCTGGCAGCGGGACGACGCGTGCGGAATTATTTACCTATGGAAAGTGCTCGATACAGGCAAATAGTTCAGTCCGTAAATGGTTATCACCGATGAAACTTAGATAAAATATTTATAAGTAATTAGATGTATTTATGCTACCATTCTGTTCAGTACTTTCAGTACTAAAACTATTGGTGGCCTGCGCATCGCAGCCATAAATTAATTTTTAAGGGATAAACTATGAAATTGAAATTTATCGCTGCCGGCATTCTGGCTGCGGCGTCGTTCAGTGCTTCTGCAGGCGATCAAGTCATCAATGTTAGTGCTGATGGCGGCGCGCATGCCTTCAACGCCGTCGTTGGCAATGGCATCCTGTCCGGCGGCCTGGATGAAATCTTCCTCAACGGCTTGGGTGCTGGCAAGTACAACATCGGCTTGTCGATTACCGGCCAGAACCTTTCGTTTAATGCGCTGAAATCGAACTTGAACGGCAAGCTGGGTGAATCATTATCGATTGGCAGCCTGCGTTTCTTTGGCGTGGAATACACCGGTGTCGGTCCGTTCAAACTGCAACTGTACGGTAACGCCTTGGCTGGCGGCAATTACACGGGGACGTACAGCGTCAGCGCCGTGCCTGAGCCAGCAACCTATGGCATGCTGCTGGGCGGCCTGGGCCTGTTGGGCTTCATGGCGCGTCGCCGTGCCGCAAAAAAGGCAGTCTGATCACGCTGTCTTGTCGTATCGCCAAACCCGCCCGCATATTCGGCGGGTTTTTTTTGGCTATGTCACCGTCAGATGTGGGAATGCTCCCACCGTTGCTTTCAATAACGTTTCTGGTGAGCGGATGCGCCCGGCGTCGAGTATCCAGCGCCATCCCAGGTAATTCGGCAGGTAACGCGTCGCCACGCCGTGAAACGGCCTCAGCCAGTCCCGCAGGCGGCGATGATATGCATTGACGTTCTGCACATGGGCGGCGCCCCGCGCGCGGATGCCGGCGCGCAAGTTGACGGCCTGATGGCTGATACCCGCCTCCTTGGCGAAGGCCCGGTAGGCGGCATGGCCATCGGTCACCAGCAAAACATCCTTGTCGATGGCGGGCAATAAACAATGGTGTAACTGCGCCTTCGTCAACGCCCCTTTGCCCGTGACAAAATCGAGGGTCTGCCCGGTGCGGTCGCGCGCCACCAGGATGCAGACCTGCTCATTGGAAATGCCGCGTTGGCGGGCATGGCCGCCCCGGTGGCGGGCCGGACGCGTCATCTGCCTCGCCCCCTTTTCCGATTCCAGAAGATATAACTCGTCGGCCTCGGCGATGCCGTGCAGGCCATGCGGCCGGTCCGTCTTGGCGATCGTTAAAAAACGGTGGCGCCAGCGAAAGGTGGTGTTGCGGTGCAGTCCTAGCTGCTGAGCGGCCTGGCGCACTGAGGCGGAGTCGAGCAGACAATCGGCATACTCGATCCATAGCGCCTTGTGACGCAGGCGGGCCAGCGGCGTGCCCGTCAAGGCATTAAAGGTACGCCCGCACGGCACGCAGCGGTAGCGTTGCAAGCCGTGTGCATGGCCATGCCGGTGCAGGTGAGGCGAGTGGCAGGCGGGACACGCCAATCGCGGCTGCGCCACACTTTCCAGCAGCGTGACGGTCGTGTCATGTGGGGCGTTGCCACGCAGCAGGGCCATTCCAGCCTGCCGCTGGCGTCGGTTCAACTGCGCAAACTGGGCGATAAAGCTGATCCATTCGGCTGGCCGCATGATCTGCTCCTTGTCAGGTGAGTATGCAGAGTCAGACAGCACTGTCAAAGGAAGATTCCAGCATTTACCCTACTTACCGATGACAGAGCCTTTTTTTTCGCCCCGCCACATTGCACGGGGAGTCCTGCCGATGGCAAGGCACAGGCAGCGGGGCCTGCGCCGCGTGTCAGGCGCTGCGCTTGAAGTCGCGGAAGCGGAAGCCAACTAAAAACAAGGTGGCAAAGTACGCCACGCCACACAGGCTTACCAGCAGGGCCAGCGCGCCCGCCCGCAGCAGCGGATGGGCTTGCATGGCGATCCAGTCGATGCGCATGGCGCCAGCATACGCCACGCCGCCCATCACGATGAGTGCCGGCAACAGGCGCAGGAAGAACTTGGCCCAGCCCGGTTTCGGCTGGTAGATGCCGCGCTTGCGCAAGCCCCAGTAGAGAAAAGAGGCGTTCAGGCAGGCGCCCAGACCGATCGACAGGGCCAGGCCGGCCACGGCGATGTAGGGCACGAACAGCAGATTCATCAACTGCGTGGCGATCAGCACGCCGATGGCGATTTTCACGGGCGTGCGGATGTCCTGGCGCGCGTAGAACGCGGGCGCCAGGGTTTTCACGAGGATGATGCCGATCAGGCCCAGGCTGTAGGCCACCAGCGGCTGCGTCGACATGGTCACCGATTCGGCCGTGAACTTGCCGTAGTGAAATAATGTCGCGATCAGCGGCGTGGCCAGAGTGGCCATGCCGACGGCGGCGGGCAGGGCCAGCAGGAAAGTCAGGCGCAAGCCCCAGTCCAGCAGGGCCGAGTATTCCGTCTTGTCGCCATCCACGTTTGCCTTTGACAGGCTGGGCAGCAAGATGGTGCCCAGGGCCACGCCCAGCATGGCGGTCGGGAACTCCATCAGGCGGTCCGCATACGACAGCCAGGAAATGCTGCCCTCCGTCAGTCGCGAGGCGATGCTGGTGTTGATCATCAGGCTGATCTGGGCTGCTGAGACGGCGAACACGGCCGGTCCCATTTTTTTCAGCACGCGGCGCACGCCGCCGTCGGACAGGCCGATGGCGGGATTGAGCGACAGGCGCGGCAGCATGCCGATCTTGATCAGCGCGGGTATCTGGATGGCCACTTGCAGCAAGCCGCCGGCGAACACGGCAATGGCCATGGCGTAGATCGGCTGTTTCAGGTGCGGCGCGAGGAACAGCGAGGCGGCGATGAATGATAAGTTGAGCAGCACCGGCGTGAAGGCGGGAATCTTGAATTCGCGCCAGGTATTCAGAATGCCGCCGGCCAGGGCCACGAAGGACATGCAAGTAATATAAGGGAACATCAGCCGCGTCATCCACACGGCCGCGTCAAAAGCGCCCGCGTCCTTGGTCAGGCCCGTGGCGATGGCATACACGAACCACGGCGCACCGACGATGCCGAGGAGGGAAACGAGCAGGGTGGCCCAGACCAGGGTGGTGGCCACATGGTCGGCCAGTTGCTTGCTGGCTTCCTGTCCATGCTGGTTCTTGTATTCAGACAAGATCGGCACGAAGGCTTGCGAGAACGCACCCTCGGCAAACAAGCGGCGCAACAGGTTGGGGATGCGGAAGGCAACGATGAAGGCGTCCGTGTAGGCGCCGGCGCCAAAGGCGCGCGCGAACAGGCTTTCGCGCAATAATCCGGTTACACGGGACAGCATGGTCATGCTGGAGATGGCGGCGAGGGTTTTAAGCAAGTTCATGGGGGCAGATTATAGCCGGGCGCGCTACCGTTAAACGCTTAAAATATGGTAACAATTGCTGCCGATTCGCTGTCGATTCGCCCTTGCCAGGCCCATTTTCAGGTGTTTTTGGTGTCACACACGGTTTTTTGATTTGCCCCCGCTTGAAAATATCGCTATAATCGAAGGCTGTACAGAATTCTGTTACGCAGACACTAATGTTTGACAGGCACTGGTTTGGCACACATGGTTCGGCAGACGCACAGAACGCACCGGTTGGCAAACACTAATGTTTGCAAACGCACTTTGACCCTGTTTTAGGAAATTCCATGGCAAATACCGCACAAGCGCGCAAACGCGCTCGTCAAGCAGTTAAGCAAAACGCACACAATTCGTCCCAACGTTCGACCTTGCGCACGGCTATCAAAGCTGCTCGCAAAGCGATCCAGGGCGGCGACAAGGCAGCAGCTGCTGCAATCTTCCAAGCATCCGTGTCGACCATCGACCGTATCGCTGACAAGAAGATCATCCACAAAAACAAGGCAGCTCGCCATAAGAGCCGTCTGGCAGCTGCCTTGAAAGCACTGTCCGCTTAATATTCGCCAGCAGGCAAGCCACCATGGTGGCCTTGCCTGTGCCGGTACGCTGGCACTGGTTGAAAAGCAAAAACCCGCAGATTCGTTCTGGCGGGTTTTTTCGCGTTTTTCGCGTTTTCTTGCGGCCGCGGCCGCCACTATCTAGCGCGCCGCCGGCAGGTTGCCGATGCTCATGCCTGGCTTGATGTTTTTTTGCTTGAACCAGCCCAGGTTCATTTCCAGCGCATAGCGCACGGGCACGGTTTTGGTCGAACAATGGCTGTCGAGCGTGTGCGCTTGCATGTCTTCGATGTTGACGATCTTGCCGCTGGCGTCGATAAAGGCCACGGACAGGGGTAGCGGCGTGTTCTTCATCCACATGCATTGCGTGGACGGGTTGCCAAAGACGAACAGCATGCCTGCATTCGCCGGCATCTTTTCACGGTACATCAAGCCTTGTTCGCGTTGCGCTTCCGTGGCGGCCACTTCCGCCTGGATCAAATGCATGCCGGCCGAGAGCTGCAAGCTCTTGCCTTGCGGTGTTTGCGCTTGCGCAATGCTGGCGCACGCCAGCAGGGCGATGGACAGGCTGAGACGGCGAGGGGAAGTTTTCATGGCGCGGGGCGGTAGCTGCGAAGCGGCGATTAAGCCATGCTGGCGGCTGCCTGGTCAAGCATGCTGCCTGGCCGCGCCGAAAGCGTGGGGCTACAGCAACAGGGCTGCTGCCGTAACCCCGGGGGCTATACTTATTTCACGGGCTTGCCTGCTTCAGCGGCCGGCTGCTTCGTCTTGTGCGGCTGCGGAATCATGCGTGCTGCATCGGTTGCGGCCGAGGCCTTGCTTGAGGCACCGGAACGCGCCGCGTCCGTCGCAGCGGACGCGTTGACGGAAGCCGCTGCCGGCGGCACCGGCTTGGCGGCGTCGGTGGCGGCCGAGGCATGGCTGGCTGCCGATGCGGGTGGCGGCTTGACGGCATCGGTCGCTGCGGAAGCGTGTACCTTGGCGCCCGATTGCGCCAGCGCGGCGCCGGCAAGCAGGGAAGCGGCCAGCATCAGTATTACTTTTGTCATCATCTTTCCTTTTCCGTCATGTTAAGGTCAGATGATTTTAATGCATTATCTAAAAATAAATAATGCTTATTGGAAAAATTTTAGTGCTGAAGCCGTTTTTTCTTGTCCTGCTCACGCCTTGCCAATGTTCTCCGCCGGCACTTCACACCATTCGCCGGGCAGCAGAGGGTGGCTGGCCAGCGAGAACGGGCCGATGGCGCTGCGCACCAGGCGCAGGGTGGGCAGGCCGACGGCAGCCGTCATGCGCCGCACTTGCCGATTTTTTCCTTCTTTCAACGTGATCGCCAGCCACGAGGTCGGCTTGTCGGCGCGCGCGCGGATGGGTGGGTTGCGCGGCCACAGCCAGTCCGGCTCGGCGATGCGCACGGCCTTGCACGGCTTGGTGATGAAGTCGCCCAGGTCCAGTGGCGCCTGCAGGCGCGCCAGGCTGGCCGCATCGGGCACGCCGTCGACCTGCACCAAATAGGTTTTTGCTTCCTTGCGGTCGGGGTGGCTGATCTCGTGCTGCAGGCGGCCGTCGTCCGTCAGCAGCAGCAAGCCTTCGCTGTCGGCGTCGAGCCGGCCGGCCGGATAGATGCCGGGAATGGTCAAATGGTCGGCCAGCGTGGCGCGGCCGTCCTGCGGCGAAAACTGGCACAAGACCTGGAATGGTTTATTGAAGAGGATGAGTGGCATGCTGGTCGGGGAATGGATGTAAGCGATGGTGGCTGCTGGTCGGCGCCGCAAAAGCGTGGCGCCCTGTAAGATAGTGGTGCATAATGTGAAACACAGTCTTATGTCTTATAGAAGACATGAGCGGTATGGCAACGAGGTTCTTTGGCGCTGCAGATGGCCCGGTGGTTCTTTCCCTGCTAAAGTGCGTTGTTGCCACCATGTTCGGACTTGTTTTTGTAAACTCTGCAACCGCAGAGCGCGTCGCCGGCGTGTGTTGCCCGCCAGCGGTGTGTCCCACTTCGGAGATCACGATGTATCAACATATCACTGTACCTGCTGACGGCCAAAAAATCACCGTCAACGCCGATTTTTCGCTGAATGTACCAGATAATCCCATCGTTCCCTTCATTGAAGGCGATGGCACGGGCATCGATATCAGCCCGGTCATGATCAAGGTGATCGACGCTGCCGTGGCCAAGGCCTATGGCGGCGCGCGCAAGATCAGCTGGATGGAAATCTACGCGGGCGAAAAATCGACGAATGTGTACGGTCCCGATGTGTGGCTGCCGGAAGAAACCCTGGCCGTACTGAAAGATTACGTCGTCTCCATCAAGGGGCCGCTGACCACGCCCGTCGGTGGCGGCATCCGCTCGCTGAACGTAGCCCTGCGCCAGCAGCTCGATCTGTATGTCTGCCTGCGTCCCGTGCGCTACTTCACGGGCGTGCCGTCGCCCGTGAAAGAGCCGGAAAAGACGGACATGGTGATTTTCCGCGAAAATTCGGAAGACATCTACGCGGGTATCGAATACCAGCAAGGCTCGCCCGAAGCCAAGAAATTGATGGATTTCCTGATCAATGAAATGGGTGTGACGAAGATCCGCTTCCCGGCCACGTCCGGCCTGGGTATCAAGCCCGTCTCCATCGAAGGCACGCAGCGCCTGGTGCGCAAGGCCATCCAGTATGCGATCGACAATGACAAGCCATCCGTGACGATCGTGCACAAAGGCAACATCATGAAGTACACGGAAGGCGGCTTCCGCGACTGGGCATATGCTCTGGCGCAAACGGAATTCGGCGCCGAGCTGATCGATGGCGGTCCATGGTGCAAGTTCAAGAATCCGAAGACGGGCCGCGACATCATCGTCAAGGATTCCATTGCTGACGCGTTCCTGCAACAAATCCTGCTGCGTCCGGCCGAATACAGCGTCATCGCCACCTTGAATTTGAACGGCGATTACATTTCCGACGCGCTGGCGGCGCAAGTGGGCGGCATCGGCATCGCGCCCGGCGCCAACCTGTCCGACTCCGTGGCCATGTTTGAAGCGACGCATGGCACGGCGCCCAAGTATGCAGGCAAGGATTACGTGAACCCCGGTTCGCTGATCTTGTCGGCGGAAATGATGCTGCGCCACATGGGCTGGCTGGAAGCGGCCGACCTGATTATTTCTTCAATGCAAAAATCGATCGCCTCGAAGCGCGTCACCTACGATTTCGCCCGCCTGATGGAAGGCGCGACGCAAGTGTCGTGTTCCGGTTTCGGTCAGGTGATGATCGAGCACATGTAACACGCGGGGCAGGGCAGGGTGCCGCGCACCCTGCGGACGAAAAAAAACCCCGTTTGACAACGGGGTTTTTCACATCTGAGGGCCGGCGATGCTTAGGCTGCTTGGATGTTGGAAGCTTGCTTGCCTTTAGGGCCTTGCGTGACTTCGAATTGAACTTTTTGACCTTCTTTGAGGGTCTTGAAACCGTTCATGTTGATTGCGGAGAAATGAGCAAACAAATCTTCGCCGCCATCATCTGGAGTGATGAAGCCAAAACCTTTGGAATCATTGAACCACTTAACTGTACCTGTTGCCATAAAAAGAACTTTCAAAATTAAAACAAATCACACGAGCCATAAAAGCAAGAAGCTTCTTGCCCCCTCCTCGACGTCTCACTTCTTATCAAGCTGTACATTACTGCAACAGTCGATACAGCATTGTTGGCGGAATAAATAATGAAGTCAAGCGCTTTTCCATCGATATTGCCAAATTCTTCACTGCAACCAAAAAAGCCACTCTTGATTTTGACAGCAAGGTCGCCATCTGCGCACTATTAAGAAAACGCGTAAGATTGAAAACAATTGGAAAGGCGTAGATATTGCGCATGACAACCACTGTGAAAGCATTAGAATAAGCGTATGGCAACCAAGCACGACACAGAAACCCTGCTGGAGCGGCAAGTGCTGAAGCCGCCACCGCTCTATCAGGTGGCCTTGCTCAATGACGACTACACCCCGATGGAATTTGTGGTGGCCATCATTGAGGAGTATTTCAACAAGGACCGTGAAACGGCGACGCAAATCATGCTCAGTGTTCATCGCTACGGCAAAGGAGTGTGCGGCGTGTTCTCTAAAGATATAGCGTGTACCAAAGTGGAGTTCGTTTTAACGCATGCGCGCAAGGCGGGGCACCCCCTGCAGTGCGTGATGGAGGAAGTATGATTGCGCAGGAATTAGAAGTTAGTTTGCACATGGCGTTTGTCGAAGCTCGGCAGGCACGGCATGAATTCATCACGGTTGAGCATTTACTGCTGGCACTGCTGGACAATCCCTCCGCTGCCGAGGTGTTGCGTGCCTGCGCGGTCAATATTGAGGACCTGCGCAAGACCCTCACCAATTTCATCGGCGATAACACGCCGACCGTGCCTGGCACGGGCGAAGTCGACACCCAGCCGACGCTTGGTTTCCAGCGCGTGATCCAGCGCGCCATCATGCATGTCCAGTCCGCCTCGAATGGCAAGAAGGAAGTCACGGGCGCCAATGTGCTGGTGGCCATCTTCGGCGAAAAGGATTCGCATGCGGTCTACTACCTGCACCAGCAGGGCGTGACGCGCCTGGATGTGGTCAATTTCATATCGCACGGCGTGCGCAAGGACCAGTCGACGGAAAGCGCGAAAGCCTCCGAAGGCGTGGAAGACGCGCCCGTCGAGGGCCAGCCGAAGGAAAGCCCGCTCGACCAGTTCACGCAAAACCTGAACAAGGCCGCTGCCGAAGGCAAGATCGACCCGCTGATCGGCCGCGAGGAAGAAGTCGACCGCGTGATCCAGATCCTGTGCCGCCGCCGCAAGAACAATCCGCTGCTCGTCGGCGAGGCGGGCGTGGGCAAGACGGCCATCGCCGAAGGCCTTGCTTACCGCATCACGCAAAGCGATGTGCCGGAAATCCTGCAAAATGCCGTCGTGTACTCGCTGGACATGGGCGCCTTGCTGGCCGGGACCAAATACCGCGGTGACTTCGAACAGCGCCTGAAAGCCGTGCTGAAACAGCTGAAGGACAATCCGAACGGCATCCTGTTCATCGACGAGATCCACACCATCATCGGTGCGGGCTCGGCCTCGGGCGGCACCTTGGATGCGTCGAACCTGCTGAAACCGGCACTGGCGAATGGCCAGCTGAAATGCATCGGCGCCACCACGTACACGGAATTCCGCGGCGTGTTTGAGAAAGATCATGCTTTGAGCCGCCGTTTCCAGAAAGTGGACGTCAACGAGCCGACCGTCGAGCAAACCATCCAGATTCTGCGCGGCCTCAAGTCGCGCTTCGAAGAACATCACGGCGTGAAATACTCGGCCTCGGCCCTGACGACGGCGGCCGAACTGGCGGCACGCTTCATCAACGACCGCCATCTGCCCGACAAGGCGATCGATGTCATCGATGAAGCGGGCGCGGCGCAGCGCATCTTGCCGAAGTCGAAGCAAAAGAAAACCATCGGCAAGGCCGAGATCGAGGACATCATCGCCAAGATCGCGCGCATTCCGCCGCAAACGGTCAACCAGGACGACCGCAGCAAGCTGCAGACGATCGACCGCGACTTGCGCAATGTCGTGTTCGGGCAAGATCCTGCCATCGACGCGCTGGCGTCGGCCATCAAGATGGCCCGTGCCGGCCTGGGCAAGACGGACAAGCCGATCGGCTCCTTCCTGTTCTCCGGTCCTACGGGTGTCGGCAAGACCGAGGTGGCCAAGCAACTGGCCTTCATCCTCGGCATCGAGCTGATCCGTTTCGACATGTCGGAATACATGGAGCGCCACGCGGTCAGCCGTTTGATCGGTGCACCACCGGGCTACGTTGGTTTCGACCAGGGCGGCTTGCTGACGGAAGCGATCACCAAGAAGCCGCATGCGGTCTTGCTGCTCGACGAAATTGAAAAAGCCCATCCGGACATTTTCAATATCCTGCTGCAGGTGATGGACCACGGCACCTTGACGGACAACAATGGCCGCAAAGCCGATTTCCGCAACGTGATCATCATCATGACCACCAATGCGGGCGCGGAAAGCTTGCAGAAAGCTTCGATCGGTTTCACCAATTCCAAGCAGGCAGGCGACGAGATGGCCGACATCAAGCGCATGTTCACGCCGGAATTCCGCAACCGCATCGACGCGACCATCAGCTTCCGCGCGCTGGACCAGGAAATCATCCTGCGCGTGGTCGACAAGTTCCTGATGCAGCTGGAAGAGCAGTTGCACGAGAAAAAGGTCGAAGCCGTGTTTACCGAGAAGCTGCGTGCTTTCCTCGGCAAGAAAGGCTTCGATCCGCTGATGGGCGCGCGGCCGATGGCACGTCTGATCCAGGACCTGATCCGCAAGGCCTTGGCCGACGAGCTGCTGTTCGGCCGTCTGGTCACGGGCGGACGGGTCACCGTCGACCTCGACGACAAGGACCAGGTCTTGCTGGAATTCCCGGAACCGCCAGACGCGGCGCCGACGGCTGCACCGGAAACGGTGGAAGTAGAATAAGAACACCGAACCAAACCTACTGCGCGTCGCGATTTGCGGCCTCCGATGCTCACTGCCTCGGCGGCCCCGTGCTTAGCATAGCTCCGCTTCTCGGCCGCAACTCGCTGCCGCTCGCTACGGTTTTGTTCAGCGTTCAGAGCGTTTCTGCTCTTGTCGAAAAACCCGCCCACGCAAGTGGTGCGGGTTTTTTTACGTTTTTGTGGGCAATAAAGAAGGTTTTCTTTGGTCGCAGTTATGCCAGAATTGCTGTCCGGTATCGACATGATGTCCATGCCGTCTTATCGCCCTGACCGCTATCTGGATGCTCACATGAAAATTTCCCGCAATCTTACCTTGCTCCTGTTGTCCGCCGGCTTGCTGGGCAACGCTGCCGCCGCTCCTGCCGGCAGCTATTTCCGTTTTCCCGCCGTACGCGGCGACACCGTCGTCTTCACGGCCGAAGGCGATTTGTGGAAAAGCAGTGTGCGCGGCGGCGCGGCGCAGCGTCTGACCACGCATCCCGGCTATGAAACGAACGCGGCGATTTCGAGCGACGGCCTGTGGCTGGCCTTTTCCGCCGCCTACGAAGGGGCACAGGAGGCATATGTGATGCCGCTGGCGGGCGGCTTGCCGCGCCGCATTTCCTTTGATAATGGCGGTGTGCTGGTGCTGGGCTGGACGGCGCAGGGCGAAGTGCTGGTCAGCACGCAAAATACGGACGGTCCCGCTTCGCGCCGCATCGTCGCCGCCATCGACCCCGTGAAACAGACGCGGCGCGTGTTTCCCGTGGCTGACGCCAACGACGCCGTGCTCGACGACGCGGGCAAGACGTTGTTCTTCACGCGTTTCGGCCTGGCCATGACCAACGACAATGTGCGCAACTACCGGGGCGGTGCGCATGCCACCCTGTGGCGCTACGACCTGGACGGCAAGGGCGAGGCCGTGCGCATGCATACGCAGCCTGCCGTGTTGGCGGGCAACAACAAGCGCCCCATGTGGTGGCAAGGCCGCGTGGTGTACATCAGCGACGAAGGCGGCAGCGACAATCTGTGGAGCATGCTGCCAGACGGCTCCGACCGCCGCGCGTTGACCAGCTACACGCAGTGGGACGTGCGCAACGCCGCGCTGGGCGACGGCAAGGTGGTCTACCAGCTGGGTGCGGATTTGCACGTGCTGGACCTGAACGCGCCCGGCGCCAGCGAGTCGCAGGCGCTGGCCATCAGCCTCGTGTCCGACTTCGACCAGCAGCGCACGCGCCAGATCCGCTCGCCGCTCGATACCTTGAGCAATGTGCAGGTGTCGGGCAAGGATGAGCGCATCATCCTCACTGCAAGGGGCCGTGTCAGCATCGCCGGCACGGGCAGCCTGCGCCGCGTCGACATCGCCATTCCCGAAGGGGCGCGGGCGCGCGATGCCGTCTTTTCCAGCGACGAGAAATCCGTGTTCGCCATCGTCGACACGAGCGGCGAGAACGAAATCTGGAAGTACGCCGCCGATGGTTCGGGCAAGGGCGAGCAGCTGACGACGCAGGGCGATAACCACCGCTGGAAACTGTACCCGTCGCCGGATGGGCGCTGGCTGGCGCACACGGATAAAAAGGGCCGTTTCTGGCTGCTGGACCTGGCGACCCGTGGCAACCAGCTGATCGACGACGCGGGCAAGGCGGGCGTGGACAAGCACGACGAAGTGCAATGGTCGCCCGACAGCCGCAACCTGGCCATCGTGCGCGTGGCCAGCAACGAGCAGCGCGAGCAGATCGGCTTGTACAACCTTGCCTCGAAGCAGCTGCAATTCGTCACCAGCGACCGCTATACGTCCGGTTCGCCCTTGTTTTCGCCCGACGGCCGCTGGCTGTATTTCATGTCGGCGCGCAATTTTCAGCTGGCCAACGGGTCGCCGTGGGGCGACCGCAACATGGGCCCCGTGTTTGACAAGCGCATCGGCGTGTATGCGCTGGCGCTGCAGCCGGGCAACCGTTTTCCGTTCCAGCCTGACGATGAGCTGAGCCGTCCCGGAGTGAAACCGGCCGAGACGGACGATGAAAAGGCGGCCGAACTGGCGGCGGAAAAGGCCCTGGAGAAGGCCGGCAGCAAGACGGCCGTGAAGAAAATGCCAGCGGCCCTGCCGGACGTCGTCTTCAAGGGACTGGCCGAGCGCCTGTATGAAGTACCGCTGGCGGCGGGCAATTACAGTGCGCTGGCCATGGATGACAAGCGCCTGTATTTCCTCGAGCGCGACAGCGGCGAGAACAAGTCCAGCCTGAAAACGCTCGCCATCGGCAATACCGGCTCCAAGCCGGAACTGCTGGTGGCCAATGTGCGCGAATTCGACCTGGCGACGGATAAGAAACATCTGTACTACAGGACAGCAGCGGCTACTGGGCCGGGCGAGATGCTGGTGATCGAGGCAGGCGCCAAGCTGCCAGCCGACCTGACGAAGGCCAAGGTCAAGGTCGACGACTGGACGTTTGTGTCGAATCCGCGTCTGGAATGGAAGCAGATGTTCAACGACGCCTGGCGCTTGCACCGCGACTTCCTGTATGACGCGAAGATGCGCGGCGTGAACTGGAAGGCGGCGCGCGACAAATATGCGCCGCTGGTCGAGCGGGTCACGGACCGGGCCGAACTCAATGATTTACTCGGCATGATGGTGGCCGAAGTGGGCGCCCTGCATTCGCAGATCCGTCCCGGCGAATTGCGCCGCACGGAGCAGGAAGGCACGCCGGCCGGCCTGGGCGCCGTGCTGGCGCGCACTGGCGACGGCTACCTGGTCGAGCATGTCTACCGCAGCGAAGCGGAATTGCCCTCGGCGCGCGCACCGCTGTCGCGCCCTGAAGTGGATGTGAAGGCGGGCGACGTGATCACGGCCGTCAACGGCAAGGACGTGCTGGCCGCGCGCGATATCAGCGACCTGCTGCTGAACCAGGCCGACAAGCAGGTGCTGCTGCAGGTCCAACGAGGTAAAGGCGCGCCGCGCGCCGTCATCGTCACGCCCGTCAACATGGCGAAACAGACGGCGCTGCGCTATGGCGACTGGGAATTGAGCCGCGCCGAACAGGTGGCGGCCGCCTCGCAGGGGCGCATCGGCTACCTGCATCTGCGCGCCATGGGCGCGAACGACATCGCCTCGTTCGCGCGCGACTTTTACGCCAACATCAACCGCGAAGGCCTGATCATCGACGTGCGGCGCAATAACGGCGGCAATATCGACAGCTGGATCATCGAAAAACTGCTGCGCAAGGCCTGGGCTTACTGGGCGCCGCCGGGCGTGCAGCCATCGTCGAACATGCAGAACACCTTCCGCGGCCACCTGGTGGTGCTGGTCGATGAACTCACGTATTCGGATGGCGAGACCTTCGCCGCCGGCATCAAGGCCCTGGGCCTGGCACCGCTGGTGGGCAAGCGCACGGCCGGCGCCGGCGTCTGGCTCAGCGACAATACGCGCCTGGCCGACAATGGCATGGCGCGCGTGGCGGAAAACGGCCAGTTCGGCATCGATGGCCAGTGGCTGATCGAAGGCGTCGGCGTGGTACCGGACGTCGAGGTGGAAAATCCGCCGCACGCCACTTTCAATGGCGCCGACCGCCAGCTGGAAGTGGCGCTCGACATGCTGGCGAAAAAGCTCAAAGAGCAGCCGCGCCCCGCTTTCCAGGCGCAGCCGATCCCCGCGCTGAAGTAGTCGCGTTACAGGCCGCAGACGGCCTTGAACTGTTGCGCGCGGCGGCGTGATACTTCCACCACGCTGCCGTCCAGCAGGTGCAGGTCGAGGCCATCGGCCGCATTTGCCGTGAGTTGCGCCACCTGCGCCAGGTTGACGATCTGGCGCCGGTTGGCGCGCAAGAACAGGGATGGATCGAGCTTGTCTTCCAGCTGGTTCAGGGTGCGCAGCATCAGCGGATGCTGTGCACCGAAATGCACGCGCGTGTAGTTGCCTTCCGATTCCAG
The DNA here is from genome assembly GCF_049897625.1 of Janthinobacterium sp. PSPC1-1. Lineage (NCBI taxonomy): Bacteria > Pseudomonadati > Pseudomonadota > Betaproteobacteria > Burkholderiales > Oxalobacteraceae > Janthinobacterium > Janthinobacterium sp. PSPC1-1. The sequence continues at coordinate 31,957 of NZ_JAFCWP010000005.1, read as the reverse complement.
CAGGCGGATATCGTCAAACGCGACAAACCAGCAGCGCTCCCCATCCTTGATGAAGACCTTGCGCGGCGCGGGTGGCGGCACGGCTTGCGCCCGTGCGCCGGCACGCGCCAGGGCCGTGGCCAGGCGTGCCGCCTGCACAGGTTTTTGCAGGTAGTCGAGGGCGCTCACTTCAAACGCCTGCAGCGCGTACTGGTCGAAGGCCGTGCAAAAGATAACGTCGGGCGCATCATCCAGCGCGGCCAGCAGGTCGAAACCGGAGCCGCCCGGCATCTGCACGTCAAGCAGCAGCAGGTCCGGACGCAGTTTGCCGATCTGCGCGATGGCGTCGGCCGCGCTGGCCGCCTCGCCGACAATCTCCACGGCGCCCCGCTGCACATGCGACGCCAGCAGGCGCCGCAACTCGGCGCGCGCCAGGCGCTCGTCATCGACCAGCATTACCTTGAGCGGCTGACCGTTCATGCCAGCTCCGGCAAATGGATGGTGGCGTATACCCAGCCCGCCTGCTGGCGCAGTTCCAGGCTGGCGTGCTCGCCGCAAGCCAGCTGCAGTCGCTGGCGTGCATTGCGCAGGCCGACGCAGGTGGAGTTGCCTGGTTCGTGCAAGGCGCCCGTGTTGGCGACATCGATCCGCAGCATGGCGGCGCCGTTGGCAGGGTTGGCGCGCCGTGCCGTGATGCGGATGTCGGCGCCATCGGCGCTTGTCTCCACACCATATTTGACGGCGTTTTCCACCAGCGTTTGCAGGGCCATGGGCGGCACGCGCACGTGATCGATGCCAGGGGTGATGTCGAAGCTGACGCGCAGGCGCTCCTCGAAGCGTATTTGCTCGATCGCCAGGTAGGCGCGCACGGCGTCCAGTTCGGCCGCCAGCGGCACCGTCGCATGCTGGCTGGACTGCAGCGCGTGGCGCATCAGGTTGGCCAGCTGATCGATCATCTGCGCGGCCGCCTCGCGGTCTTCGAAGATCAGCGCGCGCACGCTATTGAGGCTGTTGAAGAAAAAATGCGGATTGACTTGCGCCTGCAGCGCGCGCAGTTCCGCTTCCCGCCCATGCAACTGCAGGCGCAGGGTTTCCGCTTCCAGGTGGGCGGCGCGGCGCAGCGACAGCGCGGTGAAGTAAAACACCGTCCAGGTCAGGAAGACGCCGAACCAGAACAGCAGCGCGCCGGGCAGCCATGCCAGGCCGCGCAGGACGTCGGGCGGATACATGACGTGGAAGGCGGCCGTCACGCTGGCCGTCTGGATGGCGGCCAGCAAGGCCAGCGAGGGCAAGATGCGTTTCCAGCGCAAGCCGTTCGCCGTCCAGCCGCGCCGGCGCAAAACGCCATGCCACAGGTGCGACAGCAACAGCCCGCCCAGCGAGCCCCAGCAGGAAATCGTCACGACGATGCGCAGCTGCGAGGAGCCGCCATACACGCTGTTGAACAGGGTGAGTGCGCCCCAGCCGGCCAGCTGGAAGGTCCAGTACCAGTTGATCCTGGCCAGCAGCGGCGGCCGGTGCAAGGGTGCGTTCACTGCCTAGTCCAGGAACTGTTCGATGCGCGCATGCATCCAGTCCGGCTGGTCGTACATGATGAAATGGCGCGCCGTGTCGGCCAGCGCGATTTTTACGCCCGGCAGCTGTGCATACTGCTGCTGGAAGGTCGCTTCGATGGCGGCGCGCGGCGCATAATCCTTGTAGGCGATCCAGGTGCCCAGTACCAGCGTGGGCGACTGCACTTTCGCCACGTCCTGGCGCAGGTCGCTGGCCATCAGCGTGCCCATGGCGCGGATGACCGTTTCGCGGTCCGAGCGCTGGCCCCAGCCGATGATGCGCTCCACGTCGGCCGGCGCCGTCGCCATGCCGGCGACGGCGCGGCGCTGGCTGGCGCTGGAGCTGGCTGCATCCTGCGCCCGCATGGCCGATTGCATCTGGCTTGACATGGCTTGCAGCTGTTCCGGCGTTATGGAGGGCATTTGCACCGCGCCCAGCGCCGGCAGCGAGTCGACGATCAGCAGCTTGCCCGTTTGGGCCGGATGGTCGATGGCCATTTTCAGGGCCAGGAAGCCGCCCAGGCTATGCCCGATGATGGCTGGCCGGCCCAGTTTCTGGGTGCTGATGTAGTCGGCCAGTTGCTGCTCCGCCTGCGCCAGCAGGTCGCCTTCGATGGGCACCACGCCGGCAAAGCCGGCCAGGGTCAGCACATGGCAGGCGCGTCCTGTTTTCGGTCCGCACAGGCGTGCCACCGTGCCTTGCCAGACTTCGCCCGAGGACGCCAGGCCGGGAATCAGGATCAGGGGGCGGCCCTGGCCCGTGACGTCGACCGTGAATGCCGCGGGCGCTGCGGCCCAGCTGGTGCTCGCCAGCAGTACGGTACTGAGCAAGATCAATGTTTGCAATGTTCGTTTCATGGGGTATTCCTCCTTGACGACCATGCTAGCGGCGCAGGCGCCCCGCAGCCAGTGCAGCGGGATGAACGGCGCCAGCGCAGGATGAGCGGTTCAGACCCATTCATCCTGATCCTGGCAGTGCTCGGGAAGGTAGGTCAGGTACTGCACCATGCGCGGCGTCGGGCCGCGGTTGGGCGTGGCGCAATGGGGCAGGGCCTGGTGCCAGATGATGAAATCACCGGCCATGCCATCGACGGCAACGGGTCGCAAGTCGCTGACGGCCCAGTCGCGCGGCGGGCAGTCAGGCGGCACACCTGCCAGCCACTGTTCCACGCGGTGCTGGAAGCCGGGTACGCAATGGAAGGCGCCATGCTGTGGCGGGCAGTCGCTCAGGTAGAGCATGCCTTGCAGCTTGAAGGGAATCGGCAGGCGCAAGCTGATATCCCAGTGCAGCGGGCTGCCCATGAAACGGTAGTTCTCGTTTTCCGGCGGATTGAAGCTCACCTTGTCGATGGAGGGGTAGATCGGCTGCGGGCCATACAGTTGTTGGTAGGCGTGGCGGATGTGCGCGCAGTGCCGGTTCGCCTGCAGGGCCGGATGGTCGGAAAACTGCAGCATCAGGCCGCTTTTTCCCGGATGCGGCAGATACCAGGATGCGGGTTGCCCAGGACTGGCGCCAAGAAAGTCCCAGATGGCGGCCCGGGCGGCCGCGCATTGTTCGCGCGGCACGGCGCCGCGCAGCAGCAGGTAGCCGTGCTCATTGAAGTGGCGCACGTCGGCGGCCGACAGCACATCTTCATGCGCGATAGGCGCCGCTTGCGGGCGCGTGCGCGCCGTCACCCAACTGGTGAACGCGTCCAGGGACGGTTGCTCCTGAAACAGGAATTGCAAGGCATCGTCCAGGCAGATGCCGCGCGCATACAGCGCCTTGGTTTCGCCGTTGCCCTTGGACGGCGCAGCGGCGCCGGATGTGCCGCTGCGCCTGGTGCAGCGGGCCCATAAGTCGTGCAAGAAAAGCCAGTCGTCCATAGTTCGTGTCGGTGGCGGCGTCAGCCAGCGCGCAGCCGGCGCCACAGCGTCGTGCGGCTGATGCCCAGGTAGTGGGCCGCAGCATCGCGGCGGCCGCCGAAGCGCGCCAGTACTTCGCTGGCGCTTTCAGACGGGACAGGTGGCGGCGCCGGCAGCAGCGCCGCCGTGCTGGCGCCGTTGGCCAGTTCCGGCGCCACGCCCAGCACGAAGGCGGGGGTCAGCGCCTGCAGCGGTTCGGCGGCCAGGAACAGCGCCAGGCGCTCGGCCAGGTTGCGCAGTTCGCGCACGTTGCCGGGCCAGTCGTAGCGGCGCAGCAGCGGTGCGCAAGCCTGTATTTCCGCGTGCAGGTTGGGGTGCGGCCGCGCGCCCAGCGCGGCCAGCGCGTTTTTCAGCGACCATTCGGTCAGGCCCGGAATATCGCTGGCGCGTTCGCGCAAGGCGGGCAAATGCAGGCGCAGCACGGCCAGGCGGTAGAACAGGTCGGCGCGGAAGCGGCCTTCGCGGATGCGCTGTTCCAGGTCGCAGTGGGTGGCGCTGATGATGCGCACATGGATGGCGATGGGCCGCGTGCCGCCCACGCGCACCACTTCGCGCTCTTCCAGCACGCGCAGCAATCGCGTTTGCAGGGCCAGCGGCATTTCGCCGATTTCGTCGAGGAACAGGGTGCCGTGGTTGGCCGCTTCGAACAGGCCCGCATGGCCGCCCCGGCGCGCCCCCGTAAAGGCCCCGTCCTCGTGGCCGAACAGTTCCGATTCCAGCAAGGACTCGGCGATGGCGCCGCAATTGATGGCGATGAAGGGCCGGTTCGCACCCAGGCTGCGCGGGCTTTCGCGGTGGATCGCCTGCGCCACCAGCTCCTTGCCGCTGCCCGTCTCGCCCTGGATCAGCACCGTCGCCGGCGAGCGCGCATACAGCACTACTGACTGGCGCAGGGTTTCCATCGCTTCCGATTCGCCGCGCAAATCGTGCAGGCCGTGCCGCGCGCGCTGGGTGTCGGCCACCACCGCGCGCCGTCCCCGGTTCGATTCGATCTGGGTCAGGCGCGCCAGTTCCAGCGCGTCGTCGAAGGCGCGCCGGATGGCCGTGGCCGAATACACGAAGACGGCGGCCAGTCCCGCCTCTTCGGCCAGGTCGGTGACGAGGCCCGCGCCGACGACGGCTTTTACTCCCGCCGCCTTCAGTTCGTTGATCTGCGCACGCGCATCTTCCTCGGTGGCATAGGTGCGCTGGGCAATCTGGAAGCCGAAGGTGGCGGCAAATTCGGCCAGTTCCGGCATCGGGTCCTGGTAGGTGACCACGCCGATGTCCGGCGAGATGCGCCGCGCGCGCGCCAGTGCCTGCATCACGTCGTAGCCGCTGGCCTTGGCGATGATGACGGGTACCGACAGCCGGCCTTTCAGGTAGGCGCCGTTCGAGCCGGCGGCGATGACGGCGTCGCAGCGCTCCGTGGCCATGCGTTCGCGGATGTGGCGCACGGCGTCGTCGAAGCCCAGGTTGATCGGTTCAATCGTTGCCAGGTCGTCGTATTCGAGCGTGATGTCGCGGAACAGGTCGAACAGGCGCGAGACGGAGACGGTCCAGATGACGGGTTTGTCGCGGTGGTCGAGCGGAGGTTGGGGAGGGCGGCGCATGCTTTATTCTAAACGATTTGTTTCATTTTATTGCCATGCAACGGCGGTGCAACGGGCGTGTTGCAAGTGGTCTGTGGTGTTTCAGATATTGCTAATAAGGAATATGAAAAAACCCCGGGAAACTGGTTTATGATCTAACAGCACTATGATGCCTGACGAATATATTGCTCAGGTGCATTCCGACCGCTAACAACCGACCCATGGTGTCCATGAACCGCGTACCGACCAGTCCCGATTTCATCGCCGATGCCTTGCAGCTGATCGCCTTGCCCGCCTGCGCCTGCGATGCCTGCGGCATGGTGGTCGCGGTGAATGGCGCCTTGAGCGCCTTGCTGGGCAGGAATGTGTCGGGCCGCCTGCTGGCCGACTGTTTTACGGATGCCTACCGCGCGTCGAGCAGCAGCATGCTGCGTGGCGCGCTGGGGGCGGCCGGGCGCGAGCGGCACTGGGACAGCAGCCTGGAGGGAATCGATGCGGCCATCGCCGTGCAGGTATGGGCCAAGCCGCTGCCGGTGGGCGATGGCTTGCCGGGCGCGACCCTGGTGTTTGCCGACATCAGCGTGCAGCAGCGCGACCAGCAAGCCTTGCGCAAGACCTTGCTGGAACAGCAGGCCATCCTGGAAAGCGCGGCCGTCGGCATCGTGTTTTCCAGGGGCGGCTTCATCGAGGAGTGCAATATCCGTGCTGCCGAGATGCTCGGCTATGCGCGCCACCAGTTGACGGGCATGCCGGGCGCGGTGCTGTACCGCTCCGCCGAGCATTGCCGCATCCTGGGGCTGGAAGCGGCGCCGCTGCTGTCCAAGGGCAAGCCGTACCGCACCGAACTGGAATTGCGGCGCCAGGATGGCACGCTGTTCTGGAGCCGGCTGCACGGGCGCGCCGTCGATCCCTTGAATACCCATGACGGCACGGTCTGGATCATCGAAGATATCAGCGACCACCGACGCGATGAAGACCAGCTGCGCCGCGCCATGCTGGAAATGCAGGCGGTGATGGACAACGCGCCGCTGGCCATCGGTTTTCAGCGCGACAAGGGCGTACTGCGCTACAACCGCCGCTTCGCCGAATGCTTCGGCTTTGATGGCGACAGCGGCGTGGGCCTGGCTGTCGCCGACCTGTACCCGTCGCGCGCGGCCTACGAGAACGTGGTGCGGCAAGCGTCGCCCCTGCTGCGGCGCGGCCAGCCGTTCCAGGGCGAGATGGAGATGCGCCGCCGCGACGGCTCCACATTCTGGGCGCTGGCGTATGGCTACGTGCTGAACCCGGAGAGCCAGACCGACCGCGGCTTGCGCGACACGATCTGGCTGTTCGACGACCGCAGCGCGCAGAAGGCGGCCGAGGAGGCCACGCGCCAGCTGATGCTGGAGCAGCAGGCCATCCTCGACAATGCGTCCGTCGGCATCCTGTTTTCGCGTTCGCGCCTGGTCTTGCGCTGCAATCCCCGCTTCGCCGAAATGTTCGGCTACGCGCAGGAGGAGATGACGGGCCTGCCCGCCGCCGAGCTGTTTCCCTCGCCCGCCGCCTACGCAGCGTTTGGCGTGCAAGCCACGCCACTGCTGGGGCAGGGCTTGCCGTACGAACAGGATGAAGTGCTGTTCCGCCGCCGCGATGGCAGCCTGTTCTGGTGCCGCATCCGCGCCAAGGCCGTCGACCAGGAGCATAGCGAGCAGGGCACCATCTGGATACTCGAAGACGTCACGGACAGCCGCCAGGCGCAGATGGAAGTGGCGGCCATCATGACGAATGCCTCGGTGAGTATCCTGTATACCAAGAACCGCCAGATCACGCGCTACAACCTGGGCTTTGCCGCGATGTTCGGCTACAGCGGCGACGAGGCGCTGGGCCTGCCCGGGCGCGCGCTGTACGTATCGCAGCAGTCCTACGAGTTGCTGGGCGCGGCGGCCTTCCCTTTCCTGTCGGTGGCCAAGCCGTTCCAGACGGAAGTGGAAATGATGCGCCGCGACGGCACGACTTTGTGGGCGCAGCTGATCGCTTATGTGGTCAATCCGGACGATCCCGCCGCCGGCACCATCTGGATCATCGAGGACCGCACGGAAGCGAAGCGCGCCGAAGAATCTTTGCGCAATGCGCTGCTGGAAAACCAGGCCATCCTCGACAGCGCCGTGCTGGGCATCTCGGTGGTAGAGGGCGGCTACAATTTGCGTGCCAACAGCAAGATGGAAGAGCTGTTCGGCTATGGACCCGGCGAGATCAACGGCCTGTCGGTGCAGGCCCTGTATCCGGACGTGGCCGCGTGGAAGACGGCACGCGGCGAGACGGCGCGCGACTTCGAGGCCGGCAGGGTGCACATGTCGGAATACCAGCTGGTGCGCAAGGATGGCAGCCGCTTCTGGGCGCGCCTGTCCGGCCGGCCGTTCGACCTGGCGCATGCGCATGGCCGTTCCGTGTGGCTGGTCGACGACGTGACGGCGCGCCGCGAGGCGGCCGAGGCGGTGCGCCGCGCGCGCGACGAACTGGAACTGCGCGTGCACGAACGCACGGCTGAACTGGCCGGCGCCAATCTGCTGCTGCAGGGCGAGATCGCCGAACGGCGCCAGGCCGAGGCGCGCGTGCATCACATGGCCTACCACGACAACCTGACGGGCTTGCCGAACCGCGCGTTGCTGTCGGACCGCCTGGAACGGGCCATGCTGGCCTCGCAGCGCTCCGGGCGCAAGCTGGCAGTGATGTTCATCGACCTGGACCGCTTCAAGACCATCAACGATTCGCTCGGCCACATGACGGGCGACGTGCTGCTCAAGGAAGTGGCTGCCCGGCTGTGCCGCGCGGTGCGCGCCAGCGACACGGTGGCGCGCCTGGGCGGCGATGAATTCGTCGTGCTGGTGCCGGGCATCCGCGACACCGACGAAGCGTCGCGCGTGGCCGAGAAGGTCATCGAGGCGCTGACGCCCGCCTTTCCGCTCGATGGCCATGTGCTGCACGTCACGCCGTCGATCGGCATCTGCGTGTATCCGGACGATGGCGGCGATGTCGACGCCCTGATGCGCCATGCCGATGCGGCCATGTACCACGCCAAGGGCAATGGCCGCAATAATTACCAGTTCTTCACGCAGACGATGAACCAGGCGGCGGCCCTGCACTTCGACCTGGAAAGCAGCTTGCGCACGGCGCTGGCGCTGCAGCAGTTCGAACTGTTTTACCAGCCCATCATCGATATCGCCACGCGCCGCCTGCATGGCATGGAAGTGCTGCTGCGCTGGCGCCGTCCCGGCCATGGCCTGGTGCTGCCTGACCGCTTCATTCCCATCATGGAGGAAAACGGCTTGATCGTGCCGGTGGGCGAATGGGTCATGCGCCAGGCGTGCGAGCAAAGCATGGCCTGGCAGCGCCAGGGCTTGCAGCCCGTGCCCCTGGCGGTGAATTTGTCGCCGCGCCAGTTCATGCACAAGGGTTTGGTGGCGGCCATCGGCGCCGTGCTGCGGGAAACGGGCATCGATCCGGCGCTGCTGGAATTCGAGATCACCGAGACGGCGCTGATGCAGCACGGCGAGCATACGCTGGAGATTTTGCGGCAGATCAATGGCATGGGCCTGCGCCTGTCGATCGACGATTTCGGAACCGGCTATTCCAGCCTGGCCTACCTGAAGCGCTTCCCCGTGAAAAAGGTCAAGATCGACCGTGCCTTCATCAAGGACCTGGAACACAGCGCGGAAGACCGCGCCATCGTGGCGGCCATCATCGCGCTGGCCGACAGCCTGCAATTGTCGACCGTGGCCGAGGGCGTGGAGACGGAAGAACAGTTCGCCCTGCTGCAGGAGAAAGGCTGCCGCTATGCGCAGGGTTATCTGTTTTCCGCGCCCGTGCCGGCTGCAAATGCGCAATCGCTGCTGGAACGGTTGCCTGCTTAGTCGATGGTGGCAACGACAGGCGCATGGTCGGACGGCTGTTCCCATTTGCGGGGCACGCGGTCGATCACGCAGGCCGTGCAGCGGGCACTCAGGGCTGGCGAGAGCAGGATATGGTCGATGCGCAGGCCCTTGTTCAGGCGGAAGCCCAGCTGGCGGTAATCCCACCAGCTGAACGATTTTTCCGCCTGCTCGAACAGGCGGAAGGCGTCCGTCAGGCCGATGTCGAACAGGCGCTGCAGGGCGGCGCGTTCCTTGTCCGAAACCAGCACCTGGCCTGCCCAGGCGACGGGGTCGTGCACGTCGCGGTCGTCGGGGGCGATATTGTAGTCGCCCACGACGGCCAGCTGCGGGTGCTGCAGCGCTTCTTCGGCCAGCCAGTCGTGCAGGGCGGACAGCCAGCCCAGCTTGTACTCGTATTTGTCCGAGTCGATGCTCTGGCCGTTCGGCACGTAGGCGCAGACGACGCGCACGCCACCGATGGTGGCGGCCAGGATGCGCTGCTGCGCATCTTCATAGCGCGGATTGTTCTTCACCACGTCGGTGATCGGCAGCTTCGACAGGATGGCCACGCCGTTGTAGGTTTTCTGGCCGCTGAAGACCACCTGGTAACCGGCCGCCTCGATCTCGGCGACGGGGAACTTGTCATCCGTGAGTTTGGTCTCTTGCAAGCAGAGTATATCGACCGGGTTGTCTGTCAGCCACTGCAGCACTTGCGGCAGGCGCACTTTGAGTGAGTTGACGTTCCAGGTGGCGAGTTTCATGGGAAAAATCCTTGCTTGAATAGGTATCGATAAGCGCGAATCTTACCGCATGCGTGTCGCCGGCGTGCTGCTTGCCGCTTGTCGCGCAAGCACCTTATTTTCCCACAGGGAAAAAGAGTGTTCATAAAGTATTTATATTTAGCCAATCGTGGCGCATGAATATTATGTTTTTGTGTATGATTGATCAACCCCTGTGTTTGATTTGGCATAAGTGGCTGGCGTGGCAGGCTGCGTCTCGCCGTTTAACGCGACAAAGGTGTAAAGTTTCTCGCTGAAACGCGATAAAAACTACTAAAATGGCACAATGTAACAACTGTGTCACACGGCTTTGTTACAGCCAAGTTAAGAACCGAACAGGAAGCAGTTGTAATTAGTTGTAATTGCTATTCCGATTACATGACCACTGTGCCGGGGCGGAGCGTCAGTTCCGTCCTTGGCGCCGCCAGACTTGTTATATAAATTGCAGTACTATATCTATGAGACTGTTTTGCGACATCAATAGATGGTACTATTTTGAAATGTTGCAGTTTTAATAGTGAGACTTGCGCGTAGCATTTGCAAAGGAAGAAAATGCGAACTGCATTTGAAGCGTGGGCGCAGCGTGACGGCCACATTGTGCGGCGAAGAGAAGACAAACCGGATGAGTACCTGATTTTCGAAACCCAGCGTCGCTGGGTTATCTGGCAGGCAGCTCTGACGCATGGCAAGACGGCGGCCAAGCCGCGCGTGAGCGCGGCCGAAAAGGCGGCGAAAGCCCAGCGCGCGCTGGAAATGTCCTCCGATGAGGCGACCGTGCGCAACAAGGTGCTCAATGAAGTGCTCGATGCCTTCAGCGGCGCCGATGGCGCTGCCGGCATGGAAGGCATATTGAAAGTGATCCAGGGCCTGAAGATGAAGCAGAAGGCACTGGCCGACGACAAGAGCGAAGATTCAACGGCTTGAGGGGACGGCGATGCGTTATCGACACTACAAGGGCGGCATTTATGAACTGGTGTGCGAAGCCACGCTGGAGGCGGATCTGACGCCGATGATCGTGTATCGCGCTGCGGACGGTTCCATCTGGACCCGGCCGAAAGACGTGTTTTTTCAACTGATCGAAGTCGAAGGCGTCATGGTCCAGCGTTTCGCTCCCATCAACTGATGGCCGCCTGCGTGCGTGCCCGGGATTATTTCATGCGTAAATTGCTGCCTGCCGCTTTGGTGCTGGGCTTTGCCTGCACCGCGGCGCATGCCGAAACCATCGGTTCGGTCGACACGGTGTTCAAACTGATCGGCCCTGACCACAAGATCGTCGTCGAAGCCTACGACGATCCCCGTGTCGCTGGCGTCAGCTGCTATCTGTCGCGCGCCAAGACCGGTGGCATCAAGGGCGCCGTCGGCCTGGCCGAGGACAAGGCCGATGCGGCCGTCGCCTGCCGCCAGGTGGGTCCGCTGCAATTCAAGGGCAAGCTGCCGCGCCAGGAAGAAGTATTTACCGAGCGTGCCTCGATCTTCTTCAAACATGTGCGCGTGGTGCGCATGGTCGACAGCAAGCGCAATGCGCTGGTCTACCTTGTGTATTCCGACCGCCTGATCGAGGGCAGCCCGAAAAACAGCGTCACTGCCGTCGCCGTGCCCGGCGACCAGCCGATTCCCGTGCGTTAAGCGAGCTACCCATGCGTGTGCCGCTGTCTGCCCCCCTTGCCGCCTTTGCCGCCGGGACGCTGCTGTTCGCTCTGGGCGGCTGCGCCACGTTGACCGGCAATACCGAGCAGATGGTGCTGGTGCAAACCATCCAGGACAACCGCGAGCTCAATGGCGCCGGCTGCATCCTCAGCAACGACGTGGGCAAATGGTTCGTCACCACGCCGGGGCGCATTACCATCCGCAAGAGCCCGGAGCCTCTGAAGGTCGATTGCCGCAAGCACGGTTCACCCGCCATCGCCACGGACGATCACATCGATCCCAAGCTCAATGGCAGCGTCTGGGGCAATGTCATCCTGACCCTGGGCGTCGGTTATTTCGTCGACCGCAACACGGGCGCCGGCTTTGACTACCCGTCGATCCTGACCATCGTCATGCAAGACCCGGCCCGTCTGGCGCCGCCGCCCGCGCTGGTTTCCGCGCCGCTGCCAGCTGCCGCCGTGCCGGAGATAGTGGTGCAGCCCAAGGTGGCGCCGTTGCCGATTCCCGATCCCGTCGTCTACTGATTAATGCGCCACGCATGAAAAAACCGCCATGGTCAGTGACCATGGCGGCTGCCTTCTTACGTAACGACGCCTGACAAAACCGTAGCGAGCGGGAGCTAGTGGTGGCCGAGAAGCGCAGCTGTACTTTATGTACAGCGAGCATCGCCGGCCGCCAATAGCCCCGCGCAGTAGGTTTGGTCTGGCGTTCTCTTACACGCGGTTGATGAGGAACGTCGTCAGCAGGGGCACTGGACGGCCGGTCGCGCCTTTTGCGCCGCCCGATTTCCATGCCGTGCCGGCGATGTCCAGATGCGCCCAGGTGTACTTCTTGGTGAAGTTTTCCAGGAACGCCGCTGCCGTCACCGAACCGCCGCCTGGCGTGCCGATGTTCGCCAGGTCGGCGAAGTTCGACTTCAACTGTTCGTTGTAGGCTTCTTCGATCGGCATGCGCCATGCCGTGTCGCTCGACTGTTTGCCCGCTGCCAGCAGTTCATTGGCCAGCTGATCATGCGCCGCATCGCTGCGCGTAAACAGGCCGCTGTTGTGGTGGCCCAGAGCGACGACGCAAGCGCCCGTCAGGGTGGCGATATCGACCACGGCTGCCGGCTTGAAACGCTCGGCGTAGGTCAGCGCGTCGCACAGCACCAGACGGCCTTCGGCATCGGTGTTCAGCACTTCGATGGTCAGTCCGTTCATCGAGGTGACGATGTCGCCCGGCTTGGTGGCGCGGCCTGACGGCATGTTTTCGCACGCGGCGATGACGCCGATGACGTTCAGCTTCAGGTTCATTTCGCCGATGGCGCGGAAGGTGCCCAGTACCGAGGCGGCGCCGCACATGTCGTACTTCATTTCATCCATGCCAGGACCGGCCTTGATCGAAATGCCGCCCGTGTCGAAGGTGATGCCCTTGCCGACCAGGACCACTGGCGCATCCTTGGCCTTGCCGCCCATGTGCTTCAGGACGATGAATTTCGGCGGCTGTTCGCTGCCGTTGGTGACGGACAGGAAGCTGCCCATTTTCAGCGCTTCGAGCTGTTTGCGGTCCAGCACTTCGACTTCAAACTTGTAATCCTTGGCCAGCTGCTTGGCAGTATTGGCCAGGTAGGTCGGGTTGGCGACGTTGGCAGGCAGGTCGCCCAGATTGCGCGTCAGGTCGGAACCGTTGGCGATGGCGATGGCTTGCGCCAGCGCGCCGCGCGTGGCGCTTGTTGCCGGCGCCGACAGGACGATCTTGCGCACGCCTGCTGGCACCGGATCTTTTTTGCTTTTTTGCGAGTCGCAGCGGTATTCGCTGTCGTGGGCGGCTTGCACCACGCAACGGATTGCCCAATTTACGTCGCGCTCTTTCACTTCCGTCAGCGGTAATGCGATAATGGCGTCCGCAGCGCCCAGCGAGCCGAAAGCCTTGAGGGCCGCTTGTACACCGGTAGCGAAGCTTTTTTCGCTGACAGTTTCATCGCTGCCCATGCCTACCAGCAGAACACGTTCGGCGGCGACGCCATCGACTGCGCGCAGCAGCAAGGTGCTGCCTGGCTTGCCGCTGATGTCGCCGGACTTCAGCGCAGCCGAAATCGCACCCTTGCTGTCCAGCGATTTTGCCGCTGGCGACAGTTTTTTGTTTTCGAATACCGCAACCGCGATGCATCCGCTTTTGGCCGTGCCGAGGGTGCTCTTGGTATCGAATGCTTTTATGCTAAAGTCCATTTGGTTCTCCGTTTTCATTTACTAGTAACGTGTTACTCAACTAACTGACCCGAATTATAAACTCCGAATGATCTTTCAACGCGCCCTTCGACGTGAATTGGCTAGTGCCGCCGGGGCCACCTTCACTGTTTTGTTCAGCATCCTGCTCACCTGGATGCTGATCGGTATTCTCGGCAAGGCGGCGGGCGGCAAGATTGCGTCGGCCGACGTCATGTCGCTGATGGTTTTTTCCGCCCTGATGCAGCTGCCCACCATCATCATCCTTACCGGTTTCATTTCGGTGCTGATGGTCGTCACGCGCAGCTACAAGGAGTCGGAGATGGTGGTGTGGTTCGCCTCCGGCCTGAGCCTGTCGCGCTGGATCTGGCCCGTGCTCAGCTTCGGCCTGCCGCTGGTGCTGGCCACCGGTGTCCTGAGCCTGTACGCCACGCCGTGGGCGCAAAAGAAAAGCGATGAATATGTGGCGCGCTTTGAAAAGCGCGAAGACCTGCAGAAAGTCACGCCGGGCCAGTTCCGCGAATCGGCCGGCAGCAACCGCATCTTCTTCGTCGAGGGCGTCAGCGGCGAGAAGAACGTGGTGCAGAACGTCTTCGTCAATACCGTCGATGCAAAAGGCAGCGCCGTCGTCGTCGTCGCCAAGGAAGGCGTGATCAATACCGACGCCAAGGGCGAACGCTTCCTGGTGCTCAAGAGCGGCCGCCGCTACCAGGGCGTGCCGACGCAGGCGGACTTCCAGACCATGGAATTCGAGCAGTACATCATGCGCATCGAGAGCAAGCAGCAGGAACTGGGCGCGGAACTGGGCGTGCGCGCGATGAGCACCATGGCGCTGGTCGCCGATCCGAATCCCTACACCATGGCCGAATTGCTGTGGCGCGTCAGTGCGCCCATGATCGGCCTGATGCTGATCCTGCTGGCCATTCCGCTGGGCTTTGTCAATCCGCGCGCCGGCAGTTCGGCCAACCTGATCGTGGCCCTGCTGATTTTCTTTACGTACAGCAACCTTATCAAGGTCGTCGAAGCGAGCGTGAAACAGGGGCGCCTGACATTCGGCCTGGCCTGGTGGCCGCTGCACCTGCTGGCGGCACTGGCCGTGGTGGCGCTGTTTGCGTGGCGCCTGAATGTGAATCACCGCTATCATCCGCTGGTCCTGCTGGCGTCCTTCAAGCGCGCGCGCCGCGCCGGCAAACCAAGTAAAGCGGTATCGAAATGAAGATTTTACAGCGCTATTTTGCGGTCTCGATATTCCAGGCGGTGCTGTTCGTGCTGCTGGCCTTCTTGGCACTGCAAGCCTTCATCGACCTGACGGGCGAGCTGCCCAAGGTGGGCCGCAATGGCTACACCATCCAGTATGCCTTCCTGTATGTGCTGGTGCTGGTGCCGGGGCATGTGTACGAGGTGATGCCGATCGCGGCACTGATCGGCACGATCTACACGATGGCGCAGTTTGCGGCCAGCTCCGAATTTACCATCATGCGCGCCTCGAGCATGTCGACGGCGATGGCGGCCGGTTTCCTGTTCCGCATCGGTATCGTCTTTGTCGTCATCACCTTCATCTTTGGTGAGCTGATCACGCCGCGCACCGAGCCGCTGGCCGAACGCCTCAAGCTGACGTCGCGCGGCGCGGCCGTGTCGAGCGAGTTTCGCTCGGGCCTGTGGACCAAGGACATGGTCAAGAGCGACGGCCTGACGGGCACCGTCACCGGCTCGCGCTTTTTCAATGTGGGCGAAGCGCGTCCGGACGGCCAGCTGAAAAACGTCAAGCTGTATGAGTTTGATACCGATATGCGTTTGCGCACCCTGACCGTGGCCAAGGGGGCGACATATCAGGGCAATAATATCTGGCGCCTGACCGACGTGACGGAAACCTCGTTCTCGAACAGCGCGGCGACCTCGCCCGGCTTTGAACCGAAGCTGGCGAACTACTTTGGGCAGGAAACGAGTCTGGTGCGCACGGTGCAGAGCGCGAGCAAGGACATGACGTCGGAAGTGACGCCGAAGATCCTGACGGTGTCGGCTTCCGATCCCGAGCGCATGTCGGCCAGCGAACTGGCCGTGTACACGCGCCACCTGGCCGAGAACAAGCAGGAAACCGAGCGTTTCCGCATCGCCTTCTGGAAAAAGCTGATCGATCCGCTGGCTATCTTCGTGCTGATGGCGCTGGCGCTGCCATTCGCCTACATGCACACGCGCAGCGGCGGCATCAGCCTGAAGATCTTCATCGGCATCATGATCGGCGTGAGCTTCATGCTGGTCAACACCCTGTTTTCGCATCTTGGGTTGCTCAGTACCTGGCCGGCCTTCCTGACGGCGGTGGCGCCGAGCACCCTGTATCTGCTGCTGGCGCTGGGCGCCCTGTGGTGGGTGGAAAGACACTAATGGAGACGAACGTGCAACAGGCACTGATTTTGTTTGCCCATGGCGCGCGCGCCGCATCGTGGGCCGCGCCCTTCGAGCGCCTGCGCGACCTGACCCAGGCGCGCATGCCCGGCACCAGCGTGCACCTGGCCTTCCTGGAGCTGATGACGCCGCGCCTGCCCGAACTGGTGGCGACCTTGCTGGCCGAGCTGCCCGCCGGCGCCATCCTGGACGTTACCGTGGTGCCGGTGTTCCTGGGGCAGGGCGGGCATGTGCTGCGCGACTTGCCGCTGTTGCTGGAAGAACTGCGCCAGCAGCATCCGGCACTGCGCCTGAAGGTGGTCGAGGCGGTGGGCGAGAACGCCAGCGTGCTCGCTGCCATCGCCGATTACTGCGTGGCGGCGCCAGGCTCCAGCCCTCGCCCTTGAGCGGCATCGACATCGTCTACCTGTGGGTTGACGGCGCCGATCCCGCATGGCGCACGCGCCGGCAGCACGCTTATGCCGCCTGGGCGCAGGCGCATCCCGGCCAACTGGCCCTGCATGGCAACGTGGCGGGGCGCTATCGCGACAACGGCGAACTGCGCTACAACCTGCGCGCGCTCGAGCGCTTCTTCCCCGGCCACGGACACATCTACCTGCTGACGGACCGGCAAGTGCCCCACTGGCTGCGCGTCTCACCGCGCCTGACGGTGATCGACCATGCCTGCCTGATGCCCGATGCATCCCTGCCCGTGTTCGACTCCGGCCATATCGAATCGTACCTGCACCATATTCCTGGCTTGTCCGAACGCTTCCTGTACCTGAACGACGACGTTTTTTTTGGCGCGCCGTTCGAGCCCGCGTTCTGGTTCGGGGAGGAAGGGGAGGGGCGTCTGAGCGTGTTTACGGAGAGTGCGCTGCAGCCCGATTTGCAGGGCTTGCGCGCCGACGTGGCGGCGCCCGTCAATTGCGCCACCTTGTCGCGGCAATGGCTGTCGGCGCAGTACGCCGATTACCGGCATGAGCCGCGCCTGTATGCGCATGCGCCGCGGCCCATGCTGAAAAGCGCGCTGCATGAATTGGAAGGGCTGGCGCCGGCCATGTTTGCCGCCGTGCGCGCGACGGTGTTCCGCTCCTGGCAGGTGCCGGCATTGCTGCCCGACCTGGTGCCGCGCTGGATGGTGCATCTGGGCGTGGCGCGGGCGCGCATGCTCGACCCGCTGCATATCGCCAGCGGCGATGTGGATGCGCCGCAGCAGCTCGAGGCGCTGGCGGCACGTTTCGGCCGTTTGCCGTTTTTCTGTATCAACGATACCTGCGACGAGGCCGACGATGACGATCCGCGCCTGCTGCGCGTGGCCGCGACCTTGCAACGGCTGCTGCCGCTGCCATCTTCCTTTGAAATTTGAAGACGGTTAAGCCGCTTTTTTCTTCGGCGCCAGGCTGATGCGGGCGGCGGCCGTGGTGTCGGACAGCGACGCGAGAAACAGCAGCAAATAGGCGCCCAGTTCGAAGACTTCCTCGCCCAGCAGCGCGTAAGCATCCGGCATGCCGTGAAATACCTTCTTGTCGAAAGGCCAGCCAGCGACCATCAGCAAGCCGCCGATGGCCGTCAGGATGGTGATGCGCATGCTGAAAATCAGGCCGGGGTGGGCAAACACCTTGCGCGCACGCGGTGCAAAAAAGATCAGCACGCGTATCAGGATCAGCAATTCCACCACGCGCAGGGCTTTTTCCAGTTGCGCCCAGGCGGGTGCCGTGCCGAACTGGTCGATATCGAGTTCGCGCAGCAGGAAACCGAACAGCAGGGCCGACAAGCCCGCATGCATGAGGAAACGCAAGGACTGGCGGTCAGGCTCTTGCCATGCGCGCACGCCGTGCACCGTGCAGGCCAGGGCCAGGAACAGCGCCTGCAGCCATTCCAGCAAATGGTTTTCATCGTCGATATTCGGGAACACCGTCCACAGGGCGATGGAGGCGAGCATGCTTAGCAGCACAGCGCTGGCGACGCCGACATTGCTGCGGCTGAGCGAAGTCAGGGCTTCGCGCATGGAGGTGAAATTCATGGTTGGATCGTAAGGCTAAAGTTGCGCGGCGGCGGTATTGCAGCCTGCGGGCGCAGCTTTTTTCGGGGAGACTGCTGCGCGGTTCCCGTCAACGGGGAGGCCGCACAGCAAGCGCTATGGCGGGTTGTAGCGGGGATTTCATTGCTATTACGCAATAACTTCTCGAGAAAAGATGCGTGAGCATCGTATCATGTTTCTTTTGAAGACGTCGGTTACTGACTTTAAAGTCGGTAAAATACGCTGTATTTATTTATTCAGGCATGGCGCGCCAGAACAGCAGCGTCATCTTCGATGGACTGATGCGCGCGCGCGGCCATGGCGTCGCCCAGCATCACCAGCACGGGGCCGTGGGTATCGCCCAGGCCATGCGCCAGGGCGCTCAGCGTCAGGCGCACGATGCGTTGGTCCGGGCGGCTGCAGTTTTCGATCACCACCACGGGCGTGTCAACGCGCCGGCCCTGGGCCAGCAGGCGCTGCGCCGTGGCGATGGCTTCGCGCCCGCCCATGTATTGCACCAAGGTATCGCAGTCGGGAATGCGCGTCTGCTCCGGTTCGCCCGGCGCCGTGCTGGAGGTAAAGAAAGCCACGCTGCGCGACACGCCCCGTTTGGTCAGCGGTTGCTGTGTGGCCGCCGCGGCAGCCAGGGCCGTGGTAATGCCGGGCACCACTTCGACGGCGATGCCCGCTTCTTCCAGCGCCCGCAGTTCCTCGTCGGCACGGCCGAACAGCATGGGGTCGCCGCCTTTCAGGCGCACCACGACGGCGTGCTTGCGCGCATTGTCGACCAGTTGCTTGTTGATGAACGCTTGCGCCGTCGACAACTGGCCGCAGCGCTTGCCGACAAGAATTTTTTGCGCCTGCGGGCACAGCTCCAGCATCTCTTCGGTGACCAGCGCGTCGTGCAGCACGACGTCCGCTTGCGCCAGCAGGCGCGCGCCGCGCAAGGTCATCAGGTCTTGCGCGCCGGGGCCGGCGCCGATCAGGTAGACCTTGCCGGGGAGAGATGGGGAGTTGTTCATGGTGCTTGCCTTCCTCAGTCGAGACGGATCATTCCCGCCGCGACGGTTTGGTGGGTCACTTCATCGATCAGGATAAACGCACCCGTGGCGCGGATATCGGCATACGCGTCGGCCGCCAGCGCCTGCTGCACGTTCAGGCTGATGCGCGCGATATCGTTCAGCTTCAGGCCTTCGGCAGGATGGCGCTGTTGCGTATTGATATCGAGAATCGACTCGATCGCCGTCACCTTGGCCGCCGTCTGTTTCGTGCCGTGCTTGATCCAGTACTTGCGGCGCAGGTCCAGTGCGTCTTCCGACAGCCAGCACACGTCGGCCACCACCTGTTTCAGCAGGGTGGCGGGGCGTTCGCTGCTGGCCAGCAAGTCGCCGCGCGAAATATCGAGGTATTCATTGAGCAGCAGGGTGACGGACTGGCCCACCACGGCCGTCGACAGTGAGCCGTCCAGCGTGACGATATCCTTGACTGTTGCCGTCTGGCCAGACGGCTGCACCACGAGGGTGTCGCCGATGCTGACCTTGCCCGCTTCGATGCGGCCCATGTAGCCGCGGAAGTCGTTCGCTTCGTGGCCGTTGTGGCGCGCCACCAGCTGCACCGGGAAGCGGAAAGGCGTGTCGTGCGATTCGTCGTAGACGGACAGTGATTCAAGCAGCTCGATCAGGGTCGGGCCCGTGTACCAGCCCAGCTTGTCGCCACGCTCGACGACGTTGTCGCCCGTCAAGGCCGACAATGGAATCGGCGTGATGTCCTTCAGACCCAGCGACTGGGCGAATGTGCGGTAGGCAGCGACGATGCGGTTGTACACCGTCTCATCGTAGTCGATGAGGTCCATCTTGTTGACGGCGACGACCACGTGCTCGATCTGCAGCAAGTGGGCAATCGTCGAATGGCGTTTGGTCTGGATCAGCAATTCCACGCTGCCATCGTCACCGAGTTTGACTTTCGACACGTCGATCAGGATGATGACGGCGTCGGCCGTCGAGGCGCCAGTGACCATGTTGCGCGTGTACTGTTCATGGCCCGGCGTGTCGGCGATGATGAATTTGCGTTTCGGCGTGGCGAAATAACGGTAGGCCACGTCGATGGTGATGCCTTGCTCGCGTTCCGCTTCCAGGCCGTCCGTCAGCAGCGACAGGTCGACCGTGTCGCCCACCGTGCGCTTGTGCTTGGAGCGCGACATGGCGTCGAGCTGGTCGGCGAAGATGCCCTTGCTGTCGAACAGCAAACGGCCGATCAGGGTGCTCTTGCCGTCATCGACGGAGCCGGCCGTGATAAAGCGCAACATGCCGCGTTCAACGCTATCGGTGAGAGTGGTGTTGGAGATTGCTGCGTTCATTAGAAATACCCTGCTTTCTTGCGTTTTTCCATCGAGGCTTCGGAAGTCTGGTCATCCATGCGGGTGGCGCCCCGTTCCGTGATTTGCGTGATTGCCGTCTCGGCGATGATGGCGTCGACCGTTGCCGCATCGGACGACACGGGGCAGGTGCACGAGATATCGCCCACCGTGCGGAAGCGCACGACTTGCGTTTCCACCGTTTCGCCTTCGCGCGGCGGCGTCAGGTCCGTCAGCGGCACCAATAAACCGTTGCGCGGGATCACCTGGCGCTCGTGCGCGAAGTAGATCGGCGGCAATTCCAGCTTTTCGCGGGCAATGTATTGCCACACGTCCAGTTCGGTCCAGTTCGAGATGGGGAAGACGCGCATGTTTTCACCGGGATGCACGCGCGTGTTATACAGGTCCCACAGCTCGGGACGCTGGGCTTTCGGGTCCCAGGCGCCGAATTCGTCGCGGAAGGAAAAGATGCGTTCCTTGGCGCGGGCCTTCTCTTCATCGCGGCGCGCGCCGCCGATGCAGGCGTCAAATTTATGTTCGGCGATGGTTTCCAGCAAGGTCACGGCCTGGGCCGCATTGCGCGAATCCGTGGCCGGGTTGCGCAGGCGCACCGTGCCGCGCTGGATCGAATCTTCGACGGAGCCGACGATCAGGCGTTCGCCCAGTTCGGCCACTTTCTTGTCGCGGAAAGTGATGACTTCCGGGAAGTTGTGGCCCGTGTCGATATGCACGAGGGGGAATGGAAACTTGCCTGGACGGAAGGCCTTCTCGGCCAAACGCAGCAGGACGACGGAATCCTTGCCGCCCGAGAACAGCAAGGCGGGGTTGGCCGATTCGGCCGCCACTTCGCGCAGGATGTGGATGGCTTCCGATTCAAGGCTGTCGAGGTGACGCTGGTTCAAAATATTGCTCATATGGGGTGCTTTCTTGTTCTGCTGAGTCTGTTGTGTCTGTTCAGGCTGCCACGGATTTGATGCGTATCAATTTGCCGTCCACCATGTGCAGGCCGCATTCCTTGGAATCCGGGTTTTCCCACCACCAACGTCCGGCCCGTACATCTTCGCCCGGCTGCACGGCGCGCGTGCACGGTTCGCAGCCGATGGACGGGTAGCCCTGGTCGTGCAGCGCGTTGTATGGCACGTCGTTGGCACGCAGATAGTCCCACACATCCTGCTCGGACCAGTCGGCCAGCGGATTAAATTTCGTCATCGCATGTGCCGCGTCGTCTTCCTGCACGTGCAATTCGGCGCGCGTGGTGGACTGGGCGCGGCGCTGGCCCGTGATCCAGGCCATGTTGCCGGCCAGGGCGCGGCCCAGTGGCTCGACCTTGCGGATGCGGCAGCATTCGCGGCGCATCTCGACGCTGTTGTAGAACGCGTTGAGACCGTTCTGTTCCACGTAGGCCGCCACCGCTTCCGGCTGCGGGCGGTACAGGGTGATGTCGTGGTCGTAGCGGGCCTTGACCTTGTCGAGCACGGCCAGGGTTTCCTGGTGCAGCCGGCCTGTTTCCAGGGAAAAGATGCCGATGGGCAGCTTTGCCTTGAGAATCATGTCGGTCAGTACCATGTCTTCGGCTGCCAGGCTGGACGCGAACACGGCCGGCGAAAAGTCCGCCGCGATGCGTGTCAGCGTTTGCTCGGTGGCGTCAATCAAAGAAGTCAAATCGCTCATGATTGGTCCTCAGATGCCGGCCGCGTTGTCGAGGTCAGGATTCTGGCCTTCGCGCTGATGGCGGCGGAACAGCGGCGATTTCTGATCCCACGAGGCCTGGTAAGTTTCCGAAAAGACCGATAAACCTTTCAGAGCGTCATGGATGCTGCGGTCGGGGCGTGTCGCATACGCGTCGAAGCCTACCCGGTGCATGGAAAACAGCTGGTCGCGCAGCACGTCGCCGATGGCGCGCAATTCACCCTGGAAACCCAGGCGGGCGCGCAAGTTGAAGGCGATCGAATAGCCGCGGCCATCCGTGAATTTCGGGAAGTCCACGCCGATGACGGGCAGTTGCGCCACGTCGGCGGCCAGTTCTTCCGGGCGCTCGTCGCTGGCCAGCCAGACGCCGATGTCGGGCAGGCGCGCCAGCAGGGTGTCGCGCTGGGCTTGCCACACGGGCAGCGGCACGATGACCTTGCCGGCTGGCACGACGACCGTTTCCGGCGTGTCGTTTTCATCGAGGCGCAGCAAGCCCCAGGTATTTGGCACCACGGCGGCGTTCTTGATGATTTCTTCGCGTACTTCAAACATATTCGTCTTCTCCCACCAGGTTGCCGACCGTGATCGGCGTTGCATATACGTGTTCCTTGAACGGCGCCAGGCCCAGGCGCTGGGCCGTATCGACGAAGCGCTCGCCTTCGTGGCGGTCGCGCACGTAGACGTGCAGCAGGCGGCCGATGACTTCAGGCATCTGCAGGGAAGAGAACGATGGTCCGATGATCTTGCCGATGGCGGCGTTGTTGCCTTGCGCGCCGCCGATCGACACTTGATACCATTCGCTGCCATCCTTGTCGACGCCGAGGATGCCGATGCTGCCCACGTGATGGTGGCCGCAGGCATTGATGCAGCCGGAAATATTCAGTTCGATCTCGCCGATGTCGTGCTGGAAGTCGATGTTGTCGAAACGCTCCGCGATGGCGGCCGCGATCGGCAGCGACTTGGCGTTCGCCAGCGAGCAGAAATCGCCACCGGGGCAGCAGATCATGTCCGTCAGCAAGCCGATGTTCGGCGTGGCCAGGCCGTGCGCCTTGGCTTCCTGCCACAGCTTGAACAGTTTCGATTGCTCCACGTCGGCCAGCACCAGGTTTTGCTCATGCGTCACGCGCAGTTCGCCGAAGCTGTAGCGGTCGGAGAGATCCGCCGCGAAGTCGATCTGCTCGGCCGTCGCGTCGCCCGGTGGCACGCCCGTTTTTTTGAGCGACAGCACCACGGCCACGTAGCCAGGGCGCTGGTGTGGCTTGACGTTGCGCGCCAGCCAGTTCACATACGCCTTGTTGTCCGCATGTTCGGCCTTGTAGTCGAGTTCCGGCAGGGCAAGGTAGGCGGGCGGATTGAAAAAGTCCGCCACGCGCTGCATTTCCTCGGTCGTCAATGTTTCCGGACCATCCTTCAAATCGACCCACTCCGCTTCCACCTGGCGCGTGAATTCTTCCACGCCGATGGCTTTCAACAGAATCTTGATGCGCGCCTTGTATTTGTTGTCGCGGCGGCCGTGCAGGTTGTACACGCGCATGATGGCCTGGATATACGTCAGCAAATGTTGCCACGGTAAAAATTCGCGCACGACGCTGCCCAGAATCGGCGTGCGGCCCATGCCGCCGCCGGCCATCACCTTGAAGCCCACCTCGCCAGCCTCGTTGCGCACGGCCGTCAAGCCGATGTCGTGCACGGCGATGGCGGCGCGGTCTTCCTCTGCGCCATTGATGGCGACCTTGAATTTGCGCGGTAGGGCGATGAATTCGGGGTGGAAGGTGCTCCACTGGCGCAACACTTCCGCGTACGGGCGCGGGTCGATGATTTCATCGGCGGCGACACCGGCGTACGGGTCCGATGTTGTATTACGGATACAGTTACCGGACGTCTGGATCGCGTGCATTTCCACGGAAGCCAGGTCGGTCAGGATATCGGGAGTCTGTTCCAGCTCGATCCAGTTGAACTGGATGTTCTGGCGCGTGGTGAAATGGCCATAGCCGCGGTCATACTTGCGCGCGATGTGCGCGAACATGCGCATCTGCGTCGACGACAGCAAGCCGTACGGCACGGCGATGCGCAGCATGTAGGCGTGGCGTTGCATGTACAGGCCGTTTTGCAAGCGCAGCGGGATGAATTCCTCTTCCGTCAGTTCATTGGCGATACGGCGCGCAACCTGGTCTCGGTACTGGGCGATGCGCTCTTTGATGATGAGGTGGTCGTACTGATCGTAATGGTACATATCAATTCCTAAAAAAGCCGGGGTACTGGAAGACTGCCTGGGATGATGTTCTTGATACTGCTCTTGTCTTTAATAGATTAGCTTTATTGCCACGCCGGTCAAGGTCATCGCCAGCAGCACGCGTAAAAACTTTTCCGGCACGGAGCGCGCGACCCAGGAACCGAGCGTGATGCCGGGCAGGGAGCCGACCAGCAGCGAGGCCAGCAATTCCCAGTGGATGGAGCCGAGCCACCAGTGGCCCAGGGCGGCGATGGCCGTCAGGGGCACGGCGTAGGCGATATCGGTGCCCGCCACTTCGGCCGAGGTCATGCGTGGATACAGCATCACCAGCAAGGTGGCGCCGATGGCGCCGGCGCCGATCGACGAGATCGTGACCAGAGTGCCCAGCACGGCGCCTGAAATGATGGTCGCTGCGGCAAGCTTATTTCCTTGTAATTGTTTTTCAGGGTGGGCATTGATCCATGTGAGCATGCGGCCCTTGAAAACCAGCGCCACCACGGTCAGCAGCACGGAGCCGGCGATCGAGTAACGGATGATCTGGCCGATTTCCGGCGACAGGGTGCCAAATGATTTCAGCGCCAGGGTCGACACGACGGCGGCAGGCAGGGCGCCGATGCACAGGCATTTGACGATATCCCAGCGGATGGTGCCACGCAGGCGGTGCGTCAGGGTGCCGGCGCTCTTGGTGATCGAGGCGAACGCCAGGTCGGTGCCCACCGCCACGGAGGGCGGTACGCCAAACAGCAGGGTTAACAGCGGCGTCATCAGCGAGCCGCCGCCCACGCCGGTCATTCCTACGAGTAATCCTACGGCAAATCCTGAGACTATATAAGACAAAGTCATGCTTGCACCCCCAAAGTACCCGCAATAGTAATAAACTTAGTGTTTATTCCAAACTACTTAGTACGCATTTGCTTATATGCGATATGCGTATATGCATGAACGCAAAATCATGGGTGGGGCGGAAACTCGGCAAATCACGGCAATCTAGGGCAAACCAGCAATGAATCTCCATCAACTGCGCTTCGTGCGCGAAGCGGTCCGTCAGAACTATAACCTGACGGATGCCGCCAAGGCCTTGTTTACGTCGCAACCGGGCGTATCGAAAGCCATCATCGAGCTGGAGGAAGAGCTGGGCGTGGATATTTTTACACGCCACGGCAAGCGCATCCGCGGCTTGACGGAGCCGGGCCGCCTGGTGCTGGAATCGGTCGAGCTGATCATGCAGGAAATCGACAGCATGAAGCGCATCGGCAAGGAATTCGCGGCCCAGGACAGCGGCAGCTTTACCATTGCCACCACGCATACGCAGGCGCGCTACACCTTGCCCAAGGTGGTGCAAGCCTTCATGCTGAAGTTCCCCAAGGTACGCTTATCTTTGCTGCAAGGCAACCCACGCCAGATCGCCGAGATGGTGCAGCGCGACCAGGCCGATCTTGCCATCGCCACGGAATCGATTGCCGCCATCGATGGCCTGATTACCTTGCCCTGCTATCAATGGGAGCACGTGGTGGTGGTGCCGGTCGACCATCCGCTGCTCAAATCGAAGTCCGTGACCCTGGAAGAAATCGCCGCTTTCCCCCTGATTACCTATGACAGCGCGTTTGCCGGACGCAACAAGATCGACCACGCTTTCGTGCTGCGCGGCCTGAAGCCGGACATCTTGCTGGAAGCCATTGATGCCGACGTCATCAAGACTTATGTCGAGTTGGGCATGGGGATTGGTATCATAGCGGGTATGGCCTTTGATGCCGAACGCGACAAAGGCTTGCGCTCCATCCCTGTCGGCCACCTGTTCGGCATGAATGTGTCGCGCGTGGCCGTCAAGCAGGGAGCGTATTTGCGCAGCTATATTTATACCTTTATCGAGTTGCTGACGCCGACTCTGAACCGCAAGCTCATAGAGCAGGCGATGAGCGGTGATAAAGAGCACTACGAACTATAACAATGCATGAAGTCGGCCGGGCGATGTGCCTGGCCAAGATTATTTAAGAAGAGAAGAAACAATGATTACCGATCAGCTTGCCAAATATTACGCCACCATCGCGCAGCAGTACGAGCGCGTCTATGACAAGCCCGAACGCCAGGAAGACCTGGAAGTGTTGGGTGACAAGGTCGCCGACGTGCTGGAAGGCCACACCGTGCTGGAACTGGCCTGCGGCACCGGCTATTGGACGGAAGTGGTCGCCGAGTCGGCCGAGTCCGTGCTGGCCACCGATATCAACGATGAAATGCTGGCGCTGGCCCAGGCCCGCGGCTTGCCCGACAACGTCACCTTTGCCAAGCTCGACGCATTCAACTTGCCCGATGACTTGCTGGGCAAGTTTACGGCCGTGTTCGCCGGTTTCTGGTGGTCGCACGTCAAGCGCGAAGACCAGGACAAATACCTGAAGCAATTGCGTAGCAAGTTGGGCAAGGACATCCTGCTGGTGCTGATCGACAATTCCTACGTCGACGGCAGCAGCACTGTCATCGCGCGCACCGACCTGGAAGGCAATACCCACCAGTTCCGCACGACGGAGGGGGGCGAACGCTATGAAGTGCTGAAGAATTTCCCGTCGGATAGTCATCTGCGCAAAAAATTTGCCCACTCGGCCCGCGAAATCCGCATGAAGCGCCTGGAACATTACTGGCTGCTGAGCTGCCGCCTGAAATAGGGCCAGCACGGCAAGATAAACCGCCTGCGGGCGGTTTTTTTTCGTCTGTTGTTTTTATGTGACACGGTGTTGTGCCAAAAAGCAACATCTTGTCGATGTCATATTGTTGAAGTATTTCGTGGGCATGATTCGGTTCAGCAGCTAAGCAGCTCAGCAGCAGCTCAACTTGTCCAACCTAATGTAGAGAATCTCAAGTGAAAAAAATTACTCTGGCAGCATTGATCATCGGCACCTTCGCAGCAGCTACGGCGCAAGCACAATCGAACGTTACCGTGTATGGTCTGGTTGACCTCGGTATCGCCAAGACCACTGGCCAGCCGACGGTACAACGCGAAAACAATGCGTCGCGCCTCGGTTTCAAGGGTACGGAAGATCTGGGTGGCGGCCTGTCCGCAATTTTCAACCTGGAAAGTGAATTCCTGGCCGACACCGGCGCGCAAAAGGGCGTGTTGTTCGACCGTCAAGCGTATGTGGGCTTGAAAGGCGCTTTCGGTACCGCCATCCTGGGCCGCACCAAGAATCTGGTCGATGGCACCATCGCCCGCGTCGACCCATTCAACACCTACGGCGTGGTTGGCAAGAACAATGAAACCCTGCTGCGTTCGGGCGTCGGCTCGTCGCGCGTGAACAACGCTGTGACCTACAACAGCCCAAGCTTTGAAGGTTTCGTGGGCAGCCTGCAATACGTGCTGAGCGAAGTCAACAGCGCTGACGCAGGCGTCATCGGCCTGGCAACCTACGACAATGGTCCGATCAGCTTGCACGCCGGCTACGAGAAAGCCGTGCAAGCAACGGCAACGGCAGCCAAGCCGGACCTGTGGTCCATCGGTGGCGGCTATAAATTCGGCCCAGCCAAGATCACGGCCGCCTACTCGAAAGGCGACACCAAGGTGGCTGCCAACGGCGAATTCAAGTCCTACCTGATCGGCCTGAACTACACGGTTGGCGGCGGCGATGCCAAAGTGTCGTATGGCAAGCAAGAGCAAAGCAACAACAAGGTCAAGGATCAGGATACCATCAAGGAATTCGGCGTCGGCTACGACTACCACTTGTCGAAGCGTACCGACGTGTACGCTTACGCTGGCCGCGAGCGCGTCAAGTCGCTGACTTCGTACCAGATTGGCCTGGCACATAAATTCTAAGCATCATTCGATGTGACGAAGTAAAGGCGCCTGCGGGCGCCTTTTTTTGTTATGACGTGGCTGTTTCCATCACTTCCGCCTGCATGGGCAGCGAGATTTCGATGCGTGTGCCGCCCAGTTCGTTATCGGCGCCGATATGAATGCTGCCGTTCAAGCCCCACACCCGCTCGCGCATGCCCAGCAGTCCCAAGGCCGTGGCTTTTTCCAGGTCGTGTTCGGCAATGCCGCGGCCGTCATCCTGAATGGTGATCGCCAGCGAGGAATCGATGCGGTGCAGGGCGATGGTGATGTGGCTTGCCTCGGCATGGCGCGCGATATTCGTCAGCGCTTCTTGCACGATGCGGTAGATGGCCGTGCTGCGCGCGTCGTCGAGCACCAGGTCGGTTTCGTCGGCCAGCAAGTCAAAATGGATGGCGCGGCGCAACAGGAAGTCGTGGCGCAATTTTTGCAGCGCGAAATACAAGCCTCCTTCATCGAGCGCGCGCGGACGCAGGTTGCTGGCGATGCGCCGCAGCGAAGTGATGGCAGTCACCAGCAAGCCGTCCATGCTTTGCAGCAACGCTTGCAGGGACCCGGTGGTGTCCGAGTGCTGGCGCACCAGGGTCAGGTCGCCGCGCAGGGTGGCCAGCAATTGCCCCAGGTCGTCATGCAGTTCGCGCGCGATATGCTTGCGTTCCTCTTCGCGGATCGATTGTAGCGCGCTCGACAATTCACGCAATTGCGAAAAGGAGCGGGCCAGCTGTGCATGCATCTGCTGGCGCGCGCTGATATCGCGCACGATGATGGTAAATACGCTGTGGCCGTCTTCTTGCATGGCCGAGAGCGAGCCTTCGAGGGGGAACATGGCGCCATCGCTGCGCCGTCCCGTCAGGGTGTAGTCGGTGGCGCGCCGGCCCGTCAGGCGCAGCTCCTGGCTGATGTCGCCAAACGGCGGATCGCCCTCGTGCCTGCCGAGGCTGCGCAAGTCGCGCAGGATGTAGTGGCCCAGGTGCCTGCCGCGCATGCCGTCCGGCGTGTCGTCGAACAATCTGGCTGCCGCCGCGTTCGCATGCAGGATGAATTGCCCGCTGTCGATGCTGATGATGGCGTCGCTGGCGCTGTCGATGATGGCTTGCCCGCGCGCCTGCCGTTGCCGGCGGGCTTTCAGCGGAGGAAACAAGCACAGCAATAGTGCCGCCGCCATGCCCAGCGGCAGGATGCGCAGCAGTGTGGGACTGCCTCGGTCGGGCATGGGCTTCTCCTTGCGAACGTGTACGAAGGCAGGCAAGACAGCGATGGAGAGTTGGACTTCATGTAGCCTATGCCTGCTGGGGCGGCGCGGCTTGATGTGGCGCAGGAAGGGGGAGGAAAAGATCAAGGCGCCGCGCCGGCATGGGCCGGGCGGCGGCGCGCGACTTACATTTGCTTGAACAGGTGCAAGAAGCTGCGGCTCACTTCGAGCTTGTCAGATTTGCCTTTGATGAGTACCAGGTGGCGGCCGCGGATGTCGCGCGTCACGCCTTCGATGGCATTCACGTTGACCAGGGTGGCGCGGTGGATTTGCCAGAACAGCGCAGGATCGAGCTCTTCGGCCAGATCGCGCACGGGCTTGCGGATCAGCGCCTCATACTTGGCTGTCTGCACGCAGGTGTATTTCTCGTCAGAACGGAAAAATAAAATCTCTTCCACGGGGATCATGCGCAAGTCCTGGCCGATGCTGGCCTGTATCCATTGCAGGTAGGTGGGCTTGGCCGTGATTTTCTCGGCCAGCTGTGACAGCATGGCCGTGACACTGCTGTTGACGTCCAGCGCAGGCTTGTTCAAATGCGTTTTCAGGCGCTCTACCGTCACCAGCAAGCGCTCATGCTCGGGCGGCTTGAGCACATAATCGACTGCGCCCCGCTCGAAGGCTTCGACGGCGTGGGTATCGTAGGCCGTGACAAAGACGATATGGGTCTTGCTGCCAATCACTTGCGCCGCCTCCATGCCCGTCTTGCCCGGCATGCGGATATCGAGAAAGGCAAAGTCGGGCTTGAGTTGCTCCACCAGTTCGATCGCTTCGTCGCCATTCTTGGCTTCGCCGATGATTTCCAGTTCGGGCCAAGCCTGGCCCAGGCGCAGGCGCAGCTGGTCGCGCATCAGTCTTTCGTCGTCGGCAATAATAGCGGTAGGCATAGGTCTCAAGTGTGAACAGGCGAAGATTGATTATTCAATGATTTAGCGTTTTTATCAACTGTCTTATTTGGACAGCTGATATGGCACTTCGATCACGGCGCACACGCCGGACGGTTGATTTGGCGTAATGGTCAGGCTGCCCTGATCGCCATGCAACAGCTTCAGGCGCTCGCGGATGGTGGGCAAACCCAGTCCCGTGCCATCGCTGGGCACCACGCCAAAGCCCAGGCCGTCATCGGTGACGATAACGCGCAGCTTGCTGTGCGCCACTTCCGCCACGATGCGCAGGGTGCCGCCTTCCGGCTTGACTTCCAGCCCATGCTTGATGGCATTTTCCACCATCGATTGCAGCATCATGGGCGGGAACGCGGCGCTGCGCAGGCCATCGGGAATCTGGAAATCGACGGTCAAGCGTTCTTCCATGCGCATTTTCAGCAGGTTCAAGTACGCTTGCACCATGTCCGCTTCGCGGCCCAGGTTGGTAATCAGCGCGTTGTCGCGCATTTGCGGCAGCACGGCGCGCAGATACTGGATCAGGCTGCGCTGCATCTTGGCCGCGCGCGGTGGATCGACCTGGATCAAGTGTTCGACGGAGGCGAGCGTGTTGAACAGGAAATGCGGCTCGACTTGCGCCTGCATCATCTGCATCTTCGCTTCGCTGAGCTGGCGCTGCATGGATTCGCGTTCGGCCGCCTCATTCGCCGTGACGGTTTCCGCTTCGGCGCGTTTCTTGCCGCCGACCAGGGCTTTCATGGCAAACAGGGCCAATACCAGCAAGGACACAAAACTCTTGAACCAGGTGGAAGCTTGCTGGTGGTAGCGCGACACTTTTTGCTCCGCCGCATCATCGACCGCTTCTTCGATGGCATTCGACAGCTCTTCGCCGATTTGCGGCGGCAATTCAATATGGACTTCTTCCCCTGAAGCATTGGTGGTCACCGGATAGCTGGGTTTGGCGGGGGCGGCGGGCGGTTGAGGCGGCTCCGGCGGTACGGCACTGGCTTGCGCGTCCGCCTCGGCGGCATCGGCCGGATCGCTGGCCGCGTCGGCCGTGCTGCTGCGCCGGTTCTTGCTATTGCGGGGATTGAAATGGATGCCCGTATCGTCGATCAGGATATTGGTATCTCCCGAGCCCTTGCTGCTGCGTTTGTGCGACTTGATGACAACTTCTTCGTCCGGGCTGGACGAGAACAGCTCATCTTGCAAAATGGAGCCGGCGATCAGGGCCAGCGCAGCGAACAGGAAAAATTTCCACCAGGACAGTTGGGTAACCCAGGTCGTCGTCGCGTCGAATGCCCGTTGCAACCAAGCGAGGATGGTTTTCAACAATTGGGGCAGGCTGGAAATCGGAAGCATGGGGGCACTTTCAAGTACAAGAGTTAATCGACGCAGCGGGGAAGTTTAACCCCTTGTTGAGTAGCGTCAGAGTCTGATGTTGGCACTGTGCCTAAAGACCACGAAGTGCGCCAGTCGATTGCGACAGGCTGCACAAAAAGGCGCTTGAAGTGAAGACAAGGCTTGCTGGGCGGTGAGGGCAGGCCGCAGCATCAAAATAGCCCTTGCGGCGTGCGCAGCCCAAGGCTATAATTCGCCCCCTCGCTGAACGATGCATGCAAATGCTGAGTGAAGTGGGAAAAAAAGAAGGTTGACGAAATGCTGAAAAAGCTTCATACTCTCCCTTCTTCGCAGCTGACAAACACAACGCTTTGTCGATAGCGCGAAAGCAGTACCGAATACCGTTCTTTAACAATTAACAGTCGATAAGTGTGGGCATTTGATGTAAGTGCAGCGTCAAT